>PBWR01000023.1 GCA_002727315.1 Alphaproteobacteria bacterium
GAAGGCCGCCGTCTGCGATGGCCCGTGCGGCGCGCTGGTGCTGTCGGACTACGGCAAGGGTGTTCTGACGACCGACGTCATCGCGGCTGCCATCGAGGCCGCGACGAAGGCCGGCGTTCCTGTCCTGGTTGATCCCAAGGGCGTTGATTTTTCACGCTACCGCGGCGCCAGTGTCGTGACCCCGAACAGGCGTGAGCTGGGCGAGGCGTCGCAAATGCCTGTCGACAGCGAGGCCGATGTTGTTGCGGCGGCGCGCCACCTGATAGAGACCTGCGGTCTAGGCGCGATCATCGCGACCCGCGGTCCCAACGGCATGACCGTGGTGTCGGATGCTGGCGAGGTTCATCTGCCGGCCATGGCGCGCGAGGTGTTCGACGTCTCGGGTGCCGGCGACACGGTGGTCGCGACGGTTGCGGCGGGGCTGGCGGCCGGCATGCAGATCGCGGACGCCGCGCAACTTGCCAACGTTGCCGCCGGAATCGTCGTCGGCAAGGTCGGGACGGCGGTGGTGCGGCTGGAGGAATTGTCCGACGGGCTGGGCGGTGCCGCCGGCCTGTCATCGAAAATACTCGGCCATGCCGATCTTGCCGACCGGATCGCACGATGGCGCGCCCGGGGATTGTCCGTGGGCTTCACCAATGGCTGCTTCGATATCGTGCACCCGGGACATATTGCCCTGATCGAACAGGCGAGCGCGGCCTGCGACCGGCTCATCGTGGCCTTGAACGACGATGCATCGGTTCGTGGTCTGAAGGGCGAGGGGCGGCCCGTGCAACCCCAGGATGCGCGCGCGCGTGTCATCGCGTCATTGTCCGGGGTCGATGCCGTGGTTCTGTTCGGCGGGGAGACGCCGCTTGCCTTGATCGAGGCGGTGAAGCCGGATGTGCTGGTCAAGGGCGCCGACTACAGTGTCGAGGAGGTGGTCGGCGGTGATGTGGTCACCGCGAATGGCGGCCACATTGTGCTGGCGGACCTGGTGGACGGTTTTTCCACCTCCGACACGATTTCACGCATCGCGGGTTAGCCGCCACCTAGACCTTCGGGTCGACCAGGCGCTGTTGGCGCTGGGCGGCCGCGCGGGCGAAGCGAAGAGTCAGCGCCTTGCGTCGGCTGGCGTGCAGCCCGGTCTCCGGGGCCTCGCGCAAGGCTTCTGCTCCCCATCCATCGGCGATGATCAGCCCGGTGCTCTCGGGCACCAGGTCGTGGGGGAATGCCGGGGGCACGGCGAAATACAGCCGGTCGCAGAAATCTTCATACTCTGGCCACTTAGTGTCGCCGCGCAGGTCGGCGACGCTCACCTTGACCTCGACAATGGCGAACGACCCGTCATCGGCCAGCCCGATGACGTCGGAGCGGCGCCCGTTCGCCAGCGTGAACTCGGTGATCACGGCGTATCCCAGGTCGACGAGATGGCGGCAGACGCCGCGCGTCGTCTCCACGGTCAGCTCGGCGGCCGCGAGATCAGAGCCGGCATTTTCCTCGTGCGGGCTCATTTTTCTAAGGCGTTGTTCAGAAACATGTTTTCACAATTACACTTGTTGCTCGGCACCGATCACACGATATACGACCTGGACCTCGATCGGGGGAGGATCGGTAGACATCGTGGCGGGCGTCGCCGGCACCGGAGTTAAGACATGTTAGACCATCCAACGACCGAAGATCGTACATCACGCACCATGAACCGCCGCAAGGCGCCGGCCCGCCTCGGCCTGGCCGCGGGCGTGGCTTATGCGGCACCCACGATCCTGCACCTGGATCGCAGCGCGAATGCGAAGACCCTGCCGTCGCCTTGTCCGCCGGGCAAGAAAGGCAAAAGGGGCGTCAAGTAAGCGGCGCAAACCCTCTTTCGCGGATACCATAATTCCTGAATGTCGTCGGACGATTTTTCCCACGCCCAGGAACTGTGCCGTGGCCGGGAATTCTCGGCCGCACTCCCCCACATACGATCGTTTCTGGACAAGACGCCGAAGCATGTCGCGGCGTGGCGCCTTTATGCCGATGCCCTCGACGCGCTTGGCCAATCCGACGAAGCGGCCGACGCCGCGAAGCGGGCTGATGTCGTCGAGGCCGAACATACCGCCGACATAGGTGCCCCGCTTCTGTTTCACGGCGACACGAAGCGGTCCAAAGCGCTGTTCAAGAGCGCGCTCGCGCTGGATGCAGATTGCATCACCGCCCACTGGCTGCTGGACGATATCGAGGGGGATGCAGGCAACAAGAAGGTGGTGATCGCGCATTACGAGCGGTGCCTGGAGATCGCGCCGGACCGCAACGGACCTGCCTTCATGATTGCCGCACTGGGCGAGGACACCGCTCCGGACCAGGCGCCGGTGGACTCTATCTCGGACTATTTCGATTGGTATGCCGAGCATTTCGAGGAACACCTGACCGATAGGCTGAACTACACCGGCCCCGGGCATGTGGCCGACGTCCTGCGCGCCGCGTGTCCCGGCGGGGTGGGGCATTGCATCGATCTGGGCTGCGGCACGGGGCTTGCCGGTGCCGCAGCCCTGGACATGGTGGAGCGGCTAACCAGGGTCGATCTGTCGCCCGAGATGCTGTCCCAGGCCCGGGCGCGCGGGATTTACGAAACCCTCGAAGAGGCTGATCTTGCGTCGGCCCTGCAGGCGCGGCCGAATGCCAGCGCGGATGCGATCCTGGCCGCCGATGTGTTCGTCTATATCGGAAATCTGTCCGGAATCGTTGCTCAATGCGGGCGCGTGCTGGTGCCCGGCGGCGTCTTCATCGCGACGGTCGAGGCATCGGGCGCGGATGTTGAAACCGGGCGGCTCGAGCCGTCCGGGCGTTACATCTACTCGCGCGACTATCTTAAGCAGCTTGGCAAGGATGCGGGATTCATTGTCTCAGATATATCCGACATCATCCTGCGCGAAGAGTATGGCGAGCCGGTCAAAAGCCATCTCTCGGTGTTCACGGCTCCCGAACAGCAAAACGCCCGGCAAATGCCGGGCGCCTGCATATCGGTATGGGGGAACGCGCTAGGCGGCCTGGGGCACCTGGCTTTCGTCGATCAACGTCAGAAAGGCATCGGTCAGGCTGTTGTCTGCCGCCTCGGAAGTCGCCGTGATGAGCTTGCCCTCGGTCACGATCGCGTCGTCCGGCGCCCATTCCGCGCCGGCGCGGCTCAGATCCTCGCCGATCCCCGGGTCGGCGGCGACCCGGCGGCCGGCGGCGACCTCGGCGGTGACCAGCAGCCCGACCGCCTCGCCGATGGCCAAGACCGGCTCTTCGGCGTTGACGAAGGCCGCGATCAACCGCTTGGTGTGCGGGTTCTCGGTCAGCGTCTTGGCGCTGTTGGCACCGTCGGGAATGATCAGGCCGGAATAGTCGGCGGCCAGGGCGTCGCCAATGGCCTCGTCGGCCATGAAATGATGGCCCCAGGCATCGGCGTGCCAGCCCTGCACCAGCCCGCCGTCGGGCGAGATCACCTTCATGGCGCGGCCCTTGGCCAGCAGGGTTTTCTGGATGTCGGTGAACGTCGTCTCGGCAAAGCCGGCGGCGGCGAGAATTGCGATGGGAAGTTTTTCGTCAGCCATTTACACACTCCGTATCTGCGGTGGCACCCGACGGGCCGGACAAGCGGCTGCAAGGTGCGTTGACGTGTTAACGAGCAAAATTTGCGGCGTCGAAGGGCGCGCGCAATCCGATGGGGGCTGCTCGTTCGGGAACGGACGGGCGCGGAAAGCGTCGACCGGTACCTGTATTGTTTGAAGTCGACGAAAATGTAGGAATCGACTCCCCGAGAGTCAATCTGTCGAAGGCAAAACTGTGCGGTTTCGCCGCACAATTTTCGTCAGTTCGCGGCGGTTTGCGCCTCTGGAGCGGCGGGTGCGGTGATTCGCTTGGTACCGAAGGGTGCGGCGGCTTCGTCGCGGGTCACGTTGCCGGAAATCTCACCACCCGATTCCACCTCGATCCGGCCGTACTTGATGGTGCCCGTGACATGACCGCTGCTGCGGATCTGGAGCACGCCCGAGACCGTCAGATCGCCCTCGAAATGCCCATGGATCTGCGCCTCGGAGACCGTGGCGGTGCCGGTGAACTGGCCGCCCTCGGCAATTTCCAGGACTTCTCCAACCAGGGTCGCGTCCATGGTGCCCTCGACCGCAAGCGTGTCGCAGTCGCTGATCTCGCCCTTCAGCTTGATGCCCGGTCCCACCGTCATGCGCGCCCCCACGCTGCGCTGCGGTGTCATCGGTTCGCTCGACCGGCGCGGCGCGCTGCCGGGCGGTGGAACCGGCGGAATCTCGTCGAGACTGCGCGCTGGGTTAGTATCCGTTGGGGCGTCGTCGTTCATATTTGCCTTCTCGCGCGGCGCGGGCCGCCGGCTCGTGGGGTCCGGTGGAGTGTCCGCGTTTTGTTTCTTCCTGAACACGTTAGCCGATTCCGGTCGTGCAAAGGCAGCGCAATTCGCGATATGCGAGAGCCTTGCCTGTCTGATTGTGGATATTCGCCCGATCGGAGGGCGGCGGCGAATCGACGCCGTCGCGTTTCTGCGGTGCGCTGGCGATCAGCGGACCGTCGTCGTTGGCAAGATCCACAACGGTGACCTTGAACTGGCCGCCCGTGGCGCGCCAGCTGATCTCGATACGGCCCTCCGTCTCGAACTCGACAGCGGTCTTGCTATCAGATGTCCGCTCTTCGAAGACGAGCTTTGTGGCCTGTGCGAATGCGCCGGAAGCCGAGAACGCTGCAATCGCAACGGCGAAAGCGGTTGTCAGAACAATAGCGTGAATATTTCGATACAGACTTTGCATTGGTTTTGCTCGTCAGTTTGTTTCTGTCCAATGTGTCGCAAAATGACACGACTGACCGACTCTACAGAGCACCTCCCTCGAGACACGTAACACAGTACCCGAAAGACCCTTTGGCAAAAGGGTTAACAATGAACTGTGACCAGCTTGTGACGTATTTTGCGATTCCATCCCGATACGAAGCAAGTAGCGTGCCAGAAATTGGCGCGCCCGGCAGGATTCGAACCTGCGACCTTCGGCTTCGGAGGCCGACACTCTATCCAACTGAGCTACGGGCGCTTTACGGCGCGGACAATTGCGCCAATCGCGTGCGCAGGTCAAGCAAAGCTGCATTGCCGTGAACCGAAGCGCATACCATATTGTTCTCAATGGTATTTTTCACACGCGCAATTTCGGGAGATTCAGGCATGGCGGACGGTAAAAACAAGAAAATCGAGAAATCCGACGCGGAATGGCGCGCGGAATTGACGCCCGAGCAGTATCAGATCACCCGCCAGGCCGGTACGGAGCGCCCATTTACGGGCAAATACAACGATTCCAAGGAACCCGGGGTCTTTCATTGTATCTGTTGCGGCGCGGCATTGTTCAATTCGGGCGAAAAGTACGATTCAGGCACCGGTTGGCCCAGTTTCTGGCGGCCGGTTGACGAAAATGCCGTCGAAACCCGCATTGATAGAGCCCATGGAATGGTGCGCAACGAGGTCGTTTGTGCCGCATGTGACGCCCATCTTGGGCATGTCTTTCCCGATGGTCCGCCCCCGACGGGCCTGCGTTACTGCATGAATTCCGCCTCGCTGGACCTGAAAGCGGCCGCGGCAAGCGACGACGACTAGCGGCCGGAGAGTTTGGCCGCAGGATCGCCCGTATCGGCGCCCGACGGTAGGTTGGCGGCCGGATCATCGATCCAGCTGACCACATCGCGCAGGACCAGTGCGCTCTGCAGATCGCGCAGCAGCATGTGATAGCCCTCGGCATAGACCGCGATCCGGCGGTGCCTGTGGGCCGCTTCGGGAAGCATCTCCAGCATGCGCATGGAGGCTTCCGGCGGCACGATATCGTCGTTTGCGCCATAGAGCAGAAGCGCCGGCGCATCGAGGGCCGGGGCCGCCTCAAGCGCCTCTTCCATCAGGTTGACGAGGCCCCAGATGGAATCGATCCGTGTTTTCTTGATCACCAGCGGATCCCGGCCCAGCGCGCGCAGCATCTCCACATTGTCCGACGGGCTGCGCTTGATGCTCTGTCCCGACAGGGGCAGCCAGGGCACGGTGTGGGCGAACAGCCACAGGCTCATGGTCTGATAGAGGGGCATGGTCACCCGGCCCCAGGCGGCGGGCGCCACCAGGATTAGCCCATCCACTTCCAGGGGCTGCTCGGACCAGGCCGACATGAGCACCGCCCCGCCCATGCTTTCTCCCATCGCATAGACGGACGCACCGGGGTGATCGGTGCGGATGGCCGCGATGATGGCCCGGGCATCGTCGCGCAAGCGGTCGCCACCGGGCCATATTCCGCGCTGGTCCGATGCGCCGAACCCGCGCTGGTCATAGGCGAGCATCATGATCCCCTGTTCGGCCAGTTGCGGGCCAATCTCGGCGAAGGCGTTCGAGTAATCGTTGAAACCGTGCAGGGCCACCACCACGGCGCGCGGTCCGGATTCCGGCGCCCAGCGCCTGAGCGGCAACGCGAAACCGTCGGCGGCGATAAATGCGGTGTCGGTAAGCTTGGGTGTCATAAGTGATAGGGTGTTCGGGCCGAGATCCTGGATGCGAGGCGCGCAGGCCGCCAGGAATGCGAAGAGCAACAGGGGCAGGGCGCGGCGCAGTCTCATCCGCCGTCCGAGTTGCCGGGTACCGCACCACGGGTCAGCGCAAGGAAAACATCCTCCAGGTCCGGTTCCTCGGTCGACAGGTCGGCGACGGAGAGCCCGGCCTCGGCGACGGCGGAAAGAATCTCGCGCACCTCGGTTTCGCGGGTGCGGTACCGGAAGACCAGCGTGCGGTCGTCGGGCAGGTCGACGGTGAACCGGCTCAGCGCGCCCGGCAGCGCGTCGAGCGGTTCGCCGACGGTGATTCGCAGTTCCTTGTTGTCCAGGCGCTGCACCAGTGCGCGGGTGTCGTCGCAGGCGATCACCTGGCCCTGGTTGATGATGGCGATGCGGTCGCACAGCTCTTCGGCTTCTTCCAGGTAATGGGTCGTCAGGACCACGGTCGTGCCGTTGGTGTTCAGCTCGCGCACGAATTCCCATAGGGACTGGCGCAACTCGATATCGACGCCGGCCGTGGGTTCGTCGAGCACGAGCACCGGCGGGTTGTGGACCAGCGCCTTGGCGACCAGCAGGCGCCGCCGCATGCCGCCCGACAGCGAGCGTGAATAGGCCTTGGCCTTTTCGGCGAGACCGACCCGCTCGAGGATCTCCATGGTCCGGCGTTCGGCCGGTGGCACGCCGTAGAAGCCCGCCTGCACCTCGAGCATTTCGTGCGGGCTGAAGAACGCGTCCAGGTTCAGCTCCTGGGGCACAACGCCGATTGCCGCCCGGGCCAGGCGCGGCTCCCGGTCGATGTTGATGCCCCAGACTTCCGCGGTCCCGGCGCTCTTTACGACCAGCCCGGCAAGAATGTTGATGAACGTGGATTTGCCCGCCCCGTTGGGCCCGAGCAGGCCGAAAATCCCGCCGCGCGGCACGTCGAGATCGACGGCCTTCAGGGCGTGCACGCTGGCGCCGCTGTCGCCGCGGTAGGTCTTGTCGACCCTGCGCGCGGTGATCGCTTGTTCGGGTAGCGGCCCGGCGTGGGCGCCGGTGCCGGCCGTGGTGGCGGGGGACGTGTCGGACTGGTTCATCGGGCGGGTTTCGGTCTCGGGTCGGGTTGTGGCGCGCCGCATTGTGCGTCTTGTCGCACGACGGCGCTTCGCCTATGTATGGCGTTGGCGCGCACCGCACAACCGCCGCGCGCCCGTTGACGGCGACCGGAGGAGTTCGTTCACGATGCAAGCGCCCGAAACCATCCAGGTAGACAGCCGCGAAATCGCCTGTGACGGCGGCGGCGGTGCGCTGGGTCATCCGCGCGTGTTTCTCAACATGGGCGAGAAACCCTCCATTGACTGTCCCTATTGCGGGCGGCGCTTCGAGCTTTCCGCAGACGCACCGGCCGCGGCAGGTCATTGACCGGGCCCGTCCCGCCCCTTCCTGCACCGCTTGAAACCGCGCGCATGTCGCTGGTGCCCGTCGGGCGCGATCTGGCTCGTGCGCTCCTGGCCGACCGGAAACAGGCGGCCGACCTTGCCGGTGGTGCGATTCACCGGGATTTCCCCGACCCCGATCTCGCGGCCAAGTTGCCGGCGTTTGCCCAGCGCCTCGACGATGCGGCCAATCCGGCGCTCGGGCGTACGGCGCCGACCGACCCCGCCGGATGGGGCCTCTGGCTGTTCCGCTACAAGGCCGAGCGCATGATCGTCGGGGCGGCCTCCTTCACCGGCCCGCCGAACGCCGTCGGCGAGGTGGAGCTGGGCTACCAGATCGTGCCGCTCCACCGGCGCCGGGGCCTGACGGTCGAGGGTTGCGCGGTCCTGGTCGACTGGGCCTTCTGCGACAGCGCCACGACGGCCGTGGTGGCGGATTGCGGGGAATACAATCTGGCCTCGGTCCGAACGCTGGAGAAGCTGGGTTTCGTGCGCGAGCGGGCCACGCGCGGGCGGCTGTACTGGCGCCTCGACCGGTCGCGCTGAGGTTCTTCCGGCCCCCCACGGTGCGGTCTGTTTTATAGTACCGGCCAGCAGCCAGTCAGGGGGACCACATGGCCGACTACACACTCTGCGGGCATCCGCGATCGGGCAACGCCTACAAGACCGCGCTGATGCTGTCGATGACCGGGACGGAATACGATTTCGAGCTGATCGACCTGATGGACGGTTCGAATCTCAAGCCCGAATATCTGCAGATGAACCCCCTGGGCAAGGTGCCGACGCTTCGCCACGGTGACCTGATCCTGCGCCAGAGCCATGACACGCTGCGCTATCTGGCCGAGCAGACCGGCAAGCTGGGCCCGGACGGCTGGGCCGAGGAGGCGCGGATCGGCGACTGGGTCGGGTTCGCGGTGGATTTTTTCGGCTACGGGCTCGCCCGGCTGCGTTTCGAGCTGCTGTTCGGCGCGGGTCCGGGCCCGGTCATGGACTTCTTCCGGAAGCCCGCTGATCGGGGCCTGGGCATCATCGAAACCCATCTGGTGGAAAATGACTGGCTGGCCTGTGGCCGGCCGACCATCGCCGACATCGCCTGCTATCCGGTGTCGAGCTTCCTGGTGGATGCCGGATATGACGCGGCGGACTTTCCCAATCTCACCGCCTGGCAGGACAGGTTTCGCGCCCAGCCGGGCTTCGCCACCCAGATTGAACTGATGCCGGCCCCCAACTGGCCGCCCGCCTGAGCGAATTCGCCCGCTGCGTTGGCGGTTTCTTAACCGGTCTGTGCCAGACGGGCCGGGTTATGGGCGTAGTCCACAAATTCCGCGGCGATCCGGCCGGCGAGGACCATTTCCTGGGGGATTTCTTCCGGGACATGTCGCCCTCGCTCGCCCGCAGTTTCACCGACGAACAGCTGCGCGAAATCAAGATGCAGTTCGGCGCCCGCAAGCGGGGCGCCCACTCCGTCGATCTCCGATTCTCGGTCCCCCTGCTGCGCTGCTATGTGGTGCTGTTGATCGGGCGCGAGGGCCGCTCGAACCGCCGCCGCAACCGGGACCGTCTGAAATATCCGCTTGCCACGGTCGGCAACCTCGCCGTTGCCGCGGTGTTGCTGATCTTGTTGGCAATCCCGGTCGCGATGGTGCTCACCGGCCTGTCGGCGGCCACGGTTATGGACCCGATGGAAGCGGTCCAGCCGGGCCTGACCGAAAGCATTCGTCAGCAGCTGGTGCTCCTGATCAAGGGCCTTTAAGACCTAGAAATCCTCGACCCAGGGCCGCATATCCAGCTCGTGGGTCCAGGCGCTGCGCGGCTGCAGATGCAGCTGCCAGAAGGCCTCCGCGATCGCCTCCGGGTCGAGCATGGTATCTTCGACACCCTTGGCCTCCATCTCCTCGGCGCGCTGGGGAAACCCCTGGCGAATCTTCTCCCCGTCGATCGCCCCGTCGACGATGACATGGGCCACATGCACGCCTCGGGGCCCGTATTCCCGCGCCGCCGACTGGGCGACCATGCGCAGGCCCGCCTTGGCGGCGGCAAACGCCGCATGACCGTTCGCCCCGCGCATCGAACCCGTGGCGCCGGTGAACAGCAGCGACCCGCCGCCGTTGGCCGCCAGACGCTCGGTCGCCTCACGCGTTACCAGGAACCCGCCGAAGCATGAGACCCGCCACAGATGCTCGAACAGCCAGGTCTCGGTCTCGGCCAGCGGGTAGCGCACATTGGCGCCGGGGTTGAAGACGACCGCGCGCAGCGTCCCGTCCAGCGTTTCGGCCGCCGCGAACAACGCCGCGACCTCGTCTTCCTTGCGCACGTCCAGAACATGCACCGTTGCCGTGCCCCCGGCCGCGGCGATTTCCGCCTGGCGTTCCTCGAGGCGTTCGGCCGTGCGCCCGGCCAGCACCGTGTGCATCCCGCCGGCGGCGAACCGCCGGGCCACCGCCGCGCCCGTACCCTGTTCGGCCCCGACGCCGATGACGATCGCCGTTCCTGCTTCACTCTCGGCCATGGAAATCCCCCGATTGTGCACAACTGACCGGCATCACGGCCTGTTTGGTGCGTGCGTGTTGGGTTAAAATTAGGCCATGGCCGAGAAAAAGAAAGCGGGCGCCGGGAATGGTAACGCGAGCCCCGAACGCCTCTATCTGATCGATGGATCGGGTTTTATCTTCCGTGCGTTTCACTCCAGCCCGCTGGATGCGTTCAAGCGCTCCGACGGCATCCACACCAACGCGGTCAACGGTTACTGCAACCTGCTGCTCAAGATGATCGACCGGGCCCATGACGACGGCGCGCTCGACTACATGGCCGTGATCTTCGATGCCAAGCGCAAGAATTTCCGCAACGACATCTACCCCGAATACAAGGCCAACCGGGATGAGCCGCCCGAGGAGCTGCGGCCCCAATTCCAGCTGGTCCGCGACGCGACCGAGGCGTTCGGCCTGCCCGCCATCGTCATGGAGGGTTATGAGGCCGACGATTTGATCGCCACCTATGCCCGCGAGGCCGTTGCGCAGGGGATCGAGACGGTGGTGGTCTCGTCCGACAAGGATCTGATGCAGCTGGTGCGCGACGGGGTCTCCATGTTCGACCCTATGAAGGAGCTGGTGATCGGGCCCGACGAGGTGCTCGACAAGTTCGGCGTCGCCCCGGACAAGGTGGTCGACGTCCAGTCCCTGGCCGGCGATTCCACCGACAATGTGCCCGGCGTACCGGGTATCGGCGTCAAGACCGCGGCCCAGCTGATCGACGAGTACGGCGATCTCGACACGCTTCTCGACCGGGCCGAGGAGATCAAGCAGCCCAAGCGCCGCGAGAATCTTATCGAGTTTGCCGAACAGGCGCGGATCAGCCGCGAGCTGGTGCGCTTGAAGGACGATGTGAAGACCGGCCACAAGGTCGAGGATTTCGCGCTCAAGGACCCGGACCCGGCGACCGTCGTCGCGTTCCTGAAGGAGATGGAGTTCCGCACGCTCACCCAGCGGGTCGAGAACCGCTTTGTCGCCAGCGGGTTGATGGACGAGACTGAAACCCAGGCCGCCATCGCGGCCGAAATGCCGGTCGACAAGGACTACGAGCTGGTGCAGGACGAGAAGACGCTGAAGGCCTGGATCGCGGCGGCGCGAGATGCGGGCGTGGTGGCCTTTGATACGGAGACCACGTCGCTCAACGCCATGCGGGCGGAACTGGTCGGCTTCTCCCTGTCCCATGCGCCCGGCCGGGCCTGCTATGTGCCCGTCGGCCACGTGAAGCCCCAAAGCGAAGAGCTCGATCTGCTCGGCGACCCGATTGAGGGCGGTGAGAAATCTAAGGGAGGTAACGGCGCCCTGAAGCAGGTCGACATTACCAAGGCGCTCAAGCACCTGAAGGGGCTGATCGAGGACCCGTCGGTCCTCACCATCGCCCACAACGCCAAGTACGATCTGCTGGTGCTGGCCCACGCCATCGAGAAGCATCTGCCGCCAAAGAAAGAGGGGGAAAAACCCCTCGATCCCGTGGCGTTGGACGACACCATGCTGCTGTCCTACGTGCTCGATGCCGGGCGCAACAAGCACGGGCTGGACGAGCTCTCCTTCCGCCACCTGGAACACGAGAACATCAAGTTTGAGGCGGTGGTCGGAAAGGGCAAGGCCCAGATCTCCTTCGCCGAGGTGGCGCTCGACGCGGCGCTGGACTACGCCGCAGAGGACGCCGACATGACCGGCCGCCTGCACACGTTGCTCAAAGCGCGCCTGGTGGGCGAGCGCATGTCGACGGTCTACGAGACCATCGAGCGGCCGCTTGTCCCCGCGATCGTCGCCATGGAGGGGGCGGGCATCAAGGCCGACGCCGAGACGCTGATGGGGCTGTCCAAGGATTTTGCCAAGCGCATGGCGAGCCTTGAGAAGAAGGCCCACAAGGTGGCGGGCGAGGAGTTCAATGTTGGCTCACCCAAGCAACTGGGTGAGATCCTGTTCGACAAGCTCGGCATCGAGGGTGGCAAGAAGGGCAAGACCGGCGCCTACACCACCTCGGCCGACGTGCTCGAGGATCTGGCCGCCCAGGGCCACGAGTTGCCGCAGGTCGTGCTCGACTGGCGACAGGTGCAGAAGCTCAAATCCACCTATGCCGACGCCCTGGTGGAGCAGATCCACCCCGAGACCGGGCGCATCCACACCTCCTACGGCATGGCCATCGCCCAGACCGGGCGACTGTCGTCGAACGACCCGAACCTGCAGAATATCCCGGTCCGCACGGAAGAGGGGCGCAAGATCCGCGCCGCCTTCGTCGCCGGCAAGGGCAGCAAGCTGGTCAGCCTCGACTATTCCCAGATCGAGCTGCGCGTCGTCGCCCATGTGGCGGGCGAGGAGGCCCTGATCGCCGCCTTCCAGGACGGCCAGGACATCCACGCCATGACCGCCAGCCAGGTCTTCGACGTGCCCCTGGATGGCATGGACCCGATGCTCCGGCGCAACGCCAAGGCGATCAATTTCGGCATCATCTACGGCATCTCGGCCTTCGGGCTGGCCCGCAACCTGGGCATCGACCGGGGCGAGGCGGGGGAATACATCAAGGCCTATTTCGAGCGCTACCCAGCGATCAAGACCTACATGGACGAGGCCAAGGCCCAGGCCCACGAGCAGGGCTTCGTCGAGACCATCTTCGGCCGCCGCATCTATCTCTCGGGCATCAAAGACAAGAACCAGGCCGTGCGCGGCTTCGCCGAACGCCAGGCGATCAACGCCCCGATCCAGGGCGCGGCAGCCGACATCATCAAGCGCGCCATGATCCGTGTGCCCGCCGCGCTCAAGAAGGCGAAGTTGGAATCCATCATGCTGCTGCAGGTGCATGACGAGCTGCTGTTCGAGGCACCCAAGGGCGAGGTGGATGACTTGATCTCGGTGGTCAGCGGCGTGATGGAGGGTGCGGCCGCGCCCGCCGTCAACATGGCCGTGCCGCTGGTCGCCGACGCCGGCGTCGGTGACACCTGGGACGAGGCGCACTAGGCCTCGAACCGGCTGCCACCCTCGCTATCCCGCGCTCAATAAGGGTTTGGGTTGCGATTTTCCTTGAAAGCAGGCTCCGTCATTCCCGCATGGAGTGGGTACAAATGATGAGGACCAACATGAACTGCATGCGAAACACCCGCGCCCGCTGGAGCCCCCTGTCGATCGGCCTGATGGACGTCGGCTTCCTGGTCGCCTGGCCTTTGGGGCTAGCTATCTTGGCGTACATCCTGTCGGGCGATCACCTGCGCACCGCCTTCGACGAGCACCTCCAGCACGAGTTGAACCGGCTGGAAGAGGAACGGCGCAAGCTCGATTCTATGCCCTCGTCGCTGCCGAAGAGCCGCGTCGCCTCCGCCTTCTCAAAGGCCGGGCCGTCGGCCGACTGGGCGTTCAGCTAGTCGATGGCGGCGTAGATGATGTCTAGGCTCTGGCTTATGCAAATTTTTCCTGCGTGGTCGCATTGCTGATATCACCGATGCCGCCGCCTTCGCAACGCGCAGCTTGGTCTGTGGCGCGGCAACGGACTTCATACGTCAACGCGTGTTCTGGTTGTCCCGTCCTGGGCTAGGATGGACGCAATCGGTTTCAGAGGCCGAAACAAAACACACGATCATCGAGGAGAGCATTTCCATGTCCGACGACAATCCCCGTATCCGCCGCATCGAGCCCGAGGCCATCGACGGCGACTTCCGGGACTTCTACGGCGCGGTGACCGCGCTGCTCGGCCGGGTGCCGCATTTCTACCGGACGATCTCCAACGCGCCGTTCCTGGCCATGCTGTTCCTGCCGATCAATGCGGCGGCCCAGCGCGAATGGCCGGGCACGCGCATCTCGGGCAAGGTCAAGGAGATGGTCGTGATCAAGACCAGCCACACCAATGGTTGTGACTATTGCTATGCCCACAACACCTCGCTCGGACAGGCGGCCGGGATCACCCATGAGCAGATCATCGCCATGTCGTCGGACGACTACCTGACGTCAGACCTGTTCAACGAGCGCGAGAAGGCGGCGATCCTGTGGGCCGAGAACATGACCCGCAACACCGCCCAGGCGAATACGGAGGCCTTCGACCGGATGCGTGCGAACTTCACAGAGGGCGATATCGTCGAGGTCTCGATGCTGTGTTCCATGTTCAACATGATCAACCGTATGAACGATTCCCTCGACGTCCTGATCGAGGAACAACCCGAGATCGACAAGATCCAGTCGTCGCTGCATCTCGATCCGGCGAAGATGGGGGATTATCTGCGCTGGCTTGCCGATCACTGGCCGAGCGAGTTCGACAGCCTGAACAAGCAGGCTGAGGACGCCGCCGCCTAGTGGCCCGTACCGGTAGGGTGTCCGGACAACTTACCATGCCGCTTTCTGCCTCGTTCCATCAGGGGTTACTGACCCTGGCGTCTGCCTGCTCTAGTTTTGGGGGGGCTTCGGGGGAGGCGTCAAACACGGCCGGGTTAGCAGAAGGCGTGCCCGGAAAAATCCTTATCCGGGATACGATTTTTTAACAACGATGCGGCACAACACGCGCATGGCCATCACGTCCAACAAAGACGTTACCGAATTTCGCGAGGCGGAGCCGTTGGCAGAGACCCAGAATACGCCCGCGGCCGAGCCCGGCCGCCAGGCGGGCATCTGGGTACTGTGTCGCAAGCAGGCGAACTGCGACGTGGATATTTTCCGGGCATTCGATGACGCCGAGCGCGCCCGCGTCAACCTGGCCGGCACGGATTTGTGCGGCGCGAACCTCTCCCAGGCGAAATTGAATGGCGCCGTTCTTCGCGATTGCAATATGAGCCCGCTGATCATCGATTCGGCCCGTCGTCTTCCGGTTCAGTTGACCGGTGCGGACCTGCAGAGTGTCGCCCTGAGGGGTGCGGATATCAGCAAGGCCGTGCTCGATGACGCCAAGCTGGAGGGTGCTCGTCGCGACGACGACGATAGAAGAACCTGATCACGAACCGCCCGTCAGCCGCGGAATTATTGCTGCGGCGCAACAAAGGCGCGGCTTTCTGACTGGTCTTCCGGCGGGGAACCTGTGCTAGACTTTGGTCATTAAGGTGCACCGTGGTCCGCTGGACCCGGGTTCAGGTAGATCCGAGTTGCAGTCCGTACCGCGATGCCGAGTGCGTCAGGATCCGCCAGCGATGAGTGATACAGCAGCATCGGGCGACAGCGGCGGCGATCGGATTTCCGCCACCGTCAAATGGTTCAACCCCATCAAGGGGTACGGTTTCGTTCAACCCGACAACGGAACCGGCGACGCGTTTGTGCATGTTTCGGTCCTCGAGGCGGCCGGTCACACGGATCTGCAGGATGGTGCCGAACTCGAATGCGAGATCGAGCAGGGCCCCCGCGGACCCATGGTATCCGTCATTCACACGGTCACGGCCGGTTCGGCCGAGGTGGCCGACGTCGTTGACGCCGATGCACCGGCGGTGGTGGGCGTCGTGAAGTTCTTCGATCCCAACAAAGGCTACGGTTTCGTCGTTCCGGAAGGTGAGGGCGGCCAGGACGTATTCGTCTCGGGCCGTGTCGTTGCCCAGTCCGGCTTGCGGATGCTGGAAGCCGATGCGCGTGTGCGGGTGACGACCAAGATGGGCGAAAAGGGCCCGCTTGCGGTGACGATCGAGGTCCTGGAAGGCGCCATCGCAGCCGAAGAAGCCCCCACCGAAGAAGCGCCCGAGGAATAGGGTTTGCCGGTGCCGGCGGCACCGTTCCGATCAATGTACGAGCTGTCTGACCGGGGTTTGCTCCGGCAACGCGACGGTATCCAGATATCTGCGCTCTAGCGTGTAGCCGGTTTCGTACAGGTGCTGTGCGACGGTTCGGGTATGCGCATCAACGCAGTCGATCGCACCATTGCCGACCAACCAGCGCGTTAGCGCGTCGGCATGCACCACCGCGCCATCTTGTTGTGCGGCCACCAGGTTTAACAGGCAAAGCTCGTCATGGCTGACATGACAGCAGACCATCGGGCACAACCGGATGCGATGGCGCGCGTGAATTCCGAGCACATGGAACAGGTCTTGGAGTGTCTCACAGATGCGGGTCGCCGGCAGCGGTCCGCATGCACGATTGAATTCCAGGACGATTTCGGGCCAGCGATCCCTTCGCGCGACCCATACGCGCAATGCGTGGAGCAACAGGCGTTCAATGTAGGACAGTTCCTGTGAGGTGGCGGCGCAGGCGGTTATAGGATTGGAGTTGGTCATCGGGCTGGTCAGGTCATTAAGTGAGCCGTCACTATACTAAGAATGATAATCATTCGCAACATGGCGACGTGCGCTATCTCCCACAAAACTTCCGTTATATCGTTCAGTTGTGGGCCTGGTTTCGTGCTGCTTTGGCCAGCCGCACGAGTTCGGCGCGTGCGCTTTGCGGATCCTCGACCGGTTGCGTGAAATCCACACGCGCGTCGGCGTCGAACCGCATCAGGTCGATTCCCTCCGGGTCGATCCCGATCATTTCCCAGTCCTTGCCGTGGCGATCGGCCAGTATGTGGGCGTAGGCGTGCACCGCATCGCCATGGTCCGAATTCATGTGATCGACGATGTCCTGTTCGGCCGCTGCGAGCGCGCTGTGATCAGGACCGTTCAGGACCACGTCGTCCGCCGGCAGGGTCTCGATCCGCCCGAACCCGGCGATGAAATGCACGCTCTCCACGTGCATCCGATAGAGCCTGAAGTCGGCAAACATCATCTGGTCGCGGGCGTTGGCGTGGCGCCTGAGGAAACGCGCCCGGGCAAGCTCGTCGTCGGCCTGTTCGATTCGCCCGATCACTGTGGCGCGGGTCTGGTTGAGTGCTTCCGAACCCAGCTTGCCGAACAGGATGGACGCGCGCGCATCTGCACCCAGATTCCGTGAGTGCCGCGCCAGATCCGACAACAGCATCAGCGGGCTGCCGTCAAGGGTGCAGGCCGTCAAGACCATGCTGGCATAAGGGGTGCCGGAGGACTCGCCGTCGACGGTCGCCAGCGCGGCGGAGCAGCTGGTGCGGATCAGGCGCCTGACGATCAGGCCGGATGATTTTTCTCTGTCGTCGATGGTCATTGCGGCGCGGAGAGTAAAGAACTTGCGCCAAGGTGCAAACGGGAAAAGCCGATACCGGTCCTATCTGCCGTGTCCGGAATGCATACCGGACTTTTCCTGTCCTGGGCTGGACGCTGCCCGGGCCGCCGGCGCCTCGACAACGGCTTCGATTTGGACTTTCCCAGCGCGTTCGAAGGTCAGGGTCAGGGGAATAACGGTTTCCTCGAACAGGGGTGCCTTGAGGCCGATCAGCATGATGTGCGTGCCACCAGGCTTGAGTTCGGCCTTGCCCTCGGCCGGTATCTCCACGGCCTCGACGGTGCGCATGCGCAGGATATCTCCATCCTGCTGCATCCCGTGGATCTGCGTGATCTCCGCGTCCGGCGAGAAGGCACCGATCAGACGGTCTGGCTTGGATGCGTTGGCGGAGATCTCCATGTAAACCACACCCGTCTTCTGGGTTGGCGCGGTGGCGCGGGTCCAAGGATGGGAAATCGTCAGATGTTCGGACTTCTCTTCGTGCGCCAGAGCTGGCGGAACAGTTGCGGCCAGGACAGCAAGGATGAGCAGGATTCGCATTGTCGTGCCTTCGCTATCCGTTGTCCCGAACCCGCATGTGCTGGCGGATGGCTTCCGCCATCTCTTCCGGAGGTGTGCCGTAGCGGAACATTGATGCGACCTTGCCCGCAGGATCGAGCAGATAAACGAAAGAGGTGTGGTCCATCAGATAGTAGGTGTAGTTCGGATCGTCAACGCGATGGTAGAAGACCCTGTACTTCTCGGCAACGTCCTTGATCTCCGCATATGTGCCGGTCAGCCCGACCAGGCGCTCGTGAAACAGCGGTACGTACTCCGAGAGAACCTCGGGTGTATCGCGCACGGGATCGATCGAGATCATCACCGGTGTGACCGCATCGCCTTCGGCGCCGAGTTCGTCAATCGCCAGCGCCATCTCGCCCAGTTCCGTCGGGCAGACATCAGGGCAGAAGGTGTAACCGAAATAGATAAGCGCATACTTGCCCAGGAAACGCTTCTGTGTGACCCGTTCGCCCTTGTGGTCCGTGAGCGCGAAGTCCCCGCCGATATTGACGTTGACCACCAGTCCGCCGACCGCGGCATTTTCCGGTGGTTCGACGACCCGCAGATTGAGCCAGGCGCCGAACGCGAAGACGGCCACCACCAGTGTGACGACGATTATGGGAAGTTTGCGATTCATGGGGTCGGATTAAGGCCGACGCCGCACGCCAGTGCAATGCGTCGCCCGGTCGCATCCTGCTCACAATTTCGTTGGACTGCCGTGCAGCGGGAAATCCGGGCGCATGAAGTTGTTCGATTGACGCCCAAAAAGGGCCGCAAATGCGCCATAATGCTCCTTGAACGTGTTCGAACTTCGGCGCTACCAGCCGAACGGCGTGTTTTGACCACACAAAGGGGATTCCGGACATGAGCCAGACAGTCGCGTTGGTTGATGACGACCGCAACATACTGACGTCGGTCTCCATTGCGTTGGAGGCGGAAGGTTACAGCGTCAGCACCTATGCCGACGGGGACGAGGCGCTCCAGGGCCTGTCGCAAAGTCCGGTCGACCTTGCGGTCCTGGATATCAAGATGCCGCGGATGGACGGCATGGAGCTTCTGGGCAAGCTGCGCAAATCCTCACGCATGCCGGTGATCTTCCTGACATCCAAGGACGATGAAATCGACGAGGTGCTGGGCCTGCGCATGGGCGCCGACGACTACATTACAAAGCCCTTCTCCCAGCGACTCCTGATCGAGCGCATCCGGGCCATCCTGCGTCGCTCGGAGGTCGACAAGGCATCCAAGGAGGGCGACGACGGGGTGATCACTCGTGGCGACCTGGTGCTCGACCCGAACCGGCACATGTGCGCCTGGAAGGATGAGGAGGTCACACTGACCGTCACCGAGTTCCTGATCCTCGAAGCGCTGGCCCAGCGGCCCGGTCACGTCAAAAGCCGCGATCAGCTCATGGATGCCGCTTACGGCGAGAATATCTATGTCGATGACCGGACGATCGACAGCCACATCAAGCGGTTGCGCAAGAAATTCCGCCAGGTCGACAATGAGTTCGGCCAGATCGAGACCCTGTACGGGATCGGCTACCGGTACAAGGATAGCTAGACGGAAGTGACGGGCTGCGCCGCGCGCGACCGTCGGGGGATAGAATGACGCTCGACGCCCGAATCGGAAACGGAATTGCGCCCGGCTCGCCGGCTGTCAACTCCGGCGACGACGCGGACGAAGATGAGGAACATCCGGTCCGGTTTCGGCGTGCCCGGGTCGTGCGGGCGTGGTTGCTGCGGCGTCGCCCGTCGACATCCCTGACCCGGCGTATCCTGGCGATCAACCTGCTGGTTCTTGCTGTCCCCGTGGGCGGGTTCTTTTTCCTCGACCAGTACCAAGAAAGCCTGATCGATGCCGAGATCGAGGCCCTGCGGGTGCAGGGCGAGGTTTTCGCGGGCGCCATCGGCGCCGGCGCGGTCCTGGTGGCGCCGGGAATCGGGCAGCAGATCGACCCGGTGCGGGCCAGCCTGATGCTGCGGCGCCTGACCGAGCCGACCCAGAACCGGGCGCGGATGTTCTCTAGCGACGGGTTCCTGATCACCGACACACAGGCGCTGGCAAGCGCACGCGGCCTGGTTCGTGTGCGCACCCTGCCGCCGCCGAAGGGTTTTGCCCCCTGGGTCTGGGCGCGCAGCCGCTTCGATGCGCTGCTCGACTGGTTGCCGGGGCAGAGCGAGCTGCCGGTCTATCTCGAGCGCCGGCCGCAGCGCGCCAACGATTACCGCGAGGTCACTGTGGCGCTTGCCGGTATCCAGGGGGCGGCGGTGCGGCGCCATGAATCCGGGGGCATGGTGATTTCGGTCTCGGTCCCAATCCAGCGGTACCGGCAGGTCGTGGGCGCGCTGATGCTGTCGCGCGGCAGCGCTAAGGTCGAGCGGGCCATGCGCGCCATCCGGATCGATATCCTGCAGGTGTTCGGGGTCGCGCTGGCCGTGACGATCCTGCTGTCGGTCTATCTCGCCGCAACCATTGCGCGGCCCCTGCGGCGTCTCGCGACCGCGACCCAACGGGTGCGAACTGGGACGGGGCGGCAGGCAGCGTTCCCCGAGTTCGCAAACCGGCGCGACGAGATCGGCGATCTGGGGCGCGATGTGCGGGCGATGACCGAAGCCTTATGGCAACGGATGGATGCAATCGAGCGGTTTGCCGCCGACGTGGCCCATGAGATCAAGAACCCGCTGACGTCCCTGCGCAGCGCCGTGGAGACGGTCGCGCGGGTCGAGGACCCCGAGCAGCAGAAGAAGCTGATGTCGATCATCATCGATGATGTGGCGCGGCTCGACCGGCTGATCAGCGATATTTCCGATGCTTCGCGCCTCGACGCCGAACTGAGCCGCGACCCGCCCGCGATGGTCGATCTGCGATATGTGCTGAGTGCGCTGGTCGATATCCAGAAGACCTCCTCCGGCACCGATATCCTCTTGGAGGTGGAGCCGGGCGTTGATCTTACGGTTTGTGCGTTCGAGGACCGTCTCGGCCAGGTGTTTCGGAACATCATCACGAACGCCCAGTCGTTCAGTCCGCCCGGTGGCAAGATCATCGTGTCCGCCAGCCGACGGAAGCTGCGCGACGGCGACACGATAACGGTGACGGTGGACGATCAGGGACCGGGCATCCCCGAGGCCAACCTCGAATCGATCTTCCGGCGTTTCTATTCGGACCGGCCCGATATCGGGCCCGACGGGGTGAGCGAGAAGTTCGGCACCCATTCCGGGCTCGGTCTGTCGATTTCACGTCAGATCGTCGAGGCCGCCGGCGGCCGCATCCGGGCCAAAAACCGGCATCTGCCGGGCGGCGGCATTTCCGGTGCGCGGTTTGTCGTCGAGTTCCCGGCCGTCGATTGACCTAAACTGATCCGACCTGTACCGATCAACCCGGACGCATTTTTGCGGACGGATGAATGGTCTTATGTAAGACTTGGTGAAAGAATATGGTCTCGGGGCGAACCGGGCGCCAGAGAACGGGGATGGAAGAATGAAACAGATCAATGTGGGGATTATCGGGCCTGGCTGGTGCGGCGGCATTCGCGCCAATGCTTGCGCGATCAACCCGCTCGTAAATGAGCTGCACCTGGCCGAGATTCGGCCCGACCGGCTTGCGGTCGTCGCGGGGGAGACCAACCCGACCTCCACGACCGACGATTATCAGGAGATTTTGGCCAACGATTCGGTCGATGCGATCTTCATCTCCGCAACCCCGGAATCGACCCACTATCCGATGATCCGGGATTCACTCCTGGCCGGTAAGCATGTCTTCGTCGAGAAGCCGATTTCCTCGACCATGGAGGAAGCCGACGAGGTCATCAGCCTGGCCGAGAAGAAGAACTTGAAGCTGACGGTGGGCTACTCCCAGCGCTTCAAGCCGAAGTTCGCCTTCGTGCACAAGGCGCTGAAGGACGGTTCTATCGGCGAGCCGGTGACCTGCCTGGTCAGCCGCAACGTCACCCGCGAGCTCGGCGACAAGATCACAGGTCGCACGAAGATGTCGCCGGCCGCCATGGAGGCGACCCACGACCTAGACTTTCTGCTCTGGTGCCTGCGCCCGCGCAAGCCGGTGCGCGTCTATTCCCAGCAGTCCGGCAAGCTGTACATGAAGAACAGCGACACCCCGGACCACCAGTGGATCATGGTGACCATGGACGACGGCACCACCATCACCGTGGGTGCCGGCTGGATTCTGCCGCTCGGTTATCCGAACTATTCCCAGTGCTGGATCGAGGTGGTCGGCACAGACGGGGCGCTGACCATCGACGACACCCACAAGGAAGTGCAGTTCAACACCACCGCTAGCGGCATCCAGTACCCGATGTCGACCATGCCCGGCGAACCGGTCGATCATGTCTTCGCCGGCCCCATGAAGGCGGAGACGGACCATTTCATCGAGGCGATCGTCTATGACCGCCCGGTCATGGTGAAGCCGTCGGAAGCGCGCGAGGTGATGGACGTCTATGTCGCCGCCGACTTGTCGGCCGAGCGGGGCGAGCCGGTGTCCCTGCCACGCAACGACACGTCCGGGCCGCTGGCCGCGGAGTAGTTCGGGAACCGGGTTCGCTTGGTTCGCGTCGGCTTGTTGGCAACGCCGCGCACAGATCGGAGATCAGGGGAATGCCATGGGGTTTAGCGGCACGACGGAACTCAGTCCCGCCAGGGTCTACGCCCTGCAGAACATGTTCGAGCTCAACGGGCGCATCAGTGCCTATCCTGAGAGTGCACGCGGTCACTCTGTCGCCAACTGCTACCTTCTGAAGGAGGGGGATCGGGCCATGCTGCTTGACACCGGCTACGCGGTGCATGAGCCGGAGATCCTCGATCAGATCGGCGCACTGATCGGGACCGACACGCCGTTGTCGCTCTTCCCGCTGCGGATCAACGAGTTCATGTCCGTGTCCAACGCCATGGCCATCGCCAAGCGGTTCAACGTCGTCGAGTGTTTCTCCAACGTGCCGGACATCGAGGACTGGATCGAGTTCGAGACCCTGCGCGGCGAGGAGCGCAATCCCATCCTCAAGACGAGGCTCATCGGCCGCGGCGATCAGTCCCGCGTGAGCCTGGGTACCGACAGGGTCATCGATGTCCTGAACGCGCCCATTCGCCTGATCAGCACCCGCTGGATTTACGACGAGGCCTCGAAGACCCTGTTCTCGTCGGACATGTTCAGCCACATCTGGAGCAACCGGGAGGACGGACCCTGGATGCTCGGCGGCAACGAGGAGGACGATGTCACCGACCTGCCCTTCGTGCGCTCCTTCCTGTTGAACACCCGCTACTGGTGGATCGAGGGCGCGAACATGGCACCGATCCGCAGGGCCGTCGCCGAAGTCTATGACCGCCTCGACATCGAGACCATCGCACCGGGCTACGGCACCATCCTGCGCGGGCGACAGCATGTCGAGCGACAGTTCGCGGTCCTCGACGAGGTGCTGGATCAGCTGGACCGGACGAAGGTCGCGCCCGCCTATGTGCCGCGCGGGCTGGAAAGGTAGGAGTCACGGGAATGGCGCACAAAAACCCGCTTCCGCGCCAAATCGCGCCTGGCGTGTTCTGGCTGGGCGACTGCCTGGAGCAGGAGTACCAGGGCCGCGAGTACCATTCCTACAATGCCGCATTCCTGGTGTGCGGCAGTGAGGCCTCGATGCTGGTCGAGACCGGCCACCCGAAGGACTTCCCCGAGATCGAGCGCCAGATCATCGAGCTGCTGGCCTCTGGTCATGCGCCGATCAAGCATCTCTTCATTACCCATCAGGAGACGCCCCATTCGGGCGGCCTGGGGCGGGTATTCCAGAACTGGCCGGATATCACCGTACACGGCGATGTCGCCGATTATCATCTGGCCTTCCCGCAGCATGCCGACCGTTTGGTGCCCATGGAGGTTGGCGACGAGATCGATCTCTGCGGCCGAAAGTTTGTCGCGGTCGAGCCGGTGATCCGCGATCTGCGGACGTCCCTGTGGGGCTTTGACACGGGTGCGAAGTGCCTGTTCCCCGGCGACGGGTTTGCCTACAGCCATTATCACTGGGACGGGCATTGCGGTCTCGTCGCCGAGGAGGCGACCTCGCTCGACCTGCAGGACGTGCTGGCGGTGTTCGCCGAACGGGCGCTGTTCTGGACGACGACGACGGACATGAACATCTACGTCGACAGGCTCGAGTCGCTGATCAAGGAACTCGGGGTCGAGATCATTGCGCCGACCCACGGCCTGCCGGTCACGGATATTGCCGTTACAATGCCCAAGGTGCGCGGCGGGTTGATCGCCGAGGGCGATCCGGAAATGACTGCGCGATAACACGCACGAGGAGAGGGCGAGGCACGTGGACAACGGAATCTGGGCGACCTGGTACGACCTGCCGGAAGACGGCCGCGACGAGTATCTAGATTGGTTGCACGGCGAATACCTGCCGGTGGTGCAGGCGAGGCCGGGCATTGCCTGGGCAGCCCACTACGAGGATCGGGTCGGCGGCGCCGACATGCAGAAGGTGCGCGATACCTTCCCGAAGTCCGAGGGAATGGAAGGTGTCGGCACGGGCACTCAGTTCCTGATGCTCGCGGGGGCGGCCGAGCCCTGGACCCTGCTGGCACCCGGCATCATCGAGGAGCAGAACGCGCTCGGGGGCGAGGCTCGTAGGATGCTCGACATGCGCCAGGGCGTGCGGTCCTGCCTGTTCTCGGTCTTCGCGCGCATCGACGGGCCGGAGATGGATCAACGTCCCGCGGGCACGACGCCCGGACCCGCCATCCAGATGGGCAGCTTCCGGACCAAGACGCTGGCCGACGAGTTCGACGTGGGGCAGTGGTACGCCCAGTTCCGCCTGCCGACGATGGCGCGCATGCCCGGCTGCATCGCCGCGCGGGTAATGGTCTCCGTGGCCGGGTGGGCGAAGTACTCGGTGATGTACGAGTTCACGTCCCTGCAGGCACGGCTGGAAAACTTCGAGGAGCCCCACGAGGCCCTCGCGCTGGACGAGGGGGAATGGACCGGCCGGGTGATCCGCTACACCATGCACACGCCGGGTTCGCCCACGGTCGGCCAGCGTATCTGGCCGCCGGCAGCGTAACTGGGGGCGGGCGATGGAGAGAATTGACATCCGGTTTGGCGGCTATCACGGACCCAGTTCCGTGCAGAGCCGCGCCGTGCGCGTCTTCGGTGAGGCACTGGCCGGTCGGTTGGGCGACGATGTGGCGTTCGAGCATATCCAGAACGTCATGGACCTCGGGCGGCCAGCGACCGACCTGCTCGACATGGTGTCCACCGGCGAGGCGACACTGTGCTACTTCGCGAGCAGCTATCTCGGCCAGCACGTTCCGGAATTCGAGCTGCTGGACCTGCCGTTCATGATCCGCGACCGGGCGCAGGCCCATGCCATGCTCGACGGCCCCCTATGCGCTTACCTGGCCGAACGCATCGCCGACGTCACCGACTACCGAATCGTGTCCTGGTGGGACAACGGGTTCCGCCACCTGTCGAACGGGGTGCGGCCGATCCGGCGACCCGAGGACTGCGTCGGGCTGAGGATCCGCACCCTACGCAGCGACATCTACACCCAGACCTTCGCTGCGCTGGGCTTCGAGCCGGTGTTCACCGACGTCAAGGAGCTGGCCGGGGCCGTAGCGTCGGGCGAGGTGGATGCGCAGGAGAATGCGCTGGCCAACACCTTCAGCCTGGGCGCCAACAAGCACCATCGCTGGATCACCATATCGGGTCACTTCTTCGGGCCGACGGTGGTGTTGTGCCACAAGGCGACCTATGACGGCTGGACCGACGATGTGCGCAGCGCGGCCGACGCGGCCCTGGCGACGGCGACGGCGGCACAGCGGGAATTCGCCGATGCCGAGGAGGCGGCCGTGCTGGCGAACAACGACATATCGGGCAACGAGATCATTAACCTGACCGAGGACGAGCGCGCGGCCTTTTTGGCGGTGGTCCAGCCGGTGGTCGCGGCCACCGTCGCGCGCCATCGTGACGAGCTGTTCGAATACCTGCCCAAGGGCTAGGCCGAAAGGCGCTATTCCGTCTCGCGGATCTCGTCGAAGACCGTGTAAAGCAGGCTGTAGTCGTCCTCGGCCATGCCGCGCTCGATCGCCTTTTTGAGGAAGGCGCTGGTCTCCTTGGCGTAGCGGGAGTCCATGCCGAGGGACTCGCCCAGCCGCACGGCCATGCCGAGATCCTTGTTCAGATTGTAGACCCGGGATCGCGCGTCCCACTTCTCCGACAGGATGTGTTTGGGAAACCGCACCTCGCTGGCATAGCTGCGGGCGTTCGAGTTGTTGAAGACCGCGATCATGTCCTCGAGCTTCAATCCGGCGCGCTCGGCCATCCGGCCAGCCTCGCAGGTGGTCAGGAAGACCGAGTGTACCACCATGTTGTGGATCAGCTTCATCGCGTGCCCGGCGCCGACATCGCCGAGGTAGTAGATGTTCGCCGCGATCGCCTCCAGTTTCGCGCGGCCCGCCTCGAAGACCGCCTCGTCGCCGCCGATCATCAGGGTCAGCGTGCCGGCATCGGCGCCGGTGGCGCCGCCGCTCATGGCCGCGTCGAGATAGGCGATGCTGGCCTCGGCCGCGCGCGCGGCGAGCCGCTTGGTGTCATCGGGGAACGACGTCGTCAGGTCATAGACGACGGTGCCGTCCGCGGCGCGGGCCAGCACCCCGCCGGGGCCTTCGAAAGACGCCTCGATTTCGGGCGTGGCCGGGACCACGTAGACCATCATCGCGCCGGCGGCTGCCATCTCGCCGGGGGTGATGACGGTGGTGTCCTCGCGGACCTCGAAAGGCGCGCGGGCCGCCTCGCTGACGTCCCAGACAGCGGTGAGGTGTCCTGCCTTGGCGAAGTTGTCGGCGATGCCACGGCCCATGTTCCCCAGCCCAATGACGCCGATTTCCGGCTCGCTCATGTTTCTTCCTCCGGTTGCGCCGTTTTGCCGGGGTCAGCCCCGTTCGGCCACATAGGTATAATTCTCGGTGTTGCAGCGGCTCACGCGCCACTCCACGGGTCGGTCGTCGATGGTGACGGCGACGCGGTCGATCTCGAGCAGCGGTGCCCCCGGCATAACGCCGAGGAGTTGTGCTTCCAGCGGATCGGCGGCGACGGCCTGCACGGATTCCGCCGCCTTGGCGACGGTGATCCCGTATTCCCCTTGGTAGAACCGGTACAGGTTCTCGGGCGGCTTGGCATCGCCGTCCAGCGCGGGGAACAGCTCGCGGGGCAGGGTCAATCGTTCGACGATGGTCGGCGTACTATCCAGAGATCGAATCCGGTGCAGCGCGATCACCTCACTGCCGGGCTTGAGCTGCAGTCGGTCGCGCTCGCGCTCGGTCGCCTGGCGGTCCTCGCAGGCCAGGATCCGGCTGAGGGGCATGGTGCGCTGCCCGTCCCGGCCGATGAGGTTGAAGTAGAGGAACAGGGCGCGCCGCTCGGTGTATTCGGAGACGAAGGTGCCGCGACCCTGGCGGCGTTCGAGCAGGTTCTCCGCCACCATATCATTTAGCGCCTTGCGCACGGTGCCCTGGCTGACGGAGAGCTCGCGGGCGAGTTCGAATTCGCTCGGCAACGCCTCGCCCGGTTTCCAGTAATTGTCGATCAGCCGCTGGCGAATGACCTCTTCGACCTGGGCGTAGAGGGGTTTGCCCGGCACCCGCTTCAGGCGCGGCGTCTTGCCCTTTCGGCCACCCGGTTTCCTGCTGGCTTTGGCTTTTTCGACCATGAACCGCTGTTACCCCCGCATATGCAATGGCAGGAGTTGGTAATACGTCCCGGGTGCCGGAGCGTCAATGCACGCGCCGGCCGGACGCGAACCCGACCTTCACGGCGATTGTGCCCTCGTTCACCAGCCATGGCTGCACATGGTAGTTGCGCACCCCCGCGGCATGCATGGGATCGGCGGCGGCAATCTTCTCCGCCTCGGCGTTGTCCTCGGCGCGGATGACCACCATGCCTGATCCCGACCATGTCTCGCCGCCGCGGTCACCCAGTGGCCCAACTGCGAACAGCACGCCGGTATCCTCGAGCATGGCCTGATAGGCCAGGTGGTCCTTGATGTTCTCCCGGATCGGCTCCATGCCGTTGGACGGGCAGGTGAAGACGACGAAAAGCTCCTTCCCGAGGAGGTCGTTGGTCGCCGCCCGCTCGAGCACCGAGGTCCAGGTCGCTGTGTCGGACATTCTGTGGTTCCTTCGCTGTTGGTGCCGGCAGCGGCGTTACTCGTAGTAGTCCTCGAGCGCCAGCGGCAGGTCGATTCGCTCGCCGCGACGGGACGAGAGGTCCATCGCCATGGTCAGCAGGAGGTTGCGGTGACCGTCCTGGGCCGTCGCATGCGGCGTGTCGAGGCCGGCACACAGGCGCTGGTACCAGGCGAATGTCTCCTCGCGCATGGGCCCCCAGAGCTGGCCGTTGTAGATATCGCCTGGCGGATAGCTGGTCATGAACTCGACATGGCGCTGGAACTCCGGCGTGAACCCGTCGGGCGCGTATCCGGCGCCCAGCGTGTTCTCGGTCGCCACCACAAGGTCGCGGTGGGTGTCCTCGATATCGATGACGCCCTTGTTGCCGATGATGCCGATCTCCAGGCCGTAGACCGCACCCGGCCAGATCACCGGCGCGGCCCAGGAGATGTTCATCGAGAACATGGTCCCGTCATCCATGGTGAAGATGCCGAAGGTCGAATCCTTGGTGCCGTACTGGGACAGCGCCTTGTCGTTCGACTGGGCGTAGAGCGAGACTGGCGTCTTGCCCTCCATCAGCCACATGCACATGTCGAGCGCGTGGGTTCCCGACACCACCATCGGCGTCAGGTTCTGGCGCTGGTTGGTGCGCTGGACCGTGGCGATCGGTACCATGCGGTTCATCAGGGCACGCGTCACGACCCCGGTCACCTCGCCGATCTGGCCGTTGACCAGGCGCTCCTTGACCGTCAGGAAGCGACGCCGGAAGCGCTGGGTGTAGCCGATCACGGCGTCGACGCCGTTGGTCTCGATGGCTTCGAGCACGGCTGCGGATTCATTGACGTCGGTCGCCAGGGGCTTCTCGATGAACAGCGCGTGGCCCGCATTCGACGCCGCGATCGTCGGCGCCATGTGATGGTTTTCGTCGGTCGCGATGATGACCGCGTCGACCTCGGGCCGATTGATCAGCTCTTCGAAGCTGGAGGTCTTGAAGTCGGCATTGGTGTCGGCCGCCAGCTTGTCCAGCAGGTCTTCCTTGATGTCGCACAGGCCGATCCATCCGACGCCCGGATAGTCGCGTGCGAACTCGGCGCGGATGCGCCCGATGGTACCGCAGCCGATGACCGCCAGGCCGATGGTTTTTGTCTCGTTACTCATGCGTGGGCACTCCACGATACGCGATATTTGCGGATGCGCGACCCCCGGCAGTCGACCAGGGCGATCCAGAATTGCCGCTGATATAGCACGAGACGGGCCGTCCGGTTGTTCCCGCTGGGCAAAACTCACACGCGGCGGTGGAGGCCGCGTCCATGTCGCGCTACAAGGGGTTGCGGCAGTGCAATCCGGCGCTCCGCGCGGAGCCCGTCCCATGACCGGTCAGCCGTGACGAGCATTCATGCCACATGCGTGGCATTGCCCGCGCCTGGGGGCGGTTGGCGAGCAGTCTTGCTGCGCGGGCCGTCCGGGGCAGGGAAGTCGGATCTGGCGTTGCGCCTGATCGACGGCGGTGCGCGCCTGGTCGCGGATGATCAGACAGAACTGGTGCGTCAAGGCGATCGGGTACTGGCGCGTCCGCCCGCGGCGCTGGCCGGCAGGATCGAGGCCCGCAGCGTCGGGATTCTTGAGGTGCCGTACCTGCCGTCCGCGCCGGTTGTGCTGGTCTGTGATCTGGTACCGCCCGCCGATATCGTCCGCCTTCCCGAGCCCGCGACGGTCGACCTGCAGGGTGTCGAGTTCCCTTTGTTCCGGTTGACCCCGTTCGAGGCGTCGGCGGCCGCCAAGCTTCGTCTTGCGGTCGATGCCATTGGACGGGCTATAGTTCCCGACGGCGAATGATGGCGCGGCCCGATATGTCCGAACTGAACCAACACGAGACGGAAAAGACGTCCGGCACACTGTTTCTGGCGGGGCGGGTGCTGGTGGTCACTGGCCTGTCGGGTGCAGGGCGGACGACGGCGCTGAAGGTGCTGGAGGATATGGACTGCGAGGCCGTCGACAATCTTCCGGTCCGCCTTCTGCCCAATCTGGTGCGCCAGGGTCCGGCCGGCGGGCGCGGACTGGCGATCGGGGTCGACGTGCGCACCCGCGATTTCCGGGCGGACGCGTTTGCGCGTGAGATCGAGGCCCTGCGCGACACCGCGACGGGTCCTCTCGAATTGCTCTTCCTCGACAGCGACGACGATGTAATCGAGCGCCGCTATACCGAAACCCGCCGCGTGCACCCGATGGCGAGCGACCGGCCGCTGGCCGACGGGATTGCCGCAGAGCGGCGGTTGCTGTCGCCGCTCCGTGAGACGGCGGATATCGTGATCGACAGCAGCCGCACCAATATCCACGAATTCGCGCGCATTCTGCGCGACCGGCTGGTCGGCGCACCGAGCGGTGAGGCGAATGTGCTGGTGACATCATTCTCCTATCGCAACGGGGTGCCCCGTGACGCCGACATGGTCATCGACGTGCGCTTCCTACGCAATCCGCACTATGAGCCGGACCTGCGTCCCCTTACGGGGCAGGATGCGGGCGTCGGCCACTTCATCGAACAGGATCCGGATTTCGATGCGTTCATGACCCGTTTGATCGACCTGTTCTTCCTGCTGTTGCCGCGCTTCAACGAAGAAGGGAAGAGCTACCTGACGATTGCGATCGGGTGCACGGGCGGGCGGCACCGCTCTGTCTATGTGGCCGAACGCCTGCGGAGCTGGTTTGCGGGCCGGACCGCCCAAGTGGAGGTGCGCCACCGGGAATTGTCCTTCGACCCTGACCAGGTTGAGGTTCGTTCATGATCGGGCTGGTGCTTGTGACCCATGGCCGGCTGGCAGACGAGTTCCTGGCGGCCCTTGAACATGTGATGGGGACCCAGGACCAGGCCGAGGCCGTCTCGATCGGCGCGGACGACGATATGGAGGTTCGGCGCGCCGACATTGTCGCGACCGTGGAGCGCGTGGGGACCGGCGACGGAGTCATCGTTCTGACCGACATGTTCGGCGGGACGCCGTCCAATCTGGCGATCTCGATCATGGATGCAAGCCGAGACGGCGGTGTGGTCGAGGTGATTGCGGGTCTGAACCTGCCGATGTTGATAAAGCTGGCACGTGCACGTGGCGACATGCCGCTGCCCGAGCTCGTTCTGGCCGCACAGGAGGCCGGTCGCAAGTACATCAACGTGGCGTCCGCGCTTCTGGCCCAGAAGGACGGCTAGACCCCCCCGTGTCCGACGAACCTATTTCGAGAACGGTTGCGATTACCAATATCCGCGGCCTGCACGCACGCGCGGCTGCCCGGTTCGTACGCCTAGCCGAAACCTTCGACGCCGAGGTTATGGTGGAGAAGGATGGATCGGAGGTTCCGGGAACCTCGATCATGGGGTTGATGATGCTGGCCGCGAGCCCGGGTTCGGAAATCGAGATACGGGCGATGGGGCCCGCGGCGCAGGGGGCCGTCGATGCGCTTGTGCAACTGGTCGAAGACCGTTTCGACGAAGAATAGGAAACGGCGCCCCCCGATTGTGGGGCGCCGCTCCAGGCTCAGGGAGGTTGGTCGAGCCCTAGAAGTCGAACTGGTTGCTGATCAGGAAGACCGTGCCGTCGTTGTTCACGGGCGTGGCCGTGGCGTTGATGTTGTCGGCCTCGATCACGTGCAGCGCGGCTGCAAGCCCCCAGCCCGGCGCCACCTCGTAGGCGGCATCCAGCGAGATGATCTGGATATCGGTATCGCTGATCCCGGCGGTATTACCCTTGGAGCTCTCAAACCAGTTGACGCTGACGCCCCAGGCCCCCGACATGTAGGAGCCGCCGACAGTGTAGTAAGATCCGGCGTTGGTGCCGAGGGCGGCCGCGGCCGACGCTATGCCCTGCTCGGCCAGGTCCACATAACCCGCGCCGAACCCGAAGGCACCGTAGGTGAGCGTACCGCCGACCGAGATGGTCTCTACGTCACCAACGTTGGAGGCACCGGAAGCGCTTTCGCCGTCACCGAACTCACCGGTCAGGCTGAGCACGATCGACAGCTCGTCGAACGTTCCCTCGTAGTTGGCGCCCAGACCGATGACATTCTCGAAGTCGCCGTCATTGTCGGTGTCGGCGAGCGTGGCTGAGACAACCCCGGTATCCGGTGTCAGCGAGGCGCCAAGCTGGAAGCCCGAGTAGCGGGGGGTGAAATAGATCACCTTCGTATTGTCGCCGGTCACGGCGTTGCCCGTGGCCGAAATGCCGCCACCAGTGCCGAAGTTGAAGAAGTCACCGGCGTCACCATCTGGTCCGGCGCGACCGACGAGGATGTCGTCACTCTCCACATACATGCGGTCCGTCGCGTCGTCCTGGTCACCCATCTCGACCCGGCCCCAATCGGTATCGACGAAGACCCAGGCCTCGTCTGCCGCGGTGCCGTCGCCGGCACCGGCGTTTAGCTCGATACTGACGCCATACTCGACGCCGTTATCGGCGGTGTTCTCGGCTCCGATGAAGATTTCGGATTCACCAACATGGATCTGGTAGCCGCGGCCCTGTCCGGCAGAGACTTCCTGGTCGACAAGGCCAACCTGGAAGCGTAACTCGCCGCCGAGGATGACGCTCATTGTGTCCTTCGAGCCCACCTGGCCCGCAATGGTAGGAGTTCCGACCAAGGCTGCAGCAAGAAGAGCGCTCGTGCCCAGCCAGTAATTTTTCATCTTCATTCTCATTAAACTCCAAAGATAGATCCCGCACCTCATGCACAGGATACGTTACAATATAACATTACGCTATTGCACACAATGTTCGTACCCGCCCGAAACATCGGTGTTCGGGCCGAACGTTGTTCCTCCATCTTTTGTTGGAATTTGATTTGTTGCTTGTAAACGAAGGCGGGGCGCATTCTATGGCGCCGGGGGTCTGCGGCAATCGACAAAGGTGTGAGCACCCAATTTTTCCCGCGGCTGTTGCAGTAAAACATCAGTAATTTCAGAGTATTGCGCAGAAATTGGTCAGGCGTGCCCGTTTGCTGTGCAGGCCCCGTCGCCGGATCAGAATCCGAATCCGTTGTTGACGATGAAGACCGTGCCGTCATTGTCGACCGGTGTTGCCGTCGGGGATTGATTGTCGATCCCGAACACACGCAGCGCTGCGGACAGTTCCCAGCCCGGCGCGACCTAGTAGGCTGCATCGAACGACAAGACGGTACTTCCGAGAAGGACTTTCTTAAACATCGCTGATTTGCCTCCAAAGCGGTGCTCGGTTGATGGCCGGTCACGCTGCCGGTCCCGTTGCTGTTCGGCGAGGTTTTTAGACACCGCTTGTTACAGCATCGTTTCATCGGCCGATGATGTGCCGGTTGAATGTTGCTTTCTTCACTCCTGTTGCAAATGCACAACAGCGCCGGATTGGGTCTCGCGATAGCGTCCGATCGACCGCCGGGCCATCGGTTGTGGCATATCGGTTGCTCTGCTATACGCCGCTCGCGGACGGTACGACCGTCGAACCAATTCAACCGGAGAATATGCATGTCATCCGCTGCCGACTATGTGGTCGCCGATATTTCCCTGGCCGATTGGGGCCGAAAGGAGCTCGATCTCGCCGAGGTCGAAATGCCGGGCCTGATGGCCATTCGTGAAGAGTATGGCGATGCGAAACCGCTGGCGGGTGCACGGATCGCCGGCTCGTTGCACATGACCATCCAGACGGCGGTCCTGATCGAAACGCTCCAGGCGCTCGGCGCTGATATCCGTTGGGCGTCGTGCAACGTCTTCTCGACCCAAGACCATGCGGCCGCGGCGATCGCTGCGATGGGCACACCGGTCTTCGCGGTCAAGGGCGAGACCCTTGAAGAATATTGGGACTATGCGCACCGCATCTTCGACTGGGCCGATGGCGGCGTTCCCAACATGATCCTGGATGATGGCGGCGACGCGACGCTTCTGATCCATCTCGGCAAGCAGGCCGAGACCGATCCGTCGGTGCTCGACAATCCCGAGAACGAGGAAGAGGAGGCGGCATACGCCTCGATCCGCAAGCGCCTGGCCGAACAGCCGGGCTGGTATTCGAAGGTCTCGGAGAGCCTTAAGGGTGTCACCGAGGAAACCACGACGGGCGTGCACCGCCTGTACGAAATGGCCAAGCAGGGCACGCTCCTGTTCCCGGCGATCAATGTGAACGATTCGGTGACCAAGTCGAAGTTCGACAATCTGTATGGCTGTCGGGAAAGTCTCGTCGACGGCATCCGCCGCGGTACCGACGTCATGATGTCGGGCAAGATCGCCGTGGTTGCCGGCTATGGCGAGGTGGGCAAGGGTTCGGCCGAGTCCCTGCAGAATGCCGGTTGCCGCGTGATGGTCACCGAGATCGATCCGATCTGCGCCCTGCAGGCCGCGATGGAAGGCTACGAGGTCGTCACCATGGAAGAGGCGGCGCCGCAGGGCGACATCTTCGTGACCGCGACCGGCAATGTCGATGTCATCACGGTCGACCATATGCGCGAGATGAAGGACCGGGCGATCGTCTGCAATATCGGCCACTTCGATTCCGAAATTCAGGTCGGCGGGTTGCGCAACTACAAGTGGGAAAACATCAAGCCGCAGGTCGACGAGATCGAGTTCCCGGACGGCAAGAAGATGATCCTTCTTTCCGAGGGGCGGCTGGTGAACCTCGGCAACGCCACGGGGCACCCGAGCTTCGTGATGAGCATGTCCTTCACCAACCAGGTGCTGGCGCAAATCGAGCTTTGGAACAACACCGGCGCCTATGGTCTGGATGTCTATGTCCTGCCCAAGCATCTCGACGAGAAGGTCGCGACACTGCATCTGAGCAAGGTCGGCGCCAGCCTGACCTCGCTCACCAACCGCCAGTCCGAGTATCTCGGAATTCCCGTCGAAGGCCCGTTCAAGCCGGAGGCTTATCGTTACTAGTGCGCCCGGGCAGGCCCACCGCCGGCCGGTCGCACAAGGAAGCGGTTCAATCCGTGCCGACAAGGCACTAGAATCGAACCAGTCCGACCGATTCGGGGCTGCCGGCAGGCAGTACCGACCGGTGGTTATGACTGTGCGAAACGGCGGCTCGTGTCGACACAAATACTGATCCTCGTCATCGCCGCGGTCGCGGGATCTTCCGCGATCGTCGGCTATGCCCTGTGCCGGTCGCTGCAGGTGCGAAAGCTCCGTCAGACGCAGGCGGTGCGTGATCGCCTCGGCGCCACGCTGGCGAGCGTGCTGTCCTCCTCGTCCGACGCCGCGTCGGACGGCGATGCCGCATGACGCGGTGCGCTTCCGATTCGGCCGCAGCGGGTCAGACCGAAACCGGGCGGACCTTTGAGTTGTCCGACGAGGTGGCGACAGAGGCATTGGGGGCCGCCTTGGCGCCCCTTCTCGCGCGCGGGGATGTGCTTGCCCTGACAGGGGATCTCGGAGCCGGGAAAACGACTCTGGCCCGCGGCATTGTTCGGTCCCTGGGTTACCGCGGCACGGTGCCGAGCCCGACATTTACCCTGGTCCAGCATTACGAAATCGATCCTCTGCCGGTGGCGCACTTCGATCTCTACCGGATCGGTGCTGCGGACGAGATCGTGGAACTCGGGTTCGATGAAGCGAGGGCCGAGGGGATCGTGCTGCTCGAGTGGCCCGAACGGATGGGATCGTATCTGCCTGCGGACCGGCTTCAGATTGCTCTCGACTATGATGCGGCCGGCAAGGCCCGCTTGGCCCGCGTTCGCGGCCCGGGAGACTGGGCGGAGCGGTTGCGCGCGTTGAGCCCATGACCGGCGCGCTCCCTGAGCCGGGCCTCTATTCGATTGCCGCGCACCGGCCGTTCCTGCGCGAACTGGCGGCACAGATTCTGGGTGCATCGGAGCACGAAGGTGACCCACTGGCGCTGGCACGGACGACAATCCTGTTGCCGACCCGCCGGGCTTGCCGATCCCTCCAGGACACCTTCCTGCAACTCACCGATGGCGCGCCGCTGGTGCTGCCGCGCATGGTCCCGATCGGGGACATCGACGAGGATGAGGTGTTTCTGACCGGCGAGGAATCCCGTCTGCTCGGGTCCGATCCCGAGGTCCCGCCGGCAATGCCGGAGCTGCGCCGGCGGATCCTGCTTGCCCGCATTCTCCAGGCGCATCCGGTGGCCGATTCGGAGCACATGCCCATCGACCACACGACCGAACTGGCCGGGGAGCTGGGTCGGTTCTTGGACCAGGTGCAGACCGAGCGGCTGGATTTCGATTCCCTCGCTGCGCTGGTGCCCGCCGAGTATGCGGCACACTGGCAGGAGACACTCACGTTCCTGCACGTCCTGACCGATGTCTGGCCGGACCTCCTGGCCGCCGAAGGTGTGATCGATGCGGCCGACCGGCGGAACCTTCTGCTCAGCGCCCGCGCAGACGCCTGGCGGCGGGAGCCGCCCACCGACCCGGTGATCGCGGCGGGCAGTACCGGCAGCATTCCCGCGACGGCCGATCTGCTCGCCACCGTCGCCGGGTTGCCGGCGGGTTATGTGGTCCTGCCGGGCCTCGACCGGGTGCTGGACGAGACGTCCTGGTCAAGCCTCGATCCGAGCCATCCCCAGTTCGGTCTGCGCCAGCTCCTGCTGCGGCTCGGGGCTGAGCGGGCCGGGGTGCGTGAATGGCCGGGCGCACACGAGCCGGGCACGGCCGGGCCCGCGCGTATGCGTCTGGTCTCGGAAGCAATGCGTCCGGCGGCCACAACTGAAGCCTGGCGTGGTGAGCGGGGCAGCATAGGGGCGGAAGCTCTTGCCGGCGTTCGGCGGATCGACGCGTGCGAGCCGCACGAGGAGGCTGGGGCCGTCGCCCTTGTGCTGCGTGAGGTGCTGGAGACGCCGGGGCGCACCGGGGCCCTGGTCACCCCGGACCGGGCGTTGGCGCGCCGGGTTGCTTCGATCCTCGGGCGTTGGGGCGTCGACATCGATGACAGTGCGGGCACACCGCTGGCGGATACACCGACGGGGATCTTCCTGCGCCTCGTCGTTGCACTGGTACATGAGGGAGCAGCACCGGTGCCCTTGCTGGCAGCGCTCAAGCATCCCCTGGCGTCGGGCGGGCAGGCGACGGTCGCGTTTCGCGCAAGGGTCCGGGACCTTGAGCGTGTGATTCTGCGTGGACCCCGGCCGGCAAGGGGTTTTGAAGGCCTGCGCCGCACCGCCGAGCGCACGGCCTACCGGGCCGCCAAACATGGCTGGACGGGCCCGCAGGATCTGGAAAAACTCCCCGATATTCTGGTCATGATAGACGGGTTGGCCGGGATCGCAGCACCCATGACGGAGGTAATGGACCAGGCCAATGCCGATCTATCGGATATTGTTCAGGCCCACATTGGCTTGTGTGAAGCGCTGGCGGCGAGCGCGGAGGAAACCGGTGCCACCCGATTGTGGGCCGGAGAGGCGGGCGAGGCGCTCGCCACGTTCGTCGCGGAACTGCTGGAAGCAGGTCCCGCCCTCGGGCCGGTGCCACCGGGCCGTTATGCGGCGCTGTTCGATGCATTGCTGGCGGGCCGGGTCGTACGTCCGCGATTCGGCGCACATCCCAGATTGTCGATCCTGGGACCGCTCGAGGCGCGGCTGCAGCATTTCGACGTGGTGGTTCTCGGCGGCCTGAACGAGGGAAGCTGGCCTCCCGAGGCCGACGTCGACCCCTGGATGGGCCGGACCATGCGCAGCGATTTCGGCCTGCCGTCGCCTGAACGCAGGATCGGCCTGAGCGCGCATGATTTTGCCCAGGCCTTTTGTGCCGAGCGGGTCGTCCTCTCCCGCTCCGAACGGGTCGATGGCGCCCCGAACATGCCGTCGCGCTGGCTGACACGTCTCGATGTCGCTGCCGACGCGCTCGGGCTGAAGGCCGCGCGCGAGGATGAACAGCAGGCGCGAAGCTATCTCCATTGGTGGCGGGCACTCGACGGGCCGCGCCTGGACCAGGTGACGGATGGCAAGGCGGTACGGCCCCGGCCGGCACCGCCGGTGTCCGCGCGTCCTCGTCAACTTTCGGTCACCCAGATCGAGACCTGGATGCGTGACCCCTATGCGATCTATGCCCGGGAAATCCTGAAACTCAGGGCGCTGCCACCCCTCGATCAGAATGCCGATGCAGCGATCTACGGGCAATTGATTCACGGCGTGCTCGACGGTTTCCTGGCGGAATCCGCCGTGGGGCCGTTGCCGGCGGACGCGCGCGAGCGTTTGATCACGCGCGGCACGGAGGCGCTTTCGCCCTATCGTAGCCTGCCGTCGGTCTGGACCTTCTGGTGGCCGCGCTTCGAGCGGATCGCCGACTGGTTCCTGTCTGTCGAGACGTTGCGACGGGCCAGCCTGAAGAGAACCCATACCGAGATTACCGGTTCTCTGACATTCGACGCGCCGGCCGGTCCCTTCCGCCTGTCCGCCCGGGCCGACCGGATCGATGAACTTGTCGATGGCGGCCTGGCGGTCATCGACTTAAAGACCGGGGCGCCACCGTCCAAGCGCGAGGTGATGGCGGGATTTGCCCCGCAATTGCCCCTGGAGGCGGTGATCGTCGGCGCCGGCGGCTTTGCCGATGTACCGGCCGGAGAGGTTAGCGAGCTGGCATTCTGGCGCCTGTCGGGCGGCCGTGACCCTGGCCAGGTGCGCGACGCGGCCGATGATCCAGCAGCGGTGGCCGCCGAGGCCTATGCGGGCCTGAAGGCGCTCGTGGCCCGGTTTGACGATCCGGCGACCGTCTATGAAGCCCGGCCCCGCCCCGACCGGGCTCCCGTGTACTCCGACTATGAACATCTGGCCCGCGTGCGCGAATGGTCGAGCGGCGGCGATCCGGGCGGTGAGACCGACGGCGGAGGTGATGCATGAGCCTCACCGATTTCAATCCCGCACAGCTCGACCGTGTCATCCAGCGCCAGCGGCTGGGCGCAGATGCCGGCGCGAATGCTTGGGTGTCCGCATCGGCGGGCGCGGGCAAGACCCGGGTCCTGCGAGATCGGGTGTTGCGTCTTCTGCTGGCCGGGGTCCCGCCCCAGCGTGTGCTGTGCCTGACCTTCACCAAGGCCGCCGCCGCCGAGATGTCCCGCCGGATCAATGCCGAGCTCGGGGCCTGGACTGTTTCGGATGATGCCGAATTGCCGGCGCAGCTCTCCGATCTATTGGGCCGCGATGCGACCGACGACGAACGGCTGCGCGCGCGCCAATTGTTCGCTCGGGTCCTCGATACACCCGGCGGCATGAAGATCATGACCATTCATGCGTTCTGCCAGTCGGTGTTGCGCCGGTTCCCCCTGGAAGCGGGCGTGGTGCCCCATTTCCGGGTCATGGAGGAACGCGACTCCAGCGAGATGATGGACGAGGCCCAGGCCGAACTTCTCGCGAGCGCCCATCTGGGAGGCGGCGAGCTCAGCGCCGCGGCCGCAACGGTGGCGCGCCGGGTGCATGAAACCCGGTTCCCGGAGCTGCTGAACGAGATAGCCCGCGCGCGCGCGGCGTTCGCGGAGTTCCTGCAGCGATCGGGTGGAATCGAAGGTGCATGGGACCGGATGGCAGACCGCCTGGGGGTGGTGTTGGGGACAGACACCGACGACATTCTGGCCGATGCCTGTGACGACACGGCGTTCGATGATGCCGGTCTGCGGCAGGCCGTCGCCGGGCTGGCGGCGGGCTCCGCCGCCGATCAGGCGCGTGCCGCGGAAATCGGTGCCTGGCTGGCTGGCGAACCGGCGCAGCGGAAGGCGGTGCTGGATAGCTATGCCGCGGTCTTCCTGACACAGGGCGGGCAGGGCTCCGTGCGCAAGACCCTGGCGACCAAGCCGGTGCGGGAAGCCGACCCGGCCCTCGAAGATATCCTTGCCCGCGAGGCCGAGCGCCTCGTGGCGCTGCGCGAGGCTTTGCGGAAGGCCGACCTCTATCAGTCGAACTGCGCGCTTGTGCGCCTGGCGGCGGAGCTGATTGCGCGATACGAGGCCAGGAAGGCGGCGAGCGGACGTCTCGATTTCGATGACCTGATCGCCCGTACCCGTGCGCTATTGCGCGGCGACGGCGCCGCCGCCTGGGTCCTGTTCAAGCTCGATGGCGGGATCGACCATGTCCTGATTGACGAGGCCCAGGACACGAACCCCGAGCAGTGGGACGTGGTCCTGTCCCTGGTGGATGAGTTCTTTGCCGGGATCAGCGCCCGCGACGAGTCGGTGGGCGCGGTCGGTTTGCCGGAACGCAGTGTGTTCGCGGTCGGCGATGCAAAACAGTCGATATACAGTTTCCAGGGGGCCGATCCCGCTCGGTTTGAGCTGGTTCGCCGCCATCTGGAGGCCCGCGCGGACGCAGCGCGGCGGGACTGGAACAATGTGCCGCTGGATTTCTCGTTTCGTTCGGCACGGCCGATCCTCGAGGCGGTCGACAAGGTGTTCGAATCGCCCCGGGCCGGCGACGGTGTGGTCGATCCGGATGCACCGGTCCAGCACACGCCGCTGCGTGATGCGGCTGCGGGCCGTGTCGAGATCTGGCCGCCCGTGGTGGTCGAAAAACTCGCGGAGCCCGAACCCTGGAAGCCGCCGGTCGACCCGGTCATGCGGCCCGGCGCGATGGAGCAACTGGCTGAGATGATTGCCGGGCAAACGGCCGACTGGCTGGCGCAGGGAGAGATCCTAGAAAGCAAGGGGCGGCCGATCGAGGCGGAGGACATCATGGTCCTGGTGCGTCAGCGCGGCGCCTTCGTGGAGGCTCTGGTGCGCGCATTCAAGGCGCACAACGTGCCGGTGGCGGGTGTCGACCGGATGGTGCTCAGCGAGCAGATGGCGGTGATGGACCTGCTGGCACTGGGGGAATTCCTGTTGCTGCCGGAAGACGACCTCACCCTTGCGACCGTCCTCAAGAGCCCGCTGGTCGGGTTCGACGAGGAGACGCTGTTTGCCCTTTCTCATGATCGTGGGGAGCAAACGCTGTGGCAGGCGCTGGCCGGACGGCGGGAGGAGAACGAGATCTTTGCCCATGCGCACGGCCATCTCTCGGATCTGCTGGGCCGGGTCGATTACGAGCGGCCCTATGAACTCTATGCCGGTCTTCTGGCGGGCGGCGGGCGGGAGCGACTGTTTGCCCGCCTCGGCCCGGATGCGGCGGACCCGATCGACGAGTTCCTGTCCCTCGCGCTCTCTTATGAACGCGGCCATGCACCGACCCTGCAGGGCTTCCTGCATTGGGTCGCCGCCGGCCAGGCGGAAGTGAAACGCGATCTGGACCAGACCGGCGGTGCGGTACGCGTGATGACCGTGCATGGGGCCAAGGGGCTGGAGGCGCCCATCGTCTTCCTGCCGGACACGACGCGCCTGCCGCGGCACCTGCCCAATATCCTGTGGGATGAGGATGATCAGGGTCCGTATTTCATCTGGTTGCCGCACGCCGAGGATGCGGACGCCACGACCGGTGAACTTCGCGAGACGGTTCGGGCGCGGCGCGACCAGGAATATCGGCGGCTTCTGTATGTCGCGATGACGCGTGCGGAAGAGCGCCTGTATGTTTGCGGCTGGAACGAACCCGCCGAGGGGTCCTGGTACAATCTTGTCCGCCCGGCGCTGGAGATGATCGGGCGCCCGGTCGACGCCGCCGCGTTCGGCGCGCTGGGGGGCGAAGTGGAACCGGTCCTGCGTCTGTCGGTCGATCAGCGCGGACCTGTCTCCCCGGTGACCGCGACCGGGGATCCGGAGCTGCTGGCCATGCCTGCCTGGATTTCGCAGTCGGTGCCGCCGGAACCTTCGCCGTCGCGCCCCCTGGTGCCGTCCGATCCCGGCGAAGACCCGCCCGTGCGTACACCCGGCGGTCTGCGCGATGACGGCGCACGTTTTCGCCGCGGCAATATCCTGCACCGCCTGTTGCAATGGCTGCCCGAATTGCCGGTCGGCACACGCCGGGACGCCGCGGCGCGATATCTGGCCCGCCCGGGCCTGGCCCTTGAAGAGACGGCGCAGGCGGATCTCCTGGAGGAGATCATGGTGGTGCTCGAGGCCGAGGCCTTTGCCGGCCTGTTCGGGCCGCAGAGCATCTCGGAGGTTGCGGTGACCGGCACCGTCCGCGCGGCCGATGGTGCCGCATTCGTCATTTCGGGCCAGATCGACCGGCTAGTGCTGTCCGACGGCGAGGTGGCGATCGTCGACTACAAGTCCAACCGCCCGCCCCCGGACGCCGCGCAGGACGTGGCACCCGTCTATCTGCGTCAAATGGCAGCATACCGGCACCTGATCGCCCAGGCCTGGCCGGATCGCGTGGTCCGTGCCTATCTGCTGTGGACCGATGCGCCGCGGCTGATGGAGCTTTCCGCCGATCTGCTCGATCGCCACGCGCCGTCCGGCCGCACGTCGGTGTGAACGGGCGGTGAGGGGCTGTTCTTGACGATTCGCAAAGCGAAATCTAGTTTCGAGCGCAATGATAAACACCCGGGCCGCCGCTGCGCCTGGACTACCGAAAAGGATTAGATATGCCGTCCAAGCAGATTACCGACGATTCCTTTGAGACCGACGTTTTGCAATCGGACAAGCCCGTTCTGGTGGATTTCTGGGCGGAATGGTGTGGTCCCTGCAAGCAGATCGGCCCGACCCTGGAAGAGCTATCCGACGACAAGGACGGTTCGATCGTGGTTGCCAAGCTCAATATCGACGACAACCCGATGACGCCGTCGAAATACGGTGTGCGCGGCATCCCCACGCTTCTGCTTTTCAAGGAGGGTCAGGTCGCCTCGATGAAGGTCGGCAGCCTCCCCAAGAGCCAGATTTACGACTGGGTCGATTCCGTCCTCTAGGACCGGATATCAGCGTACTTCAAGGAACCCTGCCTTCGGGCAGGGTTTTTCTTGTCGCGGTCAGGTCGTTGCCCGCTGTTTGCTATAGCGCTCCAGCAACTGGCGGCCGGTCTCGTCATACATGAACGAAAGCAGCGTGTAGCGCCGGCCCTTGGTCACGTCGGTCGCCTCGTGCAGCAGGTTGCACGAAAAAATCGCCGCCTCGCCCGTCGCCGGGCTGTAGCTCGTCATGCCGTACTCCGGGAACCGGAGCTCACCGCCCTCATACTCCTCGGTGTTCAGGTTCAGGGTCATGGCAAAGCGCCGGTGCGCCGTGCCGATGGTGCTGTTGTCGCGGTGTGGCCGGAAAAAGCCGCCGACATCGGCGTCGTAGCGCGCGATCTTGAATTCTTCGACAAAACGGATCGGGCAGTGAAACGCGAGCTGGATTTCCGGCAGGACGCGCCGCTCGATCCGGCTGCCGATGGCCTCGAGCAAATCCGCATCGACAACATGATGGTCGCGCCGGCGCTTGGTCTCGCCGTCGGTGATGTGCACCATCTTGCCTTCTCTCATGCGCAGGGTGCCCGAGGCCTCGTTGCCGCGTTCCTCGAACTGCGCGATCAGCCATTTGCAGAAATCCGGTGAAAACACCTCCGGGATGACTAGGACCGGCGGGTGCAGACTGGCCGTTGTCACCACGACGGGGTCCATGGCCACGATCTCGGCAGCCGCCCGTTCGGCGATCGGCGTGTCGCCGGGGCGCAGGACCGAGCGCACCTTCATGTCGCGGCCGAATATGAATCCCATCAGTTTGCCGCGGGCGCCGAAGCGGCTCGCGACCTTCTTGTCGGCATCCGAGAGCATAAAGAATTCTGCATCGTTCTCGGTTGCGGTCTTCTGCACCAGCGGGACCGGGTCGGCGGTGATGGTAAACAGGTGCGCGCCGGCATTCAGCATGGCGGGGGCGGCACGGAACATGGCCTGAAGCTCCGCCATCGCGCCCGGATCCTTTTGGGTCGGGTACAGGAGGGCGAACAGGGGACCGCCGCGTGACTTGTCTCTGAGATTGATCACGACGTCGCGCTGGTCGGGAAGGAAGAAGTTGGGGGCCCGGTCGCCCCGTTCCAGCGTGTCGTCCAGTTTCGGTGTGCTCATGGTCGTGCCGCTTCGCCTGTTGGGCCGGATCTCGGGGATCCGCGCCCAGAATACGCCCGGTGCGTTGCCGCTACCAAGGGGTGTTTATCCGTTCTCGCGAAGCATGGCACCGACCAGCAGGTGCGATCCGGTGACGAGAACCCGCACGGGCCCGGGTTCCGTGCCAACCTGCGCCAGCGCGTCTGCGACTGCGGCCATCGGTCGCGCCGCGAGGCCCGCCGCGCGTGCGGCGCGTGCGAGCGCCTCCGCCTGCCGGCTGCGCGGTGTATCGGGTAATCCGATCGCGCTCGCGGATGTGGCGACGCCAGCGAACGGAGCCAGGAAACCCTCCGTGTCCTTGTCGTCGAGCAGGGTGAAAATAAGGTGGAGGGACTTCGGATCGGCGGTATTCATCTCCTGGAACGCACGGGCCAGTGCTTCGGCGCCGAGCGGATTGTGGGCGGCGTCGAGCCAGAGCTCGCCATCGGGCGGAAGCCGGTCGACGAGCGACCCGGCCGTGAGCCGTTGCAGGCGGCCCGGCCAGCTTGTGTTCGCGATGCCGGTCCCGACGGCTTCGGATGTGACACCGGCGAGGTCACAAATCTCCAGGCAGGCCGCGGCCAGGGCAGCATTGTCGAACTGGTGCCGGCCGGGCAGGCCGGGCGGCGGCAGGTTCCAGACGGTCCCGGCGCGTTCGTAACGGCCGCCGCCATCGAGGGCGGGTGTGGCCGACCATTCGATGCCGCAGCGGTAGAGCGGCGCCCCGACGCCCGCGGCATAATCGGATATGACGGCTTCCGCGTCGGGTTGCTGCGTAGCCACGATCGAGGGTGTTCCGGATTTCTGTATGGCTGCCTTCTCGCCGGTGATGGCCGCCAGCGTGTCCCCCAGGAACGCCATATGATCGAAGCCGACCGGCGTGATGACGGTCGCGGCGGGGTGCGCGACCACGTTCGTGGCATCGAAGCGCCCGCCGAGCCCGGTTTCCAGCACTACCAGGTCGGCCGGCGCGCGGTCCATGGCCAGGAAGGCGGCCGCCGTGGTGATCTCGAACTCGGTGATGGGGTTGCCCGCGTTCGACCGTTCCACCTCCTCGAACAGGGCGAGCAGGGATTCGTCGGACAGGAGATCACCGGCGATCCGGTAGCGTTCGGCGAAGCGGACCAGGTGCGGGGAGGTATAGGCGCTCACGCGCTTGCCGGCCTGGGTCAGGGCGGATGTCAGGAAGGCTGCCGTCGATCCCTTGCCGTTCGTCCCCGCGATATGAATGACCGGCGGCAACCCGTCCTGGGGATTGTCCAGATCGGACAGCAGCCGTCGCATCCGGTCGAGGGACAGGTCGATACGGTCGGGGTGGTATTTGACGAACCGCGACAGGATTGCGTCGATGGCAGCGTCGGCCGTGGCGGGATCAGTCCGCATCGGCCGGTTGGGCCGTTTCGGGGGCCGGCGTTGCCGCGGGAGCGGGTGTGGCCGTGCCACCCCGGGTTTCGTCGCGTGTCGATTCGCCGCCGCGCAGCAGGTTCAGGATCTGACCCAGGCGGGCGTGCATTTCTCCGCGCGGCACCACCAGGTCGAGCATGCCGTGCTCGAGGAGCGATTCGGCAGTCTGGAATCCCTCGGGCAGTTCCTCGCGGATCGTGTTCTGGATGACGCGCTTGCCTGCAAAACCGATCGTCGCCCCCGGTTCCGCGATCTGAATATCGCCGAGCATGGCGAAGGATGCCGAAACGCCGCCGGTCGTGGGGTCGCTCAGGATGACGATATAGGGCAGTCCGGCTTCGCGAACCTGCTCGACCGCCAAAACGGTGCGGGGCATCTGGATCAGGCTGAGCATGCCTTCCTGCATGCGCGCGCCACCCGAGGCGGGAATGGCGATCAGAGCCGCATTGCGCGCAACGGCTTCCCGCGCGGCCGCCAGCAGCCCTTCGCCGACCGCCTGGCCCATGGAGCCGCCCATAAAGCCGAAATCGAAGGCCGCGATCACCGCCGGTTGGCCACCGATGGTCCCGTGGCCCACGACGATCGCCTCGTCCTCGCCGGACTTGGCCTGCGCGTCCTTGAGCCGGTCGGTGTAGCGCCGGCTGTCACGGAACTTGAGCGGGTCAGGCGTCACGGAGGCCAGCACCACACGTTCGAACGCCCCGTCATCCAACAGGAATCTCATCCGGTCCTTCGCCGACAGACGCAGGTGATGGCCACAGGCGTGGCAGACGTGCAAATTGTCTGCGAGCTCGCGGTGGAACAGCATCTGCTCGCACGAGGGACACTTGTGCCAGAGATTGTCCGGCACATCCTTCTTGCCAACCAGTGCGCGAATCTTGGGTCGGACGAATTCGTTCAGCCAGCTCAAGTGATCCTCACCTGTATTTTTATTTCGCGGCCTTGCGTTGTGCCCCGCGGACGCCGTCCGCGAGCGACTTCGTAAAGTCGAGCACGTTGGCCACGAGTTTGTCACCCGCCTTGCCGTCGGAATCCAGATTGTCCGCAATGGTCTGCACGATGGCCGAGCCGACCACGGCCGCATCGGCAATTTCCGCGACGGCGCTGGCCTGGTCGGGCGTCTTGATGCCGAAGCCGACGGCCACCGGCAGGTCCGTATGGCGCTTCAGGCGCTCGACGGCGGCGTGAATCTCGGCGGAGTCCGCCGATCGCGTGCCGGTGATACCGGTGATGGCGACGTAGTAGACGAAGCCCGATGTGTTCGCGAGAACCGCCGGTAGCCGCACATCATCGGTTGTCGGTGTCGCCAGGCGCACGAAATGCATGCCGGCGGCGAGTGCGGGCAGGCAGAGCTCGTCGTCTTCCTCCGGCGGCAGATCGACGATGATCAGCGCATCGACACCGGCCTCGCGGGCGTCGGCCAGGAACCGGTCGACGCCGTAGATGTAGATCGGGTTGTAGTAGCCCATCAGGATGATCGGCGTATCACTATCGCTGCCGCGGAAGTCCCGCACCATGTCCAGGGTGCGGTCGAGCCGTGCACCGCCGGTCTTGGCGCGCCGCCCGGCGGCCTGGATGGCGGGCCCGTCGGCCATGGGGTCGGAGTACATGACGCCCAGTTCGATCAAGTCGGCACCGGCATCCGGCAGGCCCTTGAGGATTGTCAGGCTGGTTTCGATGTCTGGGTCGGCCGCCATGATGAAGGGCACGAAGGCCGCGCGGCCTTCTTCGGCCAGCTTGGCGAATCGCGCCTCGATCCGGCCGCTGGTCTCCCCCCGGCTCACAGGTCGACCCCCAGCGCGGCGGCGACGGCGAACACATCCTTGTCGCCGCGTCCGCACAAATTCATCACCATCAGATGGTCGGCCGGCAGGTCCGATGCGATTTTGCCCACATGGGCCAGCGCGTGTGACGGCTCCAGCGCCGGCACGATGCCTTCGAGGCGGGAACAGAGCTGGAAGGCCTCCAGCGCTTCCCCGTCCGTGACGGACACATACTCGACCCGCCCGATATCGTTGAGCCAGGCGTGCTCCGGGCCGATGCCGGGATAGTCGAGGCCGGCCGATATCGAATGGGCATCGAAGATCTGGCCGTCATCATCCTGCAGCAGATATGTCCGGTTGCCGTGCAGCACGCCCGGGTGCCCGCCCGAGATCGAGGCTGCGTGTTCGCCGGTCTCGATGCCGTGCCCGGCCGCCTCCACGCCGATGATGCGCACGTCGGGGTCGTTGAGGAAGGGATAGAACAGCCCCATGGCATTCGAGCCGCCGCCGATGGATGCGATCAGCGAATCCGGCAGACGACCCTCGGCGGCCTGCATCTGGGCCTTGGTTTCCTCGCCGATGATCTTCTGGAAGTCGCGGACCATCGCCGGATAGGGATGGGGTCCGGCGACCGTTCCGATCAAATAGTAGGTGTCCTCGACATTGGAGACCCAGTCGCGCAGAGCCTCGTTCATGGCGTCCTTGAGGGTCGCCGTGCCGCTTGTCACCGGCACCACCTCGGCGCCGAGCAGTTTCATGCGGAACACGTTCGGTGCCTGGCGCTCGATATCCGTCGCGCCCATATAGACGACGCATTGCAGGCCGAAGCGGGCGCACACGGTGGCCGTGGCGACGCCATGCTGTCCCGCACCTGTTTCGGCGATGATGCGCTTCTTGCCCATGCGCCGGGCTAGAAGGATCTGGCCCATGCAGTTGTTGATCTTGTGGGCGCCGGTGTGATTCAGCTCGTCGCGCTTGAAGTAGATCTTCGCGCCGCCGTAATGCTCGGTGATCCGCTCGGCGAAATATAGCGGGCTCGGCCGGCCGACATAGTGGGCGAGAAAGGAATCCAGCTCTTCCTGGAATGCCGGGTCGGCCTTGGCTTCGCCATAGGCGCGTTCGACCTCCAAAACCAAGGGCATCAGCGTTTCGGCGACAAAACGGCCGCCGAAAATGCCGAAATGCCCGTCATCGTCAGGGCCGTTGCGATAGGTGTTGGGTTCCGCGCTCATCGTGCTTCCGCGTGCTTATACATCCTTGTTCGCCGGCTTAACAGGAAACCGATGAAAGACCGGCCACTTCGGCCAGAAATTCCCGGATTCGTGCCGGATCCTTGCGCCCCGGTGCAGATTCCACACCGGAGGAAACATCGACCACCAACGCGCCCGATGCCCGCACGGCCTCGGTCACATTGTCGGGGTTCAGACCGCCCGCCAGCATCCACGGGACCGGCCATTCCCCGGACGCCAGCAGCGTCCAGTCGAAGGTCAGCGCGTTGCCGCCCGGCAGGGCGTTCTCCATGTCGGCCGGGGCCTTGGCATCGAACATCAGCCAGTCGACGGCGCCGGCATAGTCTTGCGTCGCCGCGACATCTTCGGCGGTCGCAACCTTGATGGCCTTCATGACCGGCAGGCCGGTGCGCGCCCGGATATACCGGCAGCGATCCGGGCTTTCGTCGCCGTGCAACTGGATCATTTCGAGGGGCACGGCAGCCAGCACTCGGTCGATCAGTTCGTCGTCGGGGTCGACGAACAGCCCGACCTTGGTCACGCCCTCGGGCACCAGGCTTGTGAGCTTCGCCGCCGCATCGGGCTCCAGCGAGCGCGGACTGGGCGGATAGAACACCAGGCCGACAAACATCGCGCCTGCTTCGATCGCCGTCCGCATCGCGGTGTCGTCATTGATGCCGCATATTTTCGCCCGGATGTTCACGGCTTTATGCCCAGCTCCCCGGCGATCCGTGCGGCCGCGGCGGCGGGATCTTCGGCTCCCGTGATCGGGCGCCCGATGACAAGGACATCCGCACCATCGTCGCGGGCCTGCCGCGGCGTGGTGATACGTTTCTGGTCGCCGGTTGCGGCCCATTCGGGGCGAATGCCCGGCACGATCAGCTTGAAATCCGGCCCACATGCCGCGCGGATGGCGGTGATCTCGGCCGGCGAGCAGACCACGCCGTCGAGGCCCTGTGCCTCGGCCAGTTGCGCCAGGCGGACGACCTGTTCGCCCGCCGGTGTGGCCTGGCCGACGGCCGTCAGGTCGCTGTCGTCCATGCTGGTCAGCACCGTCACGGCGATGACCAGCGGGCGGTTAGCGCCACCGGCCACCTCGGCCGCCTCGCGGGCGGCTTCGAGCATGGCCGGGCCGCCGGCCGCGTGCACATTAACGATGGCCGCGCCCAGATCGGCAACCGCCCGCACGGCGCCGGCCACGGTATTGGGGATGTCGTGGAACTTCAGATCGAGGAACAGGGGCAGGCCGAGATCGACGATCCGCCGAACCCCGTCGGCGCCGTTGGCGGAGAAGAACTCGAGCCCGGCTTTCACCCCGCCCACCTGACCGCGCAGGACCTCGGCCCAGGCGAGGGCCTGTTCCAGATCGGGCGTGTCGAGCGCCGCGAACACCGGGTTCGCGGGCAGTGTTGGCTGATTTGTCATGGCGGGGCTGCTTCTAGCAGAGCCCGGCGCGTGCTGAAACAGGAACCCGCATCACAGATGGTCGATTCCGTCGCGCACCCGAAGCACCTCGGTTAGGCACAGGAACAGGTGATAGAAGCTGGATGCCGGTGCCTTGTTGGACAATCCGCGACCGTCGACGTCGAGATGGTCCTGCCAGTTACCGCCGCCGATGCCCAGATAGAGTGTGAACAGGCGGTCGAGCAGGGTCTCCAGGCGCGCGGCGGCATGGTCGTCGGGTCCGGCCTCGAGGCGTGCGACCTGCGCCTTGATGGCTTCGGTCTGAACCCAGAGCCGTTTGTTCTCGTCGAGCGATGTGCCGTGGCCGAGCCGGGGATCGCTGCCGCGGCGCAACACGGAATCGAAGGCCAGACCATGAGCCGGACCCGGATTGTGGTCGGTGCCGTGTTCCTCGGCAAAGCGATACAGGGCATCGGCCTCGGCGCTTGTGTCCTCGCCCGTTGCCCCGGCATACCGGCGCAGCAGCCAGACCCATTCGAAATGGTGTCCCGGCTCGACGGTCTGTCCCGGGGTGCCGGGGGCCGTCGACCAGTCGGGTCCGAAAAACTCTCCCAGGGTGCCGGTGTCGGCATCGAAGAAACGGCGCCGGAACAATTCGACGATCGCGCGGGAGCGGTCGAGATAGGCCTCGTCGCGGGTGGCTGTGTGCACCGCCAGCAAGGCCTCGAGCAGATGCATATGGGGATTTTGCCGCCGCGGCAGGTCGTGCGTCGGGTTCTCGAAGTAGCCGCCCTGTTCTGTGTCGGCGACGGCCGCATCGAGGAAGTCCAGGGTGCGCCGGGCCCAGCACAGGGCCTCCGTATCGCCCGAAGCCCGGTGGTACCAGGCAAAGGCAAACAGCGCGAAGGCCTGTTCGTAGGTCTCGATCCGCGTATCGGCGGGCGTACCGTCGCGTTCGGTGGAGAAGATGAACCCGTCGCCCGGATCGCGCCAATAGCACCGGGTCAGGAACTCAAACCCGTCACGTGCGGCGGCCAGTGCCGCACCTTGGTCACCGGCCGGCGACCAGCCGAGCAGATGGGCATGGCTGTAGACATAGATCTGCCGGGCCTGCACCCGCATGCGCTTGAAGCCGTCGGGGAGCGGCTGCCCGTCCAGGCCCAGGGATTCCAGAAACCCGCCACCCTCGGAATCGCGTCCCGCGCCGGACCAGAGCGGCAGGGCCTGGTCTACGAGCCAGTCGCGGATCCGGTCTGCCGATACGCTCATGACGCCACCCGCTCGATCAGGAGTTCCGCGGCCGCAAGGTCCTCGATGGCCGTGCCGACCGACTTGAATAAGGTGATCTCGTTGTTGGATCTGCGGCCGGGATGGTCGCCTCGGCAAAGGTCGAACAGGTCCGCCGCGATCCCGTCACTGCCTAGAACGCCCGCTTTAATGGGCTGCACGATATCGCCGGCCTCGGCGGTGGCGCCGGCGCGTGTGTCGACGAAAATGCGGGCGCGCCCGATCGTCGTGTCGTCGGCCTCGCGCATATCCGGCCGGAAGCCGCCGACCAGGTCGACATGGGTGCCCGAGCGCAACCAGGCGCCGTCGAACACGGGCGTCGATGCCGTGGTCGCGCAGCTGACGATGTCCGCGGTGCAGATGCCGGCTTCCAGGTCCTCGCAGACCGTCACCGCGAAGGATTGGTCCGCCAGGTCTTCGGCGATGGCCGCGGCCCGGTCGCGGGACCGGCCCCAAACCGAGACCCGGGAAATCGGCCGTTCGGCGCTGTGGGCCTTAATCAGTTCTGGCGCCAGCCGCCCGGTTCCGATCATGACCAGGTGCTGCGCGTCGGCGCGCGCAAGGTAACGTGCGGCGAGGGCGGAAGCGGCGGCGGTGCGCCGGGCGGTCAGGGCCGGACCGTCGATCAGTGCCCGCGGGGTGCCCGTCGGACCGTCGAGCAGCAGATAGACCCCCTGGACCGAGGGTAGGGATGCGGAGGGGTTGTCGGGGTGGACGGTGATCGTCTTGACCCCGATATGGCGCGGCGGGACCTGCGCATCCCAAGCGGGCATGAGCAACAATGTGGCGTCTGTCGCCGCACCGTCCGTGTCCATGGGGATCGAATGGTGGTGGCGGACCGGCGTTACCGCGCCTGCGCGAAAAGCGTCATCCAGCGCCGTCACGAGGCTACTTTCGTCAAGCAGGGCGTTCACCGTGGCCGCGTCGATGGTTTGCACGGGCGCTCAGTCCAGCGGTACCGGAGGCTGCGGGGCCGGTGCTTGCGTGGGTGTGGGTGTTTCGGCCTGTTGTGACGCACGCTCCAGTTCGCGAATGCGCGCCATGCGTTCGCGCGAGGTTTTGCGTCCTGCGCTGCCGGAAATCCAACTGAGGGTGGCGCCGACGACGAACCCGATACCGGCGCCGATGAACACATAGACGAACATCGGCCAGGCGATCACCAAGTCGAAGGGCCAGAGATCGACATTGGCCGGTCCGCGATTGTTGACCGCGAAGACGACCACGATGATAGCGATCGGGACGGTGATGAGCCAGCGCAGACGGTTCACGTGCGGTTCCTGGGAGTGGCCTGGAGTTTAGCCATCGGTTCGGGTTCCGGTCAGATTCAAGCCGGCGCGGTGCGCCAGCCGGCACGCCCGACTTTACCTCAAATCCCGAATGAATGAATGACGTAGAACGAGTGCGGGCGTTGAGATGCGCTAGTTGCCGTTCAGGCGCTCGCGCAGTTCCTTGCCGGTCTTGAAATAGGGGACGACCTTGGCATCGACCTGGACGGCCTCGCCGGTGCGCGGGTTGCGGCCGGTCCGTGCGGCGCGCGATTTGACCGAAAATGCACCAAAGCCGCGCAACTCGACCCGGTCACCACGGGCCAGGGCGGCGGTGATTTCTTCGAGAATCGCCGCCACGATGCGCTCGGCATCGCGTTGCAGAAGATGTGGATTCCGTTCTGCCAGGCGCTGGATCAGCTCCGACTTCGTCATCGTTAACCCCCCGGGACTCGACGATCCCGAAAATTTGCCTTCCGCCGAAGGCCTCGCCGACGCTCAACTCTCGTTAGCGCGCGGCAGGTTGCCAAAGGGAAACCAGACCGTCAAGTGTTAATGCATTGGAAAACAACGATTTTCCAGCTAGGCCGCCAAGCCGTTCGAGAAAGTTGTCCGCGTTTCGGTCCGCGCGCACCGTTTCCACGCGGAGTCCCGCGGGAACACCGCGTTCCTCGACCATCCAGGCAATTGCCTCGGTTTCGTTGCCGATCGCATCGACCAGCCCGTTTTCGACGGCCTGGCGTCCCGAGAACACCCGCCCGTCGGCAAGCCTGCGAACCGCGTCCGTGTCGATGGGCCGGCGTTCGATCACCAGTCCGACGAAGAAATCGTAGAGATCCAGAACCACCTGACGGGTTGCGGCACGCGCTTCATCGGTGAGCGGCTCGAGGGGCGAAGGGACGCCCTTCAGGTCGCTCGACTTGATGGTCACAGGCTCGACGCCGATGCGATCGAGGAGCTCGGTGACATTGGCGGATTGCAGGATGACCCCGATCGATCCGGTTACCGTGCCCTCGTAGGCGAAGATGCGATCCGCCGCAATTCCGGTCATATAGGCCGCCGAGGTCGCCACGGTGCCCATGACCGCTGCGACCGGTTTGTCTTCCGCGATCTTTCGCAACCCGTTGTAGAGGTCCTCGCCACCGACCACGCTGCCGCCGGGGCTGTCGATGTGCACGATCACGCCGCGGATGTTCCGGTTCCGGGCGATCCGGTCGAGCATGTCGGCGCGCGCATCGTCGCGAACGATCAGGCCCTCGACATGGATGCGCGCAACCCGCTCGCCGCGGACGAGCTCACCCTCGCCATGCAGGAAGACAAGGACGGCTGCGACGGCAACGATCAGCGCGACGGCTTGCCAGATGCGCAGCCGGCGTCTCAGCCGGCGGCGATCGAGCAGGGCATCGGGATCATATGACATGATGGCCGATAAGGCGCGGATGCCTAGCTCTTGTCCGCGCTTTCGTCGTCCGCACCGTCGGTCTCTTCTGCCGGTGCTTCAACAGCCTCCTCGGCGGCCACCTCGGCAACCTCTTCAGCCGCCTCTTCCGGGGCCGCTTCAGCCGGTTCCGCAGCCGCGTCGTCTTCCGCAGAGGCTTCCTCGGACGCCGGCGTGTCGCCGATCATGTCCTGGGTTTCCTGCTGCTTCTCGCGGATCGCGGCACCGAGGATGTCGCCCAGCGAGGCGCCGCTGTCGGACGAGCCGTACTGCGCCATGGCGGATTTTTCCTCGGCGATTTCGTTCGCCTTGATCGACAGCGAAATACGCCGGCTCGACGCATCGATGTTGGTCACCTTGGCGTCGACCTTCTCGCCAACGGCGAAACGGTCGGGGCGCTGCTCGGAGCGGTCGCGCGACAGGTCTGAACGGCGGATGAACGCCACCAGGCCCCCCGAGGTGGTGACCTCGATGCCGCCATCGTTCACTTCCGACACCGTGGCCGTGACGACCTCGCCCTTGCGGATGTTGCCGAGCGATTCGGCGAACGGATCGTCGGAGAGCTGCTTGATGCCCAGCGAGATACGCTCCTTCTCGGTGTCGACCTCGAGGATCTTCACCTTGACCATATCGCCCTTGTTGTACTCCTCGAGCGCTTCCTCGCCGGTCTTCTGCCACGAGATATCCGAGAGATGGACCATGCCGTCGATATCGCCGGGCAGGCCTACGAAAAGGCCGAACTCGGTGATGTTGCGAACCTCGCCCTCGATCTCCGTTCCACCCGGGAATTTGACCGCGAACTCGTCCCACGGATTTTCTTGGGTCTGCTTCAGGCCCAGCGAGATCCGGCGCTTCTGGGGATCGACGTCGAGGACCATGACGTCCACTTCCTGGCTCGTCGAGACGATCTTGCCCGGATGCACGTTTTTCTTGGTCCAGCTCATTTCGGAAACATGGACCAGGCCTTCGATGCCCGGCTCCAGCTCTACGAAGGCGCCGTAATCGGTGATGTTGGTGACGCGGCCGGTGAAGCGTGCGCTCACCGGATACTTCAGTTCCACATCATCCCACGGATCCGCCTCGAGCTGCTTCATGCCCAGCGAGATGCGCTGGGTTTGCGAGTTGAATCGGACAACCTGGACCTGGACGGTCTGGCCGACCTGCAGAGCTTCGGACGGGTGGTTGATGCGGCGCCACGAAATATCCGTGACGTGCAGCAGGCCGTCGACACCGCCGAGATCGACGAAGGCGCCGTAGTCGGTGATGTTCTTGACCACGCCCTGGAGCACCTGGCCTTCCTTGAGGTTGGCGACCAGTTCGGTGCGTTCGGCGGCGCGGGTCTCTTCCAGGACGGCGCGGCGCGAGACAACGATGTTGCCGCGCCCGCGGTCCATCTTGAGGATCATGAAGGGCTGCGGCGTGCCCATCAGCGGCGAGACATCGCGCACGGGGCGGATATCTACCTGGCTGCCGGGCAGGAACGCGACGGCGCCGGACAGGTCGACCGTGAAGCCGCCCTTGACGCGGCCGAAGATCGTGCCGGTGACGCGCTCGGTCTTCTCGAACGCCTCCTCGAGCTTCTCCCAGGCCTCCTCGCGGCGTGCCTTCTCGCGCGACAGCACGACCTCGCCATTAATGTCTTCATAGCGTTCGACGAACACCTCGACCTTGTCGCCTGGCTCGATTTCGGTGGGCTGTCCGGGAGGTGCGAATTCCTTGAGCGGGACTCGGCCTTCGGACTTGAGGCCGACATCGATTAGCGCGAAGTCGCTCTCGATGGACACCACGGTGCCTTTGACGACCGTGCGTTCGAGAGCTGAATTTTCCTGGAGACTTTCTTCGAGAAGGGCAGCGAAATCTTCGCTGGTGCCGGCGCTATCAGTCGCCGCGGCAGTATCGGTCATGGGACGAATTGTCCTTTCGGGTCTTACTTGTCATGCCGGCCGGTTGTATCCGGCGGTCTTACGCGTCCACCCGTCTGTCCGGCCAATCCGGACATGGAAACGGTGCTGAACGCGAACGACCTGACCAAGATTAGCTGGATAGATCTTCGATATACGCCCGTGCCTCTTCAAAGACGGCATCGGGAGACTTTTCCGAAGTATCAATCTCGCGCGCGTCTCCCGCTTTCAGCGGAGAGACCTTTCGAGTGCGATCACGCTCGTCACGCGCTTCTATCTCAGCCAGGACGGCGGCATATGTACTCTTAAGGCCCTTTTCCTGCAACTCTTTATGGCGGCGTTCTGCGCGTATTTCCGCGCGTGCTGTGACGAAGAGTTTCACGTCTGCATCCGGGCACACGACGCTGCCTATGTCGCGCCCGTCCAGAACCGCGCCCGGTTTGCCGCCCGGCGGGGTCCGGGCGAAGGCCTGCTGGAACGCCAGCAGCACCTTCCGCACATCCGGGATCGCCGCCAGCTTGGATGCCGCTTCGGCGACGGTTTCCGTATAAAGGTCAACAGAATCAAGGTTTTCCGGGTCGAGTGCCCGGGCCGCGCCCACCGCATCGGCCGGGTTGCCCGGATCGCCGCCCCGGTCCAGCACCAGGTGACCGACCGCCCGGTAGAGGCGCCCGGTATCCAGGAATGCCAGGTCGAAATGCTCGGCCAGCCGCTTCGCCAGCGTGCCTTTTCCGGCTGCGGCCGGGCCGTCGATGGCGACGATCACGGCGCGCCCCCTGAAATTTCTGCGCCCAGCGTGCCCATCGTTGCGATGAAGCCAGGGAAACTCGTATCGATGGTGTGCACATCGTCGATGGTGACGGGTGCTTCGCAGGCAAGACCGAGGATAAGGAAACTCATGGCGATCCGGTGGTCCAGGTTGGCCGAAATGTGCCCGCCGCCCGGTGGCGGCCCGTCGCAGCCCTCGATCACGATCCGGTCGTCCTCCGTCCAGACCGCCACCCCGCACGCGGCGAGCCCCGTCTCGATGGCGGCGAGTCGGTCGCTTTCCTTGACCCTCAGTTCACCGATCCCTTCGAAGACCGACCGGCCCTTCGCACAGGCGGCGGCGGCGGCCAGCACCGGATATTCGTCGATCATCGACGGTGCACGCTCTGCGGGGACGATCACGGCCTTGAGCGCACCGGCGCGAACCCGCAAGTCGGCCACCGGTTCGCCGCCGGCATCGCGTTGATTGTCGCGCGCGATATCCACGCCCATTTCCTCCAATGTGTCGAATAGACCGGTGCGCGCCGGGTTAATGCCGACCGCCGGCAGATGTACCTCGGAGCCAGCCACGATCGCCGCGGCGACGGCGGGGAATGCCGCCGAGCTCGGGTCTGCCGGCACCTTGATCTCCGACGGGGTGAGTTCGGGCTGGCCGGTGACCGTGATGCGCCGGCCGTCCGCGGTATCCTCGATTTCGATTTCCGCGCCAATATGGGCGAGCATGCGTTCGGTGTGGTCGCGGGTGGCCGCCGGTTCGATGACGCTAGTCCTGCCCGGTGCGTGCAGCCCGGCCAGGAGGATTGCCGACTTCACCTGGGCCGACGGGACCGGCAGTACATACTCAATGGGCAGAAGATCATCGGTGCCCGTGACCGACACGGGCATCCGGCCGCCATCGCGGGCTTCGGTGCGCACGCCCATGGCCTCCAGCGGCGTGATCACGCGCCCCATGGGCCGGTCGCGCAGAGAATCATCGCCGGTCAGGATGGCTGTAAACCCGTGGCCGGCAAGCAGGCCGCAGAGCAGGCGCGCCGCGGTGCCGGAATTGCCCAGGTCGAGGACATTGTCGGGCGCCGCAAGGCCGCCCACCCCGACGCCGTCGACCACCCAGGTGCCGTCGACCTCGCGCACAACCCCGACCCCCAAGGCCCGCAGGGCCGCGGCGGTGGCGTGAACATCCTCACCCTCGAGCAAGCCCTCGATACGGGTCGTCCCCACGGCCAGCGCACCCAGCATCAGGGCACGGTGAGAGATTGACTTGTCGCCCGGAACCGTGACGGTCCCTTGAAGCGGTCCGCTGTGTTTTGCCGTGGCTGGTTGTGGCGTGGAGGATGGCATGGTGGCTCTTTGGGGTGCGTGCTTGACGTGTGACATGGGTTGGTGACGGCGGCGACCGATTACCACAGGTTTGTGTGTCGGGGCCATGCTGCTGGCGTCGGATCACGCGCGGATGGCAACAAAGTGTCGCCGGATTGCGGATTTGGTTTTGACAGCCGGGTTTGTTCGTGGCACACGGCGGCGCCGAAACACACCGGAGGTACCAGAAGTGGCGAAACCGGAATGGGGCGTGAAGCGGGTATGCTTGGCATGCGGCGCACGCTTTTACGACATGCAGAAGTCCCCGATCGTTTGCCCGAGCTGCGACACGCAGTTCGATCCCGAGGCGATCTTCCGTCCGCGGCGCGCCCGCGCCGAGGAAGCGACCGCGGCGCCTGCAGCGGCGAATGACGACGCAGGCAAGAAAGCAGCGAGCGAGGAGGACGAGGTCGCCGCGCTGGTTGACGATGTCGATGTCGAGGACGATGACGCGGATGATGCGCTCGCGGCCGATCTCGACGATGATGACGACGAAGAAGAGGTTGTCGTCGTGGTCAAGAAGGATGACGACGAAAGCTGATCGCGGCGCGACCGTGGGGAGAATTCACTTGCGTTGACCGGCGGGTCCATTATCTTCCCGCCGCCCGGCCAAAAGGCCGCCCGCCACAGATTTTCATGGGGCCGTAGCTCAGTTGGGAGAGCGCTACAATGGCATTGTAGAGGTCGTCGGTTCGATTCCGTCCGGCTCCACCAAATTCCGGAAAAGCCCGGCTTCTCGGCCGGGCTTTTTCCGTGCTGCCGTACTTTTGAACCCGGCCTTCGCGGTTTTACGTGTTCCCGCCCGGTGCTTACCCTAAGGTTGTGATCGAAGCCGAAGATGATGCCGGCAGCTTGCAGCAGGGAGGAACGAAATGAGCCATACCGTATCGGCACCCGAGGTGAAGAAACCCGACCGGCCGGCCTTGACGGGCGGCGTGGCCGCAGGCGACCAGGTCATCCTGAGCGGCCAGATGGCCTATGACCCGGATATCGACGGGATCCCGAACGCACGGGTCGAGATCGAGGCCATCGCCATACGTTCCTGAGACGCAGGCTGGGGGGCGCTCAGGGTGCAATCGAAGATGCGACGGTCATGACGGCGCGCGGGGGGCTGCGCGACCTGCTGCGCGATGCCGAGTTCCTGCGTATCTGGTTCGTCGGCATTTTCAGCGGCGTTGCGCGCTGGCTGGAGATGCTGGTCGCCGGGGTCTATGCCTTCGACACCACCGGGTCGCCGTTCCTCGTGGCTGTCCTGGTCATCCTGCGCATGATGCCGCTGGTGGCATTCGGCTCGATCGTCGGCACGTTTGCCGATCGGATCTCGCCGCGCATCCTCCTGGTCGTGACCATGACCGGCGCCATGCTCGTCTCCTTTACCGTGTTCGTGCTGTTCCTGACCGGCCTGGATGCCTATTGGGTCGTCGCCGTGGCGTCCTTCGTCTCGGGCCTGGTCTGGACCACCGACATGCCCTTGCGCCGGCGCATCCTGGGGGATGTTGCCGGGATGGCCCGCATCGCACCCGCCATGAGCCTTGATGCCGCCACCAACAACGGCACACGGATGCTGGGCCCGTTGCTGGGTGGCCTGATCTTTCAGTGGGTTGGCGCCGGCGGCGCCTATCTGTTGAGCGCGGCCATGTATGCCGCCTGCGTCGGTGTGCTGGTGTTCGTGGCGGCGAATATCGGCAAGGTCGATGTGGTGCGGCCGGCCTCGCGCGTGCTGGACGATCTGCGGGCCGGGTTTGCCTATGCCGTGCGCGACCGCGATATATCGCGCATCCTGCTGGTGACCCTCGTGTTCAATATCTGGGGGTTTCCGTTCCTCGCCATGATCCCGGTGGTCGGCCGGGAAGAGCTGCAGGTCTCTGCCAGCATCATCGGCGGGCTGACGGCGCTCGAGGGGGCCGGTGCGTTGCTCGGCTCCCTGCTGATCGCGTCGCGCGTGCGTATCTCCGGGCACCGGCAGCTCTACTATTTTGGCATGCTCGGCTACCTGTTCGCCGCATTCGCGGCGGGCGGGATGGTCGAGGTTGTGCCCATGGGGCTGGCGCTGATCGTCGTCGGACTGTGCGCGTCCGGTTTCTCCACCATGCAGTCGACCCTGATCTATACCCTCGCGCCGCCGGAGATGCGGGGCCGCCTGTTCGGCGTGCTGGTCATCTGTATCGGCAGCGGCCTGATCGGCTTCACCAATATCGGGCTCATGGGCGAGTGGTTCGGGGGCTCGACAGCCATGCGCATCGTCGCGGCCGAGGGGCTGATACCGCTGTTGTGGATCGGGCTTTCCTGGCGTCAGCTCTGGGGACGCGACACCTAGGCGAGCATCGCTGCGGCGATCTTCTCGGCGACCATCAGAGTGGGCAGGTTGGTGTTCCCGCGCGGGACGACGGGCATGATCGAGGCATCGACGACGCGCAACCCGTCCACGCCGCGAACCCGTCCGGAAGAATCTACGACGCTCATCGGGTCGTCCGCTGCGCCCATGCGGCATGTGCCCGCATGGTGCGCCATGCCCGACACGCTGTCGGCGACGAACGCATTGATCCGCGCCGGGTCGGCCAGCAGTCCCGCGACGTCGAGGCCGGGCTTGGACAGGACACCGAGGACCGGCCGCCCGGCGGCGGGCACCCAGTCGAGCAGTTTCGACAGGATGGCCGCGCGAGTGGCATTGTAGGCGTTGACATTGTTGAGCTCGCGCATGCGCCGGGCATTGCTCACGGGGACGGCGTGATGCCAGTGCCGGCGGACCTCGGGCGACAGCAGCATCACCGCCGCGCGGCGCACGCCGTCGGCGAGCCGCGCCCGGTCGCGTTCGTCGGACAGGAAATTGAACTCGATCCGTGCCGGCGTGCCGGGGTCGGCATCGCGCAGGGTGATGCGGCCGCGCGAGGCGGGCTGCAGGATGGCCGGGTTGAGGGCACTTAGGCGGCGGCCCAGTGCGTGCCAGCCGGACATGCCGACAAGCGAGATGTACATATCGCTGGGCGGGCAGTCGGCAAGCCCCGAGGAATATCGCAGGGTTGCGAAGGTGTGCAGCCGGTCGCGGTCCCGATGGCTCGACGCACGTTTCATCTGCGCGACCAGGAAGGTGATCTGGTGGTTCTGCAGATTGCCGCCGACCCCGGGCAGATCGACGAGGACATCCGTGCCGAGATCACACAGGTCCTCGGCCGGGCCGATCCCGGCGCGCAGCAGCATCACCGGCGATTGCAGGGCACCCGCCGAGACGATGACCTCGCTAGCGGTGAAGGATTGCACCCGGCCGCTGATGCGCGCCGTCACACCCGTGACGCGTGCGTTTGCCCCGTCACGGGCGAGGGACTGGACATGTGCATCGGTGACGATCTGCAGGTTGGGCCGGGCGCGCACCGCGGCATCGAGGTAGCAGATGGCGCTGGAGGCGCGCTTGTCCGGAAACCGGCTGATGGGCAACAGCCCGAATCCGTCGCGGAAGTCGCCGTTGAAATCGTCGATATGGGGAAACTGGGCATTGCGGCAATGTTCGTCGAGCGCGCGCACCATCGGCGGCCATTCGGCCTCCGGCAGGCGGCGGATCGGCACCGGGCCGTCCTGCCCGTGCAGTTCCCCGTCCATGTCGGTGTCGGTCTCAAGCTTGCGGAAGAAGGGCAGCACGTCCTGCCAGCCCCAGCCCTCGATGCCCATTTCCGCCCAGCCGTCGTAATCGTCCGGCGTGCCGCGGAGCGCGACCATGCCCATCAGGGACGATCCGCCGCCCATGATCCGCGCCTGTATGATGGGGCGATCGGGTGACGTATCGCGACGGCCGAGATGGGCGGAGAGCGACCGCCAGGCATAGGCACGGTTGTAGTAGGAAACCGGGTAGGTGTCGGCGACGTCGGCGGGCTCGGCCTCCGGCGCCGTGTCTCGGCCCGCTTCCAGCAATAGAACCGTATTCGTGCTGCGCGCCGACAGTCGGTTGGCGAGCACACAGCCGGCCGAACCGCCGCCGACGATGATGTAATCGAAGCTGCTGGTCACCTGGCGATCCGGATTGTGGTCCCCGTTACTCAGCTGCCGCGTAGGCCGCCTGCAGCGCGGGGCGATCCTTCAAGCGTGCGATATAGGCTACCACGTTTGGCTTGTCGGAGGTGTCGGCACCCAGACGGTCGGCGACGATCGTGGCGTGGCCCGACATGATGTCGGCGCCGGAGAATTCACCGGCGAGATAGTCCCGGTCCGCCAGGCGCTGTTCGACGGCGCCCAGCATCCGGGTCAGTAGCTTTGTTGCCCGGTCGATATTGACCTGGTTGCGCTGCTCCTCGGACAGGAAGAATTTCTCGACCACGATGGTGTTCACCGGTGGCATCAGCATGCCCTCGGCATAGTGCAGCCACTGCAGATACGCGGCGAAATCCGGTGAGGCCTGGTCCGGGACCAGCGCACCGTCGCCGTACTTCGCCAGCACATATTCGACGATGGCGCCGGATTCGAAGATCGTCACCTCGCCATCGTCCAGTGCCGGTACCCGGCCCATGGGGTGGATCTTGAGATATTCGTCGGCGCGCATGTCCGGGCTGCCGAGCGTGAAGGTCTCAAGCTCGTAGGGCAGGCCCAACTCCTCGAACAGCCAGAGGATGCGGATCGAGCGGGTGCCGGGTGCGTGATAGACTTTCACGGTTCGCGCCTCGCGCCCTCAGACCACATCGAAGATGGCGCGGGTCAGGGTCTCGCGATTGATCATCGCCATATATTCCTTCACTACGTCGGGGATGGTGTCGATGTTGCTGATGGAGTTACGGGCATCGTCGGCCGTCTTCCAGGTGACGATGATGGCCCAGGTGCCGTCCTCCTCGCGGCCGATCTCGCGATGCAGGAAGCCCGGCTGGGCGCTGGTGAATTCCTCGCCCACTTGGCGGCACAGCGCGAGATAGGCATCCGGGTCGGTCCCGTCATTGAGCTTGTAGTTCACGATCTCGACGGCGTAGGGCGGGGTCAGCTGGGGCGTGGGCATGGTTGAGTCTCCTTGTCTCGTTGGTTCCTTTGTACGAACCGCGGCCGTGGCGCGCAAACCCGAACTCGGCCGGGGGGTGCGTCGAGAAGACCCGGAACCGGCCTCCCATCTTTCGATAGTCTGTCCGGCAAACAGGAGGACAGCGAAGATGCCCAAACTCGTCGATCTCACCCGGCCCATCGATTCCCGGAACCGCGAACTCGTCAGCCCCGCCATGCAGGGTTTGGCGAACATCTTCGGGCCCGACATCAAGTATCTTCGCCCTGAGGAGCTGGGCCGCGACCGCATGACCGAGTTCTTCGGTTGTGGTGCGGAGCATCTGCCCGATGGCGAGGGTTGGGGCGAGGAAGTCCTGAACGGCATGAACACCCACTGCTAGACCCATGTGGACGCGCCCTATCATTCCGGCAACACGATCGAGGGAAAGCCCGCCCGCAAGATCCACGAGATCGATGTGCAGGAACTTTTCTGTCCCGGCATGGTCCTGGACATGCGTCCCTGCGCCAAGCCGAACACGGCCTTCACCATCGACGAACTTCAGGCCGCCATCGATGCGGTCGGGCGCCCGATCGAGGACGGCGATGCGGTGATGCTGCGCACCGGCCAGGAACGCTAAGCCATGAAGGATGACGAGTTCTGGACCTATCCGGGCATGACCCGCGACGGCACGGTGTTCCTGACCGGACAGGGTGCCAGGGTGCTGGGCACGGATGCGGTCGGCTGGGACCGGCCTTTCCCGGTGATGAAGCAGGCCTTCGAGGAGACCGGTGACAAGTCGGAGATATGGGACGGCCATTTTGCGGTGCGCGAGAAGGAAGCCTTCATCGTCCAACAGCTCGACAATCTCGCCGCCCTGCCGCCGACGGGCTATATGGTCGCCTTCTTCCCGATCCGCCTGGTCGGCACTAGCGCGGCCCCCGCACGCGTCGTCGCGTTCCTTGAGGACTGAGCACCGCCGCGGTACTGCAACCATTGTCTAATAGGCGGCCGCCACTGGGGTTGAGTGATCGGAGGAGGATGCAGAGCAGCGTGATCTGCGAAGCATTGTGTTCCTCCGTTCCCCCGACCCCGTACTGCGGGGTTATTGATGTGCAGAGCCCTGCCCTGCACATTTTTTTCGTCGGTGCTAGGCTGTACGCCGTCGTTTCCCTGACCACGACCCACAAGAGCCGATCGCGTGCCCGTTCCCAAGCCCGCTTGCAAACACTGCGGCGGGTCTTCGATGACGGGTTATGTAGCGACCGGCACGGGCGCGGGGACTCAACTTATCGTGTGATGGCGTGCGCTTGCTCCCTCACCCTGAGCTTGTCGAAGGAGAGAGCAACATCCTCATGCTTCGACAGGCTCAGCATGAGGATTTTGCAGGATGCGCGGATCTCAGCCGGACGGCCCGGGCAGGGTGATCCCGTAGCGCCAGCGCTCGATGGTTACATCGGCAAAGACACCGCCATAGTTCAGCGGCTCGCCTTCCCAGAATTCGTTACAGGCGGCCTGGTCGGGGTATTCCATGATCATCATGGAGCCGATCATCTGGGTGCCGTCGTCGCTGAACATGGGCCCGCGCGCTACGTAGCGGTCCATCACGCTCGCCTGGAACTTGTGGTGGGCCCCGGCGACGGCGGCGCGCCGCGCCTCGGCGTCGGGGCCGTCGATGGCGGTGATGACGAACTGTTCCCAGCCCGCGGTGCGCGGATAGTCGTTGTAGCGAAGCTGCATGGACGACGACCAGCGGACGATCGAGGTCTCGCCGAACGCGCCGCCCTGGTTGTAGCCCTCATTGTCGACCCAGGCCTGGGCGGCAGCCTTGTCGGGCGCATCGATCAGGGCCATCGCGCCCGCCGGCGTCTTGCCGTCATCGGCAAGCAGGGGGCCGGAGAAGCGGATCTGCGGCTCGGTGGCGCGCAGATAGGCCTGGTGGGCATCCATCGCCGCCTCGCGCGCCTCGAGCCCGCCATCGGCCTTGAAGTAGCCCTTGCAGATCCAGCTCGGGCTCTTGGTCCGGTAGTATTCCTCGAGCTCGGCTTCCGACAGTCGATAGCGCGGATCGCCCGGCAGCGCGCCGGACGGGTTGTTGGGATCGGCCATGGTGATTCTCCCCCCTGAAAGCGTGTGTTGGTGCCTATCGTCGCCACCATGGCGGCCGGGCGCAAGCCCGTCCAGTTCGATACCGTCATGCCCGGACTTGATCCGGGCATCTTGACTGACGCCGGGATGAGATACGCGGGTCAAGCCCGCGTATGACGAACGTGGTGATTCGCCCACGGGTGGACTTCCCGGCTAAGCTGTCCCCACAACATGAGGGGGAAAGAACAATGGCACGCACATTCCGCCGCGTGGTTACGGGCCACGACGAAAACGGCAGGTCGATCATCTGGAAGGACGGGCCGGCGCCCCAGTCCCTGGAGCCGCTGCCGGGCCTATTTCTGCACGAATACTGGGAAACGACGGCACCCGCCGACAATACCGGCGAGACCGACACCGCGATCCGCGAGAACTCGATCGAGCCCCACGATCCGAACGGGACGATCTTCCGGGTGGTGGATTTTCCGCCCGACGAGATGTGGAAGGATGCCGATGTGGGCGCGGCCTTCGACGAGATGGGCAGCGGAGCAGCCCATGACGGCGGCTCGGACACGCCGGGCATGCACGAGACCCAGACGACCGACTTCGCCATCGTTCTGGAGGGTGAGATGTGGGCCGTCATGGAGGAAGGTGAGACCCTGCTCAAGGCCGGCGACGTGCTGGTCCAGCGCGGCACCAACCATGCATGGTCGAACCGGTCCGACAAGAACGCCGCAATCGCCTTCGTGCTGATCGGCGCGAAACCGCGGGGGTAACGGGAAGCGCAACCTCATCCTGAGGAGGGCCGTAGGCCCGTCTCGAAGGATGTGGTTTTCTTGTCCTTCGAGACGCCGCTTTGCGGCTCCTCAGAACGAGGTGGATCGAGAGGATCTTCAATGAACGGCAAGCTCAGACACTTCGTCATCTCGGTGCCCGACCCGCAGAAGGCCGCCGCGTTCTACGAGCGCGCGCTCGGCATGACCCGCGTCGGGTAGAATGATCTTCCGGGCGCGACGGCGGTCTATCTGACCGACGGGACGGTCAACCTGGCGCTGCTACGCTACAAGACCGAGGAAGCCGCCGGCGGCGACCCGGACCGTTTCGGGGTGCACCATTTCGGCTTCGTGGTCGACGATGTCGAGGCTGTGCAGGGTGAGATCGAGGCGTCGGGCGGCAACTGGCTGATGGGCGAGGCGAAGGACGCGGGCGCCTTCTACGAGATCAAGTTCCGCGATCCCGACGGGGTCATCTTCGACATCAACGAAGGTGGCTGGCGCACGGGCGAGGATTGAGGGTGTCCGCGCCGGCGCGCTAGTCTGGGCGGAACGAACAGAATCATGACCGGGGAGAGCGAGTGATGGCCCGCACGCTGATCAAGGGCGGCTGGGTCGTGTCGATGGACGATGCGATCGGCGATATCAGGGGCGGCGACGTCCTGATCGAGGACGACCGGATCGCGGAGGTTGGCCGCGACATCGACGCCGGCGATGCCGAGGTGATCGGCGCGTCGAACATGATCGTTTGCCCCGGCCTGATCAACGTGCACGAGCACACTTGGCAGACCGGAGTGCGCGGCGTCGTCGCCGACTGGACGATGTTCGAGTATTCCGAGCTGATGCACGCCACCGCGGTGCCCCATTTCACCCCCGACGATATCCGACTGGCGAACCTGTGCGGCGCGCTCAACCAGATGAACTGCGGCACCACCACCCTGTTCGATTGGCATCATTGCAACGCCACGACGGACCACACCGACGCGGCCATCGACGCGCTGGAAGAGGCGGGCATCCGCGCCGTTTACGGCCACGGCCAGACCAAGACCGCGCCGAAGCCCGGTGAGCCGCCCTTCTCGGAGACCCCCCATTCGCGCGAGCGGGTCGAGCGCCTGCGCAAGGGCCGGCTGGCCTCCGATGACGGGCTGATCACTATGGCCATGTGCATTCAGGGGGTCGGCTTCTCGGTCTGGGACTGCATCGAGCATGATGTGCGCTTGGCCAGGGATATGGGCCTGCGCTGGTCGAACCACACGGGCGCCCTGGGCATTCCCTTCTTCGCCGAGGGCGCGGTGGCGCGCCTCGACGAGCTCGGCCTGCTCGGGCCGGAAGCCGATTTCGTGCACGCCACCAACTTCACCGATGACGAGCTCAAGCTGATCATCGACCGGGGCGGCTCGATCACGGTCGCGCCCGAATGCGAATGCAATTTCGGCCACGGCAATCCGGTCACGGGCCGGGTGCTGGAGCTGGGTGGCACGCCATCCTTCGGGATCGATCTGGAATCCAACATCTCCGGTGACATGTTCTCGGTGGTGCGGTTCTCCCTGCAGCTCGAACGCGGCATGTACACCGATGCCCGCCCGCGCCCGACCAAGACCATGCCCACGCACCTGAAGACCCGCGTCGCGCTCGAGTGGGCGACCATCGGGAACGCCCGCGCGATCGGCATGGACGACCGGATCGGGTCCTTGACACCCGGCAAGCAGGCTGACGTGATCCTGGTGCGCGGCGATGACCTCAACACCACGCCGGTGCATGACCCGGTGCAGACGCTGGTCTTCATGACCACGCCGCACAATGTCGACACGGTGTTCATCGCCGGCGAGGTGAAGAAGCGCAAGCGCGGGCTGGTCTACCCGAAGGCGGAGATGCGCCGGAAGCTCGACGCGCTGGGCGAGTCCGGGCGTCGCATCCTGTCGGCCGCGGGCGTGCTCGACGCGGCGGCGGAGTAGGGAATGGTCGTTGTCGCTCACCGTCTCTCCTTCGAGACAGTGCTTTGCGCCTCTTAAGGATGAGGCGTTGTCTGGTCCTTCCTCATGCTGAGGAGCGAGCTATGCGAGCGTCTCGAACATGATCTTCGCAATGGTCTCCCGTCCATGACCTCCAACCGCTGGGTTGTTCTCGGTGCGCTGTTCCTGGCGCGGTCGGCGCTCGGCTATCACTTCCAGTCCGTCGCCTCGGTCTCGACCCTGCTGATCGAGGATCTGGACATCGACTTCACGGAAGTCGGGACCCTGATCGGCTTGTTCTCGCTGCTCGGCGTGGTCACGGCCTTGCCGGCCGGGTTTCTCGGCGACAGGTTTGGCGAGAGGCGCGTTTGCCTGACGGGGTTGTTCCTGATGGCGCTGGGCGGCGGTCTCATGTGGCTGGCCAACGATTTCGGGGTGATCGCGCTCGGCCGAATCGTCGCCGGCACGGGCGGCGTGATCATCACCGTCATCATGGTGAAGATCGTCGGCGACCTGTTTCAGGGACGCGAGGTCGTCACCGCGATGGCGATCCTGATGAACAGCTGGCCCGTGGGCATTGTCATCGGCCTGTGGACCCAGGGCGCGATGGCCGAGGCCTGGGGCGTGGAGGCCGTGTTCCTGACCGCGGGTATCGGGTCGGGGTTCGGACTGCTGCTGGTCGCGATCCTCTATCGGCCGCGCCACCCGCATCCGGTCGCCAAGGGCCCGTTTCTGCGCCTGTCGATCACCCGGCGCGAGACGGCTCTCGTCTCGCTCGCTGGCATCGTCTGGGTGCTCTACAACGCCGGCTACCTGATGGTGTTGTCCTTCGGGCCGGCGATGCTGGTCGCGCGCGGCCTCGACGTGGTCGCCGCGGGCGCGCTGATCGCGAATGCCACCTTCGTCTACATGTTCGCCATCCCCATCGGCGGCTGGCTGTCGGCGCGGCTGGCCCGCCCGAACCTGACGATGATCGCATGCTTCTTCATTGGTGCGGTCGCGGTCGGGGCTGTGCCGCTGGTTGCCTCGCCCCTGCCGCTGTTCATCGTCGCGGCGATCTTCATCGGCATCCCGACCGGCAATGTAATGGCGCTAACGGTCGAGACCGTGCGCGCGGAGCACCGCAACACCGGGACCGGCATCTACCACACCTGGAACCAAGCGGGGCTGTTCCTCGGCCCGGTCTTCGCGGGCTGGATCGTCGACCTCACGGGCGACCCGGCGAACACGATGTATGTGGGCGGCGCGGCGCAGATCCTCGCCATCGGGGCGCTGGTGATCCTTCGTCTGATACAGCGGCGTGAATCTGGTGCCCGCTGATCCGGCGCTCGGCATTGTCGTCCCGGCCCTGAATGCGGCTGCCGGATTGCCGGCGGCCCTGCAGTCCCTGCGCGAAGGCGCGGGGATCTTCGATCTCGATATTCTCGTCGTCGATGGTGGCTCCACGGACGATACGGTCGCGGTCGCCGAGGCGAACGGCGCGCGGGTGCTGGCTTCGGAGCTCGGGCGCGGCACCCAACTGGCTGCCGGCGCAACGGCGGTGTCCGGCGACTGGCTGCTATTCGTGCATGCCGACACGGTGCTCGCGCCGGGTTGGGCCGGGGAACTGGCTCGGTTCGTGGCCGACGGTCATGATCGCGCGGCTTACTTCCGGTTCCAACTGGACGATGAGGCGCCCGGCGCGCGGCGGATCGAGCGGCTAGTCGACTGGCGCTGTCGCATGCTGGGACTGCCCTATGGCGATCAGGGGCTGGCCCTGTCGCGCAAGCTCTACACCGCATTCGGCGGCTACCAGGATATCCCGCTGATGGAGGATGTCAGGCTTGTCCGGCAGCTGCGCCGGCACCGGATTGTCGGACTCGAGACCGCGGCGGTCACCTCGGCGCGCCGCTATCGCGAGGGCGGCTACTGGCGCCGTCCGATGCGCAACCTGTTCTGCCTGCTGCTTTACTTTCTCGGCCTGCCGCCGCGCGCGTTCCGGGCGTTCTACGGATGAACCCGACACCCCATCTCGTGGTGTTTGCGCGCGCGCCCCGGCGCGGCGTGGTCAAGCGGCGCCTGGCGGCCGATATCGGCGCGGATGCAGCGCTCGCCTTCTACCGGCGCAACTTCGCTGATGTGCTGCGCCGGTTGGGCGGCGACCCGCGCTGGCAGACCTGGCTTTCGGTGACGCCGGACGGGGACGCGGCGCGGGCCGGCCTGTGGCCGCCGGTGCCCGGCGTGCGGCTGATCGCCCAGGGCGGCGGCGACCTGGGCGCGCGGATGGCGCGGCCCCTCATCGAGATGCCGCCGGGCCCGGTGGCGATCGTCGGCACGGACATTCCCGACATCGCGCCACGGCATATCGCGGACGCCTTTGCGGCACTCGGCACGAACGAGATGGTGTTCGGGCCCGCGACCGACGGCGGCTACTGGCTGGTCGGCGCACGCCGCCGGCCCCGCGTGCCGCATGGCCTGTTCGGCAATGTCCGCTGGAGCACGGAGCATGCGCTGGCCGACACCCTGGCCTGCCTGCCCGGAGATTTTCGCACCGCGATGCTCGAGACCCTCGACGATGTCGATGACGGGGTGGCCTGGCGGGCCTGGCGCGCGCGGCGGCGGCCGGCTCTCAAATAAATGTGACGTGAAGCCGGACCTGTTCCTTCCGACATCGGGACCGCTACAATCGCGCGTTCGCTCGGGGAAGGCATGGAATCCATCTACTACGTCATCTCGTGGCTCTGCCACCGCAACTGCCTGCACTGCTACGACACGCGGTTCCGCCCCTATGTGCGTGACGCGCGCGATGCGGTTGTCGGTGTGGCGGTGGCAAGCCACGCGAAGATCATCGCCAACCTGCCCGATCGCATGACCTATCGCGAGACCGACGAGGGGCCGGAACTGCCCGGCCGCGTTATCCTGTCGGGCGGAGAGGTGCTGCTCGACCCGATCCGTGAACCGGTGCTGTATCCGGTGATGGACATGCTGTGCGACAGGTATGCGGATGCCGGCGGCGTGCGTGTGGTGGTCCAGACCACTGGCGATCTGGTGACCGAGCAAATCCTCGACGAGCTTCTCGAACACGGTCTGTGGCAGATCTCGATCACCGGCATGGACGATTTTCATGCCGGCCATGAGGGTGAGAGGCGCTTGCCCCTGGTCGAGCACCTGACCGGGATGTTCGAGGCCGCGGACCTTGTGCCCACGGGTCGCCGCCATGACGGCACCGACGGGCGCGGCACCTCGGCGCCCGTCTATTCGATGATGGGTGCGAACCCGGAGGAATGGATCGGCGCCATATGGCCGCGCGGCCGGGCCTGGGACAACGAGCTGTCGAGCGCCACCCTGGAAGACAATTTCTGCAATCGCTGGTCGGGCGGTCTGAACTTCCTGAACCATGGCCGGATCGGCTCGGAGGTCTCGATCGAGCCGGGCGGGAATGTCTATCCGTGCTGCCTGAAGACGAAGGCGCCGCTCGGCAACCTGACCGAGGAGCCGCTGATCGACATCCTCGACAGCCTGAAGGGGCATCCGGCCTTCGAGGCGCTCAACGACGGTGCGCCCGAACGCGTGGGACTGGCCTTCGGCTGGGACGAGGAGACCTTCATCCGGGCGAGCGAGACGACGACCCCCGGCGGCGCGCCGTACCGAAACCTCTGCATCGGCTGCGACCGGTTCCACGAGCAGGTGCTCGGGCCCCTGATCGAGGGCCTGCGCCAGGAACGCCTGGCCCGCAGGGCGGCGGGAGCGGCGGCGTGAGCAAGGCCAGCGGCACGCGGATCGAGGCGGTGTGCGGCGCACTCGCCGAACGGCTGGGGGCCGCGCGAGACATGCTGTCACCGCTGCCCGATTCGGGCCTCGCCCACGATCATGTCCGCATCGGCGAGACGGGTGCGCTGGCGCGGGTGCCCAAGCAAAGCCAGCTTGGCCTGGAGGCGGCGGCCAATCTCGAATATCAGGCGGCCTGCTTCGAACGGGCCGCGGCGAGCGGACATGCCCCGCGGCTGCACGACCGACTGGCGCCGGGCGCGGATCTGCCCATGGGTGCGCTGATCGTCGACTTGATCGACGGCCGGCCGCTCTCTCTGCCCGATGACCTGACGGCGATGGCCGAATGCCTGGCGGCGATCCACGCGCTGCCGTTGCCCGTTACCCGGTCGCCGTTGAAGGACCCCGGCGATCCGCTGGCCGACACCTTCATGGAGATCATGTCCCAGGCCGTCTTCATTGCCGGGGCGGGGCTGGATCCGGACGCCGAATCCCAGATTCGGGCGGAGTTGCAGGCGGCCGGCGCGACGCTTGCCGGGGACGCGCGTCCACCCAGGACCCTGATCGCGTTCGATGCACATCCGGGAAACTATCTGGTGGACGCCCAGGGCCGGGCGATCCTCGTGGATCTGGAGAAGGCGCGCTACGGGGCCGCCGCCTTCGATCTGGCGCACGCAACCCTCTACACCTCGACCACGTGGGACGTGGACAGCCAGGCGGTCCTGGACCGTGCACAGGTGGCGGCCTTCCACCGGGCGTGGCTGGGCGCCGTGTCGGACGCGCTGGCGTCGGCGACCGAGGCCTGGCTGTTGCCCCTGCGCCGCATGATGTGGCTCTGGTCGGTGACCTGGTGTGCGAAATGGCGGGTGCAGTCTGGCGGGAGTGTCGCTGGGCAGAACAACGAGAACTGGTCGGCGGAGCTGAGCGAGGATGCGCTCGTCGCCCATGTCGCCGGCCGCGTCGACGATTATCTTGATCCCGAAACGATCGCGCGGGTGCGTACCGACTGGGATGGAACGGACACCGGTGTGGTGTCGCCAGCCCTGACCGGCTGACAAGCGGGAAAGAGGAACGGATATGCGTATCTTGATGGCGGTACTGGTCGGGCTCCTGGCGTTCACGTCGCCGGTTGTCGCGCAAAGCTGGGACGATGTGGTCGCCCGGGCGAAGGGCCAGACTGTCTTCTGGAATGCCTGGGCGGGGGACGATCGCATCAATTCCTATATCGCCTGGGCCGGAGAACAGGTCCGCGCGCGTTACGGTGTCACCGTGCGCCACGTGAAACTGTCGGATACGGCGGAAGCCGTCGCCCGGGTCGTCGCCGAGAAGGCCGCGGGCCGGACGGAAGGCGGCTCGGGCGATCTCATCTGGATCAACGGTGAGAACTTCGCCGCCATGAAGCGCAACAATCTGCTGCACGGCCCGTGGACGGCCGATGCGCCGAACTACCGGTTCGTGGATATGGAGAACAAGAAGACCACGACGGTCGATTTCACCGTGCCCGTGGACAATCTGGAGGCGCCGTGGGGCATGGCCCAGTTCGTGTTCATGCACGACACCGCGTATGTCGACACACCGCCGCCGTCGATCCCGGCGTTACTCGACTGGGCCAGAGCCAATCGCGGCCGGTTCACCTATCCCCAGCCGCCCAACTTCCTGGGCACGACGTTCCTGAAGCAGGCCCTGATCGAGCTGGCGCCCGATCCCACGATGTTGCAGGCTCCGGCGGCCAATGTTGCGGCGGTGACGGCAGACCTGTGGACTTATCTCGATGCGCTCCACCCCCTGATGTGGCGGCGCGGTGAGGTGTTTCCCCAGAACGGCCCGGCGGCCCATCGGCTGCTCCACGATGGCGAGATCTCAATAGCACTGTCCTTCCAGCCGGCGGAAGCCTCGGGCCTGATTGCCCAGGGCAAGCTGCCCGACACGGTCCGCACCTTCGTCCTCGACGCCGGCACCATCGGCAACACCAACTTCGTCGCCATTCCCTTCAACTCCAAGGCCAAGGAGGGGGCGATGGTTCTGGGTGACTTCCTGATGTCGCCCGAGGCTCAGGCTCGTAAGCAGGACCCGTCGGTCTGGGGCAGCTTCACCGTGCTCGCCGTCGACCGCCTGCCCGACGCCGACCGCAAGGCGTTCGGGGCCCTGTCGCTGGGTGTGGCTACCCTGTCGCCTGGTGAGCTGGGGGTCACACAGCTGGAGCCTCACCCGTCCTGGGTTGCGGCGCTGGAGGCCGAGTGGGCGAAACGCTACGCCAGCGGGAAGTAGGCCCGGTGCGAATTTCCACTCCTTCGGAATGCCCTTCTTCGCTCATGGCTCGAAGGGCTCCTCAGGGTGAGGAAATCGAGCTGCACCAATTCAGCCTCATCCTGAGGAGGCGCGGAGCGCCGTCTCGAAGGAGAGACGGGCGTCAATTCTTGTGAGTCCGCGACCAGCATCCTCCCTCCTGCGCTGGTTCCCGGCTGCCGCCCTGCTGCTCCTGCTGGGGCCCATCGCCGCCGGGCTTCTGGGCACATTGCTGCCGGCGTTCGGATATCTGCCGGCGCTCGGGCAGGACACGTTCGGGCTTGAGCCCTGGCGGGCCTTTTTCGCCACGCCGGGCGTCTTCGAATCCATCCGCCTGTCCTTCGTCACCGGGCTCGCCGTGACGGCGCTGTCCTTCGCCGTAGTGATCCTGTTCGTCGCCGGCTGGCACGGCACCGCGTCCTTCGCGCGGGTCCAGAAGCTGCTTTCGCCGCTTCTGTCTGTGCCCCATGTGACGGTCGCGTTCGGCCTGGCCTTTCTGCTCGCGCCTTCGGGCTGGATCTTCCGCCTGACCTCGCCCTGGCTGACCGGTTATGAGCGGCCGCCCGACCTGATTATCGTGCAGGACCCGGACGGGTTGGCGCTGATCGCCGGGCTGGCCGTGAAGGAGATTCCCTTCCTGTTTCTGATGACGCTGGCCGCCATCGGCCAGGTCGATGCCGCGAGTGTGCGCACCATGGCGCGCACGCTGGGCTACGGGACGACCGCGGCCTGGCTCAAGGCGGTGTTCCCGCTGGTCTATCGCCAGATCCGTCTGCCGGTCTTCGCCGTGCTGGCCTTCGCGGCCTCCGTGGTCGACGTCTCGGTCGTGCTGGCGCCATCGACCCCGCCGCCGCTTGCCGTCCAGCTGGTGCGCTGGTTCAACGATCCGGAACTCGCGCTGCGTTTTGTCGCCTCGGCCGGGGCCTTGGTGCAACTGGGTCTTGTGGTGGCGGCTATCCTCGTCTGGTGTCTGGGCGAACGCGTGATTGCGACATTGGGACGGATGTGGATTCGGGCGGGCCATCGCGGCCGCAGCGATGTGGTGTTGCGCCTGGCTGCCGCCGCTGCCCTGACGGTGAATTTCTCCGCCGCATTTCTCGGGCTTGCGAGCATGGCCGTGTGGTCCGTGGCTGGGCGCTGGCGATTTCCCGATCCCTTGCCCGCAAACCTTTCCGCATCGGCCTGGGCCAACAATGCCGACCGGCTGGTGAGCGCGACGGCAAACACCGCGACCATCGGGATCGCCGCGGCCCTGGTGGGGCTGGTGCTCACCGTGGGCTGCCTCGAGAACGAAATCCGGCATGGCAAGCGTGCCTCGAACCGGGCGCTGCTCTTGCTCTATGTGCCCCTGCTGGTGCCCCAGATCGCCTTCCTGTTCGGCACCCAGATACTGCTGGTGATGGGCAATCTGGACGGCGCCTGGATCGCCGTGGCATGGGCCCATCTGGTCTTCGTGCTGCCCTATATTTTCCTGTCGCTGGCCGATCCCTACCGCAGCTGGGACGACCGCTACGCCAGGGCCGCCATGTGCCTGGGCGCTTCGCCACTCCGGGTGTTCTGCCGGGTCAAGCTGCCCATGCTGCTGCGCCCGATCGTGGTTGCGACCGCCGTCGGGTTCGCGGTCTCGGTGGGGCTCTACCTGCCGACCCTGTTTGCCGGGGCGGGCCGCCTCGACACGCTCACCACCGAGGCCGTGTCGCTCGCCTCCGGCGCGGATCGGCGGGCCATCGGCGCCTATGCGCTGCTGCAGATGATCCTGCCGTTCATCGCCTTCGCGCTGGCGGCCGTGCTGCCGGCCTGGCTGTTCCGCAACCGGCGCGGGCTTCGCGTGGCGGTGTAGGCTCGCGGCTTGACAGCGGCCCGCCTCGAAGGCCCACTGCGGTCAACAAACCAACACCGTTCCCCGGGGAAGACATCATGAAACTGTTCGGCTACTGGCGTTCGCTCGCCGCCTTCCGTGTGCGCATCGCGCTCAACCTCAAGGGCCAGCCCTTCGACGTGATCTCGACGGATCTGATCAAGGGCGAGCAGTTCGACCCTGAATATCTCAAGATCAACCCCCAGGGCGTGGTCCCGGCGCTGGTCACCGACGACGGGCAGACCCTGACCCAGTCCATGGCGATCCTTGAATATCTCGACGAGGCCCATCCCGAGCCCGCTCTCATGCCCACCGACGCCATGGCACGCGCCCGGGTGCGGTCGCTCTGCATGATCCTTGTGGCCGACATGCACCCGCTGGTGGTGCCGCGCATCCGCAAGTACATCACCCAGGATCTCGGCCACTCAGAAGAGGAACTCGGCGCCTGGATCGGCAACTGGACGAAGCTCGGCCTCGCCGCGATCGAGAAGCACCTGGCCGAAGACGGCACCTCGGGCGCCTATTGCGAAGGCGACCAGGTGAGCCTGGCCGACCTCTGCCTGGTGCCCCAGGTGGGTGCGGCGACGCTGTTTAACATCCCGCTCGACGACTATCCGAACTGCGTGCGCATCTTCAAGACGTGCATGGAGAACCCGGCCTTCTTCGACGCCCGGCCCCAGGCCCAGCCCGATTTCCCCGAGGACATGAAGTAGGGCGTCAGCCCCGCTTTCTTGCCCCCGCCGCGTCCATGAGCTGCTCTAGCACCTCGAAGGGCTGGGCACCGACGACACCCTTCGCGTCGGCGACATAGGTGGGCACGCCCGTGACACCGTATTGCCGGGATTTCTCCCAGTCGGCGTCGATCGCGTTGGAGAAGGTACGTTTGTCCAGCACCTCGCGCGCGGCTGCACCATCAAGCCCGACGCCCTCGGCGATCTCGACCAGCAGGTCCGCATCGCCGATGTTGCGGCCGTCGACGAAATAGGCCTCGTAGAGCTTCATGTGGATGGCGTCGCCGCCAGCTTGCGTGTCGGCCCACTTGCCGAGTTCCTGGGCCAGGCGCGAATTGTAGGTGTGGGTCCGCTTCGCGTAGGGCAGGCCCTCCTCGTCCATCCGCGCCTTCATGCCCTCATACATGGCGTCGAGATCGACATCGCGGCCGGCAAACAGCTGCTCCAGGGACAGGCCCTCCATGGGCGTGTCGGGATGCAGCGGGAAGTGCACGGTCTGGATGTCGACGTCGTAGGTTTCGCGGATTTTTTCAACACGCACGGTGCTGAGGTAACACCAGGGTCACACGTAGTCGCCGAAGACCTCGAGAATGACGGGTTCGGACATAATGGTTCCTTCCGGATCGGGTTGGTGACCGATCGTAGCACGAAGGGGTCCCCCGGGTTAGGGTACGTACCGAAACTCGGGAATTTGGAGGCACAGATGCCGGGATCCGCCATTCGAGCGGGATTGTCGGTCATGTTCCTTTTCATCGCGGGTTGCGGTGCGCCCGCGGTGAGCCAGCTGTCCCCTGCCGTCAGCGGCTCACCGGCGTTTTGGCAGCACCAGCACCGCGAAGAATAGCCACGACAGGAGCGTGCAGGCCAGCATCAGCGTGCCCAGCTGCACGAAGGATGTCTGCACCAGCGCGGCCACGATGAGCGTGCTGGCGAACCCGCTGCCCATCTGCAGGAAGCCGCCGAGCGCGGCCGCGGATCCGGCCGCCGCGGGCTCGATCTCGGTCAGCGCGCCGGCTAGGGCGTTGGGGACCACGAAGCCCGACCCGAGGGAATAGACGAAGAAGGGCATGAACAATGTGAAGGGCGTGTCCAGGCCAATGAGCGCGAGGATCACCGTCGCGCCCGTGCTCGCGATGGCCAGCACGCTGCCGATCCAGATCATCCGTGACCGTGTGGTGTTGCGCGCCATGCGGCTGGCGATGTAGTTGCCGGCGATGTAGCCGAGCGGCGCGGACAGGATGAAGAAGCCGATTTTCTCGGGCGGCACGTCCATCAACACGATCAACGCAAAGGGAATGCCGGCCAGGAAGGCCTGGAAGGTGGCGGCCATGGCGCCGGCGCTCAGGCTGTAGCCCATGAACCGGCTCATCCCGGCGAGACGCAGATAGGTTCGCGCCAGCGCCCCGGCCCGGGTCTGGTGGCGGTCGGCGGCGGGCAGGGTTTCCCGCAGGGTCATGATGGTGCCCAGCAACGCACCCCCGCCCAGCAGGGCCGTGAACATGAAATTGGCCTGCCAGCCGAACCGTGTCTCCAGCTGGCCGCCGATGAGCGGCGCGATCATCGGCGCGACGGCGAGCGACATGCCCAGATAGGCCATGGCGCGGGTCGCGGCCGTCCCATCGGTCGTGTCGCGCACGATCGCGCGGGCGACAACGATCAGGGCGCAGCCGCCGATCGCCTGGACGATGCGCGCGCCGATCAGGAACCCGATATCCGGTGCCAGCGCGCAACCGATGCTGGCGAGGGTGAACAGGATCAGCCCGGCGATCAGGGGCTTGCGCCGGCCGATGGCATCGGACAGCGGGCCGACCACGAGTTGGGCCAGGGCGAAGGCGCCGAGATAGGCGGCCACCGTCATCTGCACCAGCGCCTGCGAGGTGGCGAGATCGTCCGCCATGGACGGCAGCGAGGGCAGGAAGATCGTGATCGCGACCTGACTGGTGGCCATCAGGGTCACCAGCAGCATCATGGGTGCGCGTTGGGTGGTGTCAGGCATACTTGCCGGGTGCGAGCCTAGCCCAGATCCGTGTCGAGGAACTCCGCGACCTCACGCTCTGCGGCCGAAAGCAGGAATTGTATATCGTTGCCCGCGAAGAAGCACGGCGCGGCACCCATGCGGACCAGCTCGGCCATCCGCTCCAGACTGCGGATGCCCCAGGCGATGACCGGCGTGTCGTGCTTGTCGCCGTAATGGCCGGGGATGCCCATATCGACCGTCAGGTCGTTGGTCCCCACCATCAGCGCGTCGATGCCCGCAACGCCGGCGATCTCCTCGACATTCTCCACCCCGCGGCGGGATTCGATCATCGCGATGACCATGGTCTCGGTGTTCGCCGCCTCGACGAAGCCGTGCAAATCCATCGGTTCATAGCCGGTCTGGGGTGCGGTGGTAGAGATGGAACGGTGACCCAGGCGCGCGAATTTGGCGTGGCGGTCATGGCTGGGCACCCGGATCATCGGGGTCAGGCCGAGATCGAGCCCGGCGGAGCAAATCTGCGCAGCGTCATCGAAGCCGATGGTCGAGTGCTGGATGTCGATATAGAACCCGTCGAATCCGGCGACGCGCACGATCTTGGCGGCATCGATCGTGCGCGACAGGCGCAGCGACATCAAGATCGTGCGGCGGCCGGAATAGAGCTTTCCGCGGAACCGGTTGCGGGTGAAGCCAGCATTGTCATTCATCGAGTTGACCATTGCGCTCTCCTCGCTTACCCCGCAGGGTAACGCTCATCAGGGGAGGAGAGGAACCATGCCCGATACATCCACGCAAGGCGAGACAACACAACGTTCGGGCCCGCTGGTGGGCCTCAAGGTGGTGGAGCTTGCGGGCATCGGCCCGGGCCCGTTTGCCTGCATGCTGCTGGCCGATCTGGGCGCCGACGTGATCAAGATCGACCGCCAGGCCGATCCCGGTCTCGGGGTGCCGCGGGGCTACGAGTACGACCTGGCGAGCCGCTCGCGGCCCTCGGTCGCGGTCGATCTGAAGAACCCCGAAGGTGTGGAGACGGTGCTCAAGCTGGTCGAGGGCGCCGATGTGCTGATCGAGCCCTTCCGCCCCGGCGTGACCGAGAAACTCGGGCTCGGGCCCGATGACTGCCTCGCCCGCAACCCGAAACTGGTCTACGCCCGGATGACCGGGTTCGGCGGCACGGGCACGTTGGCCAAGGCAGCCGGCCACGACATCAACTACATTGCCCTGTCCGGCGCGCTGCACGCCATCGGCACGAAGGAGAAGCCGACCCCGCCGCTCAACCTGATCGGGGACTATGGCGGTGGTGCGCTCTACCTCGCCTTCGGGGTCATGGCCGCGGTCTTCGAGGCTCAGCGCTCGGGCGAGGGCCAGGTCGTCGATGTGGGCATGACCGACGGCGCGGCGTCCCTGATGATCCCGGTCTATGGCTTGCACGCCTCGGGCTATTTCAGCGACGAGCGCGCATCCAACATCCTCGACGGCGGGGCGCCTTTTTACGACGCGTTCGAGTGTGCCGACGGCAAGTTCGTTTCCATCGGCTCCATCGAGACCAAGTTCTACGCCCTGCTGCTCGACAAGCTCGGCCTGGCCGATGCCGACCTGCCCGATCAGATGGACCGCTCGAAATGGCCCGAGCTCAAGGCGCGTTTCGGCGAGGTGATCGCGACCAAGACCCGCGACGAATGGGTGGAGATCATGGAGGGGACCGATGTGTGTTTCGCGCCGGTCCTGTCGATGGCCGAGGCCCACACCCATTCTCACAACCAAGCACGGGGCAACTTCACCGAGGTTGCGGGCATCACCCAGCCGGCTCCGGCACCCCACTTCTCGCGCACGCCGGGCCGGGTGCATTCGCCGCCGCCGGTGCCGGGCACCCATACCGAAACCGCGCTTGCCGCGTGGGGCATTTCCGATGACGAGATCGCGCGGTTGAAGGATGCGGGCGCCATCGGGCGGAAGTAGCGCGACCTCAACCTGAGCTTGTCGAAGGGCGAGGTCGCCCCGTACTTCGACAGGCTCAGCATGAGTCGAATTGGAGCGAGAACGGACATCCCATGGCAACCCCCATCCCCTACAACCGCGAACTGGAGTTCGAGTATGGCCGGGTCGATGAGATCACCCCGCTGATTCGCCGGGTGATCGCCAACAACCCCAGCGCCTTCACCTTCCACGGCACCGGCACCTATATCGTCGGGCGCGGCAAGGTGGCGATCATCGATCCGGGCCCGGACCTGGCCGAGCATGTGGATGCGCTGCTCGATGCAATCCGGGGTGAGACGGTGAGCCACATCCTGGTCACCCACACCCATATCGACCATTCGCCCGCCGTGCCCGCGCTGCAGGCCGCGACGGGCGCGCCGACCTATGCCTACGGCCCCCACGGCACCCGGCCGGAAGACGGTGCGAGCGAGGGCGGCGGCGATTACGATTTCATGCCCGATCATCGGGTCAGCGACGGTGACGCGGTGACGGGCGAGGGTTGGTCGGTGGAGGCGATCCACACGCCGGGCCACTGTTCCAACCATCTGTGTTTCTCGCTGCGCGAGGAGGATGCGCTGTTCTGCGGCGACCATGTGATGGGCTGGTCCACCTCCATCGTCTCGCCGCCCGACGGCGACATGAAGGACTACATGTCCTCGCTGGAGAAGATCGCCCGCCACCCGGCCGGGCGCTACTTCCCGACCCACGGCGCACCCATCGATGCACCCGCGACCTATGTGGCCGCCCTGATCGCCCACCGTCACGAGCGCGAGGACCAGATCCTGGCCGAACTGGCGAACGGCCCGGCCACCATCACCGAGATGGTGCCGCGCATGTATGTCGATGCGGACCCCAAGCTCTATGCCGCCGCCGCGCGGTCCGTGCTGGCGCACCTGATCCACATGGTGGAGACCGATCGTGTGAAAGCCGACGGGGATGCGGGCGCGGAGAGTGTCTACCGGTTGGTGGGGGACTGAACCTCCACAATACCGTCATGCCTACTCCGGCGTGATGTAGTACTGGCCGCGCAGGAAGCGTGACAGGGGCACCGGGCGGTCCGGGTCCGGCTTCGGCGGTTTCAGAATATGGCGCTCGGCCTCGGCCAGCGCGATCCGGGTGATCCCGGCCACATCCAGCAGGCGTGAGTCGTCGAACGAGCGGAAGGCCACGTCGACCAGCTCCCCGTCTCCCGTCAGCGCGCCCGTGGCGCCGTTCGCTTCCGCCAGGAAGAAGCGCGCGTCGAACCGCCGGGTGCGCCCCGGCGGGGTAATAGCCCGGAAGAAATAGTCGAGCCCGTCGAGCCGGGGCCGGAGCACACCATCATCGACGGTGCCGATGGCCAAACCGGTCTCCTCCCATGTCTCGCGCACGGCCGCCGCCGCGATGGCGCGCGCGCGTGTCGGGTTGGCCGCGCGTTCGAGCCGCGCCTGCACGTCGGCGCGCAGGTCGGTCTCGGCGCGCAACGTCTTGTCGGCCGGGTCGACCCGGCCGCCGGGGAACACATAGGCTCGGGGCATGAAGACATGGTTGTGGTGGCGCCGGCCCATCAGCACCTCCAGGGTGCCCCGGCGGCGGCGCCACACTACCATCGTGGCCGCGTCGACGGGACGCATGGAGCGGCTGGATTCTTCGGCCATGCCTGGCGGGTCCGGGTGGGCTATTTGATCGGCGAGAAGGACACCGGCAACAGGTACCGGTTGTGCTGGTCGATCACCCGGTGGCCGTTGGCGGCCTGGTAGATGGGCCAGCGCGGATCGGCCGTGGCTGCCGTCTGGGCCGCCTCGCGCTGTGCGTGGCTGTCCCAGTACCACAGATGCACCACCTGGCCGATGCGGCCGGTGGCCGATGAGCAGTAAACCAGCAGCTGCCAGCCGTGATCCTTGATGATGGGCGCGGCCAGCGCCTTGGTGACCTCCACATAGTTGGGCACCTGGGTATAGGTGATCGAGTAGGTGCGTTCGTCGACGAAGCCCTGGGGGCTGCCATTGCCGGTGAAGGCGAACGGCTCGACCACGTCGGTGGTCTGCAGCAGCCGGTTCTCCTGTTCGACCAGCATTTCGCGGCCGACCCTGAGATAGTCGGCCCATGCGGGGTCGGCGGCCAGGGAGGCGCGAATTTCCTGGCGGGCGGCCGCGCTCTCGTATTTCCAGTAGTGGACGGCCTTGTTGAGCGCGCCGGTCTCAACCGTGAAATACCCGGCCAGCTCATAGCCGTGCTTCTTCTGTAGCGGGTAGCCGTTCTCCTCGACATGCTTGAGGTAGGCGGGCATCTGCCCGGGCCTGGTTGTGTAAGTTCGCGCGTCGATGATCATGCGCCAGTCTCCCCCGGAATATCCGTTTCGCGAGCGGCCCGAACTGGTTGCCGCGCGGTGCTGTGAGTGTATCGTGACACGGCTGGGTTGCGGTTGAAAGAGACCCCACGGGAAGGGAACGGCGGATGGAAGATCCGAACATCGTAGAGGTGGTGGAGGCGGGTGCGACGCTGGGCGAAAGCCCGCTCTAGTCGCCCGACGAGCAGGTGCTCTACTGGCTCGATATCAAGGCGCCGTCGTTGCACCGCTAAGATTCCGCGAACGGCCACGACGAGGCCTTGCCCATGCCCCAGGAAATCGGCTCGATCGCGCTTAGGCAGGCCGGCGGGCTGGTCGGTGCATTGCGCGACGGGTTCGCGTTCATCACGCCCGGCGACGATGCGCTGGAATGGATCGGCAATCCCGAGCCCGACCCACCGATGAACCGGCTGAACGATGGCCGCGCCCACCGCCAGGGACGGTTCTGGGCGGGGTCCATGCACGACTCCGGAGGCCCGCCACGGACCTGTTTTGAGCGCGAGCCTGTCGGCGCCTTATACCGCCTCGACCCGGACGGCTCGATCCACCGGATGATCAACGGAATCCTGGTCTCGAACGGCCTGCCCGAGGCCGCATACCCGGGTTAGGCAGGCGAACAGGACCCCCTCGTCCTGAGCCTGTCGAAGGAGAGGGGATCCTGTCATCATACTTCGACAAGCTCAGTATGAGGATACGTTTTGAGCCCGGCACCAAATCGCCCCAATCCCGTCACCGCCGCGCCGCGTTGCGCGGCCAGTCTCGAGCCTGCCCTGTCAGGGAGGAGAGACGGTGCGTGGTTTGACGGTGTTTGCATTGCTCATAGGTGGAATGCCGCTTCTGGCTTTTGCCGCAACGGTCGCCCTGACCGATGGCGCACCGATACGCGCCCCGTCTGCAGGGTCTGGGATGCCGGTCGTGGCGCACGAGACGCCGGGCATCTGGCTAGGGCAACCGGCGCCGCGGCGTCCGGCCGGCATCCCTTCCTGGTTATCACCGGGTCCGGGGGAATGGTCGCCGCTGCCGGCCGCGCGCTTTCGCGACGACCGCATGCATGCGGGCTGGGACCGGCTGCACCGGATGGCCGCCGCCGGCAACCGCGACGCGCTGTTGTTCCTGACCCTATTGAAATCCGGGACGATCGCCCGCCCGGCGGGGTATTTCGCCCCTTGAAATTTCCCGTTTGGAAAACCATGTCAACGGTTCCTTTCGGGGCTCGAACGAGACTGAAGGGTCAACATCTGGGGCGCCAGAACCGGGCCCTGAGGACCGTGGCCAGCTGAGGCTGCGGCCCGGAACTCGCTCGTAAGGAGGAGTGACGGCATGTCACGATTGTCACAGTTGAACAGCCCGTTGATGCTGGGTTTCGATGAGTTCGAACGCACGCTCGAGCGCATCTCCAAGGCCTCTACCGACGGCTATCCCCCCTACAATATCGAATGGACCGGCGAGAACCGTCTGCGGATCACGCTGGCCGTGGCCGGGTTTACCCGCGACGATCTGGATATCCAGCTCGAGGACAGCCAGCTCACGGTGAGCGGACGGCAGCGCGAGCAGGATGATCGCGAGTATCTGCATCACGGCATCGCGACGCGGATGTTCCAGCGCAGCTTCGTGCTGGCCGACGGGGTCGAGGTGACCGGCGCCTCGCTCGACAACGGCCTGCTGCACATCGACGTGTCGCTGCCGCAGCCGGAACGCAATGTGCGCAAGATCGAGATCGACGGAGCGTCTGCGAATGCACCGGAAATTGACGTGGAAACGAAGGGGCGGTCGTGATGAACGAGGATTTCGAGAAGTTCAGCCCGGTTCAGTTTGCCGCCCTGGGTGTCGATCGGGTCGCCTATGTCCGGCCGGCCGTCGTCGACGGGCGCACCGTGTACGCGATCCATAATGCCGACGGCAACGAGATCGGCGTGATAGCCGAGCGCGACATCGCCTTCGCGGCGGTCAAGCAACATGACATGGAGCCCGTCAGCGTCCACTGACGGTTGGTGCACCGTCCGGTCAGCTGGCCGCGCGCAAATTCTCGCCGACGGACACGCCGGCCTCGATCAACAGCGCGTAGATCGCGTCGGGACTGTCGGAGCCGCGTAGTTTGTCGCAGAACGCCCGGTCCCGCATGATTCGCGAGACCCGTGCCAGGGCCTTGAGATGGTCGGCGCCCGCACCTTCCGGGGCGAGAAGCAGGAAGACCAGGTCCACCGGCTGATCGTCGATCGCATCGAAGTCGACCGGCTTTTCCAGGCGCGCGAACATGCCGCGCAGGCTCGACAGCTGCGGCAGTTTGCCGTGGGGGATGGCCAGTCCGGACCCGACGCCCGTTGAGCCGAGCCGTTCGCGCTCGACCAGGATGTCGAATATCTGGCGCGAATCCGATTCGAAAACCGTCGCGGCCGCCTTGGAAAGCTCCTGCAGCAACTGCTTCTTGCTGGTTGCGTGCAGGTTCGCCATGACGGCATTGGGTTCCAGTATATCTTCGATATTCATGGTCAGTCCGTTAGGCCGCGTCGCCGGAAGTGTCGATCCATCCGACATTTCCGTCCGCGCGCCGGTAGATGACGCTCAGGCCGTCATGCTTTGCATTTCGAAACAACAGTGCCGGTGCGTCGGCCAGGTCCATCCGCATCACGGCTTCCGAGACCGTCAGGGTCTCGATCGATGTCTGGTTTTCCGCGATGATGACTGGGTTGTCGTTGTTCGCGGTATCCTCGTTCGTGTCGTCATCGTCCGGCAGCGGGGCGATGATGTATTCCGCCGTGCGGGCAGCCTCGACGGTCTCGCGTTCCTTGTGATGATCGCGCAGCCGCTTGGCCAGATGTGCGAGCGCGATATCGAAGGTGACATAGGGATCGTCGGCTTCCTGGTGGGCTTGGACATGGATGCCGCGCCCAACATGCATGCTGATGGTGGCCCGCGTCAGAAAGCTCTCGCGCGACAGCACGCCCGTCGCCTCGATCGCGTCGGCGAAGTACTTGTCGCTGGTGTCGGCAACCGCGTCCTCTATGTGACCGCGCAGCGCGTCACTCACATCGATTTGCTGTCCTGATACGTTGATCTGCAAGGCTTTGCTTTACGCTCGTGATGACAATTTGAATACGCCTGGCCGCCCGTTGTATGGCCGGGACAATCCACCAAGTGTTTTCTGTGTTGCGAGAGATCCGTTCTGAACCGGATCGCAACGCTTTACGTCGCTTCAGTCTCGGAACCGACCGCCTGTGGCGCGGTCTCGGTTTGCGGCGCGGAACTTAGTTAGGCGCCCATGCACTGTCAATACTGGTGGTGGGGGAAAATCAAAGCCCGATATTCTCGATGAAAACAGTTACAAGGCGTTGAAAAGAAAAAGGTTTTAGACGGCGGCCCGTTTCATGCGCCGGCGCTCGACCGAAGACGGAATTTTCAGCGAATCCCGATACTTGGCGACGGTTCGCCGGGCAATTTCCACACCGTCGCCGCGCAGCATCTCCACGATCTTGTCGTCGGACAGGATCGACTTGGGAGATTCGTTGTCGATCAACAGCTTGATTTTGTGGCGCACCGATTCGGCCGAATGCATATCGCCTTCGCCGGAGTTGTTGATCGCGGTGGTGAAGAAGTACTTCAGCTCGAACATGCCGCGCGGGGTGGCCATGTACTTGTTGGTGGTCACGCGGCTGACGGTGCTTTCGTGCAACTTCACCGCTTCGGCGATGTCCGCCAGGATCAGCGGCTTGAGATGGGTCACCCCCAGTCGGAAGAACGCGTCCTGCTGGCGGATGATCTCGGTCGCGACCTTGAGAATGGTCCTGGCCCGCTGGTCGAGCGCGCGCACCAGCCAGTTGGCGGCCTGGAAGCGTTCCTGCACGAAGGCCTTGTCGTCCTTCTCCTGGGTCAGGCTCGAAATCTCGGTGTAGTAGGCGCGATTGACCAGGACGCGCGGCAACGTGTCGTTGTTGAGCTCGATCTCCCAGCCCCCGCCCTGCTTGGCCCGCATCATCACGTCGGGTGTCTTATATTCGACATTCCCGTCCTCGAAGGCGGACGCGGGCTGCGGGTCGAGGGTGCGAAGCTCGGCCAGCATGTCCGCCAGATCCTCCTCGTCGACGCCGCAGGCCCGGCGCAGGCGGGCTAGATCGTGCTTGGTCAGCAGATCGAGATTCTCCAGCATCGCCTGCATCGCCGGGTCGAGACGGTCGCGCTCGGCCAGTTGCAGTTCGAAGCACTGGATCAGGTCACGCGCGAACACACCGGTCGGCTCGAATGCGCGCAGGATGGTCACGATCCGCTCGACATGGTCGGTCTCGCAGCCCAACTGTTCGGCCAGTTCCTCCAGCGGCACCGAAAGGAAGCCGCGTTCGTCGAGCGTGTCGATCAAGGCCCGGCCGATCAGGCGGTCGGTCGGGTCGGCGATCGACATGTCCAGCTGTTCGGTCAAATGCTCGCGCAGCGTCACTTTGCTGGCCATCGTCTGGTCGATGCCGGGCAGCGAATCACTGTCGCCGCGCGGTGCCGGGGTGCCGCCACCGGCGGGGCGGAAGGGATCGTCCTGCCATTCGTTGGTGTAATTGGTGTCGAGCGGAGCTTCGTCGGCGGAAAGGGTTTCGCGCTCGGTCAGGGCGGCGGCGTCACCGTCGTCGCCGGCGCTGGATTCACCCTCGGAGGGGGCGGCGTCATCCTCGATAAGTGCGTCTTCGCGCTCAAGGAGCGGATTCTCCTCAAGTTCGGTTTCGACGAAGGCGGCCAGTTCAAGATTGGAAAGTTGCAGCAGCTTGATAGCCTGCTGCAACTGCGGCGTCATGACCGGCGCCTGGGTCTGCCGGACGTCGAGACGCGGGGACAAAGCCATGGTTAACGTCTTCTACAGGCTGAATCTTTCACCAAGGTAAACACGCCTGACATCTGCATGAGACACGATTTGCGATGGTTCGCCGCTCATCAGCACCGAACCCTCATGCAAGATATATGCCCTGTCGACGATATCCAAGGTCTCACGAACATTATGATCCGTGATCAGGACGCCGATTCCACGATCCTTGAGATGGCTGACCAGGTCGCGAATGTCCGCCACCGCGATCGGATCGATGCCGGCCAGGGGTTCGTCGAGCAGGACGAAGTGCGGCTGGCTGGCGAGCGAGCGGGCGATCTCGACGCGCCGGCGCTCGCCGCCCGACAGCGCCAGTGCCGGGGTCCGGCGTAGATGGGTGATCGAAAATTCGGCCAGCAGATCTTCCAGCATGGCCTCGCGCCGTTCGCGCTCCGGCTCGATGACCTCGAGCACGGATCGAATATTCTGCTCGACCGAGAGGCCACGGAAGATCGAGGCTTCCTGGGGTAGGTATCCGACGCCCAGGCGCGCGCGCCGGTACATGGGCAAATCGGTAATGTCATGGCCGTCGAGGGAGATGGCTCCCGTGTCCGGCGTCAGCAGGCCGGTGATGATGTAGAAACAGGTTGTCTTGCCGGCGCCGTTGGGCCCCAGCAGCCCGACCGCCTCACCCTGCTGGACGTGCAGGGACACATCCCGGATCACCGGGCGCTTGCGAAACCGCTTGCCGATATTCTCGACAATCAGCCCTTCGTTGCTGGCCACCAGACGCGGTCCGCCATCGGGACCGGTTTCACTGGCAGGTGGCGTTTTGGTCATTGGTTTCCAGTCGATCCCGGATTTGCATCCGGCGTTGCACTGCCTGACTTTGCCTTGGGCAGAAACAGCCCGCGGACCCGCTCGCCCGGTTGCGAGGAGAGCAGGCGGCTTTCACCCGTCTCGAAGTTAACCTCTGCACGCTGACCGTTCAATTGGGTATCTCCGCGCGTGATCTTTACATCCCCGGTCAGGGTGGCGAGTCCCCGGCTCGGATCATAGTTGCCCTGGCTCCCGCGCACGATATCGGTCGGGGTCGAGACCAGGACATTTCCCACCGCCTCGATCCGGTCCATGTCGGCTTGGCGCCCGCCTTCGCCGAAATGGGCGGTCAGGATATCGGCCCGCACTCGGCGATCGCCGCGGATCGCAAGCGCGTCGCCGCGCGCGACGGCAATCTGTTTCTGTTCGTAATATTCGAGGCTGTCGCGCGCGAGGATCGTGTCCTGCGCGGTGTCGAGGCGAACGCGTTCGCCCGTCAGCACCAGCACACCGCCATTGATGTCGTAGACCGCCTTGTCCGACTGGGCGACCTCGTTCGCCGACACGATCCGGACATTGCCGTTGGCGTCGATGCGGTAGATCTCGTTCTCGCCGGCTGCGTTCGGTCGGTAATAGGCGACCAGCTCATCGCCTTCGACAGTCACGCTGCCCTGGCTGGCCCGGGCATTGCCGCGCGCGACGTAAAGCTGGTTGGCCCGCTGCCATTCGATGCCGTCGTCCGCTTCGATCTCAATCGGCCCGTCACCGCCTCGGCTGAAGCCAAGCGATTGCGCCATCGCACCGGTTGGCAGTGCGAGGCAGATCGTCAGGACCATGGCTTGCCAGATACATGTCATTGCGCGGGTGGCGCTCCTTCGAAGACGGTCATGCGGGCGGGGCCGAGAAACAACACCCGGTCGCCGGCATCGAATACCCGGAACCCGACCGATTTGAGAATACCGAATGGACCCTGGCCATCGACCGGCTCGTCCCCCGAAGCGGTGCTGTTCTCGAGATCGACCTGGGCGGCGGCTGTGCGGAACTCGTACCCCTCGTCGTGGAACAGATTGACGTTGTCGAACAGGTGCAACGTGTTGGTCTCGGCCTCGAACCGGCCGTCATTGGCCGTCAGGGCGACCCACGAGCCGTCTTCGAGCACGATGTCGGCCTTCGGGTTGGTCAGGTCGTAGACTTCGCGGCCGTCATCGACTTGCGCGCGCGCGCCCAGATCGGCCGTGACCTGGAACGGTCGTGCCGTGGAGTCGATTCCTTGGAGGCGCGGATTGAGAACCTGTGGTTTGGCACTGCCGGTGGGCCCGACGGCGGCGAGGTCGATGCGAAACCGGTTCTCGTCGGGCGACAGGCGCGGCCAGACGGCCACCAGCACCAGGATCGCAAAGGCGAGCACCGGCAGCAGATACTTCATGGTTGAGACAATGCGCGAGCGCGCGAAGCTGCTGCGGCGTCGGCGGGGGGCAGCGCCGAGGCGTGCCCGTCTTCGGCGGCTGCGTTCCGCCGTCTGTTCTGTCGTATTGCTGGCGTCGCTCATCCCAACTCAAGCAATGCCCGCGCGCAGGCAGTCGTGGATATGGAGAATGCCGACCGGGTTCCTGTCGTCGGCGACAAACAGGCTGGTGATCTGGCTGGCGTTCATCAGGCCGAGCGCCTCGGAGGCGAGGGCCTGGTGCCGGATGGTTTTGGGATCCGCGGTCATGACCTGTTCGCAAGTCAACTGCAGCAATGTGTCGGACATGTGGCGGCGTAGATCGCCGTCGGTGATGATCCCCATCAACTTTCCCTCGGCATCGGTGACGCCGGCGCAGCCGAACCCCTTCATTGTCATCACCAGGATCGCATCCCCGACCGAGGCATCCGCTGCGATCAGGGGCAGGGCATCGCCGCTATGCATCAGATCGCGCACCCGCAACAGGTTCTGGCCGAGCTGGCCGCCCGGATGCAGGACCTGGAAATCTTCGGCGGTGAAGCCCCGGCGGTCGAGCAAAGCGATGGCAATCGCGTCGCCGAGGGCGAGCATGGCCGTGCTTGAGGTGGTGGGCGCCAGGCCCATCGGGCAGGCTTCCGCCACGGCGGGCAACAACAGCGCGCAATTGGCGGCCTCGGCAATCGACGAGCCGGCACGCCCGGTAATGGCTATCAGCGGTACCTCGAACCGGCGGCAATAGTTGACCACATCGCCGAGCTACGGGGTCTCGCCGGAGTTCGACAGGGCGATCACGGCATCGTTATGGGCGATCATGCCCAGATCGCCGTGGCTGGCCTCTCCCGGGTGCACATAGAGGGACGGCGTACCCGTGCTCGACAGGGTCGAGGATATCTTGCGCGCGATATGGCCGCTCTTGCCCATCCCGGTAACGACGGCGCGTCCGCCCGCCCGGTCGATGATTTCGACCGCTTCCACGAAGGTTTCGTCCAGGGCTTCGCCCATGACACGCAGCGCATCGGCCTCAAGGTGGAAGACCCGGCGTGCGGCATCGACATCGCGCCCGGCAGGCGTCGCACCGGTCGCGTTCGAACTGGTCTTTGGGGTCCCTGTCACGGTCGTTTCCGTCGGGTCGCTTCAATTAGACGATTCGATTGCTGGATATCCAAGAAATCCTCACGAATCAACTAGTTGCAGTATGGAATGAAGCCCGTGAATCGTCAAACCGGCACCGGGATGGAGCGCCCCGACGCGGTGCGTGCCGGTCAGTTATGGGCGAGAATGTCGATTTCCGGCCAGCCGGCGAGGTCGAGGGCGGCGCGCGCGGGCAGGAAATCGAAACAGGCCTGGGCCAGATCGACCCGGTCGTGACGCTCGAGCAGGGCGTCGAGACGGATCTTGAGTTCGTGCAGGAAGAACACGTCGTTGGCGGCGTATTCCAGCTGTTCGCGGCTCAGCTCGTCCGCCCCCCAGTCCGAGGTCTGCTGCTGCTTGGAGATGTCGACCCCCAGAATATCCTTGCACAGATCCTTGAGGCCGTGCCGGTCGGTGAAGGTCCGCGTCAGCCGCGATGCTGTGCGGGTGCAATAGACCGGGGCCGCGTCGACGCCCAGATAGCGGCTGATCGCCGCAAGATCGAACCGTGCGAAGTGATAGAGCTTGAGACGGTTGGGGTCGGCCAGCAGCGCCTTCAGGTTCGGCGCTTCATAGGCGTCCCCCTCGCTGGCGGGAAACTGAACGAGGTGGGCGATGCCGTCGCCGGCCGACAATTGCACCAGGCACAGCCGGTCGCGCATCAGGTTGAGCCCCATCGTCTCTGTGTCGACGGCAATGGTGTCGCCGAGGTCGAGCCCGTTGGGAAGATCGTGTCGGTGAAGTTCGATATCCACGTGTTTGCCTGATCGTTGGTGCCGCCCCGTTGCGCGGAGCCGCGGTTGCTAACGCCTCGACCTCACTCCTGTCAACTGAGCTTGGCAGAATGCGGCGCCCGGCGCTATACACCGGATGGCCGTGCAGGCGGTGGAATTCAGGAGCGATATGATGGCTTTGCGACGGGTGACGGTGTTTGGCGGGTCGGGATTTCTCGGCAGCTATGTGGTCGAACGGCTCGCGGATCGCGACGCCATTGTGCAGGTCGCGGTGCGTGATCCCGAGGCGGCCAAGCATCTCCGGCCGTTGGGCCAGGTGGGGCAGGTGACCCCCGTGGCCTGTGACATCAAGGACCCGGGTGCGGTCGAACGCGCCGTCGCGGGCGCCGATACCGTCATCAACCTGGTTGGCATTCTCGCCGAACAGGGCCGCCAGAATTTCCGTGCCGTACATGTCGACGCGCCGGCGGCGATCGCCCGCGCCGCGGCGACCCAGGGTGTCGAATCCCTCGTGCATGTGTCCGCCGTCGGCTCATCGCGCCAGGCGCTGTCGGAATATTCCCGTTCGAAGTCGGCCGGCGAAGAGGCCGTGCGCGAGGCGTATCCAGATGCCGTCATCATGCGCCCGTCCGTGATCTTCGGACCCGAGGACGGGTTCTTCAACCTGTTCGCCGGTCTGGCGCGGTTCGCACCGGCCCTGCCGCTGTTCGGCGGCGGGACGACGCGGTTCCAGCCGGTCTATGTCGCCGATGTCGCCGATGCGGTGTTGCGCGGTGCATCCGATGCGTCCGTGAAGGGGCAGACATTCGAGCTCGGCGGACCGCGCGTCTACACCTTCGCGGAACTGATGGAGCTGATGTTGTCGGAGGTTCGCCGCAAGCGGATGCTCGTGCCGGTGCCGTTCATCGTCGGTGACATCCAGGCCACCTTCGCCGACTTGATCCCTAGCCTCGGCGGCCTGGTGCCGAAGCCACCGGTCACGCGCGACCAGATGAAATCCCTGCGCGCGGACAATGTCGTCGCGCCCGATGCAAAGACCCTGTCGGATCTGGACATTCAGGCGACGGCGGTCGAGACGATCATCCCGACCTATCTCCACCGGTATCGCCGTGGCGGCCGGATCGGCCGCGCATCCTACGTCGACTGACGCGCGCGTCTAGAAGAGCCCGTAGGCCCAGGCCAGGATGAGGCCACCGAGGATGATCCTGTAGATCACGAACGGCCCGAAGCCGGCAAAACGCAGCCAGCGCAGAAACAGGACGATGGCCACCAGCGCCGTGACGAAGGACAGCACCGCCGCCACGAACGCATCACGCGTCAGGACCGGGTCGTCCGTTTCGAACAGGCGCATGCCGATCAGGATTCCGGCACCGGCGATCGCCGGGATCGACAACAGCATCGAGAATCGGGCGGCTTCACGGCGGTCGTAGCCAAGGAACCGCGCCGCGGTGATGGTCACGCCGGAACGGCTGGTCCCCGGTACCAGGGCAAGGATCTGCGCGAGACCGATGATCGCCGCGTGCGGGATCGACAGATGTTCGATCCTGAGGATAGTCATGCCCAGCCGGTCACCCAGGAACAGCAGGATGCCGAACCCGACCGTCGTCCAGCCCACGATGACCAGTGTGCGGAACGAATTCTCGAGCAGGGCCTCGCCGAAGAAACCGGCGATGACGATGGGGATCGTGGCGATGATCAGATAGCCCGCCAGGCGCCCCCCGTCATGCTTGCGTCCGCGCGCCGTCTCGAAGGTGCCGACCGCGATGAAAACCAGGTCGCGCCAGAAATACAGCGCGACGGCGAACAGGGTGCCGACATGCACCGCCACGTCGATGATCAGGGTGTTCTCGGACAGGTCCAAGAATTCCGAGCCGACGCGCAGATGGCCCGACGAACTGACAGGTATAAATTCCGTGACGCCCTGGATGATGGCGAGAACGACGATTTCGAAAAGCGGCATGGCGTCCTGGCCCCGACCCGACAGGAGTGCGTCTTATAGCATTCGCACCTGCGCCGGGATACGGGAAGTGGCGGGCCCGCGTGGGTGGTTCAGCCACTGAAACAACCGGCGGATCGCGGGTTGCCCGTTGCCCCGCTCACGTTACAGTAACGACCGGATTTACCAGGGGGCGAAGATGTCGAACGACAACACGGTCAAGATGACCGACCGCATTCATCCGCAACAGGCCGAGGCGATGCAGCGCAACGCCGAGATCGTCGAGGGTCTCGGCGGCCCGGGTGAGGGAATCGAGGAGGTTCGCGAGCGGGCCGAGGCAGCTCGCGCCGTGTGGAACGAAGGCGGCCCGGACATGGACGTCAAAGAAGCCCGTACGATCCCGGGCCCGTTCCGCGACGTGCCCGTGCAGTTCTACAGGCCGGTGGCGGATGGCGACCTTCCGGTCTTCGTGTACTTGCATGGCGGCGGATTTCGTATCGGCAGCCCGCTGTCCAATGACCGCCAGACACGTGAACTGGCAAAGCGTTGGGGCGGTGCGGTGATCAGTGCCGACTATGTGCACGTGCCCGAACACACCTTCCCCGATCCGGTGGACGAGATCGTCGCGGTGCTGGAATGGCTGGCAGAGAATGGCGGTGCGTGGGGCCTGGATACGGACCGCATCGCCATCGGCGGTGCGTCGGCAGGCGCCAGCGTGTCGTTGGGTGCGGCCTATACGCTCAGGGACAAGGGCAAGGGGGATTTGCTGAAGGCTGCGGTGTCGCTGTACGGGGTGCTTGACTACAACTTCGAGAGCGATTCGATGCGCAATCTCGGGGGCGGTGACTTCATGCTGACCGTTGATTACACGCGCATGGTCTATGACGGCTACACGCCCAACGAGGCGGATCGCAGCGATCCGCGGGCGTTTGCGGCGCAGGGCGATCCGACGGATTTCCCGCCGGTCATGGTGGCAGCGGCCGAGCTCGATCCGATCCGGGACGATTCCCTGACATTCGCACAGAAGCTCAAGGATGCGGGGGTGCGTCACCGGCTCGAAGTCTATCCCGGCGTGATGCACGCCTTCTTCGGCTATTCCGGCATCGTGGATGAAGCCACGCGCTGCATCGATGACATGTCGGTCTTCCTCGCGACCCATCTGGGACGGGGCTAGACCATGGGCGTTGCAATCCTGGCGCTGGTGGTTTCGGTCGTCCTGATTTTCGTCGTGCCGCCGGTCGGCATCATCACCACGCCGCGTGCCGATCAACCCCTGGCGGTCTTCACCGCCTTGAAAGCCTTGGTCACCTCAGGAACGGAATCCTCGATCGGGAACCGCTCGGCCGATGAACCGCCGACATAGCCATCGAGCTGCGGCGCCAGTTTCACGAACTCGGCGAAATGCTCGGGCACTTCGATGGAGCCGCCGTGGCAGGTGATGATCCGGTCTTCGTACTTCGAGCCCAGAGCGTCGGTGCAGATCGCGACCCGTTGTGCGGAGTCCTCATAGTTCATCACCGTCTCGGAACCGATGGTGCCGCCCGAGGAATTGCCGAAATGGACGATGATGTTGTCCACGCCGGCCTCTGCCATCGCCAGGCATTCCTCCGGTGTGGTGCAGAAGGCTTTGGTGAACAGGCCCTGGCGGCTGGCATAGCCGAGCAGGTCAATCTCGCGCTGGTAGCCGGTGCCGGTTTCTTCGAGGTCGGAACGGAACTTCCCGTCGATCAGTGCCAAGGTGGGGCAGTTCATGACACCGTGATAACCCACGGCGGCAAGACGATCGACGAACTTCTCCATATCCCGGGTCGGGTCGACGCACAGGATGCCGGCGATGACGGGGCAGTCGTCGATGACGTTCAGCAGGGAACGTTCGCCAAGCTCGAGGGTGATGGCATTGGCGTCGCCGATGGGCAGGTAACCCGCCATCGAACTCAGGCCCTGCATCCGGAAATAGGCGAGAATGTGGGTTGTGATCATGTCCGCACCGCCACGCGCGGCCATCTTGGCCGTGATGCCGGTTCCGCAAAGCGCGTCATAAATGGTGCGCCCCGCCGCACGCTCGGCGCGCAAGCGCTGCATGATTGTTTCCCTGTCCAGATTGTTCGCCATCGCCTGTACTCTCCGGTGTCCTGTTTGATCGACAGTCTAGCGTGTTTTATCGGGTGCTTCCGCCTGCCGATCAAGGGTCAGGGCCGGCCTCGCAGGCGCAAGCCGCGGCGCGCGCAACCGCTTCCCTTGAATCGCGCGCCTCGTTTAGTCTTGCCGCGCAATGCGGACGCTCTACCACCTCTGGCTTTGCCCCTATGCGCGCAAGGTTCGCATTGCGCTTTCGGAAAAGAAGCTGCCGTTCGAACTCGAGATCGAAAAGGTCTGGGAGCGGCGGGATGAATTTCTGTCCCTCAATCCGGCCGGCGAGGTACCGGTCCTGATCGAGGCCAATGGTGGCGACGGACCGCCGCTGGTGCTGGCCGATTCCGGTGTCATCTGCGAGTACCTTGAGGAGGTTTGCGCCGAGCCTGCCCTTGTGGGGGGGGGTGCGGAGGCACGCGCCGAGGTGCGTCGCCTTTCGACCTGGTTCGATCTCAAGTTTCAGCGCGAAGTGACGGTCAATCTCGTCGACGAGAAGATCAACAAGCGGTTCCTGGGACTGGGGGCACCCTCCTCGTCGGCCATCCGGGCCGGCCACGCCAATATCAGCGTGCACCTGGCCTATATCGAGTTTCTGATCGAGCGCCGCAACTGGCTTGCCGGGCCTGATTTCTCGCTCGCCGATATCAGCGCTGCGGCACAGATTTCATGCGTCGATTATGTGGGTGACGTGCCCTGGGAAGATTTTCCCGAAGCCAGGACCTGGTATGCGCGGATCAAGTCGCGGCCGAGCCTGCGGCCGATCCTCGCCGATCATATTCCCGGGATCCCGCCGCCGAAACACTACGCCGATCCGGATTTCTAGGCTCTCTGCCGGAACACAAAGCGGCGCCGACTGTTACCTGTCGACCTGCACGTCCATCTGCTGCAATGCGCTGCGGGCGGCATCGGCCGCGCGCGAGCCCGGCGCGACCGACAGGACGCGCAGCCAAGCCGTCCGGGCCGCCCCGAACTCCTGCACCTGGGCGTGGATCGCACCGAGCTCGACTAGGGCATCGGGCTGGTCCGGGTCGACGGCGAGTGCTCTTGCAATGTCGTCGCGAGCCAGATCCGTCACGTCGAGCAGGCGATAGGCCGCGGCACGGAATACAAGAGCGTCGAGGCGCGAGGGATCGCGGTCGATCGCGGCGGAGAAATCGTCAATGGCTTCCCAGTACTCTCCGCTGCGGGCCAGGGCGTCACCCCGATCGATCCACAGTTCGGGGTCCTCGCCGTCCAGTTCCAGCGCGCGGGTCAGTGCGGCGTGGGCACGGCTCAGGTCGTTGGCATGCAACCAGACGCTGCCGGCCTGGCCGAGGATCGCCGCCCGCTCGCGATTGCCCGCACCCGGCATCCCGGTGGCAAGATCCTCCAGCCGTTTTCCCGCCTCGCTGAACTGGCCCAGCTCGAACAGTGCAAGCGCCACGCAATGCAGTGCAGGCGGTCCGCCGCCCTCGTCGCGCCATGCGATCGCGGCCTCGAAACCGGTGTCCGGGTTGCGGCGCGCCTCGGCGAGGCAGACCTGGTAGGCCCGGCCCGGCGGCAGCTCGGCATAACGTTGCTGGGCACTGGCATCGTGCGGGATGCCGGTCAGCCCGGCGGTGATCGCCAGGGCGGCAGCAAGGAAGACGGGCAGAGATGGACGGCGCAACGCGCGGGCTCCTATTCTGATGGTTCCGGTCTAGCAGCGCGGCGGAGTTTGCGCAAAAACCCGGAAGCATTATGGCAACGATAAGGACATCGATGAGCGCGTCCACAATCTTCATGTTCGGCCTGGGATACAGTGCACGGGTTCTGGCGGACAGGTTGATGGCCGACGGCTGGGTGGTGCGCGCGACGGTGCGCGCGACGGACAAGGCTGATGCGCTCACCGCCGAGGGCATTCAGACCTTCGTCTTCGATGGGGCCGCACCGGTCGCGGATATCGCCGGGGGCCTCGATGGGGTCACCCACGTTCTGTCCTCGGTGCCGCCCGGTGCGGACGGAGATCCGGTCCTGCGTCATCACGGTGCTGATCTGGCGGCGCGGGCCGGACAGATCGGATGGGCGGGCTACCTTTCGACCACGGGTGTTTACGGCGATCGCGCCGGCGGCTGGGTGGACGAAACTTCGGACCTGACGCCGGCGACCATGCGCGGGGAACGACGGGTCGAAGCCGAGGCGGGCTGGTGCCGGCTGTGGACGGATTCCGGTCTGCCGGTTCATCTGTTCCGGCTGGCTGGCATTTACGGGCCCGGGCGCAACGCGCTCGAGACCGTGCGGGCCGGCGGGGCGCGCCGGGTGGTGAAACAGGGACAGGTGTTTAGCCGCACCCATGTCGAGGACATTACCGCGGTTCTTGAAGCCTCGATCGCAAGGCCCCGCCCGGGCGCCGCCTATAACGTCTGCGACGATGATCCGGCGCCGCCCCAGGATGTGATCACCCATGCCTGCGAGTTGCTCGGGGTCGATCCGCCGCCGGAAATTCCGTTCGAAGAAGCCGAGATGTCGGAGATGGGGCGGAGCTTCTATGCCGAATCGAAACGCGTCTCGAACCGGCGCATCAAGGACGAGCTGGGGGTGGCCCTCCGCTATCCCGACTACAAGGCCGGGCTGGCGGCGCTGCTGGCCGAGACCTGATCGCACAGACGTTCGACCACCGAGACCAGGCGGGCCAGGTCGTGGGGTTCCGACAGGCGGTGGCCGCCATCCTTCACCAGGATCAGTTCCACATCGTGCGACGTCAGCGCATCCATCAGTTTCTGCGACTGGGTCCAGGGCACGTCCGGATCGGCGGTGCTGTGGATCAGCCGAACGGGCATGTCCAGCGCCAGCGGTTCGACGAGCACCAGATGGTTGCGTCCCTCTTCGAGCAGGTCGCGGGTGATGACATAGGGTTCGTCGGAATATTCCGACGGCGCCTCGAAGTAACCCTGTTCGGCGATCCGGGCCCGGGCCTCGTCGCCCAGCCGTGCCGGGAGCAGGTCTTCGGTAAAGTCGGCGGCCGCGGCAATGGTGACCATGCCGGCGATCTGCTGTGGCCCCGTCTCGCCGGAAAGCTCGCGCGCCACCAGGGTCGCGATCCAGCCACCCATGGACGAGCCCACCAACACCAGATTCCCGTCCAGCCCGGCGACGGTCGTGCCGGCGTGCCGGATGACCGTCAGTGCGTCGTCGCGCCAGCGCCCGATGGTGCCGTCGCGGAACGCGCCGCCCGAGGCGCCGTGACCGGAATAATCGAGCCGCAGGAATGAGCGGCCCGAGGCGCGCGCCCAGTCTTCCAAAACGGTTGCCTTCTGCCCGGTCATGTCGGACATAAAGCCGCCGAGGAACACGATTCCCGGACCGGGTGCGGATGACTCGGCGGGCGTGGCAAAATACGCGAGTGCCGTGCCATCCTCGGCATCGATAAAGGTCGGGTTGTTGTCGGCGCAAACCATCGGAAAAGAACGCATCTGGATGAACGAGGCTTCCGATTCTAACACCGCGCCGGGTGAGGCTGCGAGCCGGTCGGCGGCCGAGCCTGTGGCGCCGGAAACGACCGGGCGCCTGCCGGTGGTGCTGCAGGTCTTGCCGTTGTTGGATGTCGGCGGCGGCGGTGTCGAGCGCAGCGCCATCGATGTCGCGGAAGCGCTCGTGCTTGCCGGCAAGGAGACGATCGTTGCGTCTTCGGGCGGGCGCCAGGTGGTGGAACTTCAGCGCCGGGGCGTGCGCCATGTCGAACTGCCGCTCGCCTCGAAGAATCCTTTGGTCATCCGCCGCAACATCGCGCGGCTGGCAGAGCTGATCGAACGAGAGCATGTGGAGTTGGTCCATGCGCGCTCGCGCGCGCCGGCCTGGAGTGCCCGGGCGGCGGCCCGCGACGCCGGTCTGCCCTTCGTGACGACCTTTCACGGCACCTATAATTACGGGTCCGGCATGTTCGGCCGGCTCAAGAAGCGCTACAACGCGGTCATGGCGGATGGCGACGTGGTGATCGCCAACTCCCGCTTCATCACCGAACATGTGCATGCGAATTACGCGGTGCCCGATGATCGGATCCGGACGGTGCCGCGCGGAATCGACACGGCACGTTTCGATGCCGAGGGGTTTAATCCGAACCGGATGGTCGATCTCTCGACGCAATGGCGGCTTCCCGATGAGAATGCCGTTGTGCTCTTGCCGGGCCGCCTGACCCGGTGGAAGGGCCAGATCCTGTTCATCGAGGCCTTGGCCCGGTTGCGGGTGCGGCGGGGGGGTGAGAATTTCCGGATCACCGGCCTGCTTGTCGGATCCGATCAGGGGCGCGAGGCCTATCGGCGGGAACTCGAGGAGCAGATTTCCGACAAGGGCCTGGGCGGCAATGTTCAGATTGTCGGCCACTGCGACGACATGCCGGCGGCTTACATGCTCTCGGACGTGGTGGTCTCGGCCTCGACGGACCCCGAAGCCTTCGGCCGTGTCATCGCCGAAGCGCAGGCGATAGGGCGTCCCGTTGTGGTCGCCGATCATGGCGGCGCCACCGAGCAGGTTCTGGCGGGCCAGACGGGCTGGCGCTTCGCACCCGGTGATCCCGATGCATTTGCCGATGCGCTGGAAACAGCGCTCGATCTCGGCGCGGACCGGCGCGCCGCCTTGGCCGAGCGCGCGGCGGCGCATGTTCGTGAGCACTACTCCAAGACGGGCATGTGTGCGGCAACCCTGCGGATCTATGCCGCGTTGCATGAAGCCCATTCGCGATGACCGGCCAGCGTATTCTGGTCATCAAGTTGGGGGCGCTCGGCGATGTGGCCCAGGCGACGGGACCGTTCGCCGCGATCCGCGCCCATCACCCGGATGCACACATCACGCTGCTCACCAGTTCCGCCTATGCCGGCTTTCTGGAACAGTCGGGCTGGTTCGACGAGGTCTGGATCGACGAGCGCCCGAGCTGGAAGGATCCGCGCGGCTGGTTCCGCCTGCGCCTGCGCCTGCGCCGCGGCCGATTTGACCGGGCCTATGATCTGCAGACCTCGGATCGCTCCAGCCTCTATTTCCAGCTGATGCTGCCGGGCAGGCGGCCCGAATGGTCGGGGATCGCGCGCGGCGCCTCCCACAAGCATGCGAATGGCGGCCGCGACGATATGCACACGATCGATCGCCAGGCCGAACAATTGGCGATGGCGGGGCTCGACACGGTGCCGCCGCCGAGCCTCGACTGGGTTGCGGCGGACACGTCGCGGTTTGCCCTGACGGCGCCCTATGTCCTGTTCGTGCCGGGCGGCTCGGCGCACCGGCCCGAGAAACGCTGGCCCGTCGGCTCGTTCACGGAGCTTGCGCGCCGGCTGGCGGCCTGCGGGGTCACACCGGTGCTGATCGGGGCCGGGCCCGACGCCCACGCCACGGGCACAATCGATTCCTTCTGTGACGCGGCGCGCGACTTGACGGCCGATACCAGCTTCGCCGAGATCGTCGCCCTGGCCCGCGGTGCGGCCAGCGCCGTGGGGAACGACACGGGTCCCATGCACCTGATCACGATCGCCGGCTGCCCGTCGGTGGTGCTGTATTCCCAGGCCTCGGACCCGGCCCTGTGTGCTCAGAAGGGGGTGGACGTGACCATTCTCCGCCACGATCTTCTGAGCGAACTTTCCGTCGACGAGGTTGAAGCGGCTCTCAAGCTGGATTAAATGCTGCGCGTGCGCCCGGTTTGGTTAACCGGGCGTTATAGGTTTCGAACCACAACGGACACGACATGGTAGACCCCGCCGAAATAAACCAGATCACGATTTCCCTGCCCGACGGCAGCGCCCGCACCTTTGTGGGACCGGTGACTGGTGCCGAGATCGCGGCCGATATCGGCTCGGGCTTGGCGAAGGCTGCGCTTGCCGTGAAGGTGGATGGCGAGGTGCGTGACCTTGCCCGGCCGATTGAGGCCGATGCGGAGATCGCGATCGTCACGTCGAAGGACGACGATGCGCTCGAGCTGATCCGTCACGACGCGGCCCATGTGCTGGCCGAGGCTGTGCAGGAACTGTTTCCGGGAACCCAGATCACGTTCGGCCCCGCGACCGAGGACGGGTTCTATTACGATTTCCACCGCGCCGAGCCGTTCTCGTCGGATGATTTCGCCGCCATCGAGAAGAAGATGGAGGAGATCGTCGACCGCGACGAGGAGATCATCCGCGAGGTGTGGTCGCGCGACAAGGTGCGCGCCTTCTTCGAAGAGCAGGGCGAGACGTTCAAGGCCGAGTGGGTTGGTGAACTGCCGGAAGGCGAGGACATCACCATGTATCGCCAGGGCGACTGGATCGACCTTTGCCGTGGGCCGCATCTGCCCTCGACGGGCCGGTTGCCGAAGGCGTTCAAGCTGATGAAGCTCGCCGGTGCCTATTGGCGCGGCGATGCCGCCAACGACCAGTTGCAGCGGATCTACGGCACGGCGTGGCGCAACCCGAAAGAGCTCAAGGCCCATCTCACGATGATCGAGGAGGCCGAGAAGCGCGACCATCGCCGCATCGGCCGCGAGATGGACCTTTTCCATTTCCAGGACGAGGCGCCGGGTGCAGTGTTCTGGCACCCGAAGGGCTGGGCGCTGTTCCGTCTGCTTGTGGACTACATGCGCCGTCGCCAGGAAGAGGCCGGCTATGTCGAGATCTCCACGCCGACCCTGATGGATCGCGCAATGTGGGAGACGTCTGGTCATTGGGAGAGCTTCCGCGAGCATATGTTCACGACCGAGACCGAAGACGGTCGGATCTACGCGGTGAAGCCGATGAACTGTCCTGGCGGAACCCAAGTCTACAAACAGGGAAACCGTAGTTATCGCGACCTGCCCATTCGTATGTCGGAGTTCGGCAAGGTCAACCGGTACGAACCGTCTGGTGCCCTGCACGGGCTGATGCGGGTGCGTGAGTTCACCCAGGACGATGCGCACATCTTCTGTACGCCGGATCAGATGGAATCCGAATGCCAGACGGTCGTCGGCCTGATTCTCGACATCTATCGGGAGTTCGGCTTCGACGACGTGCGGATCAAATTCTCCGACCGGCCGGAGAAGCGGATTGGATCGGCCGCGGTCTGGGATTCGCTCGAGGCCGCGTTGAAGGGTGCGCTTGAGAGCATGGAGCTCGATTACACCTACAACCCGGGCGAGGGCGCCTTCTACAGACCCAAGCTGGAGTTCGTGCTGCGTGACGCCATCGGCCGCGACTGGCAGTGCGGGACGTTGCAGGTCGATATGAACCTGACCGAACGCTTCGATATGAACTATGTGGGCGCGGACGGCGAGAAGCATCGCCCGGTCATGCTGCACAGGGCGCTGTTCGGGTCGCTGGAGCGTTTCACGGGCATCCTGATAGAGCACTATGCCGGGCGTTTCCCCGTGTGGCTAGCACCCGTCCAGGCGGTCGTGGCGACGATCACGAGCGACGCTAATGAATATGCCGAGGAGGTTGCGGCCGCGTGCCGGGCCGCCGGGCTGCGGGTCGAGGCCGACCTGCGCAACGAAAAGATCAATTACAAGGTGCGCGAACATTCGCTGCAGCACGTTCCGGCGATCCTGGTGGTTGGCCGCCGGGAGGCGGAGGAGGGCACGGTCGCTGTCCGTCGCCTCGGCACGAAGGAGCAGGAAGTGCTTGCGTTGGGGGACGCGGTCGGCAAACTAAGCGCCGAGGCACAAAGCCCTGCGGCGTTATACGCTGAATAAACAACCAATGTCGTTTGAAATAACGCTGGAAGGAGAACTGTAATCGCTAGGCGTCCAGTAGATGCGAGCCCGCCGAAAAAAGACGGGCCGCGAACCAACGAGGATATCGAGGTCTCGGAAGTACGCCTCGTTGACGAGAATGGCGAACAGGTTGGTGTCGTCAGTACGGAATTGGCCCTGCAGCGCGCCATCGCCGCGGGCCTCGATCTGGTGGAGGTGTCGCCGAACGCCGACCCGCCGGTTTGCAAGATCATCGATTACGGGAAGCTCAAATATCAGGAGCAGAAAAAGCGCAACGAGACGCGCAAGAAGCAGAAGACGATCGACGTCAAGGAGATCAAGCTTCGACCGAACATCGACACCCATGACTATGACGTGAAGATGCGCAACGCCCGCCGGTTCATCGATGATGGTGACAAGGTGAAGGTGACCCTGCGCTTCCGTGGCCGCGAGATGGCCCATCAGGACCTGGGTGCCCAGGTTCTGCAGCGAGTCCGCGAAGAACTGGACGAGATCGCAAAGGTTGAGCAGATGCCCAAGATGGAGGGCCGCCAGATGGTGATGGTGATGTCGCCGCGCTAGGCCGGAACAACACGGCCCAGACAAACGAAGCCCCGAGCGGTTGCGCTCGGGGCTTTTTGTTTGTCGGCACGCCGGTACCGACCGGATGTATGTCCGTGCTGAAGCCGGGTGAGGCGGCTAGTTGGTGCGCAGCTGGCTGATCGCGCCGGCCCAGTTTAGGTCCGTGACCAGTTTCTCGAAGCCACCGACCTGTCCGAGGAACTGGTCACGGGTTTTGCGACCAGCGGGGCAATCAGTAATGCAGCGCGCGATGGCCTGGTCAGGCATTTTGTCAAAACGGTCGCGCAGGGATAACGCTGACGGTCAGGAATGGGCCCCGGCCACCTCCAGCATTATCTCCGCCAGCGCGTCGGGTGCAGAGAGCTGCGGCGCATGGTCGGTGTCGAGTGAATAGAGTTCCCCGACCGGTGTCTCGGTGTACATCCGCGCCTGCAGTTTGTGAAACACCGACTGATCGCGCAGCGTTTCGATATAGACCCGCGGTACGGTGCCGAACTTTGCTTCACTCAGTTGCAGCTTGGAGCGCCGCCCGCCCTCGGGCTGAGGGGTGAGCCGGGCCGCGGCTGCGAGCCCGTCGTCGGGAGCGGCGGTGTTGTAGAACACGGCCATGGCCGATGCCGGGTCGATCATCGACAGATGCCCGTCATCGGAATAGCCGACCCGAGCATGTGCCCCGGTCATCCAGTCTTCCCAGGCCCGGTCGTAGAAATCGACGATGGATTCCCCGTCGGGCAGCAGGAAGGCGCACAGATAGACCGCAACGGCGATTTGCGTCGGGCGCAGTTCCGACGCCTGGGCCACCACCGTGCCGCCCATGGAGTGACCGACCAAAATGACGGGGTCTTCGCCCGTGTCAATCAGGCCGGCGACATGTTTGGCATAGACCATGGTCGTCACGTCAGCGGGCTCCGCGCTGTCATTGTGACCGTTGCCCGGCAGGTCGACGGCGATGGCCGTGTGGCCGGCGACTTCGAGCAGCGGGACCACCCGGGCCCAGGCCCAGGCGCCCTGCCAGGCGCCGTGCACCAGGACAAATCTCGCCACGGTCAGTCGTCCGTCTCGAGGCGGGTTGCGGTGTACATGGACACACGGTAGGGGCCGGAAAAGACCGGCTCGTATTTCGGCGGATTGTCCGCGTCCGTGCAGGTCGGGATGCACGCGATCTCGGCGTCGTAGTTGGGGTGGTGGAAGAACACCACCGACAGCCGGTCGCTGGCCTCGCCGGCGTCTTCGGGCGGGATCGCCACCCGGTGCGGGTTCGACACGAACCGGTCGTTGGTCCAGCGCATCATTAGGTCGCCGATGTTGACGACGAAGGAATCCGCCGGGGTGGGAACGGCGATCCACGCGCCGTCGCGGGTGCGCACCTCAAGCCCTCCGAGCCGGTCCTCGCTCAGCAGCAGGGTCAAGGTATCGTAATCCGTGTGGGCGCCGGCGCGCAGCTGGCCGGGCAGGGGAGTGGCGGCCAGGGGCGGGTAGCGGATGATCCGCAGCGCCGCGATCTGGCGGTCGGTGTACTTGCGGAAGAAATCGGCGGGCAGATCCAGTGCGGCGGCGAAGATTTCCTCGATCTTCCAGGCCAGCGCCTCGACCCGCCGGTAATAGGCCGCCGCCGCGTCGTGGAAGTCCGCCGGCGTCGACGGGTAGACATTCTCGATGAAATGTGCCGCTGCCGCCTCGCAGGTGAAGTAGTCCTCGTCCGGGAAGTCGGGCGGGCCCATATGTAAGACTTCTTTCAAATCCGGCGGCGTCTCCTCGCCCGCCCCGTAGGCCAGTCCCTCGTCGCCGATGGCGCGATAGCCGCGGGGCAGGGACGGGTCGGCGTGGTGCACCGTCGCCTTTTCCCTGGCCGGGCGGGCAAAGAAGCCTTTCGCCGCCGCCCGCAGCCCGTCGACGATCTCCGCCTCGACGCCGTGGCCGGTGATGGCGAAGAAACCGATGCCCTCGCAGGCCGTGCGGACCTGGTCGATGACGTCGCCGGCGTCGCTGCCGTCGAGGAACGGCGCGATGTCGATAACGGGGACCCCGGTCGTCGGTGTCTGGCTCATATTCGGATGCTAGCGCGGGATTGGAGACCCGTCACCAAAACCGTCATTGCGAATGCGAAGCAAAGACGTCCGGCTGCACCGTCAGTCGTCGTCCCCGCGCAGGCGGGGACCCATAATCTTGGCAGTTCGCCGCTTTGAGTCCGGTGTTTATGGATGCCCGCCTTCGCGGGCATGACGAAACTTGTGAGTATCCCTAGGCCCGTGCGGATCGCGAATGCTGGCCGCCATCGGCCATGATCACGGTGCCGGAAATCCAAGAGGCCCGCGCGCTGGCCAGATAGGCCGCCAGCCACCCCATCTCCTCGGGCAGGCCCGGTCGCCCGCCGGGCAGGGACTTGTGGGTCTCGCGCCAGCGGTTTTCGTCGCCGAACTCCATGTCGGCGTTGATCTTGGCCTGGCTGACCAGCCGCTCGGTCTCGATCGGGCCGGGGTTGATGCCGACCACCCGGACCCCGTGATCCAGGCTCTCGGCCCCCAGCGCCCGGGTCAGTTGCATGAGCGCGGCGTTGCCCATGGAACCGGCGATATAGGCCGCACGCGGCCGCTCGCCGGCCATACCGATGACATTGACGATGACGCCCGAGCCCCGCTTGCACATGCGCGGATAGATTTCCCGGGTCAGGCCGACAAAGCCGAATACCTTCAGGTCCCACGCCCCCTTGATGGTGTCGTCGTCGAGGCGGGCCAGGTCGCCCGCGGGAATCGCGCCGGCATTGTTGACCAGGATGTCGCAATCGCCCGCGGCCTCGGCGAGTTGGTGCACCGCGTCCGGTTTCGACAGATCGAGCGCGTGCACCGTCGCCTGGGCGCCGAAACGGCCGTTCAGATCGTCGCGCAGGGCGACCAGACCCGCCTCGGTGCGCGAGACCAGATGCAGCGAGCAGCCTTCCTCGGCCAGCACCTCGGCCACGGCCTTGCCGATCCCCTTGCTGGCGCCGGTTACGATCGCGGTCTTGCCGCCCAGTTCCAGGTCCATTCCCATCCCCCTTGAAGTCACGTTGTGTTTTCCGGCTGAAAGGCTAGTCATCGCGCTGGGTTCAGGCAATGGATTCAGGCGCCGGAAGCGCTTGCAACCCACCCCCGGCACCGCTATAACCGCGGCCGTTTCCGAACAGCGATGGTCCGGCGAGGCGCAGTTAACGCCCGGGCATGCCCAGCCGTGGAGCAAAGTACGCGAAAGCGAGGATAAAATGCCCAAGATGAAGACGAAGTCGTCGGCCAAGAAGCGATTCAAGGTCACGGCCACCGGAAAAATCCGAATGAAGCCTTCGGGCATGCGTCACGGCATGCGCAAGCGCTCGCAGTCCATGAAGCGCAAGGCGCGCAAGATCGGGAACATCGCCCCGGCGGACGAGAAGATTCTACGCCCGATGATGCCGTACGCGAAGAAGGGGTAGCCGATGTCACGCGCAAAAAGCACTGTCCAGCGCCACGCCAAGCGCAAGAAGGTTCTGAAGGCAGCCAAGGGTTACCGGGGCCGCAATTCCAAGGTCTACCGCGTCGCCAAGGAGCGGGTCGAAAAAGGCCTGCAATACGCCTACCGCGACCGCCGGGTGAAGAAGCGGAACTTCCGCTCCCTGTGGATCCAGCGCATCAATGCTGGCGCCCGCGAACACGGGCTGACCTATTCCCAGTTCATGGCCGGCATGAAACAGGCGGGCATCGAGCTCGACCGCAAGGTGCTGGCCGATCTGGCCGTTCGTGAACCCGAGGCCTTCAAGGACCTGGTGGAGCAGGCGCAGAGCGCCCTCGGCGCCTCTGCCTAGGCCCTGCCGGGCCTCGACCGGCCCTCAACCGACGGGTCCAAACCGGTGACGCCATGACCGCGCCCGACGTATCCGAGTTGCAAGATTCCCTGCTCGCCGAGGTGGCGGCGGCGGACAGCATCGACGTGCTCGAGGCCGTGCGCGTGTCCGCGCTCGGCAAGAAGGGCCGCATCACCGAACAGATGAAGGGGCTCGGGCAGCTCGACGGAGACGCCCGCAAGGAAGCCGGCCAGGCCCTCAACCGGGTCAAGGACGCGGTGGCCGATGCCATCGCGGCCCGCCAGGCCGATCTGGAATCCTCCGCGCTCGAAGCGCGCCTGGCGCACGAGACCGTCGACGTCACCCTAACGCCGCGCCCGCGCGCCGGCGGCCACCTGCATCCGGTCAGCCAGGTCACCGAGGAATGCATCGCGATCTTCGGCGAGATGGGTTTCACCGTCGCCGAGGGCCCGGACATCGAGGACGATTTCCACAACTTCACCGCGCTGAACATTCCGCCCGAGCATCCAGCCCGCCAGATGCACGACACCTTCTATCTGGAGGCGGCCGACGGTGAGCCCCAGCCGGTGCTGCGGACCCACACCTCGCCGGTGCAGATCCGCACGATGGAGACCTCGAAGCCGCCGATCCGCGTGATCGCGCCGGGCCGCACTTACCGCAGCGATTCCGATGCGACCCACACGCCGATGTTCCATCAGATCGAGGCGCTGGTGGTCGACGAGACGACCCATATGGGCCACCTGAAGGGCTGCATCATCGATTTCTGCCGCGCCTTCTTCGACATTCCCGACCTGCCGGTCCGCTTCCGGCCGAGCCACTTCCCGTTCACCGAACCCTCCATGGAGGTCGATATCGGCTGCTCGCGCGAGGGCGGTGAGCTGCGCATCGGCAATTTCGGTGAAGGTGCCGACAACTGGCTCGAGATCATGGGCTCGGGCATGGTCCACCCCAAGGTGCTGGAATATGGCGGCATCGATTCATCGAAGTACCAGGGCTTCGCCTTCGGCATGGGGATCGACCGCATCGCGATGCTGAAATACGGCATTCCCGATCTGCGCACCTTCTTCGACGCCGACATCCGCTGGCTCAAGCATTACGGCTTCGTGCCCCTGGCCGTGCCGTCGATGGTCAGGGGGATGTGATGCCTCCTATCGTTCGTCATGCCCGCGCAGGTGGGCATCCATACACTCAGGCGTCTGAACGGGCAGCCATCGGCGTTTATGGGTCCCCGCCTTCGCGGGGACGACCATTGGTTAAATCCGGAGCTTCGCGATGAAGTTCACCCTGTCCTGGCTCAAGGATCACCTGGAGACCGAGGCGTCCGTCGACGAGATCGTCGAGACCCTGATCCGCATCGGGCTGGAGGTCGACACGGTCGACGATCCCGGCGCCAAGCTTGCGGCGTTCACGGTTGCCCATGTGGTGGCAGCGGAGAAGCATCCCGATGCCGACCGGCTGCAGGTCTGCACCGTCGACACCGGGGACGGCCAGGTGCAGGTGGTCTGCGGCGCGCCGAATGCGCGCACGGGCATGAAGGGCGTGTTCGCGCCGTCCGGCACCTATGTCCCAGGCATCGAACTGATGCTCAAGAAGACCAAGATTCGCGGCGTCGAATCCAACGGCATGCTGGTGTCGGAACGCGAGACGGGTCTGTCCGACGAACATGAAGGCATCATCGAGCTGCCGGAGGACGCGCCGCTGGGCGCACCCATCGCTGGCGTGCTTGGCATCGACGATCCGGTCATCGATATCGAGCTGACGCCGAACCGGCCCGACTGCACCGGCGTGCGCGGCATTGCCCGCGACCTTGCGGCCGCCGGCCTGGGCATGCTCAAGCCCTTCGACAGTGCGGCGCCCGTCGAAGGCACCTATGACAGCCCCGTGGCCTGGGCGATCGCCGACGATGACAATGCTTGTTCCTATGTGGTGGGCCGACATTTCCGCAGCGTGACCAACGGCCCGTCGCCGAAATGGGTGCAGGACCGCCTGCGCGCCATCGGCCTGCGGCCGATCTCCGCGCTGGTCGACGTCACCAACTATGTCTCGATCGATCTCGGTCGGCCGCTGCATGTCTTCGATGCGGCCAAGATCGGCGACACCTTGACCATGCGCCGGGCGCGCGACGGCGAGGATTTCACCGCCCTGGTCGAACGCGAATACACGCTGGACGGCGAGATGACCATCATCGGCGACGGCGCCACGGCCGAGGCGGTGGCCGGCGTCATGGGCGGTCTCGATTCGAGCTGCACCGAAGACACCACCGATGTGTTCCTCGAGGTTGCACTGTTCGATCCGATCTCGGTCGCCACGACCGGCCGCAAGCTGCAGATCGAATCCGATGCGCGCTACCGCTTCGAGCGCGGCGTCGATCCGGAATCCGCCGACTGGGGCGCTGACGTGGCGGCCCGCATGATCTTGGAATTGTGCGGCGGCGAGACCAGCAAGCCCGTCACCGCGGGCGCCATGCCCGACTGGCGGCGCAGCGTCGAGCTAAGCACCGACCGGGTCGCGACCCTGGGCGGGGTCGAGGTGGCGGTGGACCGCCAGATTGCGATTCTCGACGGGCTTGGCTTCGAGACCACCCAGGTGGGCGAGGCCATCACCGCGGCGGTGCCGCCCTGGCGGCCCGATGTACATGGTGAACCCGACCTGGTCGAGGAGATCACCCGCATCCACGGTTTCGACGAAGTCGCGCCGGTTTCCCTCGACCGGGGCGCGGCCCTGCCGCCGCAGGCGATCACCCCGTCCCAGCGCCGCACCAGCCTGGTGCGCCGGGTGCTCGCCGCCCAGGGTCTGGACGAGGCGGTGACCTGGTCCTTCATGGGCCGGGCCCATGCCGAACTGTTCGGCGATGTGGACGCGCTGATGCTGGCCAATCCGATCTCCAGCGAGCTCGACGCCATGCGGCCGTCGATCCTCGGTAATCTTCTGCTCGGCGCCGGCCGCAACGCCGACCGCGGCTTCGCCGATGTCGGTCTGTTCGAACTCGGCCCGGCCTATCGCGACGCCAGCCCTGATGGCCAGCTGCTGGTTGCGGCTGGCATCCGCCATGGCAATGCGGTGCCGGCCCACTGGTCGGGCAAGGCGCGCGCCGCCGACGCGCTCGATGCCAAGGCCGATGCGCTCGCCGCGCTGGAAGCCGGCGGTGCGCCGGTCGCCAACCTACAGATCGACCGAGACACGCCGGCCTGGTATCACCCGGGCCGCTCGGGCGGGCTGCGTCTGGGCAAGAATGTGCTGGCTTGGTTCGGGGAAATTCATCCCGGTGTGCTGCGCAGGCTCGATGTTCGCGGCCCGGCGGTGGGTTTCGAGGTCTTCCTCGATGTGCTGCCCGACCGCAAGGAAAAGAGCGCGGCCCGGCCGCCGCTACACCTGTTGGCCCTACAGCCGGTGCGCCGCGACTTCGCCTTCATGGTGGATGCGGATGTCGAGGCCGGGGCCGTCCTGCGCGCGGCGCGCGGTGCGGAGAAGGAATTGGTCTCGAGCGTCGACCTGTTCGACGTCTATGAGGGCAAGAACATCGAGGACGGCAAGAAGTCGCTCGCCATCCAGGTCACTCTGCAGCCGGTCGAGGCGACTCTGACCGACGAGGAGATCGACGCGGTGGCGAAGAAGATCGTCGCGGCGGTGGAGAAGGCGACCGGCGGAACGCTGCGGGGTTAGGTCGGCACCGACATTTATCCATAGGTGCTTGTGGATAAATGAACCGTTCACCATGGGACGTCAACCCGCTCGCGCAGGACTGTTGAAATATGGGATGAAAGCCATAACGAATGGTATTTGCAGGTGAAATTGAAAGTCAGAACTGTCTGAACTGTGTATATCTTGTTGAAGAACCGGGTCTCGGACTGCTGCGTATGGCAGTTATCCCCGCTTCCAACAGAGACTAAGACAGCGCCAACCCCAACCCGAATTCATGATTTGTTCCGCCCCGATCCCGAAATCAGATGACCGACCTCTCCCATATCCGCAATTTCTCGATCATTGCCCATATCGACCATGGCAAATCGACGCTGGCCGACCGCCTGATCCAGGAGTGCGGCGGGCTGACTGAGCGCGAGATGCAGGAGCAGGTGCTCGACAATATGGAGCTCGAGCGCGAGCGTGGCATCACCATCAAGGCCCAGACGGTGCGCCTGGCCTACACGGCCAGGGACGGGGAGACCTATCATTTGAACCTGATGGACACGCCCGGCCATGTGGATTTCTCCTATGAGGTCTCCCGCTCGCTGGCCGCGTGCGAGGGCTCGTTGCTGGTGGTCGATGCCAGCCAGGGGGTCGAGGCCCAGACACTGGCCAACGCCTATCTCGCGATCGATGCCGACCAGGAGATCGTGCCCGTGCTCAACAAGGTCGACCTGCCGGCCGCCGAGCCCGAGCGCATCCGCCAGCAGATCGAGGACGTGATCGGGCTGGACGCGGCCGACGCCGTGATGATCTCGGCCAAGACCGGGCTCGGCATCGAGGATGTGCTGGAGTCGATCGTCACCCGGATGCCGCCGCCCGAAGGCGGGGCCGAGGATGACCTGCAGGCGCTGCTGGTCGACAGCTGGTACGACCCCTATCTGGGCGTCGTGGCGCTGGTGCGTGTCCAGCACGGCACCCTGAAAAAGGGCCAGAAGATCCGCATGATGTCCAACGGGCGCACTTACCCGGTCGACCGGGTCGGCGTGTTCACGCCCGCACGCACGGAGATCGACACGCTGGGGCCTGGCGAGATCGGCTTCATCACGGCCTCCATCAAGACCGTTGCGGACTGCAATGTGGGTGACACCATCACCGACGACCGCAAACCTGCGGCCGAACCGCTGCCGGGCTTCAAGCCGTCGGTGCCGGTGGTCTTCTCCTCCCTCTACCCGGCCGACACGGCGGAGTATGAGGATCTGCGCGACGCGCTCGGCAAGCTGCACCTGAACGATGCCAGCTTCGAATATGAGCCCGAGAGCTCGGCCGCGCTGGGCATGGGCTTCCGCTGCGGGTTCCTGGGCCTGCTGCACATGGAGATCATCCAGCAGCGCCTCGAGCGCGAGTTCGACCTTGAGATCATCGCGACCGCGCCGTCGGTCGTCTATCACATCACACTCACGGACGGGGAGGAGATCGAGCTCCACAACCCGACCGACTATCCCGAGGTGACCCGGATCGACACCATCGCGGAGCCCTGGATCAAGGCCTCGATCATGGTGCCCGACGAGTATCTGGGCGCCGTGCTGCAGCTTTGCACTGAGCGGCGCGGCGAGCAGATTGAGCTGACCTATGTGGGCGGGCGCGCCATGGCGGTCTACCGGCTGCCGCTCAACGAGGTGGTGTTCGACTTCTATGACCGGCTGAAATCCATTAGCCGCGGCTATGCCAGCTTCGATTACGAGATCGACGAGTACCGCATGGGCGACCTCGTGAAGGTCGACATCCTGGTCAACGGCGAGGTGGTGGATGCGCTGGCGATGGTGGTCCACCGGGAGCAAGCCGAGGTGCGCGGCCGGCACCTGTGCACCCGGCTCAAGGATCTGGTGCCGCGCCAGCTCTTCAAGGTAGCCCTGCAGGCCGCAATCGGCGGCAAGGTGATCGCGCGCGAGACCCTGGGCGCGATGCGTAAGGACGTGACGTCGAAATGCTACGGCGGCGACATCACACGGAAACGCAAGCTGCTGGAGAAGCAGAAGGCGGGCAAAAAGAAGATGCGCCAGTACGGCAATGTCGAGATCCCGCAATCGGCCTTCATCCAGGCCCTACGCATGGGCGACGAGTAGGGAATTCATCCGTTATCGTCGTTCCCGCGCAGGCGGGAACCCATAATCGCATTTGGCTGCCTGGCCAGGCTCGGTGTCTATGGATGCCCGCCTTCCCGGGTATGACGATGCTTGTGAAGTATCGAATTGGTTCCGTCGCCATGCGCGGACTTAATCCGCGCATCCATGTTGCCGCCTAGGACCTGAAGATGCCCGTCTTGCGCGGCCGCCGGCGGAACACCCATGTCAGAATAATGCCCGGCACGCCGAGCACGAGCAGCGCCGGCCACAACAGGATCGTCACGATGACCGGGTCCCACAGGCTCGGCAGGACGTAGCGCTGGGTCACGGCCTGGACCAGGTTGAGGCTGCCATTGTCGAGGGTAAACCAGAGTTCGCCCGCGGTGATCATGACGAAGTCGCCCGTGCCGAGCCATGCGCTGATATCGCGCACCAGCACCGCGACCGCCGCTATCAGAAATATCCAGCCTATGACTCGGCCGACAATCATGGCCTCATGGGCCTCGCGTTTCTGTTCTTCTTGTTTGTTTTCCTCTGCGTACTTAACCGCAGTTTTCGCGTCGGACACAAGCCTTACTCCCACTCAATTTTATGAAACCGTGAACGGTTGCCAGCGTGGGGCCGCTCGGCTATCCAGTGCGCCTGAGCGGAGGGGTGGCCGAGTGGCTGAAGGCGCACGCTTGGAAAGCGTGTAAACGGGTAACCGTTTCGAGGGTTCGAATCCCTCTCCCTCCGCCACCCTGCGCCAGCCTCTGATGCGCTCCGCCTGCTGGCCGAGACCGAGGCGGCGGAACACGAAGCGATGGGTGAGACGGGCGCACCGACGGGCCACATGAACCTGACCGCGGCGGCGACCTTCGGGCGCTCGGTGCTGGCGCCGGTCATCTCGGATTTCCTGGAGGCCCATCCCGGAGTCTCGGTGTCGGCCCGGTTCCTCGACCGGGTGGTCGACCTGATCGAGGAGGATATCGACATCGCCGTGCTGCCGGATTCCTCCCTGGTCGCCCGGCGCGTCGGCGCAGTGCGCCGCAAGATGGTCGCCAGCCCCGATTACCTGGCCGCACACGGCGCGCCCGATGCACCGGCCGCGCTCCGCGATCACGCCGTGATCGCGTTTACGGGCCTGATGCCCAACCGCGAATGGCGCCACCGCGCCCGGGGCCGCGTGCGCACGGTCGCGGTCGAGCCGCGCTTCGAGGTCAATGACGCCCTGTCGGTGCTGGCCGCGGCGGAGGCCGGGAAGGGGGTGTGCCCCGCCCTATCCTACATGGTCGGCGATGAGCTCGCGGCCGGACGGCTGATGCCGGTGCTGGAGGATTTCTCACCCGCACCCGTACCGGTCCACCTGGTGCACCAGCAGGGGCGGCTGGTGCCGCCCAAGGTGCGCGCCTTCATGGATTTCGCCGCCCCACGTTTGGCGGCGGCGCTGGGGGATTTGTCGCCCGAAGGTGGCTAACCCGGCATCCTGTCAAACAGCGGCAGGTCCGGGTCGAGCGGCGTCGAGGCGATCTTGCTGTCTCCGAATAGGTTGAAGGCGGGCTTGACCTCGTCAGTCTGCTCGATCACCCCGGCGCGTATGCTCAGCGTGCCCGGGCGGTTGGAGTTGCGCGCGAACATCTGGGAACCACAGTCGGGACAGAAGAGCTTCTCCATGTCTGCGCCGCTGTCGGCCTTGTGCCCATAGGCCTTTGGCGTGCCGGTGATGGTGAGCGCGTCCTCATCGACTGTCAGCAATGTGGCGAAGGCCGCGCCGGTGGCGCCCCGGCAATCGGCGCAATGGCAGTTCGCCGCGCGCAGGATCTCGGTGTCGGTGCTGAACGCAATGTTCCCGCACAGGCATTGTCCGGACAGTTTCGGCATCGCTCATCTCCTGGCCGCTCGGCCGGTTGTGTCGGCTCAGTCGTAGAACGCGATCGAGCGGGTCTCGATCGACTGGCGCGGGGCGGCGTTGGCCGGGCTCGTCGGATCGTCGAAGGCCGAATGGGCCGTCCAGCGCGCCCGCCCGTCCATCTTGGTGTCGTAGCACTTCAGCAGGATCACCTCGTCGGGCACCATCTGCGGAAAATAGACCCATCGGTGGTCGGGGTTGTACTTGGTGCGGTGAATCTCGCCGATCCGGTCATCGTATTTCAGGTCCATCAGCACCATGTCGTCCTCGGCGATCGAGGTGGCGTCGCAGATGCCCAGGGGGGCCTCCTCGACCGCGCCCGAGATCGATCGCCAGACATTCACATAGACGTAGCGTTTCTTCAGCGCCGCCTCGGCTTCCTCGGGGGTCAGCAGGTCGCGCACCCGCTGCGGGCCCGATTTGTCCGTATAGTCGTTATGAACGACGCGGACCGGCTCGCGCAGCTTGTTCGCTCTACGGGTTTCCTCGTCGGCCACGCGCAGCGTGTGATCGAACACGATCACCCGGGACGCGCCGGTCGCCTGGAGGACCAGCTTCTCGACCTCGGGGTTGTAGACCGTCTCGATCTGGCCGGAATCGAGGAAATCCGTGACCGCGGTGGCTTGCTTGATGAACTGGAAACCGTTGCCATCGAGGCTCAGCTGGTCGGCCACGGGGCGGGCGTCATAGATGGGGACCGTGCGCAGGTCCGGCACCTCGTCGCGTTCGTTGGATTCACCGTAGGCGGCGATGTAGGTCACAGGTTTCACGCCGTTGTCCACGACATACCTCATCGAGGCTTCGACGAACGGCAGATCGAGTGTGTCGTATGCGGGTTGCGTCATCGGGCTGGCCCTTTTCGCGGCTGTCATTTGGTTCAGTCTATCAGATAGGTCTGCCGGCAGGTGTGTCGAGGGGGCGTGGCCGGAACGGCTCAGAGCGATGCGCTCGGCCGCGCCTTGACCGTGTCGAACCAGCGCTTCGCGTTGGCCGCATCCTCGGGCAGGGTGAGCTTCAGCCAGCCGGCGAACTCGACCGCGACGAAGGCCAAGATGTCGGCGGCCGAGAAGGCATCGCCGGCGACGTATTCGCGGGTCGCAAGCTCGTCGTCCAGCATCTCGAAGAAATGCCCGGTCCGGGTCACGCCCCGCTCTGCCAGCTCGGGGATCTGGGCGTAGTTGTGGGGCCCCGTCAGCGCCCTGTCGGCGAGCCGTTTGGCGCGATTGCGCATACCCTCACCCACGGCGAGGAATCCCTCGATCTCGCAGCGCCAGGACCAGTCGGCGATGGCGGCGCGTTCGCGCGCGTCACGGCCGAGGAGCACCGGGTCCGGTTGGGTTTCCTCGAGATAGCGCCAACAGCCTTGCGTGCTCAGGAAGCGCTCCCCGTCATCGGTCTCGAGCACGGGCACGGTCGCGAAGGGATTGATCGCTAGGAACGCGTCACCCAGCTGCTCCTGCTCGCCGAGATTGACCTCGACGGTCTCGATGGCGTCGCCCAGGCCCTTTTCGGCGATGAACATGCGCACCAGGCGCGGGCTCGGTGCTGTGGCGCAGTCGTAGAACTTCATGGATCGGCGGTCCCGTTGCGGTCATGCGAGGCCGCAGCCTAGCGCTCCGGGCGCCGCCGTCCAAGGGGGTCGGGCCCCGTCAGGTGCCGCCCAAGCTGTTCTGGACGATGCGGTGATAGGTGTTCAGGTTCTCCCGCTTATCGCTGGTTTCGGCCGCACCGGCACACGCCCGGTCGAGCTGGGCGAGGATCCGCGGGCCGGCCGTTGGGCAGGATCCATGAAGACCGAGTGCGGTATCCACGAGAATCCCTGAGGCTGACGGCCGCGACCCATATCGCCAAACGCAAAACCGGCGCCCGATAGGACGCCGGTCTGTCTCTCGCAACCTGCTCCGGTCTATTCGGGGATCGGCAGCGGCTGGTCGTTTTCGGGAATGTTCCAGGCGCGCTGGACGGCCGGGCGGTCGAGCATGGTCATGTACCAGCGGCGCACGTTCGGGAACTCGTTCAAATCGATTTCCTGCCAATTGTGGCGCGCGGCCCAGGGCCAGCAGGCCATATCTGCGATCGAGTAGTCGTCGACAATGAACTCCCGGCCCTCGAGGCGTGTGTCCAGAACCTTGTAGAGGCGCCGCGCCTCGGTCTCGTAACGCTCACGGGCGTAGGACGAGGCGTCCGGGTTGTACTTGGTGAAGTGATGCACCTGGCCGAGGATCGGGCCATAGCCACCCATCTGCCACATCAGCCATTCCATGGTGCGCCAATAGGCGTCGCGGTCGGCGGTGTTGAGGAACTGGCCCGTCTTCTCCGCCAGATAGAGAAGAATCGCGCCGGTCTCGAACAGCGGGTAGTCGTTGTTGTCGCGGTCGACGATCGCCGGAATCTTGTTGTTCGGGCTGATCTTCAGAAACTCAGGGTCAAACTGCTCGTCTTTGCCGATGTGGACCGTGTGGGTGTTGTACTCGATGCCGGTCTCTTCGAGCATGATCGCGACCTTGCGGCCGTTCGGCGTGAAGAAGGTGTAAAATTCGATCATCTGAGATCTCTCTTCCCTGTTTTCTTTGTTGATCGAGAAACTATTGACCGTCTCCGGGACGGTCAATTGCTGGAATTTCACAAGTTTTGTGCGTTAGTCCTGACGTTTCCAGATGATGACATTCTTGGTGCCGCTGTCCGGGCCCATGCCGGAAAAAACCATCCGGGCGCCTTCGTGTTCGACCTGGCGCGACAGGCTGACGCCGACCATGTTCGGGTCGAGCGCGTGCTGGATGGTGTGGGTCACCGTGTCACCTTCGATCGCCCAGGTGCCGGCATAGTTGAAATAGGTCGCGAACGCCTCCGAGCGTTCCTTGTCGCTCGGCCGGTCGGCCGTCAGGAACCGGTCGGAGAAATGAATGATCGCGGACATATAGCCGTCGGGCGTGTACATAATCATGCCGCCCGCATCCCTGCCCATCGTATGGGTGCGGCTGCCGTCGTCGGCCTCGGCGTACATCTCCTCGAGCGTCCAGCCGCCCACTAGGTCGTCATTACTGAGCGCCATGCTGCTCCCCTGAATTGTTCGACGGCGGAGACTAGTGGGTTCCCCCGCAAGATTGAAGCCATTCCAGACACCGTGCGTTGCGACGTCTCGACGCGTCAGGCAAAGTCGATCCCATCGCAAGCACTGGACGCACAAGGATCGCATCGTGGCCCACAATCTGATTTCCCGTGCCCGCAAGGACACGCTTCCGTTGACCGTTGTCGAGGCCGCCGCCCAGGACAAATGGCGACGCGGTCTGCTCAAGGCGGGCCGTGACTGGCTGGACCGTACCGGGTTTTCGGGAAATTCCGGCAGCTGGACGGTCATGCCGGGGCGAAACGGGAATGCGGACCGCGCGGTGTTCGTCGTCGGTGCGGATACGGATATGTGGTCGTGGAGCACCCTGGCCGCGCGGTTGCCGGCGGGCAGCTATGCGATCACCGGGCGTTTGTCCAAAGCACGCGCGGATGACGCCGCACTGGGCTGGGGGCTCGCGGCTTATGAATTTACCCGGTATCGCAAACCCCGGATTTCCCGGCCTGATCTGGTCTGGCCGGCGAACGCCGATCAGCGCCATGTGCGCCAGATGCTCGATGCAACGGCGCTGCTGCGCGACCTGATCAACACGCCGGCCGAAGACCTCGGGCCTGCCGAGTTGGCCGGCGAGGCGCGCAAAGTGGGGCGCAAGCACAAGGCCAACGTTCGCGTGACGACAGGCGAGGCCTTGCTGAAGGCCAATTACCCGATGATTCATATGGTCGGGCGCGCATCGGACGATGCGCCGCGCCTGATCGACATGCGCTGGGGCACGCGCGGCCCCCGGGTGACACTGGTCGGCAAGGGCGTGTGTTTCGATACCGGCGGGCTCGACCTCAAGCCGGCCGCCGGCATGTTGCGGATGAAGAAGGATATGGGCGGAGCGGCCCATGCTCTGGCGCTCGGTCAGCTGATCATGGCGGCAAAGCTACCCGTCCGGCTCAGGGTTCTGATCGGGGCGGTCGAGAATGCGGTCGCGGGCAACGCCTACCGGCCATGGGATGTGCTCCAGACCCGCAAGGGGATCACCGTCGAGAACGCCAACACCGATGCTGAGGGGCGCCTGGTGATCGGCGATTGTCTCGCCGAGGCGAGCCGGGAGAAACCGGATGTGCTGCTGGATTTCGCGACGCTGACCGGGGCTGCGCGTGTCGCCGTGGGCACCGAGATCGCCGCCGTCTTCGCAAACGACGACAAACTGTATATGGACCTGGAGAAACACGGCACCGCGAACGCGGACCCGGTTTGGCGTCTGCCCCTACACGGACCCTACCGACGATTGCTCGACAGCAAGGTGGCGGATATCTCGAGCGCCAGCGACGGCCCGTTCGGTGGTGCGATCACGGCGGCCCTGTTTCTCAAGGAATTTGTCGATGACGACGTGCCCTGGGCGCATTTCGACATCATGGCGTGGAACATGGGCAATCGGCCCGGTCGCCCGACCGGTGGCGAGGCCAACGGATTGCGGGCGGCGTTCGCGATGATCCAGGAACGTTTCGGGCGCTAGGGCGCGGCGCTCTCGTAGCGCGCGATCTCGTCGGATAGATCTTCAGCGAGGGGTGCCAGCTGATCGGCATAGCGCCGGTGGCGCGCGCCGGCGCTGCCGCTGATGGGCTTGCGAACCTGGGCGTAGCTGAGGGTGTTGATGAACCGCTGGTTGCGGTCGAGCGTCAGGCGGGCATCGTCCCAGGCGCGTGTGGCCTGGTGCCGAACACATATAAACGATAAATATGGATATTATTATTTTTCATAATTTGTGATTGGGCCTCTGAATCGCTAGAAATGGCCTAAGTGACAATCATGCATGCCACGCTGGGAGGCCCCAATGGTTAAACCGATTTTACAGACTTATCCGGTTATTCATGCTGAGAGTGAGGAAGAGCGAGAGAAACTTCGCCCGATCGGCCGCAACAAGGAACGCTATCAGGAGACAGTCAAGGGTTGGCACGAGGTCATAATGGCCGCCGACAACTTGGACTTCTGGGGCGTGGCGACGATCGAGCATCACTTCTGGTCTGAAGGCTATGAAGTCGGTCCAGCGCCGGCCATCATGGATGCCTACTGGGCGGCGATCACCAAGAATGTCCGGGTTGGTCAGCTCGGCTATGTGATGAGTATCCAGAACCCGATTCGCGTGGCCGAGGAAACGGCGATCATTGATCACCTGTCCCAGGGCCGTAGCTTTGTCGGCTTCGCGCGCGGCTATCAGAGCCGATGGACCAATGTCTTTGGCCAGCATTACGGCACGACATCGACCAAGTCTCCGACCGCGGCGAAGAACAACCAGACGGCCGTCGGCGCTGGTTTTGCCCAGAGCGGCTTTACCATATCCGACAAGGACGTCGCGAACGACCAACACAATCGGGACGTCTTCGAGGAAAATATCGAGATCGTGCTTAAGGCTTGGACCCAGGATTCGATGAACCACAGGGGCAACGCCTGGCAGATTCCTTACCCCGGCGACACTGGCGTGGACGACTGGCAGCTGGCTCAGGTCGGCGTGACGCAGCGCCTCGGCGCGTTAGACGAGGTCGATGATAACAACAATGTGGTCAATGTAAGCGTCTGCCCATCGCCTTATCAGGACCCACATCCGCCGGTCTTCGTGTCGGGTAGCGGCAGCCCCGAGACCATCGACTACAACGCACGAATGGGCTTCATCCCTACGTATTTCACCGACATCAACACCGCCGCACCGCTCGGCAAACAGTATGCCGAGACCGCTGCTGCGAACGGCTTCAACTGGCTGCCGGGCCAGAACCAGAATATCGTGCGCTGGCTCCAGATCGCTGAAAGCTATGACGCCGCCGTTGATGCGGTCATGGCCCATGATTTCGACATCTGGAAGAACTTCTACGCTGCCATGGGACGCCGCAAGCTCGACGAGGCCGATGTCATCGGTTCGATGCTTTCGTCCGGCCTCTACTGCATCGGCACAGCCGAATCGGTCCGTGATCAGCTGGTGGCCCAGTGGGAAGAAATGCCGGCGGAATTTATCACGCTGATCTACCACTATGCGCAGATGCCAAAGGACAAGGTCATCCAGAATATGACTGAGTTCAACGAGGTGGTTAAGCCCGCGCTTGATGAGATTACGGCTAATGCGGGTCACGACATGGCTCAAGCGGCAGAATGAACCCGAAGTCATAATCGGGGGAACGAGAGACGGAAGGGCCGCACTTTGTGTGGCCCTTTTGCTTTCCGCTTCCAGGGAGAGTGACGATGCTGAAGATTCTTGGGCGCGCGACGTCTACCAACGTGCAGAAGGTTCTGTGGTTTTGTGATGAGGCTGGGGTCGCTTACGAGCATGACAACGATATCGGTGGGGCGTTCGGTCGTAACGACACGCCTGAATATCGGGCAATGAACCCAAATGGCAAGGTTCCGACCGTGATCGATGATGCTTTCGTCATGTGGGAGTCGAACAGCGTGCTCCGCTACCTGGCGCGCAAGCACAAGAGTGCGCTCTATCCTTCGGAATTTGAGGCCCGCAATCTGGTCGAACGCTGGATGGACTGGGAGCTGTCGGTCGTGGCGCTGCACCAGGGCACCGTCCTGGTCGGGCTGGCGCGCACCAAACCCGAGGACCGGGACAATGACCGGATCGAGGCGTCGCGCAAGGCGTGGGCCAAAGGCATGACGATCCTGGACGCCCAGCTGGCCAAAACCGCCTATGTCGGGGGTGACGATTTTACCATTGCCGATATTCCGCTGGGCCCCATCGCCCACAGATTTTTCAGTCTAGATATCGAGCGCCCAGAACTGCCCAACGTAAGGCGCTGGTATGAGGCGCTGTCGGGGCGCCCGGCGTTCGACAAATGGTGCCTGATCGAAATGGCCTGATGGCGGGTCTAGTACCCGAGTGACGTATCCACCGTGTTGGGCAGCAGCTCGCCCTTTCGATCCCGGGCAATATCCCCGACGATCTGCTTCGCCACGCTGCGCGGATCGGTGATCGCCGCGTTGTGCGGGTTGACTGTGATCTGCGGGTGATCCCAGAACAGATGATCGGCGGGCAGGGGTTCGGTGCGGAACACGTCGAGGGTGGCTTGGGCCAGACGGCCGGATTCGAGGGCCGGTATCAGGTCGCCTTCGACCAGATGTCCGCCGCGTGCATCGTTGATCAGATAGGCCCCCTTGGGCAGTTTCGAGAACAGCTCGGCGTTGAGGATACCCTCGGTCTCCGGCGTCAGGGGCAGGAGGCAAACAAGGATGCGCGAGCGTGCCAGCATGGCATCGAGTCCGCCGCGATCCTCGAAACAGGTGATACCCGGAATGTCCTTGGCCGACCGGGTCCATCCGGCTACGTCGAATTCAAGCGCGGCGAGCGCCTCGGCGCTGTCGCGGCCCAGTTCGCCAAGGCCGAGAATACCGACGGTCTGCTCGTCGGCCTGGCGCAATTCACGCGCCCGGTCGTCCCAGACCCGGTCGCGCTGCTGCTGGTCGAGGGCCGGCTGGTTGCGGTGATAGCGCAACACGTGGAGCAACACATATTCGCGAATGCCGGCCGTCAGATACGGGTCGACCACCCGCGAGACGGTCACATGGGCCGGGAAATCGGGGTCGCTGAAAAGGTGATCGACGCCGGCGCCGAGCGAGAAGACGACTCGCAGGTTCGGCAGGGCGGCCAGGGCACCGTGAGGCGGCCGCCAGGCGAGCACATACTCGACCTCGTCCGGGTTGCCGATATCGGGCCAGACCCGGATGTCCGCCTCGGGCGCGAGGCGTTCTAGTTCGCGGGCCCACCAGTCGGGCCGGTCGTGGGTCGCGATGATCAGGATCGTCATGGGTCTGTTATCAGGTCGCGACCGTGTCGCCCGCACCGACCGCGGCGAGGTCGAACGCGGCGGCCATCAACGCCTTGGTGTAATCCTCGCGCGGTGCATCGAAAATCTCGTTCGCCGGGCCCTGCTCGACGACCTTGCCGTTCTGCATCACGATTACATGGTTCGAGATCGCCCGGACCACCTTCAGATCGTGGCTGATAAACAGGTAGGCGAGCTTGTACTTCTCCTGCAGGCCCCGCAGCAGATCGATGATCTGGGCCTGCACCGAACGGTCGAGCGCCGAGGTCGGCTCGTCGAGCACGATGAATTTGGGTTTCAGCACCAGGGCGCGCGCGATGGCGACGCGCTGACGCTGGCCGCCGGAAAACTCGTGCGGGTAGCGGTGGCGGGCGGCCGGATCGAGCCCGACCTCTTCCATGACCTGGACTATCATGTCATCGCGCTCCGCCGCTTTGTCGCCGAGCTTGTGGACCTTGAGCCCCTCTTCGATGATCTGGGCGATCGACATGCGCGGTGACAGGGAGCCGTAGGGATCCTGGAAGACGATCTGCATTTCACGGCGCAGCGGCCGGAGTTCCTTGGTGCGCAACTCCTCGATCTGCTGACATTCGAATTCGATCAGGCCCTCGGACGAGATCAGACGCAGCAGGGCGAGCCCAAGCGTGGTCTTGCCCGAACCCGATTCCCCGACAACGCCGACAGTCTGGCCCTCGCGCACCTCGACCGTGATCCCGTCGACGGCGCGGACATAATCCACGGTCCGCCGCATCAGGCCCGCGGTGATCGGGAAATAGACCTTGAGGTCGTCGGCCTGGACGATCTTTGCCGCCCCGTGCACCGGCGCCAGGGCGCTGCCGGACGGTTCCGCATCGAGCAGCTTCTTGGTGTAGTCATGGGCCGGGGTCTCGAAGATGGTTTCGGTCTCACCCTGTTCGACGATTTCACCCTGTTGCATGACGGCCACCCGGTCGGCCATCTTCCGCACGATGCCCAGGTCGTGGGTGATGAACAGCATTGACATGCCGAACTTCGCCTTCAGATCATCCAGCAGTTCCAGGATCTGGGCCTGGATGGTGACGTCGAGTGCCGTGGTCGGCTCGTCCGCGATCAGCAGCTTGGGCTCGTTCGCCAATGCCATTGCGATCATCACGCGCTGGCGCTGACCGCCGGACAGTTCGTGGGGAAAGGCGTTGAGACGCTTTTCGGCATCCGATAGTCCCACCAGCTTCAGCAATTCCAGGGTGCGCGCGCGCGCGTCCGCGCGCGACAGGCCCTTGTGGACGAACAGCACCTCGTTGATCTGCTTTTCGATGTTGTGCAGCGGGTTGAGCGAGGTCATCGGCTCCTGGAAGATCATCGCCACATCGTTGCCGCGAATGCCGCGCAGGACCGAGTCTTCGGCGCCGAGCAGCTCCTGCCCCTCGAACTTGACCGAACCGTTCGGGTGCCGGGCGACGGGGTAGGGCAGCAGCTGCAAGATTGAGAGCGCGCTGACCGACTTGCCGGAGCCGGATTCACCGACGATGGCGAGGGTTTCGCCGGCCGCGACGTCGAACGAGACGTTGCGCACCGCCTCGACGATGCCGCCGGGTGTCGAGAACTCGACGGACAGGTCCTGGATCGAAAGCAACGGGTCGGCCATCACCTATGGTCTCCGGTAATCTGCTTGCGGGGATCGAACGCGTCGCGCACGGCCTCGCCGATGAAGATCATCAGGGACAGCATGATCGCGATTGCGAAGAAGGAGGTAAAGCCCAGCCAGGGGGCGAAGAAATTGTCCTTGCCCTGTTTCAGCATTTCGCCGAGGGACGGGGAGCCGGGCGGCAGGCCGAAACCGAGGAAATCCAACGATGTCAGCACGGTGACCGAGCCCGCGGTGATGAAGGGCAGGAAGGTCAGCGTCGCCACCATGGCGTTGGGCAGCACATTGCGGAACATGATCAGGCGGTTGGTCATGCCGAGCGCCCGGGCGGCGCGCACATAGTCGAAGTTGCGCGCACGCAGGAACTCCGCGCGAACGACCCCGACCAGCGACATCCAGCTGAACAGCAGCATCAGGCCCAGCAGCCACCAGAAGGTGGGCTCGACCACCGACGCCAGAATGATCAGCAGGAAGAGGGTCGGCAGGGAGGACCATATCTCGATGAACCGCTGGAACAGCAGGTCGGTCCAGCCACCGAAATAGCCTTTCACCGCCCCGGCCGCCACCCCGACGATGCTGGCGAAGATTGTCAGGGTGAACCCGAACAGCACGGATATCCGGAACCCGTAGATCAGACGGGCGGTGACGTCGCGTGCCTGATCGTCGGTGCCGAGCCAGTTCCGCGCGGATGGGGGCGAGGGCGCTGGGACCGAGAGATCCGTGACCGGCGTGTCGAAGCTGTAGGGGATCAGGGGCCAGATCACCCAGCCCTTTTCCTGGATGAGTTCGATCACGAACGGGTCGGTGTAGTCCGCCTCGGTCTCGAAGTCGCCGCCGAAGGTGGTCTCGGGATAGCTCTCAAAGACGGGATAGTAGAAAGCGTTGTCGAACCGGACCAGCAGCGGCTTGTCGTTGGCGATGAACTCGGCGAACAGGGTGAAGAAGAACAGCACCAGGAAAATCCAGAGCGACCAGTAGCCGCGCCGGTTGGCGCGAAAGTTCGCGATCCGGCGCTCGGCCAGCGGGCTCAAGGTGAACCACAGGAAGCGGCTGCGCCCGTAGAGGCGTTCACGCGGGCTGACCGCCGTGTCGTCGAGGGCCGTCATGTCAGACCTCGCGGCTTTCGAAATCGATGCGCGGGTCCACCGCCACATAGGCCAGATCGCCGATAAGGTTCATCAACAGCCCGAGCAGGGAGAAGAAGAACAGCGAGCTGAACAGGACCGGGAAATCGCGGTTGAGTGCGGCCTCGAAGCCGAGAAGGCCGAGCCCGTCGAGAGAGAAGATCACCTCGATCAGCAGCGAGCCGGTGAACAGAATGCCTATAAAGGCCGCGGGAAACCCGGCGATCACGATCAGCATGCCGTTGCGGAACACATGGCCGTAGAGCACCCGCTTTTCGGTCAGGCCCTTGGCCCGGGCGGTGACGACATATTGCTGATTGATCTGATCCAGGAAGGAATTCTTGGTCAGCATGGTCAGGCCCGCAAATGCACCGATCGTCAGGGCGAGCAGGGGCAAGGTGAGGTGCCAGAAATAGTCGGCGACCTTGCCGAGCATGCTCAGTTCCGACCAGTTATCCGAGACCAGGCCGCGCAGCGGGAACCAGTCGACGAAACTGCCGCCGGCAAACAGCACGATCAGTAGGACCGCGAACAGGAATGCAGGCACCGCGTTGCCGACGATGATGACCGCGCTCGTCCAGATGTCGAAGCGGCTGCCATCGCGGACGGCCTTGCGAATTCCCAGCGGGATCGCAATCAGGTAGGTCAGTAGCGTGGTCCATAGGCCGAGGCTGATCGAGACGGGCAACTTCTCGATCACCAGGTCGACCACCCGGCGGTCCTGGAAGAAACTGTCACCGAAATTGAACGTCGCGTAGTTCCCCATCATGATGAAGAAACGCTCATGGAGCGGCTTGTCGAAGCCGACCATCTTCTCGATTTCCTCGATCAGCTCCGGAGGCAGTCCGCGCGCGCCGCGATACTTGGATTCGAATCCGCCCGACTGACCGAGATTCTGCTGACTGTCGAGACTGTCCTGGGTGAGCTCATTGCCGCCGCCGGTCACGCGCGCGGTGGCATCGACCGCGTTGCCCTGAATCTGGGCGATGATCTGCTCGACCGGTCCGCCCGGCGCGGTCTGAATTACCGCGAAATTGATGACCATGATCCCGAACAGGGTCGGGATAATCAGCAACAGCCGACGAATGATATAGGCGAGCATGAGGCTAAACTAACGGCGTGCGTGAACCGAGGCTAGCCGCCGTTTTCCGAACTTTGACGCCGCTTGAGCGCCGCATCCTTTGCCGGATCGATCCACCAGGCCGAGATGTTGGCCGCCTCGCCGAGCAATGGAATTTTCTCGGGCTGTCCGAATCGATCCCAGAACGCAATTCGGTCGACGGGCAGGTGGAAATGGGGAATGACGTAGTTGCCCCAGAGCAGGGCACGGTCCAGCGCGCGGGTGCGCTGCACGAGGCTTTCGCGTGACGGTGCGGAGATCAAGAGCTCGATCAGCTCGTCGATCACCGGGTCCTGGATGCCGATCAGATTGCGCGATCCCTGGGTCGTTGCCGCATTGCTGCTCCAGTAGCTGCGTTGTTCGTTGCCCGGTGACAGCGACTGGCCCCACGAGCCGATAACCATGTCGAAGTCTCGGGCCTCCACACGGTTCTGATACTGGGAACTGTCGACAACCCTGACCCTCGCCTCGATCCCGAGCCGCTCGAGATTGCGGGCGAAGGGAAGCGCCATTCGCTCGAAGGTGGGTTGGACAAGCAGGATCTCGAATGTAAACGGCGCACCCGTCTCGCCGTTGACCAGCTTGCCGTCGCGCACCACCCAGCCGGCGTCTTCCAGCAGCTTTCGGGCCGTGCGCAGGTTGCCCCGGATGCCTCGTGCTCCCGAACCGTCGGTCGCCGGGTTAGTGAACACCTCGGTGTAAAGCTCCTCGGGGAGTTGGTCGCGATACCGTTCCAGGATTTCACGTTCTTCGGCGTCGGCCTCCGCCAGGGTGCCGCGGCTGGCAAGCTCGGAATTGTCGAAGTAGCTGGCAGACCGGGTGTAGGCATCATAGGCTAGGTTCTTGTTGTACCACTCGAAATCCCAGGTCAGCGTCAGCGCCCTGCGGACATCCCGGTCCTGGAACAGCGGTTTGCGCAGGTTGAAGACAAAGCCCTGCATGCCGGCCGTGCGATCATGGGGGAACTCTTCCTTGACGATCTCGCCGTTTCGCACGGGCGGAACATCGAAGGCGGTCGCCCATTCCTTGGCCGAATTCTCGATCCAAATATCGGTGTTGCCGCCCTTGAAGGCTTCGCGCGCGATCGTCCGATCCCGGAAATAGTCCGTACGGATCGTGTCGATATTGTTGAAGCCGACCTGGGTCGGGTGGTCCTTGGCCCAATAATCCTCGACCCGCTGGAAGGTGATCGAGCGTCCCGGTTTGACGTCGGATATCCGGTAGGCCCCGCTGCCCAAAGGTGGCTCCAGGGTTGTCTTGGAGAAGTCGCGCGTTTCCCAATAATGTTTCGGCAAGATTGTCAGATCGCCGATGATCAGCGGCAATTCCGGGTTGGGCTCGCCGGAGAATGTGAACCTGACCTTACGCGGTCCGGTCTGCGCCACGTTGGCCACGCTGCCATAGTAGAAGCGATAGAAGGGGCGGCCCTGTTCGCGCAGTGCGTTGAAGGAGAAGATCACATCGTCGACGCTGACGGGCATGCCGTCGTGCCAGCGCGCGTCATCACGCAAGGTGAACTCGACCCAGGAGCGATCGTCGGGGGTCTCGACCGTCTCGCAGAGTAGACAATAGAGCGTGAACGCCTCGTCGACCGACTGCACCATCAGGGAATCGTAGATCAGTCTGACCCCGGCGGGATTTCCCTGGAGGATGAACGGATTGAGGCTGTCGAAGGTGCCCAGTGCATCCGAGACCCGTGTCCCGCCCTTGGGGGCGTTTGGGTTGGCATAGTCGAAATGGGTGAAATCGGGCCCGAACTTCGGTTCGCCGTGCATGGCAATCGCATGCGCCGGACCGTCGGTGCCCGAGATCGCTTGGGCGGAGCTGCCGGCCGTGGCGGCGAGACCGATTCCGGCAAAAGCTGCGATGAACGTATGGCGGAGCATGACCCCTCCCAGGCCCTGGTACCTAACATTGACTAGTTGGGGTCAGATACCCCCGGTAATCAAGGCAAACAGGCGATTTTTCACGCGGAAGTTAGGGGTCGCCACGCCAGGGCCGCAATCTGGGCCCGGATTCGCCGGAAAGCGGCTCAAACCCCGTTGGATTCGCTCGAAAGCCCGAGGGATTGGGCGGTGTTGTCGACCGCCGCGAGGCATGTCTCGGCCCGCTCGGGCGGGATCCAGGCCTCGATCCGGATCACGTAATCCTCTGCCCGTCCTCCGGCGATGCGCGTGCAGTCCATGCGCACGATATTGGCGCCATAATCGGCGAAGGCTTCGGTCAGGCGCGCCATCAACCCGGGACGGTCGGTGCCGCGCACCTCGACCCGATGGGTCACCTGGCCGCTCTCGGCCTGTGCCGTGCCCAGTTCGAACGGGGTGACAGAGATCTCCGCGCCCGCGAGCTCGGGGAGTTGCGCGAGCTCGGCCGCGACCTCCTCGGCTTCTACATTGTCTGGCATGCGTGCGACCGCTGTGAACTCGGCGGCCTCGCCGAGGACGGCGAAGCTCGCGTCGCCCATGTCCGCGCCAAGATCGAACATGCGTCCGGCCACCGCGGAAAAAATTCCCGAACGGTCCGGGCAGGAAATCGCGATACGCAGTTCGTGGGCCATGGCGGGGTTCCTTTCGCTCAGTCGTCCTGCAGGAGCGCCAGCGCCTCGGCATGTATGCCCGCATCACCGGCGGCCAGCACCGATCCCGGGGAATCAATCGCAAGCGGTTGTCCGTGCCAGTCCGTGATGGTGCCGCCGGCACCCGTCACGATGACGGCGTGGGAAAGATAGTCATAGGGCGCATGCCGGATTCGGCCGCGACGTCTGTTTGGCCCGAAGCCACCATCGCGTAGGCCCAGGCATCGGTGCCGAAGCGGGTGTCCCGGACCGTGGCCTTCAGGCGCGCATAGCGGGCCGCGTCGGCCGCGTCGAACATGTCCGGCGAGGTGGTGCACAGGCGTGCGTTGGCCAGCGCGGTGCACGACCTGACCTTGGGCGGGCTGCTTTCCTTGTTGCCGTACCAGTGGCGCGTGGGCGCGCCGGCGACCCCCAGCCACCGTTCGGCGAGCGCCGGATAGGCATTCAGGCCAAGGACGGGTTTGCCGTCACGGACCAGCGCGATGAGTGTTGCAAACAAGGGGATACCGTTGACGAACGCCCGGGTGCCGTCGATCGGGTCGAGGACCCAGACATTTTCTGCATCGACCCTTTCGCTGCCATGTTCCTCGCCGAGGATGCCGTGATCGGGATAGGTCTCGGCGATTAGCGCGCGCATCGCCGCCTCGGCTTCCCGGTCCGCCTTGGTGACCGGGCTGGCGTCGTCCTTGAGCTCGATATCGAAATCCGTCCGAAAATAACGCAATGCGGCTGCACTGGCCGCGTCGGCCAGACGGTGGGCAAAGGTCTCGAGTTCTGGGTCGATAGGGTCGGCCACGCCGGCAGTCTCCACAAATGCAAAGCGGCGCATCACGCGCCGCCTTGAACTTACTGTGTGTTGCCTGTGCCCGCTACTGCGACGGAATCGGGAACGGTGCGTCCGCGTTGGCCCGCAGATAGGCGATGATGTTCGCGCGATCCTTGACGCTCTTGACCCCCGCGAAGTTCATCTTGGTACCCTTCATGAACTCCTTGGGCTTGGTCAGGAATGCGTTCAGTTCGGGGTAGGACCACTGGCCGGCCATCGAGGTGAGGGCGTTGGAGTAGCTGAAGCCTGAGGTCAAACCTTTGTTGGCGCCCACGATACCGTACAGGTTGGGGCCGATCTTGTTGGCGCCGCCCTTGTTCACGGTGTGGCATGTGGCGCAGCGCTTGAAGGCCTTTTCGCCGGCGGCCGCGTCGGCCGAAGCGAGAAGCGGAATGACGGGTTCGATGACCCGCGCCACAGGTGCCGCAGCGACCTGGGCCTGGCTCTCGCCGGTATCGACCTTGTACGCGTTCTCGACCAGATGTTCGGCGTGCGTCGCTTCGTTGATGACGATGCCGATTCCCAGCGCAACCGTCGATGCCACGAGGACCGCGCCCCATACCTTGTAAAACTCGCCACCCATAGGTCGTATTCCCCGCTTTAATCGGATCGAATAGCGGGCGGAATGTCCCGCGCGCCGCGAATTTAGCGAGCGCACCGCCCCCTGTCCACGGCCCCCCGGGACGAGGTGATGGTTTCGTTCGCGTGGTTTGAGATATATCTTTCGTCTTGCCCCTCGGCCAGCGTCGATCTGGGGTTCGCGGCATTAGGTCGCAGCGCATGATACGGAGCCTGAAACCCTGTCGAATCAAGAAGTTCGGCGTACCGCGCCAACCAATCCGGTGGTTCTGATTCCCGCCCGCATGGCCTCGACCCGCCTGCCGGGGAAACCGCTCGCCGATATCCATGGCCAGTCGATGATTGTCCATTGCTTGCGCCGCGCCGAAGAGGCGGAGGTGGGCCCGGTCGTTGTGGCTTGCGCCGAGGCGGAAATCGCCGGTTCGGTTGAGGCGGCAGGGGGCCGCGCGGTGATGACCGAACCGGACCTGCCTTCGGGTTCGGACCGGATTCAGGCCGCCCTGATGGCGTTCGACCCGGACGGCCAGTACGACGCCGTGGTCAATCTGCAGGGCGACCTGCCGACCCTCGATCCGGCGATCGTGCGGGCGACCGTGGATGTGTTGCGTGATGCTTCGGTCGATATATCCACCGCGGTGTGCGCCATCACCGAGGAGGCCGAGCGCGACAATCCGAACGTGGTCAAGGCCGTGCTGTCATGCGCCGAGGGTGCCCGGACGGGCCGGGCGCTCTACTTCAGCCGGGCGACGGTCCCCACCGGCCCCGGCGATCATTTCCACCATATCGGCCTGTATGCCTATCGCCGTGCGGCGCTCGAGCGGTTTGTGACCTTGCCGGCCAGCCCGCTGGAACAACGCGAGAAACTTGAACAGTTACGGGCGCTTGAGGCGGGTATGCGGATCGATGCGGCATGCGTTGACACTGTTCCGCTCGGTGTCGATACTCCCGCCGACCTTGAACGCGCGCGGGCATTGCTGGCATAGCAGGCTCGCGCGTTTTTTCGGAAAGCACCCGGAAACATGACCGATACGAACCAGCAGGCCGGCGATCCGGCCACGACCATCGCCTACCAGGGTGTCCCTGGCGCCAACTCGCACATCGCGTGCCAGCAGGCGTTCCCGGACATGACCCCGCTTGCCTGTGCGTCGTTCGAGGATGCCTTCGCCGCGGTCGAGACCGAGAACTGCGCCGCGATGGCGATGATTCCCATCGAGAACTCCCTGGGCGGCCGGGTGGCCGACATTCATCACCTGCTGCCCGAATCGACCCTCTACATCATGCGCGAGCATTATCTGGACGTGCAGTACCAGCTGCTCGGCACGAAGGATGCGAGCCTCGACGGCCTGGAGGAGGTGCGCAGCCATCCCCAGGCGCTCGCACAGTGCCGCGAGCAGTTGGCGCAGCTGGGTGTGCGAACGCTCGCGCGGGCCGACACGGCGGGCTCGGCCAAGGAAATCGCCGAACTGGGCGATCCGAAAATCGGCGCGCTGGCGCCATCCCTGGCCGGCGAGATCTACGATCTCCAGGTGCTGCGCTCACACTTCGAGGACCGGATCGGCAACACCACGCGTTTTGTCGTCCTTTCGCGCGCGCGCCGGGATCCCGATCCGAACGACGGGCCGTGTATCACGTCACTGATCTTCGAGGTGCGGTCGGTGCCGGCTGCGCTCTACAAGGCGCTGGGCGGGTTCGCGACCAACGGAGTCAACATCACGAAGCTTGAAAGCTACATCTCCGGAGAACGCTTCTCAGTGGCCCGGTTCTATGCCGAGATCGCGGGCCATCCGGCCGATCCGGCGGTCAACCAGGCGTTCGAGGAACTGAACTATTTCTCGAAGAATGTCCGGGTGCTCGGCGTCTTCCCGGCGGACGATTACCGCAACCACTAGAAGACGTAGTGGGGATTAGTCCTCGGCCAGCCATTCCTCGATCAGGCGCCTGGCGATCGAGTCTGGCCGCGGCAGCTGCACGTCGGATTCCGGCGTGATGGCCTTCAGCTCGGCGCGCGACAGCCATTCGGCCGACAGCAATTCCTTCTCGTCGATGGTCAGTTCCGTGTCGAGCGCCCGGGCGCGGAATCCGACCATCAGCGAGGATGGAAACGGCCAGGGCTGCGAGTGCTGGTACTCGACGTCGGTCACCCGCACGCCAACTTCTTCGTAGACCTCGCGCGCGACGCAATCTTCCAGCGTCTCACCGGGTTCGAGAAAGCCTGCGAGGACGGACTGCATGCGGCCCTGGAACCGGGGTGCCTTGCCAAGGATGATCCGGTCCTCATCGTAGATCAGCATGATGCACGCGACATCGGTGCGCGGGAAGTGGACCGAATTGCATTCGCTGTCGGTGCACCGGCGCTGGTGCCCGGCCGATTCGCTGCGGGTGGGTGCGCCACACACGCCACAATATTTGTGGCGCTGGTGCCAGTAGTTGATGCCGCGCGCATAGGCCAGCAGGTTGCCTTGCTCGTGCCCGATATACGGTCCGACCTTGCGCAAATCTTCGAACATGCCGGCAGCGCCCAGCACCTCGTGTTCATGCGGGTCCTCGATATGGCTGACATCGAGGGTGAAGTAGGCGACCCCATCGACCAGACCGAGCAGGATCGGATCTGCATGGTTGGTCTGCAGCCTCTCGATCTGACTGACGTCAAGGACAGCGGCTTCGACAGTATCTCCGCTGACGACCAGATTGTGCAGCTGCCAGACCGGCAACAGACAGCTGGTCCCGTTCGACAATTGGCCGGACAGCCAGTCGGAATCGTTGCGCAGATGAGAGACGCGGTCGAGATATTCGCTGGAATAGAAGTTTCGGCGCACCGTGGGGCCTTCGGCAATTCTTTCAGACGCGGATGGGGGCGTAACCTGTCACAGCTGAACATCTGTGGAAAGTGCAGGAAATTGCGGCTTTGGCTGTTGTTTATCGGGCCGCCCGATCTGATATAGTGCCTTCGGGAGGCCGGGCGGACGGGCGTCTCGCCAACCCGGTCAGGTCCGGAAGGAAGCAGCCGTAACGAGTTTCGCCCGGGTCGCATTCAACCGGTCTCCCACTTCGAACACCGAATCGGATATTGGTGGTTGAGCCAATGTTCCGGGGACACGAGACCGTCCATGACCGCCGACCTCGAAGACCAGCCGGGTGAGACGCCGATGGCGGACTCGGACGAGTCTTCCGACGGCAGCCCCACCATCGACGATCCCAACCAGTCGAGCTTTCTCGACGGCGGCGACGATGCGCCCGCGCCGGCTGCGCCCGAACCTCCGGCACAGGAAGCCCCGCCGCCGTCCGCTCCGCCCGCCACGGCGGGTGATGACAAGGGCGACGCGCCCGACTATCAGGTGCTCGCCCGCAAGTACCGGCCGCAGGGTTTCGACGAGCTGATCGGTCAGGAGGCGCTGGTGCGCACCTTGACGAACGCTTTTGAGCTCGACCGAGTGGCCCACGCGTTCATCCTGACCGGTGTTCGCGGGGTGGGAAAAACGACGACGGCACGGATCATCGCCAAGTGCCTGAATGCCGCGGACGGCCCGACGATTACGCCCGACCCCGGTGACGAGCAATGCGTGGCCATCGCCGAGGACCGCCATCCCGACGTGATCGAGGTCGATGCCGCCAGCCGGACGGGCGTCGACGATATCCGCGAGATTCTCGATGGTGTGCGCTACCGGCCGGTGTTCGGGCGCTACAAGGTCTACATCGTCGACGAAGTCCACATGCTGTCGCGCCAGGCCTTCAACGCACTGCTCAAGACGCTGGAAGAACCGCCAGAGCATGTGAAGTTCATCTTTGCGACCACGGAGATCCGCAAGGTGCCGGTCACGGTGCTGTCACGTTGTCAGCGATTCGATTTGCGGCGGATCAACGCCGAGGAACTAATCACCCATTTCGCCGGGATCGCCGACGCCGAGGGCGCGAAGCTAGAAGACGGCGCACTGCGCCTGATCGCGCGTGCGGCCGATGGCTCGGTGCGCGACGGTCTCTCGCTGCTCGATCAGGCGATTTCCGCATACTGTTCGGGCGGGGGAACGGCGCGCGAGGAAGATATCCGGACGATGCTGGGCACGGCCGACAGCGCCGCCGTGTTCGACATTTTCGAAGCCCTGATAGCGGGGCGTATCGCTGATGCCCTTGATGGTCTGGGCACGCTGCATGATTCCGGTGCCGACCCGCTGTTCGTCCTCCAGGATTTGCTGGAGCTGAGCCACTGGGTCACGCGGGTGAAGCTGGTGCCGAAAGCCGCCGATGACGCGTCGGTATCGGAACTGGAACGCACCCGCGGGCAGGCCATGGCCGAAACCCTGAGTGTCGCGGTGTTGTCGCGGGCCTGGCAGATGCTGCTCAAGGGTGTTGGAGAGGTGCAGCGAGCCCCCTCGGCGATGCCCGCGGCGGAAATGGTGCTGATCCGGCTGGCCCACGCGGCCAATCTTCCCTCGCCCGCCGATATCATCAAGCAGCTGGAAGGCGATGCGGGTAAACCGGCGGCCGCGCCGACGCCGGATACGACCGGCGACGCGGCACCGCCGCCACCCTCGAACGGCGGTGCGACGGCGGTTTCCAATGCGGGTGGCGCGGACAGTGTGGCAGCGGCGGCGCAAAGCGAACCGGTTCCCGAGGAGGCGCCGGCGCCCGATATGGCGCCGCAGGCGAACCTTGATCCCAAGTCCTTTCGCGCCCTCGTCGATCTGTTCGCCGAGCGCCGGGAGATCGCCCTGCGGGGTCACCTGTACGAAAATGTCCATCTGGTGACCTATGAGCCCGGCCGTCTGGAATTCCGGCAGAACGACAACGCCCCCCGCGATCTCGCGGGCCAGGTTCTCAACCTGATGCGCGATTGGTGCGGCAGCCATTGGCAGGTCAGTGTGTCGGGCGCCGAAGGCGAGCCGACGCTGGCGCAACAGGATGCGGCGGCGGAGGCTTCTGCCTATCGCGAGGCGGCCGAGCACCCGGCGGTGCGCGCCGCGCTCGAGGCCTTTCCCGGTGCGCAGATCGAAAAGGTCGAGGCCCGGGACCTGACAGCGGATGCAACCTTGCCCGATGCGGCGCCGGCCGATATCGACGATGACATTGGGGACGATGAATGAAGAACCTTGGTCAGCTGATGAAGCAGGCGCAGGAGATGCAGGCCAAGATGGCCGAGATGCAGGAACGTCTTGCGGAGATCACGATCGAGGGGACGGCGGGCGCCGGCATGGTGACCGTGGCGCTGAACGGGAAGGGCGAAATGAAGGGGCTCAAGATCGACCCTGCGCTGATGAACCCCGATGAAGCCGAGATCGTCGAGGACCTGATCATTGCCGCACATGCCGATGCCAAGGCGAAATCCGAGCAGCGCATGGCCGACGAGATGAAGGAACTGACCGGCGGGCTCGACCTGCCGCCGGGCTTCAATCTGCCGTTCGGCGGCTAGCGCTTAGCGGTCACGTGTCCACACCGGAAATCGAACGGCTCGTCGATCTGCTGGCGAAGCTGCCGGGGCTCGGCCCCCGGTCTGCGCGCCGCGCCGCGCTGTACCTGATCAAGCGGCCCGGGCAGCTGATGCAACCGCTGGCCGAGGCGCTTTCGGGTGCCGCCGGCGCGATCCGCAACTGCAGCAATTGCGGCAATATCGATTCCGTCGACCCCTGCCGTGTGTGCGCCGACCACGAACGCGACCGCAGCGTGATTTGCGTGATCGAGGATGTGGCCGATCTTTGGGCATTGGAACGCACGGCCTCGTTCGGCGGTCTGTATCACGTCCTCGGGGGGACCCTGTCGGCCCTCGACGGGGTCGGCCCCGACGATCTGAACATCGGCAAGCTGGTCGACCGCGCTCGCTCCGATGTGGTCTTGGAAGTGATCCTGGCGACCAACGCGACCGTCGCCGGGCAGACGACGTCCCACTACATCACCGAGCGGCTCGCCGATGCCGAAGTGAAGGTCTCGCGCCTGGCCCACGGAGTACCGGTCGGCGGAGAGCTGGATTATCTGGATGACGGGACGCTGACCGCGGCGCTCAAGAGCCGGCGCGAGGTCTGAGCGCTAGTCGACCGAACGCAATAGCGGGGGCTCGTCGAACGTGTCCTCGATAGCATCCTCGACCGAAGATGCATCGTCACCGTCGAGCTGAATGTTCTCGATTCTCTTCCCGCGGTTCTCGACCTTGTCGGCCGAGATGCGGATGTCCTTGATGTCCTTCTCGGCAAGCTCGAAATGCTTTTCCAGGTGACCAACCCGCTTATTCAGCCGGTCGACGTCCTGGAGCATCGTCAGGACTTCTGTCTGGATGATCCCGGCGGCCTCCTTCATGCGGACGTCCTTCATGACCGCCCGCATGGTGTTCAACAGCGCCCAGAGCGTCGTCGGCGAGACGATGAAGACCTTCGCTCGGTGCGCAGCATCGACGGAATTTCCGAAGTTTGCATGCAACTCGGCGTAGACCGATTCCGACGGCAGGAACATCAGGGCCGCATCGGCGGTCTCGCCGGGCACGATGTATTTCTCCGCAATTGCCTTCACATGGATGGCGACATCGCGCCGGAAGGCGCGCTCGGCCTCTTTCTTCTCCGCGTCGGTCTCCGCCGCCTGGAGCTGTCGCCAGGCTTCGAGCGGAAACTTCGCGTCGACGACGATTGGTCCCGGCGGATTGGGCAGGTTCAACATACAATCCGCACGCTTCCCGTCCTTCAGGGTCGCCTGGAAGGTATAGCTGTCCGGCGGCATCGCCGATTCGACCAGATCCTGCAGCTGAACTTCCCCGAAGGCACCGCGTGCCTGCTTGTTGGATAGGATCTCCTGGAGCCCGACGACCTGGGATGACAGCTCGGTCAGGTTTTTCTGCGCCGTGTCGATGCGCACCAGGCGCTCCTTGAGCTCATCCAGCGAGGTCTTCTGGGTCTTGTTGGTCTTCTCCAGCGTCTCGTTGATCCGTCCGGTCAGGTGTTGCAGCCGGTCGTCGACCGACTTGGCGAGCGCGCGCTCCTGGGCCTGCAGCGTCTGGGCGAATTGCGCTTGCTGGGCGGCCTGGGCCTCTGTCATCTGGGACAGGCGTTCGGCGAGCGCCGATATATCGCCGCTATTGTCGGGCCGGGAGCGCAGCAGGAGTGTGGCTGCGAGCGCGGTCACACCAACGGCGCCGACCACGATTGCGATCAGCACAAGAATATCCATACCGACATTCTAACCCCTGGGGCGGAGTCGCGATGTCACCGGCCGGCCGCCTTGACGGCGCATGCCGGAAGCCATAGGTAACGGCCCGAAACACCCCGATTATCCGTACTTTCGAAGGTTGTATCGATGGCCAAGCTGCCAATCGTTCTCGCGCCGGACCCGGTGCTGAAACAGACATGCAAACCGGTCGAGGCGGTCGGCGATGATGTGCGCCAGATGCTCGACGACATGCTGGAGACTATGTATGCGGCGCCGGGGATCGGCCTGTCGGCGCCCCAGGTTGCCGATGACCGACGCCTGATCGTGTGCGATGTCGCGCGCGAGGATGAGCCGCCGCAGCCCTATCGCATGGTTAATCCGGCAATCGTGTGGCGGTCGGCCGACCGGGTCGTGGCCGCGGAGGGCTGTCTCAGCATTCCGGATCATTATGCCGAGGTGTCCCGGGCGCGCGAGATTCGCGTCGCATTTCTCGACTCCGAGGGAAGCAATCAGGAAATCGAGGCCGACGGGCTTCTCGCGGCCTGCATCCAGCACGAGATCGATCATCTCGACGGAATTCTGTTCATCGATTATCTGTCGTCCCTGAAACGGAACATCATTCTTCGCAAGATGCAGAAGTTGAAGCGGCAGCAGAACTAGACGGAGCAACGCCGGCGGGCGTTTCCAGGCTTTGAAGCGACAGCGACCATGCGCATAGCCTTTCTTGGCACCCCGGATTTCTCGGTTCCGGCCTTCGACGCGCTGTTGACGGCCGGGCACGAGGTGGCGTGCGTCTACACCCAGCCCCCGCGGCCGGCCGGGCGCGGGCACGCGGAACGGAAATCGCCGGTGCACGAACATGCCGAAGCTGCGGGGATCGAGGTGCGGACACCCGCCAACCTCAAGAGCGAGGCCTACCAGGAGGCGTTCGCCGCGCTCGGGCTGGACGCTGCTGTGGTCGTGGCCTACGGGTTGATCCTGCCGAAACCGATCCTTGAGGCGCCACGGCTGGGTTGCATCAACATCCACGCCTCGCTGCTGCCGCGCTGGCGCGGTGCGGCCCCGATCCAGCGCGCCATACTTGCTGGTGACGAGGAGACGGGCGTCACGATCATGCAAATGGACGAAGGCCTGGATACGGGCCCCGAGCTGCTGCGCGAGGCACTGCCGATCGCCGCGGATATGACAGCCGGCGATCTGCATGATGCACTGGCCGAATTGGGCGGGCGCCTGATCGTGGTGGCACTGGCGGAACTGGAAGCCGGGACCGCTGCTCCGCAGCCGCAGGTCGACGGCGGGGCGACCTATGCCGGCAAGATCGTGCGCGGCGAGGAACGCATGGACTGGTCATTGCCGTCTGCCGTGCTGGAACGTCATGTGCGCGCCTTCGGGCCGTGGCCGGGCGCCTGGTTCGAACTGGACGGGGAACGGATCAAGGTGCTGGCGGCGGAACCGGCCCCGGGAAGCGGTGAGCCCGGGACGGTCCTGGACGACGCGTTGACGGTCGCGTGCGGGGATGGCGCCCTGCGCCTGATGCAGGTCCAGCGAGCCGGGCGGGCCGCGATGGCGGCCGGCGATTTCCTGCGCGGCCACCCGGTGGCAGCGGGCAGTGTCCTGCAATGACCCGATACAAACTGGTCGTGGAATATGACGGCACCGACTATGTCGGCTGGCAGCGCCAGGACAATGGCCCCTCGATCCAGGCGGTCCTGGAGGACGCTGTTCGATCTTTTTGCGCCGAGGAGGTCGTGGTGCACGGCGCCGGGCGAACGGATGCCGGTGTTCATGCGGCCGGCCAGGTGGCTCATGTGGATATCGCGAAACCGGTGAGCGGCGAGACGGTGCGCGACGCGATGAACCATTTCCTGCTCGACGTGTCGGTCTCGGTTCTGCAGGCCGAGGCGGTCGATGAGGATTTTCATGCGCGCTACGCGGCCGCGGCCCGGCATTACTGCTACCGTATTCTCAATCGCCGGTCGCAGCCCGCGCTCGATGCGGGGCGCGTATGGTGGGTGCGGGTGGCCCTGGATGCCGACGCGATGGCCGACGCGGCGCAGGAGCTTCTCGGGCATCATGATTTCACCTCGTTTCGCGCGACCCTGTGCCAGGCCAAGTCGCCGGTGAAAACCCTCGACCGGCTGGATGTCACGCGCCAAGACGAAGAGGTGATCATCGAGGCATCGGCGCCGTCGTTCTTGCATCATCAGGTGCGCAACATTGTTGGCACCCTGAAGCTGGTGGGCGAGGGCAAGTGGAACCGCGCCGATGTTCGCGATGCGCTTGCCGCGCGCGACCGCGCAGCCGGTGGTCCGACGGCCCCGGCCGAGGGGCTCTGCCTCGTCCGGGTGGAGTACTGAGGTGGCCCCGTCCACCGAATCCGAACGGCCCTCCCGTCTGATCCTGCTGATTCTGATCGCAGCCGGCGGTGCCTCGCTGCTGTCGACGGACTTGTACGCGCCGTCGCTGCCGCATCTGCTCGGCTGTTTCGGGACCGATGCCGAGACGGTGCAGCTGACCATGGCCCTTAACATGGTCGCATTTGCCGTCGCGCAACTGATTTGGGGTCCGCTCAGCGACCGATACGGGCGTCGGCGGGCGTTCCTGATCGGGATGTCGGTCTTCGCGGTGTCCGCCGTGGCCGCCGCGGTGTCCCAGTCGATCGGCCAGTTGCTGGCCGCGCGAATCCTTATGGGGCGGCGGCGAGCGTCGAGGCGGTGATCGTGCTGGCGGTGGCGACAGGGGACACGCCGGTCAACCTGACCGCCGTGATGAGTGTCTTCGCATTTGCGCTGGGGCCGATATTTGCATCCGCGCCGGTGATTGCATTCGGGCGGGTGAGCGATCAGCGGCGCCGGATGAGCGCGGCCATGCTGTCGACCTTCGAGATGATCGGCGGCGCATCGGGCGCCTTGTTCGTCAGTCTTGCACCGGACGGAAGCGCCTGACCGCTGGCGATCTGTGTGGCCGGTGCGTCGGTGCTGATCCTGTTTGCCGGATTGAGCGCGCTGCGGGCCGACAAGCCGTCGGCGCGTGATTGAGCCCGTCAGGTCATTCCGTTGGTGACCCAGGACAGCATGATCGCGATTCCGATCTCCAGCCCGACCACGAGAAGCGCGACCCGGCCGGATGTTTCCAACGCGACGCGGGCGACATACCAGGTATAGGCCCATGTCGCGAGCAGCGCGGCGAAGAAGATCGCAGCACCCCAGCCGGCAGAGCCGATCCCGGCTGCCGCGAAGATCGCGACGGCCGGAAGAATGATCACCATGCGCACGACGCTCGACCAATTATGGGCGACGACGAACAGAACAAATTGTTCGCGGCGCAGGCCGGCTTCGCTGAGCCCGGCCATGACCAGCGGAAACAGCACCCACTGGATGATGTAGATCAGCAGATAGACGGAGATGACCCGCCCGGGCCCGGAACCCGCAAACGTCTCGGGGTTGGCGCTGGCAAACAACAGGGTGGCAATGGCATCGCCGGGCAGCACGATCGCGGCGGCCCAGAACGAGTTCACGAACCCCGCGCGCGTGGCGCGGAAATGTTGCAGGCCTGTCCGGTCGAAATGCAGCAGCCGCCAGGCGCCGAACAATCCCTGTGCGGCTTCCAAAAGGGTCATGTTGCGCGCAGCTGCGCCCCCCTGGCTGTTATGTGCTTAGCTCGAAATAGGTCTCGAGCACCGTCAGGTAAACTTCTGTGAGCGTTTCTATATCAGCGCAACTCACATTCTCGTCGACCTTGTGCATGGTCTGTCCGACCAGCCCGAACTCGGCCACTGGACAGTAATCCTTGATGAACCGCGCGTCCGACGTGCCTCCGGTGGTGCTCAGCTCGGGGACCCGGCCGGTGATCTTTTCGACGGCACCGGCAATGGCATCGCTTAACGGTCCGGGCGGGGTGAGGAAGGATTCGCCCGTGACCCGGAAGGACAGGGTGTAGTCGCCGCCGCCGCTGGCGGCGTCCAGCATCTCGTGCAGGCGTGTCTTCAGACTTTCCGAGGTGTGCAGATCGCAGAACCGGATGTTGAAGGTCGCGCGCGCCTCGGCCGGAATGACGTTCTCGGCTGGGTTCCCCACATCGACCGTGGTGACCTGAACGGTGGAGGGCTGAAAATGCTCGCTGCCGGCATCCAGCGGCTCCGCGGTAAGGGCGTCGAGCAGCCGCACAATCCTGTGGGCCGGATTGTCGGCAAGATGAGGATAGGCCGTGTGCCCCTGGATCCCGCGCACCGTCAGGTATCCCATCATGCTGCCGCGGCGTCCGATCTTGATCATGTCGCCCATGGTGTCGGGGTTGGTGGGCTCTCCCACCAGGCACGCATCCAGGGTTTCGTTGCGCGCGGCGAGCCAGTCCAGAACCTTGCGGGTGCCGTTGATCGCCGGGCCTTCCTCGTCGCCGGTGATCAGCAGGCTGATGGAGCCGGGCGTGGCCCAGTCATCGGGTGCGCCATGGCGCGCGACCAGCCGGTCGACCGCCGCCGTGAACGCGGCAATCGCGCTCTTCATGTCCGCGGCACCCCGCCCGTGCAGCGCGCCGTCGCGGACCTCTCCGGAAAACGGATCCCCCGTCCAGTCGTCCGGATTGCCGACCGGAACCACATCGGTGTGTCCGGCGAAACAGAAATTCTTCCCGCCACCGCCAATGCGGGCATACAGGTTCTCGATGTCCGGGGTGTCGGCATCCTCGAACCGCAGCCGGTGGCTGCTGAATCCGATCGCATCCAGCGCGTCACACAGCACACCGATCGCGCCGGCGTCGTCAGGTGTCACGCTGGGGCAGCGAATCAGCGCCTGGGAAAGCGCGATCGGGTCGTTGCTGGCTTGCCGAGCGGTCATGACATGAGCGGGATCAGTCGCGCAGCAATTCGTTGATCGAGGTCTTCGACCGGGTCTGGGCATCGACCCGTTTCACGATCACGGCGCAATACAGGCTCGGCCCCGGACTGCCGTCGGGCAATGCCTTGCCGGGCAGGCTGCCCGGGACGACGACGGAGTAGGCGGGCACGCGCCCGACGGTCACATCGCCGGTCTCCCGGTCGACGATCTTGGTCGAGGCGCCCAGATACACGCCCATCGACAAGACGGCGCCTTCCTCGACGATCACACCTTCGGCGACTTCGGAACGCGCGCCGATGAAGCAATCGTCCTCGATGATCACCGGGTTCGCTTGCAACGGCTCCAGGACCCCACCGATGCCGGCACCGCCGGACAGGTGAACATTCTCGCCGATCTGGGCGCAGCTGCCGACCGTCGCCCAGGTGTCGACCATGGTGCCGCTGCCGACATAGGCGCCGAGGTTCACGAAGCTCGGCATCAGGACGGCACCGGATGCGATGAAGGCCGAGTGGCGGACGACTGCATTGGGAACGGCCCGGAAACCGGCGGCTTCGAATTCCTTCGCGCCCCAGCCGGCGAACTTCGACGGCACCTTGTCCCACCAGGTGGTGCCGTCACCCGGGCCGCCCGAAATCGGTTCCATGTCTTTCAATCGGAACGACAGCAGGACGGCCTTCTTGAGCCATTGGTTGACCTGCCAGGCGCCGTCGACCTTTTCGGCCACGCGCGCGGTGCCGTTGTCGAGTTGCGCGAGTGCTTCCTCGACGGCATCGCGGTCAGCGCCGGTCGTCGCCGGTGTGAGTGATTCGCGGTTGTCCCAGGCGGTTTCGACCGCCGATTGAAGGTCACTCGTGCTCATGATTTTTCCCTGTGAATGCGCTGGTTTGCGGAGCGGCGCGAAGATGGGGGCGGGTGGCCCCTCATGTCAACGCCGGATGGTATGCCCGTCAGGCCTGTTTGACGACATTTTCCAGCCAGGCCAGGAGATCATCGGTCTCGTGGTGGACATAGTCGGCTTCACCATCGGGCGTTGCCCAGTAGGGATTCGGCTCGGAATCATGACGCACCCAAAGGGTTGTCATGCCCATCTCGGCGGCGGGTGCGAGGTTGGGCGCGATGTCCTCGACCATCACGGAATGGACCGGGTCGACACCGTGTTCCGTCGCCAGGATGGCGTAGGACGGCGGATGGGGCTTGGGGATGTAATCCGCGGCCGCAACATCGAAGATGCCGGCGAATGCGTCGCGGACGCCCAGCCTGTCGAGGACCGATTCCGCATGGGCGACCGAGGCATTCGTGTACACGATCTTGCGGCCGGGTAGATTGGACAGAACCGTTGCCAATCGCGGGCTGCGGTCCACCCGCGTGTAGTCGACGGTGTGTACGAAAGCCATGAACTCGTCCGGGTCGACCTCATGGTCGTTCATCAGGCCGCGCAGCGTCGTGCCATGTTCGCGGAACATGCGTTTTTGCTCGACCAGGGCGGTGTCGGAAGCAACGCCAAGCGTCTCTGCAACGAACAGTGTCATGCGCGAGGACACCTCCGCCATGAGACCCGAAGAGGCCGGATAAAGCGTGTTGTCTAGGTCGAAAATCCAGGTTTCCGTCTCATTAAGTTCTGTTATCGGCTTCATCTCGTCCAAAAACCCCGGATTCTCGCTGTTTTTTGTCTGGGCGGCGACCCCCGGCACTAAGACTTCGTTAACCGCAGTTGCCTTACGATCACACCGCATTGAAACACGCCCGCGCCCGTTGTTGCGCTTGCGTTGAGGGCCAAACGAACCGGAGGCGAGGGATTGAGTCAATCCCCGGCAAAACTGTTTCTGTCTGACGGTGAGCGTCAGGATGTCGACAGTCTTCGCGCCGAGCGCGATCGCTTTGTCGCGCTCGCCTTCTGCAATGCCGATCTCCTGTTCGAGCTGGATTCGGCCGGCGAGGTGACCTTCGCCGTGGGCGCGACGAACGCGTTCACCGGATAGCGGCTAGGAGGCCCAGATCGCGGTTCCGAGGCCGTGTTCGGTGAAGATTTCGATCAACAGCGAATGGGCCGCGCGTCCGTCCATGATGACGGAGGCCTCCACATCCTTCTCTACGGCTTCGATGCAGGTCTCGACCTTCGGGATCATGCCGCCATGGATGGTGCCGTCCTGGATCAGTGAGCGGGCCTGCTCCACACCCATATCGGCGATCAAACTGCCGTCCTTGTCCATGACGCCCGTGACATCCGTCAGCATCAACAGGCGTTTTGCCTCGAGCGCGGACGCGATCGCGCCGGCCGCCGTATCGGCGTTGACGTTGTAGGTCGCCCCGTCGTCGCCGAACCCGATTGGTGCGATCACGGGAATGATGTCCGAGCTGGTCAGGCTGACCAGAAGCTCGGGGTCGACACGGGCCGGTTCGCCGACGAAACCGAGATCGAGGATCTTCTCGATGTTGGAATCGGTTTCGCGTTGGGTGCGCCGCAGCTTGCGAACGGACATCAGGCCGCCATCTTTGCCCGACAGCCCAACGGCCCGGCCGCCGGCGGCGTTGATCGCAGAGACGATCTGTTTGTTGATCGATCCGGAGAGCACCATCTCGACAATCTCGACGGTCTCGGCGTCGGTGACACGCAAGCCGTCGACGAACTCGCTCTTGATCTTGAGCCGTTCGAGCATGGCCCCGATCTGGGGGCCGCCGCCGTGCACGATCACCGGCTCGATGCCGACCTGTTTCAGCAACACGATGTCGCGTGCGAATGCGTGCGCGAGTTCCGTGTCGCCCATGGCATGACCGCCATACTTGATGACAAACCGCATGCCGTTGAACTGCCGCATATAGGGCAGGGCCTCGGCCAGGATGCCGGCCTTGGCGAGCAATTCTTCGGGCGGCGGCGCGTTGTCTTGGGCCATTGTGTTGTCCGGTTGTTCTTGTGCGGCGTAAAACCGGCGGGAACTTAGCCCAATTCAGGCTGAATTCGCCAGCGCCGCTAGATCGGTGCGCAGTTCGGCAATGCCCGTGCCGTTTCGCGCGCTGGTCAGGATGGGCTCGGGAAGCGCGGCGGGATGGTCCTTCAGCGCTTTCTCCACATTCTTGATCAGTGTCTCGAGTTCGCCGGCCTTGGGCTTGTCGGTTTTGGTCAGGACGACGCGGTAGACCACGGCCGAGGTGTCGAGAAGTTCCATCATTTCCCGGTCTCCGGCCTTGATCCCGTGCCGGGAATCGATCAGCAGGCACAAACGCTGGAGATTGGGGCGGCCACGCAGATAGTCGCGCAGGGTTGTGTTCCAGCGCGCGATCTCACTCTTCGAGGCGCGGGCATAGCCATATCCGGGTAGGTCGACCAGCATCAGGCGGCCGGCGAGATCGAAGAAATTCAGCTCCCGGGTGCGCCCGGGCGTGTTGCTGGTCCGGGCCAGACTCTTGCGGTTCGTCAACGCATTGAGGAGGCTCGATTTACCCACATTCGAGCGGCCAGCGAATGCAATCTCCGGCAATTCGGGCTCGGGAAGGTCGGGCAGCTGCGCGGCACCACGCACGAAGGTGCACTCCTGCGCGAAGAGGCGGCGCGCCGCTTCGGCCTGCTCGTCGGCCGATGCGTTCGTCGCGGGTGTCATGGCGTCAGGTCTTCGTTTTTCCCCCGCCTACGGCTACGCCCATGCGCCGCATGATCACGTATTGCTGGGTGATCGAGAGCAGGTTGTTCCAGGTCCAGTAGATGACGAGACCGACGGGGAACCGGGCCAAGAAGATCGTGAAAATCACCGGCATCAGCATGAAGATCTTCGCCTGGACCGGGTCGGCCGGTGCCGGGTTTAGCTTCATCTGCAGATACATGGTGATGCCCATCAGGATGGGCCAGATGCCCAGCGCCAGACCGAAGGGCGGATCCCAGGGAATGGCACCGAAGAGGGTGACGATGTTCATCGGGTCGGGAGCCGAAAGATCCTTGACCCATCCGAAGAACGGCGCGTGGCGCATTTCGATCGAGATGAACAGGACCTTGTATAGCGCGAAGAAGACGGGAATCTGCAACGCGATCGGCAGGCAGCCCGAGACCGGATTGACTTTCTCGCGCCGGTACATCGCCATGAGTTCGCGCTGCATGCCCTGCTTGTCGTCGGCGTATTTCTCGCGCAGCTCCTGCATCTTCGGCTGCAGGGCCTTCATGGCACTCATGGACCGGTACGACTTGTTCGCCAGCGGGAAGAAGGCCAGCTTGATGATCACCGTCACCAGCAGGATCGAGAGGCCGAAATTGCCGAGGAATTCGGCGAAGAAGATGATGACCCTGAGCAGGGGTTCGGTGAGGAAGAAGAACCAGCCGAAGTCGATGGCCAGTTCGAACCGGTCGATCGACAGGTTCTCGCTATAGGCCGTCAGGGTATCGAACACCTTGGCGCCGGCGAAGAACCGGCTGGTCGATTCAGCGATCTCGCCCGGTGCCAGGGCGCTCGCCGCACCTCGGAAATCCGACTGGTAGAGGTCGGCGCCCGAGCGCGTCGTGTCGTAGAGAAAGCGCGCATCGACGGCGGTGTCATGGCCGGGTATCAGGGCCGTGAGCCAGTAGATGTCGGTGAAGCCGAGCCAGCCGCCGGTGGTCTCGAAATTCTGCGGCCGCTCCGGTTCGTCCTCGAGATCGTCATAATCGATCTCGTGCAGATCGTCCCCGAGGATCCCGATCGGGCCTTCATGCAGGATAAAGAACCCGAGCGTATCGGGGGTGTTCACCCGCGTGATCCGCCCGAACGGGCTGACATTAACCGGCTGGCCGGTCGCGTTCTGGACCCGGTCCGTCACGGTGAACATGAACTGATCATCCACCGCGATGGTCCGCGTAAGGACCAGGCCATCTTCGGTGCGCGCCGTGAGCACGACCGGTGACGTGGGTGTCAGTTCGTTCTTGTCGGCCGTCCATTGCGTCTGGCCGCCACCCGACACGGTCCCGTTTCCGGTCAGCCAGCCGAACTCCGCGAAATAGGGGTTGGTCGAGCCGCGCGGCGACAGCAAGGTGATCAGCGGGCTGTCGGGCTCGATCGTCGCCCGGTAGTCGCGCAGGATCAGGTCGTCGAAACGCCCGCCGACAAGATTGATCGAACCGGTCAGCGCCGGTGTTGCGATGGTCACCCTGGCGGATTCGCCGATGACATCTTCCCGGTCGCGGGGCTGATCGGATTCCGTGTTCGGCTCCTGCACCCCGGACGGGAGGGCGGGAACGCCGATCGTGTCGGGGTCGCGCTGGGACGCCAGCTCCTGGCGCTCACGTTCCGCCTGCAGTTCGGCCTGACGCGGTTGCTCGACGAAGGTCTGCCAGCCGAGAAGGATGGCGAGCGATGCGGCGATCGCAAGAATAAGGTTTTTCGTGTCCATCGGCCGTCAGCTCCGCGGCGTCGGCACGGCATTGCCATGCTCGGTGTGATCGTGATCGCCGCAACCATGTGTGTGGGAACTGAGAACCGGATCGTAGCCGCCGCCGCCCCACGGATTGCAGCTGAGAAATCTTCGAAAGCCCATCCATCCTCCCCGGATCGGGCCGTGAACGCTCAGGGCCTGTGCGGTGTATCTCGAACAGCTCGGCTCGTATCGGCAGTTTGCGCCGAGCACGGGTGCGAGGAACCACTGCCAGATCAGGATCAGGCCTTTCAGGACCATGACCAGAAGGCTCGAGAGGATATTCATGTTCCCGGCTCCGCGCGCGTCTCGGTCAGTGCGTCGCAGCGTTTCAGGGCCGTGACCAGGTCGCAGACGAGCGCATCGAATTTGCGGTTCGCCGTCGTAGCCCGGGCGATGACCACATAATCGAGACCGGTTCGTGCTTGCGCCGGCACAACGTCTCGCACGGCGGCGCGCAGACGCCGCCGTGCACGGTTGCGCGTGACCGCGTCACCGATTTTTCGTGTGGCCGTAAATCCCACACGGATTTCAGCGGTGGGCACGTTTGCATCGTCGGGAACGGGCGCGGCCTGAAGCACGAGGCCTGGTGCAGCCCACCGCCGCTTCTCTGCCGCGACACGAAGGAAGTCCCTTCGCTTCGGCAGGCGCGCGATGGACGGGATATCGCGATGCACCGTCTCCGGCGTTGTTGCCTCCGCCGTCATCGTCATGGGTCTATCAATCCCGGTGATGGTACCCGCGCGGACAAAACGCGCGTAGCACTGTTCAGGCACTCAGCTTCTTGCGGCCTCGCGCACGCCGTCGAGCCAGGACGCGCCGTCCACCGACGGTCTTCATCCGGGAACGAAATCCGTGGCGGCGCTTGCGCACCAGGTTGCTTGGTTGAAATGTCCGCTTCACGCGAATTCTCCATTGCCTTGAAGGCCTTGCAAGTCGGTGCGCTGTATACGTTTTCGGCCGATGGAAGTCAACGCGGGGTCTAGGCGTTCACCCGACGTCAACTCTCACGCATTGGTGAATGGTTGAGCCTGTCACCGCGCGCCAAGTAGTTTTGCAACCGAGAAGGACAACATCACGATGAACGATCCCAAGACAACGGCACCCGGCAAACCCTTGTTCCAGGCGGTCCTGATCCACCGGATTGTGCCGATTGCGGTGCTTTTGGCCGGATCTGTGGCTTTTTTTGCCCTTGAGCTCGATGTCTATGTGTCGCTCGAGGCGCTGAAGGAAAACCGCGACACCCTGCGTACCTTCGTATCCGACAACAGGCTCGTCGCGGTCCTGGCGTTTGCAGCAATCTATGCGATTATCATTGCGTGCTCGCTGCCCGGCGGCGCGATCATGACCATTACGGGCGGTTTTTTGTTCGGCGCCGTCGGCGGTGGACTGGTTGTCGTGGTTGGCGCCACGGTGGGTGCGACGGCGCTCTTCCTCATCACCCGGGCCGCCCTGGATGATGTCTTGCAGGCCAAGGCGTGGCCCTTCGTCTCCAAGTTGGAGGACGGCTTCCGCAAGAACGCCCTGAGCTATCTGATTGTGCTTCGGCTGATCCCGCTTTTCCCCTTCTGGCTGGTCAATCTCGTGTCGGCGTTGCTCGGTGTCTCGACGGCGACCTATGTTATCGGCACCTTCATCGGAATCATCCCGGGAACCTTCGTCTACGCTTCGGTCGGTAACGGGCTGGGCGCGCTGATCGATACTGGCCACGACCCGGACCTGGGAATCATCTTCCGGCCGGAAATTTTCGGCCCGCTTGTTGGCCTTGCGGTTCTGGCAATGCTGCCTGTGATCTACAAGAAGATACAGGAAAAGAAGAAGCGGTCTCTGTCTCCGACGTCCTGATCGCCAACGCGACCGCTTATATCAACCACCCGCGCTGTGCGCAGTTGCGCAACGACAACCTGACTGTGTCGAGCATCTACGACTGGTTCCAGGAGAATTCCGGCGGCACCGAAACCCGGGTGCTGGCGCATCTGCGCGAATTCGCCCGTCTGGAGCTGGCCCGCGACCTAAAGCTCGTCTTCGAGATCAAGGCGTTCGAGTACGACTGGTCACTCAACCATGCCGGCGCGCGCTAGCGTCCGTCAGTCGAGCTGTATCATCTGACCCTTGAGGTAGCCGGTCTCCGGGAGGAACGGATGCACGGGATGGTCAGGTGCGGCGCCGGAGCTGCGCAGGATGCGGCCCGTCCGTCCGGCATCCGCGAGTGCGCGGCGCACGGCCTCAGTGAAACTTGGGGCATCGACATGGTGCGAGCAGGAGGCCGCAAATAGGTAACCGCCCGGAGCGACAGCCTGGGCCGCAAGCCGGAACAGCTTGCGATAGCCGCGAATGCCCGTTTGGTAGTCTTTCTTCGATTTCACGAACGCGGGCGGGTCCGCGACGACGATGTCGAAGGTCTCGTTCTCGGCAGCGAGCCCATGCAGCAATTGGAATGCATCGCCCCGGGTGGTCGAGAACCGATCCGCGACCCCGTTCTTCGCCGCGGCACGGGTGGCAAAATCGAGCGCCGACTGGGATCGGTCGAATGCGTGAACTTCGCGCGCGCCCGCGAGCGCAGAACTCACGGCGAACCCGCCGGTGTAGGAGTAGAAATCCGCGACCCGGCGGTCCTTCGCGAGGGCAGCGACGAAGTTACGATTGTCCCGCTGATCGTAGAACCAACCCGTCTTCTGGCCCTCGCGTGGGTCGGCGAAAAAGATGCCGCTATTTTCCAGCACTTCGATCGGCCCGCCCAGTTCGGCGCCGATGAATCGCGTCTCGATCGCCAGGCCTTCGAGATTGCGGACGGCGCTGTCGTTGCGGAAAACAATCGTGGCCGGCGACAGTACGGTCTGGATAGCCTCGGTCAGGGCGTCGGATAGTTTCTCCATCCCGGCGGTGTTGACCTGGGCGACGCAGACATCGCCGAACCGGTCGACAATCAGGCCGGGTAACCCGTCCGCCTCGGCGTGCACCAGGCGATAGTACGGCACCGTATACAGCGCTTCGCGGACCGCAAGCGCTGCCTGCAGCCGGGCCACGAGGAAATCACGGTCGACCACTGCCTCGGGGTTGCGACTGAAGATGCGTGCAGCGATCAGGGGATGGGGATTGAAAGTGGCGATGCCGAGCGGCCTATTGCTTGCATCTATTACGCGCACCAGCCCGCCGGGTGGCAACGCCTTCGCCATGGCGTCCATCTCGATTTCGTTCGAGAACACCCAGGGGTGCCCCTGACGCGCGCGTTTGTGGCGGCCCGCCTGGAGACGGACTTCGGGAATGTCGGAAACGGTTACGGCCAGAGCTGTCATCGGCGTCACTCTAAAGTCTTGTCCCCGAAGATTGAACCGCTCTAGCTTGCAGACATGTCTAGTTTTGAACTCGACCCCCTGTTCCGACGCATAGAAGATCGCCGCGAGGAGGTGGCTGCGCTAACGGCCGAGCTCGTCCGCATCCCGACGATCAACCCGCCGGGCGATGCCTATGAGGCCTGTGCGCGCTTTCTCGGTGAGCGGCTAGCCGGCCGCGGGTTCACGGTCGAGTATCTGCGCGCCGAGGGTGCGGTGGGCGACAGCGACCGCTATCCGCGCACGAATGTAGTTGCGCGCATCGAGGGCGACGGGCCGGGACCCTGCGTCCATTTCAACAGCCATATCGACGTGGTCGCGCCCGGTGAGGGTTGGACGGTCGATCCCTTCGCCGGCGTCATCCGGGACGGCCGGGTCTACGGGCGCGGGGCGTGCGATATGAAAGGCGGGCTGGCCGCCAGCATCATTGCGGTCGAGGCGTTGCTCGATGCCGGCGAGACCTTTTCCGGCGCGATCGAGATTTCGGGCACGGCCGACGAGGAAAGCGGCGGGTACGCCGGTGCGGAGTGGCTTGCCGAGCGCGGTTACTTCTCCAAGCCACGGGTCGATCACGTGATCATCCCCGAACCCCTCTACAAGGACAGCGTCTGCCTGGGCCATCGCGGGGTCTGGTGGGCGGAGATCGATGTGAAGGGCCGGATCGCCCACGGCTCGATGCCGTTCCTCGGCGTGTCCGCGATCCGTGGCATGGGCGCGTTCATCGAACGCGTGGAACGCGACCTGTATCCCCGCCTGGCGCAGCGTCGGACCGCAATGCCCGTGATCCCCGATGCGGCGCGCCAGTCGACCCTGAACTTCAATTCCATCCATGGCGGCGCCAAGGCGCAGCCGGACGAGGACGGGTTTGCCGCAGCGCTCGTGGCCGACCGCTGCCGGATCGTGCTCGACCGGCGCTATCTGATGGAGGAAGACGAGGCGGACGTCCGCGCCGAAGTCGTCGAGATACTCGACACGCTGGCGCGCGAACGGCCGGATTTTTCGTACGAATTGCGCGAGCTCTGGTCGGTGCCGCCGACCCTGACGCCGCCGGACTTACCTTTGGTACAGGCGCTGGATCGCGGAATCGAGCAGGTGCTGGGACAGAAATCACGCCACGTGGCGTCCCCGGGCACCTATGATCAGAAACATGTCTGGCGGGTGGGAAAGCTCAAGGATTGTGTTGCTTACGGGCCCGGTATCCTGGAACTGGCGCATCAACCGGACGAGTATATCGAGATCGACGACATGGTCGCGTCGGCCAAGGTGATGGCCGCGGCGGCACTCGATCTCCTGCGGGGCGGACAATGAACGAAACGGGCAAGAAGAACGCCATAACAGATGTGACCGGGCTAACGGTCGGGACGGCCGACGACCCCGGCATCCGGACCGGCGTCACGGTGATCCTGCCCGACGAACGCGCGGTGGCCGCGGTCGATGTCCGCGGCGGCGGGACGGGCACGCGCGAACTTGAGCTTCTCGGCGCGGATGGTACGCTGGACGCGGTCGACGCCATCGTCCTGTCCGGCGGATCGGCGTTCGGGCTTTCGGCGGCCGACGGGGTCATGGGCTGGCTGGCCGATCGGGGCCGCGGTTTCCCGGTCGCCGACCTGCGCGTACCGATCGTCCCGGGGGCGATCCTGTTCGACCTTCTCAACGGCGGTGACAAGGCCGCGTTTCGCGCCGCGCCCGACAGTGCATTGCCCTACCGGGACCTGGCCCGCAGCGCCGCGGCCGGTGCAAGCGATGAGACGGATATCGGAAACGCGGGCGCCGGGTACGGTGCCACGACGACCGGACATGACGGCCGCCCGCTCAAGGGCGGCCAGGGGACGGCTTCGGCAGTGATCGACGGCTGGATCACGGTCGGCGCGCTTGCGGCGGTCAATGCCCTGGGCTCCACGGTGGGGAGCGATGAGGGCCAGTTCCTGGCCGGGATGCATGAGGTGGGCGATGAATTTGGCGGCCTGGGCGGCCCCGCCGCGATCCAAGTGCACGATCATCCCGTGCGGAAATATGCCCACGACGCGGCGGCGTCGAACACCACGCTGGCCGTCGTGGCGACCGACGCCCGCCTGACCAAGGCCCAGGCACGACGTGTGGCGACGATGGCGCAGGCCGGCCTGGCGCGGGCCATCCGCCCGGTGTTCTCGCCGATGGACGGGGATGTGGTCTTCGCCCTATCGACCGGCATGCACGAGATCGAGGATGCCATTGCCGACACGGCGCGGATCGGCATGGCCGCCGCGGACTGCCTGGCCCGGGCGGTGGCCCGGGGCGTGTTCGCCGCCCGGGGTTTCGAGGGCTGGCCCGCCTATGCCGACACCTATCCCCGCGCCGATGGACGCTGAACCCGAATTCTTGCTATGTTGCGCCGCACAATAATATTCATTCGGGGAATGGTGGATATGAAGATCACGATGCATGGTGCGGCAACTGCGCTCGCTCTGGGCCTTGCCGTTCTGGCCGCGCCGCCTGCGATGGCGCAGTCCAAGGACACTCTCACGCTCGGTTTCACGCTGGAGCCACCGCATCTCGACCCGTCCGCAGGCGCGGCCGGCGCCATCGATGCGACGGTCTATGCCAACCTGTTCGAGGGTCTGACGCGGATCGACGAGAACGGTGCCGTGCAGCCGCAGCTGGCGACCAGCTGGACGGTGTCCGACGACGGTCTCGTCTACACCTTCAAGCTCAAGAACGGTGTGACCTTCCACGACGGCACCACCTTCGATGCCGATGACGTGGTCTTTTCACTCGATCGCGCGCGGGCGGAAGATTCGGTGAACGCCCAGAAGCAGCTGTTCGCCGCCATCGACAAGGTGGAGGCCGTCGATCCCGGCACCGTGCGGATCACCCTGTCCCGTCCCGAGGGCGCGCTGCTGTTCAACCTCGGCTGGGGTGATGCGGTTATCGTCGCGCCGGAATCGGCGGACAACAACAAGGTCAGCCCGATCGGGACCGGCCCCTACAAGTTCGATCGCTGGGTCAAGGGCGACCGGGTGAAGCTCGTGGCGGTCGACCCGGCGCGCCAGATCCAGTCGGTGAACTTCCGCTTTATCCCCGACCCTTCAGCCCAGATCGCCGCCCTCAGGGCCGGTGACATCGACGCGATTACCAACCTGAACGCGCCCGAGGCGGTGATTGCGTTCCAGGCGGATCCGAACTTCGAGGTCTCCATCGGTTCGACCGAGGGTGAGACCATCCTCGCCATGAACAATACGCGCCCGCCGCTCACCGATATCCGGGTGCGCCGGGCGATTGCCCACGCGATCGACCGTCAGGCCATTGTCGACGGCGCCATGTTCGGCTTCGGCACTCCGATCGGGTCGCATTTCGCACCCCATCACCCGGCCTATGTGGACTTGGTGGCGACCTATCCCCACGACACGGCGAAGGCGCGTGCGTTGCTGGCCGAATCTGGTCAGAGCGATCTGAAACTCACACTCAAGCTGCCGCCGCCGACCTATGCGCGCCGCGGCGGAGAGATCATCGCCTCCCAGCTTAAGGATGCCGGGATCGCGGTCGAGATCATTCCTGTGGAATGGGCCCAATGGCTCGAGCAGGTGTTCCGCGGCACCAATTATGACATGACGATCGTGTCCCATACCGAGCCCATGGATATCGGCATCTATGCCCGGGACAAGTACTACTTCAACTACGACTCGCCCGCGCTCAAGGCTGTCATGGACAAGCTGAACGCCACGAGCGACCCGAACACACGCAATGCGTTGCTCGGCGAGGCGCAGAAGATCGTTACCGGCGATTCGGTGAACGCGTTCATGTTCCAACTCGCCCGGCTTGGCGTCTGGCGCAAGGGCTTGAAGGGTATGTGGCGGAACGCGCCGGTCCAGGCGACCGACGTGACCGGTGTACGCTGGGAGTAGCCGCCCGGCGCGGATGCGCGAGGGACCATGCTGACCTATATCGTCCGGCGGCTCATGGTGTTGCTGGTGACCCTCATCGTCGCCAGCCTCGCGATATTCGTGGTCCTGGAGGTCCTGCCGGGTGATCCGGCGCTGCTGGTCCTCGGCATTGAGGCCCAGGACGATACGCTTGCCGCCCTGCGTGCCCAGATGGGCCTCGATCGCCCCGCCCCGGTCCGATACATCGAGTGGATCGGCGGGCTCGCATCGGGGACGACGGGTATCAGCCACACCTATGCCGTTCCCGTGTCCGAGCTTATTGGTGAGCGCCTGGCCGTCACGATCCCGCTGGCGCTGATCGCGCTCATCGTCTCGACCCTGATCGCCATACCGGTCGGCATGTTCGCGGCAACCCGGCGTGGGCGGACCGGCGATTACGCTGTCATGGGGTTCAGCCAGGTCGGCATGGCCATCCCCAATTTCTGGTTCGCCATCCTGTCGATCCTGATTTTCGCAGTCGCGCTCGGCTGGTTTCCGGCGTCGGGGTTCCCCGGATGGGACACAGGCTTCGCCACCGCGCTATGGGCGCTGGTGCTGCCGGCGCTTTCCCTGGCCTTGCCGGAAGCCGCCATCCTGGCGCGCGTGACGCGCACCTCGGTCCTCGACACGCTGGGGGCCGACTATGTCCGCACCGCGCACGCCAAGGGCCTCGCGCCGCGGCGGGTGCTGTGGGGCCATGTGTTGCGCAACGCCCTGATCCCGATGACCACCATCATTGGCCTGCAGTTCGCATTCCTGCTCGCCGGCTCGATCGTCATCGAGGCGGTCTTCGCCCTGCCGGGTCTGGGCCGCCTGATTTTCCAGTCGGTCAGCCAGCGTGACCTGGTGGTCCTGCGCGATGTGGTGTTGCTACTGGTCGTGTTCGTCGTTGTCGTCAACTTCCTCGTGGATGTGGCCTATTCGATGATTGATCCGCGGGCCCGGCGCGCCGCATGAGCGACGTCGCGACATCTCTCCAGGCTGACCGCTGGTCGCGGGCGATGCGCCACCCGAACTTTCTGATCGGCGCGGTGCTGACCGGTCTGCTGGCCGCGTTTGCGCTGCTGTCGCTGGTTTGGACACCGCACCCGTTCGACGCGGTCGCCATCAGTGAACGCATGCAGGGGCCGAGCGCGGCCCATTGGCTGGGCACCGATCATTTCGGCCGCGACATCGCAACCCGGCTGATGATCGGCGCGCGCAACTCGATCGTTGTGGGCGTGGTGGCCGTAGGCATCGGGATGCTGGTGGGTGTCACGCTGGGGGTGCTGGCGGCGGCGCGTAGCGGCTGGATCGACGAGATCGTGACCCGCGGGTCCGACGTGGTGTTCGCCTTTCCCGCGATCGTTTCGGCGATCCTGATCACGGCCATCTTTGGCCCCGGCGCGGTGAATGCGATCATCGCGATCGGTATCTTCAACATTCCCGTCTTTGCCCGCGTGTCACGCGGCGCGGCGCGCCAGGTCTGGGGCCTGGAATATACCCGCGCCGGGCTCGCCATCGGGAAGAGCAAGGCGGCGGTCACCCGCGACCATGTGCTGCCGAACATTGCGTCCGTCCTGATCGTGCAGGCGACGATCCAGTTCGCCGTGGCGATCCTGGCAGAGGCGGCGCTGGCCTATCTCGGTCTAGGCACCCAGCCGCCGGCGCCAAGCTGGGGTCGCATGCTGTTCGACGCCCAGACCTTCATGATACTCGATCCCAAGCTGGCGGTCCTGCCGGGTCTGGCGATTGCCCTGGCCGTGTTGGGGCTGAACCTGCTGGGCGATGGATTGCGCGACGTGCTCGACCCGCGCCTGCGGGCCGAACGGATCGGCTAGGTGCTGGTTTTGCGCGTCTAGCTTGCCGCGATGGGCTGGACGAACTGCAGCTCCAGGTCCCAGGGAAAGTGAATCCAGGTGTCCTGGCTGACTTCGGTGACGAAGGTGTCGACCAGGGGCCGGCCGGCGGGTTTCGCGTAGACGGTGGCGAAATGGGCGTTCGGTAGCATCTCGCGCACGATCTTCGCGGTGTTTCCGGTATCGACCAAATCGTCGACGATCAGCGTATCGTCACCATTGCCTTCGACCATCTTGAGGATCGTGAGATCGCCCTGGGCCTGGTGGTCGTAGGACGACACGCACACCGTGTCCACGAGCCGAAGCTCGAGCTCGCGCGCGACGATGGCAGCCGGCACCAGGCCGCCGCGGGTGACCGCGACAATCTGCTGCCAGGGACCCTTTTCCTTCAGCCGCCAGGCAAGCGCCTTGGCGTCACGGTGAAGTTGTTCCCAGGAGACGGGGAAGTCATGCTGTTGGCTGGCCATGGCGGAACTGTCCTGATCGCGGATATTTGCAGAGATGCGCATTAAAGCGGGCAGGGGCCGGACACGCAATCGCCCGCATGGCGTGGCACAACGAATAAGTGATCGCCGCGCCGTCATCTGCGCGCTGATACGGGCGCGACGGTCCTGGGCCCAGCCGCTATAGTTCGTGTGTCGAGGGAGGATGTGATGACGGTAAGGGAAATTGCCGCCGCCGATGCCGGCCTGCCGGTGTTCGAGATTGCGGATGCCAAGGAAGCGCCGGACGTGCAGGTGTTTTCCCTGTCGAGCCATGCCCGCGCGCGCGAGGCGCTGCAGTTCGGGCTTGAGGCGCATGATCCGGGCTTCAACATCTTCGTGGTCGGCGAGGATCGCAGCGGGCGCATGACCGCGACTCTGTCGTTTCTCGAATCCGCCATCGCAGAGGGCGCGGCCCCCGACGACTGGGTCTACCTGAACAACTTCCGCCGCCCGAACGAGCCGTTGGCCATACATATGCCGGCCGGCCAGGGGCGCAGGTTCCGCGACGCGATGGCCAACCTGATTCCCCATCTGCGCGAGGCCCTGCACTTGGCCTTCACCCGGGAAGAATATCAGCAGTGTCTGCACGAAAAGACGGCGGTGATGCGGGGCGAGATCGGGCAGGCGATCGAGGCGGCGCGGGCGGAGGCGGAGAAATCCGGATTGTCCCTGGCCCAGACACCCCAGGGCCTGATGGTCGTCGCGCTCGACGACGAGGGCAACCCGAAGGAGATGGCGAGCCTGCCAGAGGGCGAACGCGCGTCCATGGAAGACGCCGCCCAGCGGGTCAGCCAGATGCTGGCGGAAATCAATTGCGATGCGGCCCGGCGCCAGACCCGTCTGGCGGAGGAAACACGCGAGTTCAACCGCGCGGTTGCCGAGTCCGCCGTCGGCGGGCTGGTCGACGAGCTGATCGCGCAATTCCGGGATATTCCGGGCCTCAACCGCTGGCTGGTCGGGTTCCGCGTCGACCTGCTTGAGAACCTGGCGCTGTTCCAGGCGCAACCGGAAGGCGGCGAGGGCGACATGCCGCCGGTCCCGATGCCGAGCCCGGAGGAACGCTACGCGGTCAATCTTCTGGTCGACAATGCCGGGGCCTCGGGACCGCCGATCGTGGTCGAGGGAAACCCGACATACGAAAACCTGTTCGGCCGGATCGAATACCGCCAGGTGGCGGGGGTCCTGCAGACCGATTTCTCGCTGATCCAGCCCGGTGCATTGCATCGTGCCAATGGCGGCATCCTGGTGCTGCGGGCGGAATCGATTGCAGGCCATGCCGAAAGCTGGAACCAGCTTAAGGGCGCGATCCGTGATGGCGCGGTGCGGATGGAAGAGCATTACCGGGCCGGCAGCGTGCCCGTGGCCGGGGCGCCGAAGCCCGCGCCCGTGCCCCTCGACGTCAAGGTGGTCATCGTCGGCGCGCCCCAATGGTACTACACGTTCTTCTCGGTCGATCCCGAGTTCCAGGCCTACTTTAAGGTCAAGGCCGAGATCGACGGGGACATGGACGCCACGCCGGACAATATCGGCTGTTATGCCGGGTTGATTCAGGGGTTCGCCAATGTGCACGGCGCGACCACCTGCACGGCCGATGCGATCGGCTACCTGCTCGGCTATGCCTCGCGGCTGGCGTCGGACCGGACAAAGCTCTCGGCCCAGTTCGAGCTGATCGAGGATATCGTCAACGAGGCTATCTATGCCGCCCGGGCCGGCGGCGCGGACCAGGTCGACGGGGACGCGGTCCGCGCGGCGCGCCAGAGCCGGCGCAACCGGAACGCCCGGATCGAGGACCAGACCCAGGAATCGATCCAGCGCGGGACGGTGATGATTTCGACCTCCGGTGAGGCGGTCGGCCAGATCAACGGGCTGACGGTACGCGATCTCGGCGACCATGCCTTCGGCGCGCCCTCACGCGTCACCGCGCGCACATCGATTGGCCGCCGGGGTGTCACCAACATCGAACGCGAGACGCTGCTCGGCGGGCCGATCCAGCAGAAGGGGGCGATGGTCATTCACGGGTTCCTGGCGGGCCTGTTCGCCCAGCGCATCCCGCTCTCCTTCAACGCCTCGATCACCTTCGAACAGAATTATGGCGGGGTCGAGGGTGACAGCGCGTCTCTGGCGGAGGTGCTCGCGATCCTGTCCGACCTAGCGGCCGCGCCATTACGCCAGGACCTGTCCGTAATCGGCTCGGTCAACCAGCGCGGCGAGGTGCAGGCGATCGGCGGGCTGACCCAGAAGGCCGAGGGGTTCTACCGGACCTGCATCGACGCCGGTGACCTGACGGGCGACCAGGGGGTCGTGTTCCCGCGCTCGAACGAGCCGGCACTGATCGTCGATGACGATATGGCGGGAGACATCGCGTCGGGCCGCTTCCATGCCTATTCGGTGGCCCATGTCGACGAGGCGATCGAACTGTTCACCGGCATCCCGGTTGGCGCGCCCGACGCCGACGGCGACTATCCCGAAAGCTCGATCTACGGGCGGGTCGCCGCGAAGCTGGCCGCGTTCGACCGCGCGCTAGACGCGCGTGACGAGTAGCGATTGAGGCGTGTTCGTCGAGGGCCCGACTGGCCCGGCACCTAGCGGACGAAGATGCGGATCTCGTTGCTGCCGACATCCGAACTGGAGGTCGAGTTGAGCGACAGGCGATCGCTTGGCAGGCCCATCTGGACCAGCGTCTGCAGCACCTGTTCGGCGTTGCGCCGCGCCTGGTTGGCGCTGAGCGCCACCTGGGCCGGGGTGCCCTGCTGCGGGACGATCGACACGATGTCGAACACCGCACCCGGGCGCCGGTTGAGCGCTTCGGAGACGGCCGTGAATAGCGGCTCCTTATAGGGCACGTTCTCACGGTCGAAGCGGATCACGACCAGCGGACGCCGGTTCGACAGGTTGCCCACCGCGGCACCGCGGCTATGGGTCGGCGAGGAGAAGGCGCGGTTGGCAAGGCTCGTGCCGAACAGCTCGCCATTCTTCACCGCCAGCGACAGGACGGTCAGATTGCTGCGTTCGCGGCCGACATAGTTGGTCTGGCGTGACACGTCCTCGGTCAGTTCGTTCAGCAGCCGGTCGATCAGGACGACGGTGCGGTTGACCTCGTCCTCGAGCACGGCGAGCTGGCGATGATCTTCGTCCACCGCGCCGGTGAGGCCGTAGGTGGCGCGGACCGATTCCAGAACAAAGGACGCGAGCGCACTGTCATCCGCGACCTTGTTCGACAGGCTGGTCATCTGTCCGACATTGTCGGAAATCTGGTCCAGCGTCGCCTGGGCCTGGTTCCAGGCTGCCACAAGGTTCGGATTGCCCGGCGTGGTGCCGACCTGGAGCTTGGACTGAATGCCCGCGATCAGCTGCTGGTAGGACGTCGCGTTCGCGACGGTCTGCTGGCGCAGCCCCTGGAGCTGGCCGTCGTCGTTGCCGACGCTTGCCTGCAGGCGGCCGAGATCGCTACGCAGACGCTCGACCCGGCGGCCGACCTCGGTGCCGGTCGCCTGGCCCTGGGTCACGCCCTCGGGCTGGAAGGTGGTCTGGCCAAGCTGCGGAGGCGTGCCGGAGATTGTCGGCTGAGGGTTGCGCTCGGCATTGCTCGGCGGAATGACGACGCGCTCGCCGCCGGAAGGAGACTCGCCCGTCAGGGATGGAACCAGTATGTCATCGGTGAAATCACAGGCTGCCAACAGCAGCGCTGCGCCGGCCAGTGCCGACCAGGTGCGAATTTTGGTCATCTGGTCTCTTGTCCCTCGGTGCCCCTGCGATCCCCCCGAAATTGGCCGCATGTGCGGAGGAGGCGCAAAAATTGCTGATTAGCCAAATGGTTGCGGCGGATGTTAGCGATTGGCCTATCTCCGGGCAAGCAGCTTTTGGGCCGGATTTTCGCGGTATTTACACGGCGCAAACGCCGGGTCGGGGCGCTTGCATTCGCGAAGGCTTTTGATTAGCGTCCGCGCGCCGTTTGCAATGCGCCCGTAGCTCAACTGGATAGAGCGTCTGACTACGGATCAGGAGGTTGGGAGTTCGAATCTTCCCGGGCGCGCCACTTCGACCGAGAAATCTGACGAATGCCGCTCCGCCGGACAGTAAATCCGGCGGCTACAGGCCGTCCACGTGCCAGCCGCCATTCACATCGAAGTGGCGGACCGAGCACGCCTCGATGAGATCCTCGTAGCCGTCTGGCATGTAGGACACCTGCCAGTCCGCGCCGAACCTGGCCTTGATGGCCGCCAGGTCCTGTCACACGGACACGAACAGCACGGTGCCGCTGTCGCCTTCCATGCCGCGCCCGAAGATGTATCCCCGGTTGCCGGGCTCGCCTGCAACCACTGATGCGGATGTCGAGGAGAACTTCTCCAGCAGTTTATCGGCGCACCCGGGTTTCGGGTGCGCCTCGCAAATACGCAGGATGGGGCCTTGAGTGATCGTCCCGCGATGCCTCTGTTCACCGCCAGCCCAGCGCGGGTGCGACATGGGTCAGGATCGCCTCGATCACGTGAGCGTTGTAATCGACGCCAAGCTGGTTGGGCACGGTGAGCAAGAGCGTATCGGCCTCGGCGATGGCCTCGTCCCCGGCCAGCTGTTCGGCCAGCTTGTCGGGTTCGGCGGCGTAGGTGCGCCCGAAGATCGCACGGGTCTCGGGGTCGAGGAAGCCGATATGGTCTTCGCTTTCTCCCGAGCGCCCGAAATAGGCGCGGTCCTGGTCGTTCACCAGGGCGAAGATCGAGCGGCTGACCGACGTGCGGGGTTCGCGCTCGTGGCCGGCCTCCTTCCAGGCCTCGCGGAAGGCGCGAATCTGGGCGGCCTGCTGGATGTGCAGCGGCTCACCGGTCTCGTCGGTCTTGAGGGTGGAGCTCTGCAGGTTCATGCCCATCTTCGCGGCCCACACGGCGGTCGCGTTCGACGCAGCACCCCACCAGATGCGTTCGCGCAGGTCCTCCGAATAGGGCTCGAGGCGCAGCTTACCCGGCGGGTTGGGGAACATGGGGTTGGGCTCCGGCTCGGCGAAACCCTCGCCGCGCAACACGTCGAGGAACACCGCCGTGTGCCGTCGTGCCATGTCGGCATGGGTCTCGTCCTCGCCCGGCGCATAGCCGAAATAGCGATAGCCCTGCTGGACCTGCTCGCCGGAACCGCGGCTGATCCCGAGCTGCAGACGGCCGCCGGAAATAAGGTCTGCCGCACCGGCATTCTCGGCCATGTAGAGCGGGTTCTCGTAGCGCATGTCGATCACGCCGGTGCCGAGCTCGATCCGGCTGGTCTTCGCGCCGGCCGCCGCCAGCAGCGGGAACGGCGAGGCGTACTGCCGCGCGAAATGATGCACCCGGTAGAAGGCGCCGTCCGCGCCCAGCTCCTCGGCCGCGACGGCAAGGTCGATGCCCTGGAGCAGCGCATCGGCGCCCGACTGGGTCTGGGAGGCCGGAGAGGCGGCCCAGTGTCCGAAGGACAGGAACCCGATTTTCTTCATGACAACAATCGTCGTTTGGGTGCGCGGCGGTGCGCGACCGTGATGCATAAACAGATGCGTCGGCTGTGCCCGCGAAGCAAGGGGATAGTGGATGAACTGCGATCTTGGGACTTGTGCCGCAGGTTCTCGACGTGGCGCGTCGCAGATTTCAGTCGGGCCGAATCGGGTCATGGTTCCAATTTCGGGGCTGCGGCAGGGGGCGCGCATATATGGGTTACACCCCGATCCATTTTACCGAGGAAGACCGGATCTTTCGGGACCAGATTCGGCGTTTCGCTGAGCGCGAGGTCGCACCGATCGCGGACGAGATCGATCATGCGGACCGGTTTCCCGAAGAGGTGATCCCGAAGTTCGGTGATATGGGCCTGCTGCAGTGGAGCGTGCCTGAGGCGTATGGCGGGCCCGAAGGGTCCCTGACCAAGCTCTGCATCGCACGCGAGGAACTGGCGCGATACTCCCTGTCCCTGTCGGTGATGGTGGGGGAGAACGGCAATGGCATGGCCCTGCCCTTGCTGTTTGCGGGCACCGATGCCCAGAAACAGAAATATTTCCCGATGCTCGCCAAGGGCCGGACGCTGGTTGCCTTCGCCCTGTCGGAGCCGGAGGCGGGATCGGATGCGGCGGCCCTGCGCACGCGCGCTGTGCGCGACGGCGATGACTGGCTGATCACCGGCAACAAGATCTTCGTGACCTGCGGGCCGGTAGCCGAGTATGTCTTGGTGCTGGCCCGCACCAACGAGGCGCCGCGCGCCAAAGGGGTCTCGGCCTTCATCGTCGACACTTCGCTGCCCGGGGTCACCCGCGGGCCGAAGAACGCGAAGATGGGCTACAACGGTGCGACGCCGAACTGCGATTTCTTCTTCGAAGATGTGCGCGTGCCTGCCGACGCCAGAATCGGTGGCGACGGTGAGGGCTTCACGATCGCGATGAAATGCATGGAGTTCAACCGCCCGGCCATGTCGGCCTCGGCGGTCGGGATTGCCCAGGGCGCGCTCGACCAGGCCGTGGCGTTCGCGAAGGACCGCGAACAGTTCGGCAAGCCCATCGCCGAGTTCCAGGGTCTGCAGTTCATGATGGCCGACATGGCCACGCAGATCGAGGCGGCGCGCGCGCTGCTCTATGAGGTGACGGCGCGCTACGATCGGGCAGAGATGGACGGGTATGGCGGCCTGTCGGCCATGGTCAAGACCCTGTGCAGCGATGCGGCCATGAAGGTGACCACCGATGCGGTGCAGGTTCTCGGCGGTTACGGTTACATGAAGGAGTTCCCGGTGGAGCGCATGATGCGTGATGCGAAGGTGACCCAGATCTTCGAGGGCACTAACCAGATCCAGCGCATGCTGATTGCGCGCGATCTCCTGGCCTAGCAGGCACGGGCGGCTTGACCATGAACGGCCTGCTCGACGGCATCCGGGTGCTCGATTTCACGACGATGATGGCCGGGCCCTATTGCACGCGCCAGCTCGCCGATCTGGGCGCGGAGATCATCAAGATCGAGGCGCCCGGCGGCGAACAGAACCGTCGCGCGGCCCCGATACGCGACGGCGAGAGCGCGGTTTACGGGCACCTGAATTGCGGCAAGCACAGCCTCGCCATCGACCTGAAAAATCCCGAGGGGCTTCGCATCGCGCTCGATCTGGCGGCGCAGTGTGACGTCGTGGTCGAGAATGCGCGCCCGGGTGTCATGGAACGTCTCGGTCTCGATTTCGGAGCGATCCGGGAGGTGCGGCCGGACATTGTCTATTGCTCGATCTCGGGTTTCGGCCAGACCGGCCCGGCGGCCCACAACCCGGCCTATGCGCCCGTCGTTCAGGCCGCCTCGGGCTACGAGATGGCCATTCTGGAGCAGCAGCCCGAGATGAGCCGGCCCGGGTTCATCGGTGTATTCCTCGCCGATGTCATGGCCGCGGTGCAGGCCTTCGGCGCGATCAACGCCGCATTGTTTGCCCGCGAGCGTGGCGGGGGCGGGCGCTATATCGATGTCTCCCTGATGGAGAGCGTGATCTGGCTGCTGGTCTATGAGATCCAGTTGGCCCAGAACCCGGTGGAGACCCCGCGCGGCTACTACCGGCCGGTGAAGGCGAGCGACGGTTTCGTCATGGTCGCACCGGGCGGGCAGCAGACCTTCGAAAACATGGCGCACGCAATGGGGCACCCCGAGTGGATCGAGGACCCGCGTTTCCTGACCCATCCCGACCGCAACCGAAATTACGCCGACCTGATGGCACTGGTGGAGGTATGGACGTCGACGCGCTCAGCTGAGAAATGCGAGCAGGTGCTCATGGCCGGGAAGGTGCCGTGCGCGCGATATCGCGCGGTGGAGGAACTTTTCGACGATCCCCAGCTCGTCCATCGTGGCGCCTTCGCGACCGTCAGTGACGGTGCCGGGGCATACCGGGTCCCGAATCCGCCCTTTGCGGTCGACAACGCTTCCGTGGGCGCGCGTGACTGGATCGCACGGTTCGGCAGCTCGGCCCCGGAGGTCCTGCAATCCCTGCTGGAAATGGATGCCGACACCGTCGAGCAGCTCTTCGAAAGGGGCGTTTTGTTCCGGCAGCAATCCTGACACAGAAAACCGGCGGTTTCCGGGGTTGGAATTTCTTTGGGCGAACGGTGTTTGTGTTCCTGAAGTCTTCGCGGACGCCCGGCCGGCCGCAAGGGGCAGTTCATGACCGAGACCGTTTCCGAAGCCGCACCGGCGACACCGAAGCCGCGAGAGGTCACCTATCGCCATCGCCTGGTGACCCGGCTGACCCATTGGGTCAACGTATTGTGTTTCACGCTGCTGCGGATGAGCAGGATTAGAAAACTCCGCGCAAGGCGATTGTCGATTGCAATGTTCGGCGCTCTGATGCGCATACTTGTGTGTCCGTTTCGAGATGAAGCGGGTGCCCGATGAAGGCGGCGTCTCCGTCGCCGAATTCTGCATGCAGGAGTATGTATATGCTAGCCTCTGCGTCAATTTCCGCTCGCAAGGATCACCCATGAGTGAAGGAACCTCGTTCGCGGCCTCGCCGGGCCGGGTCATTGATATCGCCGCCGATATCCGTTCGGGCGCGCGCACGCCGACGGACGTGGTGCAAGCCTGTCTCGACCGCATCGCCGAGGTCGATGGTGAGGTGCAGGCATGGGTGTCCGTCGATTCCGCAGGAGCACTGGCGATGGCGGCGGAAATGAACCGTGAGGCCAATGACGGGCAGTTTCGCGGACCGCTGCATGGCGTTCCCGTGGCAATCAAGGATATCTGCGACGTGGCGGGCTGGCCGACGCGTTGCAACAGCCGGACGCGGGCCGATGCGCCACCGGCGACGGCCGATGCGGAAATCGTCGCAGCGTTGCGCGCGGCCGGTGCCATCGTTCTCGGCAAGACCCACACCACGGAGTTCGCCTATTACGACCCGTCGCCGGCACGCAATCCGCACAATATCGGCCACACGCCCGGCGGCTCGAGTAGCGGCTCGGGGGCCGCGCTCGGCGCCGGCATGGTGCCGGCCGCGATCGGCACCCAGACCGTGGCGTCGGTCAATCGTCCGGCGGCCTACTGCGGTGTTTCGGCGTTCAAGCCGTCGACCCGCAGCATGGGCACCTACGGTATCGCGCCACTTGCTCCTTTCTATGACACGCCCGGCGTCTATGGCTGGTCGGTGGCCGACGCCTGCCTGCTGTACGAGGCGATCCGCCCACCCCATGCGCGCGAGGAACATCTCGATACGAGCGATGTCCGGGTGGTGGTCATCGACGATCCGTTCCTGTCGGAGGCAACCGAAGAAATCATTGCGGCCCGCGACAGGGTGGCCGGCCAGATGCGTGATGCGGGCCACACGATGGAAGAGATGGCATCTCCGATTTCGCTGGAGGACCTCAACGAGCTGCAGGGGCACACGACGGTCTACGAACTGGCCCGGGTGCATGCGGGCTTGCTCGAGTTCCCCGAGGATCAGGTCGGTGCGGTGCTTCGCCAATCGGTGATCGACGGCAATGAAATTCCTGACGAGGTGTATCAGGCCGAGCGGCGGCAGATCGATGCCATGCGCGGCGCGTTTCTGGGCGGGCTGCGGCCCACCGACATTCTGTTGTGGCCGGCGACCCCGGCCACGGCGCCGGAAGGCCTCGAATGGACAGGCGACCGGCGCTACATCGCGCCGTGGACGGCGATCGGCGGGCCCGTGATCTCGCTGCCGGCGGGTCTCGGGACGGGCGACATGCCCATCGGAATGCTGCTGGTGGGCGTCCCCGGCCATGATCGTCACATGGCCCGGGTTGCGCCGCGCCTGGCGGAGGTCGTGCCTCAGACGAGTTGACCGTGCGCACAGTGAGACAACGGCATATTTTATCCGCGCGATTGTGTCGGACATGATTTCTAGGAGTTCAGGGCCAAGGAAGGGAGGGCTTCGATGGAGTGGATGATCAAGTGCGTGTCGAAACCCGGCATGGCCGAGCGGCGCGAGCAGACCATCGCTGCGCATATCGAGCATCTCGACAAGTTCAAGGCCGAGACCTGGTATTCGGGCCCGATGATGGTGGGCGACGGTTCGAACGCGAATGGCAGCTTCCGCGTCATCAACTTTCCGGCCCGAGCGGACGCCAGGGCGTATATCGATACCGACCCCTATACGACCGCGGACATATTCCACTCGATTGATATCGAGCGGCTTCTGCCCTTCACGGATGTGCGCCAGCGCGACTATGACCAGACCGAGGGCAACGCCCAGTTTGTTGCCATCGCGCGCACCGATCCGCGACCGGTAGCGGCTGGGCCCGAGGTTGGCGCGTTTCTGTCGGATGCGGCCGAACACATCGTAGTCGCGGGCGCGCTGAGCGATGATGCGGGCGAGACCGCGAGCGGCGCGCTCTATGTGCTCGACGTGCCCGATCGACCCACCGTAACCGCGCTGCTGCGCGACGAACCCTTTTCCGCCGGCGCCGATGGGCGCAGCCTGACCATCGAACGTTGGCGTTTCGGCCACGTCTAGGCCGACAGAGGAGAGCAATCGAATGACCAATGCTGTAATCGTGTCCACGGCCCGAACCCCGATCGGCAAGGCCTATCGCGGTGCCTTCAACAACACGACCCCGGTGACCCTGGCCGGAACGGCGATCAAGCATGCGGTCGAGCGCGCTGGCATCACGCCGGACGAGGTGGAGGATGTCTGGATGGGGTGCGGCTATCCCGAGGCCGAGACCGGCCAGAACGTGGCACGCCATGCTGCGCTGTGGGCGGATATCCCGGTTTCCGCCGGGGCCGCGACCGTGAACCGTTTCTGTTCATCCGGCCTGCAGACCGTCGCGCTCGCGGCCCAGTCGGTCGCCATTGACAAGGTGCCCGTCGTCGTCGCGGGCGGTCTCGAGTCGATCAGCCATCTATCGCCGGACCACCAGGCCGACATGCGGGTCGAGGACCCCTATGTGCGTGAGCACAAGCCGGAAATCTACATGCAGATGCTGGGCACGGCCGAGACCGTTGCCGACCGATATTCGGTGTCTCGCGATGCCCAGGACGAATACGCCCTGTCGAGCCAGATGCGCACCGCCGCGGCACAGCAGGCCGGGAACTTCGACGATGAGATCGTTCCCTTGACGGCGGTGAAGGTGGTGAAGAACCGGGAGACGGGAGAGGTCTCCGAGGAAGAGGTGAGGCTGATCCAGGACGAGTGCAACCGCCCCAGCACCAGCGCAGAAAGCCTGGCCGGTCTCGATGTGGTGATCGACGGCGGCTCGATCACGCCGGGCAATGCCAGCCAGCTTTCGGATGGGGCGAGCGCCTGCGTTGTGATGGACGAGAAGCTTGCTGAACAGAAGGGGCTGGAGCCGCTGGGCCGATTCCTCGGTCTTGCCGTCCATGGTTGCGAGCCCGACAAGATGGGCATCGGCCCGATCTTCGCTGTGCCCCGGCTGCTGGAGCGCAATGGTCTCACGGTCGACGATATCGACCTTTGGGAGCTGAATGAGGCATTCGCAGTACAGGCGCTTTATTGCCGCGACAAGCTGGGCATCGATCCGGAGAAGTACAATGTCAACGGCGGTTCGATCTCCATCGGCCACCCCTATGGCATGACCGGCAACCGCCTGACTGGCCACGTCCTCATCGAGGGTCATCGCCGTGGCGCCAAGAACGCGGTCGCAACCATGTGTGTCGGCGGCGGCATGGGCGTCGCCGGGCTGTTCGAGGTGTTCTAGCCGCGCCTCAGTCGGTGAAGGCGGGCCGCTCGCCCTCGGGCGGCACGATTTCGAACGTGTTCAGGGTCATCGCCACACCTGTGTAGTGGCCGACAAGGCCCATCAGCTCGACGATGCCGTCTTCGCCGAGGCGCGTCTTCATGTCTCCGTAGGCGTTGTCGTCGATCCGGCCGGTCGCCAGCAGGGAGCGCACAAAGGCATAGACCGCGGCCTCGTTGTCATCTGTGAAGGACGGTGTCGTGTCGGCCTCGATCGCCGCCACCACCTCTTCCGAGACACCCTCACGGATCGCGATGGGGGCGTGGGCGAACCATTCGAACTCGGCCCGCCAGTGACGTCCGACGACCAGGATGGCGAGCTCGCGGATGTTGCCGGGAAGTTTCGCGGCGAAGCGCAGAAAGTGCCCCATCCGCTCGATGCCCTCGCACACGCCGGGGTGCAACAGGTAGGCATGGTAGGGCCCGCGCACCTGGCCGCGTGGCCCCGAGGCGATCCGGTCGTAGATCTCCTGCTGTTCTGCGTTCAAATTGTCTCGGTTGGCTTCCGGAATGCGCATGACGAACCTCCTTGTCGCGACAGCGGCGATACTAACGGATGGGGCGAGGGATTGCGGGTGGATAACTTCTCGCGCCATCCCATATGGATCGCGCTAGTCTCACACTGTTTCAATCCGTGGGAGGTATGTCATGCGGGTCGCGGGAATTCTCCGGTTGGTCTCCATCCTGGTCTTGCCGCTGTTCGGGCTGTCTGCCCCGGTCGCGGCACAGGAAACGGTCGATCTGGAACTGGTCCTGGCCGCCGATGGATCGGGATCCATTGACGATGCGGAGCTCGCCCTGCAGCGCGAAGGTTACGCGCGCGCGGTTGCCAATCCACGAGTGCTTGAGGCGCTGACCGGGGGCATCTACGGCAAGAGCGCCATTGCCTATGTCGAATGGGGCGATGCGTCATCACAGGTCACCATTGTCGACTGGACGGTGATCGACGGACCCGAAGCCGCCGCCGCGTTCGGGAAGGCGCTGGTGGAAGCGCCGCGGGCGGCCTGGGGGTTCAACTCGATCAGCAACGCCATCGTCTATTCCCAGAACCTGATCGAGACCAATCCCTACAAGGGGCTGCGGCGCATCATCGATATCTCCGGTGATGCGGGCAATATCGGCGGCGTGCCCCTGCCGGTGGCCCGCCAGGCCGCCGTCAATGCGGGGATCACCATCAACGGACTGGCGATCAGCCGGCCGGGCAGCACGCGTCCGTTGCGCGCCGTCTCCCTGGAGGCCGAGTTTCGTGAGCAGATTATCGCCGGCGCCGGCGCCTTCGTTGTCACCGTGGACGAGACGATCAGTTTCGCTGAGGCCGTATTGAAGAAACTGATCCTTGAGGTCGCCGGTCTCGCACCGCCGGAGATCGCGAACCTGCCTGCGGGCGGCCGGCTGTCGTTCGCAGAGGACTAGGCCATGGTCCGGGCGCTCTCGGCCGCGCTGGTTTGGATTCTGATTATCGCTGCCCCCGCGGTCGCGACGGCCGACGAGACGGAGAGCCTGGCTGGCAAGCTGCTGGTGGCCGGTGAGGGCATGGGCGATCCGCGGTTCGCGGAATCACTCGTCTATGTCGTCCGTCATAATGACGAGCGCGAGATCGCGCGCGACGACTGGGTGGTCATCGAAAGCGATGACGCGCTGGTGTTCGATGTCCCGTTCGCCGAGCGCTGGCGGGCGGCGATTACGCGCCGCGGCCTCGATCTCTGATGCTTGCGCGCACTCTTCGCTCACCTGCGCCAGGCGCAGGCTGGGGACGCTTGCATGATCGGTCCCGGGAAATCACCCCGGTGGGCGTTCCCTAGAGGGCGCGCCGCCCGAACAGCCAGAACAACGCACCGAGCGCGATCAGGCCGATATAGCCGCCGCTACCGATGTCGCCAATGAAACCGATGAGATTTCCGACCGTGTCGCCACCGACAAATGGAACGGTTTCACCGAAAAGAACCTGGAGAACAATCCCGACACCGACCAATACCAGTCCGAGTTCAGTCAGGACGACAAGATAGCTTTTAGCCTTATCTATCACGTTGATTCCCCCTTCTTAGTTCACGCCGCTCATGTGACGGCATTGCAGCGCTAACGAATATTTCACGTTGCTGCACCGATATTGGCGGAATGTTCGGGTGATTTGTCAAGATATCGAGCTTTGGCGGATCTCAGGCACCACCAATTGACCAACGGATGCGCGCGGCCCGTTCCGGCATCCCTGATGCCGGAGCGCGGCCCAGGAACTCCATCGCGAGACGATTTCGCTAAGCGAAAAAGTCTGGTGTGTCTCGGTTGGGGCTTGCTAGGCAGGGCGGAAAACCGGGTAGTCTGGGCTGACGACGGACAATCAGATTTTGGGGGAACGATCTTGGCGCAGGCATCACCACTTTCCATGTTCGATATCTCGGGCAAGTCGGCTCTCATCATGGGAGCGACCGGATCCTTCGGCCGAGCGGCGTCGCAGGCGCTGGCGCAAATGGGGTGCGACGTCACGCTTGCGGACATGAACCCGGACAAGCTGGCCGCCGCCGCTGAGGAGTTGGCCCCGACCGGCGCGAACATCGCGACCGTCACCGGTCTGCCGGACACCGAAGAAAATGCGGCCGCGATCGTGACGGCGGCCGTGGAGGCGTTCGGTGCCCTCGATCTGATGTTCGTCGCGACCGGCCTGAACGATGTCGGCTATATCGAGGAGCAGTCCTATGAGCGCTGGCGCAGCGTCATCTCGGCCAACCTCGACGGCTATTGGCTGGCCTGCCAGGCCGCCGGCCGGCAGTTCGCCAAACAACCCGCGGATCGCGGCCGCTCGAAGGTCGTCGTCGTCTCCTCGACCCGTGGCCGTCATGGCTTGCCCACCGGCTATACCGGTTATTGCGCGTCCAAGGCTGGTCTCGACGGCATGGTGCGGGCGCTCGCGTGCGAGTGGGGCAGCAAGAATGCCAACATAAATGCGATCGGGCCAACGGTCTTCCGTTCGCCCTTGTCGGAATGGATGTTCTCGGATGAAGACCCCGGCAAGGCGACTCGCGAGGCGATGCTGGAACGCGTGCCGGTCGGTCGCCTGTCCGAGACGGACGATCTAGTTGGCGGGCTGATCTACCTGCTGTCGCCGGCTTCCGATTATGTTACGGGACACACGCTCTATATCGACGGTGGATACACAGCCGAATAAGAAACGCCACGCCGAACGGCAGAGGGTAGATGCATGATGTTCAAACTGATCCTTTGGGGCCTTTCCTGGCTCTTCCGTGTTGCCCGCTGGCGCTATCCGTCGTTCCGCGAACGCCTGGCGGAGCGGAACATCGTCGTTCAGATCCGGACCGAGGACGGCTCGGCCGGCCGCTACCTGGAGTTTGTGGACGGGCGGGTCCGCTCGGGTGCGGGCCTGCACCCCGATCCGCGGGTGAGCCTCGTCTTCAAGACCGCGGCGGTCGGCGCGCGCCTGCTGATGCCGCCCATCGACCAGCTGGAGCAGATCGACGCGCTGAAGAACTTCCTGGTCCGCCTGGAGGGGCCGGATGAGGACGCGCTCTGGTTTGCCCAGACCGTGATGGCAGCGCTTTCGGCCGGTTGGAAGTTTGGCCGCAGCATGGGCGATGGGACGACCCGTTTCTGCACCATGACCAATGGCGGTCCGCTGTTCGTCTATGTGAAGGACGGCAAAATCCGGCGCACGACCCCGGTGGCGTTCGACAAGGACGATGCCGACACTTGGACGATTCATGCCCGCGGCAAGGCGTTCACGCCGCCGCGCAAGGGCATGCTGTCACCCCACGCCATGAACTGGAAGGCGATGCTGAACGCGCCGAACCGGGTGATGTATCCGATGAAGCGGGTGGATTTCGATCCGAATGGCGAACGCAACATCCAGAACCGCGGCGTGTCGGGATACGAACGCATCAATTGGGACGAGGCACTCGATATCGTCTCGGGCGAGATCAAGCGCATGAAGCGGGAGCACGGGACCGGTGCGATCGCCCACAGCAACGGCTCGCACCACAATTGGGGCAATATCGGCTACTACCTGAGCGCCAAGCTGCGCTTCATGAACGCCATCGGCACCACGGAGGTGCACCACAATCCGGACAGCTGGGAAGGCTGGTACTGGGGCGCGCTGCACCATTGGGGCGGCAGCCTGCGGGTCGGCGGCGGCGAGCCGTTCGGGGCCATCGAGGACTGTCTCGAGAACGCCGAGATGATCGTCTTCTGGTCGAGCAACCCGGAAGCGACCAGCGGTGTCTATGGCGGCCAGGAGGGCACCATCCGGCGGGGATGGCTGCGCGATATCGACATCGAGATCGTCCATATCGATCCCTACTACAACGACACAGCCCAGTTCCTTGGTGGCAAGTGGCTGAGCCCGCGCCCGACGACATCGCCGGCGCTGGCGCTGGCGATCGCCCATGTCTGGATCACCGAGGATCTCTACGACAAAGAATATGTCGCCACCCGGACCAAGGGCTTCCTGGCCTGGCGCGACTATATTCTGGGTGTCGAGGACGGGGTCGCGAAGACACCGGAATGGCAGGAGGCCGAGACGGGTGTGCCGGCCAAGGATGTCCGCGCGCTGGCGCGCAAGTGGGGCACCAAGCGCACCTATCTGGCCGCGGGCAGCATGGGCAACGCGTTCGGTGGTGCGGCCCGCAACGCCACCGGCACCCAGTGGACCCGCACCATCGTCTGCCTGATGGGCATGCAGGGGCTGGGCAAGCCGGGCATCAATGTCGGCAACCTACAGCTGGGTGTGCCGCTCGATTTCAGTTTCTATTTCCCCGGCTATGCCGAGGGAGGAATCTCCGGCGATCTGAACAACACTGCATTGGCCGGCGCGCTCTACCAGCGCATGCCGCAGCTGCCGACCATGAACCCGTCGACCCAGAAGATTCCGCGCCTGCGCCTGCCCGATGCGATCATCGACGGGAAGGCGGAAGGCTTTCTTTGGGATGCGCTGTCCATGGAAGGCCAGTTCACCAAGATCCAGTATCCCAAGCAGGGGCATTCGCCGGTCCACATGCTGTACCGCTATGGCACCGCGATCCTGGGCACGCTCAGCGATTCCAACCGCTTTGTGGAGATGTACCACTCGCCGAACCTGGAGTTCGTGGTCAACCAGTCGATCTGGAACGAGGGCGATGCCCGGTTCGCCGATGTGATCCTGCCGGCCTGCACCAGCCTCGAGCGCTACGATATCGGCGAATGGGCCAATGCCGGCGGCTACGGCGCCCATTTCCATTCCCAGATCAACAACCGGATCATCACCTTCCAGGCCAAATGCGTAGAGCCCCTGGGGGAATCCAAGTCCGACTACGAGATCTTCTCGCTGCTCGCCTGCCGACTGGGCCTCGGGGCCTACTACACCGAAGGCATGCGCGACATCGACTGGGTCAAGCGGATGTTCGATGCCTCGGACCTGCCGCAGCACATTTCATGGAAGAAGTTCGTGGAACGTGGCTACTTCGTGGTGCCGCCCGAGGCGCCCGAGCTGCGCGCGCCGACTGCCTATCGCTGGTTCGCCGAGGGCGAGAAGAAGAACGTGCCCGAAGCCATGCCGCTGCCTGGCGACTATACTGAGCAGTTCCTGGAAGGCTTGCAAACCCAGTCCGGGCTGTTCGAGTTCGAGAGTTCGAGCCTCAAGCGGTTTGCGCCGGACGACCCCGAACGGCCGCCGATCCCGAAATACACGCCGGCCTGGGAATCATCCGATACGGCCGGACTGGAAGCCTACCCCCTGCGGCTGATGACGCCCCATTCGCGCTACAGCTTCCACAGCCATGGCGACGGCAAGGACAGTTTCCTGAATGACATTCCCGACCATCGCATGCTCGTCGACGGCCATTACTACTGGGTGGTACGCCTCAATCCCGAGGATGCCGCGGCGCGCGGCATCTCCACCGGCGATCTGATCAAGGTGTTCAATGATCGCGGCGCGGTGCTGTGCGCGGCGCTGATCACCGAACGGCTGCGGCCGGGTGTGGCCCAGGGGTATGAATCGTCTGCCGAGTACGATCCCATGGGTGAACCGGGACGCTCGGTCGACCGGGGCGGGTGTCTGAACCTCCTGTCGCCGCGTCGCTCCCAGGTCAAAAACTCCCACTCCATGGCGAACGGCACGGCGATGGTCGAGATCGCGCCCTGGGATGGTGTCGTCGAATACGAAAGACGCGAACCCGTGTCCGCGGGAGGTGCGGCATGAGCCAGGCCAAATGGAACCTGATCGTCGATGTCGCCAACTGCACGAACTGCAACCTGTGTGCGCTCGCGGTACAGGACGAGCATGTGGAGAACAGCTTGCCGGGCTATGCCGCCGAGATGCCCAAGCACGGCCATCGCTGGATCGATATTCAGCGACGCGAGCGCGGCCAGGCACCGATGCTGGATGTCGCCTATCTGCCGACCATGTGTCAGCACTGCGACGATGCACCGTGCATGGCCGCGGCAGAGGATGGCGCGATCACGAAGCGACCCGACGGCATCGTCCTCATCGATCCCGACAAAGCGAAGGGGCAGAAACAGTTGGTCGAGGCCTGTCCCTATGGCGCCATCTGGTGGAACGAGGAGCTGGATTTGCCGCAGCACTGGTTCTTTGACGCCCATTTGCTGGATGCGGGCTGGAAGGAACCGCGCTGCGTCGATGTATGTCCGACCGGGGCCTTGCGTTCGGTCAAGCTGGATGATGACGTGATGGAGAAGCTGGCGCAGAAAGAGGAACTTGAGCCCCTGCGGCCCGAGCTCGCGACCAAGCCCCGGGTGCACTACAAGAATCTCTGGCGTTACGCCCGGTGCTTCATCGGCGGCACCGTTTCGGAAGAGCGCGACGGGGTGACCGAGTGTGTCGAGGGTGCAGAGGTGCGCCTGTTGCGCGCCGGCGAGACCGTTGCCGATACGGTGACGGACGGGTTCGGCGACTTCCGCTTCGACCGCCTGGACCCGGACAGCGGGACCTACACCGTCGAGGTGACAGCGGCCGGCGGCACGGGCCGACGTGAGGAGACCCTGGGCGAGAGTGTGAACTTGGGCGAAGTTCGCCTCGGCACGTGAACGAGACGACGAAAGACCGCGACTGGCCCGGTTACTACCGAAAGACCGGTGACCGCCCGCCGCGCCCGACACTGGTGTTTGCGCTCGATCGGTTTGACGCTGAGGATCCGAACGCGCTGCCGAGTCAGGCCGTCGATCTGGGCTGCGGCGGGGGCCGCGATGCCATCGAAATGCTGCGCCGGGGCTGGCGCGTGTTTGCCGTGGATGCCGAAGCCGCTGCGCTCGATGCGCTGCGGGCGCGCGAGGACTTGCCCGACGATGCGGAGTTAGACGGGCTGGTTGCCCGCTTCGAGGATGCGGCGTGGCCGTCCTGCGATCTGGTCAATTCGAGCTTTGCACTTCCGCTCTGTCCGCCCGACGGCTTCGCCAGAACCTGGGACCATATTCGCGCGTCACTAAGGCTCGGCGGTCGCTTTGCCGGCCACCTGTTCGGCGAGCATGACAGCTGGGCCGGGCGCGACGGGATGACCTTTCACACCCGCCGGCAGGCCGAGGAGTTGCTCGATGGCCTCGAGGTCGAGTATTTCGACGAGGAAGAAGACTATTCCACCACCGTTCGCGGCGAGGCGAAGCACTGGCACGTGTTCCATATCGTCGCGCGGAAAGTTTGACGGTTAGGACTCCCAGTTGAAGATCGCCGGCTCCTTGGCCAGAAACCGCTCGACCGCGGCGCGGTGATAGTCGCTGGCGTTCGCGGTGGCCTGGGCGCTTGCCTCTGCCGTCAGGGCCGTTGCCCGGTCCGTCTCGAGCGCGGCTCCCATGATCTGTTTCGCCATGCCGATGGCTTCCGGTGAGGCGTTCGTGAACTTCGCGGCGAACTCCTGGGCATGGCCCCGCAGTCTGTCTTCCGCGACCAGTTCGTAGACCAGTCCCATCTCGCATGCCGCATCGGCGTCGATGTCGCGTGCGGTGAACACCAGGTCCTTGGCGCGTTGTAGGCCGATGAGACGCGGCAGCAGATACATGGCGCCCCAATCCGGCACCAGCCCGATACGCCCGAACGACATGATGAACCGGGCCGAGGGAGCCGCGAACACGAAGTCGCAGGCGATCGCCAGCGAGAAACCGGCGCCCGCTGCTGCACCATGGACGGCGGCGATGGTGGGAACCGGAAGGTCGAGCCATTTCACCAGCGTGGCGTGGGATTCGTGCATGCGCGCTTCCATGGCTTCGGGGCCCTTTGCGGACATCTCCTTCAAGACGCGCAAATCCCCGCCGGCACAGAAGGACTTGCCGGCCCCGGCCATAACCACGGCCGAGATGTCCTTTCCCGCCCGTTCCGACAGATTCTGGGTGACCTGGGCGAAATCGTCGCGGAGCGTTCCGCCGAGCGCATTGCGGGCCTCCGGCCGGTTGAGGGTGACCGTCGCGACACCGTCATTTACGTCGAGCAGAATTTCGGAATAGGTCATATCGGTTTTCCGTGGGTGTTTGTGGTATGAGCGCGATCCTAAAATACCACGTCAACGCGGCCGGGACGTGCCCCGGATCGTGAATCATCAATGGAGAGCCCGATGTCCGACTCTGAACTTCTGGAACCTGCTGTCGACCCGAAAAAGAAGGTGGTTGCCTATCGCAATGTCGTTGCCCACACCCCGGGCGGGGGCGCACGCACACAAATTGACGTGCGCGACACGCCGGGCTTCGTGATTGACGAGCCGAAGGAACGCGGTGGCACGAACGAAGGTCCCACACCGGTCGAGTCCGTTATGGGTGGCCTGATGGGCTGCGATGCCGCGATCACTCACCAGGTCGCGCACATCATGAAGTTCGAGTATGGCGACGTCGACTATGTCTGCGACGCCGAGATCGACATCCGTGGTGCGCAGGGTGTCCAGGGCGTGCGACCCTATTTCGAGAAGGTCACGGCGACGAAGACTTTCCGCACGAACGAGACACCCGAGCGGGTCGAGAAGCTGAAGGCGAATGTCGAGCAGCGTTGTCCCGTCAGCAATCTCATCCGCGACGCCGGGGTCGACCTGCACATCGAGTGGGTGGTCGAACCCATGTAGCCCTTGTAGAGTTTTCAGATAAAAAAGGGCCGGCAAATTGCCGGCCCTTTTCGTTCAACCGATGGGTTGTCGAACTATTTGATCTCGTAGCGGACCGGCCACTTGTGGCCCATCTGCTCGTGAACGTCCACCGCCATGCGGACGACTTCCGAACCTGGAAGCCCCTTGGAGTCTGCTTCCTTGGCCCGCTCGTTCGGGAAGTCGGCCAGAGCCTTCGCCCAATTGAGACGCGCCTCGTCGGAGACCTTGCGGATGTTCGCGCCGTTCTGAACCATGCGGCCCAGGTTGGTGGCTTCGAGCTCATCGACCCACGGGCCAGCGAAGTTTTCCATCTCACGCGCGGCTTCGTTCATCGCCTTCTGAACGTCCGGCGGCAGATCGTTCCACACATCCTTGTTGATGGTGATGCCGTGGAAGGTCTTCGCACCGAAGCCGACGATCGTGTAGTTCGGTGCCGGCTCGAAGAGCTTGTGGCTCCAGCCAACCGACGGGAACAGGATCACGCCGTCATACACGCCCGTCTGCAGCGATGGGTAGACGTCCGGCAGCGTGGTGCCGACCGGAATGGCGCCCAGGCTTTCCACCCAAGGCAGGTTCGGGCCCGCACCCGAAAGCTTGCGTCCCTTCAGCTGGTCCACGGTGTCCCATGCGAAGGTCGTGTAGAGGCCGTAATTGTCGAACCCGATCAGGCCGAGGAGCTTCTGGTTGTACTTGTCCTCGAAGACGCCGCCCATGTGAGGCACGTCGTCATAGATTTTGCGGGCAACCTTCACGCCCAGATCCGCGGTCTGTGAATCGAACGGCATCCACAGCGGGTAAACGTTCAGGAACAGGTTGGAAGGCTCGAAGCAGAAGCAGTAGCCCCCGAGATCGACGATGCCGTCCTGCACACCCTCAAGCGTTTCCGCGACCTTCACGATCGAGCCGCCATAGGCTTCGTTGAAGTTGGCCGAGTGACCCATCCCTTCGAGCTTCGCCTTGAAGCGCGGGATGAACTGCTGGGACATCATGACCACATAGCCGGTCTGCGGCGCATGGCCCGATGCGATACGGAAGTTGAAAGTGTCTGCATGAGATGTGGTCGCAGCACCCGCGACCAATCCGGCAGCAACGGCGGTGGCCGTCAAGGTTTGTTTGAATTTCACGATAGTCTCCTCCTGGTTTCCCCAAAGTAGGATGACGCCCAATTTTTTTCTCGAAAGACCGCATCTCGCGTTTTCTTTTCATCGGTGCGTCCGTGATTGAAATTCTACTTACGTTCATGTCGCGTGACAACCAAATCGCACGTTCCTATACTTCGCCGATCTTTCTAACGGCCCGATTTGACATGGACCGCCTCAGCTGAATGGCATCAAAAAGCGCGGCCAACGCGCCTCGACTAGTAGTGCCTATCTTGAACGAAGGGGGACGCTTCGCTGTGCAGCACATAGACCTGCCTGTAATTGGTTTTATCGACCGGTGGTCCGAACGCATTAGCAAGTGGCTGATGGTGATCGCCGCCATGTGGGCGTTCCTTCTGGCGTTCTACATTCTTGCGGACGTCATCGGCCGGTTCTTCGGTTTTCCGCTCAAGGGAACACACGAAGTTGTGAAGAATTCGATCGTCATGATCGCCTTCATGCAGGTGGCCTATTGCGTCCTTTCACGCTCGATGCTGCGCGCGGATTTCCTGCTGCACCTGATTGGCGGCAAGTCTGAGCGGGTGATCAATTTCCTCGGCTATGTCCTCGGTGCACTTTTCTTCGCCGCGCTGTTCTGGGGCACCAAGGACCCGGCGTGGCGCGCCATCGTCACCGGCGAGTTCGAGGGCGAGGGTGCACTTCGCGTGCCGACCTGGCCGGCCCGGTGGGTCGTCCTGATCACGAGCGCGCTGCTGGTGGTCAACTACCTGATGCTCGCGCTGAAGGAAGTTCTTCTGCAACCCGAGACCGGCGAAGAGCCGCTGCCGGTCGAATAGGTGCTTAAGGAGAACTAGAGATGTTTGATCCGACCACCGTTTTCATTGTCCTCGGGCTGCTGCTGATCCTGGTTTTCTCGGGCATGCATGTGGCGATCGCACTGGGCGTGACCAGCGCCGTGGGTGTGTACCTTGTCACCGGCCGCGACACCGTCGTTCTGGCACTGATCCAGAACACCTTCTACGACGCCATTCGCGACTACATCTTTGCCGTCATTCCCCTTTTCATGCTGATGGGCGAGTTTATCGGCCGGTCCGGTGCGACAACCGACCTCTATATCGGTATGCAGCGGACCTTCCGGCGAATCCCCGGACGTCTCGCGCTGGCGACACTCTTCGGGAACGCGATCTTCGCGTTCGTCACTGGCGTCAGCATCGCGTCGGCCACGACCTTCACGCGCATCGCCTATCCGGAGATGACGCGCTACGGCTATAACAAGAGCTTCTCACTCGGGGTGATCGCGGGCAGCGGCGTGCTCGGCATGCTGATCCCGCCGAGCGTTCTGATGATCGTTTGGGGCATTCTGACCGAGCAGTCCATCGGGCAGTTGTTCCTGGCCGGTGTTCTGCCGGGGCTGATCCTGGTCTCGTTCTTCGCGACCTACATCATTGGCTCGGCCATCGCCTTCCCGTCGCTGGTGGGTGACGGCGCGCGCCGCCAGGCACATCTCGCCGGATCCGATGTGACGCCGGGTGCCCGGCTCGAAATGGATGACGGGCCCGAAGTGAGCTCCTCGTCGATGGCGATCAGCGGCTTCGGCCTGCTGTTCCTGATCGTCGCGGTCCTCGGCGGAATCTGGGCGGGCCTGTTCACGCCGACCGAGGCCGCGGGTATCGGTGCCTTGATTGCCCTGGCGCTCGCCATCATCAAGGGCCAGCGATGGCCCGATATCTACGAAGGCATCCTTGCCGTCGGGCGGACGGCTGCACCGCTGCTGATCCTCCTGATTGCGGCCCAGCTCTACTCGCGCACGATGACCATGACCGGCGTGGTGACGGCCATTCAGGGCTTCTTCAACGATGCCGGCCTCGACCCATGGATGGTGATCACCTTCATGGTCTTGGTGTGGTTCGTCCTGGGCATGATCATCGATTCGGTCTCGATCATGCTGCTGACGGTTCCGATCTTTGCACCGATCGCGGATGCCATGGGAATGCATCCCCTGTCCTATGCGCTGATCGGTATTTTGGCCATCGAGGCGGGTATCCTGACGCCGCCATTCGGGCTGCTGGTCTACACGGTCAAAGCCGCGATACCAGACAAGACAGATCCGGTGACAATGCTGCAAATCTTCAAGGGATCGACACCATACTGGGTGTTACTGCTCGTGTTGATCATCCTGCTCTACAACTTCCCTGAGATCGTCACGTTCCTGCCGGACGTCGTTTTCAGATGACGGGTTGAAATCAACCAGCAAGACAAAGGCC
>PBWR01000024.1 GCA_002727315.1 Alphaproteobacteria bacterium
CCGGCGCTCGACCGCAGTGGAACCTGACGGCACACAGACTACGATCTGCGGGCTGTGAAAGCCCCTCCGATTGTGCACCTTGCGGATGAATTCCTTGATCATCTCCTCGGCAACCTCGAAGTCCGCGATCACGCCGTCGCGCAGCGGCCGAATTGCCTGGATATTGCCGGGCGTGCGGCCCAGCATCTGCTTGGCCTCGTTGCCGACGGCGAGAACCTTCTTCTTGCCTTTGGATTCGGCGATCGCCACCACCGAAGGTTCGTTCAGGACGATGTCACGTCCCTTGACGTAGACCAGCGTATTGGCCGTGCCAAGGTCGATGGCCATATCGGCCGACAACGCTCCCATGACTCGCGATAACATATCTCGGTGCCTCGCCCCGTTCTGTTCGACCCCGCCCCGATCGTCCGGGTGGGATCCGGGCGGAGCGCCAGAGCTCCGCCCAGTTTCCAACTAAGCCGACAAAGCCGCCGGCGCTGTTTTTTCTCGCTTCACGAGCAGCTTGTTCAAGCCGTGCAGATAGGCACGCGCAGATGCCACCAGAGTATCGGCATCGGCGCCCTGCCCGTTGACGGTCTTGCCATTCTCTTCGAGCCGGACGGTGACTTCCGCCTGTGCGTCCGTCCCGCCGGTGACCGCATGGACCTGGTAGAGCTGCAGCTCTGCCTCATGCGGGAAGAGCGCGCTGATCGCGTTGAAGGTCGCATCGACCGGGCCGTTGCCCTTGGCCGTCGTCGCCACCGTCTCGCCATCGATCTCAAGCTCAAGATCGGCCTCCTGTGGCCCTTTCGAGCCGGCCCGCACCTGCAACGAAACGAAACGAATGCGCTCGTTGTCATGCTGGATCGTGTCGTCGACAAGCACGATCAGGTCCTCGTCAAAGAGTTCCTTCTTCTTGTCCGCGAGATCTTTGAACCGCTGGAAGGCATCGCGAACCGCATTGTCGCCCAGGTTGCCGTAACCCAGATCCTTGAGCTTTTCGCGGAATGCGTGGCTTCCCGAATGCTTGCCCATAACGAGGTTGGACTCGTTCAGCCCGACCGATTCCGGCGTCATGATCTCGTAGGTCTCCGCGTTCTTGAGAACGCCGTCCTGATGAATGCCGGATTCGTGAGCGAACGCGTTCGCGCCGACAATGGCCTTGTTGGGCTGAACGTTGAAGCCGGTGATCGTCGAGACCAGGTGACTGGCCCGCGTGATCACTGTGGCATCCGCACCGGTGAGATATGGCATGGCGTCGTGACGCGTGCGCAGCGCCATGATGATCTCCTCGAGCGCGCAGTTGCCCGCGCGTTCGCCTATGCCGTTGATGGTGCACTCGACCTGACGCGCGCCGACGCCCACGGCCGCCAACGAGTTGGCCACCGCCAATCCGAGATCGTTGTGGCAATGCACCGAGATCACGGCCTGGTCGATATTGGGTACCCGGTTGAACAGCATTTCGATGAGCGCTGCGAACTCTTCCGGCACTGCATACCCGACCGTATCGGGAATGTTGATCGTGCCCGCACCGGCGCGGATGGCGCTTTCAACCGTCCGGCACAGAAAGTCATGCTCCGTTCGCGAGCCATCTTCGGGAGACCACTCCACATCCGGGCAGAGATTGCGGGCATAGCTGACGCTGTCGATGATCGCCTCGTGCACCTCTTCCGGCTCCATCTGGAGCTTGAACTTCATGTGCAGCGGACTGGTCGACAGGAACGTGTGAATGCGCGGGCTCTCCGCAACCTTCACCGCTTCCCAGGCGCGTTCGATATCCTGATGCGCCGCGCGTGCAAGGCCGGCGACGGTCGAGGTTTTCACCGTGTTGGCGACCTCGCGAACGGCTTCGAAATCCCCGTTCGATGCGATCGGGAATCCGGCCTCGATGATGTCGACGCCGAGTTCTTCAAGAATCTGCGCGACGCGCACCTTTTCTTCGAGATTCATGGAACACCCGGGCGACTGTTCGCCGTCGCGCAAGGTGGTGTCGAAAATACGGACGTAGTTCGGGTCGCTCTTGTCGACCGGAGACTCCGTGTCCTTCGTGGTGTTTTCCGTGGCGGTCATTGGTCCTGTCTCAAATTCGAATTGCTGACTTAGGGTAGTGAACTTCTCCCCTGAACGAACAGGCCGCTTCGGTCTGTCGTCGTTCAGGGGCACCTAAGTCGCAGCGCCGCACCGCCGATAAGAAGCGCGTCGAGATCAAGCACAGCCAGGCGCAAAGCAACCGCGCCCGTTCCGTTTGCGGAACGGTGCGAAAAACCGGTTGCTGTGCGGACGATTGCCACACCCAATTCTCCCCTACGGCACCTGAGGATCCTCAAAAACGAAGAATCCACGCCACGCCGTTAACAAATGGTGAACGATCCGTACAACATTACGCAAAGAAAACGCCTTAACGCCCTTGTTTTAGAGCGATTTTACTGGTTACCGCAACGATTTTGTTAACCAAACCGGCGAGAATTGATCCGCGGGCGCAAACGACGCCCGCGGACCGGAATCCGACGACCGGATCTAGTTCTTGGACTTGTCCACCATCGCGTTCTCGGCGATCCACGGCATCATGCCGCGCAACCGCTCGCCCGTGTCCTCAAGCTGCTGCTCGGCCTGTAGACGGCGGGTGGTCTTGAACGAGGTCTGCCCGACCGCGTTCTCGAGCATCCATTCACGCGAAAACTGGCCGTTCTGGATCTCGAGCAGGATCTTGCGCATCTCCGCCCGGGTCTCGTCGGTCACGATGCGCGGACCGCGCGTGTAATCGCCGTATTCCGCGGTGTTGGAGATCGAGTAGCGCATGTTCGCCAGGCCGCCTTCATAGATCAGGTCGACGATCAGCTTCACTTCGTGGACGCATTCGAAATACGCCATCTCCGGCGCGTAACCGGCTTCCACAAGGGTCTCGAACCCGGCCTGGATCAGCGCCGACAGGCCGCCGCAGAGGACGGTCTGTTCGCCGAACAGGTCGGTTTCACACTCTTCCTTGAAGGTGGTCTCGATGATGCCGGCCCGGCCCCCGCCGATCGCCGCGCCGTAGCTGAGCGCGATATCGTGGCAGTTGCCGCTGGAATCCTGATGCACGGCCAGCAGGCACGGCACACCCGCACCACGCTCATACTCGGAGCGCACGGTGTGGCCCGGCCCCTTCGGCGCCAGCATGAACACGTCCAGGTCCGCGCGCGGCTCGATCAGGTTGAAATGAACATTCAGCCCGTGAGCGAAGGCGATTGCCGCGTTTTCCCGCATATTCTCATGCAGGTGATCATAGTAGAGGTCGCGCTGCAGCTCGTCGGGAACCGCCAGCATGATGACATCGGCCCACGCCGCGGCATCGGTCGACGATTTCACTTCGAACCCAGCGGCTTCGGCCTTCGCCGCGCTCGCCGATTCCGGGCGTAGTGCGATGACGACGTTGGTCGCACCGCTGTCGCGCAGGTTCATGGCATGGGCGTGGCCCTGGCTGCCGTAGCCGATGATGGCAACCTTCTTGCCCTTGATCAGGTTCACGTCCGCGTCGCGGTCATAGTAAACGCGCATGTCTCTTGTTCCCTGTTTTGCGTCTGTCTGTTTGTTTCGATGTTGTCGCGTGTCCGCGCCCGGTGTGGCGCGGTTTTACAGTGCCGCCCGCCCGCGGGCAATGACGGCCTTCATGCTTGCTCAGTCGTCGTGCGCATCGAGCCCGAAATTCGGGGTCCCGTCCTTGCCGCTGCGGCTAAGCGCAACCACGCCTGAGCGGGAGATTTCCGTTCGACCGAGGTTCCGCATGAGTTGCAGGAAGCTGTCGACCTTGTCCGATGCGCCGGTCAGTGAAAACACGAAGGAATCCACCCCCGTATCGACGACCCGGGCACGGAAGATATCCGCGATCCGCAACGCTTCGCGCCGTTCGGGACCATCATTCTCGATTTTGACCAGGGCCACCTCATGCGCCACATGGGGACCGTCCTCGGTCAGGTCATGCACCTCGCGCACCGGCACCAGCCGTTCCAGCTGTGCCTTGATCTGCTCGATGATCATCGGAGTTCCGGTGGTCACGAGATTGATCCGGGATGAGGATTCATCCTCGCTGACGGCGGCAACCGTCAGGGTTTCAATGTTGTAACCCCGGCCCGAAAACAGCCCGACCACACGCGCCAGAACGCCGGGCTCGTTGTCGACCAGGACCGCCAGGACATGCCGTTCCTCGGCTTCTGATTTGTTCGCCATCACATGCTGCTTTCAATAGGTGCAAGGGAAGACGCGCGGCCGCCGGGTCGGGCGATCGCGCAACGCCGGTGTCTAGACCAGCACCATGCCTTCTTCCGACTGCTTTTGTTCCTGCTGATCTTCCAGACCCAGAAGGATCTCGTTATGGGCGGCACCGCCGGGGATCATGGGGAAGCAATTCTCTTCCTTGCTCACCACCATATCGACAAGGACCGGCCCCGGGGTCTCGATCATCTGCTTGATGACATCATCGACCTCATCGGGTTGGGTTGCGCGCAATCCGGTGATCCCGTAGGCCTCCGCCAGCTTGATGAAGTCGGGCAGTCCGTCGGAATAGGATTCCGAATATCGTGCGCCGTGCAGCAGCTCCTGCCATTGGCGGACCATGCCGAGCCAGTAATTGTTCAAGATGAAGATCTTCACCGGCAGCTTGTACTGCGCGATGGTGCCCAGCTCTTGGATGTTCATCATGGTCGAGGCTTCGCCGGCAATATCGATGACCAGCGAATCCGGATGTCCGACCTGCACGCCGACGGCTGCGGGAAGTCCGTAGCCCATGGTGCCCAGGCCACCCGACGTCATCCACCGGTTCGGCTTGTCGAAATGATAGTACTGGGCAGCCCACATCTGGTGCTGACCGACCTCGGTCGTCACCAGCGCGTCCATATCCTTGGTGAGCTCGTACAGGCGCTTAATCGCGTATTGCGGCTTGATCTCGTCTTTCGGGCCTGTGCCCTGTTCGAATCCGAGACAGTCCACCGCACGCCATTCATCGATCTGTTTCCACCACGCATCGAGCGCCTTGCCGTCCGGCTTCGCCTTGCGCGCCTTCCACTTCTCGAGCATCTCCTCGACCACGTTCGCCACGTCGCCGACGATCGGAACATCGACCGCGATGTTCTTGTTGATCGAACTGGGATCGATGTCGATCTGGATCTTCTTGGAACCCGGCGAGAAGGCATCCGTCCGACCCGTCACGCGGTCGTCGAAACGCGCACCGATCGCGATCATCACGTCGCAATCGTGCATCGCCAGATTGGATTCATAGGTTCCGTGCATGCCCAGCATGCCCAGCCATTGCGGTGACGAACCCGGGTACGCGCCCAGGCCCATGATCGTCGTCGTGGCCGGATATCCCGTTGCGTTCACGAACTCGGTCACCAGTTCACACGCGCGCGCGCCGGAATTGACGCATCCGCCGCCGATATAGAAGATCGGCTTCTTGGCGTTGGCGATCAGCTCGACGGCCTCCTCGATCGCCGCGTCGGCGCCTTCGCGCTGCGGGTTGTAGTGACGATGGGCGACGTTCTCGGGCGAGTGATACTCGCCCTCCGCAAACTGAACATCCTTGGGCAAATCGATCACCACGGGCCCGGGACGCCCGGCGGCGACCACATAGAATGCCTCGTGCATGACCTCGCTCAGATCGTCGACATCCTTCACGAGATAATTGTGCTTGGTGCACGGCCGGGTAATCCCGGTCGTGTCGGCTTCCTGGAAAGCGTCATTGCCGATGAGATGGGTCGGCACCTGCCCGGTCAGGCAAACCACCGGGATGCTGTCCATCAGCGCATCGGTCAGGCCCGTGACGGCGTTCGTGGCACCAGGCCCCGAGGTCACCAGCACCACGCCGACCTTGCCTGTGGAACGCGCATATCCTTCTGCCATGTGCACCGCACCCTGTTCGTGACGAACCAGGATGTGACGCACCGAATTCTGTTTGAACAGCGCGTCGTACATCGGGAGTACCGCGCCGCCGGGATAGCCAAAAATGACCTCGACACCCTGGTCCGCCAGGGCCTTGATCACCATTTCCGCACCGGTCATTCGATTGGCAGACATGCCACTTCACCTTTCATTTCAATGGAACGCATCCGCCTCTCCCAAACGGCCGTTCCGGTTCACCTGGTTTCCATCGGGACCGGGGGCATAAACGAAACTGCATTCATTTACCAGTCCGGCCCACACCACCGCCGCTTCGCCGACGCGCGAACACGCACATTTTCCGGTAGCGCGATAAAGCCAGGCACAAAAAAATCGCTGTCTGGGTGTCATCCAGAGGACGTCCCCCGCTACAAGCGCACACGAAACTTAAGAAAAGATTTAGGGCCGGTCAACTCAGAAATGAAAATATATCTACCGTGTTTTCGTAAGATAATTTCAAAACTTGAATGCGATCGCCGGAATCACTGCCGTCTTCCAATTGGTTACGTAGCCATGTCATCTGCCGTTTAGCGTAATTGCGCGTCTGCTGCTGGCTGTCCGCAATGGCCGCCTCCAGCGTCGTTTCGCCGCGCAAATGCGCCGCCAGGGGCGGATATCCCAACGCCTTGAATATCGGCAGGGACGGATCAAGTACCTCGGTCTGCGCGCGCGCATGCAGCGCCGCCACCTCGTCCAGGACCCCCTGGGAAAGCATATCAAGGAACCGGCTGTCCGCATTGCGGTATAGCTCTTCACGTGGCGGCTGCAGCACCACGACGCGAAACCGGGTCTCCGGCGGTGTCACGGGATCCTGCTGCCAGTCCGACAATGGGCGCCCCGTGGCCTCGACCACCTCCCAGGCGCGCAATAAGCGCTGGCTGTCGCCGGGATGCAGGCGCGCGGCGATCTCGGGATCGCGGGTGGCCAACTCGTTGTGAAAGGCCAGATCGCCGATCTCCTGCCGGCGCTTCAGCGCCCGCTCCCGCGTCTCCGGCGGCACTTCGGGGACAGGTGCGATCCCTTCCATAAGCGTCTTTAGATACAGGCCTGTGCCACCAACCAGGATCGGTCGGCGCCCGGCTACGCGGACCTCGGCAATGGCCTGTTCGGCCGCCGATGCCCATTCGGCCGTCGAACCGGCCTCGGCGGCATCGCGATAGCCGTAGAGCAGATGCGGGACCCGGGCCTCGTCATCCTCGGACGGCCGGGCTGTCAGGATGCGCAGGTCACGATACACCTGCATGGAATCGGCGTTGATGATCGTGCCGGAAAATTCTTCCGAGATCTCCATCCCGAGGCCCGACTTGCCGCTCGCCGTCGGCCCGGCGACAACGATCACCGGCGCATCAGTCATCGCCGAGGGCACTCAACTGCCCAGGGGATACGACACCAGGCCATCGGCCAGCTTCGGCTCGAACCAGGTTGATTTCGGCGGCATCACCTCGTTGGCATCCGCCACCGCCATCAGATCTCTGATTCCGGTCGGAAACAGCGCAAAGGCGACAGCCCAATCGCCGCCCTCCACCCGTGCCTCGAGGGCTTCCAGCCCGCGAATCCCCCCAACGAAATCGATCCGCGGGTCCGTGCGCGGATCGGCAATACCAAGGACCGGTTCTAGCAGCCGGTCCGACAGCAGTTTCACGTCGAGCCGGTCGAGCGGCGGTGCATCGGGGTCCGGTGCCGCGGTGGTTTCAAGCGCGTACCAGGCGCCATCCAGATACATACCAAAACTGTGCTGGGCGGCCGGCCGCATCGGGCCGTCATGGGGTTTCACGTCGAAGGCTTCGCCGACACGCTCCAGGAACGCCTCCTTGGACAGCCCGTTCAGGTCCTTGACCACCCGATTGTAGTCCAGGATCCGTAATTCGTCGCTCGGGAACGCAACGATCAGAAAGCGGAAGTGCAAGTCGCCGTCCACGTGCCGGGCATCACGCAGCGCCGCCACGCGCGCCGCGGCGGCGGAGCGGTGGTGGCCGTCCGCGATATAGAGAATGTCGACCGGTGCATAGGCATCGGCAACGCGTTGCACCTCATCGGGCTCGCTGACGGTCCAGACGATGTGGCGAACCCCGTCGGGCTGGGTGACATCGTAAGTGGCATCCCGCGCCGTGACATCCGCCAGCACGGTGCCGATTGCCGCTTGCGGCTCATGCACGACAAGCACGGGGCCGGTCTGGGCATCGACCTCGTCGATCTGGCGCACGCGGTCATCTTCCTTGTCAGGACGCGTGTATTCGTGTTTGCGCACCGTATTGGCGAGATAGGCCGATACGGGCGTCGCGGCGACTAGTCCGGTCTGCGGGTGATCGCCCATGACGATCCGGTAGACGTAGTAACAGGGGTTCTCGTCGCGGATCAGAATATCCGCCTCGATCATGGCGTTCAGGTTCTCCGCCCCCTTCGCATAGACCTCCTCGGCGTGAGGATCGGTCCTGGCAGGCAGGTCGATTTCCGGTCGGGAGACGTGGAGAAAACTCCACGGCCGGCCTTCGGCAAGCGCGGCGGCTTCGTCGAACGACAAAACGTCATAGGGCGGGGCGGCCACGTCCTCGGCGAAACCGGGGGCGGGGCGCAAACCGGTGAAGGGATTAAGCAGGGATTCGGTCATGTCGGCGGTTCGGCTTCAACAAGGTTGTCGGAAAAGGCTTTCTGGCGACCTCATCGCACAATGACGGGGCGAACGGAAGCGTTCGAAACCGACTTACCCACGAAAACGAAACGGCGGCACCCGGATGGGCACCACCGTCGTCACATTCCGGAGAAACCGGCTTTGGTTTCGCGTCAGGAAGGTTTGATGCGCACGGCGACAAACCGGCGGTCGCCATTGCGGTTGATCTTGAGAAGAACAGAGCTGCGATCCGCATCCCGTGCTTCGCGAATCTTGTCCGCGATCTGACCCGGGGTGCTGACCTCTTCCTGGCTCACCTCGACGATCACATCACCGGGACGCAGGCTCTTCTCCGCGGCCGCGCTGTCGGTCTGGACGCCGGTGATCACGACACCACGCAGATCGTCGGGCAGGGAAAACTGCGCGCGCATCTGGTCGGTAATCGACGTCACCGTGACACCCAGATCGTCGATCGCGGCTTCCTCGGGCTCGATCGCTTCGCCGCGCGGGCCGGCCGATGCGAGGACCGGAACCTCTTCCTCCAGCTCACCAATCCGAACCGACACGGTCACTTCGCGCTCGTTCCGCCAAACCTGGACCGGTACGCTCTTGCCGATATCGGTTTCGGCAACGATCCGCGGCAGTCCGCGCATGGTGTCGACCGACTTGCCGTCGAACGTCAGGATGACGTCGCCGGCTTCGATGCCGCTCTTCTCGGCCGGTCCGTCACCGGTGACGGATGAGACGAGCGCACCGCGGGCGGAGTCGAGACCAATACTTTCCGCGATCTCGTCTGTTACCGACTGAATGCGAACACCCAGCCAACCGCGGCGGGTCTGGCCAAAGTCCCGTAGCTGCGCAACCACGCGCTCGGCAATCGATGACGGGATGGCGAAGCCGACACCCACGCTGCCGCCGGTCGGCGAGAAGATCGCGGTGTTCACACCGATGACTTCGCCATCCATGTTGAACATCGGTCCGCCGGAGTTGCCCCGGTTGATCGAGGCATCGGTCTGCAGGAAGTTGTCATAGGGTCCCTGCCGAATGTCACGCTGACGGGCCGAGATGATGCCGGCGGTAACCGTGCCACCCAGGCCGAACGGATTGCCGATGGCGATGACCCAGTCGCCAACACGCGAGGACGTCGAATCGCCCCACGGGACATGGGGCAGATCGCGGCCGGCATCGATTTTCAGGAGCGCCAGATCGGTCTTCGGATCCCGGCCAAGGAGTTCCGCCTTATGCTGGCTGTCATCCGACAGGGTCACCGTGATTTCATCGGCACCGTCGATGACGTGGTTGTTCGTCACCACCAAACCGCTGGCATCGATGATGAAACCCGAACCCAGCGAGGTGGCTCGACGCGGCGCCCCTTGCGGATTGCGATTGAAGAAATCGCGGAACATGTCGCCGAAGGGCGAACCTGGTGGGGCCTGGGGAATTTCCGGGCCACGTTCCTGTCCCTGCTGCTTCACGAGCTGCGTGCTAGAAATATTGACGACGGTCGGCAACAGGAGCTCGGCGAGATCGGCCAAGGAATCCGGTGCAGAACGTGCCGCGGCGGGTTGGGCGGGAAGCACCAGCGCCAGGGCGAACAGTGTGCCGATCAGGAACGCGCTTGCTGCATTGATGCGGCCGGCCTTCCAGCCGACCTTTGCAGTGGTTTGCGGCCTAGGTTTCGAGGTCATTTCTACGGTTACTCCCGTTCCAGAAGTTTCTGCCGTTCGTCGGTCCTTTTCACTTGCTACGTCCGATATGAGAAACCGGATCTGGCTCGTCAAGGGACCGTTCGACGGCAGAGCGACACCCGTGTCGCTGCACAACCATATGGAAGCCAATCATGTTCGGAATTTGGCACCCTTTCGACGCATTTGCGGCATCGTGATCGCAGCCAATGACATTCACGTGAGCCCGGCTAGAACTGGATCACCTTCAAAAGCACCAGCAGGCCGAAGCCGGCCATCGCCGCCACGACACCACCAGAACGCAGTGTCGCTTCCGGCATGTTGGTCATCTGGGCGATCAACCGCTTCATCTGGATCGGGAAGAAGGCATAGATCAGGCCTTCCACCAGCAGGATCAGTCCAAACCCGATCAGCAGAAAGCTGCCCAGGAGAAGGAGTTGTCCCATCGTTCCCTACCTTTGCCGCTCTCGATCCGTCACCCGGTCACGGCCACCCTGGAGGTCTCCAAAATACTTGAAGAAGTCGCTGTCGGGCGACAGCACCATCGTTGTGCCCTCGGCCGCGAAGGTCTCCTTGTAGGCCTCCAGAGATCTGAAGAACTCAAAGAACTCCGGGTCCTTGCCGTAAGATTCGCCGAGGATCGCGTTTCGCGTCGCGTCACCGCCACCGCGAAGCGACTGGGCCTCGCGCTGGGCTTCCGCCACGATCTCCACCTGCTGACGATCCGCCTCGGCGCGAATGCGTCGTGCATTCTCCTCGCCTTCGGCGCGCAGCAGATTGGCCTGTCGCTCACGATCGGTCCGCATCCGCTCATACACGGTCTGGGAAACCGCCTCGGGCAGTTCCGACCGGCCGATCCGGATATCGACCACCTCGATTCCGAAGCCCGAGGTCTCGTTCGCCACCCCATCGCGGATCGATTCCATGATGGTGTTCCGCTTGTCAGACAGCAGGTCCTCGAGGTTCCGCTGAGCGACGAACTCCTTCACCGTCGAGGTCAGGATGTTGCCGAAGCGGTTTCCGAAAATCTGCTCGTCGCGCACCGTCTGGAAGAACTTGAGCGGATCGGTGATCCGATAGCGGGCAAATGCATCGACCAGAATACGCTTCTGATCGCTGAGCAGCATTTCCTCGGCTTCCGGATCGACGCTGAGAACCCGTTTGTCATAGGCCACGACGTTCTGGATCAGCGGTACTTTGAAGTGCAGGCCCGGTTCACGAACCGTGCGCTTGTGTTCGCCCAGCTGCAGCACCAGGACCTGTTCGGTCTCTCGCACCGTAAACAGGCCGGAATTCAGCAGGATCCCGAGAACGATGATGATCCCGCCGATAATCGCTAGTTTCGCGCGGCTCATTACTGGTCTCCCGAGTTCGCGGTTCGGTTCCGGTTGAGTTCGTTCAGCGGCAGATAAGGCACCACGCCCTGTCCGCCCTCTGCGCCTTCGTCGATGATGACCTTGTTGGCACCTTCGAGCACATCGCGCAGGGTCTCGATATAGAGACGCCGGCGGGTAACTTCCGGAGCCGAGCGATAGGTCTCGAAGATCTGGTCGAAACGTGACGCCTCACCCTGAGCTTCCTTGATGACCCGCTCGCGATAGGCCGCCGCTTCCTCAAGGATGCCGGCCGCCTCACCACGCGCCGTCGGCACGATCCGGTTTCGGTAGGCTTCAGCCTGGTTCTGCAGACGTTCCTGGTCCTGGCGTGCGCGCTGCACGTCGTTGAAGGCATCGATGACGGGCGGCGGTGCTTCGGTCTTCTGAAGCTGCACACGCTCGATATTGATGCCCGCGCCATAGCCATCGAGGATGACTTGCATCAAGTCACGGGTCTTGATCTGGACCTCCTCACGCGCCGTGGTCAGCAGATCATCGAGCGGCGTCTGGCCGACAACCTCGCGCATCGCGCTTTCCGCAACCGCCTTCACCGTTTCTTCCGGTGCCAGGATGTTGAACAGATAGTCCGCGGGATTGGCGATGCGCCACTGCACCGTGAAGTCCACATCGGAAATGTTCTGATCACTGGTCAGCATCAGGGATTCGTTCGAGATATCCCGCGAAGTCGACCCGCGGCCGCCGAAGTCCGATGCGTCACGGAATCCGATGTTCAGGCGATTAATCTGCGTGACGGGCGGGGTCAGAACCTCGCCGATCGGCGTCGGCCAGCGCCAGCGCAAGCCCGGTTGGGTGATTTCACCGTTCCATTCGCCGAACACCAGCTCGAGGCCACGCTCGTTTTCCTGCACCCGGTAAAAACCGCTCAGGGCCCAGAGCAGGATCACGATCAAAATGACAATTGCGATCCCGCGTGCACTGCCCAAGCCACCAGGCATGAACCGGCGAACCCGGTCCTGGCTGCGCCGCAGCATCTCCTCGATGTTGGGCGGTTGGCCACCCATGCCACCGCCTCCACTCGGAGGCCGCTGTCCGCCCCACGGACCGCCGCCGCCAGCGCCGCCGCCGCCCCAAGGGCCACCGCCGCCTCCTTGACTGTTCCAAGGCATCGCAAGTTCCTTCGCCTGTCTGCTGACGCTTTTGTTTTTCGGCCGCCCCGGTTGGGAAACGGTCATCGCGCCGGGTTTATAATTCTATCGCTTGGGCTTATATCACACCCCGTCATCTGGTGTGATCACCCGCTGGCGACCCGTCCTACCCGATATTGTCCGAAATCCGGAGTTTTCAACCATGGCGGAAGTCTCACAAGAAGATGTTCAGGCAGCTCTCCGCAAGGTCATCGACCCGGTCAGCGGCGAGGATATCGTGACAAACGGCATGATATCGGGTCTCGTCATAAAGGATCGGAATATCGGGTTCGTCATCGAGATCGATCCGGCCGATGCAGAACGCATGGAACCCCTGCGCAAGGCGGCCGAGCGCGCGGTGCTCGCTCTCGAGGGCGTGTCTTCGGTTTCCGCCATTCTGACCGCCCACAACGAAGCCCCCGCGGAGCGTCCCCCGCAGCCGGAACCCGCACCGCGTGGCAATTCGGCGCCGGAAACCTCGTTGCTGCCCGGTGTCGAGGCCATCGTCGCCGTGGCCAGCGGCAAGGGGGGTGTCGGCAAATCGACGACAGCGGTGAACATCGCCGTCGCGCTGGCATCGCTCGGCAAGAAGGTCGGCATCCTGGATGCCGACGTATACGGGCCGTCCCTGCCCCGCATGCTGGGGATCACCGAAAAACCCCAACCGCTCGACGACAAACGGATCGCACCGATGGAGGCCTGGGGCGTGAAGGCCATGTCGATGGGCTTCATGGTACCCGAGGACACCGCCATGGTCTGGCGCGGCCCCATGGTCATGGGGGCGCTGGAGCAGATGATGCGTGAAGTCGACTGGGGGCCGCTGGATGTGCTCATCGTCGACATGCCGCCGGGAACCGGGGATGCCCAGCTGACAATGGCGCAGCGAGTCCCGCTGGCGGGCGCAGTGATTGTCTCGACCCCCCAAGACATCGCGCTGATCGACACCCGCAAGGGCATGAACATGTTCGCCAAGGTCTACGTGCCGGTGCTGGGCATCGTGGAAAACATGAGCACCTTCGTGTGCCCGAGATGCGGCGAGCGCACCGACATCTTCGGGCATGGCGGTGCGCGCGAGGAAGCTTCCAAACTCGCCTGTGATTTTCTCGGCGAGATCCCCCTCGACGTGTCCATCCGCGTGACCTCCGATGCCGGTCAGCCGATCACAGCGAGCGAACCCGAGGGTCCCCATGCCGAGGCTTATCGGCAAATCGCAGCCGCGCTTCTGGAAAAAATGTCGGGAGGGCAGTCCCGGCCCGCCCCCGGGATCGCCATGGAATAGGGCGACCCGCCGGCGCCGCGCACACCATGACACCAACCCGGCCGACGGTCGCGCATAGTTGAACACTCGACACGGCTTCGTGCGTTGTTGATTCCCCGCGGGAACACCAGTTTGAGGGCAGAAGCGGGCAATCGACTCCGTCCGGATCGCTAAACCGCCGGGCCGGAACTGGCCTTGCCCCGCAGGCCGCCGGTCTCCTTGCCCCCAAATGACCCGCACCAAATGGCCTCCGGTCCGGCGGTTTTCATCCCCCCGCAAAACGACTGGAGATTCTTCGCCCGGCAAGGAATGATTCCGGCGCCCCTTGTGTTAACGACGAAAGACAGCAACCGAACCCACGGAGGGTCTCCAAATGCGCATTGCAATCAGCGTGGCCACGTTCCTTTTCATCGCTTTCGTTTCGGCGGGTCCGGCGCTGGCCGTCGACCCGGTGTTCAACACCGGGGGCAAGGCCATTCGCGGCTATGATCCGGTCGCTTACTTCACCGAAGAGAAAGCGGTGAAGGGCAAGTCCGAGCACAGCTTCACCTTTCAGGGTGCGATCTGGCAGTTCTCGTCAGCCGCCAACCAGGAACTGTTTGCCGCGAACCCCGAGAAGTATGCGCCGCAATATGGCGGTTACTGCGCCTGGGCGGTCGTCAACAACTACACCGCCAGCATCGACCCCGATGCCTGGTCGATCTGCGACGGCAAGCTTTATCTGAACTACTCGAAGCTGGTGCGCGCGCGCTGAGCTTTGGACAAGTCCGGAAACATTGCCAGCGCCGACCGCAACTGGCCGGGAATGCACGACGGCAGCTAGCGCTCCAGCACGACGAAGCTGAAGGCGGGTGTCTCGCCTTCGGCGGCATGGTCCTGACGCGACGTCTCCTTCCAGACATCCCGATCGAGTTCGGGAAAGGTCACGTCGCCGTCGGGCGCTGCGTGCACCCGGGTGAGATAGATTCGGTTCGCACGCGCCAGCGCCAGCGCATAAATCTGCGCCCCGCCGATCACCATCGCCTCATCGGCATCGCCGGCCGCGTCCAGGGCCGCATCGAGATCGTCCACAACGACAGTGTCGTCCGCGGCGAAGTCCGGATTGCGGGTGATCACGATGTTGGTCCGGCCGGGCAGCGTGCGCCCTATGGACTGGTAAGTCTTGCGGCCCATCACGATGGGTTTTCCCATCGTGATGTCCTTGAAAAACTTGAGATCGGCCGGAATCCGCCAGGGCAGATCGCCGTCGCGGCCGATCACGCCGTTTTCCGCCACCGCGACGATCAGTGAGATGCGCACGAACTCAGACCGCGACCGTCGCCGGGATGTGCGGGTGGAACCGGTAACCGTCGAGGGTGAAGTCCTCATAGGTGAACGCGGACAGGTCATCGATGTCCGGGTTCAGGGTCATCTGCGGCAACGGATAGGGATCACGGGCCAACTGGGCATCGGCCTGCTCCAGATGGTTCAGATAGAGGTGCGCATCGCCGAATGTGTGGATGAACTCGCCCGGTTCGAGGCCCGTGACCTGGGCGATCATCATGGTGATCAGCGCATAGGATGCGATATTGAACGGAACGCCCAGAAATATGTCCGCGCTGCGCTGGTACAGCTGGCAGGAAAGCTTCCCGTCCCCCACGTAGAACTGAAACAGGCAATGGCACGGCGGCAACGCCATGGTATCGACATCGGCGACGTTCCAAGCGCTGACAATCAGGCGGCGCGAGTCCGGCCGATTCCGGATTTGATCCAGGAGCCGTTCGATCTGGTCGATCTTGCTGCCGTCCGGCGTTGGCCATGAACGCCATTGATGACCGTAGACCGGACCCAGATCACCGTCGGCATCGGCCCATTCATCCCAGATCGAGACTCCGTTCTCGTTCAGATACTTAATGTTCGTGTCGCCACGCAGGAACCACAACAGTTCGTAGATCACCGACTTCAGGTGAATCTTCTTGGTGGTGGCGAGCGGAAATCCGTCTGATAGATCGAAGCGCATCTGGTGGCCGAACACCGACAGCGTGCCGGTGCCGGTCCGGTCCGTTCGCTCGTGCCCATTCTCGCGGACGTGGCGCATCAGATCGAGGTATTGCTGCATTGTTTGCTCGGTTCTTGCGTGGCGGCGACCGGCCAAACCTAATCCGCGACGCGATTCGAAGGTATCGGGGCAGCCCTGTGGAAAGGCAGTCCAACGGGGATAACCTGCCCGCTCTTTCGGATTCGACCGTCTGACCCTATATATAGGGCGTCGGGTTCGCCCGACTATGACGATAAACGTTTTTCGCAATAAACGTTCGGACCCGGGGGCAGTACCCGGCGCCTCCACCAATTATTCCCGGATTATCACGGCTTCAGTCGCGGACGGAACGGGGGCGAAACAGGATCGACGGGCGCGTAAAGGTTGAACTTTCGTCCGGCATGGTACCACCGACATCGGGCCATATTCACAGGTGCCAACGATAATGTTGAGCCCTTCGCTGTTGCCGCTTAATAACCGGTAATAAGCGCGGTTCGGGGGGCACCGGGCAACAGAAGCCCCCCACTTCACTTCGGCCCGACGCAGCCAAATGGCACATTGGGGACAATCTCCTTGGGCCGAGGCGTTGCGCTTCGCAATACTGTACCCAATATTCACCTCTCCAACCGTTGACCTGCGCCTCCGGGCGCGCTTCCATCGCGACGATATGACCGACGACCAGATGAATTACGACTATATGGTGGAAACGGCGCTTCGCGGCGTCGTTCGCGAAGCCTTGCTCAAGGTCTCCAGCGACGGACTGCCCGGCGAGCATCATTTCTACCTGACGTTCCGCACCCAGGCGCCGGGGGTCTCGATCCCGGATTATCTTCAGGACCAGTATCCCGAAGAGATGACCATCGTCATGCAACATCAGTTCTGGGACCTTGTCGTCGAGGACAGCTATTTCTCGATCACTCTCAGCTTCAAGAACCGGCCCGCGGAGTTGCGCATCCCCTATTCCGCGCTGTCCGCCTTCGTTGACCCTTCGGTCAAGTTCGGGCTGCAGTTCAACCTGGAGACCGGCGGCGGTATGATGGTGCCGGCCGTCCGCTCCGAAGGCGAGCTCGCCCCCGTCCCCGACAACGCGGCCACGCCCGAGACCGACGAGCCGGCCGCAGAGCCGGAGACCGACGCCGGCGACGACAGCAACACCGCCGACGTCGTCAACCTCGACCAGTTCCGCAAGAAGTAGTCCCGACACCCCGATCACATGGCACAGCACAACGAGTTCGCCGAGCACGCGCACGACATGCTGGCGGCGGTTGGTGCGCCTTTTGATAGCGGCACACATCTGCGCCGGATGTGCGGCGGTCAAGGCATCTTCTGCGATGGCGTGATGTTCGCGCTGATCGCCGACGACATGCTCTACATGAAGGTCGACGCAGAGACGAAACAGGACTTCCTCGACGCCGGAGGCCTGCCCTTTACCTATGAGAGGTCCGGCAAGCCGCGCGAAATGTCCTATGTCAGCCTGCCCGACGATGCGAACGAGGATGTCGATGCCCTGCGGCCCTGGGCGCACAAGGCGCTGGCTGTCACCAACCGGGCCCAGGCCCGGAAACCCGCACGCAAGGAATCCAGGAAACGCTGAAACACAATCGGCGTTTGGACTTTACCTATGGGCAGCGGCGACGATAATGCGCGCCGACACCGGAGGAAGTGATGACGAACAAGACGCGTACCGAAAGCGACACGATGGGCCAGGTGGAAGTCCCCGCCGACAAGTACTGGGGCGCCCAGACACAGCGAAGCATCGAGAATTTCCCGATCGGCGATGATCATATGCCGACATCGCTCGTGCGTGCCCTGGGAATCCAGAAGCAGGCCGCGGCGAAGGCCAATCTCGCGCTCGGAACGCTGGAGCCCGAAGTCGGAAACGCCATCGTCGAGGCCGCGCAGGAAGTGATCGACGGCAAGTTCGACGACAATTTCCCGCTCGTCGTCTGGCAGACCGGTTCGGGCACACAGTCGAACATGAATGCCAACGAGGTGATCGCGAACCGGGCGAACGAGATCCTGGGCGGCAAGCCGGGTGACAAATCCCCGGTGCATCCCAACGACCACGTCAATCGCAGCCAGTCCTCCAACGACACCTTTCCGGCCGCCATGCATATTGCCGCGGCCATCGAATTCGAAGACCGGCTGATCCCCGGCCTGACGCACCTGAAGGATGCGCTGGCGGGCAAGTCGAAGGAATTCAACGACATCATCAAGATCGGCCGCACGCACACCCAGGATGCGACCCCGCTGACGCTCGGCCAGGAATTTTCGGGCTACACGGCCCAGATGGAATCCCTGATCGCAGGCGTCGAGCGATCCCTTCCCGAATTGCTGCAGCTGGCCCAGGGCGGCACGGCCGTCGGCACCGGCCTGAACGCACCGGTCGGTTTTGCCGAGAAGTTCGCCGAGGAGGTTGCCGCCATCACCGGCAAGCCTTTCGTGACCATGCCCAACAAGTTTGCCGGCCTGGCCGCCCATGACGCAATGATCGCTGCGTCCGGCGCCCTCAATGTCGGGGCGGCGGCGGCCATGAAGATCGCCAACGATATTCGGTTCCTGGGCTCCGGGCCGCGCAGCGGTATCGGCGAACTGGCCCTGCCGGCAAACGAGCCGGGATCCTCGATCATGCCGGGCAAGATCAACCCCACCCAGTGCGAGGCGCTGACGATGGTCGCGGCCGAGGTGATGGGCAACCATGTGGCGGTCACCGTTGCGGGCAGCAACGGTCATTTCGAGCTGAATGTGTTCAAGCCGGTGATCATCTTCAATGTGTTGCGTTCGGCACGCCTTCTGGGCGATGCGTGCCGCAGCTTCACCGATCGCTGTGTGGTCGGGATCGAGGCCAACCATGGGCGGATCGGCGAATTGATGGCCCAATCCCTGATGCTGGTGACCGCGCTCAACCCGCATATCGGGTACGATAATGCCGCGTCGGTTGCAAAAAAGGCTTTTGCAGACGGGAGCACCCTAAAAGACGCTGCAATTGAGTTGGGCCTCCTCACCGCCGAGCAGTATGATGCGTGGGTCAAACCGGAGAACATGATCAAGCCATCATGATGCGTGACGTAATGGAAACACTGCCGCGACAGTCGGCGAACAAGAAGCGATCCGTCGTGGTGGCCGGCCACCGCACGAGTGTTTCGCTGGAGAACGTGTTCTGGGACCATCTGCGCAAGGTCGCGAAGACCAGGCGCATGTCGGTGAACGAACTGGTGACCGCGATCGATCGGGACCGGGACGGCAGCCTGTCGAGCGCGATCCGCGTGTTTGTCCTCGACGATCTGCGAAAGTAGACGGCCCTAGCGCCGCCGGATCAGCCCCTCGAGTAAATTCTTGAACGGGTCCTCGGACTGCGACGAGTTGCCGCCCGATGACGGCTGCTGCTGGTCACCACCCGGCAACAATTTGCGCAAGACTGTACCCACCGCTTTGCCAACGACGAACTGATTGATCTCGTTGACGTTGACCAAACGCGTGTTGGGCGCATCCAGCGGCCCCTTCTGTTCCACCACAACACCCGGGAACTCCGGGTGTGCGGGGAAACCGGCGCGGGCCTGAATGTTCACCACCCAGGCGGGAAGACTGGTCGTGCCCGTGAAGGCCACGGCCGCGCACTCCGCATTGATCCGCTGCTGGGGCAATGTGGCAACCCCGTTCGCCATGTCGAAGCGGCCGTTGAAATTCGCCACCCTTGTCTGGCCGCCACGTCCGGACCCGACGAGACCGAGGAACCCTTCAATCCCGTTCAGGCGATCGAGCTGATCGCTGATCTCGCAGACATTAATTCCATCGACCACCGCGTCGGTGAACCGCATCGCACCCTTGCCCGCAAGGTTCGAGATCATCTCGAACTGGCTGCGGCCGCGCGATGCGATGTCGAGGTCCGCGCCGAGCGTTCCCGACGCCAGCGTGACGTCGGAGACCGGGAACAGGAGGTCCAACACAGACATCACACCCCGATCGCCGCTGGCACCGGCCGCACCGCCACCCACGAATTTCGCGGCGTCCGCGCCCTCGACGGTCATCTTGTAACGCATCGTCGGCACTTCACGTGCCGCCAGTTGGGCGGTCATGTTGAACCCGCCGCCGAACGCGTTGCCGGACAGTTGCGTGAGATCGAGCACCCCGTCGTTAACGGTGACGGCAACCCGCGGATTGTCGACCCGGATATCGGTGTAGGTGATGGCGGGGGACGAAAGCTTGATATCGGCATCCGCCGCGCGCAAACCGGACACATCGATCGGCTCGCGCGACCAGCGTTCGCCCGCGGGTTTCGCCGAAGCCGAGGATTGCCCACCGCCGCCACCGCGCGAAGACGTCGACCCGGACCCGGACTGGGCCGGCAGGAAATCGTCGACGACGATCTCGCTGGTCGTCAGTTCGGCGACGATGTTCGGAAGCACGCCCGCCGTGACTACATTGGCCTTGCCCTGGAAGCTCACGGGTCCGGCCCGACCATCGAGGCCTGCCAGATCCATCGACGTCTCGGAGACAGTCAGGTTCGTGGCCAGAGCGAACGGGCCCAGATCGCTTCGTCCGGGCTCGTAGTCGGGCGCGAACACCCGCGCGAAGGAAACGATGTCGGGGTGGGACGCATTAATGGCCATTGTCCCGGTAGGACTGCCCGATGCCAGGTTCGCAAGATTCCCGCTCGCCGCGATCTCGCCCGGTCCGACGCTGACATTCGCATCCAGCTCCGTCGCCGAGAGATCGCCGCGCGCGGCAGCCGAGACGACAAGCGCGCCCGGAACCTTGCCCGACGGCGCCGCCTCTCCCTGGACCCGTGCGAGGAACGCCGCGGCGTTGGGGTGGCTGAGATCGAGTTTCACGTCATAACGCGGCGGCAAGGCCAGGGCGCCCAGCGTGCCGACCGTCTTGAGATCGGCCCCCAACGCCTCGAGCGTGACATCCACGGTCAGATCCTGCATGTCGCCGCGCAAGCTGCCGTTGAGTGTCGCAGCACCCACCTTCACCGGCGCGTCCACGCCGGCCAGGGCGAGCAGGCGATCGCCGTTCTTCGCGTCCAGACTGACCTCGACATCTGCCTTGGGCGCCGCGGATAGACCGTTGATTCGCCCCTTCACCGCCGCTTGTGCGCCGGCAAGGCTTGCCACGGAGGCATCACGCAGTTCCAGTTCACCGCCCTGCAGCGTGCCGTCCACATTGATGCCGGTCACCCGCTGCTCTCGGAACACCACCTCACCGACCTTGAGCTGCAGGATGGCATCGAAGGTATCGAGGACCGCCAGTCCCGCGCCGGGCGACTGTGCTGGCGCAGGTGATTGCGCCGGTGCGGCCTCTCCCGGTGGTGCTGCATTGGCGGACGGCGCTGCGCCCGTCCCATCGACAGGCAAATAGGCGTCCAGGTTGATCTTGTCGAGGGAAAGCCCGACGCCAAATCCCGGCCGCTCGCGCAACGCAATGGCGACGCCGCCACGCAACCGCGAGACATCCACGCCGAAATCGATATCGGTCAGGGTCACGTTCTCTGGTGTGGCCGTCAGAGCCAGTGTCCCCGACAATTTCCGCAGACGATCCTGGGGAACGCTCGCGACATCCACGCCGGCCCATTGCAGAAGTGCGCGAAAATCATCCGCCGACAGTTCCGCCTGACCCTCGAACTTGGGTTGGGCGTCGGCAGCCGAGACGAATCCGATGACCGAGGCATTCGACCCGCCGGGCAATTGCGCCGCCGCCTGGGAAATGTTGATGGTGCCATCCTCCAGCTGGGTGTTCAGAAACACGTGTCGAATGATTCCGCCGCGGTAAACGATCGCATCGATCTTGGTCTCCAGCGTCGCGCTGATCCCGGCCGGAATCGAAAACCCGCCCTCGGTGGGGACATTCTGGGTGGCGCCGTCGGACGGCGCGCTTCCGCCACCCGATCCTGCCGGGCTCGCCGATGTTTCCGTCGTCGCCAGAAGCCGGTCGAGATCCAGCTGCGGCAGGTTCAAGACGACATTCGCCGCCATGGCCTCACCCAGCGTGACATCGACCGCACCGGTGGCGCGGTCCTCACCAAGGCGCAAGGCCAGATCGTTAATGGATATGGCCATATCATTGGCGGCCAGGGCGCCGTCGATCTCAAGCGATTTTCCGCGCAGCGCAGCCGGCGCGGGCCCATCGGTCAGGGTGGCGACCAGGGCCGACAGGTCACCGGCGCGCACCTCGACCTGGCCCGACAGTCGGGCGGCATCGGGCACGCCTGCCAGCACGCCGGAGTAATCGACCTCCGCACCGACGGTCGAGATCCTGAGATTGACCGGGGTCGCCTTGTCTTCGACCAGTTCTCCGATGGCGGCGTTGAGGTCGATCGCGAAGCCACGGGCGTCGAGCGAACCTTCCACGCGGAATGGCCCCTGCAAACTGCCGGCGCCGAGCGACACGTTGATATTCTCGATGCGTTCGGTCTGATCCGGTGTCTGGAACACGAGAGTTCCGGATTTGATCATCACGTCATCGAGGCGTATCGGCGGCGCATCGCCTTGCGCCCCCCCACTTGCGTCGGCGCCCGATGCCTGTCCGGCTTCCGCCGGGACCTCGGGCGTGAAGGTCCAGTTGTTGGTTCCGTCGGCATACTGCTCAAGCAGGATGTCGGGCAACGACAGAACGATCCGACTGATCTGGATGTTGCCGGTGACAAGCGGGAACAGGGCAACCTCGACGGTCGCTGATTCCAGTTTCAGCATGTCGGCGGCACTGCCACCCTTTGCATTCGACAACCGGATTCCGGACACCGAGACCCCAGGTGCGGGAAGCACGCGGAACTTCAGGTTGCCGTCGATCGCGAGGTCGCGCCCGGTGGCCTTCGCCACCTCGCGCGCAATGTCCTGTTTGATCGAATCGGCTGGAACGAAAAGCGGCCCGACAAATGCGCCCGCAACAAGAATAACGACCAGAACGCCGAGGCCGATGAGTAGCTTTCGCACGACAATGCGTCTCCAGTATTGCGCGCCGCGCCGCCGCCGGAAGCACGCGCGGACCCGGTGAAATCACCGGTTTGCGCCGCCTCCTAAAGCTAGTTTATCGACCCCGGTGACGCAAACCGAACTCACTCACATATGAACGCGATTCCGTTGGCGAAGAAGTGACGAGGCTCACAGTTGGGTTCGCCTATTGATCCATGGCAGCCTGTCGCCATGAAATCTCTCTTTCACAACCTGATAGCATTGCTTCTGATCGTTGCCGTCCCCGGCCTTGAAACGGCGATCGCGCAGCAAAACCAGCCTGAAGATTCCACCGCGCGGACGCGCAACACGCTGACAACCGCATCACGGCACATGGTGGCGGCCGCCCATCCCGACGCAGTTCGCGCCGGATTGGAGATGTTGCGGCAGGGTGGCAGCGCGACGGATGCCGCGATCGCCGTGCAGCTGGTCCTCAACCTCGTGGAACCGCAGAGTTCGGGCATCGGCGGCGGCGCGTTCATGTTGCACTTCGACGCCGCGACACGAGACACCGTGGCCTATGACGGTCGCGAGACGGCACCCTCTCTGGCAACCGCCGACCTGTTCCTGACCGAGGCCGGCGCCCCGATGAGGTTCGGCGATGCCGCGGTCGGTGGCCGCGCCGTCGGCACGCCGGGCACCGTTGCGTTGCTGGCAACGGCTCATGCAAACCATGGCAAGCTGCCCTGGCCGGATTTGTTCGCACCGGCGATCCGTCTGGCCGAGGAAGGATTCACCGTCGGACCGCGTCTGGCCGCCATGCTCGCCGGGCCGCGCGCCGCGCGCCTGAAGACCTTCGCCGCCACACGCGCGTATTTCTTCCCGGGCGGCACGCCGCTTGAGGCGGGCGTCCGAAAGACGAACCCCGAATTTGCCCGGACCTTGCACGCCATCGCCGAACATGGCCCGGACGCCTTCTACACCGGCGACATCGCATCCGACATCGTCAACGCCGTCCGTTCCGCGCCCGGCAACCCCGGCCTGTTGTCCGCCGCCGACCTGGCAACCTATGAGGTCATCCGGCGCGCACCCGTCTGCCATGGCTATCGCGCCTACCGGATCTGCGGCATGGGGCTGCCCAGCTCCGGGGGCCTGACCGTCGGCCAAATTCTCGGTATGCTGACATCCTTTGACCTTCGCGCCCTCGGGGTCGACGACCTGCAGAGCTGGCACCTGCTGGCTGAGGCCTCGAAACTCGCCTTCGCAGACCGCAACCGGTACATGGCCGACGCCGATTTCGTGCCGGTACCGGCCGAAGGCCTGCTCGCACCCGAATACCTGATCAAGCGCGCAAAACTGATCCGCCGCGAAACATCCATCCTGCCGCCCGTGGTCCACGGCCTCCCGCCCGGCGTGCCGCAGCCCGAACCGGCGGCGGACACCCAGTCCGGCCGGCCGGGCACTAGCCACATCGCCATTGTCGACGCGGACGGAAATGCCATTTCCATGACCACGACGATTGAGGGCGCTTTCGGATCCCAACTGATGGTGCGCGGGTTCCTTTTGAACAACGAGCTTACGGATTTTTCCTTTGCCCCGACCCGCGACGGACAGCCGGTCGCCAATAGGGTCGAGCCGCGCAAGCGCCCGCGCAGTTCGATGGCGCCCAGCATCGTCTTCAACGCCGACGGCTCGCTCCGCCTGGTTGTCGGGTCGCCGGGCGGCAGCCGGATCATCGGTTACGTTGCCAAGACCCTGATCGCGACGCTCGACTGGGGCCTCGATATCCAGGCCGCAATCGACCTGGGTCACATGGTGAACCGCAACGGCGTGACCGATCTCGAGGCCGACACCAGCGCCACGAAACTGAAGCCCAAGCTGGAAGCGCTAGGCCACACGGTCCGGGTGCGCGACCTCAACAGCGGCCTGCACGGCATCGAAATCGTCGACGGGGTGTTGCGCGGCGGCGCCGATCCACGCCGGGAAGGCTTGGCACTGGGCGACTAATCGCGCGACGTGCGCACCTGGGTCAGGAACATCGCGCTCAGGAATGCCAGTGCGGATGCGCTCAACATCACCACCGCCATCGGCAGCGGTGTGTCGTCCTGCACCAGGCCTGCCAGCTGGGCGAACGCGGCGCCGATCAGCATTTGCAGGAACGCCAGCAGGCCCGATGCCGTGCCGGCGAACCGCGGGCTGATGCTGATGGCGCCCGCCTGGGCGTTCGGCATCGCCAGACCATTGGCAAACGCCATGCCCATGCCCGGCAGGAATATCGACCAGGGCGACCAGACCCCGGCAAGAACGAAGGCCAGCATCGCGATCCCGAACAGGACGGCGAGACCGCTTCCGAAACGCATCATCCGGTCCAGTCCGATCCGCTGCCCGACACGGGCCGTCGTGAAGGTTCCCATCATGAACCCGGCCGAAATCAACACGAAGAACAGACCGAACTCGGTCGGCGGGCGACCGAGCACGTTGATCATCACAAAGGGCGCAGCGCCGAGGAACGCCATGAACATTCCCATCCCGAATCCGATCTGGCCGGCATATCCCAGGAACGCCCGCACGCGCAGCAGGACCGCAAACCCGGACAGCATGCCGCGAAACGTCTGGACCGACGCCCCCTGCTGCAGGGTCTCGGGCACCTTGGGCAGGGCGAAGGCCAGCACCACGATGCCGACCGCGCCGGAGAAAATGAACACGGCGCGCCATTCAAACAGGTCGTTGAGCAGGCCGCCGATCAGCGGCGAGACCATGGGCGCGACGACCAGCGCCGTCACCATGTAAGCCATCAGGCGAGCCGCGGTGTCCCGGTCATAAAGGTCACGGATGATGGCGCGGCTGAGAACCATTCCCGCCGCCCCGCCGACGGCCTGGATGACCCGGCCCGCAATCACCAGCTCGATATTGGGTGCCAGCGCGCTGACGGCCGATCCGGCCTGAAAGATCAGCAGGCCGACGACCAGGACCGGACGGCGGCCATAACGGTCGGAAGCCGGCCCATAGACCAGGGTCGAGAATGCAATGGTGAACAGCGCCAGCGACAGCACGTACTGCACGGTGCCCGCCGACACCGCGAACGCATCCTGCATGACCGGCAGGATCGGCAGGATGATCTGCATCGACATGGGGCCGAGCGCCGCCATCACCGCCAGCACGGCGATCAGGCTCGCCGTATTGGCGGGCGGTCTGGTCATCCCACAACGCTAGCCGGCAAGGTCTTCGACCCGTTTAGCGTTCCGCAGGTTAAACAGGCTGTCCGGCTTGGCGGCAATCTGGGTCGCCATCAGATCGCACGCCAGTGTCGCGCGCCCACACTCCTCCTGGCCGAACGTATGGATGGCCCGCGCCACGGGCAGGCCGACATCACGGGTCATCATGGCATTGGTCCCGACCTCGCCTGCCGCGCGTTCCATGGTCGCGAGCAGGGTGTCGGCCGCCGCGCAGGCAGTGCCCCATGACGAACCCCGGATCGTCTGCTAGGGCGGCGTCGATCTCCTCGAGCGGATCGAGGAAATAGCCGTTCAGCAGCGTCAGCGCCGTCTCGTACCGATCCAGGGATGACCGGTTGTCGCTCGACCCCGGCACGGCCCGGCAATCCAGTAATGCCATCTTCCCCCTCCTGTGTCTGTCGTCTATTCGGCAGCCTCGCGGTCTTCCCCCACCGCACCGAAGCCACCACCACCCGGCGTCTCGATGACGAACACGTCACCGGCTTCGGCGTGGGTGCGGTCGGTTCCCGACATCGCGACCTGTGATCCATCAACGCGTTCCAGCCAGTTACGCCCCGGCGCGCCGTCGTCGCCACCGGCAATCCCGTAAGGCGGTATCTCGCGATGATTGGCCAGGATCATCACATCCATGGGTTCCAGGAACCGCAGCCGCCGCCGGGCGCCGTCGCCACCCCTGTGATGTCCGCCGCCGCCCGAACCATCACGTATCTCGAAGCTCTCCAACAGCACCGGGAAGCGCCACTCCAGAATCTCGGGATCGGTCAGGCGCGAGTTGGTCATGTGGGTGTGGACGGCCGAGGTGCCATCGAAGTTGGGTCCCGCGCCCGAGCCGCCGCAGATCGTCTCGTAATATTGATAGCGGGCGTTGCCGAAGGTGAGGTTATTCATGGTCCCCTGCGCCGCCGCCATGACCCCCAGCGCGCCGTATAGGCTGTCCGTCAGGGCCTGGCTGGTCTCCACATTGCCGGCTACCACGGCGGCAGGATATTCCGGCGCCAGCATGGAGCCGGCCGGGATGATGATGTCGATCGGTTTCAGACAACCCTCGTTCATCGGGATTTCGTCGTCGACCAGCGTGCGGAAGACATACAGCACAGCCGCTCTTGCAATCGCGGTGGGAGCGTTGAAGTTGCTGTCGAGCTGCGCCGAGGTACCGGTGAAGTCCACCTTTGCGCTGCGGCCAGCCCGGTCGATCGACACCGAGACACGAATCTCCGCGCCGTTGTCGAGCGGGTAGACGAAATCACCGTCGCTGAGTACGTCGATCACCCGGCGGACCGATTCCTCGGCATTGTCCTGCACATGCCCCATATAGGCGTGCACGGTCTCGAGCCCGTATTGCGCAACCATGTGCCGCAGTTCGGACACGCCTTTTTCGTTAGCCGCGATCTGGGCTTTCAGGTCGGCAACATTCTGGTCGGGGTTGCGCACCGGGTGCGCACCCGACGCCAGCAGGTCCCGGATCGCGTCCTCGCGAAACACACCCGCATCGACCGCCTTGAAGTTGTCGATCAGCACGCCTTCGTCGTCGATGGTGCGCGAATCCGGCGGCATGGAGCCGGGCGAAATGCCGCCGATATCGGCATGGTGGCCGCGGCTGCCCACATAAAACAGCACGTCGCCGCCCGCATCGTCGAACACCGGCGTAATCACCGTCACGTCGGGCAGGTGCGTGCCACCGTTATAGGGCGCGTTGAGCACATAGACGTCGCCCGGCACCATGGTCGCCGCATTCTCACGGATCACCACGCGGATGCTCTCCGACATGGACCCCAGATGCACCGGCATGTGGGGCGCATTCGCCACCAGGTTCCCGCCCGGATCGAAGATCGCGCAGGAGAAGTCGAGCCGTTCCTTGATGTTTACCGAGTAGGCCGTGTTCTGAAGGGTGAATCCCATCTGCTCTGCGATCGACATGTAGAGGTTGTTGAAGACCTCCAGCATGACCGGATCGACGTCGGTGCCGATGGCCGCGACGCGGGCCGCTGCCACCACCCGTTCGAGAATAAGATCGCCGCGCGCGGTCATGGTGGCGCGCCATCCCGGCTCCACGACGGTCGTGGCCACGGCCTCGTTGATGATCGCCGGGCCGTCGATGGCGGTCCCAACGGCCAGCGCGTCACGGTCATAGACCGGGGTCTCGTGCGCCGCGCCGTCCATGTGTGTGGTGACGGTAACGATCGCAGCCGCCCCGCCGTCGCCATGGTCGACCGGGCTGGCGCCGGCGCGTTCGTCCGATGCACCGATGGCCTCGACGGCAGCGGTCTCCACGATCAGGCGCTTCTCGGGCATTGTGAAGCCGTAACGTTGACGGTGCAGCTCGGCGAACTCGTCGGCCATCGCGGATGCGTCGGAAAACGCGACCTCAAGGGCCGTGTCCGTGCCTTCGTAACGCAGATGCAGGCGGCGCTGGACGGTGATGCGATCGTCACCGATTCCCTGCCCCGCCACCTCGCCGTGCGCCGATCCGGCCAGGCCCTCGAGGATAACGGTCACGCTTGCGTCGACCGTCTCACCCAATGGGGCCTCGACAGACTGCTCGCGCAGCGCGCGGATATCCGCCAGACCCATGCCGTAGGCCGACAGGACGCCCGCAAACGGGTGCAACAGCACGCGGGTCATACCCAGCGCATCGGCCACCAGACATGCGTGCTGGCCGGCCGCGCCACCGAAGGCACACAGCGTGTAGCGGGTGACGTCGTAGCCGCGCTGGACCGAAATCTTCTTGATCGCGTTCGCCATGTTCTCGACGGCGATCTTCAGAAACCCGTCGGCGACCTCGACCGGACTGCGCGTGTCACCGGTGGCCGCGTGAATCTCGTTGGTCAGGGCCGCGAACTTGTCGTGCACGGCACGCGCATCGAGCGGCGCATCCTGGTTCGGGCCGAACACGGCCGGGAAATGATCGGGCTGCAGCTTGCCGAGCATGACATTGCAGTCGGTGACAGTCAGCGGCCCGCCCTTGCCATAGCTCGCCGGGCCCGGATCGGCGCCCGCGCTTTCCGGTCCGACCCGGTAGCGCGCGCCATCGAAGGAACAGATCGATCCTCCCCCCGCCGCGACCGTGTGGATCTGCATCATCGGGGCCCGCATGCGCACGCCGGCGACCAGGGTCTCGAAGGCGCGCTCATAGGTGCCGTTATAGTGGGTCACATCGGTCGAGGTGCCGCCCATGTCGAAGCCAATCATCTGATCGAATCCGGCCGCCTCGCTGACCTCGACCGCACCGACCACACCGCCGGCCGGACCAGACAGGATCGCATCCTTGCCCTGGAACATATGGGCGTCGGTCAGGCCCCCGTTCGACTGCATGAACATCAGGTTCACATCACCCAGCTCGTCGGCAACCCGGTCTACATACCGGCGCAGGATCGGCGACAAATAGGCATCGACAACGGTGGTGTCGCCGCGGCCCACAAGCTTGATGAGGGGGCTGGTCTCGTGGCTGACAGAAACCTGGGTAAAGCCGATCTCTCGGGCAATCTCGGCGCAGGCAATTTCATGGTCCGGAACCCGGTAGCCATGCATGAAGGCGATCGCCACGCTGCGGATGCCCTCATCGTAGATCGCCTGCATCCCGGCGCGCGCGGCGTCCGCATCGAGCGGCGTGACCACCTCGTCGCGCGCGTTGATCCGCTCGTCGATCTCGACCACCCGCTCGTAAAGCTGTTCAGGCAGGACGATGTGCCGGTCGAACAGACGCGGTCGGGCCTGGTAGCCGATCCGGAGCGCGTCGCGGAAGCCCCACGTGATGATCAGCGCGGTGCGGTCGCCCTTGCGCTCGAGCAGCGCGTTCGTGGCCACGGTCGTGCCCATCTTCACACTGCCGATCTCGGCCGACGGGATCGCCGCATCGGGGCCGATGTCAAGCAGATCGCGGATACCCTGCACCGCCGCATCGGCGTAGTGCTCGGGATTGTCCGACAACAGCTTGTGGGTACGCAGGGCACCATCGGGCGCGCGCCCCACGATGTCTGTGAACGTGCCGCCGCGATCGATCCAAAAATGCCACTCGCCGCTCACGTCATCCCCTGCCTTGAACCACCGATCATAGGTAATGCGCGATGCGGAAGAAAAACCTGTTTCGTCCGGCGCGGTCACGCGGACAGGTTCTACTTCCGGTACACGCCCTGTTCGTTGACGAGAAAATCAACCCGATCGTCGTCCAGCGCGCGCAGCGCCTCAGCAGGCGTGCATACGATCGGTTCCTCATGCACGTTGAAGCTGGTGTTGATCAGCACCGGCACATCCGTCAAATCATGAAACGCGCTGATGATATCGAAATAGAGCGGGTTCGTAGCGCGGTCAATGATCTGGGGCCGTGCGCTGCCGTCTACATGGACCACCGCCGCAATCCGTTCGCGCCACTCATCCTTCACATTGCAGGTAATGGTCATGAACCGCGATGCGTAGGCATTCACATCATCGATGTCGAACACCTCGCGCGCAAACTCCTCCAGCACCACCGGCGCAAACGGCATGAACTCGGTCCGGCCCAGCCGTTCATTCATCCGGTTGTTAATCTCCTTGTCGGACGGCGAGGCAAGAATACTGCGCGCACCCAGAGCACGCGGACCGAATTCCATCGCACCCTGATAGATTGCCCCGGCAAGTCCGTCGCGGATCAAATTCGCAGCGACTTCCGCCGGGTTCCCTTCGATCTTGTGCATGCCCGCGTCCAACGCGAGATCTTCAAGCGCCTGCGGTGAATAAGAGGGACCCCAGTAGACATTCTCCAGGGGATGGCGCGCCTCGTTCCAGGCCTCCATTCCGTCACGCGCGAGTAGATATTGCAGTACGTTCCCGACCGCAAGACCCTCGTCGCCCATGCCCGGAAAAATGAAGATGTTCCGCACCCCTTCGATCTCGGCCAGCTTCCGATTCAACGCGACATTCGCAAACACACCCCCGGCCAGCGCCAGACTATCGGCGCCGGTGCGCGCCAGAAAACCCGTCACGGACTTGACGATCAGCGTCTCCAGCAACCGCTGGATAGATGCCGCCAGAACCTCTTTCGTGTGAGTTTCGGAGAGGGTTTCTATATAGGCCCGCATCTCATGGTGGGACGAGAAATCCGATGTCACCACGCCGCCATCGTCGAGGGCAAAGTGCTTCTCGAAGTCCGTCAGAAGATCTGGCTCGCCAAACGCCGCTAGGCCCGTGATCTTCCCCTCATGGCGGTTCATTCGAAACCCCAGGGCCTGGGTGACGTATCCATAGGCGAGCCCGAGGCTGTTGATATCCCGGTCGCGATACAACCAGCGATCGTCGCCGTAGAAATTTTCTAACCCGGCACCATTTGCATGCCCAATCGAATAGTGGACATTGTCGCCGACACCGTCAGCTGTGTAGACGAGCGTATTCTCTCCACGGCTGAAGAAAAGCGCAGAAAGCGCATGAGACAGATGATGGTTGGCGAAAGAAACTTCCGCGTCAGGCCGAAGCCCATAGGATGCCTTCAACCCGTCAACATCCACGATATCGGCCGGATCCATCAGGTCGTTGCGCACCAGTTCGCCGGCGATCTCCTTGAAGACGTCTTTACCGAACGTCCGACGCAACCGATAGTTCAAGTCCCGTCGCAGTCCGAGCTTCAGATACTCGGTTTCCACAAACGCGCGTGAAAAGCACACTGCATCTATTTCAGCCGGGGTAACACCAGCCATCGACATCAGTTCGTCGACGCACTCACGAGCGTAGCCGTTGCCGTGATTTTTGCGGCGGGTCAGCCGCTCAAGCTGCACTGCACCAAGGATCCGATAGCCGTCGAAAAGCGCGGCGGCGCCGTCATGCAGACCGAGATTGAGACCGAGAATCAGCATCGAATCGTTTTGTAACCGAGTACGGGAAGCGGTCCTTCTGACCACCCTCATGCCGATGCTTCTATCTATAACCCGCGTAGAGAACAATCGCGAAAGCAACCGCATTGTTCCCGCCAATGCCTGGCCCTCTTTCTCCGGGCCATTTCTCCGGCGCGCAGTTTTGGGTTAAACGTCACCCATGAGCATCTGGGGCAAGGTACTGGGCGGCGCGGCCGGGTTTGCGCTGGGCGGACCGCTCGGCGCACTGCTGGGCGGCGTGGCCGGCCATATCTACGATTCCCGCCGCAGCAGACCTGCGGCTGAAATCTCCGGCGGCGACCCGACCAAGCAGGTCGGTTTCACCATTGCCGTCATCGCGCTGGGGTCAAAACTCGCCAAGGCCGACGGTGTCGTCACGCCGGACGAGATCCGTGCCTTCCGGCGTGTCTTCAGAGTGCCACCCGAAGAGACCCAGAACGTCGCCAAGGTGTTCAACCTGGCGCGCAAATCGTCGGCCGGATACGAGCCCTATGCCAAGCAGGTGGCCGGCATGTTCCAGGACAGCCCGGCGGTCCTGGAAGAACTGCTTGACTGTCTGTTCCAAATCGCCAAGGCCGACGGCGAGGTTTCGGAGGCCGAGGTCGAGTATCTGCGCAACGTGGCGGCGATCTTCGGCTTCACCGAAACCGATTTCGCCCGTATCCGCGAAGAGAATATGGGGCCCGACGCCGCCGACCCTTACACCGTGCTCGGCGTGCCGCACGATGCCGACGACGAGGCCGTCAAATCCGCCTACCGCAAGCTGGTGCGCGAGAACCATCCCGACGCGCTGATCGCCCAGGGCATGCCCGAGGATTTCATCGAGGTGGCCAACGACAAGCTGGCGGCGATCAACGCCGCCTACGACAATATCTGTGCCCAGCGCGGTATCAAGTAACGGCCCCTGCCCGACATGGTTGCCGAACCTCCCGTCATAGCCGTGAAGGATGCCGCCGTCGGGTTCGGTGGCGCGCGCCTGTTCACCGGTGCGGAACTGTCGCTGGTGCCCGGCATGCGAGCCTGCCTGGTGGGACGCAACGGCACCGGCAAGTCGACGATCCTGAAACTGTTGGCCGGCGAAATCGTGCCCGACAGCGGTGATCTGTATTTCGAGCCGGGGCTGACCGTCGGTTATCTGCCGCAGGACGTGCCCCTGCCGGACGACAAGACAGTCGCGGAATTCGTGGCCGGCCCCGACAAGGCACCACGCCACGAAGTAGATGCCGCCCTGTCGCGGGTCGATATCGACGGTGCGCGGAGCTGCGAGTCCCTGTCGGGTGGCGAGGCACGCCGGGTCGCCATCGCCCAGGCGTTTCTCGGCGATCCGGACGTGATGCTGCTCGACGAGCCGACCAACCATCTCGACCTGCCGACCATCGAGTGGCTGGAGCGCGAGCTGGTCGAGCGCCGCAAGACCTTGATCGTGATCAGCCATGACCGCGCCTTCCTCGAACATGTCACGACGGACACGTTCTGGCTGAGCCGCGGCAAGCTCAGGCACAACAATCAGGGCTACGCCCATTTCCAGGACTGGACCGAACGGGTTGCCGATGCCGAAGTTCGCGCGGCCCAGAAGTTAGACCAGAAACTCAAGGCCGAGGCGCGTTGGCTTGAACGCGGGGTGACCGCCAGACGGCGGCGCAACCAGGGGCGGCTGCAGCGCCTCGAGACGATGCGTGCCCAGCGCAAGGCGCTGCTGACCGGCGAGGACCTGGTCCAGATCGAGGCCGATAGCGGCCCCCTGTCCAGCCGGCTGGTGGTGGAGTGCGAGAATCTCTGCAAGTCCTTCGGCAACGAGAAGATCGTCGACGGGTTCTCCACCCGGATCCTGCGCGGCGATCGGGTCGGTTTCCTTGGCCCCAACGGCGCAGGCAAGACCACGCTGCTGAAATTGCTGATCGGTGAACTTGAACGGGATTCCGGCCGCCTGCGGCGCGCCAAGAACCTGTCGCTTGCCTTCTTCGACCAAACCCGCGAGCAGCTCGACCCGAACGACACGCTCTGGCAGACCCTCGCACCCCAGGGCGGGGATTCGATCAATGTCCGCGGGCGCCAGCGCCATGTGGTCGCCTATCTGCGCGACTTCTTGTTCGATGACAAACAAGCGCGTGCGCCCGTCGCGACCCTGTCGGGCGGTGAGCGCAACCGCCTGATGCTGGCCAAGATCCTGGCCCAGCCCTCGAACCTGCTGGTGCTCGACGAGCCGACCAACGATCTCGACGCGGACACGCTCGACGTGCTCCTCGACATGCTCGACAGCTATGACGGCACCGTGCTTCTGGTCAGTCATGATCGTGACTTCCTCGACCGGATCGTCAGCAGCACCATCGCGGTCGAAGGCGGCGGCGTGGTGAACGAGTATCCGGGCGGATATTCGGACTATTTGCGGCAGCGACAAAAACCCGCCGGCGCATCGAAGCCTGCAATGAAGATGGCCAACCCCGCGCGCGAACGGCAAAGGGACAAGACGGCCAGCAAGCTCTCCTTCAAGGAACAGCATGAGCTCGAAACCCTGCCAGGCCGGATCGCGGCGCTGGAGAACGCCAAGGTGGAACTGGAAAAGGCGCTGTCCGATCCCGAGCTGTTTACGCGCGACGCCGGCGCCTACGAGACGGCCGCCGGCAAGCTGGCCGAAGTCGAGGCCGCGATCGAGGATGCCGAGGAACGCTGGCTCGACCTCGAGGCCAGCCGTGAAAGCCTGGCGTCCGGGGCCGCGTCATGATCACCGATTTCGGGTCGCCCAATCATGGTGAGCGCCGCCCAGAACGCGGCAGCGCCCCGGTCATCGACACCCTGGTGATCCATTACACCGGCATGATGCCGACCCTGCGGGCGCGTGACTGGTTGTGCGATCCGGTCTCCAAGGTCAGCGCTCACTATTTGCTCGCCGAGGACGGCACCACCTGGCGGCTCGTCGAGGAGGATCGGCGTGCCTGGCACGCCGGGGTCGGGTGCTGGCGCGGCTGGCGTGACATCAACTCCCGCTCAATCGGGATCGAGCTCTCCAACCCCGGGCATGACTACGGCTACACGGATTTTCCCGATGCCCAGATCGAGGTGTTGATCGCACTTGCCCGGGACATCCTCGCCCGGCATCCGATCCCGGCCCGCAACGTGGTCGCCCATTCCGACATCGCGCCGGAGCGCAAGATCGACCCGGGCGAGCGCTTCCCCTGGCCCCGGCTTGCCGCGGCCGGCATCGGCCTGTGGCCCGACGAGACGGCTTCCGCACCGGCCGCGGGCGATGTTTCGACCGTCCTGGGCGAAATCGGCTACGACGTGATCGAGTACGACCTGGCGACGGTCCTGTCGGCGTTTCAGCGCCGGTTTCGGCCCGCGCGTTTTGACGGCGAACTCGACGACGAGACCCGCTCGCGCATCTCCGCAGTGAACAGTCTGGTTGCAGGCCCGGCCACTTCGGCCTAAGGAGTGACCTCGCCAGGCGGCCGGATGGCCGCGCGCGGGCAATGGGGAAACCCGTCCGCGCGAGGAAAGTCCGGGCTCCACGGAAGTACGGTGCCGGTTAACGGCCGGCGGGGGAAACCCCAGGGAAAGTGCCACAGAAAGCAAACCGCCTGTCTTCGGGCAGGTAAGGGTGAAAGGGTGCGGTAAGAGCGCACCGCGCCCCCGGCGACGGGGGTGGCAGGGCAAACCCCACCGGGAGCAAGACCGAATAGGGGCGGCATATGGCGCACTTCCGCGCCGTCGCCCGGGTGGGTCGCGTGAGGCGTTCGGCAACGGACGTCCCAGATGAATGGCCATCTCCCGTGCAAACGGGGACAGAACCCGGCTTACAGGCCGCCTGGCGCTTAATCCCCCAAAAAAAGAACATTCCAAGAACAAAGTTCTGCCGCATTATGGGCCCAGCCTTCTCTTGGGTTCGGAAAGCGTTCACCGCGCCTTCTTCGATCCAATACTTCGGCGGTGAGATCGGTGGCGATCTGAACTCAAAAATATCACGCTTTTTAATGGTTTTAGCGTTGACGACCCAATTTATCCCATGATATCCCAAATAATCCCATTTTGGCGCTTTTGTCGGGGAAAGAGGGAGATCAGGAGCTGCCGGGTGAAACCGGCAGTGGGCGGAAATCATGGCGATGTTCCTGTCGACCACAATCAACAAGGTCGACCGCAAGGGGCGGGTATCCGTTCCTGCGGCGTTTCGTGCTGCCCTGTCGGAACAGGCGTTCCGTGGAATCGTGGCCTTTCCGTCCTTTAAACATGCTGCCGTTCAGTGCGGCGGCATGGACTGGATGGAAAAGCTTGGTGCCGGGGTCGACACGTTCGACCTGTTCTCCGACGAACACGACACCTTGACCGCCGCGCTGTTCGCCAATGCCCAACAGTTGGCCTTCGACGGCCAAGGCCGTGTCCTGCTTCCCGAAAATCTCATCGTCCATGCCAGCCTGGCCGAGCAGGCCGCGTTCGTTGGCCGCGGGCCGCTGTTTGAAATCTGGAATCCCGAAGCCTTCGCCGATTATCAGGCCGAAGCGGTTCGCCAGGCCGCCGAAAAGGGCCTGACCCTGCGCCCGGCAGGACCACCGGGCAGCGACGGGGGCCAAACGTGACGGCGGCGCGCACATCGCGTCAAAGCAACACATCCGGAGTCCCCGTGACTCCTGGGCACACCCCGGTTCTCATCCATGAAGTCCTGACAGCACTCGCACCGCGCGACGGCGGCATCTATATCGACGGCACGCTTGGCGGCGGCGGCTATACAAAACGCCTGCTGGACGCCGTCGACTGCACGGTCTGGGGCATCGACCGCGACCCCGACGCGATCTCGCGCAACGCCGGCCTTGCCGCAGCCTATGAAGGGCGTGTGCACCTTGTCGGCGGCCGGTTCGGCGAGATGGACAAGCTGCTGCAGGCGCACGGAATCGAGACCGTGGACGGCGTGACACTGGATATCGGCGTCTCCTCGCCACAGATCGACACGCCCGAACGCGGCTTCTCCTTCGCCGCCGACGGCCCGCTGGACATGCGTATGGAACGTAGCGGGGAAACCGCCGCCGACGTGGTCAATTCCGCCAGCGAAACCTATCTGGCCACGATCGTGCGTTCGCTCGGCGAGGAACGCCATGCCCGACGGGTGGCCCGCGCCATCGTCGACGCCCGCGCCGAGAGCGCCATAGAAACCACCCACCAGCTTGCCGACATCGTGCGCGGAGCGGTTCCAAAATCCCGCAACAGCCATATCGATCCGGCAACCCGGACCTTCCAGGCGTTGCGAATTCATGTGAACGACGAGCTCGGTGAGCTTGATCGCGGCCTGGTCGCGGCGGAAAATCTTCTGAAGCCTGGCGGGCGTCTCGCCGTCGTTTCGTTCCATTCGCTCGAGGACCGGCGCGTCAAGGCCTTCCTGCGCACGCACAGCGGCAACGACGGGCGCGGCTCGCGCCACCTGCCAGATCAGCCCGGCCGCCGCGCGCCGGCATGGCGCCTGATCTCGCGCCGGACGATCCGCCCCAGCGACCAGGAAATCAGCAACAATCCGCGGGCGCGTTCGGCGCGTCTGCGGGTCGGAGAACGCACTGCAGAGCCCCCTTGGGGCTCGGCCGCGGGGGAAGGCGCCGGATGATCCGCCCTACTTCCCTCATCCTGATGGTGCTTACCGCCGCGGCCGGCGGTGCGTTGTTTCAGATTGCCTTCGAGGTCTCGGAACTCGACGGTGATCTGTCGCAACTGAATCGGGACATTCGCAAGGACCGCGAGGCGATCCACGTGCTGCGCGCGGAATGGAGTTTCCTCAACCAGCCCGAGCGGCTTGAGGAACTGACCCGGCGCCATCTCGACCTGCTTCCGGTTTCCGGCGGTCAGCTCGCCGGGTCCGGTGCCGTGCCGGTGCGCGCCCAAGACCAGGAGCCGGTCACGGATCCCCTGATTGCCGACACAGGCGCAGCCGCGAAACCCGCGGTCTTGCAAGACACCACCCCGAAGGTCAAGCCCGCCGCCCCACGCCGCACCGCACGTCTGTCCTCCCAGACGACGAACCGCGCCGATCTGGTGCGGTCCTTCGACGATGTGCTGCGCGAAGCCATCGACACCCCGGGATCGGGAGGCGCGCGCTGATGAGGAACCGCATCGCCTTCGAAAGCCCCAAGAAACAGGCGATCGAGACCGCCCGAACCCGGTTGCTGATCGGCGGCACGCTCATGGCCGCGGCATTCTTCGTGGTTGGCGCCCGCCTGTTCGAACTGGCGGTGTTCAGCGACAATGCCGACCTCCGCCGCGCGGCTTCGCGCGAGATCGCCCGCCCCACCACCATGGCACGGGCCGATATTATCGACCGCAACGGCGTTCTCCTGGCGACCAGCCTGACCACGCCCTCCCTGTTCGCCGACCCCCGCAAGATCGCGGACCCGGTCGACACCGCGCGCCGCATTGTCGATGTGCTGCCCGATCTGAGCGAGGAAGTGGTCGCCGCACGGCTGGCGTCGGGCAAGAGTTTCGTCTGGCTGCGGCGCAATCTGACGCCGCGCCAACAGTTCGAGGTCAACCGCCTGGGGATCCCGGGCCTCGACTTCGAGCGCGAAGAACGCCGGGTCTATCCCCACGGCCGTCTGGCCAGCCACATCGTAGGCTTCACCAATGTCGACAATGTCGGACTGGCGGGGATCGAGAAGAGCATGGACGCGGCGATTGCCGGTTCCGGCACGCCGTTGCGCCTGTCGATCGATATCCGGGTACAGCAGATCCTGCGCCAGGAACTCGCCGGGCAGATCGAAAAGTTCAAGGCCATCGGCGGTGGCGCCATCGTTCTTGATGTTGAGACCGGCGAGATCGTCGCCATGGTCTCGCTGCCCGACTTCGATCCCAATGCCGCCGGCCAGGCCCCCGATGAGACACGATTTAACCGGAACACGCTTGGCGTCTACGAACTCGGCTCCGTGTTCAAGATTTTCAACCACGCGATCGCCCTGGAAACCGGAGTCGCCTCCTTCTCCAGCCGATATGATGCCACCAAGCCGATCCGTATCGCTCGCTTCACGATCTCCGACTTTCATCCCGAGAAACGCTGGCTGACGGTGCCGGAGATTTTCCAGCATTCGTCCAATATCGGCTCGGCCAAGATCGCCCTCGACATCGGTACACAGGTGCAGCGCAGCTATCTTGGACATCTCGGCCTGCTCCGGCGCACCAGCGTCGAACTGCCCGAGCAGGCCCAGCCGATCTATCCGGCCCATTGGCGCGAGATCAACACCATGACGATCTCCTATGGCCACGGGATCGCGGTCAGCCCCCTGCACCTGGTCAGCGCCGTGGCCGCCGTGGTGAACGGCGGCATTCTGCGCCCTGCCACCCTGGTCGAGCGCAATGCGGCGCAGAGCGCCGGCGTCCAGGTGTTCTCGGCCGTGACATCCGACCAGATGCGACGGTTGCTGCGCCTGGTCGTCGAAACCGGCACCGGCCGCAATGCCGATGCCAAGGGATACCTGGTCGGTGGCAAGACCGGGACGGCAGAGAAACAGGTGAACGGCGCCTACAAGCGCAATGCGCTGATCTCCTCCTTCGTGGGTGCGTTCCCGGTCACCGCGCCACGTTTCATCGTGTACGCCATGCTCGACGAGCCCAAGGGTATCGCCGAGACCTTCGGTTATGCCACCGGCGGCTGGACGGCCGCCCCTGTCGTGCGCGGCGTGGTCGCTCGCATGGCCCCCCTGTTCGGTATTGCGCCGCTCGACGACGCCCCGCCGGAGATCCGGCGCGCCATCAATGTCAACGCCAACGCGGGGCCGGCAGTCAGGAGCCGGTCCCATGCGACTAACTGATCTGGTGCCGGACATGATGACCGTCGACCCAAGGATGCACGAAACGGAAATTTCCGGTATCACAGCGGACAGCCGCAAGGTCGAGCCGGGCTTCCTGTTCGCCGCGCTGCCCAGCGCCACCACCAATTCCGGCACCGACGGCCGCAATTTCATCGACGACGCGATGGCGCGCGGCGCCGTCGTCATCCTGGCGCCCGACGGGACCACGGTCGACGCCGAGCCCGACGATGCACCCTATCTGATCACAGATGAGAATCCGCGCTGGCGCCTGGCCCAGTTCGCCGCGCAGTTCTACGAATACCAGCCCGACACGGTCGTCGGCGTCACCGGTACCAACGGGAAATCATCCGTCGCCGGTTTCGCCCGACAGATCTGGTCGCTGATGGGGCTGGCCTCGGGCAGCATCGGCACCCTAGGCGTCGACGCCGACGGGTTCGATGCGGGCCCCAGCCTGACAACGCCCGATCCGGTCTGCCTGCACGCCACCCTGGCCGATCTCGCCAGGGCCGACGTCAATCATTTGGCGCTCGAGGCCTCTTCGCACGGGCTCGACCAGTATCGCCTCGACGGGGTGCAGTTCGCGGCGGCCGCGTTCACCAACTTCAGCCGCGACCATCTCGACTATCACAAGACCGAAGAGGCCTACCTGGCCGCGAAGATGCGTCTGTTCCAGCAGCTTCTTCCGCCCGAAGGCACCGCCGTGCTGAACGCGGATTCTGCGCATTTCGATGCAGTCGCGGAGGTTTGCCGCGCAACCGGCCACCGAATTCGCAGCTACGGCATACAGACCAGCGATCTGCATATCGCCGACGTCTCAGTGCTGCCGGACGGACTGCGCCTGTGCGTGACCGTGCAAGACCGCAGTCTCGAGACCCGGCTCAACCTGGTGGGTGGTTTCCAGGCCTACAACGTGCTTGCCGCGCTCGGCCTGGTCATCGAGACCGGAGCGGACCTGAACGACGCCTTCGCCACCCTCGCCCACCTGACCGGTGTGCGCGGGCGCATGCAGCGGATCGGCGCGACGGACAACGGCGCCCAGGTCTATATCGACTACGCCCACACGCCCGGCGCGCTGGAAACCGCGCTGACGGCCATTCGACCGCATGTCGGCGGTCAGCTGGATATCGTTTTCGGTGCTGGCGGCGACCGGGACCCGGGCAAGCGGGAGATGATGGGCGATGTCGTGGCGCGACACGCCGACCGGGCCATCGTGACGGACGACAATCCGCGGCGCGAGGACCCCGAGGCCATCCGCCGCCAAATTCTCTCCAAGTGCCCGGGCGCCGAGAATATCGGAAACCGGGCCGACGCTATTTACACCGCCATCGCCCGCCTGCAGGCCGACGATGTGCTGGTGATCGCCGGCAAGGGCCACGAAAGCGGCCAGATCGTCGGCACCGAGACATTGCCGTTCGACGACGCAGCCGTCGCCACGGAAGCCCTGAACGAACTGGGTGGGGAGGCTGTCACGGAATGACGACCGCACCCATCTGGACACGCGACGAGGTTCTGGTCGCCACCAGCGGCCAGGCACGCGGGCCCGGCAAGGACTGGGCCGCCACGGGCGTGTCCATCGACAGTCGCACCTGCCAGCCGGGCGATCTCTTCCTGGCCGTTTCCGGCGATCGGTTCGACGGCCACGAATACGTCGCCGACGCGCTCGAAACCGGTGCCGCCGCCGCCATCGTCAGCCGTACACCGGCAGACCTTTCGGAAAATGCGGAACTAGTTGTCGTGGATGATTGCCTCGTGGCGCTCGACGGCCTGGGCCGCACCGCCCGCGACCGAACGGACGCCGACGTCGTCGCTGTGACGGGTTCGGTTGGCAAGACAGGGACCAAGGAGGCGCTGGCGCTCTCGCTCGGCGCGCTGGGCCCGACCCACGCGACCATGGGGAATCTGAACAACCATATCGGTGCGCCCCTCACCCTGGCACGCATGCCGCGCGACGCGCGTTTCGCCGTGATCGAGCTCGGCATGAACCATGCCGGAGAGATATCCGAGCTTTCCAAGCTCACCCGCCCCGATGTTGCGATCATCACCACGATCACGGCCGTGCATCTGGAGTTTTTCGACCATATCGGCGCCATCGCCGACGCCAAGGCGGAAATCTTCGACGGGATGAACAAGGGCGGGACCGCCATCCTCAACCGGGACAATGTGTATTTCGCCATTCTCGCCGCCCGCGCCTGGGCGCGCGGTCTGGAAAACGTCATCGGGTTCGGCGCCCATCCCGAGGCCGACGCGCACCTCGCATCCTGCGAGATCGACGAGAATGGCAGCGACGTCACGGCACGGATCGGCGAACGGATCATCCGTTACCGGCTGAATGTGCCCGGGCGCCACTGGATCCACAATTCACTCGCCGTGCTTGGTGCCGTTGCGGCACTCAACGGCGATATCGACACGGCGGCGGCCGCGCTTGCCGAGCTGACGCCGCCCAAGGGCCGCGGCGCACGGATCAGCATCCACCTGTCCGATGGCCTGCTGACCGTGATCGACGACAGCTACAACGCAAGCCCCGCCTCCATGCGGGCCGCCTTTGCTGTCCTGGGTGACACCCAGCCGACCTCCGGCGGCCGCAGGCTCGCGATCCTGGGCGATATGCTCGAGCTCGGTTCGGCCAGTGCCCAGCTCCACGCCGCGCTCGCCGACGATATCGAAGCCAACGGGATCGACCAAGTCTTCTGTGCCGGCCCCGATATGGCCGCGCTCGACGCTGTCCTGCCGAATGCCCTGCGCGGCGGGTCCGCTGCATCGTCGGAAGATCTCGCCGCCACTGTCTGCGCCGCCGTGCGGCCCGGCGACGTGGTGCTCGTGAAGGGATCGCTGGGCAGCCGCATGGGCCTGATCGTCAATGCACTCACCGCACTCGAGAATCCGGGCACCCGGGAGGCCAATCATGCTGTTTAACCTCCTCGGGCCGCTGGCCGACCAGTTCATCCTGTTCAATCTGTTCAATTCGCTGACCTTCCGGGCCGGCGGCGCGGTCGTCACCGCACTGATCGTGGCGTTTCTATTCGGCCCCATGATCATCGGCTGGCTGCGTCAGCAACAGCCGGAGGGTCAGCCGATCCGCGAAGACGGTCCCGAGGGGCATTTCCGCAAGGCGGGAACCCCGACAATGGGCGGCTTCCTGATCCTGCTTGCCATCATCATCAGCACGCTGCTGTGGGCCGACCTGACGAACGGCTATGTCTGGGCGCTGCTGCTGATCACCGTCGGATTCGGCGCCATCGGTTTTGCCGACGACTATCAGAAACTGAACAAGGGTCATTCCGGCGGCATTCCGGGCCGGGTCCGGATGCTGGCCGAGATCGTCGTGGCCTGCGCCGCAATCTTCTGGATCATGAAGCTCACCCCGGCACCGCTGACGACCACCCTGGCGCTGCCCTTCGTGAAGAACTTCCTGATCGAGCTGAGCTGGTTCTTCGTTCCCTTCGCCGTCTTCGTCATTGTCGGCGCATCGAACTCGGTCAATCTGACAGACGGTCTCGACGGGCTGGCGATCGTACCGGTCATGATCGCGGCCGGCTGCTTCGGCCTGATTTCCTACGTCGCCGGCAACACCGTGTTCTCCAGCTACCTGCTGATCTTCTCGGTGCCCGGTGCCGGCGAACTGGCCGTCTTCTGCGGCGCCCTGATCGGCGCCGGGCTCGGTTTCCTCTGGTTCAATGCGCCGCCGGCCATGGTCTTCATGGGCGATACGGGCTCCCTGTCCATGGGTGGCGCGCTCGGCGGGATCGCCGTCGTCACCAAACACGAACTGGTGCTCGCCATCATCGGCGGATTGTTCGTCTTGGAGACCGTCTCGGTGATCGTGCAGGTGGCCTCCTTCAAGCTGACTGGCCGCCGCGTCTTCCGTATGGCGCCGCTGCATCACCATTTCGAGCAAAAGGGCTGGGCCGAGCCCACCATCGTGATCCGCTTCTGGATCATCGCCACCGTCCTCGCCCTCATCGGGCTCGCAACCCTGAAGCTGCGGTGATGCGATGACGGCGACCCCTCACATGCTCGATCTCTCGGCACATGACGGTCAGTCGATCGCCGTCCTCGGGCTCGGTGTGTCCGGCCTGAGTGCCGCGAGCGCGCTGCGCCGGGCGGGTGCCGATGTGCGGGCCTGGGACGACAACGAAAATCGCCGCAACGGCGCCGCGGCGCGCGGCCTGACGCCGGTCGATCTGGAATCCGCCGACTTCGGGCACATCCGCACCCTGGTCCTGAGCCCCGGCATTCCCCACGGCCATCCGGACACCCACCCGGTTGTCGCGCGGGCGCGCGAGGCGGGCTGCGAGATCGTCTGCGACATCGAGTTGCTGACCCGCGCGGAGACCGAAGCGCGATTCATCGGCATTTCCGGCACCAACGGGAAATCCACCACGACAGCGCTGCTCGGGCACATTCTCGATGTGCTAGGCGTGACGAGCGAGATTGGTGGCAACATCGGTGCACCCGCCCTATCGCTGGCCGCTCTGGGTAACGGCGGGACCTACGTCCTCGAACTGTCCTCCTATCAGCTCGAATTGCTGCCGACCGCGATCTTCGATGTCGCGGTGCTTCTGAACATCACGCCGGACCATCTGGACCGGCACGGGGGCATGGACGGCTATGTCGCCGCCAAGCGCCGCATTTTCGACGGCCAGAAGGCCGGTCAGGCCGCCATCGTCGGGGTCGATGACACCCATTGCCAGGCGATCTTCGCGGAACTCCGCGAACGCGGCACATCGGCAATGGTCCCGATTTCGACCAACACGGCGTGCTCAGGCGGAATTTATCTCGCCGACGGCTTGATCATCGACGATCGCTCCGGCACGCCCGAACGGGTGCTTGAAATGGCAAGCCTCGAGGCGCTGCCGGGCACCCACAACGCACAGAATGTGGCCGCGGCCTACGCCGCCGCCAGCCTAATCGTGGAATCGGACCAGCCGGAGCTGCGCAGCCGGATTCCCGATGCGATCCGGTCCTTCCCCGGGCTTGCCCACCGGCAAGAACTGGTCGGCAGCCGCAATGGCGTCCGCTTCGTCAACGATTCCAAGGCCACGAATGCCGATGCCGCGGCCCATGCGCTCGCGGCCTACGAAAACATCTATTGGATTGCCGGCGGCATCGCCAAGGATGGCGGGATCGACATGCTTGCGCCGTGGTTCGGTCGCATCCGCCATGCATTCCTGATCGGTGATGCCGCACCCTCATTCGAGGATACGCTGCGCGGCAAGGTTCCCGCGACGATCTCCGGCGATCTGCCGACGGCGATCGCCCAGGCGGCAGACATGGCCGATGCCGCGCGCGAGCGCCCCGCAGCGGTCCTGCTGTCTCCGGCATGCGCATCCTTTGACCAGTTCGCGAGCTTCGAGGCCCGTGGCGATGCCTTCCGCACCGCAGTGACAGCGCTTCCCGATTTCCAGGCGCATGGCGAAGGTGGTGCTGCATGACCCCGTTCACGCGCGCCGACACATCGATCCTCGGACAATGGTGGTGGACGGTCGACCGCTGGAGCCTGGCCGCCATCGCCGCGCTGATGGCGTTCGGTGCCTTGCTCGCGGCCGCCTCCAGCCCATCGGTTGCCGCGCGTATCGGGCTGGACGAATTCTACTTCATCAAGCGGCACTTCATGCTGCTGCCGGTAGCCATCGCCATGATCATCGCCGTCTCGGCAATGACCCCGATCCAGGTACGCCGCCTCGCCGTGATTGCATTCGTCGGCTGCCTGTTCCTGTTGCTGATCACCCTTCTGTTCGGGGTCGAGATCAAGGGCGCGCGACGCTGGCTCTCGATCGCCGGTTTCTCTCTGCAGGCGACGGAATTCGTCAAGCCCATGTTCGCCGTGGTGGCGGCCTGGCTGTTCAGCGAAGCCGCCCACGACCCGCGGTTCCCCGGCCGTCTCATCTGTACGGGCCTGTTCGCCGTCGTTGTGGCGCTGGTCATCGCCCAGCCGGACCTGGGCCAGGCCGTGGTCCTGACCAGCGTCTGGATGGCCCAGTTCTTCCTGGCGGGCCTGCCCATGTGGCTGGTCGCCGGCTTCGTCGTCCTGGGCGTATCGGTCCTGATCGGCTCCTACTTCACCCTGTCCCATGTGGCCAGCCGCATCGACCGGTTCATCGACCCCAAGTCCGGCGATACCTACCAGATCGAGCGCAGCATCGAGGCGTTTTCCAGCGGCGGGCTGTTCGGCCGGGGTCCGGGCGAGGGTCAGGTGAAACAGGTCCTGCCCGACGCCCATGCCGACTTCGTCTTCGCGGTCGCGGGCGAGGAGTTGGGCATGTTTGTCGCGCTCATGATCGTCGCCCTGTTCGCTTTCATCGTGCTTCGCGGCCTGACCCGCGCCATGTCCGAACAGAATCTGTTCGTTCTCCTCGCCGTCGCCGGCCTGCTGGTCCAGTTCGGCATCCAGGCCCTGATCAACATGGGCTCCAGCCTACAACTCATTCCGACCAAGGGCATGACCCTGCCCTTCATCAGCTATGGCGGATCGTCCCTGCTCGGGATCGCCATCGGCCTGGGTATGACCCTCGCGCTGACCCGGCGCCGGCTGGGGACGGGGGCATCGACATGAACGCGCGCCAGCATCCCGTCCTGATCGCGGCCGGCGGGACCGGCGGTCACATGTTCCCCGCCGTTTCGCTGGCGAGCGCCCTGAGCGCGCGCGGCCACACCATCCTGTTCGTCACCGATCCGCGCGGCGGCGGCGTGACATCCGACGTTCTAGGCCTGCCCAAGACGGTCATGCGCCACACCATCTCGGCACGCAGCCTCGGCGGCGGCCCGAAGGGCCTAGCCGCAGGGGTGAAGGCGCTGGCCCAGGGCTTCTTCCAGTCCCGGAACCTGATCCGCGAATACAAGCCATCCATCGGTGTCGGTTTCGGCGGCTATCCCAGCGTCCCGCCGATCCTGGCCGCCGGTTTCGCAGGCCTGCCGACCGTCATCCACGAGCAGAACGCGGTTCTGGGGCGCGCCAACCGGCGCCTTGCGCGCGGCGCACGGGCGTTCGCCCTCAGTTTCGCCCAGACCCAACGCCTCAAGTCAGCCGGCCATGCCAAGGCCACCGTCGTCGGCAACCCGGTACGCCCAGACATCGCCGCGCTGGCGGCCCGTCCCTACACGCCGCCCAGCGGCGTGATCGACCTGCTGGTGGTCGGCGGCAGCCAGGGCGCCCAGGTGTTCTCCAAGATCGTGCCTGCGGCCTTCAACGCGCTCAGCGCGCCCCAGCGGGCGCGTTTCCGGCTCGCCCAGCAGTGCCGACCCGAAGACATCGAGACGGTGCGTGCCGCCTATGCCGGCCTCAACATGCCGGTGGAACTCGAAACCTTCTTTGACGACATGCCCGCACGGCTTGCAGCTGCACATCTCGTTGTCGGCCGCGCCGGCGCCTCGACCGTGGCCGAACTGACCGCCGCAGGCCGCCCGGCCCTTTACGTCCCCTATCCCCATGCCGTCGACGACCACCAGATGGCCAACGCCCGCGCGGTCGACGCCGCCGGGGCCGGCTGGGTGATGGCACAGGCCGAATTCACGCCGGCGGCGATGGCCGGATGGCTCGAAGCCGCACTGGAATCTGCCGACGCACTGGCGCGGGTGGCATCAGCCGCCCGCGGCCTCGGACATCCCGATGCAGCCGATCGGCTGGCCGACCTGGTCGAACACCTCATCCCGTCGAACGGCAACGGCATGGGTCGTGACGCCTCGACGCTCCGGGAGGCTGCCGAATGAGAGCGCTTCCCCTCGATATCGGAATGATCCATTTCGTCGGCATCGGCGGCATTGGCATGTCGGGCATCGCCGAGACGTTGCACGCGCTGGGCTACCAGGTTCAGGGCAGCGACATTTCCGAGAACGCCAATGTTCTGCGTCTGCGCGACCTCGGGATTGCTGTCGAGGTCGGCCACCGGGCAGAGAATATCGAAACAGCCTCGGTGCTCGTCGTCTCGACGGCGGTCAAGGCCGACAACCCCGAAGTCGTTGCCGCGCGCGCCAGGTTGATCCCGGTCGTGCGCCGGGCCGAGATGCTGGCCGAGCTGATGCGCCTGAAATGGTCGATCGCCGTCGGCGGCACCCACGGCAAGACCACGACGACCTCCCTGATTGCGGCCATGCTCGATGCAGCCGACCGTGACCCCACCGTGATCAACGGCGGCATCATCAACGCCTATGGCACCAACGCCCGGCTCGGCGACGGTGAGTGGATGGTCGTCGAGGCCGACGAGTCCGACGGAACCTTCGTGAAACTGCCCGCCGCGATCGCCGTGGTGACGAACATTGATCCCGAGCATCTCGACTTCTACGGCACGTTCGATGCCGTGCGCAATGCCTTCGCGACCTTCGTCTCGAACATCCCCTTCTACGGCTTTGCGGCCATGTGCATTGACCACCCCGAGGTCCAGGCCCTGATCCCGCAACTCGAGGACCGGCGGATCGTCACCTACGGTTTCTCGCGCCAGGCCGATGTGCGCGGCGTGAATCTCCAGACCAACACCGACGGGCTGAACTTCGACGTGCAGATCGCGCAACGCTCCGGCGGTCACGCCCGCACGATCGAGCGTGTCCGGGTGCCGATGTTCGGGGCGCACAATGCCCAGAACGCCCTGGCCGCGGTCACGATCGCGCTCGAGATGGATATCCCCGACGCGGTGATCCAGACCGCCTTCTCCGGCTTCGAAGGCGTCAAACGGCGCTTTACCAAAACCGGCGAGGCCGGCGGCATCACGGTGATCGACGATTACGGCCATCACCCGGTGGAAATATCAGCGGTGCTCGACGCCGCCCGCAGTGCCACGCGCGGCCAGGTGGTCGCGGTGTTCCAGCCGCACCGATACAGCCGCGTCGAAAGCCTGTTCGACGACTTCTGCACCTGTTTCAACGACGCAGACATCGTGTTCGTGTCGGACATCTACCCGGCCGGCGAGGCCCCGATCGAGGGAGTGGACTGCAATGCACTGGTGGACGGGCTGCGTGCCCGCGGTCACCGGGACGTGCGGCCACTCCCCGATCCGGATCGGCTCGCCGAGCTGATTGCTGCAAGCGCATCGGACGGCGATCTGGTGATCTGCCTCGGCGCCGGCACGGTCACGGCGTGGGCCCAGGCATTGCCCGAGAAGCTCGACGCCCTGGTTTCACGCGAAACGGGGACGGAGGGATGACGATGGCTGCCATTTCCCGCACCCCTTCCCTGCTCGACCGGCTACCCGCTGTGCGCGGACGCTACGAACCCGAGGGCGCGATCGCGCGCTACACCTGGTTCCGGGTCGGCGGACCGGCCGAAGTGCTGTTCCGGCCGGCCGATGTGACCGATCTCGCCAATTTCCTGGCATCCCGGCCCGCGGACGTTCCCGTGACCGTGCTTGGGGCCGGATCGAACCTGCTGGTGCGCGACGGCGGCGTCGAAGGCGTCGTGATTCGCCTCGGACGGCCATTCTCCACCATCCGGGTCGACGGCGCGACTATCCAGGCCGGCGCCATGGCACTCGATTACAACGTCGCCAAGGCGGCGCGCGATGCGGGTGTGGCCGGGTTCGAATTCATGGTCGGTATTCCCGGCACCGTCGGCGGCGGGCTGCGTATGAACGCCGGCGCCTATGGCCGGGAGTTCAAGGACGTGATCCAGGACGTCACGGCGCTGACGCCGAGCGGCGAAATTCGTGTGCTGACGCCCGAAGACTGGGGTCCGCGCTATCGCGGCTCTGCCGTACCGGCCGACTGGATCTTCGTCGGCTGCACGATGACCGGCGCCTGGGGCAACAAGGACGAGATCGCGCGCGCCATGGCGCTGGTACAGGAATCCCGCGAGGAAACCCAGCCGATCCGGACCCGAACCGGCGGCAGCACCTTCAAGAACCCCAACGGGCAGAAGGCCTGGGAGTTGGTCGACAAGGCCGGCTGCCGCGGTCTGCGCCTGGGTGGTGCACAGGTCTCCGAAAAGCACTGCAACTTCCTGGTGAACACCGGCAACGCGACGGCAGCCGACATCGAGGGCCTGGGCGAGGAAGTACGGCGCCGGGTTCGCGAAGCCACTGGTGTCGAACTGACCTGGGAACTGGAGCGTATCGGCGTGGCCGCAGGAGGTGACGCATGAGCGCGCCGAACGGCAATCGTGTGGCGGTCCTGATGGGCGGCATCTCGGCTGAACGCGAGGTCTCTCTCGAATCCGGCCGACAATGCGCCGACGCGCTGCGCGAGGCCGGATACGATGCTTTCGAGGTCGATGTCACGGCCGATGTGTCTGCGCTGCTCGCTAGCCTGCAACCGCGCCCGGATGCGGTCTTCAACGCCCTGCATGGCCGTTTCGGCGAGGACGGCAACATTCAGGGCCTGCTGAACCTGCTGGGCCTGCCCTACACCCATTCCGGCCTGCTGGCCTCGGCCCTGGCGATGGACAAGGCCGCCGCGCGCGCAATCTTCGAAAAGGAAGGCCTGCGCGTCGCAAAAGGACGCCTGGCGAACCGCGAGGAGATTCTCGCGGGCGATATCATGGCGCGCCCCTATGTGGTGAAACCGAACAATGAGGGCTCGTCCGTCGGCGTCCAGATTATCGAAGACGGCGCCAACGGGCCCGACCCCAAGTCGCTGCCGGCCGACGATCTGCTGGTCGAGGAGTTCATCCCGGGCCGCGAGCTGACGGTTGCGGTGATGGGGGCACCCGGCGAGGAGCCGCGACCGCTGGCGGTCACCGAATTGCGCCCGACCAAGGGGTTCTACGACTACGAAGCGAAGTACACGGATGGCGTGACGGAGCATCTGGTTCCCGCGCCCGTCAGCGAGGGCGTCTCTGCCCAGGCGATGGCATGGGCGGCCCAGGCGCACAGCGCCCTGTACTGCCGTGGCGTGACCCGAGCCGACTTCCGTTACGACGACGACCGCGATGCGCTGGTGATCCTTGAGGTCAACACCCAGCCCGGCATGACACGGCTGTCGCTCGTCCCCGAACAGGCGACCCATTGCGGCATCGCATTCCCGGAACTTGTGAGTTGGATGGTGGAGACCGCGCAATGCGATTGATCCCGAAGATCGGCGGCGCAAAGAGCGCGACAACACGAAGGCCGCCGGTGAACCGGCGGCGGCGGCGCATGATCGTCGCCGGTGGCACCCTGACCGCCATTGTTCTGGCGGGTGGCGGTATCTGGCACCTGTCACAGACCGGCTGGATCGACGATCGCATGGCCGCCTTACGTGGCGGCATCGTCGAGATGACAGCCGATGCCGGCCTGCGCGTCCAGGACGTGATCCTGAGCGGGCGGCTGAACGCCGATTCAGACGAAATCCTGGCCGCCCTCGACGTGGAACTCGGCTCACCGATCCTCGGCATGGACATGGAGGCGGCGCGCGCCCGGCTGGAATCCCTCGGCTGGATCAAGAGCGCGGAAATCGCCCGCCGCCTGCCCGACGTTGTTTTCGTTCGCATCACGGAACGCCAGCCCCTGGCGCTCTGGCAGCACGACGGACGCATGGCACTGGTCGATCGCGTCGGCGAGACCATTCAACGCTCCGATCTGGACGGGTTCCGGGACCTGCCCCTGATTGTCGGCGACGGCGCACCGCGCCACGCCGCGCAATTGCTCGACCTGCTGAGCACCTATCCAGCCCTGGCCGAGGCCACCGAAGCGGCTGTGCGCGTTTCCGAGCGGCGCTGGAACCTGCGTCTGCGCAACGGCATCGACGTCCGGCTTCCGGAAACGGATCTATCGGTCGCCCTCACTCGGCTTGACGACTACCAGCGCGAGCACGAACTGTTCGACCGCGACGTTGTGGCCGTGGACTTGCGTGTTCCCGACCGTCTGATCGTGCGCGTGGGACCGACCGCCAAACCCCGTCCGGCAGCTCTGGGGAAAGACACATGAGCTTGGACTGGGGGATCGGCGGCATGCCGAAGAAGCTTGTCAGGCCGCGCAGCGGCACCTTTGCCGTGCTCGATATCGGCACCAGCAAGGTCTGTTGCCTGATCGCACGGGCCGGACGACCATCGGCCGACGGCGCAACGAGCCCGAGCACACAGCCCCGCATCATCGGAACCGGCCATCAACTCAGTCGCGGGCTGCGCAACGGCACGATCGTCGATATCGACGCCGCCGAGGATGCAATCCGCAAGGCCGTGCACATGGCCGAGCAGATGGCCCAAGAAACCATCGGCGCGGTCACGGTCAACCTGAGCACCGGCGCACCCCAGTCCGAGATTCTCGGCGTCGATGTCGATATTGGCGGACAGCAGATCGACGACACCGATCTCCGCCGCGTCTTCCAGCACACACACCCGGTGCGCCAGAACGGTGCGAACGGAACCGAGGTCGCAAACAATGGCAACGATCGCGAACTGATCCATTCGATTCCGGTCGGATTCGCCATCGACGGCCAGAAGGGCATTGACGATCCGCGCGGCATGTTCGGCGAGAAATTGTCGGTGAACATGCATCTGGTGTCGGCCTCGGCCAATGCCGTGCGCACGATCCGCGCCGCCGTGGACCGGTGCCACCTCGATATCGAGGGTTTCGTGCTGTCCCCCTATGCATCCGGCCTGTCGACCCTGGTCGAGGACGAAGCCGATCTGGGGGTCACCGTGATCGACATGGGTGGCGGCACCACGGGTCTGGCGATCTTCTATGACGGTCAGATGATGTTCGCCGACACGATCCCCGTGGGCGGCAACCATGTCACCTCGGATGTCGCCCGCGGCCTGTCGACGCCGATCGCCAATGCCGAACGCCTCAAGACGTTCCACGGCAACGCGATCGCGACCGAGGCCGACGAGCATGAAATACTCGACGTGCTGCAGGTCGGCGAAGAAGAACACAATGCACCCATGCAGCTGCCACGGTCGCTACTCAACGGGATCATCCAGCCACGCATCGAGGAAACCTTCGAACTCGTGCGTGCCCGGCTCGACGACAGCGGCTTCGAACCGCTGGCCGGCCGCCGGGTGGTTCTCACCGGCGGTGCCAGCCAGCTTCAGGGCGCGCGCGACCTCGCCGCACGCATTCTCGACAAACAGGTTCGTATGGGTCGCCCCCTGCGCGTCCGCGGTCTCGCGGAAGCCATGGCCGGCCCTGCGTTCGCAACCGGTGCCGGATTGATCGCCCACGCGGTCGAAAATACATCGTCCCTGACGATGCCGTCACCTGTGCAATCGGGGGAACCAGGCCGCTTCACCGGGCGGTTTGGTCAGTGGTTCCGTGAGCATTTCTAGACATCACACCCCCATTTGCCCGACCCAGGCTTTCGGCATGCGCCGGAACGGCGGGTCACCGTTCCGGCCGCCTGCGGCCATCCTTCCCATGAGCTCAATTCTGTTGAACTGGAGGCAAAAATGACGCTCAATCTCACTGCACCACCCCCTGATTCCCAATTGAAACCACGCATCGTCGTGATCGGCGTCGGCGGCGCAGGTTCGAACGCGGTCAACAATATGATCGCCTCGAACCTCGAAGGCGTCGAGTTCGTAGTTGCCAATACCGATGCCCAGTCCCTGGCGATGAACGCCTCGGAACGCCGCATCCAGCTTGGTGCCAACATCACCAACGGCCTCGGCGCCGGCGCCCGCCCGGATATCGGACGCGCAGCCGCCGAAGAAGCGCTGGACGAGATCATCGATCATCTCCAGGGCAGCCATATGGCCTTCATCGCGGCCGGCATGGGCGGCGGCACCGGGACCGGTGCGGCACCCGTCATTGCACGCGCGGCGCGCGAGCAAGGCATCCTCACCGTCGGCGTGGTCACCAAGCCATTCCAGTTCGAAGGCCGTCACCGGGCCTCCCTGGCCGATGACGGAATCGAGGAACTGCAGCACTTCGTCGACACGTTGATTGTCATCCCGAACCAGAACCTGTTCCGGATCTGTAACGAGCACACGACCTTCGCCGATGCCTTCCGCATGGCCGATGATGTTCTCCATTCCGGCGTTCGTGGCGTCACGGACCTGATGATCATGCCGGGTCTGATCAACCTCGACTTCGCGGATATCCGCACGGTCATGAGTGAGATGGGCAAGGCGATGATGGGAACCGGCGAGGCCACCGGCGACGGTCGGGCCATCGAATCCGCCGAATCCGCGATCGCAAACCCCCTGCTGGACGATGTGTCCATGCGCGGCGCACGTGGTGTCCTGATCAACATCACCGGCGGTCCGGACATGACCCTGTTCGAAGTCGACGAAGCCGCCAACCGTATCCGCGAAGAGGTCGATGCGGAGGCGAACATCATCTTTGGTTCCACCTTCGACGAGAAGCTCGAAGGCACGATGCGGGTTTCAATCGTGGCCACGGGTATCGACGCAAACGCGAATGCCCAACCGCGATCGCCAATGATCTCGCTGGTGCACGATGCGGATCAGTCGAAGACCAAACAGGTCGAGACCAAGGCCGAGGACACGGCTCCGGCCGCCGATGCGACACCGCCGGCCGACACCGCACCGGTTGTGGAAGCGCCTGCCGCTACGGCGACGCCGGCACCAGAAGCCAACGCACCGGCCCCCGATGACCCCAAACCGGCCGCTCCTCCCGCGGTCCCGGAGACACCGTCGCCGGCGGCATCGTTCATCCCGCCCAAGCCGGTCGTTGATGACCGTCGTCCGGACGCCCGTCCCGAACCGCGCCGGGCGGATGCCTTCGCCGAACCGGCAATTGCCAATGCCGGGATTCAGGCCGAGCGTCGTCGCGGGCGCAGCCTGTTCCAGAAGGTCACCGGAGCGGTCAACCGGGCCATGCACGAGGAGCTGGCGGATGTGTCCGCACCAGCTCCGCAGCGCAAGGAACCGGTGTCGGCCCAGACCGCCGTCAGCACCGCACCGGCAAGCCCGGCCCCGGCGGTGGAGGCGCCCGAACCGGCCGCACCTGCAGCGACGGTAACGCCGGAACCGGCCCCGACCCCGAAACCTGTTGTCGAGGCCGCACCGGTCTTCGACCAACCGGTTGCAGAGGCGGCACCTGAGCCCGCCCCGGAACCTGCTCCGGAACCTGTTGTCGAGGCGGCCTCGGTCGTCGAGCAACCGGTGGCGAAAGCAGCACCTGAACCTGCCCGGGCACCGGTCGAACCGCCGGCGCAGCCAACCTTGGCCAATATCGAGCCGGCCGAGCCCCGCGAGAGCGTGCGCGAGGACGAGGATATGCTCGAAATTCCGGCGTTCCTGAGGCGCCAGGCCAACTGATCAGAAGAACGGACGGAAGCCGCGGATTTCTCCAGTAATCCGCGGCTTCCGTCCGCAACATTCTGTAACAAAGAGTGATTTGTGGCGGCGCAGCCGAAGTTGTTACACCCCTATCAGAAATTGGTCACCTGCGGGCGACATGCGTCCCGAGCGAAAGAACCAGAAAATATGACACTGACCTCGGATACGGATCTCGGACTACAGCACACGCTGAAGAGCGAAATTGGCTGTAGCGGCACTGGCCTGCACACTGGCGAGACGGTGTCGATCCTTCTGAAGCCGGCCCCGGTGAACACCGGTATTGTTTTCCGCCGCGTTGACGAAACCGGCCAGGGCGCGGAAATCGCGGCCCATGTCGACAATGTGGTCGACGCAACCCTTTGCACCACACTTGGAAACGAAGACGGCGTGACGATCGCGACGGTCGAGCATCTACTGGCCGCGCTCGCGGGTTGCGCCATCGACAATGTGATTGTCGAGGTCAACGGCTCCGAACTCCCGATCATGGACGGCAGTGCGGCGCCCTTCGTGTTCTTGATCGAATGCGCGGGCATGATCGAGCAGGATACGCCGCGCCGCGTGATCGAAATTCTCAAGCGTGTCGACATTTCCATCGATGGCCGCGAAGCTTCATTGTCTCCGGGCAGCGGGTTTTCGGTCGGCTTTGCGATTGATTTCGACTCCGATGCGATCGGCAAGCAGGACATGAACGTGCAGCTGGTGAATGGCACCTTCAAAGGCGAGATTTCACGCGCACGCACCTTCGGTTTTGCCGAAGAGGTGGATCAGCTGCGCCGCATGGGTCTGGCGCGTGGCGGCAGCCTCGACAATGCCGTCGTGGTCAATGGCGATGAAATTCTCAATGAAGAAGGCCTTCGCTACGATGACGAGTTCGTGCGTCACAAAATTCTTGATTGTGTCGGCGATCTCTACCTGGCCGGCGCGCAGATTGCCGGACACTTCCAGGGATACCGGTCCGGCCATGCAATGAACCACCAGATCGTGCGCGCCCTGTTCGCCGATCCGACCGCCTGGCGCTATGCCGACGCCGTCGATGTGACGGAAACCCCCGAACCCCTAGCTGCGATCGCCTGACGATTAAGGCCAAGCAGAAGTGAACTCACGGGTCGGCTCTGCCGGCCCGTTTTGGTGTGAATCCGCCTCTGTCGTGATATATAGAGCACATGATGATCAAGCTTGAACATGCCGAGCGGCCAGCACAGTGCCAGCTGGCTCCGGCTTGCGAGATTTGATGCGCATGCAGAACCGAAGTTTCATAATCAGGTATCGCGGAATTGGCGCGCTGATGCTTGCAGCCGCGGTTCTTTCGGCCTGCTCCGCCAACGATGAGCCAGAGTATGTGGAGCGGCCGGTCGAGGAGCTCTACAACGAGGCCGTCGACCAGGTCGAGGTGGAAGAATACCAGCAGGCGGCAGAGCTGTTTCTCGAGGTTGAACGCCAGCACCCCTACTCGATCTGGGCAACCAAGGCCCAGCTGATGTCGGCGTTCAGCTATTACTCCGAGGGCCTGTACGATGATGCAATTCTGTCGGCCGACCGGTTCATCCAGCTGCATCCGGGCAATCGTGACATTTCATATGCCTACTATCTGAAGGCGCTGAGCTACTACGAGCAGATTACCGATGTCGGTCGCGACCAGCGGATCACCGAGCTTGCGCTGCAATCCCTCGACGAGGTCGTCCGGCGCTTCCCGGATTCACGCTATGCGAAGGATTCTCTGCTGAAGCTCGATCTCACGCGCGATCACCTTGCCGGCAAGGAAATGGAAGTCGGGCGTTACTATCACGAGCGGGAAAACTATCTCGCAGCCATCAATCGATACCGGAATGTGATCGAGAACTACCAGACCACCACCCATGTGCCCGAGGCGCTGCTGCGCCTGACAGAAGCCTACACGGCACTGGGGATCGAACCCGAGGCACGAACCAATGCCGCGGTGCTCGGCCATAACTTCCCGGGCAGCAATTGGTACATCGACAGTTATGTCCTGGTCGAAGGCGAAGACGCCGCGGTCGATCTGGATGGTGACGGGGTGCCTGATCGAACAGAAGAAGGCGGGTTCTTCAGCCGCCTCTGGCCCTTCTAACCCTTCATGCTGCAGCATCTGTCGATCCGGGACATCGTCCTGATCGACCAGGCCAACCTTTCGTTCGGTCCTGGCCTGAGCGCTCTGACTGGGGAAACCGGTGCCGGAAAATCAATCCTCCTTGATGCGCTCGGCCTCGCTCTGGGCGCGCGTTCCGATTCCTCGCTTATCCGCAAGGGCGCCGACCAGGCCAGTGTGACCGCAACATTCAGCCTCGAGAAACTAGACTCACTGCCGGGCCTGCTCGACGCGCACGAAATCACCGTCGAGGCCGGAGAGAATCTGCTGCTGCGCCGGACGGTCGGCGCCGACGGGCGCAGCCGTGCATTCCTCAACGATCAGCCGGTGAGCATCGGCCTGTTGCGCCAGGTCGGCGACGCCATTGTCGAAATCCATGGTCAGTTCGAACGCTTCTCCCTCGCCGAACCCGCCAACCAGCGTCGGGCGCTCGATGCCTTCGCCGGCGTTGAGAAGGATCTCGATAAGCTGTCCCATCTGTTTAATGACTGGCAAAGCGCCGTTGCCGAACATTCGGCGGCAGCGCAGGCCCTGAATGCTTCGGCATCCCAGGCCGAAGAGCTGCGCGCCACACTAGAAGAACTCGACAAGCTCGACCCGGCCGAGGGCGAACAGGAAGAACTGACATCGCGCCGGGAACTCCTGCAGAATGCCGGTCGCCTCGTCGAGACATTCAACAGCGCATCCACGTCCCTGAGCGGCGAAGACGGGGCGGAAACGCTCCTGCAACGCGCCGCCCGGCTGCTGGAACGCGACAATGAAATCGCCGGTGGCCGCCTGACACCCGTCATTGCCGCCATCGACAAGGCCAGTGCCGAACTTGCCGAGGCCGTCCTCGAACTCAATTCCGTCGCCCATGCCCTCGACACGGATACCGGGGATCTGGAAACCGTCGAAGAGCGCCTGTTCGCGCTCCTGGCCGCAGCACGCCGGCATAGTGCGACCGCCGACGATTTGCCCCAGATCCGGCGCGATATCGAGATGAAGCTGGCAGCCATTGACGGTCGCGACAATCAGCTCGATACGCTGGCCAAGGCGGTCGAGACATCCCGGCGAGCCTATAGCGAGGCCGGCGAAGCCCTGTCGCGCAAACGTCAGAAGGCTGCGCGGAAGTTGGACACCCGCATTGCCAAGGAATTCGCACCCCTGAAGCTCGACAATGCGACCCTGACGACCAGAATTCACCGAATGGACGAGGAATCCTGGTCGGCAGTCGGGCTGGATGCGGTTCATTTCGATGTCGCGACCAACCCCGGCGCCGAACCCGGCCCCCTCGGCAAGATCGCATCCGGCGGTGAACTCAGTCGGTTCATGTTGGCGCTCAAGGTCGTCTTGGCGGGCACCTCGGGCGCCGGGACGATCGTCTTCGACGAAGTCGACACCGGTGTGGGCGGTGCCACCGCAGCGGCTGTCGGAGAGCGGCTTGCCGAGCTTGCCGCGTCGGGCGACGGCCAGCAGATCCTGGTGGTGACCCACAGCCCCCAGGTGGCCGCCGCGGCCCGCGAGCATCTGCGGGTTGAGAAACAATCCGACGGCAAGTCCGCCACCAAGTCCGTCATGACGAAGGTTGTCCGGCTCGAAGAAGATGAGCGGCGCGAAGAGATCGCGCGCATGCTGTCGGGGGCGCGCATAACCGATGAAGCCCGCGCGGCGGCCGACAAGTTGATGGATCGCGGCGCCCCGCCGGTTCGAGCCACCGCGTGACCGCGGAGCAGCGTTCGCCGCAGGTCCGCCGAGAACTCCTTATCGGCCTTGTCTGGGTCACGGCCATCGCGGTCATCTGGTCGGCCTTCCATTTGTCCGGTCGGCTGGCCGCCCAATACACGCTCACACCCTTCGACCTGACGACGCTGCGCGTGTGCGTGGCCGGCACCATCTTCCTTCCTTGGCTGCTTCGCAATGGATTGGGCGGAATGCGCTTCTGGCAGGCCCTTCTGCTGGCACTGTCGGCCGGCCCCGGTTTCTCCGTCTTCGCCTTTGGCGGGTACCTGTTTGCGCCCGCCGCCCATGGCGCGACCATTCTGGCCGGGACCCTGCCTTTATTTACCGCACCGCTGGCCTGGTGGCTGGTCGGGGAACGCGTCAATCCCATCCGTGCGGCCTCGATCACCGTGATATTTGCCGGGGCCATGCTCCTGCTGCTGGACGCCACCGGCGTCGGCCAGGCCAATCAGTGGATCGGCGATCTGTCATTCTTCGTCGGTGCAGCCTCCTGGTCGCTCTTCGGCGTCCTGGCGCGCAAATGGCAGGTCACTCCCCTGCGCAGCGCCGCCATCGTCGCGACCTTCACTTTTGTCATCTTCACCCCGGTGCACCTGCTGTTCCTGCCATCGGGGCTGTTCGACGCGCCCTGGCAGGAAATCGGCGCCCAATGGGTCTTCCAGGGTGTCATCGTCTTCTTCGGATCGACCTTCGGCTACACCCGTGCCGTTGCGGCCCTTGGCGCCACGCCAACGGCCACGGTAGTGGCGGTGGTCCCGGCCGCCGTGGCGCTGTTGGCCTGGCTGGTGCTCGATGAACCCCTCAGCCTGATCGCGACAATCGGGGTCGTCCTGGTCGTGATCGGCATGATGACCAGTGGCCTGCGCGGCCCGCGAAAAGCAATGGCGGCGGACTAGAACCGGCTGGTTTGTCGCCACAAACAGTGCTGGAATCGGGTTCGCAGCCTAACGTGATCCAAATGAACGACCGAAAAGAAGACAGTACGGATTCGGAACTGACGCCGGCGATGCGCGAGAAACATGCGCAGCTGGTGGCGGACATTCGTGCCCACAGCGAAGCCTACTACCAGGACGATGCGCCCGTCGTCTCCGATGCCGAGTATGACGGGCTGTTTCAGAAGCTCGTCGCGCTCGAGGAGGCCCATCCCGAGCTGCGCAGCGACGGCAGCCCGACCCAGAGGGTCGGCGCCGCCCCGGCGCAGGGGTTTGACAAGGTTCAGCACGCGGTCCCCATGCTGTCACTCGGCAATGCGTTCAGTGCCGAGGATGTCGGTGAGTTCCTGGCCCGTATCCGCCGTTTTCTGAGCCTGGACGACGGGGAGGCCCTCGATATCGTCGCGGAACCGAAGATCGACGGGCTTTCGGTGTCTCTGCGTTATGAAGGCGGACGGTTCGTGCGTGGCGCCACCCGGGGAGACGGCGTCGAGGGCGAGGACATCACGGCAAATCTGCGCACGATTGAGGACATACCCGATGCGCTGGCCGGCGCGGCCCCGGATGTGGTCGAAATCCGCGGTGAAGTCTATTTGCCCAAATCGGCGTTCCAGAAGCTCAATGCGGATCAGGAAGCCGCCCGCGCCAAGGTCTTTGCCAATCCACGCAACGCCGCGGCGGGAAGCCTGCGCCAGCTCGACACGACGGTGACGGCCAAGCGCCCGCTGCGGGTCTTTGCCTATACCTGGGGCGAACTGGCCGACGAGGTGGTCGAGACCCAGTGGGATTTCCTGCAGCAGGTGGAGGAATGGGGCTTCCCGATCAATCCGCTGGCGCGGGTCTGCGCCGGCCTCGAGGACATTCTCGAGAACTACACGGCATTGTCCGATCAGCGGGCGGCGCTCGACTATGATATCGACGGGGTCGTCTACAAGGTGAACCGCCTCGACTATCAACGCCGCCTGGGATTTGTCAGCCGCGCACCGCGCTGGGCGATCGCCCACAAGTTTCCTGCCGAACAGGCCACGACCGTGCTTCGCGATATCGATATACAGGTCGGAGGCACGGGATCACTCACCCCGGTGGCGCGCCTGGAACCCGTCACGGTCGGCGGTGTCGTTGTATCGAACGCGACCCTTCACAACGAAGACGAAATCGCCCGCAAGGACGTCCGGATCGGCGACACGGTCGTCATCCAGCGCGCGGGCGACGTCATCCCGCAGGTGGTCCGCGCGGTAGAGGAAAAGCGACCGAAGGGATCGAAGCCCTATGTCTTTCCCACCAGCTGCCCGGTTTGCCAGTCAGAGGCCGTGCGCGACGAGGACGAGGCCGTTCGCCGTTGCACCGGCGGGCTGATCTGCCCCACCCAGACCGTCGAGCGGCTAAAGCATTTCGTCTCCCGCAACGCCTTCGATATCGAGGGTCTGGGCGCCAAGCACATCGTGGCTTTTTACGAGGATGGCCTGATCGAGGGTCCGGCAGACATTTTCCGCCTTCACAGCCATCGCGAAACCCTGCTCGAGCGCGAAGGCTGGGGCGAACAATCGGCCGACAACCTGCTGGCCGCGATCCACGAACGCCGGCAAATCGCGCTCGACCGTTTCATCTACGCCCTCGGCATCCGTCAGGTCGGTCAGGCCACGGCGCGCCTTCTCGCCCGCACTTATGGAACCCTTGCCGCGTGGCGTGACGCCATGGCCGCGGCCCAAGACCGCGAGAGCGAGGCCTGGATGGACCTGCTCAATATCGACGGTATCGGCGAATCCGTCGCCAACGATGTCCTAGCGTTCCTGCACGAGGAACACACCGGCCAGGTCCTCGACGACCTGAATGAATTGCTGGAGATCGAGGCCTTCGAACAGCCGGAATCGGATTCCGAACTGAGCGGCAAAACGGTCGTGTTCACGGGAACTCTGGAGCGCATGTCCCGGTCGGAGGCCAAGGCACGGGCCGAAGCGCTGGGTGCGAAGGTGTCGGGTTCGGTTTCGGGCAAGACCGATCTGGTCGTGGCCGGCCCCGGCGCGGGCTCGAAGGCGAAGAAGGCTGCGGACCTGGGTATCGAGACGATCGACGAGGATGCCTGGATCGCCCTTATAGGCGACTAGCGAGCCTCGTACTGTTCCATGAAGCGCGGCGCCAGTTGCCGCAGCCTGTCGTCATCGACACGTCCAGAACGGGTCATGTAGCTATAGCCGAACTCGGCCGGCGTCAACTTCATATGGGTCGCGAAGTCCTCGTACCAGCGCGCGCTTTGGGTCGCCGCGGCGACGATCTTCTCGACGATGGGACGCCGATCGGCCTCATACCGGTGCAGCGCACCAGTCATGTCGTCCGGCACGGCTTCCATTGCCGCGACCAGTGCGATCACATCCTCCAGGGCAAGCCTGGTCCCCGACCCAATCGAGAAATGCGCCGTGTGTAAGGCATCGCCGACCAGCACCCTGTTCAGGTGGGACCAGCGGTCGTTCCACAGCAACGGGAAGTTCCGCCAGTTCGATTTGTTGGCGATCAGGGGCTTCCCGGACAGGGCATCGGCGAAGATCTCGGAACACAGCGCCCGGGAGTCCTCGTCGCTCATGGTCGCGAACCCGGCGTTCAGCCAAGTCTCGCGGGCGCATTCAACGATGAAGGTGCTCATCTCCGAGGTGTAACGGTAATGATGGGCGTTGAACGGGCCGTGTTCGGTCTCGACAAAAGTCTGGGTCAGTGAATTGAACGGTTTCTCCACGCCATACCAGGCAAACTTGTTGGGCAGGTAGGACAGCGAGGTCTCGAAATCGCCTTCGAAGCCGCGACGGACGACGGAGTTCAGGCCATCCGAGGCAACGATCAGGTCTGCCCAATCCAGCTCATCGATCGCATGAACGACGTGTTCAAACTCGATCTCTGCGCCAACCGCCAGCGCACGTGCCTGCAGGAGCTGCAACAGCTTCAAACGCCCGATTGACGAGAACCCGACCCCGTCAATGGTGACTGTTTCCCCCCGATGAATGAGGGTCATGTCCTGCCAGGTCTGCATTTCAGGCGTGATCAGGTCATGGGTTTCCGGATCGTCGCCGCGCAGAAACTCGAGGGCGCGATCGGAGAACACGACCCCAAACCCGAAGGTGGCGTCCGGCGGATTTTGCTCATAGACCCGCACCAGGGAGTCCGGGTGACGCTGCTTCCAAAGCGTGGCGAAATACAGGCCGGCGGGCCCGCCACCAACGACGGCAATCTTCATCGTGCCGAAACTCCCTCTCGGTCCTCGACTAGGCGGCGAGCGGCTTCAGCCCCATGATCTCGCGTGCCTCTTCCGGTGTGGCCGGCTCCATGCCCAGTTCCCGGATGATCCGCACGACCCGCTCGACCAGCTGCACGTTGTTCGCCAGAACGCCACGCTCGAAGTACAGATTGTCCTCCAGCCCGACGCGCACATGACCGCCCAGCAGAAGCGACTGCAGGGCAGCGTTGAGCTGCGACGGCCCAATGGCGCTGACATTGAAGTTCGCGCTCTCGGGCATCAGGTCGACCATCGCCTGCAGGATCTTGGGCGAATACGGCATCGCACCCTGGAAACCGCGGTCGGCGCCCAGCACGAAGTTGATGAAATAGGGCGGCTCGTCGAGCCCGGCCTTTAGCAGGTTCATCACGTCCTGCAGCAGGTGGGTCGGGCTGAACACCTCCCATTCGGGCTTGATGCCCTTGTCCTGCATCTTGGACGCCAGCTCCCGGCACCGCTCGGGCGAGGTGTTCATGACGATCTCGCGCCCCTCGAACGTGGCGACGATCGTGGTCGGGTCGAGCGTGCACATCTCGGCGCCCGCCTCCATGCCTTTCAGACGCTCTTCCCAGGAAATCTCAAGAAATCCGTCGGTGGATTCCTTCAGCATATCGCCGTTGATGCCGCCGCCGGTCGAGTTGTTCAGGATGATGTCGCACTTGTCGCGGATGCGCTCGTTAATATCGCGATAAATCTCCGGATTGCAGGTGGCCTGGTCATCTGGCCGTCGGGCGTGAACCGCCACCACAGACGCGCCCGCGTCATAGCAGCGGTACACATCGTCCGAGATTTCCTCGGGCTGGGTCGGAATGTTCGGGTTCTGCTCTTTGCTCGCCATGCCGCCCGTGGGCGCGATGGTGACAATGACTTTCCGTTCGGCCATTGGTTTCCCCCTTTGAAGATCGTTTTTACGTCTTTTGCCTTGGAAACAGATTAGCGCGAAATGACGCGCCCTTAATCCTAATCCAACGGTGCCGTCACCACCGCCAGCCATTCGACCGCCGGACCGTCCACCAGCGGCCCGATTTCGGCCGCAACCCGCGCGTGATAAGCATCGATCCAACTGCGCTCACCTTCGCTCAGAAGACCGGTATCGATCACCGCGCGATCGATCGGCGCCAGTGTCAAGGTCTCGAACCCGAGCATTGGCCGTTCACCGCCCGGAAAGTCTGCTGCCGGTGTCACCGCCACCAGGTTCTCGATCCGGATACCGTAGGCACCGGCCTTGTAGTAACCCGGCTCGTTCGAAACGATCATTCCCGGCTGCAACGCAGTGCCCGAACCCGCCTTGGAGATGCGCTGAGGCCCCTCATGCACGCCCAGATAGCTTCCGACCCCGTGACCCGTCCCGTGATCGAAGTCGAGCCCCGCCTGCCACAGCGCGTGCCGGGCGAAAGCGTCGATCTGCGCACCGGTGGTCCCGGCCGGAAACCGCAAGGTGGCGATCGCGATAAGCCCCTTCAGGACGCGGGTGAAACGGTCCCGCATCTCGTCGGTCGGGTCCCCGATCGCCACGGTGCGGGTGACGTCGGTCGTGCCGTCCAGATACTGGGCACCTGAATCGACCAGGTACAGTTCGCCGGGCGCGAGCCCCCGGTTCGTCTCCGGCGTTACCCGGTAGTGCACGATCGCACCGTTCGGGCCCGCACCGGAGATCGTGCCGAAGCTGAGATCGCGGAAATATTCGCCGCCAGCGCGGAACGCTGCAAGCTTATCGGCCGCAGAGACTTCATCCACCCCGCCTTCGCCCGCCATCTCGGCCAGCCAGTGCAGAAACCGCACCAGCGCCGCACCATCACGCGCGTGCGCGGCGCGCGTTCCGGCCAATTCGGTATCGTTCTTTATCGCCTTGAGAAGGGTGATCGGATCCCGACCTCGTCCGATCGTGGCACCGGCTGCCTCCAGACGTGTGAACACCCAAGCCGCGACGGAATCGGGACACACGCCCACATTCTTGCCCGACAAGCCGTCCAGGGCTGCGGCAAACGCATCTGGCGGCTGGATGCGCACACCGTCGCCGAGGTGATCATAAAGACCCCCGGTGACCTTCTCCGGCGCGACGAACCAGTCGACGCTGGCATCGTCGTGCAGGATGGCGAAACTGAGGGTGAGCGGCGTGTGATCTACATCTCCGCCACGGATATTGAGCAGCCAGGCAATGGAATCCGGCTGTGTCAGCACCACAGCGGCTGCATGGTCCGCCAAGAGCTCATTGGCCAGTTCTGCACGCTTCTCGGCGCTGCTGCGCCCGGCAAACCGTTCGGGGTGGGGTTCAGCGCGCGCGCGCGGCGGCGGTAGCCGATCGGCCCAAATTGCATCGACGGGGTTCTCCGCCACCGGCTCCAGCGCGGCACCCGCGCCCGCCACGGCCTTCTGCAGTCGCTCAAGCTGGGTCTGGGTGTGCAGCCACGGATCGTAACCGAGGCGCGCGCCTTTCGGCAGCACAGCGGCAACCCAGTCCGGCACCGGTTCTTCCACAAGGTGATGGAAGTCGTAGAGGTCCGCGTCCACCTGATCACGGACTTGCAGGGTATAGCGACCGTCCACGAAGATCGCGGCTCGGTCCTTGAGGACGACCGCGGTTCCGGCGGACCCGTTGAAGCCCGTCAGCCAGGCCAGGCGTTCGGCATCGGCCGGCAGAAACTCGTTCTGGTGGGCGTCTGCATGGGGCACCACGAATCCATCGAGCCCATCATCCGTGAGCCTTTGCCGCAGCGCGGCAAGTCGTTCTGCAGGGGACATGCTACTCATGGCCGCGAAGCTACGCGAGGGACCTGCGGAAGACAATCTTGCGCACCGCACCTATAATTCCTACCCGCAAATTGCACCGCAAGGGTGCGGCAAGGGAGGGAGAGAGAGAAAATGACACGAGTCGATCCGCCGCCAGGCCCCAGTGTCAGCGTCGCCGACATGACAAAGCGCGTTGCCCGTTTCCAGGAGCTCAAGGGCAGCGATCTGTGCTTCATGGACCAGCGCATTCCCGGCCATGAGCGTGAGATGATCAATCTGCACGGCCTGGGCGTCACCGAGAACGAGGACGACCCCGATCTGGCACCGAAACTCGGCAACGCACACGGCTTCGCCCACGGTTTCGCCAAGTGCGATCCCGGGTGTGGCGCTGCCCTGCACTGGCACGAGACCGAAGAAGTGTTCATGCCGCTCGACGGTAAATGGTCGATCTACTGGCGTGATGGTGACGAGGAGCACGAGGTCTTCCTGGAAGCCGGTGACACGGTCTCGGTACCGATCGGCATTTACCGCGGCTTCAAGAACGTCTCCGACAAGCCCGCGACCCTGCATTTCATCGTCGGGGGACCGGACACCGGCAAGGTGCACTGGCATCCATCCGTGATCGAGGCGGCGCGTGAGACCGGCCTGTCCGTCGACGACAACGGCCTCCTGATCGAGGTCGCGTAGGCCGCGGGGCCGCGCATTGGGATGCAGGATCTCGGATCCTTCGATTATGTGATCGTCGGGGCCGGGTCGGCCGGCTGCGTGCTGGCCAACCGGCTTTCGGCCGATCCCGACATATCGGTCCTGCTGCTCGAGGCCGGCGGCAAGGACAACTATTTCTGGATTCATGTGCCGGTCGGTTACCTGTACTGCATGAACAACCGACGAACCGATTGGTTGTTCTCGACCGAGGCAGAGGCCGGCCTGAACGGCCGGGCCCTGGCCTATCCGCGCGGCAAGGTGCTCGGTGGATGTTCTTCCATCAACGGCATGATCTACATGCGCGGCCAGTCACGCGACTATGACCAGTGGCGCCAGCTCGGAAACACCGGCTGGGGCTGGGACGATGTGCTCCCCTATTTCCTGAAATCCGAGGATCAGGTCGTGCTGCCGGCAGACGACATGCATGGCGAGGGCGGGGAATGGCGGGTCGACAAGCAGCGCCTGTCCTGGGAACTGCTGGACGCGTTCCAGGACGCCGCCGAGGAGGCCGGCATTCCCCGGACGAACGATTTCAACCGCGGCGACAATCACGGCTGTGGCTATTTCCAGGTCAACCAGCGCGCCGGCGCGCGCTGGAGCACCGCACGCGCCTTTCTGAAGCCTGCCCGCAACCGGCCCAACCTGACCGTCCTGACCCACGCAGAGGTCGACCGCATCATGCTGGACGGAAAGCGCGTGTCCGGCCTCGCGCTGCGTCTAAAGAACCAGCCGGCCCATGTGAGCATCGATGGCGAGTTGATCCTGTCGGCCGGATCGATCGGCAGCCCGCAGATCATGGAACTGTCCGGGATCGGCAATCCGGAGGTGCTCGGCGAACACGGCATCGATGTCTCCCATGCTCTGCCCGGTGTGGGTGAGAACCTGCAAGATCATCTGCAGGTGCGATGCGCCTACAAGGTCTCCGGCGTCGAGACGCTGAACGAACGGTCGAACCGGCTGCTCGGCAAGATGGGGATCGCGCTGGAATACCTGCTCAAGCGTTCGGGACCAATGTCCATGGCGCCATCGCAGCTGGGCGCCTTTGCCAAGTCAGACCCGTCCCTGGAGTTTCCGAACCTGCAGTATCACGTCCAGCCACTGACGCTGGAGAAGTTCGGCGAGCCCCTGCACCCCTTCCCGGCATTCACCGCCAGCGTCTGCAACCTGCGGCCGGAAAGCCGAGGCTCCGTCCATATCCGCAGCGCAACGCCTGGCGAGAAACCGTCGATCCGGCCGAACTATCTGTCGACGGAAGGCGACCGGCGGGTGGCGGCGGAATCGATCCGGCTGACGCGACGGATCATCAGCCGGCCGGCACTGGCCAAGTTCGCGCCGGAGGAGTTCAAGCCCGGCCCCGACTTCGACAGCGATGACGATCTAGCGCGTGCCGCGGGCGATATTGCAACCACGATCTTCCACCCGATCGGCACCGCGAAAATGGGCAGCGACGCCAATTCCGTTGTCGATGAACGCCTTCGGGTGCATGGCATTTCGGGCCTGCGCGTGGTCGATGCCTCGGTGATGCCGACCATCACCAGCGGCAACACCAATTCGCCCGTGATCATGATCGCGGAAAAAGCCTCCGACATGATAAGGGAAGACAGGCGCGGCGACCCGAAGGCGGCCTGACCCGTCAGCGGCAAATCAGGGTCGACCACTCGTCATGGTGTATCCGGGCCTGCAGGCTCAGCCCCTGCATGCGGTAGGCGGCGAGAACCTGGGCTTCCTGTTCGCGCGTCAATCCTGACAGAACCACCGGCGCACCCGGCCGTCGATTGGCGGCAATCGCCGGTGCAAGCCGTTGGAGCGGTCGTGCCAGGATATTTGCGAGAATCAGCCCATACGGCCCCGGACGCCGGATCGACAAGCTTTCAAGGCCGCGACTTTCATAGACCCGCATGTATCGCGAAACGCCGTTGATCCGGACATTCTCGTGCGCCTTCGCGACGGCGATGGGATCGATATCCGATGCAAACACAGGCAGGTGCAGTGCCTTTGCCGCCGCCATGCCCAGCACACCGGTTCCGCAGCCCAGGTCGAGGATGGGGGCCGAGATCCGATCCGTGCGTATCAGGCGATCGACCGCCTCTAGGCATCCGCGTGTGGTGCCGTGATGTCCGGTCCCGAACGCGGTCGCGGCGTCAACCCGAATCGGCACACAGCCATGGGCCGGCGGGTCCATGTGATCGGAATCGTGGATATAGAACCGGCCGGCCCTGACCGGCTCGAACTGGGCCTGGTTTTCCGCAACCCAGTCCACATCGGGCAGCCAGACGACATGCACCGTGGGTGCCGCCACAGCGTTTGCCTGCGCAGCCTCACCCATCGCGGCTTCCAGCGCGGATTCATCGGGTGCGTCGGCGCCATACCCGGTGATCCGGGTCTCACTGCTGCCCTCGATCGGGAACAAGCTGAGTGCGCCTACAAAGGGTTCCAGCGCTTCGGCGAAGGCTTCGTGCGACACCGAAGGCACGAACAGCTCGATCTTCCAGGCTGCGTTTCCCGGCAATGCCTCAGACCGCGTCGGCGGGCACGACGAAACTGTCGAGCACCTTCTTGTCGCCAGCCTTCTCGAAGGCGATCGCCAGCTTGTTTGCATCGATGGCCGTGATACGCCCATAGCCGAACTTCTGATGGAACACCCGTTCGCCGATATTGAATCCCTGGGGCTCGGCGAGGATCAGGGTGGACTCCATATCGCGTTTCGGGCTCCGCGGCCGTCCCCCGCCATAGCCCAGCGCCTGTCCGTGCCCCATATCGTCGAGGCCCCGGTTGCCGGCATAGACACCGGGTTCGCTGTCGACATCGACATGTTCGGGCGGCAATTCGTCGACGAAACGCGATGGAATGGCGGACTGCCACTGGCCGTGCACCCGCCGGTTGGCCGCGAACAGGATGGTCGCATCCTTCTTCGCACGCGTGAGGCCCACATAGGCGAGCCGCCGTTCCTCCTCGAGGCCCGCCAGCCCGTTCTCGTCCATGTTGCGCTGGTGGGGGAACAGCCCCTCCTCCCAGCCCGGCAGGAAGACGGTGTCGAACTCCAGGCCCTTGGCCGAATGCAGCGTCATGATGTTGACCAGATCGCTGCCGGCCGCCTCGGTGTTCTCCATCACCAGCGAGACATGTTCGAGGAACCCGGCCAGGTTCTCGAACTCCTCCATAGCGACGATCAGTTCCTTGAGGTTCTCAAGCCGTCCCGGCGCTTCGGGCGACTTGTCGTTCATCAGCATCTCGGTATAGCCGCTCTCGTCGAGCACCATCTCGGCCAGCTCCGGATGCGGCAACCCGTCCCGGCCATCGCCGTTCAACGCGCGCCAGCGTTTAAAATCCGTGATCAGGTTGCCCAGCGAGCTGCGGATGTTCGGGCGCAACTCGTCGGTCGTCACCAGCTCGGCAGCGGCGCGGTAGAGGCTCGTTCCCGCGGAACGTGCGGCGACATGCAAGGCCTGCACGCTCGCATCCCCGATCCCCCGTTTCGGCCGGTTGACGATGCGCTCGAACGCCAGATCGTCGTCGGGCTGCTGTATGACCCGCAGATAGGCAAGCGCATCGCGCAGCTCCAGGCGTTCATAGAACCGTGGGCCGCCGACCACCCGGTAAGGCAGCCCCAGGGTGAGGAAGCGTTCCTCGAACTCACGTGTCTGGAATCCTGCACGCACAAGGATTGCAATCTCGTTGAGGGGAAGCGGTGTCCCGTCCCGGCCATGGCGTTGAATATCCTCGATCCGGTCTGAGACCGTGCGCGCCTCTTCCTCACCGTCCCAGACGCCGCGGATGCGCACCCGCTCGCCGCCATTGACCTCGGTCCACAACGTCTTGCCCAACCGGCCTTGATTGCGCGCGATCAGGCCCGAGGCCGCGCCCAGTATAGGTCCGGTGGACCGGTAGTTCTGTTCCAAGCGCACGATCTTGGCGCCGGGAAAATCTTCCTCGAAGCGCAGGATGTTTCCCACCTCCGCCCCGCGCCAGGCATAGATCGACTGGTCGTCGTCGCCCACGCAAGCGATATTCTGATGCTTCTGTGCCAACAGCCGCAGCCACAAATACTGGGCCACATTCGTGTCCTGGTACTCGTCGACCAGGATGTACTGGAAGCGGTCCTGATACTCCGCCAGGACATCGGGGTTTCCCGCGAAGATCGTGAGGTTGTGCAGCAACAAATCGCCGAAATCCGCCGCATTCAGCGTTTTCAGCCGTTCCTGGTAGTCCCGGTACAACTCGACCAGCCGCCCGCCTGCAAGATCGCCCGCATCCGCCGCCGACACCTTGTCCGGCGTCAGCGCGCGGTCCTTCCAGCGCTGAATCACTCCCATCAGGACCCGGGCCGGCCACCGCTTGTCGTCCAGGTTTTCCGCTGCCAGGAGTTGCTTTAGCAGGCGCACCTGATCGTCTGCATCCAGAATCGTGAAGTTGTCGCGCAAACCGACCAGTTCGGCATGGCGGCGGAGTATCCGCGCACCCAGTGCATGGAACGTGCCGAGCCAGATCGCTTCGGCCGGTCCGCCGACAAGATGGCCCACACGCTCGCGCATCTCGCGCGCGGCCTTGTTGGTGAAGGTCACGGCCAGCACCTGGTAGGGCCTCGCATGACCCAGGCGAAGCAGATGCGCCAGCCGTGTCGTCAGCACCCGGGTCTTTCCGGTGCCCGCACCGGCCAGAACCAGAACGGGCCCGTCGAGCGCCTCCACGGCCTCGCGCTGCGGATCGTTGAGTTGCGCCAGATACGGGGCGGATGCGGCCTCTGAAACCGCCGAAACCGCAGAATTCTGGGGTTCTTCGATGTGGAATGGATCGGACATATAAGCTCTAACGTATACCATGACGAGGTGTTGAGTCGTGGGGGTCGGGCAGCGCCTGACATTCCCGCGAGGCGCCTGTTCCGGACTCGGCCCAGTGCTATCATCTTGTCAGACGTGCTCCTGGCCTGACGGGAACCGACATGACAATAAAATCGATTACGACGATCCGTGCTCTTCCCGCGTTCCTGCGCCGAAGCGCAATCTTCCTTGTGCTGGCAATTTCACTCGCCCTAGCGCTGAGCAACGACCGCGCCCAATCATCGGACACCGCCATCAGCGAAAGGGTGCTAGAAGCAGTCGTGGGAATCGACACGCGGATTCCAGGTACTGCCCGCACCGCCGGCACACTTGGAACCCAGCGCCAGGGCAGCGGCGTCGTGATTTCCGACGACGGTCTGGTCCTGACGATCGGGCACCTGATCCTCGAAGCAATCGAAATCGACATAACCCTCAACTCAGGGCGCCGGATTCCGGCTTCGTTCGTGGCATATGACCATGAAAGCGGCTTCGGGCTGGTCCGCGCGGCCAGCGACCTGCGCCTTCCAGCCGTACAGTTTGGGTCGTCGCATGACATGGGCGTCAGCACCCAGGTTCTCCTCGCCAATCGCCTGGGCCCCGCCTCTAGCCAGGGTGTCTTCGTCGTCGACCGGCGCGAGTTCGTCGGCCCATGGGAGTATCTCCTCGACAGCGCCATCTTTACCTCGCCGCCGAACCCGAATTTCAGCGGCGCCGGACTGTTCGATTCCGACGGGCGGCTTATCGGAATCGGATCCTTGTTCGTCGGCAACGCGGCCTTCCTGCAGCGTCCGGTCCCGGGCAACATGTTCGTACCGATCGACGAGCTGAAACCGATCCTCAAGGCGATGATCGACAAGGGCCGGCGGGCCGACCCGCCGCGGCCCTGGCTCGGGATATTCACTTCGGAACTGCGCGACCGTCTGTTCGTCGACAATGTAGCCAAGGAGAGCCCGGCCGAGCGCGCCGGCGTGCGCAACGGCGATCTGATAGTGGCCGTCGATGAAACACCGGTGGTGAGCATGGCCGGCTACTTCCGGGCCATTTGGCGGAACCGTTCCGCGGGCGACACGGTCCGCGTTCGTGTGCTGACAGCCGAGGGCGACTTGCGGAATCTCGAGATCGAATCAATAGATCGCAGCCAATGGCTGCGGCTCGACCCCTCGCTCTGACCGGCATTCCGGAAAAAAAGAGATTAACACTGCAGGCTTTGACAAAGCCTGGTCTCAAGGCAGGGCGGCCCGTGCGACGCAGCCACCCGGCTCCCAGAAACTGTGAGAAGATCCTAGGCCTTTGCAAGCGCCTGATCGATGTCCGCGATGATGTCGTCGGCATGCTCTATACCGATCGACAGACGCACATAGCCCGGCACGACGCCGGCCTGCAGCAGTTCGTCCGCATCAAGTTGGCTGTGGGTCGTCGAGGCCGGATGAATTGCCAGCGAGCGCGCATCGCCGATGTTGGCAACGTGATACAGCATCTCGAGCGCATCGATGAACTTTTGGCCGGCCTCGTCCCCCCCCTTGAGGACGATGCCTGCAAGCGCGCCGAATCCGCCTTTCAGATACTTATCGGCCCGATCACGCACGGCTCCATCCATCTGGCCTGGGAAGATGACCCTCTCGACCTTGTCATGGTCCTGCAGATAGTCGGTCACCTTGATCGCGTTCTCGCAATGCCGCTCCATGCGCAGCGGCAGCGTCTCCAATCCCTGAATGAACTGGAAGGCGTTCTGCGGCGACATGGCCGCACCGATGTCGCGCAGCAGGGTGACACGTGCCTTGATAATGTACGCGATCGGCCCGAGCGGCTTGACCGCCTCAGTCCAGACCGCGCCGTGATAGCTCGGGTCGGGCTCATTTAGCAGCGGGAACCGATCGGCATGGGCCTGCCAGTCGAAGTTACCGCCGTCGATCAGCATGCCACCGATCGAGGTGCCGTGGCCGCCAATATACTTAGTCGTCGAATACACGATGACGGCCGCGCCATGATCGAACGGACGGCATACTAGCGGCGCGGCCGTGTTGTCGACGATCAGCGGAACGCCGAGCTCGTCGCCGATCGCAGCTACCTCGGCGATCGGGAACACCTCGAGCTTTGGATTCGGCAGGGTCTCGGCATAGTAGGCCCGTGTCTTGTCGTCGGTCGCCGCGCGAAATGCTTCCGGGTCAGCCGGATCGACGAAACGCACCTCGACACCCATGTCGCGTATGGTGTTCTTGAATAAGTTCCACGTGCCGCCATAGATATCAGTCGAGCAGACGAAGTTATCGCCGGCGCGCGCGATATTCATGATCGAGAACATCGACGCCGACTGACCCGACGACAGGCCAAGCCCCGCGACCCCGCCCTCGATAGCCGCGAGGCGCTGCTCTAGCACATCGACCGTGGGGTTCATGATCCGAGAGTAGATATTGCCCAGTTCCTTGAGCGCGAACAGGTTCCCCGCATGCTCAGTATCTCGGAATTGGTAGCTGGTGGTCTGGTGGATCGGCACAGCGACCGAGCCAGTTGTCGGGTCTACCCGGTACCCACCGTGCACAGCAAGCGTTTCGGGATTCGTGGACGTCGTCAAAATGGTCTCCTGTTCAGGCGTAAAGCGCCCGGTGCGAGCGGTTGCCTTTATTACATATTTATTGTGTGGTTTCGTATATACTACATTCCATATGCAACTTTTAGCACGATTGGAGAGGACGTCAAAGGGGTAGTTTCAGGCCCCGCAGGCGCGGACCAGCGAGTCGGACACAGCCTCGGCAATAAGCCATCCGCGGACCAGCGCCATCTTCGTCCGCACGGACGTCCTGGTACGCCTGACGGTCGAACGCCCGCACTTTTCCCAGTCCTCGGGCGCGCGCACCCAAATCCGAGAGCCCAGACTCGTCTATGCCGGGCCGGCGGCTGTCCATTCCGGTGCGACCCCCGCTGCGGCCTCACCCAGCAAACGGCAGCGAATGCCGGTTCCGGCGCCCTCGCACTGAAAGTTGGTGCAGTAGCTGAAGGCGAGGTTGCGTTCGCGGTCGCAGAAGGCCAGCGCACCGCCGGAGCCCAGTTTGCCAAACGCCTTCATGTTCTCGCCCATGGCAATGTACGGCGGCGAGTTCTGCTCGAAACCGAGGCCCATGCGCAGCGGCCACTCGGTCATGTAGCAGATGCCTTCCCAGACGAACTGCGCGGCCCGCTCGACCGTCTCGGGCTTGAGAATGCGCACGCCGTCCACTTCGCCGTTGCCGGCCAGCATGGCGTAAATCTTCGCTGCCCCGCGGGCGTTTCCATGGCCGCCGAAGGCCGGCAGCTCACCTTCACGGATTTCCTTGCAGTTGAGCAGGTCGTCGCGGTCGGGTCGCCCGGACCAGGCGCGGTGCAGGTTGGAGCCGGATTGGGCACCGGCCGACCAGAA
>PBWR01000025.1 GCA_002727315.1 Alphaproteobacteria bacterium
TCACATCGTGCATCACCGATCCAGGAACGATCAGCGCCATCATTTTCAACGGCTTGGTGCCGCGTCTGGTCGATTGTGCGCCGGACAGCTATCAGATGGGGGCGTCCGAATTCCTGGACCGGGTGACACCGCGCTCGCGTTGCGTGGTGGTGGTCCATGCGGCGGGAACGGCGGCGCCGATCGACGAGATTGTGGCCGAGGCGCATGCACGCGATATCCGTGTGCTGGAGGATTGCGCCCAGGCGCATGGCGCGTCACTGGACGGCCGCATGCTGGGAACTTTCGGCGACATCGCGGCCTTCTCCACCATGTACCGCAAGGCCCATATCACGGGCGGGACCGGCGGTGTGGTATTTGCCGCCGACGAAGACCTGTTCCGCCGGGCGCTCGCCCATGCCGATCGCGGCAAGCCGCGCTGGCGCGACGATTTTGACGACCGTGATCCGACCACCTACCTGCATCCGGCCCTGAATTTTCATCTCGACGAATTGTCCTGTGCCGTTGGCCATGCATCCCTGGCGCGGCTGGACGAGACGATCGCGGCGCGTATGAAGTATGTGCGGGGAATGGATGCGCTGACTGCCATGTCGGGCATTTGCGAACCTTCGGGATGGACGGACGGGGATTCGCCGTTCTTCTATCCGTTGGTCGTCGACACCGGCCGCCTGACCTGTGACAAGACCGATTTTGCCCGCTCCGTTCTGGCGGAGGGTATCGGTCTGAATCCCCACTATCAGTATCTTGTGAGCACCTGGCCGTGGGTCTCCGATCATGCATCGGACGACTTCGCGTGCCCGAACGCGGCGGACTTCCTGGCCCGTTCGTTCAACTTGTATGTGAACGAGAACTACGGTGAACAGGAGATTGCCGACACGCTGGCGGCGATTTCCAAGGTCGAGGGCGTTTTCGCCGCCTGACAGGCCACACGCGATCAGTTCGAAGGAAGGGAGCAGCTTGTCCCGAGAGGCCGATCAAAAGACACAAGGTGAGCCGGATCCGGCGTTTGTGGGGAACGTGTTTGCCGATCTGCGGTTGGAGGGCGGCCCCGCGGTGGGCGCACTGATCGTGACCGAGGATGGCCGCTATCTGATGCAGCAACGCGATCGCAGGCCCGATATCTATTTTCCCGGCCACTGGGGAATGTTTGGCGGTGCCGTCAATCCAGGCGAAAACATGGATGCCGCGATCCTTCGCGAACTCGTTGAGGAGATCGGATTTCGGCCCGACCGTGTGAGCTACTTCACCCGCTTCGTATCGGACCTGTCGCGACTGGATCAGCCCGATATCGTGCGCGTGGTCTATGAAACACCGATAGATGATGATGCGCTGGCCGGGCTCCGGCTGGCCGAGGGGCGTGACATGCGGGTCTTCACCGCGGAGGAACTCCTGACCGGGAAGCATGTGGTACCCTACGACGCTTTCGCGGTCTGGCTCCATCGCTGCCAGGCCCGTTTCGGAGCCGATTCCGTGAGCCGTTCGTCGTGAAACCCGAAAGAGAAGTGCCCAACCGCGGAAACCTGCGGGCCGCGGATGCGTCGACCCTCGACCGGGTCAGGGCCATCGGGCCCGGGATCAGGACGCATGGCATTGGTTGGCTTGGACGCCGCCTGCTGAACCTCCTGTCCGAACCTGGCCGCTTGCCCGGCCGGCTTTGGCGTTTCGTCTGGGTCTTGCTCTATGTCGGCCTGTTGGGTTCGGCTGCTGCCGTCATATGTCTGGTCAATCCCCGTAAGCGGGTCACGGTGTTCTACGATCTCAAGGTCGCACCCGTGACGTTCGACGTCTGTTGGGCGTTGGCAGCGGCCGAGTATCTGCGCCTGCAACGCGGTTTCGCATCGGTCCGTCTGGTATTGGTGCCTGGCCCCGTCGACGGTTTCCGCGAGGAGGATGCCGAGTTCGAGCGGATCGTCGACCATGATACCCGGCGTCGGCGACTGGATGCGATCCACAAACAGGTGGCCGCGTTGGTGCCATCCCTGGACGATGTGGTCGTTTGCCGGAGCCGGTGTGCTGCCACCTGGCGCCGTATCGTCGACGGTTGTGCCGTGTTGCCGGTCTCTTATTGGCCGGCGCTGCCGCGTGCCATGCGGCCCCGCTACCTGTTGGAGCGCAAACGCGCCGGTGACAAGATACCTCTGCCGTTTCGTGCCCCACCGAGTGCCGTCGAAGCCGTGGCGGCGTGGATCGATGCGTTGGGGCCGGAACGTAGTCTGGTGGTTATCACGCTGCGGCAGTTCAGCTACACCCCGGTGCGCAACAGCAACCTGGACGCGTGGGCCGCATTCGCGGCGGAACTAGACCCGGATCTCTACCGTGTGGTGTTCGTGCCGGATACGGAGGTGGCCGACGGGCCGGCCGATCCGCGCCTGGCGGATTTCCCGATGATGACCGCAGCGGCGCACGACATCGCAGTCCGTATGGCCTTGTACGAGCGGGCCTACCTTAATCTGATGGTCAACAATGGCCCGCACCTCTTATGCCTTTTCAACGCGCATTGCCGTTGCCTCCTGTTCAAGGTGCTGACCCCGGGCGTTCCGCAGACGACCCCGGAATACATGCGGTACCTGGGTTTCGAGGTGGGCCAGACGCCGCCTCTCGCGCCGGCCCACCATCGATGGATCTGGGAGGATGACGAACTTCCGGTGATACAGCGGGAGTTCGCGCGCATGGTCGGCGATATCGAGGCGGTCAACACGGTCGGATCGGGGCCTGCGAATTGACCGAGTAAACGTGAGTTTTGGGTGATTTGTACCGAGCGGCACTGGTACAACACAGCGGCAGAATGAAAATGGTGGGCAGTATGTTAGACAGCAGTGGTTTTTCAGGCCGGTATTTCGCGCAAGTCGGCAAGATCGCGTCGGCGATCGATATCGCGGCCGTCGACCGTATGGTGGCGCATCTGCGCGATGTCCGCGAACGCGGCGGCCGTCTGTTCATTCTCGGTGTCGGCGGCAGCGCGGCGAACGCATCCCACGCAGTGAACGATTTTCGCAAGCTGTGCGGGATCGAGGCTTACGCGCCGAGCGACAATGTTTCTGAACTGACCGCCCGAACCAATGATGAGGGCTGGGATACGGTGTTCGCGGCGTGGCTCGAGACGAGCCGATTGTCCGATCATGACGGAATCCTGGTGTTTTCTGTCGGGGGCGGGAGCATCGATCCCCCGGTCAGTGCCAACCTCGTCGCGGCGCTTGAACTGTCGCGCGAGCGGGGCGCGACGATTGTCGGTGTCGTGGGGCGCGACGGCGGTTTCGCCGGATCCGTCGCCGACGCGGCCGTTATCGTTCCACCGATCGATCCGGATCTGGTCACACCCCATACCGAGGCGTTTCAGGCCGTTGTCTGGCATTGCATCGTCTCGCATCCGGATCTGCAGGTGAACAGCACCAAGTGGTAGGGCGCACCGCACGGCTGACATGAACGGAACCGAACCCGCGCGCGAACGGCTGTACTGTCTGGGTCGTTACGAAAAGGCCGACGCCGTTCGTTCTTTCGCGACGGATGTCTCGGATCTGGAACGATTGCTCCGGAACGAGGATTCCGGGATCGTCCAGGGGGCGGGGCTGTCCCTGTCGGGGGCGGGTTTCGGTCCGCATTCGAATGTCGTCTCCGCCCGCAGGCTCAACCAGGTCCTCGACTTCGCACCGGAAGACAGGATCATCGAAGTCGGCGCCGGTGCGACGCTGGGCGAGCTGTTTGCGATACTCGGCCCGCATGGCCTAGCGGTGCCCGTGCAGCCCGGGCATCCCGATATCACGATCGGGGGCTGCGTCGCCGGAGACGTTCACGGCAAGAACCCCGTGCGAGACGGCAATTTCTGCGATCACGTGCTTTCGATCGAGCTGTTTCATCCCGATCACGGCCGCATGACACTGTCGCCGAGCGAGAATCCCGACCTGTTCGAACTGACCTGCGGCGGGTTTGGAATGACTGGCGCCATTCTGTCGGTGCGGCTGCGGTTGTCGCACCTTCGCGGTGATTTGGTCGCGTTGGAGTATGTGCCTGTCGACGGTCTGTCGGCCGGTGCGCGGATTTTGCAAGCGCGCTCCGAGAATGCCGATTTCATCTATAGCTGGCACGACATGGCGGCGCCCGGGCGTGCGCTGGGGGCCGGCTTTGTTGCGGTCGGCCGCGTGGTGGAAGGCGATATCGCGAAGGCCCGTTTCGTACGCTCCTATCGCCCCCTGCGGACGGCGCCCGGCCCGGGAGAAATGAATATCCTGCGGCCGGCCTTGATGCGCCCGATCAACGCGCTCTACCGTCGGCTCACCCAGAGGCGCAGGACGCGCCGGGTCGATGCCTTCTCGGCCTACTTTCCCTGGACCCGACAATCCGCATACTTCCGCGCTTTCGGACGCCTGGGGTTTGTCGAGCACCAGGCGTTGCTGCGCGACGACACGCTCGGTGACTATATGACTGGTGTGACGGATATCGTCCGACGCAGTGGCGCCGTTCCGACGCTGGCGTCCCTGAAGGCATTCTCCGGCGCGCAACGGTTTCTACGATTTCGCGGCAGGGGCGTCAGTCTGAGCCTGCATGTTCCGGCCTCCGCTGCGGGGATCGCGTTGATCGAGCAGATCGACGCTCTCGATGATGAACTCGGCGCATTGCCGAACATCATCAAGGATTCCCGCCTTTCGGCGCAGGCCGTCCGACGGCACTATGACGGGTATCAAGATTTTCGATCCAGCTTGCGCGACCATGACCCGAAGCGTCGGTTCCGATCGTCGCTTTCGGAGCGGATAGGGCTATGAACTGCTTCCTCATGGGCGCAACCGGCGGGCTCGGCCGGGCGCTGGCAAACGAACTCGCCCGCAATCAGCATCGATTGTATCTGGTGGGTCGGGATGCCGAGACGCTGGGTGCGCTCTCTGCCGAACTGCGTGAGGAGCATGGGGTCGATGTGGACTATGTGACGGCGGATCTGGCGGATTTCGATCCCGATCAACTGGCGGAAAATGCAGTTGGAACGATGGGTGGTCTGGATGCCGTGATCATCGCGTCCGGTCTCGGCGATCCCGACGATAACGGGTCGCTCGATGATTCCGGCGTGCGCCGGTTGCTGGAGGTCAACATGAATGGGCCGGTACGGCTGCTCAATGCCTTGAGTGCGCATTTGGCGGACCGACCGGACACGGCCGTCGTGGTCGGAATCGGATCCGTCGCCTCGGTTCGGGGGCGGGGACAGAACATGGCCTATGCCGGTGCGAAGTCGGGTCTCGACACCTATTTCGAGGCCCTGCGCCATCGCCTGGACGGGACTGCGTGTCGCGTTCAGTTCTACCGGGCAGGTTTCATGCGGACGCCGATGTTCGGGGACCGCAAATCGATCCTGCCGGTCGCCCGTCCCGAACGGGTCGCGGAAGTTATCGTTCGAAACCTGTCGCGACGCAGCGGCACACGTTACGTGCCGGCCTGGTGGGTCTTTCCGGCTATTGTGCTGCGCTGGATGCCGTGGGCGGCCTTTCGCCGCCTATCCGTCTGAGTCCTCAGGCGGCGGCTGGAAACAGCCCTCGAAGACCTGTTGGTAGCGGTCGAGCATCCCGTCAAAGCTCGAAAGTGCCGCAAGGCGTGAATGCGCGGCGTCCCCCATCTCCGCACGCAGCGAGACATCCTCGCCGAGTTCCGCCAGGTGCCCGGCCAGGCTGTCGGTCCGGCCCGGTTCGTATCGGCGTGCGACCAACGGGTCGCTACCAAGCTGCTCGGGAATACCGAACACCGGGGTCGTCACGATCGCGCGGCGATGCGCCATCGCTTCTAGGATGA
>PBWR01000026.1 GCA_002727315.1 Alphaproteobacteria bacterium
CGATCGCCCTCGCCGTGGACGACAAGGAGCGGGCACTCGATGTTCGGGACTGCTTCGGCGAGGTTCATCCGGTCGACGACTTCCAGAATCTCTTCTGCCGAGTTGGTGCCGAACACCCAGTTCATGTGTTCTTCCCAGTGGGAGACCGAAAGTTTCGTGCCGGTGCCTTCCAGGCGGCCGCGTGTGATCTTGCCGTAGTCATTGATGGCTCCCCAGGCGATGGCGCATTTCAGCCGGTGTTCGAACCCGGCTGCGCGCGGCACGTAGTAACCGCCCAGGCTGATGCCGGCCATCCCGATCCGGTCGGAATCCACATCGTTGCGCCCTTCCAGATAATCGACCGCGGCACCGGCAGGCACTTCGGTCTCGGGGAAGAGTTTCAAGTCGCGCAGGCGCAAGGCCTCGCCGACACCGGGATGATCGATCAGCAGGGTCGAGATGCCGCGGGCGGCATAGGCGCGCGCGACTCCGGCGAGATATAGGAATTCCTTCATCACATCTAGGCCATCGAAATGGATGATGCACGGCGGCTGCCCGTCGCCGCTAACGGTCCCGGGGTCGGCCCGATAGAACAGGGCTGGCAGGCTGGTGTCCTTGTAGGGCACCTCGACCCACTCGACCGGGCCTTCTTCGCGTTCGACGCCTTTGCGGAAGACATCGAGCATTTGTTTGTAGGTCTCGATGCGTACGGGATCGTCCGACTTGCACATGCGCTCCGCCGTCATGAAATAAGCGGCCGCGCGCTTGTATTTGGCGCTGGCACTGATCCGGCGTCCGGCGGCGTCATCCTCGTTCGCCAGCCGTTCGCTGCGTTCGCCCAGCATCATCCATCGCTTGTGCCAGGCCTCGTTGGCCGCATCGTCGTTGGCGCCGGCAATATCTTTCAGCGGCTTCAATGCCTCGTCGACCTCGGACAGGACAGCGCCGGAGTTGATTGCCATCACGGCGGCCATCGACCAAGGATAATTGTCGGGGAAATATTCGAACATCATGGCGGATTGCTCCCTTGGAATGTTGTTCGGGGTCTGATGCCCCGTTCGGATCTAGTTGGCGGACAGATCGGACATCACCTTGAAGAGATCGGCCTGGGCTTCGAAGCCAATGCCGGGCCGGTCCTCGTCCAGGGTGAGATAACCGTCGACGACTTCGGCATCGTCGGCGAAATCCGAAAACATGCCAAACGTGTTCGGATAGGATTCGCAAAGCAGCATGCCGAGCCCGGCGGCGATGTGCAGGGACATCTGGTTGCCGCCGTGGGGCATGAGCGCGTTCTCCGTCCAGCCGTGCTGTTTCAGCATCTCGATGGTGCGGGTGACCGCGACCACGCCGTAACTCTGGGGCGGGTCGGTCTGCAGCACGTCATGATCGGGGCGCAGTCCGCCGAAACGGACGAGGTTCTGGACATCCTGGGTCGAGAACAGGTTTTCGCCTGTTGCCATCGGCGGCGCGTAGATTTCGGCAAGCTCAGCCATCAGCGCATAGTCGAGGGGATCTGTCGCCTCCTCATACCAGCGCAGTTGGTAGGGTTCCAGGGCCTTCGCATACTCGAAGGCGCCATCGCGCGTCAGGCCGCAATTGGCATCCACGGCCAGGTTCCAGCCATCGTCCCCGACCAGCTTCAGAACCGCCTCCAGCCGCTCGATGTCCTCGGCGACGCTCGCGCCGCCGACCTTCATGTTCAGCTGGGTGTAGCCCATGTCGAGATAGCCGCGCATCTCGTCTAGCAACTCGGGGATACCCTTGCCAGGTGCGTACCAGCCACCGCCCACATAGACGAACATCTTCGGTTTCGCGCCGCCGGGATTGTAGCGCGCCTCGATGGACCTAAAGGCCGGCTTCTCCTCGATCTTGGCGATCGCATCCCAGACCGCGAACTCGATGGTCCCGATCCCGACCGAACGATCCGAATGCCCGCCGGGTTTTTCGCCCTGCATCATCGCGGCGAGGATCGCCTCGGGATCGAGATTGTCGCGCTCTTCGTCGACCAGGCTGTCGGGGTCGGCGTCGAGGACACGCGGGATGAATCTTGTGCGCATCTGGGCACCGCAGGCATAGCGTCCCGTCGAGTTGAACGCATATCCCACCACCGGCCTGCCGTCGCGAATCACGTCGGTGATGACGGCGACGATCGAGGTGGTCATTTGGCTGAAATCGAACACCGCATTGCGCAGCTTCAGGTTCAGCGGGACCGCGGTTTCGCGAATATCGATAATACGCATGGCTTTGATTTCTACGCTGCTGGCGGTTCGAGGCCAATCATGATTTACGCACGGGGCTGGAAAACCGGTCGCGAACCTCCCGGCGCAGGACCTTGCCGACGGCGCTGCGCGGTAGGTCGTCCACCAGGTGGACCGTCTTGGGTGCCTTGACTGAGCCGAGTTCCGCCTTGGCGTGGGCGATGATGTCGTCCGGTGACGCGGATGCGCCGCCGCGAAGTTGCACGGCCGCCTCGACCCGCTCGCCCCAGTAATCGTCCTCGGCGCCAAACACGACACATTCATAGATGTCAGGATGGCGCACGAGCGCGCCCTCGACATCGGTCGGATAGACGTTGAATCCGCCGGAGATGATCACGTCGCGCAGCCGGTCCTTGAGAAACAGGTAGCCGCGCTCGTCGATGAGCCCGCCGTCGCCGGTGTGGAGCCAGCCGTCCTTGAACGCCTCGGCCGTCGCCTCGGGATTCTTGTAGTAACCGGTCATGGTTAGCCCGCCGCGGACCACTACCTCGCCGGTCTCGCCTGGCGGCAGGATGTTGCCGTCCGGGTCCATGATCTCGACCCGCATCAGGGGCGTGGCGCGGCCGACGGACCCGTTGTTGGCATCCATCTCGAGTTCCGCTGCCGTCATGGCGGTGCAGATTGACGAGGCCTCGGTCTGGCCGTAGAGGGTTTCGATGGCGTTGGGAAAGACCTGCTGGGCTTCGCGCACCTTTTCCGGCGGCATCGGTGCGGCCGAGTAGATCAGGTGCCGTAAATGGGGAAAGGACCGGCACTCGATGTTCGGCTCGGCCATCGCGCGATAGATCATGGTCGGCGGCATGAAGATCGTGCTGACGCCGCGATTCTCGAAGGAATCTAGGATCCGGTCCGGGTCGGGCGTCGGCAGTACGATGTTGCGGCCGCCGACCGCGAAGATCGGCAGCATCAGGATGAACGCGGCATGGCTGACCGGTGCGGCGGCGACCTGGCAATCGTCCGGGTTGAGCCGGAACACCGACAGGAAGTTTCCGATCAGCGTGATCCCGGTCCGGTAGGGCTGCATGACCGCCTTGGGCAAGCCGGTCGACCCGCCGGTGAACTTGATCGCCTGCAAATCCGTGTTCGGGTTGAGGTCGTGGCGGTCCGGCCGCTTTCCGCGATGGGCCGCGATTAGGCCGTCGACACTGTCGCCGGCGGGCCTTTTGTCCGGCGCGGCGACGATGAACGGCGTGTCGCCGGGATCGAACGCATCGCGCGCGGCATCGTCGGCGATGATGAGGTTTGGCTCAACCAGGTTCATCAGCGCGTTGTTCTCAGTCGTGCCGCTGCGCGGATTGACCGCCACCCAGATATGCCCTGCCAGGTGGGTCGCAAGTATGGCGATGACATGCTGCAGATTGTTGTAGCCGCAGGCTACGATCTTGGCCTGCTTGTGGGGCAGGCGGCGCTGCAGGGCGACGGCAAGCGCCTCGACCCGCTCGACGAGTTCGCGATAGGTGAGCTTCGTCGTGTCGTCCTCCAGCGCGATCCCGTCGGGATTGATCTGGCGGCCGCGGTAGAGAGTGTCGATGGGAAGCATGCGGGGCTCGGGCAAAAACGGTTATCCACGCGAACGTCGGCTTCGCGTAGGATGGAATTCTACTATCGGGTTTTTCGTGCGCACGGCAACCGGGTGCGCGGTCTTACATTCTGGGAGGAAAATATGGCGAAGAAAATTGAGCATTGTCACTGGCCGGACGCGCCGGACATCTGGATGCCCTATGCGCCCGCGATCAAGGTGACCGGCGGAACCACGGTCTATCTGGCCGGCGTGACGGCCGCACCCGTCTATCACTCGCACCCCCATGTGCCCGAGGAGTTCGCCGACATGCCCGACGATATGGACGGGCAGGCAAGGGCGGTCCTCGACAATCTCAAGCGCGGCCTCGACGCGGTCGGCGCGACCTTCAACGACATCGTCACGGCGGACCGTTTCCTGACCAACATGTCCGACCAGGATGTGCTCAACAAGGTCTGGGCCGGGTATTTCGTGGATGCCAAACCGGCGACGACGACGGTGCAAATCGTGCAGCTCGCGACCGATCCGCGCTGCATCCTCGAGGTCAATGCGATCGCGGTGGTCGACTGATCAGCCGCGCCGGGGCGGCGCGTCCCGGTAGTTGCGGATCAGCTCGTCGGGCTCCAGGGAGTCCACCTTGCGCAGCTGGGGGAAGAGCCAGGCAAAGCCGACCGCGACCGTGACGGTCGCCGCGCCGCCGACCACCACGGCGGGCACCGTTCCCCACCAGTGGGCGGTGACGCCGGATTCGAACTCGCCCAGCTCGTTTGATGCGCCGATGAACACGGCCGTCACGGCGCTCACCCGGCCGCGCATCTCGTCGGGCGTGATGATCTGCACCAGGTTCTGGCGCACGAAGACGCTGATCGCGTCGGCGAATCCCATTACGAACAGGGCGGCGATCGATAGCCAGAAGATCTCCGACACGCCGAAGATGATGACGCCGAGTCCGAAGGTGCCGACGGCGTAGAGCAGTTTCAGCCCGGCGCGCCGTGTCACCGGATGTTGCGTCATGTACAGCGCCCCCAGGAACGACCCGGCCGTGAAGGCCGAGCGCAGGATGCCGAAACCTTCGGCGCCCACGCCCAGTATGTCGGTGGCATAGACCGGGAGCAGCGCGATGGCGCCGCCGAACAGGACGGCGAACAGGTCGAGTCCGATCGTGCCCAGGATCACCTGGCGCGACCAGATGAACCTGAAGCCTGCCAGGATGCTGGCGACCGCGATCGGCGCCTGGCTCACGACCTGCGCCGGCTTGCGCACCATCGCCGCCAGGCCGGTTGCCAGCACGAACACCGCGACCGAGAGGATGTAGACGAACAGCTCGTCCTGGCCGTGCGCCGCGCCGAACGCGATCAGCAGGCCCGAGATGGTCGGTCCGATGATCCGCGCCATCTGGAAGCCGGCGGCGGACCAGGCAATGGCGTTGGCCACGTCTTCCGTGGGGACCAGGTTGGGCACGATCGCCATCTGGGCCGGGGCCTGGAAGGCGCGCGCGACGCCGAACAGCACGAGCACGGCCAGGATGATCCGGAAGTCGATGGCGCCCGACCAGGTACCCCAGAGCAGGGTCGCGGCGCACACGGTTTGCAACGCGACGCAGCCCAGGATGATGCGCATCCGCGGCAGCCGGTCGGCGGCGACGCCGGAGACCAGGAACAACAGCGCAAAGGGCGCGAACTGGGCGAACCCGACAAGGCCGAGATTGAGCTCGCTCGCCGTTAGCCGGTAGACCTGCCAGCCCACGGTGGTGACCAGCATTTCGGTCGCCAGGATTCCCGACACTCGGGTCGCCCAGAAATAGCGGAAGTCGCGGTGCCGGAAGGCGCGCATGCCCGCTAGTTCACTGCGTGGTGCGGCGGCGGGGGGATCGGGTGAGGACATCTGTCCTGTGGGGCTGGAACGGGTGCCGGATCGGCGTCGACCTAACTAGCGGCGGTGGTGGGGCATGTCAAAGCGGGGCCGTGGCCGCTATCCTCGTCGGCGATGCCACCCGTTAGCCGGAACGACCAGCCATGACAAAGACCCGAAAAACCCCCGCCGACCTGCGCAGCGCGAACTGGCTCGCGGGCGAGAGCATGCGCGCGTTCAGCCATCGCGGGCGGTTGCGCCAGCTCGGCTTCAGCCCCGACGACTTCGACGGCCGGCCGGTCATTGGCATCCTCAACACCTGGTCCGACCTCAACACCTGCCACGGCCATTTCCCCGAGCGGGTGCAGCAGATCAAGCGCGGCGTCTATCAGGCCGGCGGCTTCCCGGTGGAGATGCCGGCGATCACGCTGGGCGAGATCATGATGAAGCCGACGACGATGCTCTACCGCAACCTGCTGGCGATGGAGGCGGAAGAACTGATCCGCTCCTACCCCGTCGACGGCGCGGTGCTCATGGGCGGCTGCGACAAGACCACACCGTCGCTGATCATGGGTGCGACCTCGGCGGGCCTGCCTGCGATCTACTTGCCCGCGGGGCCCATGCTGCGCGGCTTTTGGAACGGCGAGACGCTGGGCAGCGGCACCGACCACTGGAAATACTATGCGGAGTACCGGGCGGGAAACATCGAGTCCGGCGTGGTCGACGAGGTGCTCGCGGGCGCGTCCCGCTCGGCGGGCACCTGCATGACCATGGGCACCGCCGCGACGATGATGTCGCTGGCCGAGACCCTGGGCATGACCCTGCCCGGAGCCTCCTCGATCCCGGCAGCGGATTCCAATCACGGCGTGATGGCCGCCGCGACCGGGCGGCGCATCGTCGAAATGGTCTGGGAAGATCTGGTGCCCGCCGACATTCTGACGCAAGCCGCCTTCGACAACGCCATCACCGTCGACATGGCCATCGGCGGCTCGACCAACGCGATCATCCATCTGGTCGCCATGGCGGGCCGCGCGGGCGTTGACGTGCCGCTCTCGCGCTTCGATGAGATTTCCCGGCGCACGCCCTGGCTTGCCAACACTCGTCCGTCCGGTGCCTACCTGATGGAGGATTTCTACTATGCAGGCGGCCTGCGTGCGCTGATGCGCCAGCTCGACGATTTGCTCGACGGCAGCGCGCCGACCGTGGCGGGCACCCCCATTGGTGAGAGTTGGACCGATGCGGTGCTACACAATGACGATGTAATCCGCACCCGCGACAATCCGCTTGGCCCCGACGGCGGCACGGTCGTGCTGACCGGATCGCTCGCGCCCGACGGCGCGGTCATCAAGCAGACGGCGGCCGACCCGTCGCTGCTCAGGCACACCGGCCCGGCCGTGGTGTTCGCCGACCGGGCGGATCTCGACGCGCGGATCGACGATCCGGACCTGGACGTCACGGCTGATTCGGTGCTGGTGCTGCAGAATGCAGGGCCCGTCGGTGCGCCGGGCATGCCCGAATGGGGCCAGCTGCCGATCCCGAAGAAGCTGCTGGAAGCCGGTGTGCGCGACATGGTGCGCATCTCTGATGCACGCATGTCGGGCACCAGCTACGGCACGTGTGTGCTGCATGTGGCGCCCGAGGCCCATGTGGGCGGGCCGCTGGCGCTGGTGCAAGACGGCGACATGGTGACGCTCGATGTGGCGGAACGGAAGCTCGATCTTGAGGTCGACGCCGCGGAACTGGAGGCGCGCCGCTCGGCGTGGGCCCCGCGCAAGCAGATTCCGGAGCGCGGCTATGTCTCCATGTACGCCGCCCACGTCACCCAGGCGAACCGGGGCTGCGACTTCGATTTCCTGCACGCGGGCGCGCCGATCCCCGAGCCGGAGATTTTCTAGCGCGTCTCTAACCCGCCGCCGCGACGATCTCGCGGAACTCCTCATCGGTGATCTGCCGGCGCGCGGCCTGGATCTTCTCGCGCAGCTTCGCGACCACGTCCTGCTCGTTGCCGTCGGCGATGGTGAGGCCCAGCTCGTCGGCCTTGGCGCGCACGGCCCACGGGCCCGAATAGTGGCCCAGCAGGTTGTGCTGGGTGTTCCCGAACACCTCCGGCTTCATGCACAGATACGACCAGAAGCCTTCCTCCGTCGGCGGCACGCAGTAGTGCACCTCGACCAGGTGAGAGAAGGCGGTCTTGCCCACGAAGGGCATGGTGTCTGGCATCGGCCAGGGCATGGTCTCGGCGACCAGCTGTGACAGCTCGGTCAGCTTCTCAAGCTTGATGCCGCAATCCATGCCGTAATAAAGCTGGATGACGGAAGCGACCTCGGCGAAGCAGGCGATGTGGGCGCGCTCGCCCAGCCCGTTGACGCAGGCATCGATGATGTCGGCCCCGCCTTCCAGCCCGGCATAGAGCGCGGCGGCGGCCATGCCCACATCGTTGTGGGTGTGCAGCGCGATCTCGGTGCCCGGCAGGCGGCGCTTCATCTCGCGCACCACATAGGTATAGACCCGGTAGATCGCCATGCCGTTGATGTCGTCGAGGCGGATCATGTCGGCGCCCGCCTCCACCAGCTTGCCGCAGACCTCGGCCAGCCGGTCGATGGGGATGCGCGTGCAGTCCTGGATCAGGCAGCCCACTTTGCGGTCGGGCCCGGCCTTGGCGCGGGCATAGGCGACGGAGCCCATGGCCCGGTCGATCGCCTCGTCGATGGTGATGCGCGCGCCGGCCATGGATTCGAACAGGCACATCTGGTGCTCGGAGAAGGAGAAGCAGAGCGAGGCGTAGTCGGCGCCGTGGTCGTAGTTGAGGTCGACCTCGGGCTTGGCGAGCTCGGGGTTGAGCACGGCGGTCGGGTGCACCAGGGCGTCGATCAGCATGTGCGGGTGGCGCTTCTTCACCTCCGCCATTTCCTGGGGGTCGTCGTGATGCATCTGCACCATGGACACGCCGGTCTCGGCCAGCTTGTCCGCGATCTTCAGCACCTGGTCGCGGGTCAGGGACACGCCGGGCAGCTGGCGGCCTTCGCGTAGCGTAATGTCGCAGAGCTGCACCTTGTCGGGCAGGGTCATCTCTGCGCGGATTTCGTCTGCGAAGCAATGTTGCGAGATCCGCCACATGTCCGTCGTGGCTTCGAGCTTGTCGTTGACCGGGTAACCGGGTGCGAAATCGGGCATGGCGTCCTCCTTCATTGACGTCGGGACATTTTAGCGAACGCGGCCGCCCCCGAAATGGCATAATCGCGTGAAGCCACGGGAGGGGCGTCCATGAACATCTTCATCACCGGTGCCACCGGGTATATCGGCGGCACGGTCGCGGCCAAGCTGATGGAGGCCGGGCACACCATCACCGGGCTCGCCCGCAACGGGGAGCGGGCCGCGTTGCTCAACGCGCGCGGGATCGGGCCGGTTGTCGGCACCCTGGATGACCTGGACATCCTGGCCGATGCAGCGCGCGCCGCGGACGCCGTGGTCAACGCCGCCAATGCCGACCATCCGTTTGCCGCGCGTGCGATCACCCAGGCGCTGGAGGGCTCGAACAAGGTGCTGCTGCACACCAGCGGTACCTCGATCGTCGCCGACAATGCCAACGGCGCGGCCGGCGGTACGGTCTACGCCGAGGACACGCCCCTCGACCCGCTGCCCGAGAAGGCCTCGCGGGTCGCCACCGACCGCATGGTCGTGGACGCCGCGGCCCGGGGCGTGCACGCGGTGGTGATGTGTCCCTGCCTGATCTACGGACGCGGGCTCGGTGTGCGGCCCGACTCGATTCAGGTGCCCCTGTTCATCGAGACGGCAAGGGCCTCCGGCGTGCCGCGCCATCTGGGCCTGGGGCTGAATATCTGGTCGAACGTCCATATCGAGGATTGCGCGGATGCCTACGTCGCCGCGCTGGAGCGCGCTCCGGCGGGATCGTATTTCTATGTGGAGGCCGGGGAGGATTCGATGCTCGACCTCAACCGCGCCGTCGGTCGGCTGCTCGGGCTGGGCGAGGAGACGGAGACCTTGCCGCTGGCCGAGGCGATCCGCGCCTGGGGCCTGCCCATGGCCCATGGCATGGGCTCCAACGTGCGAGTCATCGCCGACCGGGCGCGCTCAGTGCTCGGTTGGGCGCCGTCGCGCGCGCCGCTGCTCGACGATATAGAGCACGGCTCGTATCGGGATGCGCTTGCGGGTTAACGCAAGATCGCGGTCCAACTGGGGAGCTTCATGTCTGAATCCAAGGATCCAAACACCCGCGAGTTAGCAGATAAAATTCGGCAGCGAATGTTTCGGGAGGTATTCGGAGGGCGTCTGATTGACAATCAAATGCGAGGTCCTTGGGCCGAGCATGTGGCGGCAGAAGCGCTTGGCGACAAATGTCAGGTGGTAAGCCACGGGTGGCATGCTCGGGATCCTGAGATTGCGGACCACCTCGATCCGACACATTGGCTTTTCTATATGGTTCCGATTTCCGGCAGGAATGCGATGTTTCCAGTCGGAGAACCAAATGCCGGCCAGAAAAGCAAGTCGTCATACTTCGTGCGGCCGGCAGCGCTGCAGCGCGCCGAGTATAAGCATGCGCCCGTAGACCCAATGAGTTTTGAAGTCCTTCGCGAGCGGGGGGTGTCCGAATCCTTGGGGATTTAGACCGAACGGCGCGCTATGAGTTGGGAAGAGGAAAATGGTGCCGCCGGAGTGAATTGAACACTCGACCTCACCATTACCAATGGTGCGCTCTACCCCTGAGCTACGGCGGCACAATGTTCGAAAACGCGCGGGTTATGCCACGCGGCCTCGCGCGCGGCAAGGACTGCGGTTGGCGCGCGAAACAGGGCGTGCGAAAATCCCGTCACTGAACCGGAACCGGGACCGCGCCGTTGTTCGATCGATTTCGCAAGGAACTGGAACGTCACCGGCAGAGACCGTTTCTGGAAGCGGTCGCGGCGGCGTGCGCGCTGGTCGCGACGGCGGATGGCGAAGTGAGCTTTTCCGAGCGCTCGCGCCTGGACGCGGTCGTCGAAAGTCTCTCGGAGTTGCGCCTGTTCGACCCCCAGGAGGTGGTCGATGCGTTCGACGCCGATGTCGAGGCCCTGTCGCGCGACGCCGACGGCGAACGCGAGGCCATGCTGAAGACCATCGAGGCGGGCACCGCCAATGACGGGGCCGCCGATCTGCTGCTGCGGATCGCCGTCGCCATCAGCCTGGCCGACGGCCGCGACAGCTCGGACGAACACCAGGTGATCGATCGGATCTGCGCCGCCCTGGGGCTGCCCGACGGCGCCGCCGCCAATGCCTTTTCCGCCCTGTCGGACTGACAGCGCGGTAACCGAAGGGAGTTTCACCATGCTCAATCTGATCAATCCGGACACTCTGCCGCCGCCCGCCAGCAACTACAGCCATGTGGTCGAGGTGCCCGAGGGCAGCCGGCTGGCGTTCCTCTCGGGCCAGGTTGGTATCGATACCGATGGCAACTGCCCCGACGATTTCGCGGGCCAGTGCAACCAGGTGTTCCACAATCTGCAGGCGGCCCTGGCGGCCGTGGGCATGGAACTGTCCGATCTCGTGCGCCTGAACGCCTATCTCACCGACGCCGGTGACGTGGGCGGGTTTCGCGATATCCGCGACAAGTGGCTCGGCGATCATGCTGCGGCCTCGACACTGGTGATGGTCCCGGCGCTGGCCGCGCCCAACTGGTGTGTCGAGATTGAGGCCGTCGCCGGCCGCGCCAAGTGAGTGAGAAGGACGGCCGGGACGCGGACGCCGCGCCGGCAAAATCCGACAGTGAGCGCGCGCGTGCGGAGCGCCAGGCGGCGGCCCTGCGCGAGAACCTGCGCCGCCGCAACGCGCAGCGGCGGGACCGGCGCACGCCCGAAGCCGACTCCGACGCGGATCAGGACGCCTGATGCCGTTTTAAGTCGTTGTTAAATAATCGATAATTGTTATCCACGGGGTGCGCTTGAGGGGGCGCAGACCATCGGCTACAAGGCTTTGAAGGTCTTCTTTGGTCCGTGGGGTGCGTAAGTATGGCGATCATGCCCGATAGCTGGATCCGCCAGATGTCCAAGGACACTGGCATGATCGAGCCCTTTGTCGACAGCCAGACCCGTGACGGCGTGATTTCCTATGGCCTGTCGTCCTATGGGTATGACGCGCGGGTGTCCGAGGAGTTCAAGATTTTCACCAATGTCGATTCCGCGACGGTGGATCCCAAGAACTTCAACGAACAGAGCTTCGTCGACCGCACGACCGATGTCTGCATCGTGCCGCCCAATTCCTTCGCGCTGGCCCGCACCGTCGAATACTTCCGGATTCCCCGGGATACGCTGGTTATCTGCCTCGGCAAATCGACCTACGCGCGTTGCGGCATCATCGTGAACGTCACGCCGCTGGAGCCCGAATGGGAGGGCCATGTGACGCTCGAATTTTCGAACACCACGCCGTTGCCTGCGCGTATCTATGCCAACGAGGGGGCCTGCCAGTTCCTGTTCCTCAAGGGCGAGGGCGAGCCCGAGATTTCCTATGCAGACCGCAAGGGCAAGTATATGGGCCAGCGCGGCATCACGGTGCCCAAGCTTTGAGGCCGTGCGCGACGAACGCCGCCAAGCTAATGCCGCATTTCCCGCCTAGTTGACGGCGAACCCGCAACCGCAACCGGCAGATTAAGAGCGCATGGAAAAGATCAGGATCCGAGGTGGCAATCCGCTGAACGGCGTCATTCGGATCGGCGGCGCCAAGAACGCCGCCCTGCCGTTGATGGCGGCGTGCCTGTTGACCGACGAGCGGCTTGTTCTGTCGAACGTTCCCCATCTGGCGGACATCACGACCATGGCCAATCTGCTCGGCCAGCATGGCGCCCGCGTCTCCCTTGAAGGGGCGGCGGGCAATGGCGGGCATGTCGGCCGTGTCATGTCACTGTCCGCACCCGAAATCGCCGACACGACCGCGCCTTACGATCTGGTGCGCAAGATGCGCGCATCCGTGCTGGTGCTGGGGCCGCTGGTCGCCCGCGCCGGCGAGGCAACGGTGTCAATGCCCGGCGGCTGCGCGATCGGCACCCGGCCGGTCGATATTCATCTGTCGGGCCTCGAGGCGCTTGGCGCGGAGATCGAGGTCGAGTCCGGCTATATCCGCGCCAGCGCCCCCGGCGGGCTGCGCGGCGGCCGCTTCGTCTTTCCCAAGGTCTCCGTCGGCGCGACGGAGAACATGTTGCTCGCGGCGTCCCTGGCGCGTGGCGAGACGATCCTGGAGAATGCGGCCCGCGAGCCCGAGATCACCGATCTTTGCGAATGCCTAATGGTGATGGGTGCCAGTATCGAGGGCGTCGGAACGGCCACATTGACCGTCGAGGGTGTGGAGCGGTTGTCCGGGGCCCGCCATGAGATCATGCCCGACCGGATCGAAGCCGGGACCTATGCGATGGCGGCGGCGATCACCGGGGGCTCGGTCGAGCTGGAGGGCGCGCGCCTTTCCGATATCGAGGCGGCGGCGGCGCAGTTGCGCAAGACCGGCACCACCATCGAGACCCGCAATGGCGGGATTTTCGTCAGCCGCGCCAATGCTGAACTGGTGGCCGCCGATGTTGAGACCGATCCCTATCCCGGTTTTCCCACCGACCTGCAGGCACAGTTCCTGGCGTTGATGACGGTCGCCGACGGCGCCTCGGTGATCACCGAGACCATTTTCGAGAACCGGTTCATGCATGTGCCCGAGCTGCAGCGGATGGGGGCCGACATCACGCTTCAGGGCAACGCTGCAATCGTGCGCGGGATCGATCATCTGACCGGCGCCCCGGTGATGGCATCCGACCTGCGTGCCAGCGCGTCGCTGGTGCTGGCTGGCCTCGCGGCCGAAGGCGAAACCGAGGTGCGCCGGATCTATCATCTGGACCGCGGCTACGAGCGGCTCGAGGAGAAGCTGCGACTTGTTGGTGCCGACGTGGAACGGCTCGAGGACGACGGATGACGGCGTCGGCCCAACCGCTCAAGCTTGTCGCTGTCGACGAGGACGATCTCGCCGTGATTTCCGGCGCATTGCAGGACGCCATCGTGCCGACCGGCGATATGAGTTACCGGCCCGATGACAAGGCATTTGTCTTCGCCGCCAACCGGTTCTGTTGGGAGACTAGCCCCGGGGGTGGTGGCGGCGAACGGGTCAACGCCGGGGTGACCTTTTCCAACGTCCAGGATGTGCGCCGGCGGGGGATCGATTTCCGCGCCCGGGACACGTTTTTGAACCTGCTTTCGATCTCTTGTGAGCATGACACGGAACGCAAAGGCCCGAGCGTTCGATTGACCTTCTCCGGAGATGCGGCTATTCGGCTGGAAACGACCGAACTCCTGTGCCATTTAGAGGACTTCGGAGAACCCTGGCCGACGCAATGGCGGCCTCGACACGCGGACGAGTAGCGCCGGCGTGCCGGGGCGATGCCGGTGCGCGCGTGGAAGGTGCAACGTGCCGACGACGACCGAAAAACTGATCCTTGCCCTGCCGAAGGGCAGAATCCTGGACGAGGTCATGCCGTTTCTGGATCGGGTTGGAATCGAGCCCGAGCCCGATTTCCATGACCCCAAGTCCCGCAAGCTGCGGTTCGAGACGTCCAATGCGGGCGTCGAGATCATTCGCGTGCGCGCGTTTGACGTGGCGACGTTTGTGGCCTTCGGGGCGGCGCATTTCGGGGTTGCCGGCAGCGATGTGATCATGGAGTTCGACTATCCCGAACTCTATGCCCCCATCGATCTCGAGATCGGGAAATGCCGCATGGTCGTGGCCGCACCCCAGTCGGTTGTGGCGGTCGATGATCCGGCCCGCTGGAGCCACGTGCGGGTGGCCACTAAGTATCCGAACCTGACCCAGCGCCATTTCGCACAGCGTGGCGTGCAGGCCGAATGCATCAAGCTGAACGGTGCCATCGAGCTGGCGCCGACCCTGGGGCTGTGCCGCCGGATCGTCGATCTGGTGTCCACGGGCTCGACCCTGAAGGCCAACGGCCTGGTGGAGATCGAAACGATCGCGGAGATCAGCTCGCGTTTCGTCGTCAACCGGGCGGCCCTGAAGACGCGGGCCGTCGAAATGACCGGATGGGTGGACCGGTTCCGCGCGGCGGCCGAGGGCGGGCGAGATGCCGCGTAGGCTCGATGCCGCGCAAGACGAGTTCGCAGCTTCGTTCTCCGACCTGTTGGCCGAGCGGCGCGAGGCCGCCGTCGATGTACGCTCGGACGTGGAATCCATTGTCGCCGATGTGCGTGCGCGTGGCGACGCGGCTCTCGTCGACCTGAACGAGAAGTTCGACCGCCTGACTCTCACGGCCGACGAACTGCGTGTGCCCGCGGCCGAGATTGCGGCGGCGCGAAAGGATTGCGATCCGGCAGTGCTCGATGCGTTGGATGCGGCGCGCGCGCGGATCATGGCCTATCACGAGAAGCAGCGGCCGGACGGGTTCGACTATGTCGACGACCAGGGCGCGCGCCTGGCCAGCCGCTGGCGCCCCGTCTCGGCGGCCGGCCTTTATGTGCCCGGCGGGACGGCGGCCTATCCGTCCTCGGTCCTGATGAATGCCCTCCCGGCCCGTGTGGCCGGTGTCGAGCGCCTGGTCATGGCCGTGCCCGCGCCCGACGGGGCGCTGAACCCGCTGGTGCTCGCTGCGGCGGAGATCGCGGGTGTCGACGAGGTCTACCGGGTGGGTGGCGCACAGGCCATCGCCGCGCTGGCCTATGGCACGGCGACCATCGAGCCGGTGGACAAGATCGTCGGCCCCGGCAATGCCTATGTGGCCGAGGCGAAGCGCCAGGTCTTCGGGGTTGTGGGGATCGACATGATCGCCGGTCCTTCCGAGATTCTCGTCGTCGCCGAGGCGTCGGCCGATCCGGCCTGGGTCGCGGCCGATCTGCTGAGCCAGGCCGAACACGACACCAGCGCGCAATCGATCCTGATCACCGACGACGCGGCCTTTGCCGATGCTGTCGAGGCCGCGGTCGCGAGCCAGATTCCCCAGCTGCCGCGCCACGAGATCGCGGGCGAGAGCTGGGAGCGATTTGGTGCCACCATCGTCGTCGGCGACCTAGATGAATCCGTCGCGCTGATCGACTGGATTGCGCCGGAACATCTGGAACTGATGGGGCCGCGCGCCGAGGCGCTGGTCGAGCGGATTCGCAATGCCGGCAGTATCTTCCTGGGCGCCTATGCGCCGGAGGTCCTGGGCGACTATCTGGCGGGCCCGAACCATGTCCTGCCGACGGCCCGCACCGCGCGATTTTCGTCCGGACTCGGCGTGCTCGACTTCATGAAGCGCAGCGCGATGTTCGCGGCCGATGCGGAAAGTTTCCGCGCGCTGGCCAGCCCGGCGATGATACTGGCGCGCGCCGAGGGGCTCGAGGCCCATGCACGCGCCGTCGAGGTTCGTCTCGATGGCGACCCGTCTGACGATCCGGCCGGGAACTGACACCGGCGGCCCGCCATGAGCGGAAACGACAATCGCATCGCGCATGTGGAAATCGACAACCCCGGGGTGGTCCGTTACCACCCGGATGTCGAACGCGAGATCGAGGTCGCGATCTACGACCTCGTGGAAAGCAACCTCTTCACGCCCGAGGCCGGCCATTTCGGCGAGCCTCCCGATGGCCCCTATGTGTTGATCCTCGGGTCCCGGGGCCGCCATCTGCTGTTCGACATCTCCAACCAGGCGGGCGAGCAGGTCGGCGCGCTGCCGCTGCCCCTTACGCCGTTCCGCAAGACCATCAAGGACTACTTCACGGTCTGCGAGAGCTACTACGAGGCCATCCGGACCGCATCGCCGTCCCAGATCGAGGCGCTCGATATGGGGCGCCGGGGCCTGCATAATGAGGGCTCGGAACAGCTGCGCGATCTGCTGTCCGGGCGCATCACCGTTGACCATGACACCGCTCGGCGCTTGTTCACGCTGATCTGCGCGCTGCACACCCGGGCCTGACGCGCATGAGCGAACTCCCCGGCAGTGTTCTGTTTGCGTGCGATCGCAACACCATTCGCTCGGTGATGGCCGAAGCGATCACGAAGCATCTGCTGGGTCACCGGATCTATGTCGACAGCGCGGGCGTCCAATTGCACGACGCCGAGGCCGACCCGTTCGCGATTGCCGTCATGCAGGAAATCGGGCTCGACATCGCCGCCCATCGCCCCAAGGCCTTCGATGACATTCGCGACGGATCGATCGACCTGATTGTGACCTTTACGCCCCAGGCGCAGCAACGCGCGGTCGAGTACACCCGCACGATTGCCTGTGAAATCGAATACTGGCCCTTAATGCATCCCGCCGATGTCGGTGGTTCGCGGGAGGTGCGGGTGCAGGCCTACCGCGACCTGCGGGACGACCTGTTCGACCGTATCAGGACCCGGTTTCCGGTACCCGAGGCGCTTGCCTGACCGGTCTGCATGGCTTGTCTGACGCGAAAACGCTTGAAATTCTAGGCGTTTTCGGGTTGCTTGCCCCATCCCGTGACGGCACGGGGGTGATTGCAACAACGTGACGATGGGTATGGCCAAAGAAGACCTGCTCGAATTTTCCGGCACCGTGACCGAAATCCTGCCGAACGCGATGTTTCGCGTGGAGCTCGACAACGGTCATGAAGTGCTCGCGCACACAGCCGGCAAGATGCGCAAGCATCGCATCCGCGTCCTCGCCGGAGACAAGGTGAACGTGGAAATGACGCCCTATGATTTGACCAAGGGGCGCATCACGTTCCGCTTCAAGTAGACGCGTGATTATCGCCGGGTTGCCTGTCGTGCCGCTCGGCACCCAGATTCCGCCCAATCTCATTCCAACTGGGGGCATGCCGTGAGCCAGCGCCTTGTTCTGGCGTCCGCTTCGCCGCGCCGTCGTGATCTTCTGGAACAGATCGGCATCATTGCTGATGCCGTAGTTCCGGCCGAGATCGACGAGGCGCCGCGCCCGCGCGAGCTGCCGGCCCAGACCGCCAGGCGCCTGGCGGTCGAGAAGGCGAACGCGGTTGCCGAACGAGAACCGGGTGCCTTTGTCCTCGCGGCCGACACGGTGGTCGCCGTGGGGCGGCGCCAACTCGGCAAGCCAGAGACCGCCGCCGAGGCGCGTGACTTCCTCAACCGGCTGTCCGGCCGCCGTCACAACGTGCTGGGCGGCATCTCGGTGATTGCGCCGGACGAGCGGCGATCCGACCGCCTGGTGACGACCATGGTTCGCTTCAAGCGGCTGAGCCCTGCGGACATCGAATCCTATCTGCAGACCGATGAGTGGCAGGGCAAGGCCGGCGGCTATGCGATCCAGGGCCGAGCCGCGGCACTGGTGCCCGCGATCAACGGCTCCTACACCAACATTGTCGGCCTAGACATCGCCATGGCCCGGGCCATGCTCGAAGGGCTCGGCTGGAAGGCATCGTCTTGAGCAAGATCAACATCATCATTGCCGCCAGTCCCGGCGAGGTGCGCGGTGCGCTGGTGCGCGGCGGCTCGGTCTCGGATGTGGTGCACCACCGCACGGCCGAGCCGAGCCTGATCGGCGCCGTCTATCGCGGCCGGGTGCGCCGGATCGATGCCGGCCTGAACGGCGCCTTCGTCGATATCGGCCTGGGCGGCGAGGCCTATCTGCGGGCCCGTGATGCGTCGGAGCCCGGCGGCAAGGTCCGGCGCAACACCCGCATCAGCGAACGTATTCACGAGGGTGCACAGATCGACGTGCGGGTGGTCGCCGACGGGTTCGCCGACAAGGGCCCCCGGATCGCGCGCATCCATCCCGATCCCGCCCATGATGGTAAGCCGGTGCCGACCTGCCTGCAGGCCCCGCCGTCGCCGGTGGCGTTGATCCTGGAACGGTTCACCCCTGGCGGCATCGACCAGGTGATTTGCGGTGATGCGGGGATCGAGAACGCGGTGCGTGACTGGTCGGTCAAAAACCAGCCGGGGCTGGCTGATCGCGTCATGCGGCAGACGGGCGATGTGTTCGCCGAGCACGCGGTGGACGACGCAATCGCGGCGGCGCTGGCACGCCGTGTGCGGGTTCCGGGCGGTGCCGAGCTCGTGTTCGACACGACCGAGGCCATGTGCGTCATCGATATCAACTCCGGTCAGGCGCCGGGCCGTTCGGGCCGTGCGTCGCGGGACGTGAACCTGAAGGTCATGCCCGAGATCGCCCGCCAGCTCCGCCTGCGCAATATTGCCGGCGCCATCGTCATTGATGCGCTCAAGATGGGCGCGCGCGATGACCGCAACCGGGTCCTGTCCAGCCTGCGCGATGCCCTGAAGGGTGATCCGGGTGCCTGCCACGTGCTGGGCATTACCAATCTCGGGTTGGTCGAGATGACCCGCACACGCACCGGCTTGTCGCTGGCTGATCGCATGCTGGAGCCCGCGGCCGAGCCGGCCCCGTCGGCCGCCGCCGTCGCCTATGATGCGCTGCGTGCGGTCCTGCGCGCAGCGGCGGCCACACCGTCAGGCGGATATCGGCTGATGGTGGCACCCGCCGTTGCCGATGCGCTCAACGGACCGCTTGCCGCCGCGCGGGACGAGGCGCGCGATGCGGTCGGCAGGCTCGAGATCGCGGCGGATCCGTCCCGGACGCCGGATCGATTCGAAGTCGTGTTAGGGTCCGCCGGTTCGGCCCGAAAGGCATCGTGAGGGGGCATGGCAAACACCTGTCCGATCTGTTCCAAGCCGGTGCAGGACAAGCACCGCCCGTTCTGTTCCGAGCGGTGCGCCAATGTGGACCTGTCCCGCTGGCTGGGCGGTAGTTATCGCATCCCGACCGAAGAGCCCCCGACCGTCTATGAGGGCGGATTGGACGAGGGCGAGGAAGAACAGGGTTGAACGCTGGACAGGTCGGGGGATTTTCCGTATATCCGCGCCTCCAACTGAACATGTGCCCAGGTAGCTCAGTTGGTAGAGCACGCGACTGAAAATCGCGGTGTCGGTGGTTCGAATCCGCCCCTGGGCACCACTTCTTCCCAAAGCTTCTGCAGTGCGAAATTCGATCGCGTCCGTTGACGGCGATCCCCCGCGCGTGTTTCGGTTTCGACCGCACATCCCCGGGGGGAAGAAGCCATGTCCGTTGCCCGTCATCCGCGCCCGCCCGAGCTCGTTGACGCCTCGCTCGAGGAGATCATGGAGACCTATGTCGCCAGGTTCCGCGACCGGGTGCCCGACTGGGAGGCGTTCGAGGACGCCAAGATCGAGGGCTACAAGCGCGCCCAGCACCGTTTCATCGGCGCCGGCGGGTCCGGCAAGCACGACGACGACAATGCCATCCCGGCGCGCGCCCACACACTGTCGATCATGTATGTGGAGCCGGGGCAGGGGAATGCGCCGCACACCCACGAGGTCGAGGAGACGTTCTTCGTGCTCAAGGGACACTTGGATGTCTTCGTCGAGGACGAACGGGGCAACCGCCTGGACACCCGCCTCGGCCAATGGGAGTGCATCACCTGCCCGCCGGGTGTGATCCACGGTTACGACAATAATTCCTTGGAGCCGGTCTGGTTTCAGGTCATGCTCGGGCGGGGTAAGCCCGAGACCATGGGCTATGCCGACGATAGTCTTTACGGCAGCCGCGATGCCCATCTGAAATAAAGACAACGAAACAGTCAAAAGACGATAAGGGAGCAAACCATGGCCCGCCGTATCATCGATCTGAGCCTCGACATCGAGGACAATATGCCGTCCCACAAACTGTTCCAGAGCCCGGTCTATCTCAAGGCGATGACCCACGAGAACACCAAGGCGCTAGAGCTCGGCACGCCGGACGACCCGATCACCTTCCAGACCAACTTCATCTCGACACTCGACCATGTGGGCACCCATGTGGACGCGCTGCGCCACTTCGACCCGACCGGCGCGTCGATCGACGAGATGCCCATCGACCGGTTCTTCGGCAAAGCCGTGTGCTTCGACCTGCGCCATGTCGGCGATCTGGGAGATATCGACGTCGCGGATATGGAGAAGGCGGAAGAGGAATCTGGCGTGAAGGTGGACGGGCACATCATCCTGCTCTGCACAGGCCTGCACGCGCGCCACTATCCGAACCGCGAGGTGGTGCTGTCGAATGCCGGCATAACGGTTGCGGCCACCCAGTGGATGTACGATCGCGGCTCGCGGCTGCACGGGGTCGAGGGCCCCTCGACAGACAAGCCGTCGGACAGCCTGTTCGCCCAGCACCGCATCTGCCGCGAACTCGGCATTAGCCACATGGAATGGCTCGTGAACCTGGAATCTCTTATCGGGCTGGGCGAGTTCGAGTTCTTCGGCGTGCCGCTGAAGTTCAAGGGCGGGTCCGGCTCGCCGATCCGCGCCTTCGCCATCGTCGACGACTGAGCCAAAGCGCCAACGGGCTTTCGAGGGAGGCGATCGATGCCGCACGAGTACGATTACATGAGCGCGGCCGAGATGCGCCTGCGGGTCGCCCGCAAGGATATCTCGCCGGTCGAGCTGACCGGCCGCGCGCTGGACCGTGCCGCGGAGACCGAACTGACGCTCAACGCGTTCCTCGACCTCTATGCCGACAGCGCAGCCGCGGCCGCGCAAGCCGCAGAAGACGCGGTGATGCGCGGTGGGCCGCTCGGCGCGCTCCACGGAATCCCGATCTCGGTGAAGGACCTGATCGCAGTCGGGGGTGAGCGCTTCACCTTCGGCTCCAAGGTCATGGCCGAGAACGTTGCCCCGGCGGATTCACCCGCTGTGGAGCGTGCGCGCGCCGCGGGTGCCGTCGTTATCGGCAAGACGACAACGAGCGAGTTCGGCTGCAAGCCGGTGGGGGATTCGCCGCTGACGGGTGTCACCCGCAACCCCTGGAACACCGACAAGACGCCGGGTGGGTCGAGCGCCGGCGCGGGCGCATCCATCGCCGCCGGCGTGACGCCCTTTGGGCTGGGCACCGACGGCGGCGGCTCGATCCGCATTCCGTCCTCGCTGACCGGGCTTGCCGGCATCAAGGGAAGCTTTGCGCGGGTGCCCGTGTGGCCGACCACCGCGACCCCGACACTCGCCCATGTGGGGCCGATGGCGCGTTCGGTGCGCGACGCGGCTATGCTTTTCGCCGCGATTGCCGGCTACGACGCGCGCGATCCGTTCGGGATAGCGGGGCCTGTCCCCGACGTGGTGGGGGCGTGCGACAGCTCGGTCGAGGGCATGCGGGTCGCTTGGAGCTCGACCTTGGGCTACGCGCGGCCCGACGCCGAGGTGGTCGGGATCGTCGAGGCGGCGGTCCGGAAGTTCGAGGATGCGGGTGCGACGGTCGAACTGGTCGAGGACGTCTTCGAAGGTGACCCGGGTGATCTGTGGACCGCCGAGTTCTATGCCGGTGTCGGCATTAAGCTGCGCGACGTGCTGCGCGAGCAGCGCGATATCCTCGATCCGGCGGTCGCCGACATTCTCGAACCGGCGCTCGGCCAGGAGATGCAGGACTACTACACCAAGGTCTTCGAGCGCTACGCGCTGCGCGAGCGGATGGCGGCGATGTTCGAGAAATACGACGTTCTGATCTCGCCCGTTTTGCCGGTCTCCTCGGTCGATGTGGGGGTCAACGTCCCCGCGAGTCATCCCGACCGCAACCTCGTTTCCTGGGTCTACTACACCTATCCGTTCAACCTGACGGGTCAGCCGGCAGGCTCGGTCTGCGCGGGCATCGCCAGCGACGGCATGCCCGTCGGGCTGCAGGCAGTGGGCCGGTATCTCGACGAGGCATCGGTCGTGCGCGCGCTCGCCTTTGTCGAACGAAGCCAGCCGCCGGGCTACAATATCTGCAACTACGACGCGTGAGCGCGCACCGGCCGCTAGAACATACAGGAGCAAGTTCGAAACGTGCAGTACCGGCTAGACGATCCGATCGGGCCCGGCGACCGGGCGCCCGACTTCATCCTGCCCGCTGCGTCGGGCGAAGGGCCGGGGGTGAACCTCTACACGCGCGTGCGTGGCGGTGTTCCGCTCATCGTCTTTTATCCCGATGCCGAGGCGTACCGCGCCGAGGTCGATGCTTTGACCGCGATGGCGGACGAACTGAGCGACGATTCCGTAAACCCTTTTCTACTCGTCGATTCCGCCGCGGGCGAGGCGCTTCCGGAGCCTGGCGAACCTTTTCACGTTCTGCGCGATACGGGTGGCAAGACCGCATCAGAGTTCGGTCTATCTCTCGAAAGCGGGCCTCTTACGCTGCGCTTCGATGCCAATCTGCGCCTTACCGGCTTGCGGCGCGACGGACAGGTGGCCGTCCGCCATTTCATCGACGCCGTCGCCGCTGCGCCGGCACCCGAAGGGCGTCTCGTCCAGCAGCTCGCGCCGATACTGATTGTTCCGCATGTCTTCACACCGGATTTCTGCGCCGAACTGATCGAGGTCCACAATTCGCAAGGCAACACACCCTCGACCGTGACCTTCAACCGCGACGGGGTCGACGTGCAGGAAGTCGTGCCCATTCACAAGGTCCGCTACGACCATATCGTGCGCGATGCCGACCTCAACCGGCGCATCGACGATGCCTTCGCCAAACGGGTCAATATCGAGATCGCCAAGGCGTTCCAGTTCAACGTCGGCGCGCGCGAACCCGTCAACATTGCGCGCTATCCGGGAGACGAGGATGGGCACTTCTCGGTCCATCGCGACAATGTCACGCCGACCTCGCGGCATATGCGGTTTGCGGTAACGGTGAACCTCAATACAGACGAATATGAAGGCGGCGCGTTGCGCTTTCCCGAGTACGGCCCCGATATGTACGCCCCGCCGACCGGGGGCGCGGTCGTCTTCTCGTGTTCGCACCTGCACGAGGCGATGCCGGTGCGCAATGGCACGCGCTATGCCTTGCTTGCGTTCCTTTTCAGCGCCGACGATGCGCGCGCGGCGCGCGAGGCGGTGAAGGCGCAGCGCACCTAGCGGGGTGGTTCAGGCCGCGCGCGCCTGTTTCGGGATTCCGCCTTGTCGGACGAAGGCATCGCGTTCTGCCAGGATCGGCGCAAGCGCGCGCCGGCGCTCGTCTTCGAGCGCGATCCACATGCGCAACAGATGCCGCTTGCGTTCGGGTTCGTCATAGTCCTCATAGGCTTCGCGCGCGTGCAGGACCGTGTGATTGTTGATGAACTGCATGTCGCCTTCCTGGAAATTCATCTGGAGGCGCAGTTCCTCCCGGTTGGAGATTTCCTGGAAGACGTCGAGCGCCTCGCGCTGGACGTCGCTGAGGGCGAGATCGTCGTCGTAGCGGACGACAGATTCCATGAACGAACGATTGGTGACACGCGCGGCCAGACGGCCGTTATGCGCGCTGAGCATCGGGCAGTCATACCAGGGTTGCGCCCCATCGGGATGGTCGCCCCGCCAGTCGACGTGGAACGGTTGATACAGAACGTTCAGCAGATCCGGCCGTTCCGCGCGCATGACGTTGTGAACCGTCGGGGCACTGACGAGGAAACTGGCGCCACCCGATTTCGACTTGCGCAGGCAGAACAGCCCCAGCAGATCGACGGGCAACTGGTCGCAATGAAAGTCGAGCTTGTTCCGCGTCTGGTAGCCGCGCGCGTTCGGGTCGTCAAGGGTCTTGCCCTCGTCGGTGACGTGCCCAAGCAGGTGTCCGCGCGCGTTCTGGGATACCGGGCGGCCCATATGCGCGCCTACCCCCCAGTAGATCAGCGCACATTCCTCGTTCGTGTAACGCTCGCGCGGCACGCCGCGAATGAGGATCACGCCCAAACCGTCTGAAACGCGGCTGACCAGTTTGTCGAGCCGAGAAGCGAAGTCGGGAATGGGAAACAGATCGGACGCAAAGGGAATCTCCGTGCCCGCGGACTTGATCGCTTCAAGGGCTGAATCCAGTTCCGCCACGTCCCCATCCGTCAGCTCGTAAAGCCAGCGTTCGTCGTTCTGGATTTCCGGTCCCACCCACGCGTCCGTGGAGGTGATCTTGTCTCGGATAATCTCGACCATTGGCGGAAACTTCCCTGGTTTGGTGTCTTTGCTGGCACCCGAATTTGAAACCTATCGGCTCACCCGGTCGCAGTGCAAATCGCGGGGCCCATTTTCGTTTAGGGAAAAAATTTTCGAATTATGAATTTGTCAGGACAAATGCCCTTGCCTTCGGCTGATCTCGCTGCCATCGTTCGCCCATCAAATATCTGTCCGTACTTCTGTGCGGTGCGAGATAATTCGTGGCATCAAGCCACTTCACATAAAATTCCAATCTGGGAGGGATTTATGAAACTCGTAACAACACTTATTGCTGCGGCCAGTGTGGTTGCACTTACGTCTGCGGTGCAGGCGCAGGAATCCTATCGCATCGGCGGCGGTCCCGCC
>PBWR01000027.1 GCA_002727315.1 Alphaproteobacteria bacterium
CCAGTCGGCCATACCGGCGAACAGGGACGAATTGATGGACCGGCCCACGCCCGTACGCTCGCGATGGTAGAGCGCCTCCAGGATCGCGGCGTGGGTCGCCATGCCGCAGGCGATGTCGCAGACTGATACGCCGACCCGGCCGGGTCCGTCGGGCGTGCCCGTCACTTCGCACAGCCCGCTTTCGGCCTGCACCAGCAAATCGTAGGCGCGCATGTCCCGGTAGGGGCCGCTTTCGCCATAGCCCGAGATATCGCAGGTGATCAGCCGCGGGTGCTCCCGGCGCAGTTCAGCCGAGCCGACGCCGGCGCGCTCGGCGGCGCCGGGTGCCAGGTTCTGGATGAACACGTCGGCCCTGGCGATGAGGCGCCGCAGCAAGGCAAAATCGTCGGCCGCCTTGATGTCCAACGCAATGGATTGCTTGCCGCGGTTGAGCCAGACGAAGTAAGCGCTCTGGTTCTTCGCGGCCCGGTCGTAGCCGCGGGCGAAGTCGCCGTCGGTTCGTTCGATTTTGATAACCCGGGCGCCGGAATCGGCGAGGCGGGAGGAGGCGTAGGGGGCGGCGACGGCCTGTTCGATGCTGACCACGAGTATGCCGTCCAGGGCGCGGTTCATGACGTTCTCCTTGCTTTGCTCCCGGCGGCCTCTGTCTAGGCCGGTTTCCGGCGTTGATGCTATGATAGTTGTAATCGGAAACCCCTTGGGAATTTTGGCATGTCAAAACACGCCTATGCGCAGGTCGAAAGTGGTTCGCCCGTCCTCGACGCTCTCGAAGAACTGCTTGGAGAGCGGGTAACAACTGCAATGGCCGTGCGCGAGCATCACGGCCGCGGCGAGGACTACTTCAAGCCGGTTCCGTCCGAAGCGGTCTGTTTCCCGCACACCACGGAAGAAGTAGCCGAGATCGTCAAGATCTGCGCCGCCCACAGGGTGCCCGTGATTCCGTTCGGCACGGGGACGTCGCTCGAGGGGCACGTGACCGCACCCCATGGCGGCATCACCATCGACCTGATGCAGATGAACGAGGTGCTCGAGGTGCATCCGGAGGATCTAGATTGCCGGGTGCAGGCGGGTGTGACCCGTAAGCAGGTGAACGAGTATCTGCGCGACACGGGCATGTTCTTTCCCATCGACCCGGGCGCAGACGCCTCGCTCGGCGGCATGGCCTCGACCCGCGCTAGCGGCACCAACGCGGTGCGCTACGGGACCATGAAGGAGAACGTTCTTGGCCTGACAGTGGTGACCGCAGACGGCAAGATCATCCGGACCGGCGGGCGAGCCAAGAAGTCGGCGGCCGGCTACGATTTGACCCGCATCTTCGTGGGCTCCGAGGGCACGCTCGGCGTGATCACCGAGGTCCATCTCAAGCTCTACGGAATTCCTGAGAAGATCGCCTCGGCGGTTTGCCAGTACCCGTCGCTCGGCGAGGCGGTCGACAGCGTAATCCTGACGATCCAGGCCGGCGTGCCGGTCGCCCGCATCGAGTTGCTCGACGCGCTGATGATGGAGCAGACCATCGCCTACTCGAAGCTGGAAGGCTACGAGACGAAGCCGACCCTGTTCTACGAGTTCCATGGCACTGAGGCCGGGGTCGAGGAGCAGGCCCAGCTGGTCCGCGAAATCGCCGATGAGTTCGGCGGTTCCGCGTTCCAGTGGACAACCAGCCAGGAGGAACGCAACAAGCTCTGGCAGGCCCGCCACGACGCCTATTATGCCGGAACATCCGTCGAGCCTACCAAGCTCGGGATGTCGACTGATGTCTGCGTGCCGATCTCGCGACTGGCCGAGTGCATCCTGGCGACCGAGCAGGACACACGGGCATCCGGCTTCGACACGCCCATCGTGGGCCACGTGGGCGATGTCAACTTCCATGTCCTGTTCATGCTCGACCCCGACGACGCGGACGAGGTGCGCCGGGTCAAGGAGTGCAACCAGCGCATCGTCGAGCGAGCGATTGCGATGGGCGGCACCTGTACCGGCGAACACGGCATCGGGGTCGGCAAGATGGACTATCTGCCCCTCGAGCACGGCGAGGATGCCGTCGATCTGATGCGCACGCTCAAGCGAGCCTACGACCCTGACAACATCATGAACCCAGGCAAGATGGTCCGGCTCTAGGAACGAGAGATTCCGTCATGGCTTCGAATGTCGTTCAACTGCGCGACGTGCCGTCGGCAAGACACCAGATCAGCCCCGGGGAATGGCGGGCACGAATCGACCCGCCCTACGCCGAATAGCACGTGGGGACCCCGATGTTCCGGGCGCTGCGTTTCCTGATTTTCGCCGTCCTGGCTTTTATGATCGCCATGTGGATCAGCGAATCCCGCGGCGATGCGGCCTCGGCGCCCACGCCCACCATCGATCTAGACAGTGTTTCAGGAGAGAGTTCATGATCATCGATCACCGCACCTACTACACCCAGGCCGCCCGGACGGGGGATTTCCTCGAACTGTGGGAGCGCATGGCGCTGCCCTATCAGCTCAAGTATCTGGAGGACTTCGTCGGCATGTTCACCTGCGACGTCGGCGACCTGAGCCAGGTCCTGCACATGTGGCGATACGAGGACCAGGGTGACCGTGAACGCCGCCGCGACGCCATGTACCAGGACCCGGGCTGGCTTGAATATGTCGACGAACTCAAGAATTCCGGACTGCTGGTGCGGATGGAGAACAAGATCCTGCGCCCGGTACCGTTTTCACCCATGCAGTAGGACGAAACAACAGACCCGTCATGCGGGGGCATGACGATCGCGGTTGTCTCCCGCTACTTTGCGGGAACCGACCGCCCGCGGGTCATCAGGTAGACCCCGCCCATCACGGCGACCAAGCCAAACAGGTGATAGCCCTCGAAGGCCTCGCCCAGCAGCAGGATCGCCAACGCGGCGGTGAACACCACGCGCATGTAGTTCGAGATGCTCGCCTTGTTGGGGCCGAGCCGGCGGATCGAGGCATTGGTAAAGCCGACGGCGATAGCGGTCACGACGATGCCGACCCAGACCAGCGAGGCGATGGCCGGCATCGTGAGGGGCACCGGCTGGACGTAGATCGACTCGAGTGCATAGAGCGGCGTGACGACCGCAAGCCCGAATAACTGGATGATGACCAGCAGCTGGGGGACGTTGATCTCCTTCGGGACCTGGCGCACCAGCACGTTGTGCAGCGCCACCGAGCCGGTCGCGAGAAGCATCATCAGGTCGCCGATGTTGAACTCGAGGGCCAGGATCGCGCGCGGGTCTCCGCGCGCGAGGATCGCCAGCACGCCGACCGCGGCGATGACGATGCCCACGCCCTGTTTGCGATTGATCAGGTCGCGCCAGAGCAGCGCCGACAGCAAAACCGTGATCGCGGGCTGGGCGGCCGAGACGACCCCGCCGTTGAGCGCGGTGGTGAATGTGTAGGCGGCGTAGATCAGCCCGTTGCCCAGGGGCACGAACAAAAGCCCCATCAGCGCAAACAGCTTCCAGTGGCGGAGGATCAGGTGACGCTGGGCGAGTAGCCCGTAGGCGGCAAACGGCATGATCACCATGGCACCGATCGCCATGCGCCAGAACACGAAGCCCATCGGCGGAATCACCCCGCCCAGGTAGCGCGCGAGGATATGGTTCGACGCGAAGATGAGCGCCGCGCCAACGATCAGCCCGTAGGCCAGAAATTCCCGGTCAAAGAGGCTTTGGTCGTTGTTCCGGTCGCCGCTCATCGGGGCGGACTAGTCGAGCCGCTTGCGCAGCAAATCGAGCAGGGTGATCACCGCGTAGGAGCGCATGCGGCTGAGCACGCCGGGCAGGGCGACCTTGACCGCGTGGCTGGCATCCGGCAGGGCGACGCCGGCGAAGACCGTCCCCGGCGGGTGGTCGTCGGGCACCGCGGGGCCGATGACCGAGATCCCGATATCGGTGCCGATAGCGTCGCGGGCTGCGGTGGCCGCCGCGATCGCCCCGTCCTCGCCGTCGGCCGGTCCCGCCGGGGCGACCACGGCACCCCGGAAGATCTCCATGTCCGGATCGATGGTTGTCAGCCGGTTCGACAGAATGCCGCCCGTCAGGCTCTCGGACGCCGCGACGGTGAGGCCGCGTGCGTGCAGCATGTCGAGGACCACGCTCTCCATGGTCTCCTCGTCATAGCCGAAGATGTAATCGCCCAGCCGATCCCGGATCAGGTCTACTTCGGCGGTGATGATTGCTTCGGCCTCGGCCACGTCATTCGCCTTGGCTGTGACCCGGACCTTGATGCCCTCGATGCCGCTGGCCTGGAAGGCGATGGTGGCATGGCCGGTTTCATCGAGGTTGTGGACCTGGTCGGCGAGCGTCTCGGCCAGGGCCGACTCCCCGTATCCCCAGGTGCGGATGACCCGCGAGCGGATGACCGACGTCTCGCCGGAGCGGCGGCGCAGATCCTCCAGCACCGTGCCCTCCATCATCTCGCGCATCTCGTGCGGAACACCAGGGACGGCATAGATCACCTTGTCACCAACTGGGCAGACCAGCCCCGGCGCGGTGCCCGGCATCTGCTCGATGGTGGTCGCCCCTTCGGGCACGTCGGCCTGGCTCAGATTGTTGTCGGGCATGGGCCTGCCGCGGCCTTCGAAGATGTCGCGAATGTGGGCCGCGATGGCGTCGTCGCGGCACATCTCGACGCCCATGATGGCGGCAATGACGTTGCGGGTGATGTCGTCCTGGGTGGGCCCCAGCCCGCCACAGCAAATGACGGCGTCGGAACGGTCCAGCGCCTGGCGGATGGTCGCCTCCATGCGGCCGAAATTGTCGCCGACCTTCACCTGGAACAGGGAATCCACCCCGATCAAGGCCAGCTGTTCGCCGATCCAGGAAGAGTTGGTGTCCACGACCTGGCCGAGCAGAAGCTCTGTGCCGATGGCAACGACTTCACAACGCATGAAAATACTCCGTTTGGTCAGGCCGGCTTACGTGGCCAGATGGAATCGAACCGATCGGACAGGAAATTGCCCACATGCACCGGTTCGAAACGTGGCGGATTGTCGTCACTAACGAACTCCGGGAAGGGCTCGACGACCACGTCGTAATCGGGATTCAGGAAATAGGGCACCGAGTAGCGCTCCGTGCCCGAACGGTTCACCACCCGATGCTTGATCGAGATGAATCGCCCGTTGGTCCACGTCTCCAGCATGTCACCGATATTGATCACGAAGGCCCCGGCGATCGGGGTTGCCGTGACCCATTCGCCCGATGCTGTCTCGACCTCCAGGCCGCCATTCTGGTCCTGCAGCAGGATGGTGAAGGCGCCGGTGTCGGTGTGAATCCGCGCGCCCATGACACCGTCGTCGAGATCGGCGGGCGGCGGCGGATAATGCAGGAGCCGAAGCTGGTTCAGCGCATTATTATAGTAGCGCAGGAAATAGTCTTCGGGAAAATCGATGCCGATCGCGAAGGCGCGGTGCAGCCGGTCGGCCAGCTCGCCCATGGCCGCATGATAGGCGAGCATCGAATCCTTGATGTTTTCTGGCTGCGCCGGCCACTGGTTCGGGCCGGCCAATGTCTTTCCGGCCGGCGCCTCGGGGTCGCCCTCGGGACGCTCCTCGGCCATCTGGAACGCTTCCAGGAAATTTCGCTGCGTCGGGTCCGAGCCCTTGGAATCCAGGGGCAGGTAGCCGCGGTAGCAGGTGGAACTTTCGAGCCCGATTCGCAGCTTTTCGTCTTCCGGTTGGGCGAAAAAACGTTCGGCGGTTGCAAACACGCCGTCGATCAGCTCGTGGGGCACACCATGGTTGATGGCGTAGAAAAAGCCGGTGTTCTCTGCCGCATGGACGATTTGTGCCGAGACCTTGCGTTTGGCGTCGGCGTCACCGTCGATCAATGCGGACAGGTCTATGACGGGAATTTCGCTGGAATCTGCCTGGCGAACGGGTTCGATTGGCATGGGTTTTTCTCCGTATGGGTGATTACACGGAAAATCCTAGACGGGCATGGGCGGGAGGCCGGCCTCGCGCAGCGCACGCTCGTAGACCGGAACATCGATCACCGGTTGGGCGGCGCCGGCCTGGCCGAACATGTCGGAGATCCAGCCTCGATGATAGGCCCCGTGGATCGCCAGGTGGGTGATGCACATCGCGCGCGACAAGGAGCCCGATTTGCCACCGATCAGCGTGTAGTCGACGACTTCCTCGAGCTCGGCCTCGGACAGGCAATCGACATATTCGCCGAGGGTTTTGTCCATCGCGCGGCGCGCGGCCCAGAGTTCGTCCAAATCCTCGATCTCCACATCGCGCAGGGTCTGGTACTCGTGGCCCTTGCCCTGCATGTGGCCCAACCAGATGCGGTCGACATTCAGCAGGTGATGCATGCTGACGAAGATCGATACCAGCGGTGTCGGGCGCTCTTTCTTGACCTCTTCCGACGGCAATTCGGAGACCTTCTGGTACATCTCCTCATTGGCCCAGGCATTGAAATCGATCAGCGTGCGCAGATAGCTTTTGTCTTTCATGATGTACTCCCTCAGCAGGCAGAATACGCCGCGGTCCCCATTTCCCACAATGCGCCATACGCGGGCTTGACCCGCGTATCTCGGCTCCGACGGAAAACAAGATGCCCGGCTCAAGTCCGGGCATGACGAATGGAACTATAACTGCTCCTTCAATCGTGCCTTGAAGGCGCGGTCGCGCTTGATCGCTGTTTCTCGCCGCAGTGCGTCGCCGTGGGGCAGAGGCCCTTCTGTGTGGATGATGTCCCAGGGGCCACGGCCGCGGGTGAACTTGGCGCCGGTCCCGCCATTGTGGGCCGCGAGCCGGGCGGCGACGTCCTTGGCGATGCCGGTGTAGGTGGCGCCGGCGTCGTTGCGGAGTACGTAGACGAAGAATTCCGGATCTGGCATGGCGCTAGTAGTGGGGCGGAGGCGGTTCGTCTGGGCCTTTGCCAGGCACCGTATCCTCCACCTGGGTCAGCCGATCCGTGAGGCGTTTGACCTGTTCGCGAAACAGTTCGATCACGCGGGCCTGTTCGGCGACGACACCCGACAGTTCGTCCAACGTCGCTTCGTGATGGGCGAGGCGGATTTCAAGCTCGGCGATGCGGTCGCTGTCTGTTGTTCCGGCGGACATGGGACCAATTTATCAAGCCTGTGTGAGTCCATGCGAGGGCGTGCGGGACGCCATGCTTCGAGACGGCGCTGCACGCCTCCTCAGCATCAGGACCTCCAAATTGGCCTTACCCTGAGGAGGGCCAGATGCGCAGTGTGGGGCCCGTCTCGAAGGTCGAGGCTTACCGCCCCAGCACCGTCACCACGGTAGCCGCTTCCTCGATCCCGAAGAAGCCCCCGCCATTTTCCGCCGCCGCGATCCTGGCACCCTCGACTTGGCGCTTGCCGGCCTCGCCGCGCAGCTGGGTGACCAGCTCGTGAATCTGGATGGCGCCGGTGGCACCGATAGGGTGGCCCTTGGACAGCAGCCCGCCCGAAGTGTTCACCGGGATCCGCCCGCCAAGCCGAGTCTCGCCACTCTCGGCCATCGCACCGCCTTCACCCCGGTCGCAGAAGCCCATATTCTCGACCTGCACGATCTCGGCATAGGCCGAGGCGTCGTGCACCTCGGCCACATCCACATCGTCGGGCCCGACCCCGGCCTGCTCGTAGGCGCGCTGGGCCGCCGTGCGGCCGATATGATGGTCGAAGTCGTCCGGATCCCTGTCGGAACCACTGACCACGGCCGAGCTGAGAACCCTCACGGCGCGTGCCTTGTCGAAACGGTCGAGGGCATCGTCTCTGCACAACACGATCGCCGCGGCACCGTCGGACAGGGGGGCACACATGGATCGCGTAAGCGGCCAAGAGATCAGCCGGTCGGCCATCACTTCGTCGACCGAGAAATCCTTCTGGTACTGGGCGAGCGGGTTCAGGGTCGAGTGGAAGTGGCTCTTCGACGCCGCGGCCGCGATCTGACGCTGGGTTGTCCCGAAATGTTTCATGTGCTGGCGTGCAAGTGCAGCATAGATGTCCATGAAGACGCTGCGCTCACCGGTATCCGCCCCGGCCTCCGGCGGCAGGGCAAGGCCCTCGCCCAGGGACAGCAGGCTTGCCTCGGTCTCCTCTTGCGTGTGCACGTCCCAGCCGCCGCGGAAGGCCTGGAACATCAGCTCCCGCTTTTCCGGGTAGAACATCTTCTCGGTGCCCGCGACCAGCGCCACCTCGGCCATGCCCGCCTTGAGATAGGCGAACGCCTGGTTCAGCCCGGTCGAGGACGAGCAGCAGGCGTTCTCCACATTCACGATTGGGATCGATTGGAAGCCCATGGAACGCAGCGCGCACTGGCCGCGCACGGTGTTCTGGCCTTCCATCATTCCCTGGCGGGTGTTCGAGAACCAGGCGGCGTCGATATCGGCCATGGACGCGCCCGCATCGGCCAGCGCCGCCGAGACCGCGTTGTTGGTGAGCTCTTTCACCGACTTGTCCGGGAATTTTCCGAGCGGTGTCATGGCGACGCCGACGATGTTGATGTTTGTCATGATCTCTATTCCTGTTCGCCTTCGATATTGCCTGGTTGCGAGGAACGGCGCCAGATTTCGGCGATGGTTTCTCGTTCCGTAAGACCGTGGCGCGGAGATTTACCTCTGGCGGCCCGAACGCCTAAAGTGATGCCAACACGGGGGAGAAGTTACATGCCGGCACGGATCGGGGCGGTGTCGCCCATGGACAATGCCATGGACGCGATCACCGAGGCGTTCGCGGAGCTTTGGCCCGAGGCCGAGCTGTTCCACGTACTGGATGAGTCCCTCTATCTGGATTTCGCCGGCGGCAAGCCCCAGGCCGAGGAAACTGGCGAGCGCGTCTCGAAACTGCTGCACTACGCCGCCGACTGCCGTGCCGACGGGTTGCTGTTCACCGGATCGGTGTTCGGGCGCTGGGTTGAGGCGGCGCGGTCCGACATGACGATCCCCTGCCTAACATCCCACGAGGCGATGATCGAGGAGGCGTGCAAGATGGGAGAGCGCCTCGGGATTCTGACCACGACGCCGGGTTCGCTGAAATGCCTGGTCGAGGATATCGACCGCCATTCCAAGGACGGTGGCAAGGCGGTGACAATCACCGACCATATCGAGGATGCAGCCCGGCCGATCATCCTGGCTGGCGATGTGGAGACTCATGACAAGATGGTGGCCGCCGCCGCTGACAAGATGACCGACTGTGACTGCCTGATGCTCGGCCAGTTCTCCATGACTGGCGCGATCCGGCTGTTCACGGACATGCCCGAGCGGCCGGTGCTGACCTCGGCGCATACCGCGGTGCGCAAGCTCAAGCGCCTGCTGGGTTAGGGGACGGTCCCATGCCCAGTCCGCGTATCGGGGTGATATCGCCCATCGAAGTGGCGTTTCCGACGGTCGGGTCCGCCTTCGGCGAACTCTGGCCCGAGGCGGAACCGATCAACCTGCTCGACAAGTCGCTTTACGCCGACTTCGTCAATGACGACATGACCATCCCCGACCCGATGCCGGACGAGGCCTATGATCGGATCGCGAAACTGTTGCGCTACAGTCGGGACTGCGGTGCCGACGGCATTATCTTCTGCGGCTCGGTGTTTGGATTGCTGGTGGAGGCGGGGCGCGAGGGGATCGATGTCCCGGTTCTGACCTCCTATGAAGGCATGATCGCCGCCGCCTTCGCCGAGGGCACACGGCTGGGGGCGCTCGCGACCACGCAGCCCACGATCGATTGTCTGTCAGCTGATGTGGCGCGCTATGCCGAGGCCCACGGGCTCGAATACACGATCGGCGGCAAGGTCGCAGACGGCGCGTTCGAGCGTTTGCTTGATGGCGACCGGGATGGGCACGATGAGCTGATCGTGGAGGCTGCGGAGACCATGACTGAGGTGGATTGTCTGATGCTCGGCCAGTTCTCCATGGGGCTGGTCCCCCAGAAAATCGCGCCCGTTGCCGGACGTCCCGTGTTCACCGCGCCCCACACGGCGGTGACAAAACTCAAATACCTGCTTTCGGGCTGACGCGAGGGATGGCGAAAACCTCGAGCATGCGCATGACCCCGGTCGAGTGGGTGCTGCTGGTCGTCCTCGGCACCCTGTGGGGCGGAACCTTCTTCTTCAACGCGGTCGCGCTGCCCGAAGTGCCGCCGCTGATAGTCATCCTGTCCCGCGTCGTCATCGCGTCGATCATTCTCTGGGCCATCGTGCTGGCCCGCGGGATGGTGGTACCGCGCAATCCGAGGATATGGTTCGACCTGACCGTGATGGCCGCATCGAACTCCGCGGTTCCCTTCTTCCTGATCGCCTGGGGCCAGTTGCATATTCCCAGCGGCCTCGCCGCGATCATGATCGCGACGACACCGCTCTATGCCGTGGTCGCGGCGCATTTCTGGACCGACGACGAGGCGATGACCCCCGGCAAGCTGACCGGGGTGCTGCTCGGCATCGTCGGTGTCGTCTTCCTGATCGGCCCCGGCGTGCTCGGCGCCCTCGGGACGGGCCTGATGGGGCAACTGGCGGTGATCGGTGCGGCGATCCTCTACGCGCTGTCCGCAATCTACGGCCGCCGGTTCGCGAAACAGGAGGTGGCGCCCATGGTCGTTGCCACCGGGCAGCTGTCCATGTCGACGGTTATGCTGCTGCCATTCGCCATCCATTTTGCACCTCCCTGGGAACTCACGAACCCGAGCGTAGCGGCCTGGGGCGCGCTTCTCGGCCTCGCGATCCTGTCTACCGCCGTTGCCTACCTGATCTATTTCCGCATCCTGGCGACGGCGGGTGCGGTAAACATTCTGCTGGTGAACTTCCTGGTGCCGGTCAGCGCGTTGATTTTGGGAATCTTCGTGCTCGGGGAGGTGCTAACCGCCGAGCAGATGATCGGCATGGCGTTTATCGCCGCCGGACTGGCGTTGATTGACGGCCGCATGTTCGTACGGCGGAGCTGAGTGGGACCGACTAGCCCTCGGCGATGGAGTTCACGAGAGTGCCGACCTTCTCGATCCGGATTTCACAACTGTCGCCGACCTGCATGAACACCTGGGGTTCGCGCGACTGGCCGACGCCTGAGGGCGTGCCGCTGGCGATCACGTCGCCGGGTTGCAGCTCGGAGATGTGGGAAACGTAGGAAATCACCGTCACCACGTCGAAGATCATGTCGCGCGTGTTCGCCGATTGCAGGGTCTCACCGTTCAGCACTGTCGAGATATCAAGGACCTGGGGGTCGGGGATTTCGTCGGCGGTTACCATCCACGGGCCGAAGCCGCCGGTGCCCTGGAAGTTCTTGCCCGGCACGACCTGGGCCGTGTGGTACTGCCAATCCCGCGCGCTGCCCTCGTTGAAGCAGGAATATCCCGCGACGTGGGACAGGGCATCTTCCTTGGCGATATAGCGTCCGCCCTTGCCGATGATCACGGCGAGTTCGCACTCATAATCCAGCTTCTCGACCACGGGCGACTTGAGCATGGGCTGGTTGTGGCCGACCAACGTGTCGGCATACCAGCCGAAGATCATCGGATGTTCGGTCTTGGACCGCGGCAAGCCGGCATCGATCGCTTCCTGCAAATGGTCCATGTAGTTCACCCCGACGCACCAGATATGGGCCGGGTCCGTGATCGGCGGCAGGTAGGTGATGGCGTCGAGTGCGTGGTCGGGTGCTTCACCTGCATACTGAGCCATGTCGGCGACCCGGCGTTCCGCGATCAATTCACGAAGGGAGGCCGTGCCCGCGCGTTCCGTCAGGTCGATGATCCCGTCATCGGTGGCGAGGCCAAGACGTGCGCCGGCACCGGCATCAAAGGTTACGAGCTTCATGGGATGGTTTTCCTCTGGTGTGTCGGGGTTAGGCCGCCAGGAGCTCTCGGGCGCGGGCGATAATACGTTCGGGCGTGACCCGGAACTCGTTTTCCATGGGTTCGGCATAGGGTACCGGCATTCGCGGTGCGCCGATGCGCCGGGCATGGGTTTTCAGGGCATCAAAGCAATTCTCGGTGACGTCAGTCGCGATCTCGGCCGCAAAGCCGCCGACCTGGACGGCTTCCTGGGCGACCAGTAGGCGTCCCGTCTTGCACACGGATGCATAGACGGCGTCCTTGTCCCACGGCCAAAGCGTGCGCAGGTCGATAACATCGACCGATACACCGTCGCCGGCCAGTGTATCGGCGACCTCTTCGCACAGCCGCGCCATTTTCGACCAGGACACGATGGTCAGATCGCTGCCCTCGCGGACCGTCTTGGCAACGCCGATCGGGACCACGCCCTCATCGTCGGGCACATCGCCGGAGGCCAGCCAGAGGTCCTTGTGTTCCATATAGACGACCGGATCGTCGGCCCGGATCGCCGACTTGAGCAATCCGCGACCATCTGCGGGGGTGCCCGGCGCGACCACGACCAAGCCCGGTGTATGGACGTACCAGGCCTCCGTCGACTGGGAATGTTGTGCCGCGGCCCCCTTGCGCACGCCGATGGCCTGTCGCACCACCAGCGGAACCCGGGCCTGGCCGCCGAACATGTAACGGATCTTGGCCGCCTGGTTGACCAGTTCGTCGACTGCGCACATGCCGAAATCGGCCATGCGCAGATCGGCAACGGGGCGTGTTCCGGCGACCGCGGCGCCGACCGCGGCACCCATGATCGTGTTCTCGGAGATCGGCGTATTGACGATGCGTTTCGGCCCGAACTCGTCGATCAGGCCGACATACTGGTTGGCGCTGGTGCCGCCGTGAGCAGTCGACAGGTCTTCGCCCAAGGCCCAGACGAGCGGGTCGCGCCGCAGTTCCTCGGCAAGTCCCTCACGGACGGCGTCCGCGAATGTCATCTCGGTCATGCCGCACCTCCGTCCTGCTGCCAAGGCTCCGGTGGGCCGAAATCCTGGACATCGGCATAGGCGAGGTTCTTGTTGGGGAAGGAGGCGTCCTTCGCCGCCGCCACGGCTGCATCGATTTGCGCGTAGGCTGCGTCGCGGGCGGAGACGATTTCGGCTTCCTCGAAACCGTTGGCGATCAGCCAGGCGGCGCAGCGGCCGATCGGTTCGTCCTTGAACCGCTCCTCGGTTTCCCCTTCCGGGCGGTACAGCATCTTGTCGCGCGAGATATGCCCCTTCACGCGGTAGGTGCGGGCATGCAGGAAGTGGGGGCCGCCACCGCCGCGCACCCGGGCGATCAGGTCGGCGGCCAGCGCATCGACGGCGTTGACGTCGTTGCCATCTACGTCGAAGGCCGGCATCCCGAACGCCTTGGCTCGGGCGACCGGGCCTTCGCCCGCGGTAATGCTACGGGTCACGGTCGAGGAGGCGTAGCCGTTGTTCTCGCAGACGAACAGGATCGGCAGCTCATAGACCATCGCCCAGTTGAGGGCCTCGTAGAACGGTCCACGGTTGGTGGTGCCGTCTCCGACAAACACCGTGACGATAGCGTCCACCCCTCTTAGGCAAATAGCTTGGGCGGCACCCACACCCATGGTCAGGCCGTCGGCGAGTACGCCATTGGCGCCCAGCATTCCGACGGAAAAATCGGCAATATGCATAGAACCGCCCTTGGCGCCGCTGGTGCCGCCGACTCGTCCCATCAATTCCTTCATCATGGATTCAGGATCTGCGCCCTTGGCGATCGAATGGCCATGGCCGCGATGGTTGGACAGGATGTAGTCGGTGTCGCGCAAGTTGGCGCAAACCCCGGTGCCGATTGCCTCCTCGCCGATATACTGATGGATCGAGCCATTGATGAAGCCGGCGTCGAACTCGTCCTCGGAGCGCTCCTCGAAGGCTCGAATGAGGCACATCGTTTTATAGAGTTCGAAGATGCGGGCGGGTTCGTTGGTCCGCTGCGTATCGTTTTCGTTGCTCATCGCAGGTTGTCCTCAGGCAATCCGGTCGCCTTTTTTAATCGGGGCCGACCTGCTGTCGACACCGGGCAGCATCTTGCTGGCGTCGCGGGTGACGACAACGTCTATTACGGTCGGCCGGTCGCGGGTCGCAAGCGCGGTCCGGAATGCGTCGGCCAGCTGGTCGGGATGCTCGACACGGATACCCTGGCAGCCGAGATGGTCGGCCACTGTGGCGTAGTTGAGGTCCGAGAGGTCGGCGGACTGGTACTCGCCGCCGAACATTATGTGCTGCAGCGCCTTGATGTAGCCAGAGGCGGCATTGTTCACGACGATCACCGTAACCGGTACTTCCAGGCGCGCGGCAGTTTCCAGATCGCCCAGGGTCATGTTCAGACCGCCATCTCCGGTCAGGGTGAAGACCGGCTGGTCCGGAGCCCCCAGTTGGGCCCCAATTCCGCCCGACACGCCGTAGCCAATCGATGCCATGCCGCGGTCTACGATGAAGCCCCGACCGGCCCGCTTCGTGTCGTAAAGCAGCCCGGTCCAGTGGGCGGCAAAGCCGCCATCGGCGACCATGATCGCGTCGTCGGGCAGTATATTGTTCAACTCATGGCACATGCGCGCCATGCTGACCGGGGTTTCATCTGAGGTCAGCTTTTTATCCACCTCGTCGCGCCATTTAGCCTTGCCCTTGGCGATTTCGGCGATGAACCCGCGACGGGCCTCACGACGCGCGTCCGCGCCGTCCGACAGGGCTTCCCGGAGATCCGCTAATCCCTCCCGGGCATCGCCGCACAGTGCGACCTCGGTCTGGGCCCAGCGCCCGATTTCCTCGGGCAGGATATCGAGATGGACGATCGGGATACCCGGGCGCGGGATCGTGTAGCGCTTGGTGGCGATCTCTCCCAGCTTGCAGCCCACTACAAGGATGGTGTCGGCAGTGTCGAGGATATCGTTCGCCGTGCGTGAATATCGCCCGAACAGGCCGAGTGAAAGTTCGTGGACGCAGGCAATCGAGCCTTTGCCCGACAAGGTATGTCCGACGGGAATGGATTGCTCTTCAGCGAGCGCCGTCAATTCATCCTGGGCACCCGAGATATGGACACCGCCACCGGCCAGGATGACCGGTCGTTCGGCCTTGGCGAGCAACTCAGCCGAGTGCGCGATATCTGCGCGTGCCGGGCGCGAGCGACGCGACGGCGCATGCAGGGTCGACGGGTCGGCGTAGAGTTCGTCAGCCCCGTATTCGAAAACACCGTGGCTGATATCCTCGGGTACATCGAGCAGTACGGGGCCGGGGCGCCCCGACGTCGCCACCGAATAGGCGCGGCGCACGTGTTCCGGAATCCGCTCTCCGATCTCGACCCGGATGACCTCCTTGACCGCCGGTCGCAGCATTTCGATCTGCTTTGTCTCCTGGGTCATGTTCTTCCAAGCGTGAGACCGGTTGGCATCGCCCACCATGGCGATCATGGGGATACCGGCGTTGAGAGATTCTGTCAGCGCCGTCAGCAAGTTGGTCGCACCGGGGCCCAGGGTGGCATCACAGACGCCCGGACGCCCAGTCACGCGCGACCAGGCATCTGCCATGAACGCGCCGCTGCGTTCATCGTTGATCAGGGTGTGCTCGAGGCTCAGGTTTCGCACTGCGTCGTAGAACGGCAGGAGTTGGAACCCAGCCATCCCGAACATCGGGCCAACCTGGTGTAGCTCGAACATCCGGGCGATCGCTTCGCCGCCGGACAGGACGAGCCTGACGTTGTCCCCGGAATCCGTGGCATTTGCTGTGTCGTTCATGTTTCCCCGCCAGCGTGCTTAGTTTTACACCTCAAGATACGGCCTACAGTAACTTGCCATTGACGGCAGGTGTCGGACGCCCTGGAGGCAATGTTCTTCATACAATGTTGCTAGTCAACGCCCAGCAAACCGCTCACAAAATGAGACCGTTTTGATATCCCGCAATTTTCGATTTCGCCACGCTGTCTAATGTGACCCGTATCATAACCGGACAAAACTAAGGCAGGTCGTACATGGAACTGGGATTTTTCACGATGCCGTTGCATCCGGC
>PBWR01000006.1 GCA_002727315.1 Alphaproteobacteria bacterium
AGCCACGGCGGGAATCCGACCACACGGATCGGCGTCGCTCGCCATGTCTATGTCACAGAGACCCAGGCCGAGGCCGAACGCATAGCCGCACGCGGCTATGCCGCCTGGTACGAGAACTTCATCCATCTCTGGCGCCAGCACGGCGTCGTCGATCCGGCCTACCCCGCGACCCTGGACGCCGCGCTTGCGGCCGATGCTGTGATCGCCGGAACCCCGGAACATGTTGCCGCCGAGATTGCGCGACAAGTCGACGTCGCCGGCCTCAACTATTTCGTTTGCCGGTTCGCCTATGGCGATCTGAGTTTCGAGGAGTCCTCGGCCTCGCTGGAGCTGTTCGCCGGCGAGGTGATGCCACGCTTCGCGTGAACTCAGGCCAGACCCGCATTCCCGAGATTGAGGAATTTCTCGCGCCGGTGGGCCTGCAGCGCGGACCCGGCCATACCATCGAGTGCCCGCATGGCATTGTCGATCGCCTCGTCCGCCGCCGCGATCGCCGCATCGGGTTCGCGGTGGGCGCCGCCCAGCGGTTCATCGACGATACCGTCGATCAGCTTCAGTTCCGCCAGGTCCTGAGCCGTGATCTTGAGCGCCTCGGCAGCATCCTGCGCCCGCTCGCCGTCGCGCCATAGGATCGAGGCGCAACCCTCCGGTGAGATGACCGAATAGACCGCGTGCTCGAGCATCAACACCGTGTTCGCGGTCGCGATGGCGACGGCGCCACCCGACCCGCCTTCGCCGATGATCAGAGACACGAAGGGCACTTGCAGGCCGAGAGAGACCTGGATCGCCCGCACGATCGCCTCGGACTGGCCGCGCTCCTCGGCCCCCACACCGGGATAGGCGCCCGACGTGTCGACAAACGACAGCACCGGCAGCTGAAACCGGGTTGCCAGCTCCATCAGCCGTTGCGCCTTGCGATACCCCTCGGGGCGGACCATGCCAAAATTGTGGTGGAGACGGCTGTCCGTATCATTGCCCTTCTCCTGGCCGAGGACGACAACTGGCCGGCCGCGATAGCGCCCGATGCCGGCCACCAATGCGGCGTCCTCGGCGTAGCCCCGGTCCCCGGCCAGTGGCACGAACTCCTCGATCAGGCTCGCGACATAATCACCGCATTTCGGGCGCGAGGGATGGCGCGCCACCTGCACTTTCTGCCAGGCCGAGAGCTTTCCGTAGGTCTGGCGCAGCTGCCGCTCGACCTTGTCTTCCAGCTTGCCGACCTCTTCGGCGATGTTGATATCGCCATTGTCGGACAGTCGCCGAAGCTCTTCGATTTGTCCTTCGAGTTCGGCGATCGGTTTTTCGAAATCCAGAAAATGGGGCATGGCGGGCTTCTATCCGTGCGTGGCGCGCCTGGCAAGCGGGTGACGTTCTGCCACCAGGCGGCGCATCCGTTCATCCAGCACGTGCGTATAGATCTGGGTTGTCGAAATGTCAGCGTGTCCCAGCATTTGCTGGACACTGCGCAGGTCGGCGTCGTGATGTAACAAATGCGTTGCAAAAGCATGGCGAAGCACATGCGGACTGACTTTCCGCGGGTCCAGAGCCGCCTTCTCCGCCAGCAGCTTGAGCAACTGGAAGAAACGTTGGCGCGTTAGATGCTTGCCGCCGCGACCCGGGAACAGAAAAGGATTGTCGGTGCCCTCGGGCACGAAATCGTCGCGGACCGCCAGATAGGCGCGCACGGCGCCGCGGGCCGGCGGGCTGAGGGGAACCATTCGCTCCTTGTCACCCTTGCCGCGAACGACCAGGACCTCGGGGTCGCGCTGCATCGACGACAATGGCAGGCCGACCAGCTCAGTCACACGCATGCCCGTAGCGTAGCACAGCTCGACCAGGGCGCAGAGGCGCTTGCCTTCCGCACCGCGCGTCGCGGCCGCCTGTTCGAGCAGCCGGTCGACATCGTCTTCGGAAAGAATCTTGGGGAGCGAACGGCCCTGGCGCGGGCTCTCCAGCACGCCCGAGGGGTCGTCGGTGCGCAAACCGTCGCCGTACAGGAATCGATAGAACTGTCGCAGCGCGGACAAGCGACGGGCGGATGTCCGCGGCGCCATGCCGAGCCCGTCGAGGTGGGACAGGTAGCGACGCAGATCCTCGGTCGTCGCGCCGTCCAGGACCGCCCGGGCATCGGGATTGCCAGCCGCGAGGAACCGTCCCGCATCTTCCAGGTCACGACGATAGGCGGCCAGGGTGTTCGCCGAGGCGCCCCGTTCGGCGAGCAGCATCTCCAGGAATGCCTCGAAATAGCGGCTGACGCATTCGGAAGCGATCTCGGTACGCCGCCGGCTCATCGCATGCCCGCAACAAGCGCCTCGCGCACGATCGCCAGGGCGGTGGCCTCAAGACCGATTTGCTGCAGAGTCCGGGCGGCCGTTCCCACCACGCTGGCATGGGGTTGTTCGCCGGCGCCGTCCAACGCATGCAGGACATAGAGCACGGTCTCCGCGCGGCGCGATTGCGCCGCCGCCCGCTCCAGCCCGGCCAGCACCGCAACAGACGGCACACCACCGGTTTGCCCCGCGCCCGGTTTCACGGAGCGCCAATGGACATCGCTGACTGGGTCACCCAACGCCTGCAGCAGATAGAGCGTATCCGCGACCCGGCCGGCATCGCCGCCTGCCCCGGCGAGATCGATCCAGCGCTCCAGCCGGCGGGCACTCCAGGGAACGGGCGCACGCGGCGCGACGGGAAGTCTGGGTGCTTCCGCCAGCGCCCGCGTCAGGGCTGTCTCAACCGGCGGCGGCGTCTCGGGCGCCGCACTGGACGCTTCGATCGGCTCGGGCGTGGACGGATCGGCAGCTTCCCCATCCGGCATCACGCGGCCGATGACCCGCATTTCGGGCCACATGAGCGTGGCCGCACGCGCCGTATCGGCCACCTGCCGTGCCTGCCGCACAACCAACTCGAACCAAGCCAGTGCCAGTTCGTCTTCACCAGCCAGAAGGGCGGAGCGCGCGGCAACGGTTGCGAGCCAGCCGAAATCCGTCGTCACGGGCACGCTTTCCAATAGCGGCGCCGTGGTGACCATGACGATATCGTCCACCTCGGCTGCCTCAGACAATGTCCAGGCCTCCCACAGGGCCTCGGCACGAGCATTGGGCAAGGTCTGGCGCTGGGCTGTCAGGTACAGATAGGCCGGCAAGCGTTCCGGCACCACGGATTCGGGGTCGAGAAGCGCGGCCGCGAGTTCATCGTCGGCAACGTCCAGGCTGCGGTACACCGCCGCGGACTCACGGCCGCCGATCAGGCCCGCACGCAGTGCCCGGTGGGTGACGGTGAGCCGATCATCGGCATCGATATCTCCGGACGCCAGCATCGCCCGGACAAGCGCCGGATCCTTGCTGTCCAGCAGCCAGCCGGGCAGTTTCGCCTTCGCGATCCGCAGGAGCGTGTACATCAAAAGGTCCGGCGAGCCGGGTTGCGCAAGCTGTTCGGGTGTCACCTCCACCCCGACCGCGGCCGTATGGGCAACGTCCTGAAAGACGGCCCCGACGGCACCGCCTTCCTCGCGCATGAGATCCAGACCGAGAGCCGCTTCGGCGCCCTTGCCGTCGGCGATCTGACAGATAATCAAGGCCTGTTGCCAGAAGGATTCGGCGTAGCCCCCGGTATACTGGTTGACCGCATCGCATCCGCGCGCCGTATCGCCCTTGAGGAAGTGCGCCCGCACCACCGGTGCCGCGAGGTGCGGCGGCACGGTCCGCGAACTCACCGAAGAGACGAGCGAAAGGGCATCGTCCGGAGCACCGATCTCAACCAGCTTCCCGACCCGGGCGGCAAGCAGGTTTGCGGCTTCGTCACGCCCGGCCGGCGGTGTCGCGACCGTCAGCAAGAGCCGGCGGCTCAGCGCACGCGCCGCCTGGCTGGCATAGCTGTTCGGCAGATTGCGTACCAGACGCAAGGCATCCACACGCGCGGTGCCGGACCACATGTCCTGGCCCAGGCCGCCATCCCCATCGCCGAGCATGCCGACGGCGTCCTGATCCACGGCATCCAGATCACGGATCGTGACATTGCTGGGGGCGGCGTCTTCGCCGGTGTCGGCTGCCGGTTCGGGTTCGCTACGCGGCTCGGCCGGCGGCAGCGGTGCCAGGCGGATCGGCCCGCTTTGCTGCGCCAGCGCGGGCCCCGCGCCCAGGAGGATCGCGACGGTGGCCGTCAGTGCGATACGAAGCATTGGCAGATCAGCGCGGAAAACGATCGTTCGGGATCGTTTTCTCGACGCGTTCACTCGGCGCGGGGATTTCCCATGTCGCGAGGAAGACTCCGCCTGCGACAATCCCTATCAGAATGACGACAATGATGTACTTGGCCAAACTATCCTCCACGCGGATCACGGTCCCCACCGAAACCGGCAGCTATCTCCGGTGTCGCGGGTCGTTGCACGAAGCCCTATTATACCATCCGAACAATGGCGATAACGCGGCGAATCCTTCACCGGACCGAATCGCACCAAAATAGCAGCGCATGAGCGATTCTGAGCAAGTCGAACCCAAACCCGCCGGGACGGCGCCGCGGGCTTCATCAGGCGATGACGGCCGAAGCATTGTCATGGTCGGGCTGATGGGCGCGGGGAAGTCCTCCATCGGCCGCCGCCTGGCGTCACGGCTTGATTTGCCGTTCGTCGACGCCGATTCCGAGATCGAGGCTGCGGCCGGCTGTACGATCGCGGAATTCTTCGAACGCCATGGCGAGGCAGCATTTCGCGACGGTGAGCGCCGGGTGATTGCCCGCTTGCTCGACGGCCCCCGCAAGGTTCTCGCAACGGGCGGCGGTGCCTTCATGGACGAAGACACGCGCGAAGCCATCGGCCGGTCGGGAATTTCCGTGTGGCTGCGCGCCGATCTGGAGACCCTGGTGCGCCGAACATCGCGCCGCAGCGACCGGCCCCTGTTGAACAATGACGACCCCGCCGAAACGCTGAAGAACTTGATGGAAACCCGCTACCCGATCTATGAGCAGGCGGATATTGACGTCGAAAGCGACGACGGGCCGCCGGACCAAACCGTCGACCGGGTCGTCGCAGCCCTCGAGGCATTCAAGGCAGCAGGAACCGATAGCGCGTCATGACCAGCAACCCATCAGACAATTCACGCACGATCCAGGTCGACCTCGGCGAACGATCCTATGACATCGCCATCGGCCCGGGCCTGGTCGATCAGGCGGGCCGTCTGCTGGCCGAACGTCTGGGCGAGCGCCCGACCGTCATCGTCACGGACACCAATGTCGCGTCACTCTACGCCGAACGCCTGGAATCGTCACTCTCGGACGGCGGCCATCAGTCCCGCCGGATCGTCATAGAAGCGGGCGAGGCGTCGAAGTCCTATACCCAGCTCGAAGAGCTGGTCGAGGACCTGATCGCGCACGGACTGGAACGCTCCAGCGTCCTGATCGCACTCGGCGGCGGAGTCATCGGCGACCTGACCGGGTTCGCCGCGAGCATCGCCTTGCGGGGCGTGGAGTTTGTCCAAATCCCGACCTCGCTCCTCGCCCAGGTCGACAGTTCGGTCGGCGGCAAGACCGCGATCAACTCGCGCCATGGCAAGAACCTGGTCGGCGCCTTCTACCAGCCGCGCCTGGTCTTGGCTGACACGGAAACCCTGTCCACGCTGCCGCCGCGCGAGTTGCGCGCCGGGTATGCCGAAACGGTGAAGTACGGACTCCTAGGCGATGCGGAATTCTTCGCCTGGCTGGAGGACAACGGCGCCAGCCTGCTTGCGGGAGACGGCGACGCGCAAATTCATGCGATCGAGCGCGCCTGCGAAATGAAGGCAGAAATCGTCAACCAGGACGAACGGGAAACGGGACGCCGGGCGCTCCTGAATCTGGGGCACACCTTCGCCCACGCGCTGGAGGCGGAAACCGGCTATGACGGCGCATTGCTCCACGGCGAGGCGGTCGCCATCGGCATGATCCTCGCCTTCGATCTGTCCGCGAAGCTCGGCCTCTGCCCTCCATCGGATGCCGAGCGTGTCCGCGCCCATCTGTCGGCCACGGGCCTTCCGACGGCGTTTCCCGAGCACCCGTCCGGTTCATGGAACGCGGAACGGCTACTCGAACATATCGGCCATGACAAGAAGGTCCAGCAGGGCCGGCCGACCTTCGTTCTGGCCCGCGGTATCGGTGATACGTTCCTGACAAACGAAGTGGCTTCCGACGATGTCGTCTGCCTGCTCGACGACATGGCGGCGGCCTGACATCCGCAACCAGGCGTGACGGCTATGAACGATCCAGTCATTCTCATCGTCATCGGGATTATCATCCTGCTGGCAATCTCGGGCTTTTTCTCGGGCTCGGAAACCGCGCTCACCGGCGCCTCCCGGCCGCGGATGAACCAGCTGGAAACAGAGGGCAACCGGCGGGCGCGCACGGTCAACTTGCTGCACAAAAGCCAAGAGCGGCTGATCGGCGGCATCCTGATCGGCAACAACATCGTGAACATCCTGGCCTCGGCGCTGGCCACCAGCTTGATGATCACCTGGTTCGGCGATGCCGGCGTCGCCTATGCAACGATCGCCATGACCATCCTGGTCGTGATCTTTTCCGAGGTCATGCCCAAGACCTATGCCATCCGCAATGCCGACGATATGGCGCTGAAGGTCGCGCCGGTGATCCGGCCGGTGATCGCCATCCTGTCGCCGGCCACCCGAACCATCGAGGTGATCGTCGGCGTGCTGCTTCGCCTGATCGGCGGATCGTCCGGCGGTGAGGCGGAGCAGGTGCGCGAGCAGGAATTGCGCGGTGCGATACGGCTGCACGCGGACACCGACAAGACCGCCGCCCATGAGGGCCTGATGCTGGGCGGCGTGCTCGACCTGGACGAGGTGGAGGTCGGCGAGATCATGACCCACCGGACCGATCTCGTGATGGCCGACGCGGCGCTGTCGGCCGGCGAGATCGTGACCCAGATTCTGGACTGCCCTTATACCCGCGTGCCGCTCTATGCCGACGATCCCGACAATATTGTCGGCATTCTTCACGCCAAGGCCCTGCTGCGCGAGGTCCAGAACCACGACGGTCATATCGACGAGATGGATATTCGTTCGGTGGCGTCGGAGCCCTGGTTCGTGCCGGAATCGACCGATTGCCTGCACCAGATGCATGCGTTCCGCGACCGGCGCGAGCATTTCGCCCTGGTCGTGGACGAATATGGCGCACTGCAGGGCGTCGTCACCCTGGAAGACATCATCGAGGAGATCGTCGGGGAAATCGATGACGAGCACGATATCCCGGTGCCGGGCATGCGCCGCCAAACCGACGGTTCCTACATCGTCGACGGCCGGGTGACCATCCGCGATCTCAACCGCGAGTTCGGCTGGACCCTGCCCGACGACGAGGCATCCACCATCGCGGGCCTGGTCCTGCACGAAGCTCGATTCATTCCCGAGGAAGGCCAGAGCTTCGCAATCGACGGCCTAAAGATCGATGTTCTGCGCCGCAATGGCAATCAGCTGCGTTCCCTGCGCGTCACCGAACGGGATACCAAACCGGACTCGGGCGAACCGCAGCCGGCCGACACATCGAAAACGTAGCGATTTCTTGACCCGGGCGCGCGTCCTTCGATAGACCGGCCCGACCCAATTCACCTGCGAGGACACATCCCATGCCACTGTCGCAACCGACGGAGCGCGAACACATCCACAACCGCACGGTCGAGTGCAACGGATACCGCCGCGCGGACGGCCTTTGGGACATCGAGGGACAGCTCGTCGATGTGAAAACCTACACGTTCCAGAACAACGAGCGTGGCGATGTGCCGCCGGGCGAACCGGTCCATGAAATGTGGGTTCGGCTCACCGTCAACGACGATCTGAAGATCCACGCGGTGGAAGTCGTGACCGACTACAGCCCGTTCGCGGTGTGCAAACAGGTTGCACCGAATTTCGAGCGCCTGGTCGGCACCAGCATTGGCCCGGGCTGGCGCAAACGGGTTCGTGACAGGGTCGGCGGCGTCGAGGGGTGCACGCATATCGTCGAGCTTCTGGGCCCGGTGGCAACGACGGCGTTCCAGACGATCTATCCGCTCAAGAACCGGGAAAACCCCGAAGGCACCACACGCTCAAGCCGCCCGCCACGGCTGCTGAACACCTGCCATGCGTTTCGAAGCGACGGTCTAAAGGTCAAGGAAATCTGGCCGGACCATTATGACGGGCCGGAAAGCAATTAGGCGCACCGTGCCTGCGGGCGCAGACACCAAAATACCCAAGGATTACCCGGCGCGCGAAACCGTCGCGTAGGTCGGTTGGAATGATGCCGTGCGCTCGAACGTGCTGGCCTGTTGTTCGGCCTGCGCGCGTTCTTCGCGGACGCGCAACTGCGCAAAATAGCTCGCGATGAAAACGCGAATGGCCGCGGTCCGGCCCAATTCCCCGGTATTGGCATCTATGACGGTGCAAAGCCGATCAATGCTGATCCGTTCGCGCGATGCGATAGCGGACAGAGCATCCAAGAACTGCGGCTCGAGGCGAACGCTCGTGCGCAGGCGACCGACGGTGATATTGCGGTTAACAAGCATGTTTGCCGCCCTTTCAGGCCCGGTTGGCATTAGCTGTTGCTGTCGGAACCCAAGGTAGTCACAGCGCGACACTTGTACAACACAAAGTTTATTAACGTTTCATTCTGTTTCAGCCTGGGCCTCGGCGGGAGTCGTGGCCTGGATCGACAATGCGTGCAACCCACCCTCGAATTCTGCGGAAAGCAGGGAATAAACGGCGCGCTGGCGAGAGACACGCGACTGACCATCAAAATCCGGGCTTACAATCAATAAATGGAAATGTGTTTCACCTTCCGGGCGGGCACCCGCATGGCCGGCATGCAAATGAGATTCGTCTCGAACCTCAATTCGTTCGACGTCGAAGGCCGACTGGATCGCGGCCTGGATGCGTTTGGCACGGTTCATGGTTTTCTCCTCACAATTTGGCACGGGTTGTTGCCTCGCGCAGGTGCACCGGACATATTCCGCCCATGACGAAACGGCGAAAGACCATCGATCTGGACGACCTGCTTGCCGAACCTCCGCACGGCAAGGCGGACATGCGAATCTGCGCGCATCCGGACTGCGAGCTGGAAGGCGAGTTTCGCGCGCCCCGTTCGCCGGATCAGGTCCGCGATTACATCTGGTTCTGCCTTGAACATGTCAGGGACTACAACAGCCAGTGGAACTATTACGCCGGCATGAGCGAAGAAGAGATCGAGTCGGACCGGCACGGTACGACATTCTGGCACCGCCCCACATGGCCGTTGAACGGAAATCGAACCGCCCACGGGATTCGTGACGATTTCGGATTCTTCGATTCCGAGAATGACCAGGACATCCGGCAAAATGCAGGGCTGCAGGACTCTCCCGAGGCCGAAGCACTTGCTATAATGAATCTATCGCCACCCGTCACAGCAGACGCTATAAAGCGGCGCTATAAAGAGCTGGTCAAACAGCACCACCCCGACGCCAATGGCGGCGACAAGCTGGCTGAAGAACGTCTCAAGACGATCAACCAAGCCTATACGAGCCTAATGCAATCGGTCGGTCCGTAACCGGACCGTCCGCGCAAGAGACAATTGACGAAAAATGGATCGGACCATGGACCCGGCAGAATCAATCACAAGCACAGACATGCCCTCGAACCCGGAACCCGACATCATGGTGTCGGCGCGTCAGGTTTTCGGGATCGATTCCGATATGGAGGTTCCGGCCTTCTCGGAGCAGACAGTACATGTACCGACCCTGGACGAAAGCTATCAGTTCGATCACGACACCACACTGGCGATCCTGGCAGGGTTCGCCCACAACCGCCGGGTGATGATCCAGGGCTATCACGGCACCGGCAAATCGACCCATATCGAACAGGTCGCCGCCCGTCTCAACTGGCCGACGATCCGCGTCAACCTGGACAGCCATATCAGCCGCATCGACCTGATCGGCAAGGACGCCATCGTTCTTCGCGACGGTGTCCAGGTGACGGAATTCCGCGAAGGCCTGCTGCCGTGGACGCTGCAGCATCCCTGCGCATTGGTGTTTGACGAGTATGACGCAGGCCGGCCGGACGTCATGTTCGTGATCCAGCGCGTGCTGGAGGCGGACAGCAAGCTCACCCTGCTCGATCAGAACAAGGTGATCCGCCCACACCCGAGCTTCCGCCTGTTCGCCACGGCCAACACGGTCGGTCTTGGCGACACGACGGGCCTGTATCACGGAACCCAGCAGATCAACCAGGCGCAGATGGACCGCTGGAATATCGTGACGACGCTCAACTATCTGCCGCACGAGCAGGAAGTGGACATCGTGCTGGCCAAATGCCCGGATTATGAAGGCACCGAGGGCCGCGAGAAGCTCTCGGCCATGGTCGCCACCGCCGAGCTGACCCGTTCCGGCTTCGTGGCCGGTGATATTTCGACCGTCATGTCGCCACGCACGGTGATCACTTGGGCCGACAATGCCGGCATCTTCGGGTCCATTCCGCTCGGCTTCCGGGTGACGTTCCTGAACAAGTGCGACGAAGTCGAGCGCGCAACGGTGGCGGAATACTATCAGCGCTGCTTCGGGACCGATCTCGACGACGGCGTGGTCGCACCGACCCAGACCCAGTAAGGCGCCGATGGCGGGTTCCAACAGAGGCGGCAACGACGGACCGGTCGAGGAGTTTCGCCGGGTCACGGCGGCAGCCATGCGTGCGATGGCACGCGAACCCGAACTGACCGTGTCCTTCACGCCTGATCAGCCGGGGGTGGCGGGCGCCGAAGCCCGGCTGCCGCTGCCCAGCCGCGATCTTCCCGCCGACGATGTCAGCATCGTGCGCGGTGAGGCGGACGCGCTTGCCCTGCGCCTGCGGCATCACAACGACGAACTGCATGGGGAAAGTGTCCCTACCGCGCCCGCGGCGCGCGAATTGTATGACGCCGTCGAACAGGCCCGGGTCGAGGCGATCGGCGCGCGGCGCATGGCCGGTGTCGCGGACAATCTCAGCGCGGCCCTGGAGATGCGCTGCCGGGACAAGGGCTTTGCCCGCATCACCCAGCGCGAACAGGCCCCGGTTGCGGAAGCCGTGGCGCTGCTGGTCCGCGAGGCCCTGACCGGCGCCGCACCCCCACCTTCGGCCCGCCAGATGGTCGATCTGTGGCGGCCTTTCATCGAGCCCAAGATCGGGCCGGCCTTCGCGGATCTCGACGACAGCCTGGATGACCAGGAGGCGTTCCAGGACGTCATTCGGCGCATGATCTCCGACCTGGGTCTGGCCGAAGAGGAATTTGCCGCCGAACCCGATGCCGATGACAGCACCGGCGACGATCAGGAGGATGCGGACGGCCAGAGCGACGGCGAAGGCGAAAGCGAGGGCGAGGCCCGCGCCATGGACGGCGACGGCGAGGAAGAGGCCGGCGCCGACGGCGAAGAAGTCGAGATGCCTATGGAAGACGGCGACGGCGACCTGGAACCCGGCGCCGGTGACGAAGACCCCGACGCCCCGGGACAACCCTGGCGCCCGCCCGAATACGGCCACAACCAGGGCGAACAATTCGTCTATGGCGCGTTCACGACGGAACATGACGAAATCGTCGAGGCCGACGAACTGTGCGACCCCGACGAACTCTCGCGCCTGCGCCAGCAGCTCGACCAGCAGCTGGGACACCTGCAGAGCGTGATCTCCCGGCTTGCAAACCGTCTCCAGCGTCGGCTGATGGCCAAGCAGACCCGCAACTGGGAGTTCGACCTCGAGGAAGGCCTGCTCGACACGGCGCGTCTCACACGCGTGGTGACCAACCCGGCCCACCCGCTGTCGTTCAAGATGGAGGAGGACACGGATTTCCGTGACACCGTCGTCACCCTGCTCATCGACAATTCGGGCTCGATGCGTGGCCGGCCGATCTCGGTCGCGGCGATGAGCGCCGATATCCTCGCGCGCACGCTGGAACGCTGCGGCGTGAAGGTCGAGATCCTCGGCTTCACGACCCGCGCATGGAAGGGCGGACAGGCTCGGGAAAGCTGGCTCGCGGCCGGAAAGCCGGCAAACCCCGGACGGCTGAACGATCTTCGCCACATCATCTACAAGTCGGCCGATGCACCCTGGCGCCGGGCTCGAAAGAACCTTGGCCTGATGCTGCGCGAGGGCCTGCTGAAAGAAAATATCGACGGCGAAGCCCTGCAGTGGGCCCACAACCGGCTGCTCGGCAGATCCGAACAACGCCGGATCCTGATGATCATTTCCGACGGTGCGCCCGTCGACGATTCGACCCTGTCGGTGAATGCCGGCAACTATCTCGAACGCCACCTGCGCCAGATCATCGAATGGATCGAGAATTACTCGCCCGTCGAATTGCTGGCCATCGGCATCGGACATGATGTGACCCGCTATTACCGGCGTGCCGTCACGATCGTCGATGCCGAACAGCTGGGCGGCACGGTGATGGATCAGCTGGCCGAACTGTTCGATGAAGAAGGCGGGTTTCAGGGCAGCCGGCCACAGGGGCGCGCCCGCCGCGTCGCCTGACGCCAACAAATCCGCCCTGATTGCGCCGCGGTTTGAGGCATAAACATCTGATTAACCGCCTTCTCACCCTGCTCACCGCCCTGACTCTGCTCGCGTCTGCGCCGGCGCTAGCGGAAAGCCGCCTGGTCTCTCTGCATGAAACGATCGAAGGCCAGAAGCAGGTCAGCCGCCTGATCTGGCTCGGCGGGCTGGAACTGGATTTCGACGATCAGCGCACCCTGCTGCTGAGTTTCGAATTGTTGCCCTAGCCTGACGGCATCCCGGCGCGGCTAACCATGGATCCAGTGATCCCGAGCGGCGGCGAAATTGCCGTCGGTCAGGGCGGCGCGCACATCTTCGAGAAGCCGGTTCATGAACCGGACATTGTGGACCGCCAGCAGGTGGATCGCGTTCACCTCTCCGGCCTTCACCAGATGATGAACATAGGCCCGCGACACGCTAGTGCAGGTCGCGCAGTCGCATTCAGGATCGATCGGTCCGTCATCCTCGCGAAATCTCGCATTCTTGAGGTTGATATACTCACGCCCGTTCTCGGTCTCCCCGAGGCCCGGGCGCAGATAGGCGCTGCCGTGCCTGGCGAGCCGCGTCGGGTTGACACAATCGAAGGTGTCGATCCCCTTCGCAACGCCGTTCCAGACATCACGGACACTGCCGACTCCCAGAAGGTGGATCGGCCGCGGTTCCGGGGTCGCCGCATTCAGCGGCGCCATCGCAAGGGCGACAACCTCGTCCATTTCCTCGGCCGTCCCGCCCAGGCAGCCACCTACGGCATAACCGAAATAGGGTTGCGCCGCCGTGAAGTCCGTACTTTCGCGGCGCAGATCGTCATACACACCGCCCTGGACGATGCCGTAGAGCGCCTGTGGCCCGGCCGAGCCTTCCGCCGCGCGCCCGAACTCCTCGATCGAACGCTGTGCCCATCGGTGGGTGAGCTCCATCGACCGGGCCGTGTAGTCCCGATCCACGTGGTAGGGCGTGCACTCGTCGAGGACGAGGATGATGTCAGCGCCGATCTGGCGCTGAATGCGGATCGAATCCTCCGGTCTCAGCGTGACCTTCGAACCGTCGACATAGGACCGGAACGAGGCCCCGTTCTCATCGATGGACAACAATGAGGGATCGCGCGCATTGGTGCGGCTGCTCTTGATCTCCTTCGCGCCCGTCCCCTGACCCAGGGAAAAAATCTGGAAGCCGCCGGAATCGGTCAGCATCGGGCCGTCCCAGCCCATCATCGCGTGCAGTCCCCCCAGCGCGGCAACGCGTTCTGCGCCCGGCTGCAACATCAGATGATAGGTGTTGCCGAGGATGATCTGGGTCCCCTCGGCGCGCGCCTGGCTCGGCACCACGCCGCGAAGCGCCCCACGAGTGGCACAAAAGATGAAGGCCGGCGTCTCGATCAGACCGTGCGGCGTGGTGATCACGCCACGGCGTGCCGCATCCGGCCAGCCCGGCTCGGCCGTCATCGTCTGCGTCACTTCAAATGCGAAGCCGGGATACCCGGTCATGGCAGGCTCATGTCTGACATCGGATCAGCGATCTTATACCCCATGCGCAAAAAAGCCCGCGAAACGCGGGCTCTTTCCAGTGCATCCGGGTGCCGGTTCAGCCTGCGGCCGCAACCTTTTCCAGATCGCGCTTCATCCGGCGCAGTTCACGCGGCAGCTTGGCCGCCTGGGTTCCGCGCAGGAAGGCATCGACGCCACCCTTGTGCTCGATGGTGCGAATGGCCCGTGCCGTCAGGTTCACACGGACGCCGCGGGCGAGGGTCTCGCTGTACAGCATCGTGGACTGCAGGTTCGGCAGGAACCGGCGGCGTGTCTTGTTGTGTGCGTGGCTGACGTTGTTTCCGGTCAGCACGCCCTTGCCTGTAATGGCGCAGCGGCGCGACATTTTTCTCGCTCCATGAACAGGTTACGCGCCGAAAATGGCGCGACGGGCCGAGGTTTTAGGCGATGGTTCCGGCCGGGTCAAGTCCGGTGGCGGGCAGAATCAGCTCTGGCGAAACGCATCAAGCAGCAGCTGGGCCGCCGACGATGGCGTGACCGCGCCTTCAGACACTTTTTGTTCCAGTTCCCCGACCTTTTCACGGACCCCGGGATGGCGCCGGAAGGCCGCCAACAGGTGTTCGTCGACCTCTCCCCACATCCAGCGCCGCGCCTGTTCCGCACGCCTCTCGCCCAGATATCCGGCCTTCGTGGCCAAGTCACGGAATCTCTCGGCCTGCTGTCGGACCTCGCTCATGCCTGTGCCCTCAAGCGAGGAACAGGTCAGCACCTCGGGCACCCAGTCGCCGGTCGTCGGATGCAGCAAGCGAAGGGCATTGGTGAACTCCGCCGCCGAACGCTCGGCCGCATCGACCAGATCCCCGTCGGCCTTGTTGACGACCACGAGGTCGGCAAGCTCCATGATGCCCCGTTTGATCCCCTGCAACTCATCGCCACCGCTCGGCAGCAGCAACAGAACAAACATGTCCACCAGGTCCGCCACCGCGGTTTCCGACTGGCCGACCCCGACGGTTTCGACTAGGACCACATCGAAACTGGCCGCCTCACAGGCGAGCAGCACCTCGCGCGTCCGGCGGGCAACACCACCCAGGGTCCCGCCCGTCGGTGAGGGGCGAATAAAGGCCTCGGGTGCGCGCGAGAGATCTTCCATACGCGTCTTGTCGCCCAGAATAGAACCACCACCGCGCTGCGAGGATGGGTCGACCGCCAGGACGGCAACACGGTGCCCCGCCTTGACCCAGTCCTGCCCGAAACTTTCGATAAAGGTCGACTTGCCGACCCCGGGGACGCCGGAAATCCCGATGCGGATCGAACCGCCGGACTTTGGCAGCAAATGCTCGAGCAGTTCCTCGGCTTGCGCGCGATGGTCTTCACGGGTCGACTCGATCAGCGTGATGGCCTGCGCCAAAGCCCGCCGGTCCGACGCACAGACTGCGTCGGCCAGTTGCTTCATATCGCTGCCTTGATCACCGGTCATGAGATTCCGTCCGGACGCAAACAAGATGTTCGAGCCGAGACCATAACCTAGCGCGCCGCCGCGGGTTTGCCATCGACCTGCGAGGACAGGATAACCGAACTGCTAGCCGGTCCGATCTTGCGAAACCGGGAAATCACGTCCTCCAGCTCGGCGATCGAGGTGACAGCGAGACGGATCACGAAACTGTCCTCTCCGGTGATGTGATGACATTCGACGACGGCGTCGAGCGAACGGCACAGGCCGGTGACCCGCTGGAAATCCTTGTCGGAGACCGTCAGCTGCACGAACGCGCCTATCGCCCGACCCAGCGCCGCGCGATCGACCATCGCGGAATAGCCGCGAATGACACCCCCGGCTTCCAGACGGCGAATGCGTTCGGCAACAGCCGGTGTCGACATTCCGATCCGCCGGCCGATCTCGCGGAACGACAATCGTGCATCGGCCTGCACGACTTCCAGCAGCGCGCGGTCAACCTCGTCGATCAAACCTCCCATTTGTAAGGCCATACTCTCCTTATTGTAACATTTACACTTCAGATTACCTAAAATCTTTCTTATTGTCATTATTAAATACCAATAACAGTACCTTTGATAATTTTTATATGTTCCGCCTTACAAATCACAGGCAGAAACGTGCGTGGTCTGACATATGTCAGGCCCCAAACCTCCCTACCCTTGTCCGAAAGTCTATTTGTGACGCTCGACCGCGCGCGACAGCAGCAGGTAGGTCTTGCCCACATCAGCGGTCAGCAGGCTTGCACTCAAGAGTTCGTCGGGGTCGGCTTCTCTGGCCTGGGCCGTGATGGCGCCGTTCGATTCAACGATCTGCGCGCGCAGCGTACCGGAAATCTTTTCCAGTTCCGTCACCTCGCCGCCAAACCCGCCACCCAGTTCCCGTATTTGCGCCTGCGCATTGGCAACAGCGGCCTCGAGCACGCTTGCATGCTGTTCGAGTTGCGCACCGAGTTCCGCCAGCCCGGCTTCGGCGCGAACATGCGGACGTTCGAGGCGCGAAATCTGAATGCGCAGGTCGGTAAGGCTGTCGCTGAACCGGCGACCGCGGCTCGTCAGGGCCGCCAACGCAAACAGCGTTGCCGGCGGCGCGGTCAATCCTGCCACCAGCCCGCCGATCTCGTGGGGCAGCAATTGCGGAATGATCGACTAGCCGATCGTATTCAAGATAAAGCCGGCAAAAAGGGCCAGCCACGCCACCGCGGCGGCGAACAGCAACCAGGACACGAGCCCGCATCTGTGACGGCGCGCCTCGATGGCTAAAGACGCATCGAGCTCAAGCACCTGCTCGTCCGACTGCTGATCCCCCCCCCGGTCTCGGTCATCGGATCAGGCCGCTGCGCGACGGCGTCTTCGGATCATCTCGAGAACCTCGCCCGCCGCGTTGGCAATATTCGTGCCCGGCCCGTAAATCGCCGACACACCGTTCGATTGCAGAAATTCATAATCCTTGGCCGGGATGACACCGCCGCAGATCACCACAACATCCTCAGCGCGCACTGCCTTGAGCGCCTCGACCAGTTGCGGCACCAGCGTCTTGTGGCCGGCAGCCTGGGTCGAGACACCGACCACGTGAACGTCATTCTCCACCGCCTGCTGCGCAGCCTCCTCGGGCGTCGCGAAAAGCGGCCCCACATCGACGTCAAAGCCAAGGTCGGCAAACGCTGTGGCGATCACCTTTGCGCCCCGGTCATGACCGTCCTGGCCCAGCTTGACCACCAGCATACGCGGGCGCCGTCCCTCTTCCTCTGCGAAACGCTCAACGTCGTCGAGAACATCCTGAAACACGTCATCGTCCTCGTAGGCGGCTGCGTAGACACCCGAAATCGACTTCACCGTCGCCCGGTGGCGGCCATATACCTCTTCCATCGCGTCGGATATTTCCCCGACCGTGGCACGTGCCCGGGACGCCTCGACACAGGCGGCCAGCAGGTTGCCATCGCCAGATTGCGCGATTCGGGTGATCGCATCGAGTGCGTCCTTGCAGCGTGCCCCGTCACGCGCAGCGCGCACCTTTTCAAGGCGCGCCACCTGCCCCTGGCGCACCTTGGTGTTATCGATATCGAGCACGTCGATATCCGCATCCTCGTCCGGGGCGTACCGGTTCACACCGACGATCACGTCCTCGCCGCGGTCGACCCGTGCCTGGCGCCGGGCCGCGGCTTCCTCGATCCGCAGCTTCGGCATGCCGGATTCGACGGCGCGGGTCATACCACCCAGCTCCTCGACCTCGTCGATGAGCTTGCGCGCCCCGACCACAAGGCTCCGGGTCAGGCTTTCCACATAGTAGGACCCGGCCAGCGGGTCGACGACATTGGTGATGCCGGCTTCGTGCTGCAGGATCAGCTGGGTGTTGCGCGCGACGCGCGCCGACGCCGGTGTGGGCAGTGCGACCGCCTCGTCGAAGGAGTTGGTGTGCAGCGACTGGGTGCCGCCAAGCGTGGCCGCCAGTGCCTCGATGGTCGTGCGCACAATATTGTTGTGCGGGTCCTGTTCGGTCAGGGACACACCCGATGTCTGACAGTGGGTCCGTAGCATCAGGGAACGGTCATCTTGGGCGTCGAACAGATCGCGCATCGCGTGGGCCCACAGGAAGCGGGCCGCACGCAGCTTGGCAATCTCCATGAAAAAATTCATACCGATGCCGAAGAAGAACGACAGCCGCGGTGCAAACTTGTCGACATCGAGACCGGTCGACCGGGCCGCGCGGACATACTCGATCCCGTCGGCCAGGGTGAATGCCAACTCCTGCACCGCCGTCGCCCCGGCTTCTTGCATGTGATAGCCGGAAATCGAGATCGAGTTGAAACGCGGCATATGCTCGGCCGTGTAGCCGATAATGTCGGCCACGATCCGCATCGATGGCTCGGGCGGATAGATGTAGGTGTTGCGGACCATAAACTCCTTGAGGATGTCGTTCTGGATGGTCCCGGAGAGCTTCTCGCTCGCCACACCCTGTTCTTCGGCCGCCACGATGTAGTTGGCCATCACCGGCAGCACGGCCCCGTTCATGGTCATCGACACGCTCATCTCGTCGAGCGGAATGCCGTCGAACAGGATCTTCATATCTTCGACACTGTCGATCGCGACCCCGGCCTTGCCGACATCGCCCACCACCCGCGGATGGTCGCTGTCGTAGCCGCGATGGGTCGCCAGGTCGAAGGCCACGGACAGACCCCGTTGTCCGCCCCCCAGCGCCTTGCGGTAAAACGCGTTCGAATCTTCCGCCGTCGAGAACCCGGCATACTGGCGCACCGTCCACGGTCGGCCGGCATACATGGTGGCCCGCGGGCCGCCGACGAAGGGTGCGAATCCCGGCATGTTGTCGAGCCAGGCAATCTCCTCGAGATCGGCCGTGGTATAGACGGGTTTGATCGAGATGCCTTCCGGCGTTTCGCGCACCAGATCACCAGGGTCGCGGTCGCGCAGTTCGCTCTGCGCCCGCGCCGCCCAGTCGTCGATAGTGTTGTTTGAAAACTCGGCCATTTTTCCGGCTCGTTACACTCTCGTTGGATGGCCGGAAAGTATAGTGCTTGGGCCGGGATCGGTCTATCGACCCCCCGTCACCGGGCTGTGTATGGCTTCGTTCAGCCGAAGAAACCCGATCGGCTCGTCAAACCCCCGCAGATCGGCTGTTTCCCGGTCAAATGACCATCCCGTCAGCATCGCCGCGACCCCCTTGGTCTCGATGCCGTCCTTGAAACTTGGACATTTGTGTATCCGATACGGGTACGCCCGGGGCGCGTTACCAGATCAATCCTGACATTGCATATCGCGGAGCCTGACCGACCTCGTCCAGCAAATCGGCCAGGGGCCCGGCTGCGAGGGTTCCGCCGACCTCGACTCCCAGGTGCTCGCCCGCGATTCCGCTGGCGACAAACGCGGCATCGATACCGGCGACAGACGCGCCGGCAATGTCCGTTCCCAGTCCGTCGCCGATCATTAGGACCCTGGCCCTGTCCGGGTCACCCAGGTGCTTCAACACTTCGTCATAGATCGGCCGGTAGGGCTTGCCGTGCCAGGCCACATCGCCGCCATAACGCTGCTCATAGGCTTCCGCCACGGCACCGGCGCAAATCTCCCGGGTCGCACCGCGCAACACCTCGCGATCGGGATTGGTACAGACCATGGGCAGGCTGCGGGCCGCCGCACGCTCCAGGTCGGGGATGTAATCGTCGAGCGTATGGCCCGGCTCGCGCGGGCCGGTGCAGATGACGAAGTCCGCCTCTTCCAGTTCTGCCTCACCGTTGATCCCGGGATTGTCGAGCATCGGGCGATGGCGGTCGGGTCCGATGAAGCCGGCCGAGCGGCCCAGCTTGGCATGCCACGGGTCGGTGCGATCGCGAATGGCGCGCCACGCGACCTCGCCGGAACAGAAAATCTCGGAGGAGAGTTCCTCGGGAATGCCGATCTCGCCCAGCACCTTGTGCACACCCGAAACCCGAAACGGCGCGTTGGAGAGCAGGACGATGTTCGCACCCGCAGCGCGGAAACGCGTCAGGCAGTCTATCGCGCCGGGCAACGGCTCGATGCCATTGTGCAGCGTTCCCCACAAATCAACGATGAGATGGTCGTAACGGCCCGAAAGAGGCTCGAAGCCGGAAAGAATTTCAGTGTCCATAGAGTGACCGGTCATGCCAACGCGATGTGACACGCGTATGCCACGCCCGGGCACGCGATGAAAGACGCTTGGAATGGAAGATTTAGTCGTTGCGGCTGAGCCGCAGCTCACCGAACAGGTAGCCCTGTCCGCCGTCGATCTGGTAATCGAGTAGCTCGACCACCTGCTTCTCGTTCTCGACCTTCTCGACGATCAGGTCGAGACCGTCGCGATCGAGCATCGACTTGATGTCCTGTCGGGCAATGTCGCCGCTCCCGCCTTGCTGCGGACTCAGCAGGAAATCCGCATCGACCTTAACGAACCGGAAGTTCTTTGCCGACAGTCCCTGAATGTCGAGGTTCAGATTGGTGACCTGATCGAGAGAGAAGCGGAACCCGAGATCGGCCAACCGCGCCAAATTGCCGATGGTGGCCGGCGGCGCGGTTTCGATATCGGCCTGGCCGAATTCGAAGAACAGCTTCGGTGCCAGGTCCGGGTTCTCGGAAACGAAGTCGACGAAATACCCAATGAACGACGTGTCCGCCAGGCTCTCACGGGAAATATTGCAGAAGAAGGCCGTATCGCAGCTGCGGCGCTGGGTCCGGCGGATCAGCTGGACGTAGCGGAACAGAAGCATGTTGTCGATGGCGCTGACCATGCCTTCACGCTCGGCAACCCCGATATACTGTCCCGGCCCGATCACGGTTCCGTCGTCGCTGCGAATGCGCGTGTAGCACTCTTAGTAACGGTTCTTGCGCTGCGGCAGGCTGACGATTGGCTGGAGGTAGACATCGACCCGGTCGAGCCGCAAGGCTTCGCGCACGATGCTGACGATCTCGGGGTCGTCGACCTCGCCAAAATCATCCGCCGACGGCGCGCTGACCGCCTTGTCGCCTTCGACGGCCACCAGTTTCGGCCGCTCGGAAAACTGGGCTTAACCGGCCGCGATGTTCTCGGCCTGCTTGCGCGAAAACGCCTCGATCAGCCCCTGCAGAACCTTGACCTCGTAGACAACCTGGGAGACCCGCTGTTCGCCGGCCTTGCCGGTCTGCTCGATGGCCTGGCGCAACTGCAGGGTCTCCGTCTGGGTGCTCAGAAGGTCTTCCGCGATCTCCTGGGCCTGGCGGCGAACCGTGATGAGTTCCTCCGTCAGCCGCCGGTTGCGGTTGGCCTGCGCAAAAAACAGATGCACGACCGCGCAGCCGAGAAACACGATCGCGACCGCAAGCGGCGCGATCTCGGGCGTCAGTGCCTGCACAAATGCCGGTGCCACGAGGGCGACGGCAGATGCGAGCACGCAATAGGCCGCGAGAATTATGGCGTGTAGAATCAGGCGCATGGCTTCGGCGAATAAGGTGCCCGCGAAGCCTTGCCATATGGTTAACGGAAATTAAGTTCGCTGTACCGTTTATTTGCTTCGATCGGTCGGCAGCGTCTGTTCTACCAGTTCCGACCAGTACGAAACGCCGATCGGAATGATCTCGTCGTTAAAGTCATAGCCCGGGTTGTGGAGCATGCAGCCGCCCGCACCCTCGCCGTTTCCTACCCAGACATAGCTGCCCGGTTTCTCGCGCAACATGTAGGCGAAATCCTCGGATCCCATGCTGGGTACCGGCCGCCGTTCGATGTTTTCCCCGCCGACGATAGCGGTCGCTACTTCGGCCGCGAGCTCGGTTTCTTCCTCGCTGTTGACGGTCGCCGGGTAGCGCTTCTCATAGTGCAGCTCGGCTTCGCCGCCATACGCGGCACAAATACCGTCCGCGATCCGGCGCATGGCCGGCTCAACCGTATCGCGGACTTCCTCGCGGAACGATCGCACTGTCCCGCGCAGCACCACATCATCCGGGATCACGTTGTAGGCATCACCGCCGTGAATCTGGGTGACTGACACGACCAGAGCGTCGATCGGGTCCGTGTTGCGGCTGGTGATGGACTGCAGCGCGCCGACCAACTCGGAGGCCATCACGATGCTGTCGACGCCCTGATGGGGCATGGCCCCGTGGCTGCCGCGGCCGCGAACCGTCAGATCGAAGATGTCGAAGGCAGCCATCATCGGCCCCGACGCAACGGCAAACTCACCCACCGGCATGCCGGGCCAGTTGTGCATGCCGTAGATCGCCTCGACTGGAAATTTCTCGAAGAGGCCCTCCTTGACCATCACCTCGGCACCGCCCTCGGCTTCCTCGGCGGGCTGGAAGACGAAGTAGACGGTGCCATCGAACTGTTTGGTCTCCGCCAAGTACTTCGCGGCCCCCAGCAGCATGGTGGTGTGCCCGTCATGCCCGCACCCATGCATCTTGCCGGGGGTTTGCGAGGCATGTTCGAAATCGTTGCCCTCCTGCATCGGCAGCGCGTCCATATCGGCCCGCAGCGCGATGGCCCGGTTTCCGGTGCCGCATGTGAGCTGACCGACCACGCCGGTCTTTGCGAGACCGCGATGCACTTCGACGCCAAAACTTTCGAGCCGTTCGGCGACAAGCGCCGATGTGCGCTCCTCCTCAAATGCCAGCTCGGGATGGGCATGGAAGTCGCGTCGCCACTCGGTCAAAAGTGCGTGGTCACGGGTGATCTCGTCCCTGATTTTCATTCTGATATCCCCCTGTTCCCGTCACAGCACACGGTGACGGGCGACCGGAATGCGTGTGCGCACCTGATCGAGATAGTCGATTTCAACATGGGCCGTGGCATGGCCCGCCCCTTCCCTTGCCTGGGCCAGTATATGACCCCACGGATCAACGATCATGGAATGCCCCCAGCTGGCACGTTCGTCATTGCCTTCCTGATGGGTGCCGGTTTGCGCCGCCGCCACCACATAGGTCTGGGTTTCGATCGCTCGGGCCCGGAGCAGGACTTCCCAGTGATCCTTGCCGGTCTGCAGTGTGAACGCCGCCGGCACCATGATGACATTGGCGCCGGCCTCCGCAAGCGCCCGGTAGAGTTCCGCGAACCGAAGGTCGTAACAGATGCTGCAACCGACCCGCACATTGCCGGCATCGTAGGTCACGATCTCACGGCCCGCACCGAATGTGTCGGATTCCCGATACTCGCGCCCGTCGGGGGTCGAGACGTCGAACAGATGGATCTTGCGATAGCGCGCCAACTCGCCGCCCGAACGATCGAATGCGATCGTGGTATTGAAATGATTGTCCCCGTCGCGTTCAACGAAGCTGCCGCCATGCACGAAAACGCCATGGCTACGCGCAATACCGCGCAGCGTCTCGTAGGCCTCGCCACCGCTTTCACCGATTTCGGGGAGTTCCTCGGCCGCAGCCCACTTGTCCGCCACCGACCCACCCATGAAGGCAAACACTTCGGGCAAGACGACGATATCTGGCCGGTCCGTCTCCACGGCATGCGCAGCTAGCATATCCGCCTGTTCCAGGTTGGCGGATTTCTCGCTGCGCGTATTCATCTGCAGAACACTGAATTTCATGCTGGGTAATCTAGCCTACATGGATTTTTCTGTCGCCGGCCGCACACCAGCGTTGGCCTCCGCCCAAAAACCGACTAGCAAGAAACCTCAAAGGGAGACCTCCATTGCCGAACGGTCCTATCACGCCCGTTATACTGTCAGGCGGCTCGGGCACACGCCTGTGGCCGATGAGCCGCCGCGACTATCCCAAGCAGTTCCTGCCGCTCGCCGGCGACAACACGATGCTGCAGGAAACCGCGCTGCGTGTCGGCGCGCCGAAGCGCTTCGCACCCGTCCTGGTGGTCTGCAACGAGGAACACCGTTTCATGGTCGCCGAGCAGCTGCGGCGCCGGGAACAAACGCCCCAGGGCATCCTGCTCGAGCCGGTCGGCCGCAACACCGCCCCAGCACTGACCGCCGCCGCGCTGTGGCTGCTCGAGCGCGACCCCGATGCCACGATGCTGGTGCTGCCGTCCGATCACGTCGTGCAAGATGTGCAGGCGTTTCGCGAGGCCGCCTATATCGCCGCCGAAGCGGCCCAGTCAGGCATGCTGGTCACCTTCGGCATCACGCCGCGAGCGCCCGAAACCGGGTTCGGTTATATCGCCGCGGGTGAGACCATCGAAGGCGCGGACGGCACGCGCCGGGTTGACGACTTCGTGGAGAAACCCGACCTGGCGACCGCCCAGGGCTTCGTCGCGGGCGGCAACCATTTCTGGAACAGCGGCATGTTCGTCTTCCGGGCCGATACCCTGGTCTCGGAAATCGACCGCCTGACACCAGACACCAGCACCGCCTGCCGGGCTGCGCTCGCCGGCGGGTCGGCCGATCTGGATTTCTTCCGCATGGACGCGGGCGCATTCGGCACTGCGCCGGCCACCTCGATCGATTATGCGGTGATGGAGAAGACCGACCGTGCCGCCGTCGTGCCCGTCGATATGGGCTGGTCCGATGTGGGCTCCTGGCGCGCACTGTGGGAGATCGGCGCCAAGGACAATGCCGGCAATGTCGTGGTCGGTAATGTGGTGCAGGTCGGCTCGCGGGATTGCTACCTGCGCAGCGACGGTACCCTGGTCGCGGCGATCGGGCTGGAGGATTTCGTCGTTGTCGCGTCGACCGATGCCGTGCTGGTCGCACCGAAGGACGAGGTGCAGCAGGTGCGCGACATCGTCGAGCAGCTCGGACAATCCGGCCGAAGCGAAGCGGTGACCTTCCCCGAGGTCTACCGGCCCTGGGGCTGGCACAAGACCCTCAACAAAGGGCCGGGCTTCCATGTCAAACGCATCTCCCTGCATCCGGGCGGCCGTGTATCCCTGCGCCGGCACCGCCATGCGGACCAGCACTGGACGGTGGTCGACGGCACCGCCGAGGTGACGCTGGAAGATACGACGCATACGCTGGAACCGGGGGAATCGATCTCGGTACCCGCCGGCGCCGTGCATGCGCTCGCCACGGCGGAAAACCGGGCGCTCACCCTGATCGAGGTACAGGCCGGCCCCAACGCGGGCAAGGACGAGTTCGAGCGGCTGGAAAACGTCTGATTTCAGCGATTTTTCGACGCCGTCTTGCCGCGGACGCCACGGACGCCTAACGTTCGTGGTGTAACGCCTCAGAACCAGATTCAAACATCAAACAAGGCAAGCGCCATGGCTCCGTCAGACCGCACCCAGTTCGCCCCCAATTCCCCGGCCGCACGCGATATCGCGTACTACCTGCACCCGTTCACCAACCCAAAGGTCCACGAGGAAAACGGCCCCTTCATCGTCAATGAAGGCAAGGGGGTCTTCGTTTATGACGATCAGGGCAAGGAATATATCGAGGGCATGGCCGGGCTCTGGTGCACATCGCTCGGCTTCGGCGAAGAGCGTCTGGCGAAGGTTGCCTACGAACAGATGCTGCGGCTGCCCTACATCCAGGGCTTCACCCACCGCTCCAACGAGGTCGCGATCGATCTGGCCGAGAAACTGATTTCCGTCGCCCCGGTCGACATGGGCAAGGTGTTCTTCACCAACTCCGGCTCCGAGGCGAACGACACCCAGGTAAAAATCGTCTGGTACTACAACAATGCCCGCGGCAAGCCGGAGAAGAAGAAGATCATCGGCCGCCACAAGGCCTATCACGGCATCACGCTCGCCGCGGCCAGCCTGACCGGCGTCGAGTACGCCCAGAAAGGTTTTGACGTTCCCCTCGACCGCTTTCTGCACGTCACCACGCCACACTACTGGCGCGAGGGCCAGGACGGTGAAAGCGAAGAGGAGTTCTCGGGCCGGCTGGCCCAAGAGCTCGACGACCTGATCGAAAGCGAAGGCCCCGATACGGTCGCGGCCTTCATCGCCGAGCCGGTGATGGGTGCCGGTGGATTGATCCCGCCGCCCGCGGGCTATTTCGAGAAGATCCAGGCCGTGCTCAAGAAGCACGATGTATTGATGATCGCCGACGAGGTGATCACCGGCTTCATGCGCACCGGCAACATGTTTGCCTGCGAGACCTACAACATCAAACCCGACCTGATTTCCATCGCCAAGGCCCTGTCATCGGCCTATCTGCCCATCGGCGCGGTGCTGATGACGGATGAGGTCTACCAGGTGCTGCGCGAGGGCAGCGACAAGTTCGGCATGTGGAACACGGGCTATACCTATTCCGGCCATCCGGTGTCGGCGGCGGTCGCCCTGGAAACCCTGAGGATCTACGAGGAGCGCGACGTCCTAGGCCATGTGCGTTCCGTGATGGGCACCTTCCAGGAGCAGATGCAGCAGTTTGCCGACCATCCGCTTGTTGGCGAGGTGCGCGGCGTCGGCCTGTTCGCGGCCCTCGAACTGTCTCCGGACAAGGAGAACAAGGGTTCCTTCGACCCGGCCGCGAAGGTCGCGCCGGGCATGATGGCGCGCACCCAGGAACATGGGCTGATCACCCGGGCGTTGCCGGGAGACGGTATCGCCCTGTGCCCGCCGCTGATCATCAACGAGAACGAGATCGGCATGTGCATGGAGCGTATCTCGCTGGCGCTTGAGGAAACCTGGGCGCACGTGCAGTCCGAGGGACTGGTCTGACCGAACCGATTGCCGGGCCGGCGCCAGGGAACTAAGATGTCGGAAAACGGCAGCAAACAAGAACGATACGAGGAAAAGCCATGAGCGAAGCAGTTGTAATGGCCAATGACAGCGAAGAGGCCACGAACTACGTGGTCTCGCGCGCGGACGACCCGAACTTCGTCAAGGGGCGCCGCAGTTTCTTCGACTACATCGATCTCGGCACCCAGGAAGCCAGCGAAGGCAAAATTCGGATCCAGGTAACCCGGGCCAAGCAGGGCCTGGTGGAGCCGACCGGCTGGCATCGTCACCTCTGCGAGGGGCAGTTCGTCTACATGCTCGACGGATATCTCGATCTCGCCTTCGCGGACGGCACCGTGCGCCTCGAGGCGGGCGATTCCATCTATATCCCCGGCGGTGTCGCCCATAACGAGACCAGCACATCGGACATGTTCAACCTGATCGAGATCTCAATCCCGGCCAAGATGGACACCGTACCCTGCGATCCGCCGCCGGGCATCCCGGCCTGATTGCCGGACGAACGTCAGGGACTGCGGCGAGCCGCCGCGTGGAAATCTTTGTCCTACCTGCTATATTTAGGCTTGGAACAGGCGTCGGTGGCTTGCCCCCCCGTCGTGACCGGCAAATGGATTCCGGCAGATGGATTACGAGAAGTATTTCGAAGACAGTCTGAATGGCCTGCGGGCCGAGGGGCGCTATCGGGAATTCGCTGACCTGGAGCGCAGCTCGGGCAATTTCCCCAGCGCGGTGCGCTATGTCGATGGCAAGACCCAGGACATCACGGTCTGGTGCGCCAACGACTATCTGGGCATGGGCCAGCATCCCGACGTGCTTGCCGCAATGCACGAGGCGCTGGAGAAGTGCGGCGCCGGTGCCGGTGGCACGCGCAATATCTCGGGCACCAACCACTATCACGTCCTGCTCGAGGAAGAGCTGGCAGACCTGCATCGCAAGGAAGCCGCACTCCTGTTCACTTCCGGCTATGTCGCCAACTGGACCGCGCTTTCGACGCTGGCCTCGATGCTGCCGGAATGCCTCGTGGTGTCCGATGCGCTGAACCACAACTCGATGATCGAGGGCATCCGCCACGGCCGCTCCGAAAAGGCGATCTTCCGGCACAACGATCCGGAGCATCTGGATGAAATCCTGTCATCCGTGTCACCGGACCGGGCCAAGCTGGTCGCATTCGAATCCGTCTACTCGATGGATGGCGACATCGCGCCCATCGCCGAGATCGTCGAGGTCGCCGAGCGTCACAACGCGCTGACCTATCTCGACGAGGTTCACGCCGTGGGCATGTACGGCGAGCGGGGTGCGGGTGTGGCGGAACGCGACGGCCTGATGCACCGGATCGATATCGTCCAGGGGACGCTGGGCAAGGCCTTTGGCAATGTCGGCGGGTATATCGCCGCCTCCACCAGCCTGATCGACTTCGTCCGCTCGAACGGCGCCGGGTTCATCTTCTCCACATCCCTGCCGCCCCATGTGGCGGCCGGTGCCCGCGCCGCGATCCAGATCCTGAAGGCCGACAATGCGATCCGCGAACGCCACCAGGAACGCGCCGCGACCCTGAAGCGGCGCCTGAGCGAGGCCGGCATGGAGGTCATGCCCTCGGTCAGCCATATCGTGCCGGTCTTCGTGGGCGACGCCGCGTTGTGCAAGGTTGCCAGCGACGAGTTGCTCGACCGCCACGGCATCTACGTTCAGCCAATCAATTACCCCACGGTGCCCCGGGGCACCGAGCGGCTGCGGATTGCGCCGACCCCGCTGCACGACGACGACATGATGGATGCTCTTGTGGCGGCGTTCGAGGATGTCTGGATGCGCCTGAACCTGCGCTCGGCGGCATGAGGGAAGCGCTCGGGATGTATCGCGACAAGACCCTGATCCCGACCGAGGCACTGCGGCTTTGCATGCTCGGCACGCTGGCCATCGAATCCCACACCTATGCGGAGCTCGCCCGCGAAGTCCGCGCCTTCGCCAGCCGCATCGTCGGACCGTCACTCGACCTGATGGGCCTGTCGATCGAGATGCTGCGGGCCGAGGGCCTAGTCCGGCCGATCAGCCAGGCCGACGACCCGGCCGACGAAATGCTGGAACTCACCGACACCGGCCGCGCCGAGCTGCGCGAGCTCATGGTCTCGAACGTGCGCACCCCGGTCGACGGAAATTCCCAGCTCGTCTTCGCCCTCAAGCTTCGGTTCATGCACCTGTTGGAACCGGCCGATGCGGGCAATCAGGTCGACCGCATGCGCGAGATCAGCGAGACCGAACGCGCCCGCCTTCTCGACCTGAAGCAGCGCTACGGGTCCGAACCCGGCAAGTTCGATGCCTGGCTCGACCTGGAACTGGCCCAGGTCGAGGACAGGCTCAAATGGCTTGAGACGGTCGGCTAGGCAGACGCCCGGTTATTCGGCCGCCTCCGGCCAGGCACCCTCGGCCTTCAGCCGTTGGACAGATTCCGGGGAGAATTCCGCCCCCGGCGTATCGCCCCCGATCACTCCGAGAATCGTGCCCTTTTCCTGTCCGGGCCGGGCGGCCTTGCACTCGAAACGGCGCTGCATGCCGGGCGGGAAGGACACGACATCCTTTTCCTCGAGGATGACATGGTCATCGCCATCCTCGCCCTCCCACTCGAACATCCACTTGCCTTCCACCACAACGAAGGTCTCGTTCGTGTCATGGGTGTGCATCATCACGCCCTGCCCGGGCACGGCCGACACGTAACCCATCCCGAAACCGGGCTTGAGGTGGGAAATATGGGGCTTTGCGTCGTCGCCGATCGGCGAATAGGTCTCGGATCCCTCGGGCTGTTGGAAGCCGATGACGTTGCGGAATGTCCGGTAATAGCCCTCGACCTCCTGATCGGGAAGGCCCTTGTCGGTGGACGACAGATCGTCATATCGGGCGACGCAGTTGAGCACGTCGTCCCTCTTGGGACGGTGAACGGGTATGGTCATGGTGCTCCTCCTCACATTGTACGGCGCCTGTCTTCGCGGCGTCCGGAACGCATATACTAGTACAAGTGCTGGCCGCCTGTGACGAAGATCTCTGTTCCCGTCACATAGCCGAAATCGGGATTGCATAGCTGGAACACCGTCGCCGCCACCTCGTCGGCGGTGCCCATCCGATGCATCGGAATCCGGTTCACCAGGGGCTCGTACTCCTCGCCGACCATCTCGGTCTCGATTTCGCCCGGCGCGACGGCATTCACCCGCACGCCGAGTTCGGCGAACTCGACGGCCATTTCCCGCGTCAAAGCGGACAGGGCCGCCTTGGATGTGGAGTAAGCCGACCCCGCGAACGGGTGAATCGAATGGCCGGCGATCGACGTGATATTGACCACGGCCGCGCCACCGCCGGACTGCCCGCCACCATCATCCTCGCCCTTCCCGGCCTGGGCGAGTGCGGGCGCGAAACCGCGCGCCAGGACCAACGGCGTGAAGAAATTAAGCTGGAACACCTCGCGCCAGTCATCCAGCGGACCATTGAGACAGCCAAGCCGTTCCTGGAAGTCTGTCTTGGGCGACACGGCCGCATTGTTCACCAGCGCGTTCAGGGGTGTGTCACCGAGCAACTCCAGGGCCTCGCCGATGAATCGCTCCACATCCGCCGGATCGCCGAGATCGGTCGGGATGTGAGAGGTCCAGTTGGGATCGCGCTCGCAATGGGCCGGGACCGGATCGCGCGAACAGGTGATGATCTGCCACCCCTCCTCGGAGAAGCGTTTCACGGCGGCGTGGCCAATACCCCGGCTCGCACCAGTCAGGATCAGGCTGCGGCGCTCTTTGCTCATGGCTGCAACCGTAGCTCGCGCCAGGCATCGCCGTCACGTTCGAACACCTGGCGGTCGTGCAGGCGGTCGGGACGATCGGACCAGAATTCGATCCGCGCGGGCACGACGCGAAACCCCGACCAGTGCGGCGGGCGCGGCACATCCCCATCTGCGTATCTGGCATCCAGGTCACGCACGCGAGCCTCCAGGATGTCCCGGGACTCCACCGGCTGCGTTTGCTCCGACGCCCAGGCGCCGATCTGGCTGCCGCGCGGACGAGTCGCGAAATAGACATCCGCCTCGGCATCGCTCACGGGCGCTGCGGGGCCATCGATGCGAACCTGCCGACGCAGAGATTTCCAGTGGAAGCACAGCGACGCGTTCGGATTAGTTTCGAGCTCCTGACCCTTCTGGCTGTTGAAGTTCGTGTAGAAAACGAACCCGCGATTATTGAACTCCTTGAGCAGGACCAGGCGGGTAGACGGCCGGCCATCAGCCGACACTGTTGCCAAGGTCATGGCCTCGGGCAATGCAGGCTCGGCGGCCACGGCCTCCTGAAACCATGCACCAAACTGGGAAATCGGATCGCGATCGGACATGCCTGAAATGTACCTGTGACATTCGTCAAAGTCTGCGCCGGATATCATAGGGGAACCCACCACCGGCCGACATCGTTCCCCTGCGGCGATCTGGCGCGACAGGGCGGGTCAAGACGGCTTCTCGAACACGGCTTGAACCGCGCCCAGCCTGCCGGCGGCAAAATTCGCCCGCAGGTTGGCGATCATCTCGGGGAAATCGGGGCCCATCACATCGCGCAGGCTCGGCCCGCCGCCGCCCGGCGGGCGGGCCGTCTCCAGCCACTCCAGCGCCGCAGCGCTCTCGTCCGTAACGGAGATTTCGTCCCAGCCCGCCGCCGCAACGATCCAACGCAGGGCATCGGCATCGACCAGGTGACTCTGGCCTGCTTCGCGCGCCCAGGGCACAGGATAGGTCAGCGGTTCGCGCGCCGGACCCGCCACCACATCGTAAAGGGCCATGCGTCCTCCGGTCCTGACGACCCGCCCCAGTTCCCGGTACAGCACATCGCGCGCGCCGATGTTCATGGCCACGTGCTCGGTCCAGACCACATCGAAAGTGCCGTCGGCGAACGGCAGATCGAGCGCGTCAGCGGCGCAGAACCGGGTGACGTCGCGACATCCCACATGCGCCGACAAAGCCTGTGCAATCACGCCAAACTCCGGCGTCAGATCGATACCGGTCACATCACCGCCGAACTCCGTCGCCAGCAGCCGGGCCGGGCCGCCAAGGCCCGAACCCACATCCAGGATCGCCGCACCCTTGGTAAACCCGCACCGCTCGGCCAGCCGACGCGTCGCGGCGGCACCGCCGACATGAAACTGGTCGAGTGCCGCCAGGCGTTCCAGCTGTGAATCTTCCAGATGCTCGCGTACCCGTGCGACGGCATCGGCCGTGCCGTAATGGTCACTTAGGTCGGTCAAGACCGCTCGCTGACGACCCGGGGTGCCTCGGGGGTTTTCGCCGCCGCGATGATATCCTTCACCATCACCGAAAAGGCGATGGCGAACAGGGGCACAATGGCCAGCAGGGAGGTGTAGCTGAGCGACGCGGCAGCCACCAGCACGCGGTCCTGAGCGAAACGGCGCACCACCGTTCGCACGAACTGCAACTCGTCCTGCAGCACACTGAGTCGTTCGCGGTCCATGAGCAACCTCACTCCGATTGCCTAACCCTATCATATTAAAAGATAAATCTCACCCGATCAGGGATGCTGCCATGGCCTTGCCGCACCATCCGGTTGGTGTAGGATGCCGCCATCACGGGGCAATGGTCCGATCAACGGGGATTTCATGAGCGCTGGAACGCAACTGATGGCCGGCAAGCGCGGCCTCATCATGGGGGTCGCGAACGATCGCTCCATCGCCTGGGGCATCGCGAAGATGGCGGCCGAGCATGGTGCAGAGCTCGCGTTCACCTACCAGGGTGAGGCGCTGGAGAAACGCGTCCGGCCTTTGGCGGAAACCGTCGGCGGATCATTGGTCCTGCCTTGCGATGTCACCGACGAAGCCAGCATGGATGCAGTCTTCGCGGAGCTCGAGGACAGCTGGGGCAGCCTCGACTTCGTCGTCCACGCCATCGCTTATTCCGACAAAGAGGAACTGAAGGGTCAGTATGTCGACACCAGCCGCGCGAACTTCCTGCGCTCGCTCGACATCTCCTGCTTCTCGTTCACCGATGTCTGCAAGCGCGCCGCGGCAATCATGCCGAATGGTGGCAGCCTGCTCACGCTCACCTATTACGGCGCAGAGGCCGTAATGCCCCACTACAATGTCATGGGGGTCGCCAAGGCGGCGCTGGAAGCCAGCGTGCGCTACCTTGCCGTCGACCTCGGCGGCAGGGAGATTCGGGTCAATGCCATCTCGGCCGGCCCCATCAAGACTCTGGCTGCCAGCGGTATCGGCGATTTCCGCTATATTCTGAAGTGGAACGAGTTGAACGCACCGCTAAAGCGCAATGTCACGATCGACGAGGTCGGTGGTGCGGGCCTCTACCTGCTGAGCGATCTGGGCGCCGGCGTCACCGGCGAAATCCACCATGTCGACAGCGGATACAATGTGGTCGGGATGGTCGCCGTCGATGCGGCGGCAGAGGTTGCCGACCTGCTCTCGGGCCTGAAGCCCGACGACGTTTAACCGACGAAGGAGCTCCGATATGGCCGGCAACAGCTTCGGCCAGATCTTCCGGTTCACCACCTGGGGCGAAAGCCACGGGCCCGCCATCGGCGTTGTCGTCGACGGCGTCCCGCCGCGCGTGTCCTTCGCCGAGGCCAACGTCCAGCACTGGCTCGACCGGCGCCGGCCAGGCCAATCGCGCTTCACGACCCAGCGCCAGGAACCCGATCAAGTGAAGATCCTGTCAGGCACCTTCGAGGGTGTCACCACCGGCGCGCCGGTCTCGATGATGATCGAGAATGTAGATGCGCGCTCGAAGGATTACTCCGAAATCGCGACCAAGTACCGTCCCGGCCATGCCGATTACACCTACGACGCCAAGTACGGTATTCGCGACTATCGCGGCGGCGGTCGTTCCTCGGCCCGCGAGACCGCGAGCCGCGTGGCGGCGGGTGCGCTGGCGAGCAAGGTCGTGGAAGCGCTCGTGCCCGACGGCATCAAGGTGCGCGGCGCGCTGGTGCAGGTTGGCACCAGGTCCATCGACCGGGCCAACTGGGACTGGTCGGCGGTGGAGGACAACCCCTTCTGGTGCCCCGATCCGGCCGCGGCCGGAGACTGGCAAGCCTATCTCGACGAGGTCCGCAAGGCGGGCTCCTCCGTCGGCGCGGTGATCGAGGTGGTCGCCGAAGGCGTACCTGTGGGACTGGGTGAGCCGATCTACGGCAAGATCGATTCCGATCTCGCCGCCGCCATGCTGACCATCAATGCCGTCAAGGGCGTGGAGATCGGTGCCGGTATGGGCGCCGCAGCGCTCGCCGGCGAAGAAAACGCCGACGAGATGCGCATGGACGGCGACAACGTCACATTCGATTCCAACCACGCCGGCGGCGTACTCGGCGGTATCACCACCGGACAGGACCTGGTGGTGCGCTTCGCGGTCAAGCCGACCAGCTCGATCCTGACACCGCGCGACACGGTCAGCCGCGAGGGCGATGACACAGAGATCTCGACCAAGGGCCGCCACGACCCCTGCGTCGGCATCCGCGCCGTACCCGTGGGAGAGGCGATGGTGGCCTGCGTCATCGCCGACCATCTGCTGCGCCACCGCGCTCAGATCGGCGCCTTCGGATCCCAGGCACCCCATGCCAACCCCGGCAAGGAGGCGGAATAGACCCGTTTCCAGTCATGCCCGGGCTTGATCCGGGTCTCCCTTGAACAATAGGACGGCTTGCAAGATACGCGGATCAAATCCGCGCATCGCGGCGTTGGAGGCATCCTCCTGGCTGCCTATACTCGCGGCAAGACGAGAAACGCCAACGGAGAGACCCATGGCCAAGAAGTGCGAAACTCCCGACCAGCTGCAGTACATCTCGAAACTGCCGGTCCCCGACCCCGACGGGATCGACGAAGATCTGCAGAAATACATGCGCATCTGCGAGGAGAAGCTGGGTCTGGTGCCCAACGTCATCCGCGCCTTTTCTCTGCGGCCGGAAAAGCTGCGAACCTTCATCACCAAGTACAATGAGCTGATGCTCGGCGAGGATGCGCTGCTGTCACGCCTGGAACGCGAGATGATCGCCGTGGTCGTGTCGTCCCACAATCACTGCGTCTACTGCATCACCTCCCACAGCCAGGCGGTGCGCGAACTGTCCGACGACCCGGTGCTGGGCGATATCCTGATGGTGAATTACCGCGAGGCGGCCCTGACCGACCGCCAGCGGGCCATGCTCGACTATGCCTGGAAGCTGACATCGAACCCGGCCGAGACGGGCGATGCCGAGCGGCAGATGCTGTTCGATGCAGGATTCACGCCGGAAGAAGTGTTCGAAATCGCCGACACCACGGCCTATTTCAACTACACTAACCGGATGACCCATGGGCTCGGCATGCTGCCGAACGAAGAGTATTTCGGCATGAATCGCCTGCCCGATCCGGACCTGCACGACAAGAAGGCGGCGGAGTAACCGTTCCTCGCGCGAAGTTGTTCCGCGGCCACAGGGCACCCATATAAACTGGTTCTGGCAATTACCCGGAGGACATCTGGTTGCGGCGAATGACACAGTATTGGGGTGCACTCGGCTTGGCGCTCGGCCTCCTCTTCGCGGCCGGCCCGGCGCTTGCCCATCCCCATGTCTGGGTCGATCTCGAGACAAAGCCGGTTTTCGATGCGGACGGAAACGTCACGGGACTGGAAATCGCCTGGATCTTCGATCCCTTCTACACGGTGTTCGCGATCGAGGAACAACGGACCGAGGACGGTGTCGACCAGGACGGCCTGGTAAAAATGGTCGCGGGCAACCTGCAGCGGCTCAAGCCCTATAATTACTTCACAGATGTCCGCGCCGGCGGCGCGAAGTTGCCACTGGGAACGGTCGAGACCTTCAATGCCGGGCTGCTCAAGGACAAGCTGTGGATGCAGTTCGTCGTGATGTTCGAGACACCGGTCGACCCGCGTGAAACCGGACTGTCCTACGCGGTCTACGATCCGACCTACTATATCGATATCAGCTACCAGGACCGCCAGAAGGCCAACCTCAACGACGCGAGTGCGCCCGGCTGCGAGGCGAGCCTTGAGGAGGCCAGTCCGACTTTCGAGGCCATTACCCTCGCCCAATCCCTGGACCAGTCCGCCACGGGTCCTGAAACTCTCGGCGAAATGTTTGCCGAGCGCGTGCGCATCGAATGCAACTGACGACGGATCGTCCTGCCTTGCGAGGTTTGACGGTTCCTCTGGTCCTGGCCGTCAGTATCGTCGCGCTCTGGCTGATCGTCATATTCCTGTTCAACGATACCTGGCGGCTGATCCTGGCCGATATCCAGTCCATGCAGCGAGAGCTGCAGGACGGACTGGCCGAGGCAACCCGGCTTGTCGGCCAGAACGCCGCCGGCGCGGCCTGGACCCTGATCGGCCTGAGCTTCGCCTATGGCGTCCTGCACGCGGCAGGGCCGGGGCACGGCAAATTGGTCATCTCGACCTACCTGATGACCCACGAGGGCGAGGTCCGGCGTTCGCTGATCCTGTCGGTGCTGGCGGCTTTCATGCAGGGGGTCACGGCGATCGTGATCATCGAGGTGATCCTGACGATCATCGGCGCGAGCCTGCGCGACGCCACCGACATCGCCGGCAAGCTGGAGATGACCAGTTACGCGCTCGTCGTTGTGCTCGGACTGACCCTGGCCGGCGTTACGGCGCGGCGGCTGATGCGCCGTGTGCGCGATCCGGTCGCGGCCGATGCCTGTTCGTCCTGCGGCCATGTCCATGCGCCCCACGCGGATCATATTCGGAACAAGGGTTCACTGGGCGCGCTCGCCGCGGTGATCTTCGCCATCGGCCTGCGGCCGTGCACCGGCGCGATCCTGGTGCTGATCCTCGCCAACGTGCTCGGCCTGCGGTTCACCGCCTGGGGGGCCGTCTTCGCCATGTCGGCCGGCACCGCGCTCACCGTCTCGGCCATCGCGCTGGCATCGGTCTACGCCCGCAAGGCGACCCTGCGCGCGGCCGAGCGCTGGCCCCAGCGCACGGGCGGCTTCTCGGTGATGCTCGACGGGATCGCCTTCAGCGGCGGCGTCCTGATCGTCGCGCTCGGGATCTCGCTGCTTCAGGCGGCCATCGCGACCGTGAACCACCCGCTCCTCTAGCGGCGGAACACGCCCACCAGCTCCACATGCCCCGACCAGACGAACTGGTCGATGGGGGTAACCTGTTCGAGCGCATAGCCGCCATCGGCGAGGATCCTTGCATCCCGGGCGAAGGTTGCGGGGTTGCACGACACGGCAACCACCCGTGCTACGTCCGAATTCGCGAGTTCTCCGGCCTGGGCCGCCGCCCCGGCGCGCGGCGGATCGAACACCACGGTGTCAAAACCCTTGAGCTCCGCCGTCGTGAAAGGTCGCTTGGCGAGATCCCGTATTTCCGTCCTTACCTGCCCGCCGAAACCGCCCGTGCCCGCCGCACGTGCCAGGGCTTCGACCGCCGCACCGTCGCCATCCACCGCCATGACGTTCGCGCCGCCCGCGGCCAGCGGCAATGCAAAGGTCCCGGTACCGCAATAGAGATCGGCGATATTCGATCCCGCGGCCCCGTCGCAGACGAGCTGTGACAGGGCGCGTTCAGCCTCGGCGCTCGCCTGCAGGAACACGCCCGGCGGAATGTCCACCGGATGACCCGACACCTCCAGGACCGGTCTCCGGCGCATCGCCACCGGCTCCACCTCTCCGCCCGTCTTCCACGAAACCCGTGCCAGGTCTTCGCGTTCGGCAAACATGGCAAGCGCCAAGCTCGCATCGGGCCCGGGTGCGTGGTTCGCCGAAATCAGTGCATCCGCCCCATTCTCCGCCAGTGTGACCGAGACGTCCCAGCGCGCACCCGGCGACACCAGTTCGGCCAGCTCGGTGCGCAGCTTCGCAACCAGTGTCATCAAGTCCGGGTGCAGGATGAGGCAGTCCTCGATCTCCACCACGTGTCGGCTGGCGCGGGCGTGAAAACCGAAGAACGTCCTAGCGGCGGACGCGCGGGGCCGGAACGCCGAGAATTCGGCGCGCCGCCGTCCGGCCGGCTCGGTGCGGACCAGTGGTGCTACGACATCCGGATCAAACCCCACGCGCTCCAGGGCCGCGGCAACCAGCTGATATTTCCAGGCACCATAGGCACCGTCTTCCAGATGCTGAACGCTGCAGCCACCGCAATCGGCGAAGTGGCGGCACGGCGGGTCGGCGCGCTCGGGCGATGGCTCGACGACCTCCTTGAGGGTGGCGACAAAGCCTACCCCGCGCTTGCCGCCGGTGCGCACACGCACGCGCTCGCCCGGCAGCGCGTCGGCCACATACAGGCGGCCGCGCTCGCTCTCGGCGATGCCGTCGCCGCGCGGACCGAGGCTCGCGATCTCGACGGTCAGATCCTCGGACTTATCCGTCATGCCCGCCCCCATCGTAGACGGCCCCGATCAGGAATTCCTTGTTGCCTTCCGGCCCGGTGATGGGGCTTTCGGCCAGGCCCGTCACCCGCCACCCGGGAAGACCGTCGATCCAGTCGCGAATGCGGTCGCAAACCGCCTGGTGTAGCGCCGGATCGCGCACCACGCCCTTCTTTCCGACCTCGCCTTTCCCGACCTCAAACTGGGGCTTGATCAGGGCCACCAACCAGCACCCCGGCGCGGCTAGGGCCATCGACGCCGGCAGCACAGTCTCGAGGCCGATGAAGCTCGCGTCGCAGACGATCGCGTTCACGGATTCGGGGACTTGCTCGCCCGTCAGGTGGCGCGCGTTAGTCTTCTCCAGCACCACCACCCGGTCGTCACTGCGCAGCCGCCAGGCAAACTGGCCGTGGCCCACATCGACCGCATAGACCCGCGACGCGCCGCGCGCAAGCAGCACGTCGGTGAACCCGCCCGTGGACGCGCCCAAATCGATCGCCACGGCTCCGGCGACATCGATGGCGAGTTCGTCGAGGGCGTGATCGAGCTTCAGGCCGCCGCGGCTGACCCAGGGATGGTCCTGGCCGCGGACCTCCAGCGGGGCATCGTCTGCGACGGTCTGGCCCGCCTTCTCGACACGTTGTTCACCGCTGAACACCGTGCCCGCCAGGATCAGTGCCTGGGCGCGCGACCGCGTCTCCGCAAGGCCGCGGTCGACCAGCGCCACATCCGCGCGGGTTTTCGAGGATTTGCCGTCTTTCGCCACACAAACGACGTAGCACGGATGGTCGTTATTCGCGCAACCGCTTCGTCTCGGCTTCGTCAATTTCCAGATCGTCGGTCAGGGCCACGCCATAGGACTCGCGCGCGGCCTCGCGGCTGACATAGCCGTCGATCACGTCGTCGCGCACCCGCTCGGGCTCGCGTTCAAACGGGTGCCCGTAGCCGCCGCCGCCGTCGGCGAGATACAGGATCTCGTCACTCGGCCCGAACTCGCCGCGATACATGCCCGCATGCTTGCGCAGGGGATCGGTGTTGCCCCAGACATCGTCATTGTCGGAATAGACGATGATGTCGCGCGCCCAGCGTTCCTCCCAGTCCGGGTCATCGGGATTGGGCTTCAGGATCGAGACATTCATGGGGCCCGGCTCGCCACCCTCCATACCCCAGCCCTTGGTCCGGGATTTCTTCAGAATGGTCAGGGCACCGAAGCTGTCGAGGAAATGGAAGTTTCGCACCGTGCCGAGCCCGCCTCGGTTGCGGCCCGGCCCGCCGGAATCCTGGCGCAGCCGGGATTCGGTGAGAAGTATCGGCAGGCGTGCTTCCAGCACCTCGACCGGCACATTCTTCAAGGTGCATTGGGATATGTGGTGCAGGGCGTTGAGCCCGTCGCTGTCGACCCGGGCACCCCAGCCGATTCCGGCATTCGTCTGGTGCCAGATCTGGCGCTTGGTATAGGGCTCGACCCCGTAGAAACCTGGATCACCGAGATCACCGCCCGAGCCCGCCGGGATGCGCTCGGGCATCGCCTTCGACAGGGCCTGGTAGATCGTCTCCATTCCCACGACGCTGGCCCAGATGGTGAACACCGGTGACGGGTAGACCGCGTGGAACAGGTTTCCCGGCGGGGCAATGACACTGAAGGGGCGGAACTGCCCGCCATTGGTCGGCTCGTCTGGCGTCGTCAGGGATTTGAAGACGATGCGCGACATGGATTCGGTCATCCCGATCGCAAGATTGATCGGCCCCCGCACCTTTTCGTCGGACCCGGACATGTCGAAGGTGATGCCGTCATCGTCGATCGTGACCGTGGCGTGCACGCGGACCATCCGGTCCCGGTCGACACCGTCATTGTCCATCCAGTTTTCCGCCTCCCAGGTGCCCTTGGGCAGATCGGCGATCGCAGCACGGGCCTGTTCTTCGCCGACATCGAGATAACGCTCGATCGCGGCCTCAACGGTGTCAGCCCCGTACTTGGCATACAGTTCCTCGACCCGCTCGCAACCGACCCGGATCGATGCCACCTCGGCGTTCATGTCACCCATGATGGTGACCGGCGCGCGGGAGTTGGCGCGCATGATCTCCAGCACCGTCTCGTTCGGCACACCTTTTTCGAAGATCTTGATCCCCGGGATCATCAGCCCTTCCTGATGAATCGAGGTCGAGTCCAGGATGTAACCTGGATCCTTGCCGCCGATATCGGTCCAGTGGGCGCGGACGCAGGCATAGGCGACCAGTTCACCGTCGTGGAAGGCGCCGCGCACCAGGATGCCGTCATTGGTGTGGGCGCCCGTGACATAGGGGACGTTCATCATGATCACGTCGCCGGGCGCCAGATCCTCAAAGCAACCCAGTTCGGCGGTTTTTTTGATGGCGTAGTCATTGGCCCCCAGAAACACCGGCAAACCGGTCGAATCCGCCAGCAGGCGGAACTCCCGGTCGAATAGGGAAATGCCGAAATCGTAGATCTCGTAAATGATCGTCGAGTAGGCGGTGCACACCAGCGTGCGCTCCATCTCCCGAGCCGCCGACACCATGTAGTGACGGATCACCTCGGTCGTGGCGGCGTCCACCGCGGGGCTGTCGGTTTCGTGTGCGGCGCTCATGTCGTGGCCTCCCCTTCCCCGGAAACAGGTGTGATGACGATCTGCCCAAACTTGTCGATGCCCGCCGTCTGGTCGGAGAAGTAGACAACCGTGGTCGTCGCCTCCTCGATCACGGCCGGCCCGGGTAACACGTCACCCGCCTGCAGGTCGGTGCGATCGTAGATCGAGAACTCCGCCTGCCTGCCCACAGCGAAACAATAGGCGCGCCGGGAGGTGCGCGGCGATGCATTCTCACCGGACGTCCGCGCCGGAATTTCAGCCAGCTCCGGTTTCGATTCCCGGCCCATGCCGCGAACCCGCAGATTCACAAACTGCACCGGATCGTCCATGGCGTGGCCGTAACGCCGCTGGTGCGCATCGTCGTAGCGGGCGCGTATCTCGTCCAGGGACGCCGCCCCGTCGATTGAAACCTCGAGGGAATGCTCCTGCCCGAAATAGCGCAGCTCGGCCGCGCGCTCGAAAATCTGGCTATCGGGTACAAATCCGGCATCGTCGAGATCGGCACGGGCCCGGGCGACGAGTTCGTCGGCCTGTGCGTCCAGACTCTCCATGTCCAGATCGTCCATCAGTGTCAGCACCGTCTGGGCATACTCCTGGACGATATCGGTGGTCAGCATGCCCCAGGCCGAGAAGACCGCGGCCGCCTGGGGCACGATGATTTCGCGCACGCCCATCTCGCGGCCGACCAGGGGCACAAACATGCCGCCGGCGCCGCCGAAGGCGAGCATCGAGAATTCCCGCGGATCGAGCCCCGCCTCAACGGTGATCTCGCGCACCGCGCTCACGGTCTTGGCGAGCAGCACCTCGTAGATGCCGCGACACGCATCGGTCACGCCCACGCCGAGCGGCTCGGCCACCGCGCGCAATACGGCTGCCTCGGCGGCGGCGGCGTCGAGCTTCACCTGGCCGCCCAGGAACCGGTCGGGGTCGAGATAGCCCATGGTCAGGACCGCATCCGTGAAGGTCAGCTCCGTGCCACCCTTGGCATAGCAGACGGGCCCCGGCACCGCGCCGGCCGACTGGGGGCCGACCCGCAGCAGGCCGTTCTCGGCGCGCGCGATGGATCCCCCGCCCGCGCCGATGGTCGAGATGTCGTAGGTCGGGATCATCAGCGGCAGCCCCTCGAGCGAGGCCTCGTATTTCAGGGCCGGCTGACCGTTGTGGACGACGCAGGCATCCGTCGACGTCCCGCCCATATCAACAGCGATCATGTCCGGGCGATCGGTGAGTTCCGAAAGCGCCACCGTGCCGATCAGGCCTCCGGCCGGACCAGAGAAGATGGTGTGGACCGGCACATCGGCGGAGACCCGCGCCTGCAGTGCACCACCGCCCGACCGGGTGATGTAGAAGGCGCCGTCGAACCCGGCCGCCGTCAGATTGTTCTCCAACCCGGCGATATAGGTCCGGAAAATCGGCTTCACATAGGCGTTCACCACGGTGGTCGCGGTGCGCTCGTATTCGCGGAACTCACGCACGATGTCGGCGGACACAGACACAGCCACGTCCGGGTACATCTCCTCGATGATCGCCTTCGTGCGCAGTTCATGCACCGGGTTGCGATAGGCGTGCAGGAAGCACACCGCGATCGAGGTGCGGCCCAGCTCTTCCACCAGGCGCCGCGCGGCGGTGCGGATCGCCTCCTCGTCGAGCGGCGCCAGCTCTTCACCCTGGGCGTTCAGCCGGCCCGGCACCCCCAGCCGGTCGCGCTTGCGGACCAGAACCGGCGGATCCTCATAGACGAGCTTGTACATCTTCTCGCGCGGCCGGTGATATCGGCCGGTCTCGAACACGTCCTCGAAGCCCTCGTTCGTGATGATCCCAGTCTCCGCGCCCTTGCGCTCCAGCACCGTGTTCAGGCCGAGCGTCGTGCCATGCACGAAGGTCTCGACATCCGCCAGCGGCATGTCGAGCCGCCCGATGGCGCTGAGCACGCCCTCGGCGGCGTTGTCGGGTGTGGTGAAATCCTTCTTCAGGCGCAGCGCGCCCGTCTCCGTATCGAACACGATCGCGTCCACGAAGGTGCCGCCGATATCCACCGCCAGTCGCTGTGCCATGAAATCTTTCCTGTCAGTCGTAAATAAGCCAGTCGCGCAGCAGCGCGGTGGCGGTCTGAGGCTGTTCCAGTGGCGGCATGTGGCCGCAATCCTCGACGATCGAGACCCGCCCGCGCGGTGCCAGATCGGCGATTTCTTCGTGCTCGGCCACGCTCGTCAGCGCATCCGAGCGGCCGACAATGGCGCGCACGGGAATGTCGGTGTTCTGCAACAGATCGCGGGAGTCGCTGCGGGTCAGCATCGCCCGGTGCCGATCGGCGAAGAGTTGCGGGCCGATCCGGCGGCCCATTTCGCGCACGCCGCCGGCAAGGTGGCCCGACATGTGTTCATGATGCAGCAACAAAGGCACGAACCGGTCGAGCAAATCCTCGAACCGGCCCTCCTCGCAATCGGCGATGGCGGCCTCGCGGTTCTCCGATTTCTCCGGCGTGTCGCCGCGCGACGAGGTGTCGAGCAGGGCGATGCGCTCGACCCGCTCGGGCGCTTGGCGCAGCACCTCCAAGGCCACGTAGCCGCCCATGGAAAACCCGGCGATGGCGAAGCGCTCGGGCGCATTCGCCAGTACCGCCTCGGCCAGCCCCTGCATCGTGTTGGTCTCGTTCATGGGCGCGTAGTGGCAATCCGCCACCTCGGCGATCCGGGCACGCGGATAGGCCCAGACCTCCTCGTCGCAGATCAGGCCCGGCACCAGCACCAGGTTCCGTTCGACTGTCGCCATTTCGGCCTCTCCCCCGGGGTTTCAGGAAAGACTAGCCGCGCCAGAGACATCGCAACAGTATATGTTAGGCATACCAACAATCGAATTTCGCGATATCAGGAGCGCGCTATGGAAACCCGGGTTCTGCAGAACTTCCTGCGGGTGGCGCAGGCCGGAAAGCTTGGCCAGGCGGCCGCCGAACTCAACATTGCCCAACCGGCCCTGAGCCGGCAGATCGCCCTACTGGAGGCCGATATCGGGGCTCAACTCTTCGTCCGCCACCGCCGCGGCGTCACTCTGACCGAGGCTGGCCTGCTGTTCCGCGACCATGCCCGCGCCATTCTCGCGTCGGTTGACCAGGCCCGCGCCGAAGTGTCGTCTACCGGGGAAAGTCCGTCCGGCATCGTCGCGCTGGGGCTGCCCACCTCCATGCTCTATGTGCTGTCGGGCGACGTGGTGGCCGCCTACCGCCAGCGTTTTCCCAACGTCTTCCTGCGGGTCCACGAGGCCGTCGGCCATGTGGTCGAGGGCCTGTTCACTGAAGGCCAGCTCGACGCGGCGATCCTGATCGAACCGCGAACCATGCCGGGAATCAAGCTGACGCCGCTGATCGAGGAGCCGATATGCCTGGTCGGCCCGCGCAAGGCCGGGCTCAGTCTCGATATGCCGGTCTCGCCCGCGCATGTGGCCGAGGTGCCTATGATCATGTTCCCGGTCGAAAACCATGTACGCAAACGCACCGAGGCCGTGCTCGCGCGTAAGGGGCTCGCCCTGAATCCCGCACTGGAGGTTGAGGGCCAGCCGCTCACCTTCGATCTGGTCCGCCGAGGGCTGGGCTACACGGTGCTGCCCCAATGCGCCGCCCGCGCGGAAATGAAACTCGGCCGGATGAGCGCCGCACCCATCGCGGGTGCAATGCTGGGCTGGTCGCTTGCCGTTGCGCGGCCGCGCGCTGACGCCCCTGCCGTGCGCGCACTGGCCGAGCTCCTGGTGGACATCACGCGAACGCGCGCGGCCGACGGCCACTGGCTGTCGGCATGAAGCTGTTGGTTGGGTCCATCGGGTTGTAAGATCACTCCCAACAACAGGGACATTCGTTTTTCGGGAGGAGTTTCATGTCACAGAAGATCGGTCTCGTGGGCATGGGCCTGATGGGCCAGGCCTTCATCAAGAACATGCGCGAACGCCAGTTCATGGTGCAGGGCTTCGACACGGACCCGGCCCGCATGGACCAGCTGGCCGAGGCCGGCGGCCACCCCGCCGACACGCCCGCAGAAGCCGCCAGGGGCGTCGACCGGCTGATCGTGTCCCTGCCGACCAGCGACATCGCGCGCGAGGTGATCTTCCGCGACAGCGCCGGCATCGCGGCCGGTGCGGGCGACGACCTGATCATCATGGACACCACGACCGCGCGGCCCGACGATTCCGAACGCACCGCCGCCGAGCTCAAGGAAATGGGCATCCGCTATCTCGACAGCGCCGTCTCGGGCACGAGCACCATGGCCCAGGCGGGCGACCTTGTGGTCATCGCCGGCGGCGAGGAGGCCGACTTCGAGGCCTGCCGTGGGGCCTTCGCCGGCTTCTCCCGCGCTGCCTACTGGATGGGCCCGTCCGGCTCGGGCGCGCGCACCAAGCTGATCATCAACCTGATCCTGGCCGGTAACCGCCTGGCCATGGCCGAGGGTATGGTGCTGGGCGAGAAGGCCGGGCTCGACGCCAACAACCTGCTGTCCGTGCTGCAGGACGGGGCGTGCAGCTCGAAGACCATGGTCGACAAGGGCCCCAAGATGATCGACGCCGACTATTCCCAGCAGGGCAAGGTGGCGATCAGCCTCAAGGATTCGCGCCTGATGATGGATATGGGCCAGAAGCTGGGCGCGCCGACCATGATGATCCAGGTCTATTCCCAGATCATGCAAGCGGCGCTGGAGAAGGGCTACGGCCAGAAGGACACGGTGGCGTTCTACGAGATCCTGCGCGGCATGGCCGGGCTCGAGGAACGCGAGGGCATCGACGACGTGCCGTTCGGGAAAGACTAGGGACGAAGCACCCATGTCCTCCGTCTCCTCCGCCCTCAACATCGAAGATTTGCGGCTGCTCGCCAAGCGGCGCCTGACCAAGGGGCTGTTCGAGTTCTGCGACCGGGGCAGCGAAGACGACGTTGCGCTGCGCCACAACCGCGAGGTGCTGGAGCGCATCAAGCTGCGCTCACGCGTCCTCAAAGACACCTCGTCGCGGCACACGAAATCCACCCTGCTCGGCCAGCCCGTCGACATGCCCCTCGCCATCGGGCCGACGGGCCCGGCGGGCTTCGTCTGGTACCGGGGCGAGACGGAGCTGGCGAAGGCGGCAGCCAGGGCGGGCATCCCCTTCACCGTCGCTAGCACATCGAACACACCGATGGAGCGTATCGTCGAAGAAGGTGGTGGTGGCCGGCTCTGGTATCACCTGTATGTCTGGCGCGACATGGAGGCCTCCCTGCTCGCCGTGCCGCGGGCCGAGGCGGCCGGCTTCGAGGCTCTGGTCCTGACGGTGGATTCGACCGTGCCCTACAACCGAGAGTTCGACGTGCGGAATGGCGTGACCATGCCCGTGCGCCTGACGCCGCGGAACATCGCCGATATCGCAACCCACCCGCGCTGGCTGTTCGGCACCGTCGGCCGCTACGTGCTGTCCGACGGGCACCTGCCCCGCTACGTCAACATCGACATGCCCGAAGGCTTGTCGACGACGGGCGTGCGCGACTTCCTGTTCAAGAACGACACGCTCGACTGGGATTTCCTGAAGCGCATCCGCGATATGTGGCCCCGCAAACTGATCGTGAAGGGCATCCTGCACGCTGATGACGCGGTGAAGTGCGCCGAGGCGGGTGTCGACGGGGTGGTGATCTCCAACCATGGCGGCATCGCGTCCGACGCAGCGCTAGCGCCCATCGACGTGCTACCCTCAATCGTGCGTACAGTGGGCGACCGGATGACCGTCATCGTGGACTCGGGCTTCCGGCGCGGCTCAGACATCCTGAAGGGTCTCGCACTGGGGGCCGACGCCGTGATCGTCGGCCGGGCCACCCTCTATGGGGTCTCGGCCGGCGGTGAGGCCGGTGCGACGCGGGCGTTGGACATCTTGCACGCCGAAATCCGCCGCACCATGGGGGTGATGGGCCTTTCGGACCTTTCGGAGCTCACACGCGACCATGTGGTCCTGCCCCACCAACTCCCGCTGTAGGTTTGGATCAAGCAAGATTCTCGGGATCGCTTCCGGCTAGCCGGCGGTCACGCTTAGCCCGACAAAGGTTGGGGGAATTTGCCTAATACAGGTAGTCAGCCGCTTTCAGAAATAAGGTCCGGTTGACCCCATCGGAGTGCAGGAACGCGGCCGCATCGCGGACCCGCTTCTCCAGACCGATTTCCTTCATGAACCCGCTGCCACCATGGATTTCCATGGCCCAGGTGGAGATCTGCCATGCCATCTGGGAGGCGTAGACCTTCGGCAAGGCGCCCATGGCCGGATCCCAGGGCACGGTGTCCCGGTTGTCGGCCATCCATGTCGCCTTACGGATATAGGTGCGGGCGATGTCGAGCATCATGTGCATCTCGGCCAGCTGCACGCGGATACCGTCATGCTCGATGAGGGGCTTGCCGCCCTGGATGCGGTTCTTCGCCCACTCGAGGGTCATCTCGTAGGTCGCGACCGCGTTGCCGAGCACCGAAGCGCCGGCATAGGCGTTACTCGCGGGGAAGAAGTCGGCCAGAATCTGGAACCCGTTGCCGATCTCGCCGACAACGTCGGCGTCGGGCACAAAGCAGTCCTGGAAAATCATCTCGGCATTGTTCGCCAGCCGCTCGCCCATCTTGTTGTGGACCTGGCCGAGAGAAAAGCCGGGTGTCTCGTTCGAAAGGATGAAACAGGTGCTGCCGGAAAACAGGTCCTTGTCCTTATCGGTCTGCACGAAGAGAAGGAAGACATTCGCCCGGTTCGAGTTCGACACGAAATGCTTCATGCCGTTGATCACCCAGCCCCCATCGACCTTCTCGGCGCGGGTGTTGAACGACCAGTCGCCGTGCACGAAGTAGTTCGAGCCGTTCTCGGGTTCGGTGATGCCGATGGCGAGCAGCCCACGCGGATCGTCACGGAAACGCGGAATGAACCGCTCCTGCTGATCCGGGGTCAGAGCCTCCATCATGATCTGGGCAATCTTCAGGGTCTGGGCCATCACGACCGAGACGCCGATGTCACCCTTGGCAAGCTCCTCGACCACCATGCCGGTGGTGAGATAGTCCGCACCGATACCGCCCAGTTCCTCCGGCAGGGTCATCGTGCGAATGCCGGCCGCATCCGCTTTCTCGACCAGATCCCAGGAGAAGCTCTCTTCCGGATCGGCATTGGCATCCAGATCCGCGACGACCGGCGCGACCTCGTCGGCCACATATCGCCGCACGGTGTCGAGGATCGCCTCCTGCATTTCGGTCATGACGAAGGGTTCACTCATGGGTCTCTCCCGGCATTCACATCACGTCGGATGGGTGATCGTTGCAATTCAAGGGGATTGATAGGCGGGCTGGGCGCGAAGGTCCAGAGGCCGGACAACACCAATTGGGCCTAGGCGCACACGCCGCCGGCTTCTTCCTCACGCCCCAGCGCGCACAGCACAGTGCCAACGATCCCGGGCGCCGTCAGGCCGGCCTGTTCGTACTGAACTTCCGGCTTGTCATGATCGATGAAGATATCCGGCAGGGTCATGGGGCGGAACCTGAGCCCATTGTCGAGAAGTCCGTGGCCCGCCAGCTCGGTCATCACCTGGGTGGCGAAACCGCCGATCGAACCCTCCTCGATCGTCACCAGCACCTCGTGCTCGCGCGCCAGGCGGTGCAGCAGATCGACATCCAGGGGCTTGGCAAACCTTGCATCGGCCACGGTCGTGCTCAATCCGTGGGTCGCGAGGTCTTCGGCGGCACGCAGGCATTCCTGAAGGCGGCCGCCATAGGACAACAAGGCCACCGTCGTGCCCTCGCGCAACACCCGCCCCTTGCCGATCTTCAGCACCTGACCCTGATCGGGCATGTCGACGCCCACACCCTCGCCACGCGGATACCGCAGGGCCGACGGGCGATCATCGATCGCCGCGGCCGTCGCCACCATGTTCGCCAGTTCGGCCTCGTCGGCCGCGGCCATGAGCACGAAGCCCGGCAAGCAGCCAAGATAGGCAATATCGAAGGACCCGTGATGGGTCGCGCCATCCGCACCCACCAGCCCGGCCCGATCGATCGCAAAGCGGACCGGCAGGCCCTGGATCGCGACATCGTGGACGACCTGGTCGTAACCGCGCTGCAGGAAGGTTGAGTAGATCGCGGTGAACGGCTTGTAGCCTTCCGACGCCAGGCCCGCGGCAAAGGTGACACCGTGCTGCTCGGCGATTGCGACGTCGAAACAGCGATCGGGAAAGGCATTGCCGAAAATGTCGAGACCGGTCCCCGACGGCATGGCCGCGGTGATGGCGACGATCTTCTCGTCCTTCTCGGCTTCCTTGACGAGGCTGTCGGCAAACACGCGCGTGTAGCTGGGGGCGTTCGACTTGGCCTTCACCTGGGCGCCGGTCACGACATCGAACTTCGAGACGGCGTGGTACTTCTCGTCGCCACCCTTGTCGGATTCGAAGCCACGGCCCTTTTGGGTCACGACATGCACCAGGACGGGGGCGTCCTGCTTGCTGTCGCGCACGTTCTTCAGGACTGGCAGGAGGTGGTCGATATTGTGACCGTCGATCGGGCCGATGTAATAGAAGCCCATCTCCTCGAACAGGGTGCCGCCCGTCACGAAGCCGCGGGCATATTCCTCGGCCCGGCGCGCGGCCTCCTCGAAGCTCTTCGGGAAGCGATGAGCCATATCCTTGGCGACACGCCGCAGGGACCGGTAGCTCTTCGACGAAATCAGGCGCGACAGATAAGCGCTCATGGCGCCCACGGCCGGTGCGATCGACATATCGTTGTCGTTCAGCACGACCACGAGACGCGAATCCATCGACCCGGCATTGTTCATCGCCTCGTAGGCCATGCCGGCACTCATCGAGCCGTCCCCGATAACGGCCACGACATTGTTCTCGCTTTCGGACAAATCGCGGGCCACGGCCATGCCGAGCCCGGCCGAGATAGAGGTCGAACTGTGGGCCGCGCCGAACGGGTCGTACTCGCTTTCGGCGCGGCGGGTGAAACCGGACAGCCCGCCACCCTGCCGAAGCGTGCGGATACGATCGCGCCGGCCCGTCAGAATCTTGTGCGGATAACTCTGGTGGCTGACATCCCAGATCAGCCGGTCGCGCGGCGTCTCGAACACGTGGTGAAGCGCCACCGTCAACTCGACAACGCCGAGGCCGGCACCCAGATGACCGCCGGTGATCGAGACGGCGTCGATGGTCTCCTGGCGCAGTTCATCAGCGAGCTGCCGCAGCCGCTCGGGCGAGAAATCACGCATATCCGCCGGAATCCGGACGGTATCGAGGAGTGGGGTCTTGCTGTCTTCGCTCAACGGTCGGGTCCAATCACGGCCCTGAATACAATCATACGCACCGATCGATCAACTGTCCGGCGGCGGCCCGCAATAAGTCTGCCTTTTCCCCAAAGAAATCAAGATTTTCAACGGCAGCGCGTGCATGATTTTCCGCTGCCTCACGCGCGGCGTCGAGACCGTTCAGGGACACCAAAGTCGCCTTACCTCGGGCGCTGTCCTTGCCCACCGCCTTGCCGGCTTCAGCCGCATCGCCGGTCTCGTCGAGGATATCGTCGGTGATCTGGAAAGCGAGACCGAACTCCGCACCGAAGGCACGCATGCGCCGGCGCGCCTCGTCACCACTCTCGGCCACCACCGCGCCGGCTTCGCACGACCAGACAAACAGGGCACCGGTTTTCATCGCCTCCAGCCGCAGGACCTCGGCATCGCTTTCAATGTCCCGACGTTCTGCCTGCAGATCGAGCATCTGACCGCCGGCCATCCCGTCCGGCCCGCCGGCACGCGCAAGGCCCAGCACCAGTTCGGACCGCACGCCGGGCGAAGAATGGGTTACGGGGTCTGCCAGTACCTCGAAGGCCAGGGTCAGCAGCGCATCGCCGGCAAGGATCGCCGTCGCCTCGTCGAATTTTCTGTGCAGGGTCGGCTGGCCGCGGCGCAGATCGTCATCGTCCATGGCCGGCAGATCATCATGCACCAGGGAATAGGTGTGCATCATTTCGACAGCAGCGGCGACACGCAGTGCCGACGAACGGTCGCCACCACAGATGTCGGCGGCGGTCACGACCAGGAACGGCCGCAGGCGCTTGCCACCGGCGAGTGCCGCATAGCGCATCGCATCCCAGAGGGTCTCGACATCGCCTGTCGAGCCCGTGAGCAAATCACCGATCGCACCGTCAACATCCGACGCGACGGCCGCCAGCGCAGCCGTGTAGGAATCAGGCGTGTTCAATCGGTATCGACCGGTTCGGCTTCGGGGGTGCCGTCGGCACCCAGGGAAATCTTCTCGACGCGCTCCTGGGCCTGACGCAGCTTCGTCTCACAATGCCGTTTGAGTGCCGCACCACGCTCATACGCCGCGATGGCATCGTCGAGCGCACTGTCACCGCCCTCGAGATCGCGCACAATCGTCTCCAGCTGTGCCAGTGCGTCCTCGAAGGACAGTTTCGCAATATCGGACGGTATCTCCGCCGCTTTCTTGTCTTCAGCCATGTTCATTCCTGTACCGGCGGGGGCCGCCACCGTCAAATCCGTTTAGCCCATCAGCGTGCGCACATGCGCGGCCGCAGAATCACCCAACGCCTGGAGATCGTAGCCTCCTTCGAGCGTCGATACGAGACGACCGCCGCAGGCCGTGTCGGCGAGTTTGCGAAGCTCATCCGTCGCCCACGCGAAATCTTCCACCTCCAGCTCGAGCTGCGCCAGCGGATCACGGCGGTGGCCGTCGAACCCAGCCGAAATCATGACCAGGTCCGGGCCGAAATTCCGCATGGCCGGGAGCACGACGTCACGCATCGCCGTGCGAAAATCCTCCGAGCCCGCGCCCGGCCACAACGGTGCGTTGGCGATGTTGCCATGCGCGCCCGTCTCGCTCTTGTCACCGGTCCCCGGGTAGAGCGGCCATTGGTGGGTCGAAGCGTAGAACAGCCCGGGTTCGTTCCAGAACATTGCCTGGGTGCCATTGCCATGATGCACATCGAAATCCATGACCGCGACCCGCTCGGCCCCGTGGGCCACGCGGGCATGTTCGGCGCCGACCGCCACGCTGTTGAACAGGCAGAACCCCATGCCCTGGGTGGATTCGGCGTGATGACCGGGCGGGCGCATGGCGCAGAAGGCGCTGTCCGCCGCACCGGTCATGACACTGTCGACCGCATCGACGATGGCACCGGCCGCGCGCAAGGCCGCGTCGCCCGAACGCGGCGACACGATCGTGTCGGCATCGATCCGACCGTATCCCTCGTCCGGCACGAGCGCGAAAACCCGCTCGACATAGTCCGCCGGGTGCACCCGCACGAGATGTTCGCGGGCGGCCTCGGGCGGGGTCTGACGGTCGAGCGCATCGAATTCCGGATCCGCCAGCACCTCGGCGATGGTCGTCAGCCGGGCCGGCGATTCCGGATGGTTAGGCGACGGTTCGTGCTCGATACAGACCGGATGAAAATAGAAACGTGTCGTCATGCGTTCGCTCCAATGGCGCGCGTACGTACCCATTCTAGCGCCGTCGACGACCACGAGACACCCGGGCGGGCTGATTCGCACCTTCCAACTGGCAAAAATGTAAGCGATACATTGACTTTGTCGGACGTAACCTAATTGACAGGTATCAGCTTTTGGCGTGTTCTCCCGCCCTGTGGCGAGACCTTCCTGGAACAAGCCGCAAGCGATGTCGGAGCATGTCTTCATGTACCATCAACGGTCTCTGTACGGACCCCGTTTGCGAACCGGACTGGCCGGTCTTGGCCTACTGTCTCTCGCCCTCACGACGTCGGCACACGCCCAGACGCCGGCCGGCGAGATCGACACCACGCTTGGCGGACCGGCCGTTGCCATGGACACCAACAAGAATGGCGTTATCGACCGTGACGAGGCCAAGGGGCCGGCGGCGTCGAATTTCGACACCATCAATTTGAACAAGAGCGGCACACTGGACGGTGCCGAGCTGCGGCACTTCTTTCTCGGCGGGCCGCGCCCCGAGACCAAGGGGGCAAGCGCGCCGGCCCAGGCAGAGCCCCTTGCCGGCCCTGCCGTGGCCATGGACACCAACACCAACGGCGTCATCGAGAAGGAAGAGGCACTCGGCCCGGCGGCTGCCAATTTCGACACCATCGATTTGGACAAGAGCGGCACACTGGATGGCTCGGAGCTCCGCTTCTTCTTCCGCGGCGGCCCCCGGCCTGGTGGCCCGGCAGACGCGGCTCCCGCCCAGGGCGGTAGTCAATCGGCCGGTGCACCGCAAGGCGGACCGCCGCCGGCTACGGTCGTGCTTGACGAGGTCGTCGAGGAGACCATCGGGCAAACCACGCCGGTCATCGGACGTATCGTCGCACGCCAGTCAGGCCCGATCGCCGCGCGGGTAAGCGGTGCTGTGGTCGACATGCGGGTGGAAGTCGGCGACCGGGTCGAGACCGGGGATATCCTCGCCACGATCGACCTGGAGCGCATGCAGCTTGAGCGTGACCGCTACGCAGCCATCGTGACCCAGCAGACCGCCAACCTGACGGCGGCGCGGGCCGACCTCGAGAAGAAGCGAAACGAACTGAAGCGGCAGGAAGGCATCCGCAACTCGGCAGCGTTCTCGCAAGCCCGGTTCGAGGATTCGACCCAGGAAGTCGCGGTACAGACCGGCGTGGTCGCCGAAACCCGCGCGCAGCTTTCCCAGGCACGTACACAGTTGAAACGGGCCAAACGCGATCTGGCCGACACGGAAGTCCGTGCGCCCTTTCCCGGCGTCGTGAGTGCCACCCACACCGAAGTCGGCGCTTATCTGTCCGTCGGCAACCCCGTCGCAACCGTCATCAACGACCAAGATCTGGAAATCGAGGCCGATGTGCCGACGATCCGGATCGAGGGACTCGCCAGCGGCGACAACGTCAATGTCCGCCTCAATCCCAGTTTGACCGTCCAGACCGAACTGCGCGCCATCATTCCCGCCGAAAACCCGCGGACGCGAACCCGTCCGGTCCGCTTCACGACAAATTTTGCCGGCCTCGGCCTGCCCCTGGCCGACAATCAGAGCGTTACGGTGCTGGTTCCCGTCGGCGGCTCTCGCAATGCGGTGACCGTCTCGAAGGACGCAGTCATCGAGCGCAATGGACAAAATATGGTCTTCCTCGCCAATACCGGCCGCGCGCAGCCACGCCCCATCACGGTCGGCGAGGCCACGGGCAGCCGCCTCGTAGTGATCTCCGGCCTGGTCCCAGGTGACAAGGTCGTGGTCCGCGGCAACGAAGGTTTGCGGCCCGGGCAGGGTCTCCGGGATATCGGCGAACAGGATAGGCCCGCAAACGGTCGCGGCGGAGGCTGACCGGCATGAACCTGATCTCGGCATCGATCCACCGGCCGATCGCGGTCATCGCGGTCGTGATCATGGTGCTCATGTTCGGCTGGCTTGCGCTGCAACGCATTCCCATCCAGCTGGCACCCGATGTGCGGCAGCCCGTGATCATCGTCGACACATCCTGGGCGGGTGCCTCGCCGCTGGAGGTGGAGCGCGAGATCGTCAATCGCCAGGAAGAGGTGCTGAAGGGGATTGAGGGCGTCCGCAAGATCGAGAGCCGGGCCCGCACGGGGCGCTCCGATATCACGCTGGAGTTCGCGCCGAGCCAGAACATGAACCGGGCCCTGTTGCTGGTCGCCAACCGGCTGGACCGGGTGACCGGATATCCCGAGGAAGCCGATGAGCCGACCCTGCGCACGTCGGGCACGGATGACAATGCCATCGCCTGGTTCGTTCTGCGCCGGCAACCGGGCAACGAACGCGACCTGATCACCTATGGCGATTTCCTGGAAGATATCGTCCAGGAACGCATCGAACGCATTCCCGGCATCTCCGGGGTGAATATCTTCGGTGAGACCGAGCGCGAGATGCGGATCATCATCGATCCCGAACAGCTGGCGCAGTTCCGGCTCACGATTTCCGATGTGGTGGAGCGCCTGCGGCTCGAAAATGCGTCGATCTCCGGCGGCGATGTCGACGAGGGTAAGCGCGCCTATGTGGTGCGCACCGAGGGCGACTTCACGACCACCGAGCAGGTCCTCGATGTCGTGCTGCGTTCAGACGTCGATGCGGTGGACGGTCGTGCCGGACGAATCACCGTGCGCGATATCGCGCATGTGGAGCTTGGCTACAAGAGGGCCCGGGCCCTGCCCCACCAGCTGGACGACAGGGCGATGGCCTTCAACATGACGCGTGAACAGGGCGCTAATGTCCTGACGGTCATGGACCAAGTCCACCGCACAGTCGCCGACCTGGCGCAAGGCCCGCTGGAAAGAGCGGGACTGCTCGTCGAAAACGTCTTCGACGAGACCCTCTACGTGAACTCCGCGATTTCCCTGGTGCAGCAGAATATCGTCGTCGGCGGCATCCTCGCGGCGCTGATCCTGATGTTGTTCCTGCGTTCGTGGCGCCCGACGCTGGTCGTCTCGCTGGCCATTCCGGTTTCCGTCGTTGGATCCTTCGTGGCCATGGCCGCGCTCGGGCGATCGCTCAATGTCATCAGCCTGGCGGGCATCGCGTTTGCCGTCGGCATGGTCGTCGATGCCGCCATCGTCGTGCTCGAGAACATCTACCGGCTGCGCCAGGAAGGCCACTCGCGCGCCGAGGCCGCGCAGCTGGGCGCGACCCAGGTCTGGCCTGCGGTCCTTGTCTCTTCCCTGACAACCGTCATGGTGTTCATCCCGATCCTGGTGATGGAGCTTGAGGCAGGGCAACTGTTCCGGGACATCGCCGTGGCGATTTCCGTATCGGTCATGCTTTCTTTGCTGGTCTCCGTGACGGTCATCCCGGCGCTGGCCAACCGGCTGTTGATCGGCAGCATTGCGGAAGGTGGAAAAACCGTTCGTATTCCGCTGATCGACGGTTTTGCGAGCAGGTTCGTGGCGTTCTGGCAGAACTTCACGCGCATGGTCGTGCGTTCGAAACTGCAGGCCATTGTCGTCGTCGGTGCGATCACGCTCGCATCGGGCTTCTTTACCTGGAACTTTGCGCCGAAACTGGACTACCTGCCGACGGGCAACCGAAATTTCGTATTCGGCTTCGTCAACGTGCCGCCGGGCTACAACCTGGATACGGTGGCAGAGATAACCGAGAACATCGCCAACCGGACCCGGCATCTCTGGTCATCCGAGACCGGACCGGAATCGGAACCGGGCGAACCTCCGAAGTTCAAGCGCTTCATTCGCATACCGTTTGCCGGACGGGCCTTCATCGGCGGGGCAGCGGAAGACCCGAACCGGGCCGCCGAGCTGATTCCCGTCCTGCAAAAGGCGGGGCGCCAGGACCCCGGCGTGCTGACATTCCCCAGCCAGCCTTCCCTGTTCGGGCGCTCGCTGGGCAGCGGCCGCACCATCGATGTTGATATTCGCGGTTCAGACCTTGCCGAGATCTACCAGGTCGCCTTCGACACGTTCATTCGGCTCGCGCCGCAATTCCCCTTCAGCGAGGGCAACCAGGTTCGGCCGGTCCCCAGCCTGACCCTGTCGGCGCCCGAAGTCCGCGTGGACCCCAACCGGCTGCTGCTGGCAGATAACGGTCTGTCCGCGCGTGCCCTGGGTCAGGCGGTCGACGCCTTCAACGACGGTTTGCGCGTCGCGGAAATTACGGTCGATGGCAAACGCATCGACCTGACCCTGACAGGGCCGCGAGACATCATCGAGGAGACTCAGGGCATTGGCTCTTTACCGGTCGTGACCCGCGGTGGGCGTATCGTTCCTGTGGAAGGTCTCGCCGATGTCCGGATCACATCCGGCCCCACCGAAGTGCGGCGCGCAGATCGTGCACGCACCGTGCGCCTGCAGGTCAAACCCAACGCCGACACCCCGCTGCAGGAAGCCTTCGAACTGATCCAGAACGAAGTGGTCAAACCCATGGAGGAAGCCGGCCTGCCGGAAGGGGTCAGCATTCGCCTGACCGGCACGGCTGACAAACTGCTGGAGACCTGGAACGAACTGGTGATCGACCTCTTGCTTGCCATCGTGATCGTCTACCTGGTGATGGCAGTCCTGTTCGAGAGCTTCATCTATCCCCTGATCATCATGCTGACGGTGCCCGTTGCCGCGGCCGGCGGTATCGCCGGGCTTGCGATCCTGAACGTCTCGGTGCAGCAACCGCTCGACATGCTGACCATGCTGGGATTCGTCATCTTGACCGGGATCGTCGTGAACAACGCGATCCTGCTCGTCCACCAGACCCTCTATCACATCCGCGAAGACGGGATGGATGCGGACGCCGCGATCATGCTGGCGACCCAGAATCGGGTGCGCCCGATCTTCATGTCGACGCTGACATCGGTGTTCGGGATGCTGCCCCTGGTCGTCTTCCCCGGCGCCGGGTCCGAACTCTACCGCGGGCTGGGCTCGGTCGTGCTGGGCGGCCTGTCCCTGTCCGCCATCCTGACATTGGCGATTGTGCCGCCAATGATGTCGATCACCGTCGGCTGGCGCGAACGCAACCGGGGCGCAGGGAACGATTCGGTGGTCTCCCCGGCGCAATAGGCCCGGCTCGCCTTTGCGCCGGCGCGGCGCTACGACACGGGTATGGCCGGATCCGAACACACGCTGTCCGAACTCCCCTATCTCGAAGGGCTGGATGAGTCTGCGCGAAAGTCGCTCAAGCAGCGTGCGCGCTGGGTGCGCACAACCGGGTCCATTCCGAAATCCTGCGCGAGGCGCGCGGGCATGGACGAAGTCGACGACGCGGGAAACACCGCGCGTATCTCGTCCATACCGGTCCACGCCGATATTGCCGCGCGCATCAGCACAACCTGCGAGACGGTCGCGCGCGTGTTGAGCGAACTGGCCAAGCAGGGGCTCGTCAAGCGCGAGAAGGATGCCCTGATGGTCCTCGACCTGGAACGCCTGGAAGGTATGGTCAAAGAAGTTCGTGACTTATAAGCCTCTGTAAATTCGATATTTTCTGGTTTTTTGGTCTGCTGTGACGCGCGTCACTGAGGAGTCGGGACGTGCGCCCTATCTTCATGATAACGGCGACGGACCCATCGCCATGGACTAAACGGAAACGGAGAGACCCATGTCACGGCAAACACGGATCAATATCGCAGCACTGCTCGTCGCCTTGCCTATCTTGATCGTAGGTCTGTCACTGATGCCGGGGTTCTAGCGCCCAGACGGAGGACCAACCATTTCGCACTGACCCAACCTCCTCATGAACTTGCGGCCGGCTCGTACCAGCCGGCCGTCTGCTTTTCTACATTCGGGCCAGAAATCAGAACTCCCAGCGCCGGCTGATCCCGGCCGTGAACCGGTAATTGTTGTGGGTGTAGTTCGTGATCGCCGCGCCCGCCTCCGTTCAAGTCAACGTCACAGCTGGCTCTGCCACAATCTCGGGTGGCAAAACAACACCCAAAAATCAGGACAGGGCGGCACTATTCCCGCGCGGCGCGCAGCTCCTCCAGTATCCCCGCCGCCGCCGCTGTCATCATCCGCATATCGGAAGTCGGCGTCACCAGGTCGAAACCGTCGGCGATCATCTTGGCGGCATAGTCGGTACGCGTGGCGTGGACCCCAGCGCGAATACCTGCGGCATGAGCCGCCTCGCGGATCTGCGCGATCAAATCGGCGACCGGACCGTCGAAATTGTCATGCTTGGGCGGATGACCATGGGCAAACGCCAGATCCGTCGGGCCGATATAGAGCGCGTCGAGACCCGGCGTCTCCGCAATCTCCTTCAGGTTGGCCACACCGTCCTTAGTCTCAATCATAGCAAAGGTGAGAATCTCTTCGTTGGCATGGTCCAGATAGTCCGCACCGCCATAGATCGTGCCGCGATAGGCGCCATTCGATCGTATTCCCGCCGGCGGATAACGGCATGCCGCGACGAACCGTTCAGAGTCTGCGCGATTGTTGACCATGGGACAGATGATCCCGTACGCCCCGGCATCCAATGCCCGCATCATGACAGACGGCTCATTCCAGGGAACGCGCATGATAGGCACGACACCGCCCGCCGACATGGCCTGCAGCATCGGTACCGCCGCAGCGATATCGATCGGGCTATGCTGAAGATCGAGGGTAACCGCATCCCAGCCCTGGTGAGACATGACCTCTGCAACATAGGGGCTGGGAACCGACAACCACCCATTGGCGGCCGCACCACCCCCAGCCCATATTTCTTTGAGTTTGTTCTTTCGCACGTGAGCCCCCGGCTATTGTCCCAAGCCCCTCAGTCTGGCACGCGGGTCGCCAGGGAGCCACAACGCAGCTGGGCCGATTGACACTCGAATGTCGCGCTGCGCAGCGCCGCCTGACACTCGGCCGTCAGGGGATCCCGCCAGATGGCACCCACCGCGATCAGTTTGAAGACGATGGGGCAGATGCCGGTCAGCACGGACAGCAAAAGGGTTTCGATGCTCGACTGGTCATTGCCGCCGGCGGCCTTGTCGCCCGTTTGGGGTTATATCGTCATGCGTTCATCGCCCAATCGCTCGGACTGGTGATATGTGCTTGTTTGTCGCTACCTATCGAATTGGCACCCCTGGCCAGATTCCGGATTTAATTCTTGGGGAAGCACGCGCCCGTAACGTAATTGTCAACGCACACACAGGGCGAAAACGCGCCGGTTTGCGTGATCGCCTGAAAGATCAAGCCAAACAGGACTAACCCGAGCGCCATGAGCATATCAAACACCGTCGCAACCGATCTAACAGAACTCGAGGCCCGCGTCCGCCTCGAGCTGGAGCTGCTCAACCACCCGAAGGGAAATTGGGTCCCGCCGCGCCAGCATACCTCCGGTGCGCCCGTCTACGACGTTCTTGTGGTCGGTGCCGGACAGGGCGGTCTGGGCACCTTGGCTGCCCTAGGTCGCGAGAACGTGACGAACATACTGGCAGTGGATCGTAATCCGGCCGGGCGCGAAGGCCCCTGGATGACCTTCGCGCGCATGCACCTCCTGCGCACCCACAAGGACATCACCGGACCCGCGCTGGGCATTCCCTCGCTCACGCCCCGCGCCTGGTATACTGCGAAGTACGGCGAGACGGCCTGGCACGCGCTCCTGCGGATCCCACGCACCGACTGGCAGGAGTATCTAGACTGGTACCGCCAGGTCCTCGATCTGCCGGTCTGGAATGACACGGAAGTCGGGCCGCTATCAGCCGACATTGCGGATAATCCCGATAGCCTGATCAAGGTACCCCTCACCGCCACCCGCAACGGAGGTCATACGGAGACCGTCTACGCACGGGAGGTCGTGCTCGCAAACGGGCTCGAGGGCTGCGGCGTCTGGGATATCCCCGACATCATCACCGACAACCTGCCAGCAGACCGATACGCCCAGGCCAATACCGAGATCGACTTGAAAGTGCTGCACGGTAAGCGTGTAGCCGTAATCGGTGCAAACGCCGGCGGGTTCGACGCGGCCACGGCGGCGCTGGAAGCCGGCGCGGCGAGCGCCGAACTCCTTGTCCGGCGGGCCGAAATTCCAAAGATCAACGCGCACAAGCCGATCGACAGCGTCTCCTGGCTAAAACATTTCGGTGATCTCGACGACGATACGCGCTGGCGTCTCATGGTCCACGTCATGCGCAACAACCAGCCGCCGCCGCAGGACACGTTCGACCGCGCATGGAGCCTGCGCGGGTTCACGATGCACGAGGGTGCGGCGATGACCGCGGTGCACATGGACGGCGACTCGGTGATCATCGAGACAGCGTCCGGGACGACCCTGGAGATTGATTTCGTGATCGCTGCCACGGGGTTCCGCCATGACTTCCATGCCCGCATCGAAACCTCGGCAATCGCAGACGACATCGCGCTTTGGCAGGACCGCTACACGCCGCCCGTGGGCGAGAACTGGGCACCGATGGGGACATATCCCTATCTCGGCCCGTCGTTCGAGTTCACAGAGAAGACACCCGGCAACGCGCCCTGGCTGCACCATATCCACTGCTTCTCGCTTGGCACCAAGCCGAGCCTCGGCCTCACCGGCAGTTCAGCGACCTCGATGCGCTATGGCGTGCCAAGGCTGGTTGAGGCTCTCACCCGTCAGCTGTTTCTCGACGATACCGACCACCACGTGGAGGTCATGCTGGCACACGAAGAGGAGGACCTCGTGATCGATCGGTCAGCAGCGGCGGAAGACTAACGGCCGGACATCCCCGGGACATGGGCGACGGTATCCTCGGGCGCGAAAACGAGTTGTCCGGTATCGCCCGGTTTCAGCCAGTAGAGTTCCAGCTTCGAGGTCACCCGTTTCTCGAAATAGAACAAGCGCAGCGGATACGAGCCGGGTATCGCAATCTCACCGGAACAGGGTCGGAAAACCGGTCGCTGTGGACTTCCGGGCCATAGACGCCGCGTTCACCGCCGATATTCAGGTCCACACCGTCATTGGACCGCATGGCAATGGTGTAGTTCCCGGCCACGGAAAAATTCATATGCCATGAATATCCGCGCCGAACTCGTCTGCGCGTCCACTGGGCAGCACATCTCCATCACCAAAAAATAGTCGAGGATCAGAATCGGCTGGCCCTTCACACCGTCCTTGTACTTCGCCCAGTCGGGAATCTCGCGGGTGTGGTTGAAGACATTGAAGTAGTAGGTCACCGCCAGGCCAGGGGTGAGCTTGTCTGCCGTCGGCTCCGGAGATGCTGGTTTCAGGCCGGTGACCAGATCAGCGGCCTGGGCCGCAAGCGGAAACACCGCGACGGCCGAGGCCAGCAATATACGTCGAACCCAACGCGGCATCAGTGACCTCAGTCGGAATTTCCAAAGGTCCAGATCCAGGGGGAATTTCGACGTTCGAGAACAAGCCGGCCTGGGTATAGGGGTCGGTATCGGCAAAGGCCTGAACGTCTTCGACTAAATCTGCCTGAACGACAATCAGGGAGCCCGTCATGCGCAATCCGTCCCGCTAGTGGTCGATCCGGCGAGTGCCAGCTTCGCTTTCATGTCGTCGTTCTTGAGATATTCGAGATGTGCCTCTCGCGTCGCGTTTCTCGGCTCGACACGATCCTCGATGCTTGTGTTGACGAAGATGTAGTGCAAGCTTCCTCCCCGTTTCGTCAAACCTTGTTATGCGCGCTCGAGAACCGTCGCGATCCCCTGCCCGACACCGATGCACATGGTGCACAGGGCGTACCGTGCGTCGCGTTCCTGCAATTCGTAGGCCGCGGTCGTCGCCAGGCGGGCACCGCTGGCGCCGAGTGGATGGCCCAGCGCAATCGCGCCACCGTTCGGATTGACGTGCTCGGCATCGTCCGCGACCCCGAGATCCCGGGTCACCGCCAGGGCCTGTGCGGCGAAGGCCTCGTTCAGCTCGATGACCTCGATATCGCTGATTTTCAGACCCAGCCGCTCAAGCAGCTTGTGGGTCGCCGGGGCCGGCCCGAAGCCCATGATGCGCGGCGACACGCCAGCGGTGGCCGTGCCCACGATGCGGGCGATCGGCGTCAGTCCGTGCTTCTCGATCGCGACTTCAGACGCCACGATCATGGCGCATGCGCCGTCATTCACACCCGAGGCATTGCCCGCCGTCACGCTGCCATCCTCGCGGAACGGCGTGGGCAGCTTGGCGAGTACATCCATCTCGGTGTCCGGGCGCGGGTGTTCATCGGTATCGACAATGACCGGATCACCGCGCCGCTGCGGGACAGAGACGGGAACGATCTCCTTCGCAAGCCGACCGCTCTCCTGGGCTGCCTTGGCACGGGCCTGGGAGCGATAGGCGAAGGCATCCTGGTCGACGCGCGAGACCTGGAATTCCTCGGCCACGTTTTCCGCCGTCTCAGGCATAGAATCCACGCCATACTCAGCCTTTATCTTCGGGTTGATGAACCGCCAGCCGATGGTCGTATCCTCGACCTGGCTGGACCGCGAGAACGCGCTCGTAGCCTTCGGCATGACAAATGGCGCACGCGACATGCCCTCCACGCCGCCGGCAACAATCAGGTCGGCCTCGCCGGTCCGGATCGCACGCGCCGCGGCCGTCAGAGCCTCGAGGCCCGATCCGCACAGGCGGTTGACGGTCGCCCCCGGGACGTCAGGTGAAAATCCTGCAAGCAGCAGCGCCATCCGGGCCACGTTGCGGTTATCCTCACCCGCTTGGTTGACGTTGCCGTAATAGACCTCATCGACCTCGTTCCACGCCACCGACGGATTGCGCTCCATCAGCGCCTTCATGGGGATCGCACCGAGATCGTCCGTCCGCACACTCGACAGGGACCCGCCGTAACGACCGAACGGTGTCCGGACGGCATCGCAGATAAAGGCTTCGGGCATGTTTCTCTCCTATTCCAGTGTCCGGCGTTGCGCGAAGTCGACCGCGTCCGGCGGATGTTCTTGGTCATTGTTCCCCCAAAATTATCGCACAGCAGGCGTGCGGCATACAGATCAACGTGAACCGGGACCGACGCCGCCCCGGACGAGTCGAACATTTTCATATCGGGCATCTTTCGCCAGCGCAGCGCCGTCTTCCCAAGAGAATGTGACTGTCCGCTAGACACATCGGGAACCTATGTTTGCATTTCATGACGTCATTCGCTCGAACCTTGCAGGCAACATCAATATGAAAGCCCAGGAACTGGCGCGCCTGCCCGGACATATCGCCTATTGGTTCGCCTGACAAATTTTCCACTCGAACGCCGAAACCCGGTTCGAATAGCCCCGATTCCGTCCCCCAGCGAAATTGATGTAGAATTTCGCCAGGCAAGCACAAAAGCGCGTCACGCTATTCAATAAGGGGAACGATGATGAAGACCGTGAACTTCACGCCCGCGGAAATGGAACTCCGGGTCGCACGCTTCAAGGAGCTCAAGCCGCAGTCCAACAGCTACGACGCAAATGTGGGCATTCCCCAGGAAGCCTACGAGATGATGACGGCGCGCACGCTGTATTTGTTGATGTCACCGAAGAACCAGGGCGGACCGATGGCCCAACACCCGGCCGTCACCACCGATGACAAGATGAGCGTGATCATCGCCGAATGCCCGCCGGGCGACGGCCCCCTGTTGCACGCCCATCAGTTCACCCGCGAGACCTTCTTCTGCCTCAACGGCCGTTTCAAGATTCAGTGGGGCGACGAGGGCGAGAGCGAGACCTTCCTCGACCCCCTCGACATGATCGCGGTGCCGCCGGGCGTTGTCCGCCGGTTCGAAAATGTCAGCGACGAGACCGCCCGCCTGCTGGTCTGGATCAACGGCGATTCCGAGGAGGCCTTCAACGACATCGATCACCCGCAGATCGAGGCGGACCGGCTGGCCGACAAGTTCGGCGACGACATTCTCGACAAGATGCGCACGATCGGTGTCACCTTCGAGGCCGGCGTCGAGGACGGACGCGACGCGGCCGAATAGCAAACACTCTCCAACCACTAAAAAAGGCGCCCGCGGGCGCCCTTTTTCATTCACGGCCTGCGAACAAAGGCCTAGGTCGCGCCTTCCGCAGCATCCCGGGCCTCAACGGTCGTCTTCGACTTGCCATCCGGGTTTTCCGCCCAGAACGCCTCGTTACAGTCGAGCGTCGCATAGGGCATGATCATGCCCGGGTCGAAACCATAGGGCGTCTCGCCTGCCGCAATCTTCTGCGGCCATTTCGGGTCGGCCATCGCCCCCTTGGCGATGGCAACGAACTCACCCTCACCCTCGACGAGGGCCCGTTCGGCCTCTGACGGGTCCTGCAGTTTGCCGTTGGCCATGACCGGCAATCCGGAATGCCGGTGTGCCAGGCCCGACAGGCTATGATCCGTGCCAAACACGTGATCGAGGCCCAGATGGGCGCTGCAATCGAAGAAATCGATGCCCGTGGCCGCGATCGCGGAGAAGATGACCTTGGCGTCATCGTCTCCGCCCGGCCAGACATAGGTGAAATCATTGACCTTGGTCTGGGAGATACGTACCCCGACCGGAATATCGGGTGCTGCGTCGCGCACCGATTGCATCACCTCGCAGTGGAACCTGACCCGGTTCTCGATCGGGCCGCCATACTCATCCTCGCGCAGATTGGTGTGCACCGTCAGGAACTGGTCGGGCAGGTAGCCGTTCGCGCCGTGCACCTCAACCCCGTCGAAGCCGATTTCCGCGGCGCGGCGGGCGGCGTGGCCGAAATCCTCGATGACCTGCGCCATTTCCTCGCGTGTGATTTCGCGCGGGGTCTGAAAACCGGTGCCGGCACCCCGGTAACGGGGAATCTGCTCACCGACGGGCGTCACGGCAGAAGCCGAGATCGAACCCTCGACCCAGTTGTTGCCCTGGTTAATGGCGCCGCAATGGAAAATCTGCATGAAGATGGGCGCGCCCTCGGCATGCACGGCATCGACGACCTTGCGCCAGCTTTCCGCCTGCTCGTCCGTCGCGATGCCCGGCTGGAAGGCGTAGCCCTGACTGTATTTGAGGTCGATATACACCCCTTCGGTCATCACCATTCCCCAGCCGCCGCGCGCATAACGCGCGTAGTATTCGGCCATCTGATCGGTGACGAGACCGTCCTCGCTCGCGCTCGTCCGCGTCATCGGCGAGACGACACAGCGGTTCGCGAACTCCACTCCCTTTATCTTGCCCCTCGAGAAAATGTGCGGATACGCCTCCGCACCCGGTCCACTCAAGCCCATGTCGGCACTCCCCCGAATTCTGGTTCGTCCAGTCAACTAGATCCGCCGACGACGGCGGCAAGCCTATTTCTCGATCGGCACCCCGACCAGGCTGCCCCACTCCGTCCACGACCCGTCATAGCTGCGCACATTCTCGTACCCAAGCAGCTGGGTCATGGTGAAATAGGCCAGGGTCGCTCGGTGACTGAGACGACAATAGGAAATCACATCCCTGTCCGGCATGGCGCCCCGGTCCTCAAGCAGCCCGCGCAGTTCGTCTTCAGTCCGAAACGTCATGTCGTCGTTCAGGAACTCGTCGAAGAAGAGGTGCTTGGCGCCCGGAATTCGCCCGGCGCGTTCGGCACCCACATCGGGCGCGCCGATCATGTTGACCCGCTCGCCGTTATATTCCTCGGGCGAGCGATGATCGAGCAGGGCCGTGTTGCCGCCCGCCTTTACATCGTCGAGCCGCTCGATGATCTCGGCAAAGCGCACCCGCATGTGATCGTTGCGCCCCGATCCGGCCTTATAGGTGGCCGGCGTCGCACTGGGCACATCCGTGGTTGTCGGCCGTCCTTCGTTCTCCCAGCGCACCCGGGCACCGTTCAGCAACCGGACATCGGGATGTCCCAGATAGGTGAAAACCCACCATCCATAGGTGCCGAACTGGACCGGATCGCCATAACAGACCACCGTCGTGTCGTTGGAGATTCCCAACGCGCCGCAGCGTTCGGCAAACATCTCGGGGGTGGGGAAATCGCGCACGGTGTCGTCCCACAGGAAGTCCTTCCAAAAGAACCCGTGCGCTCCGGGAATGTGCCACTTGTCGTAGGATTCCGTGCCGTTCCAGTTGAACTCCAGAATGACCACGTTCGGGTCATCGAGGTGTTCCTCAAGCCATGCCGGCTCCACCAGTCGATCGGTCGCCATCTCTTCCCCCTGGCAGATTTGCACGATGCTAGTATGGCCCGGATGTAACAGGGTGTGAGCGTGAAAATCAATGCGCGGCCGCGCATGACAGGGGACGGAAATATGTCGATCCAGACCATCGGCGTCGTCAGCACCGGCGATATGGGACACGCGATCGGCCGCACGCTGCGCGAGGGTGGTTTCACGGCCATGACCGCGCTTGACGACCGTAGCGACCGTTCGCGCAAACTTGCGGCGGACGCCGGTATCGAAGATGCGGGATCCCTGGCATCGCTGACCGAAAAGGCCGACCTAATCCTGTCGGTCATGCCGCCATCCGCTGCCGTGGATTTCGCGAGCCGTGCCGCGGACGCCATGCGCGGCACCGGCAAGGCGCCGCTGTTCGTCGACTGTAACGCGATCGCCCCGTCGACCACACAGACCATTTCGGGGATCGTCACCGATGCCGGTGCCGGATATCTCGACGGCGGCATCATCGGGGGCCCGCCCGGCCGCTCCGCGCCGACACGGCTGTATGTGAGCGGCGAGGCGCCCGAGCGGCTCGAGGTTATCGCCCGGCCGGACCTGCTGATCCGACCGCTGCCCGGCGGGGTCGGCGCCGCGTCCGCGATCAAGATGTGTTACGCGGCCCTGAACAAGGGCGCGATGACCCTGGAAACCCTGGTCCTCATCGGCGCGGCACAGTTGGGCCTGTCCCAGGAATTGCACCAGGAACTCTCGGAAAGCCAGGCGCAGGTCCTGCAACGCATGGAACGGCGCGTGCCCTGGCTTGCAGCCGATGCCGAACGGTGGACCGGCGAAATGCTGGAAATCGCCAAGACTTTCTCGGAGATCGGCCTGACGCCGAAAATCCACCAGGGGGCCGCGGACATGTTCCAACTGCTCGCGGAGTCGTCTCTGGCTTCGGAAACAAGAGAGACCGCGGACCGGTCCCGCACGCTGGACCAGGCCGTCGCAGCCTTCGCGGCTAGTCTTTCCGCCCCCGGGCGCGACGCGGCCGATTAGCACCTTCGCCGGGTTTGCCGCGGCTTCCCGCCCGGCCCAGCTTCCGCAGCCGCTTCAAAAGCGCGTTCATTTCGCGCCGTTCGAACTGCAGATCCTCTTCCTGTTGTGCATCACCCTTCGCGGCGCGCAGGTGCTGGTCGAGCTGGTTGATGACATTCTCGATCGCGCGTGTGACCTCGTTCAGCTGGGAACGGTCGCGGCATCGCAGCACCACCTCCTGGTTCATCATCAGGTCGGAAAATGCTTCGGAATCGCTGTCGCCGAGGCGCGTGAGTGTCCGGTCGATCTCCGTCCAGGATGCACGCCAGTCCGCATAGACCGACGGCGCCTTCTTACGCCCGCGGTTGCGGGCCACGGATTCCAGTTGCACCATGATCCGCACCAACTGCCAGACGATAATCCGCAGTTCGATGGTCGCGGGACGTGCGTCCGCACGGGCTTCGCTCATTCGGGGATTTCCTCGCGCAGGCGGCCATTTTCAGGGCCGCAATCCGCGCAATAACAATCTTTGATCTTGCGGCGCGGCCGCCGCACATAGTGATAGGCCTGCGCACATCCGGTGCAGCGCCAGATGATTTTCGCGTTGGCCTCGCGCGACAGATAGGGAATGCGATGGCGCACATTGGGCACTTCGCCCAGCAACCGCATCATTTCGCGCCAACGATCGCCGTGACGGCACGGCCGGTCGTGAAAAATATCGGCAAGCACATGGGCACATTCGTGCAGGAATGTTGCATCCCGGTCGCGTTCGCGCCCGCGTTCCAGCAGTCGCGCATTGAGGACTATCCGCCGTTCCTTGGTATAGGCAGACCCGGCAAGCGTGCGCGCCCGGCGGCTGACCACCACGGCGCAGTCCAGCATCTCACGGAACGCAGGTTCCAGGTCCGCCGCGCGCGAAAGCCGGTTCGCCAAGCCCCAACGCTCGGCGATTTCGCGCACCGTCCCGATCCGGCGGTGACCCTTCGCAAGAGATTCAACGGACAATGGAAATGACCCTTCCCGCCTGTTCCGGATGGGGCAGTTTATCATGGTGCACTGCAATTGCATCGAGGCGCGTCAGCACCTGTTCGGGCATGGGCGCGGACCGGCGTGCATCCATGTCCACATGAAGGCTGATCAGCTCGTTGGCCGAGGCCAGATAGCCTTCCTCGGCGTGATACATGAAATGGATATAGTGGAGGCGCTTGGCGTCATGGGCCAGCAGCTGCGTCTCGAACCGCATGGGCGCGCCCGCCATCAGCTCGCGGTCGTAGGTGATGTGCGCTTCGAGCGTAAAGGTCGAGCAATTGGCGGTCTTCAGATATCCCTCACCCAGCCCCACATAGTCGAAGAACGCGTCGGTCGCGTGATCGAAGGCGAGCATGTAGTAGGCCAGGTTCATATGGCCGTTATAGTCGATCCAGTCCGGCTGCACGGTCTCCGTATGGAGCTCGAGCGGCGCGGAAATATCGGCTGCGGTCTCGGGGCTTTGTGAGTTCATGCGCGGAGCATAATCCGTTGAACGTGCTGCGCAAACGGGGTGCGATACCGAAGATCAGCCTGCTGTGCGCGGGTGCAGCCGAAGCCGCCGCGACATGTCCGACTGGAAACGGCCTTCCGGATCGATCCGGGACAGAACATCGCGAAACTCATCCAGCCGCAGGAACATCGCTGCAAAGGTTTCCGCCTGCATCAGTGCATCCTTGGCGATGTAGAGCCGCCCATCATGGTCCAGCGTGATCCGCTCGATCTGCTTGTGCAATTCCTCGATCCCGGCGCGCCGGGGCAAGTCGACCGCATAGGCCATCCCGGCCCAACGTTCAATGCAGTTGGAAGATCGCTTCGACCTCAATCGCGACGTCGAATGGCATCACGGCCACGCCCATCGCCGTGCGTGTGTGACGGCCGGCATCGCCGAACACATCCATCATGACCTCGGACGCGCCGTTGACCACATCGGGTATCTGGGTGAAGTCGGGCAACGCGTTGACGTAGCCCTTGACGTTCACGACCCGCGCGATCCGGTCGAGATCACCGTCCAGTGCCTCGCGCGCCTCCGCCAGCACGCTGAGCGTCGACAGTCGCGCGGCCGCCTGGCCTTCCTCGAGGGAGAATTCGCGGCCGACCTTTCCCACATAGCGCAGCTCCCCATCCCAATGGGGCACCATGCCGGAGACGAACAGCAGCCGATCGACGATCAGCGCCGGCAGAATCTTGGCGACCTTGGGTTTTCGGGGAATTGGCAACTCGATACCGAGTTCGGTCAATCGGGCTTCGATGGCACCGGTCACGAGCGCCTCCTGGTGATGGAGCCACAACGTTAGTCAGGCGGGCGGGGGCAAACAACCCGGTTCAGGCGACGTCGGCCTCGCGGACGAACCCGAAATCGAATGACCGGAACATCTGCACCGTCAGCTTCCTGGAGAAGACACTTCCGTCGACCACCAGAACCGACATGGCGGAAAATTGTACTTGTCTTGCAACTCGAAGTCTCCCAACCGAACACCAACAAAATGTCCGGACACAAACCGAGCGTCCCATATCGTGGTTAACGAGACGTAAACGGCCGATCACCCCCGCGTGAGCCCGGGAAACGGCCCTTTTGGCGACAAAGGTGCACTCCTGTTCGGGTCTTTTCGCTCGCAAACCCATGACCGACACCGGTAAAAAGCGCACGAGGATTGCAACCCCGCGCGAACCCCCTGTCCTTCGCACATGACGAACCAGCCCAGAGGGCCCAGACCATGAACCAGATCGATCTCGATGGCCGGACCGCAATCGTCACCGGCGCCGCCCAGGGCATCGGCCTTGCCATCGCCCAGCGCCTGCATGCTTCCGGTGCCCATGTCCGGTTGTGGGACCTCGACCCCGCGAAGGCGGCGGATGCGGCCGAGACGCTCGGCGACAGGGCCGCGGCCACGGGTGTCGACGTCGCGGACGCGGATGCCGTCGCGGCGGCGACGCAGGCGGTCGCCAACGAGGCCGACCGGATCGACATTCTGGTCAACAATGCCGGAATCTCCGGCGCTAATGCGCCGGTGCACGAGTATCCGGTCGATGAATGGCGCCAGGTCATCGACATCAACCTGACCGGCACCTTCATCTGTTCGCGCGCGGTGGTGCCCCACATGATCGCGGCCGGATCCGGGCGGATCGTCAATATTGCCTCGGTCGCCGGCAAGGAAGGCAACCCCAACGCCGCGGCCTACAGCGCCTCGAAGGCGGCCGTCATCGCGCTGACAAAATCGCTCGGCAAGGAGCTTGCGGACCACGACATCGCCGTCAACGCCATCACACCCGCGGCCGCGCGCACGGCCCTATTCGACCAGATGACCGAAGAACATGTGAACTACATGCTGTCGAAAATTCCGCGAGGCCGCTTCGTCAAGGTCGAGGAAATTGCCGCGATGGTGGCCTGGCTGTCGTCGGAAGAAAACGGGTTCGCGACCGGCGCCGTGTTCGATCTTTCGGGCGGGCGCGCGACCTACTAGGCGGCCAGCATCGTGGCCGAGATTTTCTCGGCCATCATGATCGTCGGCAGGTTGGTGTTGCCGCGCGGCAGGACCGGCATCAGGGACGCATCGACGACCCGCAACCCCTCCACGCCATAGACCCGACCCTGGGGGTCGGTCACGGCCAACGGATCATCGGCCGCGCCCATACGGCACGTGCCGGCCGGATGAAACACGCCGGCCACGCTCCTGGCGACGATATCATCCAGCCGTGCCGGATCGTCGGCCAGCGCCGCCACGTCCGCCCCCGGCTCGGACAATCCCGCCAACACCGGCCGACCGATGGCGGGAACCGTATCAAATAACCCGGACAGGATCCGCGCGCGCAGGCTGTTGAACATGGTGATGTCGTTGAGCGCACGCATTCTGTTCGGGCGTGATACCGGGTAGGCGCAGTGCCAGATCGGCCGCACCTCGGGCGACAGCAGAACCTCGATGGCATGGCGCACACCGGCAACCATGCGCGCATGGTCGCGGGCATCGTCGAGATAATTGAACTCTATGCGCGGACGGATATTGGTTTCATCCCGGGTCAGCGTCACATCGCCACGCGAATCCGGCTTCAGGATCGTCGGCACAAGCGCCCCGACCCGGCGCCCCAATGCGTGCCAGCCGATCTTGTTGGAGATCGACATGCTCATATCCAGCGGGCTGGCATCGTCAACACCCGAGGAAAATCGCTCCGTCGCGGTGGAATGGGTATTCACAGCCATGGGCTGGGCGGCGTCGCGGCGCAGTTGGGCGACCAGATAGACCACCGCATGGTTCTGCAAATCGGCCCCGACACCGGCCCGGTCGGCGACCACGGGTAGATCGAGCGCGCGCAGCTGGGCCGCAGGCCCGATGCCGGCGCGCATCAGCATGACCGGCGACTGCAGCGCACCGGCGCACACGATCACCTCGCCGGCCAGGAACGCCTGCTCGACACCCTTGATCGTCGCTCGCACGCCCTTGACCGCCGTCCCCTCGCTGATCAGGGCCTCGACATGCGTGTCGGTATGAATGGTCAGATTGGGCCGTGTCCGGATTTCGGCATCGAGATAACAGATCGCGGTCGAGGCGCGCTTGCCGGGAAACCGGCTCAGCGGAAGCGCACCGACACCGGCGCGAAACTCGCCGTTGAGATCGTGGATTGGCGCGAGCTGGCGGTTTCGACTCCATGTGTCGACACCATTGACGAAAGGCGGCCATTCATTGCGCGCCACACGTCGGATCGGCAGCGGGCCATCCTTGCCGTGCAGATCGGCATCGGCGTCCCGGTCCGCATCGACATCGTTCTCGAGCGCGCGAAAATAGGGCAGCACATCGTCCCAGGCCCAGCCCGCGGCACCGCGTGCGTCCCATTCGTCATAGTCCATCGGCGTGCCGCGCAGCGCCACCATACCGTTGATCGAGGAGGTGCCGCCCATGATACGGCCCTGGCGGAACGGCCCGGCCGGGGAATTGTCATGGCGGCGCGCATGCCCGCGCATCCCGCGCCAAATATAGGCGGGATTGAAATAGGACAGCGGATAGGTATCGAGCACGTCGGCCGGCTCACGGCCCGGCGGCGTGTCCCGGCCCGCCTCCAGCAGCAGGACGCGGTTAGCCGATTTCGCCGACAGGCGGTTCGCCATCACGCAACCGGCCGAGCCGGCCCCGACGACGATATAGTCGTACTGCACACCCATCACACACGCCCTCGCACGCGAAACGACAAGGTGCACTTCATATCAGGAAGCGTGTTGCATGTTGATGGCGGGTGCAGGTTTTTGCACCGGCAGCGTCAACGGCGCCATGGAATGTGATGAGCTGTCGATTGCGGGAAATGTCGAGGGCAAGGTCACGTCGACCAAGACCTTAGAGATAACGGCGACAGGAAAGGTAACTGGCGAGATTTTGTACAAAGAACTGCTCGTCACATCTGGCGGAGAAATTTCAGGAACAGTGGAAAAGCAGGAAGCAGCCAAACACGCTGAGAAGCCCACTCCGGTCACTCCACAGTTGAGCTAACTGCACGCAAACTCGGAGGCCGCCGCGAGACATCGTCTGCGGCAGCTCCGCGCGTTTACTACTCCGCTGCCACGTCCGCCCGCTCTTGAGCACGGGCGATCAGCCCCGTCGCCTCCAGATCGGCGCGCATCTCTGTGCGGGCGGCGTCGGTCATGTCCGTCACCGGCGGGCGCACCGGGCCGCCCGCCATGCCGATCAGCTCCTGCCAGTATTTCATCTCGGCGATGGGCATCCGCCCGGCCTTCCAGTAGCCCATGATCCACTTCGCATGGACCTCGCGGATGGCCTTGAGCTCGGCCGCGATCTCCGTGGCGCGCGCGATCTCGCCGCGCTTCACGCATTCGGTGTAGTCGCGCACCGGGAGCCAGCCCGGCACCTGGTAGAGGTGCGGGTTGAAGTTGATCAGGCACTCCAGCCCGAGCTGGGTCATGTTGTGCAGCCACGGCGCCTCGTCGGCGACCGAGATCACCAAGTCGTCCCCCACCGCGGCCTGCAGCGCATGGGTCGCGGCCGGCGAGTTGTCCCCCTGCTTGTAGGCGCAGATGTTCGGCAGCGCAGCGAGGCGCCTGGCGAGCGCCGGTCCGATGGGATGATAGTTTTGCGGGATGTTGAACAAGATGATCCCGATATCGACCCGCTCGCAGATATATTCGTAGAAGGAAAAGACGGAATCGTCGTTGCGCGCGGCCATGTAGGGCGTTAGCACGATAGCGAAGTCGTAGCCGATGTCCTGGGCGTGGCGCGCCAGCCTGGTCGCCTCCTTCACGGACTGGTGGTGGCAGCCCGCGATGGTGCCGATCCGCCCCGCCGCCGCGTCCATCATCACCTCGTGGGCACGCATGCGCTCTTCGTCCGGCATCGACCAGAATTCGGCGATGTTGCCCGAGGTGTAGTGGCCGTCGATCTTCAGACCGGTGATGATGTGTTCCATGTTGGCGCGATTGGCGGCCTCGTCGAACTCGTCGTCCGCGTCCCAGGTGTAGGGCATCGCGGTCCACAGGCCCTTCAGGCGCTCGCGCGCCGCGTCCTTGGCCTCGGTCTTTCTGTATTGCATGGCTAATCCTTCATATGCGTTCAGGCCGCGGCCGCGAAGACCGCGATGCGAGCTGCATTAAATGCGAGGCAAGCGATTTTACGAGGCGACATATCCAAATCCTAAGTCTGCTTAGAGATCAGATCCCAAAAACATCGTTCAGCTTTCTCCTGAACTTCAGCTTCGCTACGTGACTCAACCCAAAAAGATCTCGTCGCGATGAACCTGAAGCGCGTCCCTCGATGGATGATTCGATTGATCGGCAGGCAAGCCCAGAGCAAGCCCCCCAAGCTGCGAATACTCGTTCGCGCTTTCCTTAATCTGCGTGCTTATCAAGACGGAGAAGTCTGCACCTATCGCGATCAGTCCTTGATCGAACAGTCGATGCAAATCCACACGCAAGCACAGTCCGTTCTGGATATGGTTGCTGCGTGGATCGATATAAGGCTGGATATGCGCAGCCTCAAGAACTTGAGGAACAGTGGTACCCGTAATCGCGCATTGGTACCTATACGCGAGCAAGACAGACCTTCGAAAGGCAGGCTGTCCAGAACGATCCTTAACAGGAACGACCTTCTTCCTTCCAACGCCCGCGTTTATGAGTTGGAAGCTGGTGGTTTGATCGGTTCCGCCTGCACCCAGCGCAATTCCGTCACCATCGAAGTACTTAAACTTGACGATCTGTCTCGCAAATGACAGCCCAACGTCGTTCGGCGAGAAAAACTCGCTGTCGTCATAGAACATAGGATCCGCAAGCACGACACAGCCAATAACTGGATCTCGTACATTTGCGAAATTGCTAGACCGTTTAGAGGCGTATGCCTGGATACGCGACACTAATTCCGATCGGTCCAGAACGCCATTTGCCGAACCAAAATAGTGCCAAGCCTCTGACGCCTGCATTTCTCGGTATTCATGGAAAAGTCCAAATCCCCCCACCTTGCGCACGGGGCTTTTGAGCATGAAATACCAGTGCTCCCCTTTGTTGAGCCCGGTCACGTTCCAAGGAGTTGGCGTCCAAAAATTTACAAACCGGTTTGAATCGGTACTCCGAAGAGCCTCAAACCAATCGAGGTCGGTATTGGCGATCGCAAATGTCATTCAGGTCCGAATGTCTTACCTTAGAACTCAGTGTACTTTCGAGCCGACCCAAACGCTTTTTCAACTGGGTACTTAGTCTCGTTCTTAGAGATCTTCTTTCGTGTGTGATCCGTTAAATCGATCCCGCATTCGTGGCAAATCAACAGTAGATAAATGAACACATCAGCACATTCGTCCGCAATCGCCTCCAAACCATCGGCACCCTTCAGCGACTCCAGGACTTGGTCATTCTTTTTCCACTGAACCGTCTCGAGTAACTCCGAAGCCTCAATGTTCAGCGAGATGATCAAATTCTTGATCGTGTGAAACTGCTCCCAGTCACGCTCGTCACGAAAACGCAAAATATCGTTGGTGAGCTGCTTGATGGTTTCGGTCATCTATTGGGCCACACAGTCATCACCTTCATAGGCCCATTTCAAAATCCTAGAGTCGAGACCGACTATGAACCGAGTGACGCAACGTAGCGTCTCATTTCGGATCGGCGTCTGCCTCGTCTCATAGGTAGTAGTCGTGCTTGTTACGCTTGAGGCGCCTCGAGTGCCATAAATGGTGCTACGGGTCTCTGTTGTCTTTGGCACCTTGTAAGTGGTTCCACCGCTCTGCACAGTTCTCTCTCTTTCGTACTGCAAGACCGTATTGCCGTTCGAAAGCCGAAAGCTACTTTGTGGCACTCTCCATGATGTGACCAACTGATCAGAGTGAACTCCCACCCAAGAATTCAGGATCGCCTCATACTTTTCAGCTGTTGCACAAGCCGCGATCGAGAACAGGACAACGATCAATAGCGATAGCTTTGACATGCCTTCCCCCTTGTGAACCGAACGATACCAAACACGGCGAAATGAACAAAACGCACCTTTCGGTGCGAGGGTCCCTAGGCGGGGTCTTTGACAACAAAGAACACCAACACCGGTCATCGCTTCTAAAGTTTACTACAGAAATTCTCGACCCTGGGTTCTCTCGCAATGGGACACGCGGCCGTCCCCCCCGGGATGGGTCTCAAAAGCACTGAGGGGGGTCCCCTTAATGCTACTAAAAATGCTACGATTCAGGAGTTCTGAGGCAGGTTGGGCTATCGAAAAAGCCCAGAAACCTGGGGTGTAAAAGTTGGCGTCCCCTAGGGGAGTCGAACCCCTGTTTCCGGCGTGAGAGGCCGGCGTCCTAGGCCACTAGACGAAGGGGACGCTGGTGACCGTGTTGAACGGGCACGTGGGAATAGCCGAACCGGGACCCCTTTTCAAGCAATCCCTCGGCCTTCCGGCCGCTATTCCGCTGCTGTGGCCAAGTGGGCCCGGACGGCAGCGAGAAATCCATCCACATCGGCCTCGGTGGTGCTCCAGGCCACGACCAGCCGGATCGTACCGTCGTCGCCCGCCCGGTAGAAGCGAACCCCGTCCGCCTCGAGCCGGTCGAGCACCGGCGGGGACAATTGCGCGAAGACGATGTTGGCGTCGGCCGGCCGCACGAGCGTGGAATTGCCGATCGCGGCAAGTCCATCGGCCAGCCGGGCCGCACAGGCATTCGCCGCGCGCGCCGCTCGCAGCCAGGCATCGTCGGACAAATAGCCGTCGAGTTGGGACGAGACGAAACGCATCTTGGACAACAAGTGCCCGCCGCGCTTGCGCCGCTCACCGAAGGCGGCGGCCTGTTCCTCGCAGAAGAAGATCACCGCCTCGGCCGCCATCGCGCCGCCCTTGGTCGCCCCAAAACACAACACATCGACGCCGCGCCGCCAGGTCACGTCCGCCGGGCTACAGCCGAGCGAGACCAGCGCATTGGCGAAGCGTGCGCCGTCCATGTGCAGGGCCAACTCGTGGCGACGAGACACCTCGGCGATCGCATCGACCTCATCCAGGGAATAGACCGAGCCTGCCTCGTTTTCCTGGGTGATGCTGACCGCAGCCGGCGGCATGTTGTGGACCCCGTTGGGACGGGCCGTCGCAATCGCGGTATCGAGAGCGGCCGAGTCTATCTTTCCGTCCGCCCCGTCGACCAGGGTGAGCTTGGCCCCACCGGTGAAGAATTCCGGCGCACCGCATTCGTCGGTGTTGGCATGGCTCATCGGATGGCAGAACACGGTTCCGAAGGGCGGGCACAGCGCCGACAGGGCAAGCGCGTTCGCCGCCGTCCCGGTCGCCACGGGAAAAGCCTGCAGGTCGCACTCGAACACCTCGCGCAGCCGCGTCTCGACCCGTTCGGTCCAGGGATCGTCGCCATAAGGCATCGCCCCCACCGATGCGGCCTCGGTGACCGCGGCAATCACCTCGGGCAGCGCCCCGGCGACATTGTCGCTGGCGAAGTTCGCCGGATTGTCCGTCACAGCCTTATCTCGGCCTGGATGCGACCGCTGGAGAGCTGGATGACAAACACGCGGCGGCAATCGGGCAGGCTCGCGGGTCCGCCGGTGATCACCGTCAATCGCCCGCCATCGGTGCGGGCCTGTTCGATCACGCAATCCGGCGACGGCAGGCCGAGCGATAGGTGATCAGGCGCGATTTGGGTATTCTCTCCCCCGGCATTCGAGCCCGCGTTCCGCGGCCCGTCGAACGCCGTCCAGATGACCGCACCCAGGACGATCAGGATCAGAACGCCGAGGATGATGACGATCATGCGTGAAATCTGTACGGCCAATTGCCCCTCCCGAATTCGAAGCGCAGTCTAGGGACGTGACGCAAAAAGACAACGATACCCTCAAACCCCTGCGGATCGGTGCCGAGCAGGCCGGGCAGCGCCTGGACCGCGCGCTGGCCGATGCCCATGGCGACTTCTCGCGCTCGCGCCTCAAGGCCCTGATCGAGGACGGACATGTGCGGCGTGCGGGCACGCCCGTGCGTCAGCCTTCGATGAAGGTGAGCTCCGGGGATGTGTTCGAGGTGGAGGTGCCGGCCCCCGTCGACGCCATCCCGATCGGTCAGGATATACCGCTGGAGATCCTCCACGAGGACGATGCGCTGATCGTCATCGACAAGCCCGCGGGCCTGGTGGTCCACCCGGCGCCGGGAAACCCGGACCGGACACTCGTGAACGCCCTGATCGCCCATTGCGGGGACAGCCTGGCCGGTATCGGCGGGGTGCGCAGACCGGGCATCGTGCATCGCCTCGACAAGAACACCAGCGGCGTCATGGTTGCCGCCAAGACCGCCGCGGCGCACGAAAGCCTCGTCTCTCAGTTCTCCGCCCGCAGCGTCGACCGCGCCTACCACGCCATCGTCTGGGGCCGGCCGGTGCCCGCGCAGAGCGAGATCGAGGGTGCGATCGGGCGGCACCCGAAAAACCGCAAGAAGATGGCCGTGGTGACCCGCGGCGGCAAACGGGCCCTCACCCGCTTTCGGACGGTCGACGTCTATGGCGGGGGCCTCGCCACCCTGATCGAATGCCGCCTCGCCACCGGCCGCACCCACCAGATCCGCGTACATCTGGGTCATCAGGGCCACCCGATCATCGGCGACCCGGTCTATGGCCGTACAACGACACGACGGGCCGCGCTCAAATCCCTGGATTCGGCGGCAAAAGCCGCCATCAGCGGATTTTCGCGCCAGGCGCTACACGCACACAGGCTGGGATTCAGCCATCCGGCAACGGGCGAAACCATTGATTTTGAAACAAAATTACCGCCAGACATGGCAAGTCTCACGAATATATTAGAAATGCTCTAAGCTATTGCAGATGTACACGAAAACACCATATTTAAACTCTATACTGCGTGCCTAAAACCGTTCAGTCATGGCCGCCCGGTTCGGTGGGCGGCGGGAGAAAGAGATTTATGGCGACCCTTCAGCTTCCATCGTTGACCCCGGAAGGCAATCTCTCGCGCTACCTGCAGGAGATTCGCAAATTTCCGATGCTGGAGCCCGAAGAGGAGTTCATGCTGGCCAAGCGCTGGCAGGAGCATGACGACGTTAACGCTGCCCACAAGCTGGTGACCAGCCATCTGCGCCTGGTCGGCAAGATCGCGATGGGATATCGCGGCTACGGCCTGCCCGTGGCCGAGCTGATTTCCGAAGGCAATGTCGGCCTGATGCAGGCGGTCAAGAAGTTCGATCCCGACCGCGGGTTCCGTCTGTCGACCTATGCCATGTGGTGGATCCGCGCGGCGATCCAGGAATACATCCTGCACTCCTGGAGCCTCGTGAAGATGGGCACCACGGCGGCGCAGAAGAAACTGTTCTTCAACCTGCGCCGCATGAAGGGTCAATTGAAGGCATTCGACGAGGGCGATCTGCCGCCCGAGCAGGTCGAGTACATCGCCAAGGAACTCAGCGTTTCGGAAAACGATGTGGTGATGATGAACCGTCGCCTGGCCGGGCCGGATGGCTCGCTCAATGCGCCGTTGCGCAAGGACGGCGATGGCGACGGCGATTGGATGGACTGGCTTGTCGACGAATCCGAATCCCAGGAGTCGGAACTCGTCGAACAGGACGAGCTCGAGAAACGCCGCGGCCTTCTCAATCGGGCCATGGAAGCGCTCAACGAGCGTGAGCGGCACATTCTGACCGAGCGCCGTCTCCAGGAAAATCCGGTGACCCTCGAAGACTTGTCTCAGGAATACAACATCAGCCGCGAACGGGTTCGCCAGATCGAAGTGCGGGCGTTCGAGAAACTTCAGAAGGCCATGAAGAACCTGGCCATCGAGCAACAGGTCGCGGCAAGCTGATCATAGCCAAGTGAGGGTGGTCGGACTCGCCGATCCCTGCGACTTCGCGATCACGAGGCGGCAGGCTCCTTGACCTCCTCGCCCCATTCCTCGACCAGCCGGCGTTGTTCACGCCGCATCATCTGGACCTTCGTCTCGTTGGTCACCGACAGGTAAACCGCCGCAACCTTGGGCATGCTGAGCACCAGCAGCCAGCCGATCCCGGCGGTGCCGTAGATCACTGCAATCACAAACACATCCGACAGCATGACCATGGCGCGGTTCAGAGTCGGCCTGTTCAACACGAGATCGATGATGAACGGCGTGACGCCCGCGGCGTTCGTGACCGTGACGGCAAGGGCGGCATTGCGGCCCGGCTCGCGATCGATGATGAACGCGACCATCGCCGGTACCATTCCGATCGTGAACACAAGCAGAGCGGGGGCTGCGAAAACCAGCGGTCCAGCCATGATCAAGCCCACCAGCAGAAACGCGTAGGTCCCGCCGCGGGATTTCCTGGGTGTAGCCGCCTTTGCAGCCGGCGCTTTCTTGGATTTCGCCATCGGTCTAACCCATCCGACTCGTGCGGGATGGCAGCTCAACCGCCCGGGAGTGTCAAATTGGGAACCTGTGTTAGCTAGGCGTTAGCTCGATCAGCTTTGCACCGAAAAACACCAACTGTTAACAGTGGGTTATGGTTCTTTCGGGTTTAAAAGAACGTTAACGCTGGTCAGTCGGCAAACGGGTCGCGGACGAGGATGGTATCGAGCCGTTCCGGGCTGGTGGAGAGCAGTGCCACCGGCGCTTCGATCAGTTCCTCGATCCGACGCACATACTTGATGGCCGTTGCCGGCAGTTCCGCCCAGCTCCGGGCCCCCATGGTGCTGGTCTCCCAGCCTTCCATCGTCTCGTAGACCGGCTCCACGTTTGCCTGAGCACGAATGCCGGCGGGAAAACGCGGCATTTCCTGCCCGTCGACCTTGTAGCCGACGCAAACCTTGAGCTCCTCGATCCCGTCGAGCACGTCGAGCTTCGTGAGCGCAATGCCGCTAATGCCGCCGACCCGGACGGCCTGGCGCACCATGACCGCATCAAACCATCCGCAACGCCGGCGGCGGCCGGTGACGGTGCCGAACTCGCGGCCGCGTTCGCCCAGCAACTCACCGATCTCGTTGCTCTGCTCCGTCGGGAACGGACCGCTGCCGACCCGCGTCGTATAGGCCTTGGTGATCCCGAGCACATATCCGATCGCGCCCGGTGCAACCCCTGACCCGGCGGCGGCCTGGCCGGCGATCGTGTTCGACGAGGTCACGAAGGGGTAAGTCCCGTGATCCACATCCAGCATCGCGCCCTGGGCCCCTTCGAACAGGATCCGCTTGCCATCGCGCCGGGCATCATCGAGCCATTCCCAGACGGGCGCGGCATAGGGCAGAAGACGGTCGGATATTTCCTCGATCCGCGCCAGCAGGTCCGCCTTGTCCACCTCATCGGCTCCGAGGCCGCGCAACAAGGCATTGTGGTGGAACAACAGGTGATCGACACGCTGTTCCAGGGTCTCACGATCCGCAAGGTCACAGACCCGGATCGCTCGACGGGCGACCTTATCTTCATATGCCGGCCCGATTCCGCGCCCGGTGGTCCCAATCTTGTCGGCGCCACGGGCCTCCTCGATGGCGCCGTCCAGATACGGGTGCAACGGTAGGATCAGGCTCGCATTGTCGGCGACCTTGAGTGTCTCGGGTGTAATCTCCACCCCCATGCCCGCGATTGCATCGATCTCGCCAAGCAATGCCCAGGGATCGACCACCACGCCGTTCCCGATGACGCTGGTCTTTCCCGGGCGCACGACGCCCGAGGGCAGCAGGCTCAGCTTGTAGGTCTTGCCGTCGATCACCAGTGTGTGCCCGGCATTGTGGCCACCCTGAAAACGAACCACGACATCTGCGCGTTCCGACAACCAGTCGACAATCTTGCCCTTGCCCTCGTCGCCCCACTGGGAGCCCACAACCGCTACGTTCGCCATCTGTCTACTTTCGTCAGCTTTCCGGTTCGCCGACTGCGGTCGGCGCACCATCAACGAGGCAATGGCTGCAACCCAGGTGTTTCGCCTCGGCAACAGCATCTGTTTCCGCGGACAGCGCCGAAACGGTGACCCAGCCCTCGTCGCGGAACCCGCTGCCCTCGGCAAACGATGTCCCAAAGGGCAGGTACAGGCGGTCTGGGGCCGCCGGTTTCGGCAAGGCTCGCAGAATCGAATCCATGTAGAGCGAACAACCTGTCGCCGGCTCCCCGGCCCCCGTAATGTAGCGCCCGCCCCGTCCGAGTTCGCCGCGCACGCCCTCGGCAAACAGGGTGAAACTTACGCCGGTATGGTACTCGAACCCGCGATACTCGACCGGGTCGAGGGTCAGGGTTAGGTCCGGCATCGCCGCGCGCAATATCTCGATCACCTCGGACAAACGCTCCACTTCAGCGCGCGCCGGCGCGGGCAGATCGACCGCCTCGAGGTCCCGGATGACGTTGTCGGCAGGGCCGACAGACTTGATCATCGCGCACAAGGCCTTCGCCGCATCCGAGAAGGCAGCGCCGTTGCGCTTCAGGATCTCTTCCGTGGCGTCCTCGTCCTTGCGGTCGAGGGCCGTTCGCATCTCCTCGGTCGTCATCTCGTCAAGATCGAGCTTGGCAAGCACGTTGGCGACAAGCGCAGGCGAATTCAGATCGACGGTCGGACGTTCGACACCGGCGGCCCGCAACGCGTCCGCAGACAATGCAACGACTTCGACATCGGCACTGACATCCCGCGCGCCGATCAGCTCGAACCCGACTTGCGCGAACTGGCGTTCGGGGCGCAACTGGTTGCCGCGAACCCGCAATATCTGTCCGGCATAGGACAATCGTAGCGGCCGCGGTGAATCGCCCAGGCGAGTCTCGGCAATACGGGCCACCTGCAAGGTGATATCCGCCCGCACCGCCATCATCTGCTGGCTGACCGGATCCATCAGTCGGAACATCTGCCCGGCGAGGCTGCCACCGCCATTCGTGCGATTGCCGACCAGTGTCGATTCAAACTCGACCAGCGGCGGCTTCACCTGCTCATAGCCGCACGCCTCGAACGCCGCCATGATGCCCGAGATCGTCCGGGCCTCCTGCGCCGCACGCGGCGGCAGCAGGTCGTGGAGACCGGCCGGCAGAAGTGCCTTGTTTTCGCTTGTGTCGTTCATGACCGCGCGGGGTTTAAACGGTTTGTCGTGTATCGGCAACGTTGTGCCAGATAAGAACCGATTCTCGCGATTCGCCAGACTGGCGCGAATGACGCGGAAAAAAAAATTTTCTTTGTTTCTCAGTGACTTGAAGAACTTCAGTTCGAAACGACAGGCTGCACGGCAACCACGGTGCCATCCGCGAGCCCGTAGACCGCATAGACCGTACCACCGTTATCCAGGACCGCGGGGCGCACTGCCGTCACAATCTGATGGCCATGGGCAACGGTCTCGAACTCGCGAAATTCGCCATTTGCGAAGGTCACGAACCGCAACGTGCGGCACCGCGCACGCTGACCAGCGATGCCGGGCGGCCGACCCCGCCTTCAATCCCGGGCAGGCGAATGATCGTATCACCATCCTTCAAACCCGGCATTTCCAGAATCTCCGCCGCGCGGATATCCGAAGAACCACCAAGCATCAGAGCCAGGGCCACCACCATGTATGTAACGCCCCAGCCCATCATCAAAAGTTGAGCGCCTTCGCCTGAACCACGTTCGGCAGAGCCGCCACCTCGGCAAGCACCGCCGCGGGGACCTCCTGGTCAACCTCGACCAGCGCAATCGCATCGCCGCCGGAGCCTGCGCGTCCCAACTGGAAGGTCGCGATGTTCAGGCCCGCATCGCCGAGGACCGTTCCCAGGCGGCCGATCAGGCCGGGCTTGTCCTCGTTGGTGACGTAGAGCATGTGGGCGCCGAGACCGGCTTCCATGGGCACACCCTTCACGTCGACGATGCGCGGGCGGTCGCCGCCGAACAGGGTTCCGGCGACACTGCGTGTCTGATTGTCCGTCACGACCGTCATCCGCACAAGCGTCTGGTAGTCGCCTTCCCGGGCGGTGCGCACTTCCGACACCTCGATGCCCCGTTCCTGGGCCATGACCGGCGCGTTGACCATGTTGACGCTGTCGAGCAAGGGAGAAAGCAATCCTTTCAGGGCTGCCGCGCTGAGCGGCTTGGTGTTCAATTCTGCCGCATGTCCCTCATATTCGATGGTCACACTTTTGAGACCGGATTCGGTGAGCTGGCCGGCAAAACTGCCGAGCAGCTCCGCAAGCACCATGTAGGGCGCCAGCCGCGGGGCATCCTCGGCCGACAGCGAGGCCATGTTGAGCGCGTTCACGACGGCACCGGTCAGCAGATAATCCGCCATCTGCTCCGCGACCTGAATCGCCACATTCACCTGTGCCTCAGTGGTGCTGGCGCCCAGATGCGGCGTGCACACTAGATTCTCGGTGCCGAACAAGGGATTGTCCTTGGCCGGCTCTGCCTCGAACACGTCGAGCGCGGCCCCAGCGACACGGCCCGATTCGAGCGCGGCCTTGAGGTCGGCTTCGACGACGAGCCCGCCGCGCGCGCAGTTGATGATCCGCACCCCGGCCTTGGTCTTGGCCAGAGCATCGGCATCGATGATGCCCCGGGTTTGATCGGTGAGCGGCGTGTGGAGGCTGATGAAGTCGGCACGCCGCAGCAGCGTGTCCAGATCGGCCTTCTCGATGCCGATTTCGCGGGCGCGTTCCTCGCTCAGGAACGGGTCGAAGGCCACAACCTTCATCTTCAGGCCCAGCGCGCGTTCGGCGACGATCGAACCGATATTGCCACAGCCGATGATCCCGAGGGTTTTCGCCGTCAGCTCAACGCCCATGAACCGGGATTTCTCCCATTTGCTTTGCTGGGTCGATTCGTTGGCCAACGGAATCTGGCGCGCCAACGCCATCATCATCGCGATCGCATGTTCGGCCGTCGTAATCGCGTTGCCGAACGGCGTGTTCATGACCACGACGCCCTGCGCGGTGGCGGCGTCGAGGTCGATATTGTCGACACCGATGCCGGCCCGGCCGACGACTTTGAGGTTCGTGGCCGCCGTCAGGACTTTCTCGTTCGCCTTCGTGGCCGAACGAACGGCAAGCCCGTCATATTCGCTAATGCAGGCGATCAGCTCTTCCTCCGACAGGCCGACGTTCACATCGACGTCGATCCCGCGGTCGGCGAATATTTCCTTCGCCCGGTCACTCATTTTGTCGGCAATCAGTACTTTCGGCATGGATTTGTCCTTCCGCTTCATGGGGCGGGTCATTCAGGAATTGGTGTTGGTGCCGGTGGCGGCCCTAGCTCGCGGCCGCGGCGCGCTCGGCCTTGACCGTCTCGAACGCCCAGTCGAGCCAGGGCATCAAGGCTTCAAGGTCTGACGATTCGACCGTCGCGCCCGCCCAGATCCGAAGACCCGGCGGCGCGTCGCGATAGGCGCCGATATCGTACGCGACCCCTTCGCCATCCAGCAGCGCCGCGACGGCCTTCGCCACCGCCGACTGCTCGTCTGCGGCAAGCGCCGTAAACCAGGGGTCGACGATCTTGAGGCAGACGCTCGTCATCGAGCGTATGGCGGGGTCTGAAGCCAGAAAGGCCGCCCAGTCCGAGGCCTCGATCCAACGCGCGATGACCGCAAGATTGTCGCCAGCGCGCGCCATCAGCGCCTCCAGCCCGCCGATCTCACGAGACCAGTCGAGCGCATCCAAATGATCCTCGACGCAAAGCATCGAGGGGGTGTTGATGGTGCTGCCCTTGAAGATGTCCTCGTTCAGCTTGCCGCCCTTGGTCAGCCGGAAAATCTTCGGCATGGGCCAGGGTGGCGAATAGCCCTCGAGGCGTTCGACGGCCCGCGGGCTGAGCACCAGCATGCCGTGCTGCGCCTCGCCACCAAGCACCTTCTGCCAGGACCAGGTGACCATATCGAGCTTGTCCCAGGGTAGATCCATCGCGAACGCCGCCGACGTGGCATCGCACAGGGTCAGGCCCTCGCGGTCCGCGGCGATCCAGTCCCCGTCCGGCACGCGCACACCCGAGGTGGTTCCGTTCCAGGTGAAGATCACGTCCTTTGCGAAATCCACGGCGGTCAGGTCGGGAAGCGCGCCATAAACCGCGTCGAGCACCCGGACATCGTCGAGCTTGAGTTGCTTGACGACATCGATGACCCAGCCCTGGCCGAAGCTCTCCCAGGCAAGGATATCGATCCCGCGTGCCCCAAGCGCCGACCACATGGCCAATTCGAACGCGCCCGTGTCCGACGCCGGCACGATGCCGATCCGGTAATCGTCGGGAATGCCCAGGATATCCCGGCTGTCCTCGATCACGCGCTGGAGCTTGGCCTTGGGTTCCTTGGCGCGATGCGAACGGCCGATACTCGCCGACGACAGCGTCTCCAGCGACCAGCCGGGCCGCTTGGCACAAGGACCAGAGGAAAAGAGCGGAGAGGCCGGACGGATGTCCGGCGGAGAGAGTGTTTGCGTCATGTCACGCGTCCCTTACAGAACGCCGCACCTCGTTGGGGAGGTGTGGCCCGCCGCAGAACCTAGTTCTTTTCACGCCCGGGTCAATGGACTGTTTGTCGCACGGGACGTTTTTCCGGTCAGGACAGGCCGTAATACCAGGGCGCCACGATGCTGAAGACGATCCAGACAATGATCAGAAGCGGGCTGCCGACCCGCACGAAATCGACGAACCGGTAGTTGCCGGGCGCCATGACGAGCAGGTTGGTCTGATAGCCGATAGGTGAGGCGAACGAACGGTTGGCGGCAAATACCACGGCGACCGCGAAGGTCAGCCACATGCCGAGTTGTGTCGGATCAATTCCGGAAAGAAAACCGGTCACGGGTGTCCGTTGCGCTGTGAACCTGGACTTGCGTCCATTCTATCACGCAGCGGAATCGCCCGCCGAGCCGGCCCTGCGGCAACGAACCATTATCGTCGCATAAAAGGTGGCAACCTCGCCGGCATCGGTGCTGACCGAAAAAGACAGACGCACCACACCGCGATCGGGCTTCGACTTCGAGACGCGCGCCTCAGCCACCGTGACCACCGTCCGCAAGCTGTCACCGGGCCTGACGGGTGCGATCCAGCGGATTTCGTCCAGACCGGGTCCACCCATTCCGGTCTCCACGACCGCACCGGTGGAGATGAACTGTCCCGTCGCCACCGCGACCGTCTGGAACCCGCTGGCAATGAGACCGCCGAAGACCGTGCCCTTGGCGCTCTCGGCATCCGTGTGAAACGGCTGCGGGTCGTACTGTTTGGCGAACCAGGTGATCTCGTCCGCATCCAGGGTCACCGGGCTGGTCTCAAACACGCGGCCGACGGTGTAGTCCTCATGATAGAGACCGGTCATGCGTCATCTCCCGACGGACGGCGGCGCAGGAAGGTGGTCGTCTGAAACTGCGCGACATCGGTGTCGCCAACCCGTGTGGTGAACTGCAGCCGGATCAGCCCCCGGTCCGGGCGCGACTTCGAGGCCCGGACTTCCAGCACTTCGACCGACGTCTCAAGCTTGTCTCCCGGGCGCACAGGTGCAGACCAGCGCACCTCGTCCATGGCGGGGCCGCCAAGGGAGTTTTCGGCGAACAAATCCAGTCGAATGAACTGGGCAAAGGCCATCCCGATGGTCTGGTGTCCGCTGGCGATCAGGCCGCCATAGAACGTGTCCTTGGCAGCCTCGGGATCGGTGTGGAACGTCTGCGGATCGTACTTCTCCGCAAATGTGATGATATTGGCTTCCTCCACCACGACCGGATCCGTCTGAAAGACATCGCCCGCGGAAAATTCGTCCCAGTAACGTGCCGGCATGCGCCCACTCTCCTATGCGTGGGCGCGGACCCTACCTTGTCCGGGCGAGCGAATAAAGCTGCCTCAGGAGGCACGTTCCGTATTGCGGGATGGCTCGGATTGCGCGGCCTCCCAAGCGAGGATCAGGCGCTTTTTGTCCGGATGCCAGCGATAGCCGCTGATGGTCCCGCCGTTGCGAATGACCCGGTGGCACGGGATGAGCCAGGATACGGGATTTCGGGCGACCGCACCGGCCACAGCGCGGGCCGAACCGGGAGCACCGATTCTCTCCGCCAGGTCCGAATAGGTGACCACCGAACCTTCTGGGATGCGCATCAGTGCCTCCCAGACCTTGAGCTGGAACGGTGTGCCACGCAGCACGAGATGCACGTCACCACCGCCAAACGCCGCTTCGGCATACGGCCGGATCGTATCCGGGTTCTCCACCACGGTCGCCCCATCGAGGCTGGTGCAAAGGTCCGCCAGCGTGCGCGCGCGGTCATCGGTGCCGTTGAAGGCCAAACCGCAAACCCCGCGCGCGCTGGCCACGATCAGGCATTCCCCGAAGGGGCTGTCGTGCCAGCCATAGTGCAGCTCTAGGCCGTCGCCACGGCGCTTCCAGTCCCCCGGCGTCATGGTCTCATGAGTGACGAACAGGTCGTGCAGCCGCCCCGCGCCCGACAGACCGGTTTCGAAGGCGACATCGAGCACGCTCTGGGAATTGTCGAGGGCCTGCTTCGCGTGGTCGAGGGTCAGATACTGGACGTATTTTTTCGGGGTGACACCGACATAGCGCGTGAACAGCCGATGCAGGTGATAGGGGCTCAGGCCCGCCTCGGCCGCGATCCGTTCCAGGCTCGGCTGATCCCGCCAGTTCTGGCTGAGCCAGCTCAGCACCCGTCCGACGAGTGCAAAACCGTAATCCTCGTCCCGATTGTCCTGCTCGACCATCTCGATAATTGCCATTTTCCGCATCTCCTTTGTACACCCGCCGGGTGTGTGTCGCGTATGGCAAACTAGGCTGTCGGGTCGGACGCCCCAACCCGGTTCTTGCGCAATCGGCGTAGCGGATCGCGGTCAGCCGCTTTCGCGCTGGACCAGCACCACCCCCAGCAGGATCACCACCGTCGCAACGACGAGTGTCGTGGTAAGCGGTTCGCCCAGGATCACGGGCGCCAGCCCGATCCCGATGACCGGCTGCAACAGCTGCAGGGCGCCAATACGGGCAACACCACCATCGGCCAGCGCCCGGTTCCAGAACAGATAGGCCAGGATCGTCGTGCCCCAAGCGAGCGAGCAGATCGCCAGCCAGCCATATAGGTCGATGGCCAGCAGGGTTTCACTGCCGGAATGCCACACGACAACGGGCACAAGCGCCGCCGCAGCAACGACAACCGACCACATGGTGACCGCAACGGCGCCCAATTCGGCCGTCAGTTGGGCGCCGGCAACGTACCCCACGACACCCAAAAACATGCCGAGAAACACAAGCGCATCGCCCTGCCAGGTGACGCCCTCGACTTGCAGACCAAGTGCCTCCCACATCAAAAGCAATGCACCGGCCGAGCCGATGGCGACCCCGATCCACCAGGGCCAGCCCGGCACGCGCCGGTGCAGGATGGCCATGATGGTTCCTGCCATGACCGCCCCCGCAGCGGTGCCGGCGGCGGCATGACCCGCGGTGGTGAACTGCACGCCCCAGCTGAAAAACACGGGAAACAGAACCAGCCCGCCGACACCCGAGATCACGACCAGCGCGATCGCGTCGCGGCGCAGAGGGATACGACACCCCATCGCCAGAATGACCGTGATCGCCACGGGTGCGGCCACGACCGCACGCAACGCGCCCACGGTGATCCCGTCGGCGGTGAGCGTGCCCACCTTCGTGAACAACGGTGTGATGCCGTAGATGAACACGGCGATCATCGCGAATGTGTAGAGGCGTGCTCGAGGGGACTGAGACATGGGGGCTCGCGCGGCGCTAGCGCCGCTGAACGAGACCGACGCCTATGAGGATGACAACCGTGGCGGCCGTGAGCAGCGGCGTCAATGGCTCATCAATCACCGCAGCGGCAAGGAAGACTCCCACCACCGGCAGCGCGAAGTGCCACACCGACATGCGCCCGATCCCGCCGCGGGAAATCGCGTAGAACCAGGTCACATAGGCCAGGATCGATGCGCCGGCAGCAAGATACAGCAATACGGCCCAGCCCACAGGAGTGATCTCCGCCAGCTCCTGCCTGGTGACCTGCAGAAGCAGCACCGGCAGCAAGATGATGCCGGCCACAACGACGCTCCACAGCGTTGCTGCGGGCGCGCCGAAGCGCGGAATCAGGCGCGCACCGAACAGGAAGCTGACCGAGGCGGAAAAGGCACCGCCGATGACCAGGAGATCGCCCTGCCAGGTCGCGCTCGATCCGTCGATCCCGACCGCCTCGGCAATCAGGATGACCGCACCGGCAAAACCGATGGAGATACCGAGCCACCAACGCAAGGCCGGCCAGCGCCGGTTCACGGCCGCTTCCAGGAGGCCCGCGAAGATCGGCGTCGATGCCTGGGCCACGGCCGCATGGCCCGCGGTCGTGAGCGACACGCCGAGCGTGAACAACATGGGAAAACCGATGAGCCCGGTGACCGCCAGCCCGATGAGATCGATCAGGTCGCGGCCGCGCCACGGAAGCGCCAGCCGCATCACGACAATAAGCACCAGCGCAAACGGGACCGCACCCACCGTTCGCATCAGGGCAAGCGAGAAACCGTCGACCGACCGGGTCCCCACCTTGGTGACCATTGGCGACCCGCCCCAGATCAGGATCGCAAACACCGCCGCTGCCGTCGCCAGGGACAGGAACCCCACGGCGGCGGCTTGTCTGGTATTACGATCGGGTTCGCTCATGACTCAGGCTGGATAGTGGTGTTCGCGTCGCGCTAGCGCCGCTGTACGAGACCGACGCCGAACAGGATAATCACCGTGGCAGCGACAAGCAGCGGCGTCATCGGCTCCGCCAGGAATATTGCCGCCAGCCCGACCCCGACCACGGGCAACGCGAACTGCCAGACGCTCATCCGCCGGATACCGCCTCTCGAGAGCGCGTAGATCCAGGTGAGATAGGCGACGATCGTGGACCCTACCGACAGGTAGAAGATCGCCAGCCACCCCAGCGGTTCGACCGCCGCCCAGGCGTCCCCATCCATCCGCACCAGGACGAACGGCAACTGAATCAGGGCCGCGATGACCACGCCCCACATGGTCACGGCCGCAGAGCCGTAACGCGGCGTCAGCCTGGCGCTCAGTACGAAGCTCAGCGCTGCCGAAAAGCCCCCGCAAGCGGCCAACAGGTCGCCCTGCCAGGTGGCATCGGAGGAATCCAGGCCCACCGCCTCTGCGATCAGGATCACCGCGCCCACAAAGGCGATCGATACCCCTGCCCACCAGCGCAAAGACGGCAACTGTCGGCTGATCGCGGTTTCCAGCAATCCGACAAAGATCGGCGTCGCCGCCGTCACGACCGCGGCATGGCCCGCCGTCGTCTGCCCGACCCCGAGGGTGAACAGCACGGGGAACCCGATCACGCCGGGGATCGCGACGCCCAGCAACATCCACTTGTCCGTCCCGCGCCAAGGCATCGACAAACGCCACGCGCCAATGATCAGAAGCGCAAGCGGCAGCGACACGACGGTGCGCAGCAACGCCAGCGACAGAACGTCGACGGAAATCGCGCCGAACTTGGTGATGATCGGCGTGCCGCCCCAAACGAACACCGTGACCAGTGCGCCGGCCGTGGCCAGTGAGAAAAAACCCACCGTGGTGCCGACATCAGGGGATGGTGGGGTCGAATTGCTCATGTTGGCCGAGCCGGGAGGAACTCAGGAATCGAGCCGGTCGGGATCGAACGTGACACCGTGATCGAGGGGACCGTGTCCCTGACCATAACCCGGGGCGGCTTCGATGGCCCGGCGCACATAGACCCGGGCCCGCGCGACCGCATCGGGCAGGCTCAGTCCCTGTGCAACCCCGGCGGCCGTCGCGGATGCCAGCGTGCACCCGGTGCCATGGGTATGCCGCGAATCGATCCGCGGGTCGCTGAACCGTGTCGTGCCCGACGGTGTGACCAGAAAATCTACCACCTGATCTCCCGCAACGTGCCCGCCCTTCACCAGCGCCGCACCCGCGCCCAGCTCCAACAGAGCTTCTCCGGCGCGCATCTGGCCATCCTCGTCGGCAACCTCGATCCCGGTGAGAGCCGCCGCCTCGGGCGCGTTCGGCGTCAGCAGGTTCGCCCGCGGCACCAGCAGCGACACAAGGGCCGCATGGGCACCGTCGTCCAGCAGCCGCGCCCCGCCTTTCGCAACCATGACCGGGTCGGCGACCAGGGGAATATCCGCGGCCGCATCCGTCAGCACGCCGGCCACGGTCTCGATCATCTCGACATTGTGGAGCATGCCCGTTTTCAGGCAGTCAACACCGAGATCATCCAGCACCACACGCATCTGCTGTTCGACAAATTCGGTATCGACCCCGAAAATGCCGTGCACGCCCTGGGTGTTCTGGGCCGTCAGCGCGGTGATCGCGGTCATCGCGAACCCGCCAAGCGCCGTTACCGCCTTGATATCGGCCTGGATTCCCGCGCCCCCTCCGGAATCCGAACCGGCGACGATCAGAACACGGCCCTGCATTTCGGAGTTTCTGCCTTGCGCTAAGCGGCTGAAGCGTCGGTGATGGCACCGGCGATCTCGTCAACAACGGCGTTGACGACTTGCTCATCGAGACCCTCTGCCATCACGCGGATTACAGGCTCGGTCCCCGAAGGCCGGATCAGCACCCGGCCGTCATTTCCCAGCTTCGCCTCCGCAGCGGACACGGCCGACTGCACGGTCGCGTCTTCCATCGCGGCACTGCCCTTGGCTGGGACGTTCCGCAGCAGTTGCGGATAGGGATCGAACACGTGGGTCAGTTCGCTCATGTCTCCGCCGGCCGCGACCTGTGCGGCCAAGACCTGCAGCGCGGCGATTAACCCATCGCCCGTGGTCGAATAGTCGCTCAGGATGATATGGCCGGATTGTTCGCCGCCCAGGTTGTAACCCCCCGCCTGCATTCGCTCTAGAACATAACGGTCCCCCACGCGAGCGCGTTCCAGCTCCAGTCCAATGGACTGGAGATAGCGCTCCAGGCCCAAATTCGACATCACTGTCGCCACCACCCGGCCACCCTGCAACCGGCCCGCCTTGTGCCAGGATCGTGCGATGACGGCCATCACCTGGTCACCATCGACGATGCGGCCATGCTCGTCACACAGGATCACCCGGTCGGCATCGCCATCGAGCGCCACACCCAGATGGGCGCCATGGGCCACAACCTGCTGCTGCAGCGCCTGGGGCGACGTGGCACCGCAGTCCCGGTTGATGTTCTTGCCGTCCGGATCGATGGCCATGGGAATGACATCGGCGCCCAGCTCGTGGAACACCCGTGGCGCCACCTTGTAGGCCGCGCCGTTCGCGCAATCGACGACAACCTTCAGGCCGTCGAGGCGCAAGCCGCGCGGGAACGTGTATTTGACGAACTCGATATAGCGGCCCGGTGCATCCTCCAGCCGCCTGGCCCGGCCGAGATTGTCGGCATCGGACATGTGATCGAGCAACTCGCGCTCCACCAACGCCTCGATCTCGCCCTCGACCTCGTCCGACAGCTTGTAGCCGTCGGGCCCGAACAACTTGATGCCGTTATCCTGATAGAGGTTGTGGGAGGCAGAGATCATCACGCCGAGATCGGCCCGCAACGAACGGGTCAGCATGGCCACGGCGGGCGTCGGCATCGGCCCGACCAGGACCACATCCATACCCATCGCGGTAAAGCCTGACTGCATCGCCGGCTCGAGCATGTAGTTGCTGAGGCGGGTGTCCTTGCCAATGATGACGAGATGGCGGTGATCGCCACGCGTGAAACGATGCCCTGCCGCCATTGCGACACGCAGTGCCGTCTCTGCGGTCATCGGCTCTTCGTTTGCCTTGCCGCGGATACCATCGGTGCCGAAAAGCTTGTGTGCCATCGTCTGTGTCCGGACGTCTCGGAAGCCTGACTTATAGCACCCTGCCCGCGAACGGGAGCAAGGCCGTCATTCGGCCAAGTCGATCGCGGCCTGCCAGATATCCAGTGCGCACCTCGTCTCGGCGACATCGTGGACGCGCAGTATCTGTGCACCCCGGTTGGCAGCAGCAAGTGCGGCGGCGATCGAACCGGTCAGGCGATGCTTCGGGTCTTCGACACCGGTCAATGCGCCGATAAAGCTTTTGCGCGAAACTCCGATCGCCACGGCACAGCCGAGCCCGTGGAAGCGGGCCAGACCCGCCAGCAGCGCAACATTGTGGTCGACGGTCTTGCCGAACCCGAACCCGGGATCGATGGCAATCCGGCCGCGCGGAATACCCGCATCCAGACAAGCTGACATGCGCGCCGCCAGCGCGTCGTAGACCTCGGCCACTACGTCCGCGTATTGGGGGTCGTCCTGCATCGTCGCCGGCGTGCCCTGCATGTGCATGAGGATAACCGGCACCCCCAGCTCCACCGCCACCCTAAGCGAATCCGGATCGTCCGACAGCGCGCTGACATCGTTGATGATGGCTGCGCCGGCAGCGACGGCCGCGCGCATGACCGGCGCACGCCGCGTATCGATCGAGACGGTCAGGCCGTTTGCCGCCAGCGCAGCCACGACCGGCACGACCCGGTCGATCTCGGCCTCAACGCTGACCGGCGCGGCGCCCGGGCGGGTGGATTCGCCGCCCACATCGATGATTTCGGCCCCCGCCTCCGCCAGGGTCATCGCGAACCCGATGGCGGCCGACGGGTCGGCATGATCGCCACCATCGGAAAAACTGTCCGGGGTCACGTTGCAGATACCCATGAGGCGGGGCCGCACACCGGCACCGGCGAGCGTCAGACCGGCAAAATCGCGTCTCGGTTCGCTCACCGCTTCGACCAGCGTGGCCGGGCCATCGTCGCCCATGCCGGCTTCCCGGGCGATCCAGCGGCGGAGATCGGAGACGGAGAAAGGCTCGTGGTCTGGTGCATCGACACCGGTGAGGCGTGCATGGGTGAATGCAAGCGGCCCGCCGGCCAGCGCCAGCGCGCCACCGGCCTCGCACAAAGCCAGTGCCGCAGGCCCGCCGACCAGTCCTTCCGGCGTCAAACGCAACCGGCTTTGGCCCGACCGGGAATCCAAGAGGGGCCTGCGCTGGTCGGCGAAAGCCCCTCCGTCAACTGTCGATATCCGGTTCTGCGAAATCGGCTCCGCCTCGAACCCCCGTTCAGGCTTGGGGCTGGGGTTCCGGCTCCATGCCGCCGCTGGGCCGATCCTTCTTGGCGGCCGAACCGCTCGTCGGGACCGAGGAACGCGGGCTGCCGGCCGAATCCGCCTCGTCATCGGAGCGGTCGATATCCTCTCCACGCAGCAGCGCATCCACCTCTTCAGCCGACAGGGTCTCATACTCGAGCAGGCCCTTCGAAATGGTGTGCAGATCGTCGAGCTTCTCGGTCAGGATACGGCGTGCATCGGTTTCCGCAGTATCGATCAACGAGCGGATTTCATCGTCGATGATCTTCGCGGTCGCGTCGGACACATTCTTCTGCTGCGAGACGGAATGACCCAGGAAGACCTCTTCCTGATTGTCCTCGTAACGCAGGGGCCCAAGCTTATCGGAAAACCCGTACTCGGTGATCATCCGGCGGGCCAGGTTGGTGGCCTCCTTGATGTCGTTGCCGGCACCGGTCGTGACATGTTCCTTGCCGAAGATGATCTCCTCGGCGACCCGGCCACCGAACATCATCGCCAGCTTGGCCTTCAGCTCGTGGATCGAATAGGTGTAGCGGTCGCGCTCGGGCAACGACATGGTCACACCCAGCGCGCGCCCGCGGGGAATGATCGTCACCTTGTGCAGGGGGTCGCAGCCATCCATGTGCATGCCGACCAGCGCGTGGCCCGCCTCGTGATAGGCCGTCAGACGCTTCTCGTCTTCGGTCATCACCATCGAACGGCGCTCGGCGCCCATCAGGACCTTGTCCTTGGCATCCTCAAACTCGGCCATGGTGACCATGCGGCGGCTCTTGCGCGCGGCGATCAGCGCAGCTTCGTTCACCAGGTTCGCCAGGTCGGCACCGGAGAATCCCGGCGTGCCGCGCGCGATCGTCTTGGCGTTGACATCCGGCGCCAGCGGCACCTTGCGCATGTGCACCTTGAGGATCTTCTCGCGGCCGATGATGTCCGGGTTCGGCACCACGACCTGGCGGTCGAAGCGGCCCGGGCGCAACAACGCGGGGTCAAGAACGTCGGGACGGTTCGTGGCCGCGATCAGGATGACACCCTCATTGGTCTCGAAGCCGTCCATCTCGACCAGCAGCTGGTTCAGGGTCTGCTCGCGTTCGTCGTTGCCGCCGCCCAGTCCGGCGCCACGATGGCGGCCGACGGCGTCGAGCTCGTCGATGAAGATGATGCAGGGTGCGCTCTTCTTGCCCTGCTCGAACATGTCGCGGACGCGGCTGGCGCCGACACCGACGAACATCTCGACGAAGTCGGAGCCCGAGATGGTGAAGAACGGCACGTTCGCTTCGCCGGCGATTGCGCGCGCCAGCAGGGTCTTACCGGTGCCCGGAGGCCCGACAAGCAAAACACCCTTGGGGATCTGGCCACCGAGACGCTGGAACTTCTGCGGGTCGCGCAGGAACTCGACAATCTCCTCAACCTCCTGCTTCGCCTCCTCGACGCCCGCGACATCGTCAAACGTGACGCGGCCGGTCTTCTCAGTCAGCAGTTTCGCGCGCGACTTGCCGAAGCCCATGGCGCGGCCGGTGCCGCCCTGCATCTGGCGCATGAAAAATACCCAGATGCCGACGATCACGATGAACGGCAACCAGCTGAGGAGCGTACGGACGAGGAAGTTCGCTTCCTCCTTCGGCGCGGCGGTGATCCGCACACCGTGGTCCGACAGGGTCGAGACCAGGTTCGGATCGTCCGGCGCATAGGTGGTGAAGCCCGCACCGTTGCGCAGGGTGCCCTTGATGTCATTGCCCTGAATGGTCACGTCGGCGACCTGATCGCTTTCGACCTGGGCAATGAAATCAGAGAATGCCAGCTTTTGCTCGGTGCCTTGCCGGCCGGAGCTCTGGAACAGATTGAACAGCGCCACAACGAGCAGGGCGATAATCACCCAGAGCGCCAGATTTCTGCCGAAGTTGTTCAAAGACCCTCTCCGATCGGCCGATCATCCGAAGTACCGCCGCCGGATCAATCCGACGGCCAGCCGTGCAACGGAATACATTGGAACCTAACTTACCCCTAACATGGTGTGCTAAAGCCCTCAGGGCAATGCGAAAAACTGTTCGATAATACGACCGTGAAGATTATCAAGCGGTTGCGAAACGCGCACCCGCGACCGGCATTCTCGGCGAAAACCGTGCAAAAACCGTGTCGATTGCCGATTCCGGGGGTTTTTGCAGTGCACAAAGGAAGATTTCGCCGTTGTGGCAGATCGCCGGAAGCGTCTTTCGAATTTCCGGGGAAAGTCCCGCAAACCACTCCGATCCGCGAATTTCGCCCGCCCCAGGCGCCTCGAACTGACCGACAGCGCCGAGGCTACAATCATCCGGCAAGTCGGACGACGGCGTAACCGTGAACCGTTCATCCCAAAGCCGGGCGGAAGCCCCCAACAATGTTGGGGGCGCGATGGCTGCGAATTCGCGCAGAACAATCACCCGACCGGGACCGTTGGGTCGCAGAACGCAACCTGCCAGCGTGGCACCCCCTTCCAGCGCTCCTTCGGCGATCCGTGCGGACATACGCGACAAGCGCTCGCCACGCGGCGGATACACCCGTCCGGCGATGCATCTGACGACGGTTCCGACGAGATGCTGCACCACGTGTTGTGGCGCATCGGACAAAGGTCCGGTGTCGATCACGGCATAGCCTGATGGATAAATCGTGACGGCGCGGGCCGCCGCCCGGGCCAGTGACAAATCCGCTGCAACACGCGCGACACTCGGTTCATCGGGCTCATCGGACACAGGTTTGGTCATGTCCACAGATCGGAGGCGCGCGCGGGCGAAGCGCACGTCCTGATTCGAGGGATCCTCGATCCAGTCCTGGTTGCGCGCGGTCATCGTCGCGGTCAAACGATCGCGCGGAAATGTCAGCAAAGGCCGCAAAATGCGCGTGTGGGACAATTCCCGGACCGCTGCCATGCCCGCCAGCCCGGCCGGTCCGCTTGCGCGCAACCGACGCATCTCTCGTGTTTCGACCTGGTCCGCATGGTGATGTCCGACCAACAGATGCAGGGCACCGCGGGCACGGCAGAATTCCTCCAGCCGTTCGTAGCGTGCCGCGCGCGCGGCCGCCTCGACGCCGTTCGTCACGTCCGCCGAGTTCCACGACAGAACATAATGGTCGATGCCGGCCGCCGCGAGCCAAGTTCCGACCTTCAAGGCTTCGGCGGCAGATTCCGTTCGCAGGCCATGATCGACGGTCACGGCATCGATACGGCCGTCACGTGCCGCGACCCAGTCCGCGGCCAGAAGCACCAGCGCCATGCTGTCACGGCCGCCTGACACGGCAACGACCAGATGCGGCTTGTGTTCGAACGGACCCAGCCGCGCCATCGCGCAGTCAAACTCGGCCGAATCGACCGGCGCAGATGAGCTTTGGTGAGGTGCGAGATCCCGGGCGGCTAGTTGCACTGCAGCCGGCCGATCTCCCGATCTGCGCGCTGGACGATGCTGGTCGGTGCGTCGGGATATTCAATGCGCAGCTTCTTCAATGTGATGCACGCATCGTCGGTCTGCTCCAGCTTGGCAAGCGACATTCCCAGCTTGAGCAGATTGTCGGGTGCTTTCGTGCTGTCGGGATACCGCTGGAAGCCTTCGGCGAACGCCCGCGCGGCCGTTGTGTAATCGCCGCGCACATAGAAGGTCTCGCCCAGCCAGTACTGGGCGTTGCCCTCCAGCGTGTCTTCCGGATTGGTCGACACGAAGGCGCTCAGTGCGGCCTCTGCGCCGGCGAAATCGCGCTGTAGGAGGAACTTGTAGGCATAGTCGTACTGCTGGCGCGGATTGCCCGGCGGCAGGGTCGAGGGCGACGTAGGCTCTTCGGCCGGAGCGCCGGTACTGGCAGTCTGGGCGTCACTGCCCGGATTGACGCCGGCAGCCCGCAGCTGGCTTTCGGTCAATGTCCCGATCACGCGCGGCGCACCGGCATTCTCGGCCGGCTCGACCGTGACGGCACCCGGCGCGCGCGGTGCGGACGGCGGAATCGGCTGGGTCGAGCCCGGCGGCGTTTCGGCGGTGGCCATCCCCTGCTCGAGATTGCGCAGCCGGAAGTCGATATCGGCGACCAAACGGTCCAGGCGCTGGTTGATCTGGCGAACCTGAAAATCGAGCTGTTCCACCTGCCCGGTCAAACGACGCAACTGCTCCTCCAGCTCGCTGGTCGTCAGTTGCAGGTTCGCGACCGCGGCCCTCGAAGAGCTTTCGCGCCCCGCCAGGGCTTCGGTGCGATCGGCCGGCGCGGGCGCGCCGCGATAGACGGTCCGCTCGAGCGCCTGCAACTGACGCTCGAGACGCGACAGCGTGTCGGCCAGGCCCCGTGTATCGCCGGACTGGGCCAGCGCGTTACCCGAGGCCGTCAGAAGGACGAAAGAAACGATGGCCGGAGTGACGATCCGAATATGTCTCATCATGTCGGCAATTCCCGTAGACAATTCAGCTCTGCCGGAGTTTCGAATCCCGGCGCTTCGCATGGCAGATTCCGCACGATTTTAGGCGAAACTATGGCACGCCCACAGCACAAACGAAAACGCCCCGGACAATCCGGGGCGCGTTCGAAACTTTAGCGGGCGAGGCCTAGTTGCCGTCGATCACCAGAACTGCGCGACGGTTCTGCGCCCAGGCGTTCTCGTTGGAACCCGGAACCGCCGGACGTTCCTTGCCGAAGCTGACGATCTTCACCCGGTTCGGGTTGATACCAAGAGACACCAGATAGTCGCGGGCGGAATCCGCACGGCGCTCACCGAGCGCCAGGGTGTATTCGCGCGTGCCGCGTTCATCGGCATGGCCTTCGACGATAACCTTGTTGCCCTGATAGGTCTTGAGCCAGGCTGCCCAGCGCTCGATCGCGGTGCGGGATTCGGCCGAGAGGCTCGACTTGTCTAATGCGAAGAACACGCGATCACCGACATTGACCTCAAGGTCCATCTGAGAACCAGGCTTGGGCCCAACCGGCGCCGCAGCCACCTGGCCACTGCTACCGCTCGAGGCCGACTGGCCGCTGCTATCGGAACTGCCGGAACTGCCGGAACTGCCGGCATCATCGCCGGTCGACGAACATGCCGCGAGTACGAAGGCCGCTACCACCAGGCCGGAAAGTTTAAGTCGCATGGGTGACTCCTTAAGCCGAATAGTCACAACTCCAAGACGTTCCAGATGGATAGCCGTTGGTTGGAACGCCCCTTCGTCGTGCATACACCGTCAGGTGCAGATTAATTGCGCAACTGCCGGACAAACTGTCTAAGCCGATGCCCGCAGAACGCTCGGACTATACGTTGCGAAATTGGCGGAATCAAGCGCCAGCCGTCGCATAATCATCGAAATTGGCAAGTATTTTCAGGTACTTTCGAGGTTCTGGAACTATTGGCTGAGAGGACCGGGAGACCATGCCGGGTCCGATCCTCCGACCGGTGTTCCCAGTTCACGTTCGTTGAAACCCGTCAAATCGATCGAGAATAGCCTCGGGATGCCACCCCGGCCCCGCGCGTCGCTCTTATCCTGCCGGAAGAACATTAGCACGCGTCCGTTGGGGGCCCAGGTTGGCCCCTCGACCAGAAACCCGCGCGTCAGAAGTCTTTCACCCGAACCATCCGGCCGCATGACGCCGATGTGGAATTTACCCCGGAAGATTTTCGTGAAGGCGATGAGATCGCCGCGCGGCGACCATACAGGTGTCCCGTAGCGGCCATTGCCGAAACTGATCCGCCTCTGGCTGCTGCCATCCGTGTTCATGACATAGAGCTGCTGGCTGCCGCCCCGATCGGATTCGAAAACGATCTTGCGTGAATCCGGCGCATAGGACGGCGCGGTGTCGATCGCCGGGTGATCCGTCAGCCTGCGAACCCGGCGCGTGCGCAGGTCCATCACGTGGATGTCGGAATTACCGTCCTGTGCGAAGCTCAAAATAACGCTGTCACCGTCGGGGGAGAATCGCGGCGCGAAGGTCATGCCCGGGAAATCCCCCAGCAACTCCTGCTCTCCGGTGTCGATGTTGAACAGATAGACCCGCGGCTGATCGTTGAAATAGGCGAGATAGGTGATTTCCTGCTGGGTCGGCGAGAAGCGCGGTGTCAGCACCAGGTTAGAGCCATCCGTCAGAAACCGATGATTGGCCCCGTCCTGATCCATGATCGAGAGCCGCTTGATGCGCTTGTCCGCGGGTCCGCTCTCGGCAATGTAGACGATTCGCGTGTCGAAATAGCCCACCTCACCCGTGATGCGTTCGTAGATCGTGTCGGCGATGATGTGCGCCACCCGGCGCCAATTGGCCTGGGTCGTGGTCAGGCTCAGCCCCGTCATCTGGTTTTCCGCGAACACATCCCAAAGCCGGAACGAGGCCCGCAAGGCACCGTTGGGTTCGATCCCGACCTCACCGACCACAAGCGCCTGTGCATTCAGCGGTTTCCAGTTCGCAAATCGCGGCTTCACGCCAAGGCCCTGGGGCTTGGCGTAAAAGGCCCGCTTGTCGATCGGCCGAAAAAGCCCGGAGCGTTCGAGATCGTCGGCAACCACCTGGGCAATATCGATACTGAACCGGCGCGCAGCATCATCCGAGGGAAGAAAGTCGGGCACGGCGATGGGCAGCGGTTCGACATTTCCCTGGGTGATATCAACCGTCAGCTCTGCCCGTGCGTTGGTTGCAAACAACACCGTGACCATCAGCGCGGCGATCAGGAAAACGAGGCGGAAGGAATTTACGACACGTGTCATGGCTAGCTCAGCATCTTGCTTGGATCGAAGTTGAAGCGGATTTCTTTCCAGATTTCATATTGGTCCGCCGGCAGCTGAAGAGGCTGACAGTTGACGTTGAGAACCGCACGGCGAGCTGCTTCAGCAGCCGCCTGAAAATACCTGTCGAGACCCATCAGCGGCGCGTCGACCACAGTGGCCTCGCGCACTAGGCCCTGGGGATCGACCCGGATCAGCACGGTGACGATGAGGTCTTCCGCGTCGCGCGCGCCCACCGGCGGATTCCAACAACGGCCGATCTGCTGCCGGATCAAATGGCGCAATCGGTCCAGTTCGGCGATCGAGGCACGCACGGCGACCTGTGTCTGCACCGGCGCCTCCTTGCCCTTTTCACGGACCTTCTCGGGCTTGCGCGCGCGCTCGGGCGTCTTGACGGTGTCCTTTACCGCCGCGAGGTCCTTCAGGACATTGTCGAAGCTGCGCGACGGCGCCGGAGGCTTCGGCTTGGCCTTCGGCTTCGCCTTGGCGATCGCCGGCGCGGGTTCCGGTTTCGGTTCCGGCGCCTTCTTTTCCGGCGGCGCAGGCTTGGCCACCGGTGGCGCGGGCACGGGTTCCGCGCGCGCGACCTCTTGCGGCTTGGGCGCCGGCGGTTCTGGCACCGGCTGCGGCGGGCGCGGCGGCGGTTGCGGGGCGGCCGTGCGGGTCGGTTCGGGTTCCGGCTCCGGCGTGGCAGCTTCCGGCGGACGCGTCACATCGTCGATGCGCACCACCTCCACGGGGATCACGGTGGCCGTGACTTCGGGCGGGGAAAACAGGAACGGCAAGCCGAACTGCGCAACCACCACCAGCAGGACATGCCCTGCTGCGGAGACCAAGCCGCCAGCTCTGAAATGTGCCCGGACCGCTCTCATGATCGACTGCCGTTCGCTCCCTGGTTTACTGCGCGACGTCGGGTATCGGAACTTCGGCAATCAGCGCGACTTTCGCGAATCCCGCCTCCGAGACCATGCCCATCACTTCCATCACCCGTCCGTACTGGATCGCCCGGTCGCCGCGCACGAACACGCGCAAGTCGGGGTTCGCCTGAGAGACCGCGACCAGCCGCGGGATCAAAGCGGCCTCCTCGACCTCCGCTTCCTGCACATAGACACGCCCTTCGGCGTCGACGGTGATGATCAGCGGTTCCTTTTCCTCGTTCAGGGGGTCGACTGCGGCCTTGGGCAGGTCCACCGGCACACCGACGGTCAGCAACGGTGCCGCAATCATGAAGATCACCACCAGCACGAGCATGACATCGACGAAGGGGGCGACGTTGATCTCGGTCATCGGTCCAGCGCGCAACCGGCGGCGCAACCGCATGCTGTCAGAGCTGAGTGCCATGGTTTACTTCGCCTCTTCGAGCTGACGCGACAGGATGGCGCTGAACTCGGCGGCGAAACCTTCGAGACGCTGCGAGTAGCGCGACATGTCGGCGCTGAACTTGTTGTAGGCGGCAACGGACGGGATCGCGACGATCAGACCCATGGCTGTCGTGAACAGCGCTTCGGCCAGGCCCGGTGCGACGACGGCCAGGTTGGTATCCTTGGCGATCGCGATGGCCTGGAAGCTATTCATGATGCCCCACACGGTACCGAAAAGACCGATGAACGGGGCCGTGGCACCGGCCGAGGCGAGGAACACCATGTAACGTTCGATGCGTTCCATCTCGCGGGTCAGCGAGACTTCCATCACCCTCTCGATGCGTTCTCGGAGGTTGGCGCGCAGCGCATCGGTCGATGCCAGCCCGCGTGACGAACTTCGTCGCCATTCCGACATCGCAGCCGCAAACACCGCCGCCATTGGATCCGATGGTCGATTCCCAAGACGCTCGTAGAGTTCCTCCAGCGACCCCCCGGACCAGAAGTTCTCCTCGAACCGCGATGCATCCGACGACAGCCGGCGTAGCTTCAGCCATTTGTCGATGATGATCGTCCACGACCAGAAGGACGCGACAAACAAGATCACCATCACGATCTTGATGACCACATCGGAGCGCAGGAACAGGCCCCAGACCGAAAAGTCCGCGATCCCGGTACCCCCGGTTACAGCGATCGTTTCAACGATATTGGATTCCATGGAACGAACAGCCTCGCGTTATAGTTCATCAGGTGTCGCCAACGCCCAGGCCAGCGCGGCGATCATTGGTTCTCGACAAGTTTTGCCAACTCGGTGTGCACCGGGGCGGGAAGCCGGGCCGGACGCAGCACCGAATCGATACAGGCGAGACGGATCTGCATTCGCACCAGCTCCGCGCCGCCTTCCCCCAAAACGGTTTGTGTTATTCGCAGGCTCGCGCCGCGGACCTCGTGCACCTGCGTTTGCACGGTCAACGGGTCGTCCAACCGCCCGGGCAGTTTGAATTCGGTGTCGCAGCTGCGCACGGCAAACGCGACTCCCGTTTCGTTCATCAACTGACGGTGCTCGGTCCCCAGACATCGCATCATCTCCGTTCGCGCCCGCTCCGCAAACCTGAGGTAGTTGGCGTGATAAACGATACCGGCCGCATCCGTATCCTCGTAGTACACACGAACCGGCAACACATGGGTGGCCCCCTCGAACCAGCCCGATGTGCCGTCGCGCGCTGAACCAGATTCAGTCGGCACCATCTTCGTCCTGATCTGAATCTTCTGCGCCATTTGTGGCAACCGTGTGGCCGGAAAGCAGGTCGCCCTGGTTCCCGGTCGGCACCGGCAAGCCAAGATGGCCATATGCATGGGCCGTCAGCATGCGCCCGCGCGGTGTGCGCTGCAGGAACCCCTGCTGGATGAGATACGGCTCGACCACGTCTTCCAGCGTGTCGCGCTCTTCGGACAGAGCGGCGGCCAGCGTGTCGATGCCGACCGGGCCGCCGAAATGAATCTCCGCGATGTGGCGCATGTAGCGCCGGTCCATGGTGTCCAGTCCGCGATCGTCCACATCGAGACGCCCGAGCGCATTGTCAGCCACGGTCCGGTCGACCGGGAAGCTGTCCTCGACCGCTGCAAAGTCACGCACCCGGCGCAACAACCGGCCGGCGATCCGCGGGGTGCCGCGGGCGCGCCGCGCCACTTCCTCGGCGCCATTGTCGCTCATATCAAGCTCGAGCAGCGCTGCGCCACGGCGCACGATGGTGGTCAGGTCTTCGGGCGAGTAAAACTCGAGCCGAAGGTTGATTCCGAACCGCTCGCGCAACGGGGTACTCAGAAGCCCGAGACGGGTCGTCGCGCCGACCAGCGTGAACGGCGGTAGCTCGATCCGCACCGATCGCGCCGCCGGCCCCTCACCGATGATCAGGTCGAGTTCGCCGTCTTCCATCGCGGGATAGAGAATTTCTTCCACCGCCGGATTGAGACGATGGATTTCATCCAAGAACAGGACATCGCGCGGCTGAAGGTTGGTCAGCACGGCGGCTAGGTCCCCCGCCTTGGTGATGACAGGCCCCGAAGTGGCCCGGAACCCCACCCCTAGTTCCTGTGAGACGATCCGGGCGAGCGTGGTCTTCCCGAGGCCCGGCGGACCATGAAACAGCACATGGTCCATGGCCTCGTCGCGCTTGCGGGCCGCCGAGATGAACACGGCCAGGTTCTCACGCACCGCAGGCTGTCCGATGAACGCATCCAGCGTCTGTGGGCGTAGCGCGATGTCCGTTCGATCGTCGCCCTGCGCGGCGGCATCAACCAGGCGGCCGTCCTGGTCCTGGGCGGTCATGTCGCTCACTGGATCAATTCCTTCAACGCGGCGGGAATCAACTGATCAAGATCCACCCCGTCGTCGCTTTGCATAGCCCGGGAGACCGCACCGAATGCCTCCGCGCGTCCGTAACCCAGATTGACCAGCGCCGAGACGGCATCGGCCGTCACCGCGTCTTCCGGGTCTCCGCCCCCATTGGACCCGGCCGGCGTGCGGGTCGCCACCGCCGCGGCCCCGGGGGTGAACTCTCCACCCAGGCCGACAATCTTGTCCTTGAGTTCGGTCATCAGGCGCGCCGCCAGTCGCGGACCGACACCATCGGCCCGGGTGAGGAGCGTCTTGTCTTCGGCAACGATCGCTGTCGTCAACTCGTCGACCGACAGGGTGCCAAGGATGCCCAGGCCGACCTTGGCACCGACCCCCTGGACCGTCGTCAGCATCCGGAAACACTCGCGTTCGCGCGCCGAGCCAAACCCGAACAGATGGATATGGTCTTCGCGCACATGGGTCTCGATATGCAGGGACAGGGGTTCGCCGATGGCCGGCAGGGCTGCCAGCACCCGGGCCGGACAGTAGACGTGATAGCCCACACCCGACACATCGATGACGACCCAGTCCTCGCCCATTTCCTCGAGAATGCCCTTCAACCGCGCGATCATTGCGCCGCCTCGTAAACCGTCTGGGCATTGGCGTGATGCGCATGGCAGATCGCCACGGCAAGTGCATCGGCGGCATCGGGAGATTCGACGATGGCACCGGGCAGAAGCACGCCAATCATGTGGGATATCTGGTCCTTGTCGGCATGGCCGTATCCCACCAGGGATTTCTTGACCTTGTTCGCGGCGTATTCCGAAACCGGAATGCCGGCCAGCGCCGGCACGAGCAGTGCGATCCCGCGCGCCTGCCCCAGTTTCAGGGTCGATTGGCCGTCGCGGTTGACGAAGGTCTCTTCCACCGCGGCGCCATCGGGTCGGTGTTCCGCGACCACCTCACTCAACCCGACATGCAGACGCTTGAGACGCTCCGCCAGTTCCCCGCTACCCGAGCGCACAACCCCGTTGGCCACATGGCGCAACCGGTTGCCTTCGACATCGACGATGCCCCAGCCCGTAAAACGCAGTCCTGGATCAACGCCCATCAGCCGCATGTCAGCTCCCGGAGCGGATCGGCCCGCCGCCCATGTCAGCCCGTTAGTTCCGCCATGATGTCGTCACTCACCTCGAAATTGGCCGCGACCCGCTGCACGTCATCGCTGTCGTCGAGCGTGTCGATCAATTTGAGCAGGGTGCGCGCGGAATCCGCCTCAAGGTCGACGGTCGTCTGGGGTTTCCAGGTCAGGTTAGCCGATTCCGGCGCTCCGAAACGCCCATCCAGCGCCTCCACGACCTGCCCGAAATCTCCCGGCTCGCAGGTGATCTCGTGTCCGCCGTCGGTGCTGGAGACATCTGCCGCACCGGCCTCGAGTGCAGCCTCGAACATGTCATCGGCGCTCGCGACATCGGCGGGATAAACAATCTCGCCGACCTGGTCGAACATGAAGGCAACGCTGTTTGTCTCTCCCAGATTGCCGCCATGCTTGGAAAATGCCGAACGGATCTCCGAGGCGGTGCGATTGCGGTTGTCGGTCAGCGCCTCGACGATCAAGGCAACCCCGCCGGGGCCATAGCCCTCGTATCGAATTTCCTCGTAATTGTCGGCCTCGCCGCCACCCGTCGCCTTGTCGATGGCACGCGTGATCCGGTCCTTCGGCATGTTGGCACCGCGCGCCGCCGCAATCGCGGTGCGCAGGCGCGGATTCTGGTCCGGCTCGGGGCTGCTGCGCGCCGCCACCTCGATCTCGCGCGCCAGCTTGGCGAACGCCTTGGCGCGCTTGGCATCCTGTGCACCCTTGCGGTGCATGATGTTCTTGAATTGGGAATGGCCGGCCATGTCCCGAACCCTCAATATCAGCGATTACCGAAACACTCAAAACACATGCAGCACCAACCGATGCGAAACCGCACACGCGGTGTCACCGCACGAAACACCCCGGTTTACCGGATTGTGGCCCGCGTCGAGAAGCCCTGATTTCCGGTTGCCGGAGCGGCTATTGCGCCGCCGTGTCGCGTGCGGGCACAAAGCCTGGCCAGGCGGTGTGCAGGCGTCCGCCCAAAATCAGCGGCGCTACATTTCGCGCGAGGCCCGTTGAATCATCGGTTTCGACCAGAACGGCACACAGGCTGGCCGGGCCGCGGGCCGGCGCCAGCCGTTCACCGACCACCTTGGTCCGGAACTTCGCGATCGCCGTTTCCTTCTGCATCCCGATGACCGAGTCATAATCACCGCACATGCCGGCATCGGTCTGATAGGCGGTCCCGCCCGGCAGAACCTGGGCATCGGCAGTGGGAATATGGGTGTGGGTGCCGACCACCAGGCTGGCGCGTCCGTCGCAAACATGACCCAGCGCAGCCTTTTCCGACGTCGCCTCGCCATGCACGTCGATCAGCACCGCATCGACAGCTTTGCCCAGCGGATGCGAGTCGAGGACCCGATCAACAGCGGCGAACGGATCGTCGAGCAGTTCCATGAACAAGCGACACATCACGTTGACCACCAGCACGGAACGGCCGTCGCGCGCCTTGATCACGGAGGCGCCGCGCCCAGGTGTCCCATCCGTATAGTTGAGCGGCCGCAACACGCGCGGATCGGCGTCGATAAACGGGATAATCTCGCGGTGATCCCAGACATGGTTGCCGGTCGTGATGGCATCCGCGCCCACCTCGAACAGCTCCTTGCAGATCTTGCCGGTCAGCCCGAATCCATGCGCCGCGTTCTCGGCGTTAACCACCACGAAATCCAGACTCAACTCCGTTCGCAGGCCCGGCAGATGTTCGAGCACAACTTCGCGTCCAGCGCGTCCAACAAGGTCTCCGCAAAACAGGATTTTCATGGCGTATTCCTACAGGGCGACCGGCATGGCCGCGGATTCGGTAACGATCCAGTCGAGCCGCGCATCGTTCGGACCGACGGGCAAGTCGTCGCGGACTTGGCCGGAAAAGGCAAGCCCCACGGCAAGCACGTCGCCGTCGGCACGCAACCGGGCAAGGGTGCGGTCATAGTATCCCCCGCCATAGCCGATGCGGTGACCGTCGCGATCGAACGCCAGCATGGGCACCAGAACCAGGTCGGGCACCAGCAGGTCAGACCCCTCGCGCGGGACCGAGGTGCCGAAGGCCGAGGGTTCGACGGCATCTCCAGGCTGCCATCGTCGGAACTCCAGCGGCTCGACGTCCGCGCCCACGACCGGAAGGCACAAGGCCGCGCCGGTGCCCGCCACGCGATCCATCAGCAAGCGTGGGTCGATCTCGCTGCCAATGGGCAGATAGCCCGCAACCACGCAACCCGCCCGCGCGTGCGCCGCAAGCACGGGCGCGGTTATGAAACGGGCCGCCACACCCGTGGCCGCCGCTACGCCAAGTCCCGACGCGAGCGCATCGCGTGCCTCGCGCGCGGCGCCACGAACCGCCGCCTTGCGCGCATCGATATCCGGGTCCGTGTCGCGAATGGGATCCGCCTCTTTTTCAAAAATGGTTGGAGTGGACGGCGCCAGGCGAGGGTCGGCGAACGGGAAGTCCACCGAGACCTGCTAAAAGCAGGTGGGCGCCGTGAATACCGGAACCTCGATTCCGGCAGGGACAGCTCCCTAGTGGATTAGTAAGGTCTCCGGGACTAATTGCCGCCTGACGCGACACCCAGCAGACCGTCCATCCATGAACCTAGGCGCGCACCACGCGCGCCGCAACCGCCCGCTCGGGAATTGGTCAGTCTGCCGCCAGGAGGTCGGCGAGTTTTTCGATCCGCTCGGACAGACCGTCGATGCGGGTCGCCAGGCGTTCTTCCGTGTCGTCGATCGCCGACTGGGCTTCCCGCGCAGTATCGTTGCGGGCCTCTTCCAGCTCTTCGCGGGTGTCGGACAATTCATCCGTGACCAGCAATCCCGCCATCACCATCAGGCTGGTATCACCGATCTGCCCGACCTCATTGACCAGTTCGTCGACCTTGCCGTCGAGATACTTTGCCAAGTTCGAAAGATGGGATTCCTGGCCGTCTTCGCAGGCGATGCGGTAGTCCCGCCCGTTGATCCTGATTTCAACCTGAGCCACTTCGAAGCCCCTGCTATTCCGCGAGCATGTTTCGCAAACGGCCGATAGCGTCGTCAAGCCGTCCCGAGACAATTCCAGACGTTTCCTGCAGAGTCGCAAACTCGGCGCGCAGTTTCGTCAACTCGTCCTGCAACTGCTGGTTCCCGTCGGCCACGCCCGCATCTTTCTCGGCCTGTTCGCGGCGTGCGGTCACTGCACTCTCGAGTTGCTCGAGAGCCGCGTCCAGGCGTTCGTTTGCTTCGTTGAGTTTTGACATCGACCCCGTCTCCCGCGTCGCGCATCGTACGCGGGCGCGAGTCGCACGGTCAACCGGATCGCCGTCGCGCAACCCCAGCAAATCCGCGGTGGAAAACCCGCCGAAGTAGGCGTTGACGGCCCGCGGGGGGAACGGCATGTTGCCGCCGCGTTACGCACTCAGGCGATTCCACGCCGCACCTATCCTCCGCCGTCCCCGAAGGCGCATAAGAAATATGAACGACGTCGCAAACCAAGCCGCTCAAAACCCGGCCGCCAGTGGTGCGCATGCATCTCTGGCCAACGCCATCCGCGCCCTTTCGATGGACGCCGTGCAGGCCGCGAACTCAGGCCATCCCGGCGCCCCGATGGGGATGGCCGACATGGCGACCGTACTGTTCACCCGTCACCTGAAGTTCGACGCGACCAATCCCGAATGGCCGGACCGTGACCGCTTCGTCCTGTCGAACGGTCATGCGTCGATGCTGCTCTACTCGCTGCTGTATCTCACGGGCTCACCCGACATGACGCTCGACGAAGTCCGCAACTTCCGCCAGCTTGGCAGCCGCACACCGGGCCATCCCGAATACGGCCACGCCGCCGGGGTCGAGACGACGACCGGCCCATTGGGCCAGGGCATCGCCAACGCTGTCGGCATGGCGCTCGCCGAACGCATGATGAACGCGCGCTACGGCGACGACATCGTCGACCACCACACCTATGTATTTGTCGGGGATGGCTGCCTGATGGAAGGCATAAGCCATGAGGCGATCTCGCTGGCTGGTCACCTGGGCCTGTCGCGCCTCATCGTTCTGTTCGACGACAACGAAATCACCATCGACGGCGACACCAATCTATCGGTGTCGGACGACCAGATGGCGCGCTTCGCGGCGAGCGGCTGGGACGTGGCGAAATGCGACGGGCATGATCCCGAGGCAATAGACGCGGCCATGACGGCCGCCAAGTCCAGCGACAAGCCCTCGCTGATCGCGTGCCGCACGGTGATCGGCTACGGATCACCCAACAAACAAGGCACCTCGGCCACCCATGGCGCGCCTCTCGGTGACGAGGAGATTGCGGCGACCCGCGAAGAACTCGGCTGGTCGCACGAACCGTTCGTCGTTCCAGATGATGTCCTTGCCGCCTGGCGCAGCGCCGGCACACAGGGGCAGGCTGCGCGCGACGACTGGGAGGCGCGCCGCGACGCCATGCCCGCCGATACCCGCCAGGCCTTCGACGCCGCGGTCGCGGGTGCGTTGCCGGAAAATCTCGACGCGGCGGTCAACGACTACAAGAAGCAGCTGTCTGCCGATGCGCCGAAATGGGCGACCCGCAAGGCGAGCCAAGAAGCGCTCGAAGTGATCACGCCGCTGGTCGAAACGATGATCGGCGGTTCGGCCGATCTCACCGGCTCAAACAACACCAAGACCGCATGCATGGAACCGATCCAGGCCGGCGACTATGGTGGCCGGTACCTCTATTACGGCGTTCGCGAGCACGGCATGGCCGCGGCCATGAATGGCATGGCGCTGCACGGTGGCCTGATCCCCTATTCCGGGACGTTCCTGACCTTTACAGACTATTGCCGCCCGTCGATCCGGCTGTCGGCGCTGATGGGCCTGCGCGTGATCTACGTCATGACCCATGATTCGATCGGGCTGGGAGAAGACGGTCCGACCCACCAGCCCATCGAGCATGTGGCCAGCCTGCGCGCAATACCGAACGTCAACGTCTACCGGCCGGCCGACGCCGTCGAGACCGCCGAGTGCTGGACATTGGCCCTGCAAAGCGAGAACACCCCATCGGTATTGGCGCTGACCCGTCAGGGCCTGCCGACGGTGCGCACCGAGCACACGGACGACAATCTGTGCGCCCGTGGCGGCTATGTTCTGGCCGCGGCCCACGGCGACCGCGCGGCCACGATCCTGGCTAGTGGGTCCGAGGTGGAAATCGCGCTCGCGGCGCGCGAGGCGCTGCAGGCCGAAGGCATTCCCACCGCCGTCGTGTCGATGCCCTGCTGGGAACTGTTCGACGCCCAGGACGATGCCTACCGGCGCGACACGCTGGGGGATGGTGTCCGCGTGGCGGTGGAGGCCGGCGTCACCTTTGGCTGGTCACGCCATGGTGTCGACGAGGCGAACGTCGTCGGCATGCGCAGTTTCGGTGCGTCGGCACCGGCGGGTGAGTTGTATGAACATTTCGGCATCACCGCAGACGCGGTTGCCGAACGCGTGAAAAGCGCCCTGGCTTGACCTTGGGTCGGCCTGTGGCAATTGAACTAGAAAGACCAACGTAGGAACGAGGAGAGAGTGATGGCGGTTCGGGTTGCGATCAACGGTTTCGGGCGCATCGGGCGCCTGGTTTTGCGGGCGGCATCTGAGTCGGGCCGCCGGGACATCGAGTTCGTGGCGATCAACGATCTGGGATCGACGGACGCGAACGCTCATCTGCTGCAGTATGACTCGATCCACGGCCCCTTCCCCGGCACGGTGAAGGCCGGACGGAATTCGATCAACCTTGGCGCCAAGTCGCGCATCGGGCGTTCCATCAAGGTCTTCGCGGAACGCAATCCAGCCAACCTGCCCTGGGGCGATCTCGGCATCGATGTCGTGCTCGAATGCACCGGCATCTTTACATCCAAGGAATCGGCCGGCGCGCACCTTAAGGCGGGCGCAAAGAAGGTCCTGATCTCGGCGCCTGCCTCGGGTGCAGACCTTACCATCGTACAGGGCGTCAACGACAACAAACTGCGCAAATCCCACAAGGTGGTCTCTAACGCGTCGTGCACGACCAACTGCCTCGCCCCGGTCGCCGCCGTTCTGAACAAGGCCATCGGCATCAAGCACGGCTTTATGACCACGGTTCACAGCTACACCGGCGACCAGCCGGTGCTCGACACGCTGCACTCCGATCTGCACCGCGCCCGCGGAGCGGCGACGTCGATCATCCCGACCTCGACCGGTGCGGCCCGCGCGGTCGGCCTGGTGCTGCCGGAACTCGCCGGTAAGCTCGACGGCACGGCCGTTCGGGTGCCGACGCCGAATGTCTCGATGGTCGATCTGGTCGTCGAGGCCAAGAAGAACACCACGGCCGAAGCGGTGAATGCGGCGATCGAAAAGGCCGCGGCCAAGGGTCCCCTGAAGGGCATCCTGACCACCAACGCCGCGCCGCTGGTCTCCGCCGATTTCAATCACAACCCGGCGAGTTCCGTGTTCGACCTGACCCAGACCCAGGTGACCGATGGCCGGATGGTCCGGGTCCTCAGCTGGTACGACAATGAATGGGGCTTCTCCAACCGGATGAGCGACACCGCCGTCCTGATGGGCAAACTTGGCTAGCCGGAACGAAGATTATGTATGGGGAACGCCCGGGCCGGTCCCGGGCGTTTTCTTTACTACGCGCCGGTCGCGCCGAGCGGGCGTTCCTTGAAATGCCCGGCCAGGAAATCCACGAATGCGCGCACCTTGGCCGACAGGTGGCGGCCGGGCGGATAGATCACGTGCACCGATGGTTCGGGCTGGGCGTAGTCGCTCAGCACCTCGACCAGGCGACCGGATTCCAGATCCGGGCCTACCATCCAGGTCGGCAGATTGACGACCCCCAGCCCCTCGACCGCAGCCTCGAGCAGGGCCTCGCCATTGTTTGACGCCAGATTGCCCGTGGCCTGGATGACATGTTCCTTGCCCTTGGTGTCGGTCATCCGCCAGGTGTTGCCGCTCGAGAGATAGGAATAGGCGAGACAGTTGTGGGCCCGCAGATCCTCGGGCTTGCCCGGCATACCATGCTTCTTCCAGTAGCCGGGGGTCGCGGCGACAACGCGGCGTGCTTCCGCGAGCTTACGTGCGATCAGGCTCGAATCCTTCAACTCGCCGACCCGGATCAGCATGTCCGCACCCTCGGCGATGGGATCGACGAACTGATCCGACATGGACAGCTCCATCGACACATGGGGGTGACGTTCCAGGAACTCTCCCAGGATCGGCACGATATGCCGGCGGCCGAAGACCACCGGCATGTTCACCCGCAACGCGCCGCGCGGCTCGGTGTTGAGCTCCGTCACCGCCGCTTCGGCTTCCTCGATATCGGCGAGAATCTGCTGACAGCGCCCGTAATAGGCGCGGCCTTCCTCGGTCGGCGCCAACTGGCGGGTCGTACGATTGAACAATCGCGCACCGAGACGGTCTTCAAGCCGGGAAATCTGCTTGCTCACGGCCGACGGCGTCAGGTTCATCGACCGTGCCGTCGCTGAGAAACTGCCGAATTCGACGGCTTTCACGAAAAGCTCCATCGAGGTCAGCGTATCCATCTTTTCTCTCTATATGTTCCGTATCGGCACAATTCTTTTAATTGCATCTGGCGCTCCGGACAATCCGGACAGAAAAATAAACATCCGAAATTTCACAGAGTGCGCGCAAATGCGGGCGTTCGGGTACCATTGAACGATGTCGGACGCCAGCCCATCCTCCCATCGTCCACGGTTTGTCGTACACAGTTACGATCAGGCCGTCGCAGCGCTGCAGGCCGCTTCGTCCCACGATCGGGCAATCGAGATTCTGAGCGCTACCGGTGCCGCGCGCGCTGCCGGTGCGGGATGGTGGCGCGAACTCGTCGAGCAGGCTAGCGCCGCCGTGCCCGGCGTTGACGCCGTCTGGATTCTGGATTGCGCCGACGAGCCCGGCCTCGCCCTGGCCGCATTGCGCGAGGGGGTCGAGGCCGTGTCCCTGGACGGCGATGGTCCGGCCTGGCAACGGGTCGCGGATATCGCTCGACAATCCGGCGCTGATCTTCGTCGAGCGGATCACGCCGGCGCGCTCGATCTGGCGCGCGCAAACAATCCACAGCAAGAGTGCGAAAGGCACCTGGGGGAAGCCCCGGACGGCGTTGCAAAACCGCGCGCCCTCGGCTAATTCACTGGGGAACAGAGTCCTGCCCGTGATCTGGCTGCGCGGTGCGACGGACCGGCTCCGACAACGGGAAACATCGTTATGAAAGTCACGCAGCGCGTCCGCAAAATCCTGTCCTGGTACGAAAGCGACAACCCGGGCACCAAGACCAATCTCGCGCGCATCCTGATGACCGGCAAGCTGGCCGGATCCGGAAAGATGGTGATCCTCCCGGTGGATCAGGGCTGGGAACACGGCCCCGCGCGGAGCTTCGCGCCGAACCCGCCGGCCTATGACCCGCATTATTTCCCGCAGCTGGCCATCGATGCCGGTCTGAACGCCTATGCTGCCCCGCTCGGACAGATCGAGGCGGCAGCCGACAGTTATGCCGGCTCGGTGCCGCTGATCCTCAAGATCAACTCCTCGAACTCCCACGCGACCAGCAAGGACCAGGCGATCACGGCTTCGGTCGGCGATGCGCTTCGGCTCGGCTGTGCGGCGGTCGGCTTCACGATCTATCCTGGCTCTGACGACGCCTTCGAGATGATCGAGGAAATCCGGGAGATCACAGAGGAGGCGAAGGCCTTCGGCCTCGCCACCGTCATTTGGTCCTACCCGCGCGGCGGCAACCTGTCGAAGGAAGGCGAGACGGCCATCGACGTCACCGCCTATGCCGCCCACATGGCCGCCCAGCTGGGCGCCAACATCATCAAGGTGAAGCCGCCGACCAACCATATCGAGAACGGCGACGCCAAGAAGGTCTACGACAGCCAGAAGATCGACATCTCCACCCTCTCGTCGCGGATCGCGCATGTGATGGAATCGTCGTTCGGCGGCAAGCGCCTGGTCGTCTTCTCCGGCGGTGCGGCCAAGGGCACGGACGCGGTCTATGACGAGATTCGCCAGCTGCGCGACGGTGGAGCCAACGGCTCGATCATCGGACGCAATTCCTTCCAGCGCTCGCGCGAGGATGCGCTCGAGCTGCTGGGCAACGTCATCAAGATCTACCAGGGCAAGTTCTGATCACCTCCGACCAGGGCTGCCGGCTGTATCTGATCAGCCCGTCGAACCTCGACGGTGACCGGCTCGACGCGTTCGCCCGTGCCCTGACGGTCGCCCTCGATGCCGGCAATGTGGCCTGCCTGCAGCTGCGCCTGAAGGGCCCGGACGAGAGCCCGGCCTCCGATGCGGATATCCGGCGCGCAGTGGAAACCCTGCTGCCCATAACCGCCGCCCATGATGTCGCCTTCATCCTCAACGACCGGCCCGACCTTGCCGCCGAACTCGGTTGCGACGGCGTTCATGTCGGACAGGAAGACGCCTCGTATGAAGACGCCCGGCGGCGTCTGGGAGACGATGCCATTGTCGGCGTGACCTGCCACGATTCCCGCCATCTGGCGATGGAGGCGGCAGAGGCCGGGGCAGACTATGTCGCCTTCGGAGCCTTCTTCCCGACGGACACCAAGACGCCGAAATCGCGCACCCGGCCCGACATCCTTGCCTGGTGGTCGGAGCTTACCGAAGTGCCCTGCGTCGCCATCGGCGGAATTACGGCCGAGAACTGCGGATCATTGGTTGCCGCCGGTGCGAACTTCCTCGCCGTGTCGGCCGGGGTCTGGGCTCATCCCGACGGCCCCGACGCCGCAGTGCGGGCGTTCAACGCCGCCTGTAGCTAGCCGGGCTGGAAAACGGCGCCCGCAACTGCTAGAGAACCGCCGCCGCACCCCAAAACCACAGGCGACGAAGACCATGAAGATCGATGGCAACGAAATCCGGCCCGGCAATGTGATCGAGCATCAGAATCGCCTCTGGCGGGCGGTGAAGACCCAGCATGTGAAGCCCGGCAAGGGCGGTGCGTTCTTACAGGTCGAACTGAAGGACATTCGCGACGGCACCAAGCTGAACGAGCGGTTTCGCTCATCGGAATCCGTTGAGCGGGTCCGGCTCGAGCAGAAGGAATACCAGTACTTGTTCAGCGACGACACGTCGCACACCTTCATGGATCAGGAGAATTACGAACAGGTCTCCCTCGGCTCCAACGTGCTCGACGAAGAGCAGTCGCGTTTCCTGCAAGATGGCATGATCGTCCAGATCGAAACCTACGAGGACGAGCCCATCGGCGTGGAACTGCCCGAGCGCGTTACCCTCGAAGTGGTGGAGGCCGATCCCGTGGTGAAGGGCCAGACGGCCACCTCGTCCTACAAGCCGGCCACCCTGGAAAACGGCGTCCGCATTCAGGTGCCGCCGCATATCGAGGCGGGTACCGCGGTCGTGGTGTCGACTGTCGACGCCACCTACGTCGAACGCGCCCGAGGTTGATTTCTTGACCCGCATCGTCCCCTGCACCAGCCCCAGACGCGGCGGCTGAACCGTGCGTCCTGCAATCATCAACGTGATGGACAAGGCGGCCCGCCGGGCCGGGCGCGATCTGTCGCGCGACTTCGGTGAGGTCGAACAGCTCCAGGTATCAAGCAAGGGAACGGCAGACTTTGTCACGGCCGCCGACACCCGCGCCGAAGAGACGCTGCATTATGAACTGACGCGTGCGCGGCCCGAATTCGGCTTTTTCGGCGAAGAAGGCGGCACGCGTGAGGAAGGCGACGGCGTCCACCGATGGATCGTGGATCCGCTGGACGGCACCACGAACTTCCTGCACGGATTGCCCCAGTTCGCCGTCTCGATCGCATTGGAAGAACGCGGACAGATCGTGGCGGGTGTTGTCTACAACCCCCTGACCGACGAGTTGTTCTGGGCCGAGCGCAACAACGGCGCCTTCCTGAATGACAGGCGGTTGCGCGTCTCGGCGCGCCAGCATCTCTCCGAATGCCTGATCGCGACCGGAATCCCGTTCCTCGGGCATGGCGAACCGGCCCGCTACGTCGAAACATTGAACGCCGTGATGGGCGAGGTTGCAGGCATCCGCCGGTTCGGCGCGGCGGCACTCGACCTGGCTTATGTGGCCGCAGGGCGCTTCGACGGATTCTGGGAGTTCGATCTGAACATCTGGGATATCGCGGCCGGTGTCCTGATCGTGCGCGAGGCTGGCGGCTTTGTGAGCGACACGGCCGGGCGCGACACGGTGCTGCAAACCGGCGAAGTGGTTGCCGGCAACGACCGAATTCACGAAAAGCTGCGCAAATGCGTGCGCGAGGCCGATCCTGGCCCGCAATCGGACGCCCAGACAGGTTAACCATGCGGGTGGCGAAGCGGTTGTCGATTTCGGCACCGTTACGGTATGTTCGCTGCCGCAACGGGTGATATCCACGTTGCGGGGCAAACAGGGTTGAGGCGACATGACACGGCAGCGACCGAATTCACGCTTCCAGGCTATTCGCGCAGCGGCGATCGCGTCTGCCGTGGGGCTTTCGACGATCCTCGTTTTGCCGATCACGGCAGACGCGCAGCAGCGATATCTCGGCAGCACCAGCAGCGTCGTCATCGATTTGAGCGTGCTCGATGATGTCGCCACGCTCGGCGGCGGCCAGGTCGCACCGGGCACCAGCGGCACAGTCACGCTTTTACCGCCAGCCCGACCACCGGTCTCAAGGCTCGAAGGGCCCCTGGCGAACCGTTCCATCACCCTGACCCAACCGACATCGCGCCCAGCCCGGGTGGCCGCGGCAACGCCACCACCGGCTTCGGCCCCCACGCCGGCGCCGCAACCCACCGTGGTCCAGATACCGCCGCCGGCACCCGCCACACCGCCCGCACCGGCTGCAACGCCCCCGGCCGCCGCGCCGGCACCGCCGGCAGCCACTGCGTCCACTCCGCCCCCGCCGGCGATTCCGGCCGGACCTGAGGTCGCACCGCCGCCGCCACCGGCCGCTCCGGCTGCGTCCGACCGGGCGCCGGCCAGCGCACCACCGCCGACCCAAACGGCCGCACGAACCGACGCGCCGGCAGACGGGGATGAAACCCGGGTCCTGTTCGAACCCGGATCCGCCAACCTGTCCGATGCGGCCAAGGCCTCGCTCAACACGCTGGCATCTCAGCTGAAAGCCGACAGCGAAGTCCGGGTTCAGCTTCAGGCCTACGCGGCCGGCACCGACGAATCCGCGCCCGACGCTCGGCGTCTCTCGCTGTCGCGGGCACTCAAGGTCCGTTCCCATCTGATCGACCAGGGTGTGCGAAGCACCCGCATGGACGTCCGGGCGCTTGGCGTCAAAGCCGAGGGTGGTCCTTCGGATCGAGTCGACGCGGTTATCTTCCGCAGGTGACGAGACTCGCCGCGTTCGCCCTAAATTCGTCACATAGGTTCGACACCGTCACCGCAATCGGCCAATCACCGGTTCGGCACAGGTGGGCCAAACGGGCAAACGGGGCAGAAACTCGATGACCAACCCGCGCATTTATCTCACCCGCATGGCGATTTTTCTGGCGCTCGCGGTTGTCATTGCCGGCGTCCTGAGCGGTCCCCTGCTCGAAGCCTTCATGGCCAATCCGGCGATCAACGGAGTCATCGGCGTGGTCCTCACCTTGGGCCTGCTCTATGTCTTTCGCCAGGTCTGGATGCTCGAGGTCGAAGTACGCTGGATCGAGTCCTACCGCAGCCACCGCCCGGGCATGACCGTCGAAGATCCGCCGCACTTGCTGGCGCCCATGGCCGCCATGATCGGCGACCGCCAGGGTCAGCTTCGCCTGAACACCACGTCCATGCGGTCGATTCTCGACGGGATCAGCGCGCGTCTGGATGAATCGCGCGATATCTCGCGCTACACGATCGGGCTGCTGATCTTCCTCGGGCTGCTCGGCACCTTCTGGGGACTGCTACAGACTGTCAGCTCCGTCGCCGGAGTGATTGCCGGGCTGCAGGTCGGTGGCGGCGACACATTGCAGGTCTTCAACAATCTGAAATCCGGCCTCGAGGCGCCCCTGTCGGGGATGGGTACCGCCTTCAGCTCCTCGCTGTTTGGCCTCGCCGGTTCCCTGCTTCTGGGCTTCCTCGAGCTGCAGGCAAGCGCCGCACAGAACCGGTTCTACAACGATCTGGAGGACTGGCTGAGCACCGCCACCCGCGTCTCGGTCGGCGGCCTGATCGGCGGTGGCGAAGGTGATCATTCCGTCCCGGCCTACATCCAGGCACTGCTCGAGACGACCGCCGATTCCCTCGACAAGCTGCAACGCACGGTCGCCCAGGCCGAAGCCTCGCGCAGCCAAGGGGACCAGAGCCTTACGACGCTGGCCGACCGGCTGACGACATTGACCGACCAGATGCGCACCGAACAGGAACTGATGGTGCGGCTGGCCGAAAATCAGGCCGAACTCAAGCCCGTCCTGCAACGTCTCGCGGAACCGCGTCAGTCGGATGGCTTCGACGACGCCACCCGGGGGCACATCCGCAATATCGACACCTACCTCGCGCGCATGGTCGAGGATCAGGTGAGCGGACGAAATCAGATCGTCCAGGAACTGCGTTCCGAAATCCGTCTTCTGGCACGCACCATCGCCGCGCTTGCCGAAGACGACGGACGCTAGCGGTCACACGCCGTGCCCGGCTCTTCATCGCGACGCCAATCGGCCGTCAATTACTGGCCCGGATTTGTCGATGCGCTCGCGGCCCTGCTGGTCGTGGTCGTGTTCCTCATCATGGTGTTCGCGCTGGCGCAGTTTTTTCTGTCTGACGCTCTGTCCGGCCGTGACGATGCCCTGAACAAGCTGACCCGACAGGTCGATGAGCTGGCCCGCATGCTCGACCTGGAGCGTTCGGCAAACACAGAATTGCGGCTGTCCGTGTCGCAATTGTCCGCACAGCTCCAGGGCTCGATTTCCGAGCGCGACGCGCTGGCCGCCCGCCTGTCGGAAGTCGAGGACGAGCTCGAAATCGAGCGGACCGAACGGGAAGCCGAGCTCGCTGCCCTGCGCGAACAGGTGACAGCCGACCGTGAGACCATCGAGGTCCAGTTGCGCGATCTCGCCCGGCTCGAGGCCGATATCGCGGCCCTGCGTCAGGTGCGCGAACAACTCGAGGCCGAAATCGCCGACATCACCGGTGAACTTGGCGAGGTGCGCGACCTGTCGAAGGAGCTCGAGGCACGGCTGGCCGACGAGCAGGAACGCACGGCCCTGGCGCAAAAGGAAATCGCGGAGCGGGATATCCGGCTGGCCGAACTGCTGCAACGGGCGGAAACGGCCGAGACCTCATTCAGCGAAGAACGCGAATTGTCGGAACAGGCACAAGCGCAGGTCTCGCTCTTGAACCAGCAGCTGGCAGCGCTGCGCCGCCAGATCGCGGCCCTGAACGAGGCCCTGGAAGCCTCGGAGGCGGAAAACGAGGCGCAGGACGTCCAGATCGTCAATCTGGGCAAGCGGCTCAACGAGGCGCTGGCCTCCAAGGTCCAGGAGCTGGCGCGCTACAGGTCCGAGTTCTTCGGGCGGTTGCGCGAGGTGCTCGGCGAGCGCGGGGACATCCGGATCGTCGGTGACCGTTTCGTGTTCCAGTCCGAAGTGCTGTTCGCTTCCGGCGAAGCCGTCCTCAACCCGCTGGGCGAGGAGCAACTGGCTCAGCTCGCTGAAACACTCGGCCAGATCGCGGAACAGATTCCACCCGATATCGACTGGATCCTTCGGATCGACGGCCACACCGACGAGCGCCCGATCAGCACGGCCCAGTTTCCGTCGAACTGGGAACTGTCATCGGCCCGCGCCATCTCGGTCGTGAAATTCCTGATCCGCAGCGGTATCCCGGCAGAGAACCTTGTCGCCGCCGGGTTCGGACAGTTCCAGCCGATCGATGCCGGCCGCGACGAGATCGCATACCGGCGCAACAGGCGGATCGAGTTCAAGCTCGACCAGCGCTGAGAACTTACTGGGCAGTGGCGCTCGCGCCGTCGAGATCGAACTGAAGTTCGGCCAAGCGCGCGTAAAGACCGCCCTTGTGGATCAGTTCCTGATGCGTCCCTTCGGCGACAATGCGCCCTTCATCAAGCACCACAATCCGATCGGCTGCCGTGACCGTGGCCAGACGGTGGGCAATCACCAGCGTCGTCCGGTCTTGCATCAGGCCCGTCAGCGCGGTCTGGACCGCGCGTTCGGATTCCGCATCCAGCGCGCTCGTCGCCTCATCGAGAAGCAGCAACTCGGGATCTCGCAGGATTGCGCGTGCGATCGCGATCCGCTGGCGCTGGCCGCCGGACAGGCGCACACCCTTTTCGCCCAGGAACGTGTCGAACCCGTCGGGCAGGGCGTCGATAAATGACGATGCCGAGGCGGCATCCGCGGCGGCCCGGACATCCTCGTCGCTCGCCCCGGGACGCCCATAGCGGATATTTTCCCAGGCATCGGCCGAGAATATCACCGGTTCCTGGGGGACCAGACCGACATGATGGCGCAATTCCGCCGGATCGAGGTCACGCAAATCGGTCCCGTCTAAGCTCAGACGGCCGGCGTCCGGGTCATAGAAGCGCAGCAGGAGCTGAAACACCGTGGTCTTACCCGCGCCCGACGGCCCCACCAGGGCGACCGTCTCCCCTGGTGCGACATCCAGGCTGAATTCCGTCAGTGCCGCGTCATCGGGACGCGAGGGGTATCGGAATGTCACGCCCTCAACCGATACGCGCGCCTCGGCGCGCTTCGGCAGGGATCTCGGCCGGTCCGGCGGCACGATCTTCGGCTCGATATCCATCAGCTCGAACAAGCGCTCAGTGGCGCCTGCCGCGCGCTGCAGTTCGCCGATCACCTCTGAAATCGCACCCACCGAACTCGCGACGATCACCGCATAGAAAACAAAGGCAGACAGATCGCCGGCGCTCAGGCGGCCGGAGATGACATCACGGCCGCCGATCCAGAGGATCACACCGATCGCCCCGAAGATCAGAAGGATGACGATGGCGGTCAGCAGTGCCCGGGCGCGGATGCGCCGGACGGATGTTGCGAAGGTTTCTTCTACCCGATCGGAGAATCGCGCACGGTCCAGTGTCTCGTGCCCGAACGCCTGCACCGTGCGGATGTTGGCGATGGATTCATCGACATAGGCGCTCACATCGGCCAGCCGGTCCAGGCTCTCACGGCTGAGGCGCCGCACCTGGCGCCCGAAAACCAGTATCGGCACAAGGATCAGCGGCACGACGAGCATCACCAGCAGGGTGAGCCGCGGGCTGGTGATCGCCAGCATCGCCATGCCGCCAAGAACCAGCAAGACATTGCGCAATGCCATCGATGCCGACGTGCCGACCACCGCCTGGATTAGCGTCGTGTCTGCGGTCAGCCGGGACATAACCTCGCCGATCCGCATCGTCTCGTAGAAGGCCGGGTCGAGCCGCAGCGTGTGCTGGAAGACGGCCTTGCGCAAATCCGCCATCACGCGTTCGCCGATCCACGACACCAGGTAGAACCGGGAATAGGTCGCGCCGGCCAAGACCACGACGATCACCAGCAGCGCGACCAGCGCGTTGTCGAGCAGCGCGATATTGCCGGCCGCAAATCCGTCATCGACCAGGCGCCGCAACCCCTGCCCGATCACCAGCACGGTGCCGGCCGCGACCGTCAACGCCAAGCCCGCACCCGCGATCGCGAGGCGATAGGGGCGCAAAAACCCGCCGAGCCGCCGCAGTTCCCGGAGACTCCGCTTTGGCGGCTGCATATCGGATTCCTCCGTTGCCGCCGTGCTTCTGGGTTGCATCGCCATATCGGAACACGGTTTAGCAGGCTCGGAACGGCGCGCCAACAAACGCATTCGTGGGTTTCGAACGGGCCGTTCTCAACCCTTGCGATTGGGCGCGTGCGGGTCTATAACCCACGCCTTCTGAGCCGGAGAGAATGTGATGAAGAAAGATATTCATCCCGATTACCATGAGATTACGGTACTGATGACCGACGGAACCGAGTTCAAGACCCGCTCGACCTATGGCGAGCCGGGCGATACTCTGCGCCTTGACATCGACCCGAAGACCCATCCGGCCTGGACCGGCCAGCATCGCCTGGTGGATACCGGCGGCCAGGTGGCCAAGTTCAACAAGCGCTACGAGGGTATGGGCATCGGCTGATCGGACCCAAATCCTGCGTTTCCGAGGCGTCGCAGGTTGCGGCGTCTTTTTTTATTCGAGGCCCGGCGACCGGGCCCTACGGGTCTTGAAATCGGTCTCGCCAAACCCATATCGAAAGCATCGCGGGGAACGCCAAGTTCGGGTTCCAGACCGCGGAAACCCGGCAAATCCCGGCCAAAATGGCGGGAACAGCCGATGTCACAGTTGCTCTTGAAGGAGGACAAGTGAAATGCGTACCTACAATCTCGATTTGACCCCGTTGTTCCGCTCCACGGTCGGTTTCGACCGCATGGGACGGCTTCTGGACTCCGCCCTCAACAGCGAGGCGCCGTCCTATCCCCCCTACAACATCGAAAAGCTTGCCGACAACGCATACCGCGTGACCATGGCGGTTGCCGGCTTCCGGTCAAAGGACATCGATATTACCCAGGACAACAACACCCTGATCGTGACGGGCGGCCAGGAGAAGGACGGCCCCGAGGCCCGGTATCTCCACCGCGGCATTGCGACACGCGCATTCGAGCACCGGTTCGATCTGGCCGAGCATGTGAACGTGGCCAAGGCCGATCTTGAGAATGGCCTGCTGGTCATCGATCTTAAGCGCGAGGTCCCCGAGGAACTGAAGCCGCGTAAGATCGCCATCGCGGCCGGTGCGGACTCCGCGACCATCGAACATGACAAGGAAGCGGCCTGACCGGCCAGCCTCAACTTCCAAAGCCGACAAAGGCCCGCCGGAAACGGCGGGCCTTTCGCTTTGATTCGCGTGTATATATCGTCGGCTCTGGTTCGAACGATAGCGTGACCCGCACACGCGACTTTTTTGGGGGGGTCCATGAAACGCAGCACCGACCGCATCCTGACGACCCATGTGGGCAGCCTGCCGCGACCGCAGGACCTGGAAGACCTTCTCTACAAGGTCGAGTTCGGGGAAGACTATGACGCGGCCGAGTTCGACAAGGTCGTGACCCGTGCTGTCGCCGACATCGTGGCCGCCCAGCGCAAATGGGGCCTCGACATCATCAACGACGGCGAAATGAGCAAGACCGGCTATGCCACCTACATCCAGCAGCGCCTGGACGGATTTTCCGGCGACAGCCCGTCGGTACGTTTCGACGACCTGTCGGGCTTTCCGGGCTATCGAAAGATGCTGGCCCGCATGGCCGACACGCGGCGCCTCAACCGGCCCTGCTGTACCGGAGAGGTGGTGATCCGCGACCGCGAACCCATGCGCAAAGACCTTGAGAACCTTGCCGCCGCCAGCAAGGATAGCGACGCGACGGAGTTCTTCATGAACGCCGCCTCGCCCGGCGTCATCACCGTGTTCCAGTACAATGAGTACTACCCAAACGACGATGCCTATCTGGAAGCGCTGTCGAACGTGATGCGCGAGGAATACGAGGCCATCGCGAATGCCGGTTACATCCTGCAGATCGACTGCCCGGACCTGGCCATGGGCCGGCACACGGAATATCGCGAGCTCTCTGATGCCGATTTCCTGAAACATGCCGAGATGCAGATCGAGGCAATGAACGCCGCGCTGGAGAACGTGCCTCCCGACCGTGCGCGCATGCACATCTGCTGGGGCAACTATGAGGGCCCGCACCATCTCGACATTCCGTTCGAGGCGATCTTCGACGTGGTCATGAAGGCCAAGCCCGAGGGGCTGCTGGTGGAATCCTCGAACCCGCGCCACGCCCACGAATGGCGCGTGTTCGAGGCCAAGCAGCTGCCCGATGATAAGGTCATCATGCCCGGTGTCATCGACAGCGTGACCAACTATATCGAGCACCCCGGCGTGGTCGCCGACCGCATTTGCAACTATGCCAATGTCGTCGGCCGGGAACGGGTGATCGCCGGTGCGGATTGCGGTTTCGCCACCTTCGCCGGAATCGGCAAGGTGGACCCGGACATCGCGATCGAGAAGTTCAAGTCGCTGGTGGCCGGCGCCGAGATCGCGTCCGACCGGCTCTGGGGCTAGTCGCCGACGACCAGGACTTCCAGCCCCTTCCGGACGTGATCCGGGATCGGGGTCGGCTTCATCTCGCCGGGCCGCACATAGACATGGACGAAATGGCCGGTTGCCGCCGGGGTCTCCTGGCCCTGCCGGAAAATCCCCACCTCGTAGGTCACCGATGAGTTTCCGAGCTTGCGGACACGCACGCCGACATCGAGGACATCAGGAAACGCGATCTCGCTGTGGAACCGGCAGCCGGTCTCCACGACCATCCCGACCGGTTCCTTCTTGCAATAATCCAGGCCGGTGAACCGGATCAGGAACTCGTTCACCACCGTGTCGAAATAGGAATAGTAGGTCACGTTGTTGACATGGCCGTAGACGTCATTGTCCATCCAGCGGGTCGGTATCTGGAGGAAATGCGGATAGTTCCCGCGCCGTTCGTCACGCTCGGTCTTCTTTTTTTGACTACTCATCGAGCTGTTTCCAAAAAATCTGAAAGGATGTCGATCGTCTCGTTCGGACGCTCGACCATGATCATGTGCCCCGTGTCGGGTAGGATTTCGGCCCGCGCATCGGCAATCGCCGCGCGCAGCCCTTTCGATGCCCCCACCGGCGTCATCCGGTCGCCCGTCCCCATCAGGAACAGGGTCGGGCACGCGACCTTCGCGGCAGCGTCCAGCGCGCCTGTCCAGTCGTTACAGGCCGCCAGGTCGATCCCGAGTACATCCGGCGGTCCCGAAGCCAGCAGCGCCAGGCCGCCACCGCGCAGCCACAGGCCCGGTGCCTGGTGTCCACCCTTGTGGGCGGATTTCCCGAAGCCCCAATCGGTGATCAGCTCCCAGGCGACCGGGTCGTTCGCGGCCGCCGCAGTCAGCAGGTCCGGGTGGACCTGCATGTGATCGGACGGCCCGATTAGGACGAGGGAGGCGGTCCGCGACGGCGCCTGCGCGGCCGCAGCCAGCACGATCAGCGAACCCATGGAGTGCCCGGCCAGATGGGCCTGTTCGACACCTGCGGCATCGACGAACCGCCAGAGCCAATCGGCATAACCCTCGATGCCGCCGGACGGCATCCCCTGCGAACGCCCGTGACCCGGCAGATCGGGCACAAGCACGTTGAAGCCGTGATGGGCGAAATAGCGGGTCTGTAACCCCCAGGCACTGTGATCATTGCCGCCACCATGCACCAGCACCAGAGTCGGCAGCGCGGGGTCGAAGGCCGTGCCGCCGGTGTGCACAAAGACCCGTAGATCGTCGACGGTAACGTCCATTCCCCGCCCCCTATTTCTGCGAGGCGCGAAGCGCCTGCTTCAGGTCCGCGACGATGTCGCCGGTGTCCTCAAGGCCAATCGCGAGGCGGACCATGTCCTCGCCCACGCCGGCGGCGTCCAGATCCTCGGCACTCATCTGCTGGTGCGTGGTGCTGGCGGGATGAATGACCAGGGATTTCGCGTCTCCGACATTCGCCAGATGGGAAAACAATTCCAGCGCCTCGATGAACTTCGCCCCCGCGCGCCGCGGCCCCTCGGCCCCCGGTTTGACCCCGAACGTCACGATGGCACCCGCGCCGTCGGGCAGAATGCGTTTTGCAAGGTCGTGGTCGGGGTGGCTGGGAAGCCCGGGATACATGACCCAGGCCACCTCATCCGCATCGGACAGGAACTCGGCAACCGCCTGCGCATTGCCGACATGGCGTGCCATTCGGATCGGCAGGGTTTCCAGCCCCTGCAGCAGATAGAACGCAGTCTGGGGCGCCATGCACGCACCGAAATCACGCAGCCCCTCTGCCCGGGCCCGCATGATTAAGGCGGCCGGCCCGAACTCCTCAGCGAAATCCAGCCCGTGATAACCTTCATATGGCTCGGTCATGCCGGGAAACTTGCCCGATGCCTCCCAGTCGAAGACACCACTGTCGACGAGCACCCCGCCGATGGCCACCCCGTGGCCGCCGATCCACTTGGTGGCCGAATGCATGATCAAGTCGGCCCCGTGTTCGAATGGATGCAGCAGCGCAGGCGTCGAGAAGGTCGCATCGACGAGGAGCGGCAGTCCGGCGTCATGTGCAACCTTGGCGACCGCGCCGATGTCCAGAACCTCAAGACCGGGGTTGCCGATGGTCTCGGCAAACACCAGGCGGGTTTCATCGCGGATCGCATCGCGGAAAGCGTCCGGGTCGCGCGGATCGACAAAGGTCGTGGTGATCCCGAAACGCGGCAGCGTGTGGACGAACAGATTGTGCGTCCCGCCATAGATATTGCGCGAGGCCACGATGTGCCCGCCGGCGTCCATCAGGGTCATGACCGCCAGCGACATTGCCGCCTGGCCGCTCGCCGTCGCGATCGCGCCGACACCACCCTCGAGCGCGGCCATGCGTTCCTCGAACACGGCCACGGTCGGGTTCGAAATGCGCGAATAGATGTGCCCGGCGCGTTCGAGATTGAATAGGCTCGCGGCATGGTCCACATCGGGAAACACATAGGACGTCGACTGGTAGATCGGCGCCGCGCGCGCGCCAGTGACGGGATCGGGATGCTGGCCCGCATGGAGGCTGAGGGTTGAAAACTTCAGATGCTTCGGGTCGATCATGGGCCGGGTCCGGCAGCGGAGAGGATTGCGCGCGAACTTATCGCAACCGGGCCCCGGCTTGAACCGGGTCAATGGTCTTTGGGCAAAAGAAAACCGCTCCGGAGGGGGGAGGCCGAAGCGGTTCAGTCAAAACAGGGAGGCATCAAAAGGGATCTGGGTGGATCCCGAGATGGTTCATGGGAGGAGCCATCACACCCAGATTCGCAGACCTGCGCTAACAAATGGTTAACGCCGACACCGAATACGAAAAACGGGGCCGAAATTCGGCCCCGTTCTCTTTTTAGTCCATTTTACCAGATACTTAGCTTTCGCCTTGATTGTTCCCGCCGATCCGCACATCTGCCATCCAGTCGGGAATCCGGCTCTGTGAGGGCTCCTCTTCCGGGATCAGGTCGGCACTGATCGGGCGCCGATCGTCATCGGCCGGCTTGCGGCCCGCCTTGCGCCCCTTCTCGACAGCCTCGTCGAGATCGACCTGACGGCAGAGCCCGATCGTCACGGGGTCGCGCGGCTGAATCTGCGAGGAGTTCCAGTGGGTCCGGTCGCGAATGGCCGTAATGGTCGGCTTCGTCGTGCCAATCAGCTTGCCGATCTGCGCATCGCTGAGTTCCGGGTAGTACCGGATCAGGTACGCAATGCCGTCGGGCTTGTCCTGGCGTTTCGACACCGGCACGTAGCGCGGTCCCTTGGTGCGCTTCACTGGCGCCGGGTTGTCCGTTTCCTTGAGTTCCAGTCGCGCAACCGGGTCGGCCTGACAGCGCTCGATCTCGGACCATTCCAGCTGGCCGTTCGCCACCGGATCGAGGCCGCGCATACCCACGCCGACCTCACCATCGGCGATGCCCTGAACTTCAAGCATATGCAGGCCGGTAAACGCGGCAATCTGCTGAAACGACAGCGACGTGTTTTCCACGAGCCATACCGCCGTGGCCTTCGGCATCAACGGAGGTGCCATAAAATCTCCTTTCGCCGGTCCGCCGCGCCGGGCGCGACCGGACCCGCCCAATTCGTCATCCCTGTGGGGGTTCCGCCCCTATATATGCGGCGATCCGCACAAATGCAAAGCACACAGCAAGATCGGTTCACGACATATCGAGAATGATCTTTCCGATATGGGTGCTGGATTCCATCAGTCCGTGGGCCTCGGCAGCCTGCGCCAGTGGGAATGTGGCGTGAACAATCGGCGCCAGTTCCCTCGCCGCAATCCGCGGCCAGACCTTCTCGCGCAGGGCCTCGGCGATCTCGGCCTTCTGTGCCACCGAACGCGGGCGCAGGGTCGATCCAGTGATGGTCAGGCGGTTCATCATGACCTTCGCCAGGTTGATCTCCGACTTGGCGCCGCCCATCAGTGCAATTTGCACGATCCGCCCATCGGGATTGAGCGCGGCGATATTGCGCGGAAGATACTCCCCGCCAACCATGTCCAGGATGACATCGACCCCCTTGCCGTCGGCCTCGATCACCTCCTCGAACGCGTCCTCGCGATAGTTGATCGCCTTGGTCGCCCCGAGAGACTCACAGAATGCCGCCTTCTCCGCCGTGCCGACCGTCGTAAAGATCGCCTCGGCACCGAAAGCCTTGCAGAGCTGGATCGCCGTCGTGCCTATCCCGCTCGAGCCGCCATGGATCAGAACCCGCTCGCCGGCGGAAAACCGCCCGCGCTCGAAGACGTTGGTCCAGACGGTGAAGAAGGTCTCGGGCAGCCCGGCGGCCTGGATCATGTCGAGCCCGTCGGGCACCGGCAGGGTCTGGGGCGCGGGTGCGGCGACATACTCGGCATACCCGCCACCGGCCACAAGGGCGCACACGGCGTCACCGACCTCGAAACCTGCGCAATCAGGGCCGAGCGCGGCAACCTCGCCCGCCACCTCGAGTCCGGGCAGATCAGACGCGCCCGGCGGCGCCGGATAGAGCCCCTTGCGCTGCGCCACGTCGGGGCGGTTAACGCCCGCGGCAGCCACCTTGATCAGGACCTCACCCGCGCCGGGTTCCGGGACCGCCCGTTCGGCGGGCTTCAGCACCTCGGGTCCGCCGGGCCCGGAAATTTCCACCGCCTGCATCGTCGCCGGTAACGTCATCGTCTCTCTCCTCGACAAATATCGAACTATCGGACAGTTGCGGGCGCAATCTAGGCGCGTCAAACTTCATGCACAACGACCAGCCGGTCCCATTGGCAGGGAGCAGAAACATGAGCCTGGATGACGATCTGGAACCCACGTTTCAGGGACACAAGAAATCCTTCGACGAGATCAACGTTGAATCCCTGTCGATAGAAGAGCTAAAGGCCTATATCGAGCACGCCGGAAACGAGATGGCACGCGCGGAAGCGGAGATCGAAAACCGGGAATCCCTGCGCGGCGACGCCGACGCATTGTTCAAGAAATAGCGCGGTTCAACGCGCGCCTGGAGGAAGACATGGCCAATCATTTCGAAACCAACCTCGACAAGAACGCGGCGAATTTCAACGCTCTGTCGCCGTTGAGCTTTATTCGGCGGTCGGCGAAGGTCTACCCAAACCGTGCCGCCGTGGTGCACGGAGACACCAGTTTCACCTATGCAGAGTTCTACGCGCGCTGCCGCCGCCTCGCCTCAGCGCTGAGCCAGCGGGGAATCGGCGAGGGAGATTGCGTGGCCGTGATGTCACCCAACACACCGCCCATGCTGGAGGCCCATTTCGGCATTCCGATGACCGGCGGCGTCATCAACGCGCTCAACTACCGCCTGGACGCCAAGGCCATCGCGTTCATTCTGGACCACGGAGAAGCCAAGGTGGTTCTGACCGACACCGAATTCGCACCGGTGATCAAAGAGGCGCTTGAAATCGCCGAGGTCGACCCGATCGTGATCGACATCGACGACCCGGAAGGCCCGGGCGGCGAGAAGCTGGGCAAGGTGGACTATGAGACGTTCATCGCGACCGGCGATCCCGAGTTCGAATGGTCCCTGCCGGACGATGAGTGGAAGGCGATCGCGCTCAATTACACATCGGGCACGACGGGCAACCCCAAGGGGGTCGTGTTTCACCATCGCGGCGCGTATCTGAACGCGGTCGGCAACGTCTTCACCTGGGGTGCGACCGGTGGACCCGTCTACCTCTGGACCCTACCGATGTTTCACTGCAATGGCTGGTGCTTCACCTGGGGCGTGACCGCGGTCGGCGGCACCAATGTCTGCCTGCGCAACATCAACTCGGCCTCGATCTACGAGTCCATCGCGTCCAACGGCATCACCCATCTTTGCGGTGCGCCGATCATCATGCAAATGGTGGTCAACGCCACTGAAGAAGAGCGCCGGCCGTTCGATCAGCAGGTCGAGTTCATGACAGCGGCAGCACCGCCGCCGGCCGCCGTTCTGGCCGCGATGGCCGAAGAGGGCATAAACGTGACCCATGTCTATGGCCTGACCGAAATCTATGGGCCGGCAATCATCTGCGCCTGGCAGGATGAGTGGGACGAGTTGCCGCTTGAAGAGCGCTCCCGACTGCAGTCGCGCCAGGGGGTTCCCTACGAGGTGCTCGAAGACATGATGGTCGCCGACGCCGAGACCCTGGAGCCGGTGCCCCAGGACGGCGAGACGCTGGGCGAGGTGTTCACGCGCGGCAATGTCACCATGAAGGGGTATTTGAAGAACCCCAAGGCAACCGACGAGGCCTTTGCCGGGGGCTGGTTCCACACTGGTGATCTCGGGGTCTGGCATCCCGATGGCTATGTTGAGCTCAAGGACCGCTCCAAGGACATCATCATCTCCGGCGGCGAGAACATCTCATCCATCGAGGTCGAGGACGCGCTGTACAAGCATGCCGCCGTCGCAGCCGTCGGTGTCGTGGCCCGGCCGGACGAGAAATGGGGCGAAACCCCCTGTGCGTTCATCGAGCTCAAACCCGGTGCCGAAGTGACCGAAGAAGACATAATCCAGCATTGCCGGGACAATCTGGCCCACTTCAAGTGCCCGCGTTACGTGGTCTTCGGCCCATTGCCGAAGACATCCACCGGCAAGATCCAGAAGTTCAAACTTCGCGATCAGGCCAACGAACTTGCGAGCGCGGCCGAATAGGCCAGCGCGTCAACGCACAAACAACAAAGGCGGCTCTCACGAGCCGCCTTTTCTCTCTTAAATCTGCATCCTAGTCCGGATCCGGTCAGGCGCGCTCAAGGCTTGCTATTTCATCCTTGAGCCTGAGTTTTTCTTTCTTCAAATGGGAAATCACGCTGTCATCGGGGTGCGGGCGTTGCACTTCCCCATCGATTTTCGTCTCCAAGCTTGCGTGTTTCTGCCTCAGTTCATCGATCCTCGTGTCCATCGTCACGTGCAGCGTCTCCTTTGTCGCGCTAGCGTTGTTCGAAAAACCACCATCGAATGCTAAGGTGATTCACCTTCTCTTGCAAAGTGGACAAAACCCCAGGCCCAACCGCCGCACCAACCCCGATCTGCTATAGTCGTCGCCGGGCCCGGACGGCCGAAATCATCCCTTGCGGACGACCCACTTGTCTGGCGACCGAATATCCCGGCAGGAAGCCCTTCGACATCGATTGAACGAGCTGCGCAGCGAGCATCGCGACCTGGACGATGTCATCGCCCGCATCCTCGATGAGAAGCCGTTCGATCAGCTTCAGATTCAGCGACTGAAGAAATGCAAGCTCGGTTTGAAAGACGAGATTCTGTCGATCGAGAGCCAGCTGCTGCCCGACATCATCGCGTGAGCGACGATCAGCTTCCGTTGCTGGCGCGGCCCTGCTTGTTCTCGTACATGGCCTCGTCGGCGCGCTGCGGAGCCTCGCCCGCATCCTTCTTGCCCGAGAAGGAATAGGCGCCGTACGACACGGACAAGGGCACGCTCGTACTCTCCCACTCGAACGGCGTGGCGGCAATCAGTGCCGACAGGGATACGGCATTTTCCGCCGCGGCCGCAACGTCGGCCTGGGCCAGAATCACCCCGACCTCGTCACCGCCGAGACGACTGACAATATCGGATTCACGGATATTCTCGGCCAGGAGTTCGGCGATCTGGCGCAACGCAGCGTCACCAGCCGCATGACCAAAGCGGTCGTTGATTTCCTTGAACCCGTTGATGTCGAAATACAGAACGCTGAAATTCGCGCCATAACGCTCGGCATATGCAACCACGCGGCTCATTTCGCGGACGAAGGCGCGCCGGTTCGCCACGGGTACGAGCGTATCCTCATCGGCGGGCTTCTCGAGATAGGTAATCCGGTGCCGCGCCTAGCTCAGTTCCTCGCGCATACGCTGCACTTCGTTCATCAGCATATCGAGGGCCTGGCGCACTTTCGGCGTGAGATCGGCCTCTGTCAGTCCTGCGATCGTCGCCACATCGGCCGCCGCGCGCGCCGGAGCCGTCGTATCGGCGCCCGTCGCGCCATAGGCCTGGCTCGCCTGTTGGGCAGAACGAACCGGGCTGGCCACGCTCTTGCGCTGGGGCCGTGTACGTTCAATCTTCATTAAAACCCGGCAGAGTGGACTCAAATATCCGGCAAGCGATTGGATTGCCTCTGAAAATACGCCTCCTCAACCTATTCCGGAAGTGGTTAACAAATGTTTGCGGATGGCGGGAAATCGGCAGAACCACCATTGCTGCGCTTGCCAGACCCCGCCGCACTCCTATAATCCCCGCTTTTCCGGGCCAGACGGCCCCAAGGAGAAGCACATGGCCGACACGCCTGCGGTCGGAATCATCATGGGAAGCCAGTCAGACTGGGAAACCATGCAGCACGCCGCGGAAACACTTGATTCTCTGGGAGTTGCCCACGAGGTCAAGATCGTCTCCGCGCACCGCACCCCCGACCGGATGTCGGCCTATGCCAAACAGGCGCGCGAGCGGGGTCTGAAGGTGATCATCGCGGGCGCGGGCGGTGCCGCCCACCTGCCCGGCATGACCGCTTCCATGACCAGCCTGCCGGTATTCGGCGTTCCGGTGGAAAGCAAGGCGCTATCCGGCATGGACAGCCTGCTGTCGATCGTCCAGATGCCGGCGGGAATCCCTGTCGGTACGCTGGCCATCGGACGTGCGGGTGCAGTGAATGCCGCATTGCTCGCGGCATCGGTCGTCGCCCTTGGCGATCCCGGTGTTGCAGAGGCGCTCGATGCCTGGCGCGAGAACCAGACCGGTTCAGTGGCCGACGAACCCACAGACGCGTCCTGACGCCATGAACGCGGGCAAGACGGGCAGCCTGATCCCGCCCGGTTCCACCATTGGTATTCTCGGCGTCGGCCAGCTTGGGCGCATGACGGCGCTGGCCGCGGCAAATCTCGGATATCAGTGTCACATTTTCTGCCAGAGCGCCGACGAACCAGCCGCCCAGGTGGCGGCCCAGACGACGCTTGCGCCGTTCGACGATACCGCGGCACTCGCGTCGTTCGCGGCACGCGTGGATGTGACCACCCTGGAATTCGAGAACGTGCCCATCGCCACGCTTGAGCATATCGCGGAACAGGTCCCCGTCTTTCCGGCCCCGTCCGTGCAAGCGGTTGCCCAGAACCGGGTCCGCGAAAAATCCTTTGCCAACGAACTCGGGATCGCAACCGCACCGTTCCGGGCCGTGGCCGACAGCGACGCGCTGGCCCGGGCGATTGCCGAGATCGGCACACCGTCCGTGCTCAAGACGGTGCGGTTCGGCTATGACGGCAAGGGCCAGGTCGCGATCAACGCGGATACCGACCCGGCCGAGGCCTGGGCTGCCTGCGGTGCCGGTCCGCAGACCGATGGCGGCATCCTGGAAGGATTTGTCGATTTCGCCTGCGAAATTTCGTTGATCGTCGCACGGAACGCCGGTGGCGAGACCGCGGCGTTCATCCCGGTGGAGAACCGTCATCGTAACCACATCCTCGATGAAACCATTGCGCCGGCCGACATCCCGGACACCACCGCGCAGGCGGCGCAGGACATCGCGCTGAGACTGTGCGAGGGGCTCGAAGTGGTGGGCTTGCTCGCCGTCGAGATGTTCGTCACGGCCGACGGCGACGTTCTGGTCAACGAGGTCGCGCCCCGCCCGCACAATTCCGGTCACTGGACGATCGACGCTGGCCGGACCAGCCAGTTCGAACAGCTGGTGCGGGCAATCTGCGGGCTGCCCCTGGGCGACCCCACACGACGCTGCGACGCGGTCATGAAGAATCTGATCGGCGACGATGTGGATTCGTGGCGTACCCATCTGGACGACCCGGCGGCCCGGGTACATCTCTACGGCAAGACCGAAGTGCGGGCCGGCCGGAAGATGGGCCATATCACCCACCTGGGTGCTCCTGTCACGGATTGAGGCGTCGCGCGGCGTGCCGGCACGAACCCTGTTCGTTCCGGAAGCGACCGCAATCTAATCAGGCGGACCAAAGGTTTTCCTGGCGCCACGGTTGCGGCACCCAAAGCTTTCCCCTTGCCGGTACCGCCCGTTCGCCCAGACCAAGTGATTGCCATGCGGCACGCCATTCCGCGGGCAAGGGGTATGGCGGATCGACACCGTCATCCGCTGCGAACTCGAAGCGCCCGTAATATCCCGGATCGCCCAGGACGTAGACCCAGTCTACACCCACCTCTTCCATTCGTCGGCAGCCTTCACCAACGATCGCGCTTCCGACATCTTGTCCCTGCCAACCCGGCAAGACCGCCAGCGGTGCCAGCAATGCAACCGCACCGGCTCCATCGGCGACGGTGCATATAGTGAAGACGACATGTCCGACGACGGCGTCATCCGATACAGCGACCAGCGACAAAACGCCCCGCGTCTCCCGGAGCAGTTCGCGCACAACCGGCAGCAGATCCTCATCGGGAAAAGCAGCAAGATAGATATGCTCTATCGAGGGAGTGTCGCCCAGCCCGCGTTCGCGCACCTGAATCGCACGATCCATGCCCTAGCCGACGCGGCCTTCACGCAAGCGCTCCGAGACCATGCGCGCGAAGCGTCTGGAGTTCGGGAACAACTGGCCGGCCTGCTGCAGTTTCTGGCGACGTGCAGGAATGCGCATCACGCCGGCAATCCGGCGATCGAGAAACCGCCATGTCTCCGTGCTGTCGTCCGATTCATCATCGAGCCAGAACAGGAGCGTCGAGGAATACACCCCGGCGAGCGTCAGGCGTTTCGTATAGAAATTGAAATCCGTCGAGCGGTCGCCCGCCGCATGCCAAAGCTCGTCGACGGTGCGGTACAGGCACTGCATGCCCAGGCCCGCATGTTGCGGTTGCGCCAGATGGGTCAGGGCCCGGCGGACACTTTCGCGATCACCCGCCAGCGCCTCGATGCGTGCGCGCACGAGATAGGCAATGCGCTCGCGAAACTTCATCCCATCGCCATCGCGTGCGGCATAGGCAGCCACGGCAGCCCGGTCGACCTCATCGCTCCAGAACGCGATGACCTCTGCAGCCCCGCCCGGAAACGCCAATCGCGCGACCGCCGGATCGAGATCCGCATCGGCAGCTGCCCGGCGCAGGGTCCGGTCCGACCAGCCGTCGAACGGAACATGGGGCAACATGGCCGCGAGAATGGCGCGTCGCCGCTCCAGCCGGCTGGAGTCGGCCGCGTCAGTCATCGGCCGCCTCGTCGTGGCAGCGGCTCAACTCGTCGACGAAGCCGAACTGGCCCATATCCTCGACCCGCATCGGGTACAGGATGCCGTCGAGATGATCGCATTCATGCTGGATGACGCGCGCATGGAAACCTTCTGCATCGCGCACGACCTCCTCGCCGTCCGTGGTGTGATACGTCACCCGAACCTGGCTGTGGCGGCGCACCGGACCGGCCATTCCGGGAACTGACAGGCAGGCCTCGAACCCAACGTTCGTCTCGTCCCCAACGGGTTCGACCACCGGGTTCACCATCACCGTCAGGGGCACACCACCGGCACCGTCCGGATCGCCCTCCTCGGTGCCGGCGCGCTCATCCTCGACCTTGTAGACGACAATGCGCCAGGGCATGTGGACCTGCGGCGCCGCCAGGCCGGTGCCGTCGGCATCCTCCATTGTCTCGATCATCGCATCCACGAGACGCGAGACCTCGGGGGCCGTGGGGTCCGGTACATCCGCTGCCCGCTCACGCAGGATCGGATGGCCCATCCGGGCTATCTTGAGTATCGCCATAACGTGAATATGCGTTCGCGGCACCGCCGCGTAAAGAGAGGGGTCGCCCGCGCCATCCCCTTGGCGCTATCTTGAATATCTTCAATTCGACGCGGGAGCGTTCCCTTGGCTGCAATCACCTTCATCGACGGCGACTGGCACGATGGCAACGTGCCCGTCATCGGTGCCACCTCCCACGCCATCTGGCTTGGCTCGATCGCCTTTGACGGCGCACGTGCATTCGAAGGCGTGACACCCGATCTCAACCGGCACTGCCAGCGGGCGGTCAATTCCGCCACTGCGATGCACCTGAATTCCCCCCTGTCGGCCGAGGAGATTGAAGCGGTGGCCCGCGACGGCATCGCCCGGTTCCCGGACGGCGCCGAGCTCTACATCCGGCCGATGCTGTATGCCGACGCCGGAATAAGCTTGCTGGCACCGGACCCCGGAAGCACCCGCTTCGTGCTGACGGTGTTCGAGGCGCCGATGCCGACCGGCGAGGGTTTCACCTGTTGCCTCAGCCCCTATCGCCGTCCGGGGCCCGAGACCGCGCCGACCGACGCCAAGGCGTCGTGCCACTACCCGAATTCCTCGCGCGCCATCATCGATGCTCGCGACCGCGGCTTCCAGAACCCTGTGATGCGCGACGGGTTTGGACATGTGGCCGAGTTCGCAACGGCGAATATCTGGATCGTGAAGGACGGGGTCGCCATCACACCCGTGCCCAATGGATCGTTCCTCAACGGGATCACCCGACAGCGGCTGATCGGCTTGATGCGCGACGACGGGATCGAGGTCGAGGAGCGCACGGTCGAGGTCGGCGAGCTCGACGGTGCCGACGAAATCTTCAACTCGGGCAACTACGGCAAGGTGCAGCCGGTCACCCAGTATGAGGACCGGCAGCTGCAGGCCGGCCCGATCTATCGGCGGGCACGTGAACTATATTGGGATTTCGCCCATTCGCGCCGCTAGGCGGCGCTGAGATCCTCGCCGGCAAGGGCGCGGCGCAGCAGGGTCACGGTCTCATCACGCCCATACAGGGCGGCAAAGGACCCGAAACGCGGACCCTGGCTCTGTCCGAACAGGACCTCGTACAGCGCCCGGAACCAGTCGCGAAGGGGCTCGAACTCGTGCTCCTTGCCGACCGCATAGACCTCGTTCTGCAGGGCTTCCGCGTCCGCGCCCTCGGGCATGGCAGCAAACCGGTCCGCCAGATCCGTAAGGGCGGCGTGTTCGCGCGCGTCGGGCGCGCGATACTGTTTCGTCGGCTTCACGAAGTCAGTGTAATAGGCGATCGCGTGGCCAACCAGCCGGTCGAGCATGGGATTGTTCTCCGGCGTCGCGCCAGCGGCGTAGCGGGCGATGAAGCCCCAGAGAACTTGCGGATCATCTGAGTTCGCCGCGGCGACCAGATTCAGAAGCAGACCGAAGGAGAGATCGGAACTCGACGGCGGCACATCGCCGGAATGGATGTGCCAGGCCGGGTTCTCCAGCTGTTGGGCCGGTTCCTGCTCGGGAAGCTTCGAGACGTGGGTGAGGTATTCGTCGACGGACTTCGGAATGACATCGAAATAGAGGCGCTTGGCCGTCTTGGGCTTCCCATACATGAACTGCGACAGACTCTCGGCCGGCCCGTAGGTCAGCCACTCTTCGAGGGTCAGTCCGTTGCCGATCGTCTTCGAGATTTTCTGGCCGTGTTCATCGAGGAACAGCTCATAGGTCAGCCCGACCGGCGGCTGTGCACCGAGGATGCGGGCGATCTTGCTCGAAAGGTTCACGGAATCGATCAAATCCTTGCCCGACATCTCATAGTCGACCTCGAGCGCGACCCAACGCATCGCCCAATCGGCCTTCCACTGAAGCTTGCAGTGCCCGCCGGTCACCGGTGTTTCGACCGCTTCGTCCGTTTCGGGGTCGCGATAGACAACCGTGCCGGCATCGGGATCGATCTTCTCCATCGGTACCTGCAGGACGACGCCCGTGCGCGGGCAGACCGGTAGGAAGGGGCTGTAGGTCGCCTGACGTTCCTTACCGAGGGTCGGCAGGATCACCGCCATCACCTCGTCGTAATGCGCGAGCATCCGGCGCAGGGTCCCGTCGAACCGGCCCGATCTGTAGCACTCGGTCGAGCTCAGGAACTCGTATTCGAAGCCGAACGCATCGAGAAACGCCTGCAGGCGCGCATTGTTGTGGCCCCCGAAGCTCTCATGGGTGCCGAACGGGTCAGGGACGGCGGTCAGCGGCTTGCCCAGATGTTCTGCCAGCATCTCCTGCTCGGGCACGTTCGTGGGCACCTTGCGCAGCCCGTCCATATCGTCGGAGAAGGCGATCAGGCGGGTGGGAATATCCGACATCGTCGCAAAGGCGTGGCGCACCATTGTCGTGCGCGCCACCTCGCCGAACGTGCCGATGTGGGGCAGGCCCGAGGGGCCGTAGCCGGTCTCGAAAAGGACATGACCCTTCTCCGGCGTCCGGTCGGAATTCGTCCCGCCCAGGCGATCGACGATCGCGCGCGCTTCCTGGAACGGCCAGGCCTTCGCAGCCAGAAGTGTATCGTGATCGATCGCCATTTGCGCCGTTGGTGTCCGCCGGTTTCGTGTGACGGCGGAAATTAGGCGCGGGCAGGAATCAGGTCAACAGCAGCGGGTATCCACGCCCGCCGCGGCCAACCCGACATCCTCCTCCGAACCGGGTCCGGACACAGCAACAGGCCGCGTTCAAACCTCTATATCGAATCGCTCTGCCTGGCCGTCCGGGGGTTCGGGCGAACCCGGCACGGGCAAATGCGGCTCCTCGACCGGTTGGACCGGGCGAACAGCTTGCGGCGGCGCGACAGATCAACCGCCAGCTTGGCCGCCGGAATCGCTGCTTGCCTCGCTCGCCGCGGGGACCGGCGCAGCCGTACCGCCGACGCGCGCCGGTTCGCGCACGAGAGTCGATACCTGACTCGCAGAACTCAGATCCATGTTCGTTGCTCCATCCTGGGCAAACACCTACCGCGATACTCGCGCACCACGAGAGACACGGCATTATCTGGTGCGGGGGCTTGCCGGGTCATCCTGTTTCAAAGGTGATACGCCGGGAATACCGGCAGAATTCTCTGAAACCTTTAGAGATTCGGGGCGAGCCCGCTAAGGTCATCCGATGTCCGAACACGCCGTTCCACCCTCCGGCATTCTCGCGCGCGAACTTCCGGCCCTGGTTGCCGCACGCGGCTTCGCCACATGGCGTATGCCGGGCAGCGACAGCGAGGCCGTGGGCGCCGAGGAAGCCGCGCGGCTGGCGCGTGCACAACCGCCATTGCTGTGCCATGCACCAGCCACGGCGCGGCGCCTGGGGGTCGAGCATGTGGACGGGTATGACGTGCTTGAGCTGTTCGCCTTTGCGCGGCCGGCAGAGTTTACGCTGCCCACGATCCGCGGCTTGTCGCGCACGCTGGGCATATCTACGGAGGCAGACGACGCCACCGATGACGGCGCGCTGCTTACCATCATCGCCGACCGGCTGCTGAATGACATTGCCGACGACCGCGACACGTATGAAGACATGGTGTCGATCGCGCGCACCCTGCAGCGTGCCGGCTGGCTCTGGGCGCCATTGGTGCTGACAGCCCTCGACGCCGCCCCGTGGCCCGACGACGGCACCAACTTGCCCACAGGCGCACTCGCCGTCTGGCGCGACGTACCGGAATGGGGAGAGACGGCGCCCGAGCCGCCACCCGGCAACGAGCCCGTCACGGCCGATGAAGCGCAGGAGCGACTGGCCATGCTGTTGGGCGCCGAGTCCGAAAGCCGAAGCGGGCAGCGCGACTATGCGGCCGCCACAGCCATGGCCTTCGAGCCACGGCCGGCACCCGACAGTCCCAACATCGTCCTCGCCGAGGCCGGTACGGGCACCGGCAAGACGCTCGGTTATATCGCGCCGGCCAGCGTCTGGTCGGAAAAGAACGCCGGTCCCGTCTGGATCAGCACCTACACACGCAACCTACAGCAGCAGATCGATCAGGAGCTCGCACGCCTGTATCCGGACCCCGATGAAAAGGCCCGCCAGGTTGTCATCCGCAAGGGTCGCGAGAATTATCTCTGCCTGCTGAACCTGGAGGACGCCGCCGGGCGCTTCACGACGTTCCAGCGGCGCAACGCCCTTGGCGTGGCCCTGACCGCGCGGTGGGTCCAAGCCACCCGAGACGGCGATCTGGGCGGTGATTTTCCGGCCTGGCTGGTCGATCTCGTCGGTGTGGCCCCAACGCTGGGGCTTTCCGACCGACGGGGCGAATGCATCTACTCGGCCTGCAGCCACTACAATCGATGCTTCGTCGAACACAGTGTGCGCAAGGCCCGCCGCGCCCGCCTGGTGGTCGCCAATCATGCGCTGGTGATGATCCAGGCGGCGATCGGTGCCGGCGACGACGCCAATGTCCCGTCCCGCTATGTGTTCGACGAGGGGCATCATATTTTCGACGCGGCGGACTCCGCCTTCGCGGCCCATCTGAGTGGCCGGGAAATGGCCGAACTACGCCGTTGGCTGCTCGGCAATGAAGGCGGCGGACGGCGCCGCCCCGGAAGTCGTGCGCGGGGCCTGCGCGAGCGAGCCGAAGACCTGATCGCCAGCGACGATTCCGAAGCCGTCGAGGCGCTCGCCGCTGCGATTGACGCGGCCCAAATACTGCCTGCGCCGGGCTGGCTGAACCGGCTATCCGGCGCCATCACCGAGGGGCCTGCCGAAGCATTCCTCGCGACGGTCCGCGAACAGGTTTATGCCCGGTCGGAGTCCGGCGACGGCCCCTATTCGCTCGAAACAGAGGTGCGGCCCCCGATCGACGGCCTGCCCGATGCGGCCGCGGCGCTGCACGAGGGTCTGGTCGCGTTGGCCACGCCGCTGCGCAAGCTCTGCGCGCGCCTGATCCGCCGCCTCGATGAAGACGCAGACGAGCTAGAGAGCGCCACGCGTGTCCGGATAGAAGCCGTGAGCCGCGCGCTCCAGCGCCGCGGCGAGATGCTGATCGGAGCCTGGATCGACATGCTCGACGCCATCGACACACCGGCGTCCGACTTGTTCGTCGACTGGGTCGAGGTCGAGCGCATCGAGGGCCGGGAGCTGGATGCCGGCCTCTACCGGCATTGGGTCGATCCGACCCAGCCTTTCGCCGAAGCGATGGCGCCGATCGCCCACGGCATGGTCTTTACTTCCGCGACCCTGGCCGACCGCAGCGGCGATGCCGATGTCGACTGGGACAGCGCCGATGCGCGCACCGGCGCCGCCCACTTGCCGCTCCCCGCCGTGCACAGCCGGGTCGCTTCGCCTTTCGACTACGCCGCGCAAACCCGCGTGTTCGTGGTCACCGATGTCCGCCGGAACGACGCCGATCAGGTTGCCGCGGCGATGCGCGAACTGTTCCTCGCAGCGGGCGGCGGCGGACTCGGCCTGTTCACATCAATCGCGCGTCTGCGCCAGGTCCATGCCCGGATGGCAGATGCGCTCGATGCAGCCAAACTGCCGCTCTACGCCCAGCACGTGGATTCCCTGAATGTCGCCACCCTGATCGACATATTTCGGGCCGAAGGCGATGCCTGCCTACTGGGCACCGATGCGGTGCGCGACGGCGTCGACGTGCCCGGTCGCTCGCTGCGCCTGCTGTCTTTCGACCGCATTCCCTGGCCCCGGCCCACCATCCTGCACCGCGCGCGACGCGACGCGTTTGGCGGCCGGAACTACGACGACATGCTGGCACGACTTCGCCTCGCGCAGGCCTATGGCCGCCTGATCCGGCGCAAGGATGATCGCGGGGTGTTCACGATCCTCGACGCGGCAACGCCGACCCGGCTGTTCGGCGCGTTTCCCGAGGGTGTGGTGCCGGAACGGGTCGGACTGGTCGAGGCGATCGAGGCGACGGAAGACTTTCTTGGCAGCTAACCCGTCCCGAACCAGGCCAACAGCGCGCTGACGGACGCAATCGACACCACCGTGGACACCAGGATCGCCGCAGAGCAGCGTTGCACGAAGACCCCGTACTTCTGGGCGACGACAAAGGCGAGGGCACCGGTTGGGAGCGCAGCCATCAGCACCGCGCCGCGCGTCAGCTCGAAATCCAGTGCAAACACTTCCACCGCCAGCCACCAGGTGATGAGCGGATGCGCGACGAGCTTGGCGACGACCATCCATCCCACTTCGCCCGCCCCGCTCGCGATCGGTTTGCCGACCATGAACAGCCCCATCGCGAACAGCGCGCACGGGCCGGCCGCAGCCCCCATCAGGCCGAAGAAATTCGATGCCGGGATGGCTAACCCGAGCCCAGACCAGGACCAGAGAATTCCCGCCAGGGGTGCCAGGAACAATGGGCCGCGCACCACCGCCAGCACCGCTTGTCCGAACACCCGCAAGGGCGCGTGATCGCCGCCACGATCCATCTCGACCAGCAGGATCGTCAACCCCAGCAAGACGATATTGTTGACCGCCGTCGCGATCACCGCCGGCAGCGCCCCCTCCGGCCCGAAAGCCGCGATAAACAGCGGGATTCCCATATAGCCGGTGTTCGAGAATATCCCGGTCAGGCTGTGCAGGGTCAGCCCGGCGATGGAGTTCGGAAACAGGAACCGCGCTAGCAAGAAGGACGGGATGGCCACCAGCGCCATTCCTGACAACAGGGTCCAGATGAACGGCCAGTTGAACACATCCGCCAGGGGAACCGTGGCGATCGACAGGAAGATGACGGGCGGCAGCGCGAACCAGTAGACGAATGCGTTCAGCGCCTCAGAACTCGACTCTCCCAGGATGCGAAACCGTCCGGCGAGATAACCGGCGAGCATGATCGCGAAAACCGGAATTGCGACGTTGATAACTGCGGACATGACCCCAAATTATTGGGGAGCATAGCGCGTGTCGATACCTGCCATGGGCGAACCCTCCAATGGCGGCTTGACGGCTTGTCCCCTGCCCGCTTTAACCACCCGAAGCATCAGCAAGGAACAGCGCATCATGATCGAACCCCAGACCGCCCTCGTGTACAAAATGGTGATGGTCTCCGCCGCCGACAGCGACATGACTGATTCCGAAATCGGCCGGATTGGCGAGATCGTCAACCAGCTGTCCGTTTTCTCGGGCTTCGACACCGAACAGCTGACCGACATCGCACGCGACTGCGCCGACCTGCTATCCCAGGAAGACGGCCTCGACCAGGGCCTCGACCAGATCCGCGACGCCCTGCCCGAGCGCCTGCGCGACACGGCCTATGTGCTGACCTGCGACATCGCCACCGCCGACGGCAAGACCAGTCAGGAAGAACTGCGGCTGCTGGAAATGATCCGTCACTCGCTCGAGATCGAGCGTCCGACTGCGGCCGCCATTGAACGCGCTGCGCGCGCGCGTTACGCGCCGGCCTGAACGGCAGGCCATCGCGGAGCGGCCCGGTGACGGATATCGCAGGAATGAAGATCGGGTTCATCGGCCTCGGCCTGATGGGCAAGCCGATGGACCGCAACCTGAATGCCGCGGGCGCCAGCATGACGATCACCAGCCGCAGCGCCGGTCCGGCCGAAGAGCTGGCGGCTGAAGGCATGAACGCGGTGCCGACAGCGCGCGACGTGGCCGATGCCAGCGACATCGTCATCCTGATGGTCACCGACACCAACGCGGTCGACAAGGTCCTGCACGGCGATGACGGTGTCCTGTCCGGGCTCTCGGCCGGTATGACTATCATCGACATGAGCACCACGAAGGTCCGTGAGACACGCGCCTGGGCCACGGAAGTGGTCACAGCCGGCGGGCACTATGTGGACGCGCCCGTCTCAGGCGGCACGGTCGGCGCCGAAGCAGGCAATCTGACAATCATGATCGGTGCAGACGCCGATGCCCTGACCGCCGCCATGCCGGTGTTCGAGGTGCTCGGCCAGAACATCACCCATGTCGGCGATGTCGGGGCCGGCCAGGTCACCAAGACCGCCAACCAGGCCATCGTCGGCATAACGCTGGCGGCCGTCGCGGAGGGTTTGACCCTGGCCGCACAGGCAGGCGTCGACCCCGCCAAGGTGCGAACCGCCTTACTGGGTGGCTTCGCGGAATCGCGGGTGCTCGACCTGCATGGCGGCCGCATGGTCGAGCGCGCCTTCGAGCCCCACGGACGGGCCTCGGTCCACCACAAGGATATCCTTCAGGCGCTCGAGCTCGCCGACCAGGTCGGTGTCGATCTGCTGTCCCTGAAGACGAACCTCGAGCTCTGGCAGAAAATGATGGACCGCGGCTGGGCCGATCTCGACCAGGCCGGAATCATCCGCGCGGTCGAGGAAGACTAGTCCCAAGCCCATAAGGTCGCGGCAATGAAAAAGGGCCGCACCGTTGCCGGTGCGGCCCTTCTTGTCTTGTCCGAATGGGACTGGCTTACATCATGCCGCCCATACCGCCCATGCCACCCATATCAGGCATGGCCGGGGCACCGGCACCAGCCGGCTCCGGCTTCTCGGCAACCATGGCCTCGGTGGTGATCAGCAGACCGGCCACCGAAGCGGCGTCCTGCAGCGCGGCGCGCACGACCTTGGTCGGGTCGATGATGCCGGCCTTCACCAGGTTGGTGTATTCACCCGCCTGCGCGTCGAAACCGTGTTCGGTGTCCTTCTGCTCGAGCAGCTTGCCGGCGACAACCGCGCCATCGAAGCCTGCATTCTGGGCAATCTGACGAACCGGACCCTGGATCGCCTTGCGGACGATGTTGATGCCGACCTGCTGGTCTTCATTGTCACCCGTCAGCTTATCCAGAGCCTTGGTGGAATAGAGAAGCGCGGTACCACCGCCGGCAACAATGCCTTCCTCGACGGCCGCACGGGTGGCGTGCATCGCATCCTCGACGCGATCCTTCTTCTCTTTCACTTCGACCTCGGTCGCACCGCCGACACGGATCACCGCAACACCACCGGCGAGCTTCGCCAGGCGCTCCTGCAGCTTCTCACGGTCGTAGTCCGACGTGGTCTCCTCGATCTGGGCGCGGATCTGGTTGACCCGGCCTTCGATGTCGGCCTTCTTGCCAGCACCGTCGACCAGCGTGGTCTCTTCCTTGGTGATCGAGACGCGCTTGGATGTGCCGAGCATGTCGAGGGTGACATTCTCGAGCTTAATGCCGAGATCCTCGGAGATGACCTGACCGTTGGTCAGGATCGCCAGATCCTCGAGCATCGCCTTGCGACGATCGCCGAAGCCCGGGGCTTTCACGGCCGCGATCTTCAGACCGCCACGCAGCTTGTTGACCACCAGGGTCGCCAACGCTTCGCCTTCGATGTCCTCGGCAATGATCAGAAGCGGCTTGCCCGACTGCACCACGGCTTCGAGAACCGGCAGCATCGTCTGGAGGCTGGACAGCTTCTTCTCATGGAGCAGGATGTAGGGATTGTCCAGCTCACAGATCATCTTCTCGGCGTTGGTGATGAAGTACGGCGAGAGGTAACCGCGGTCGAACTGCATGCCTTCCACGACTTCCAGCTCGGTCGTCAGGCTCTTGGCCTCTTCCACCGTGATGACGCCCTCGTTGCCGACCTTCTGCATCGCGTCCGCGATGTAGTTGCCGACCTCGACGTCACCGTTTGCGGAAATCGTGCCGACCTGGGCAATTTCCTCGGAACCGCGGATCTTCTTCGCGCGCTTCTCGATGTCAGCAACAACGGACTCGACCGCCGTGTCGATGCCGCGCTTCAGATCCATCGGGTTCAGACCGGCCGCAACGGCCTTCGAGCCCTCGCGAACGATGGCCTGAGCCAGGACCGTGGCGGTGGTGGTGCCGTCACCGGCAATGTCGTTGGTCTTGGAAGCGACTTCCTTGACCATCTGGGCACCCATATTCTCGAACTTGTCCTCAAGCTCGATTTCCTTGGCAACCGTGACACCGTCCTTTGTGATGCGTGGTGCGCCGAACGCCTTGTCGAGAACGACGTTGCGGCCCTTCGGGCCGAGCGTCACCTTGACGGCGTCGGCCAGCGTGTCGACGCCGGTCAGCAGCTTGTCGCGTGCCGAGGTCGAAAATTTGACTTCTTTCGCAGCCATTTAACTTCTCCTTGAAACCTGGTTATGCGGCCTTCTTGGCCTTCTTGGTGGCCTCGATGACACCCATGATGTCAGACTCCTTCATGATCAGGAGTTCCTCGCCGTCGATCGTGACTTCCGTGCCCGACCACTTGCCGAACAGGACCCGATCACCGGCCTTCACATCCATGGCAATCGCCTTGCCGTCCTCGGTCCGGCCACCGGGGCCCACCGACACAACTTCACCTTCAGACGGCTTTTCCTGAGCCGTATCCGGAATAATGATGCCGCCCGCCGTTTTCTCGTCGGAACCGACGCGACGCACCACAACCCGATCATGCAAAGGGCGAAAACTCATCCCCTTATCCTCCTGTAATATATAAGTTTTTCAGCGGGTCTCGCCGAGTTGCTAGCACTCTTCCCGCGTGAGTGCCAGACAGGTAGTGATATGGGTGTCGGCTGTCAAGGCTTTGGGGGTCACCGGTCGGACTTTAATTTGCCGCCGGGTTTGGCAGCACTCTCGGTCGACCGGTGCTAACCAGCTGTACTTAAACAAGATTTTGTTTTTCGTGGGGGAGTTTGCTTCGGATAATTCGTCCTGAGAGCGATTCGTTTTTATCCAAGCGAGGTGCAATCGATGCGCAGGGACGTTGCGTTACAGTTGAACGGCTGGCGGATGACCACCGCCGAAACCCTCTATCACCTGCCCGATCACCCCGGGGCTTTGCAGAGTTTCATCTGGCAGAAACTGGACTATCCGCCCGAATTTCCCAAGCTCCACAAGTTTCTGGATTTCTGGGTCGAGAACCTGGACGGACCGCTGCACTGGGTTCGAGTCGGCCAGGTCGAGATCGTGTCACCGCCGAAATTCAAACCCGTCGCCGCGTCGTTCGAGATTCACTGACGGGTCCGCCGAACCTAGGGGGTGAGGTAGGCCTCACGAACGCTTTCGTTCGCTGCGATCTCCTCGATCGGACCCGATATCAGGATCCGGCCGCGCTCGATCACCGCGGCCCGGTCGGCCACATGGGTGGCGAACCGCACATTCTGTTCCGACAACAAAACGGTCAGCCCCGCGTCAGCCAGGGTTCCGATCGTCTGGGCAATCTGCTGCACGATCACCGGCGCCAATCCTTCCGAGGGTTCATCGAGCAGCACGATTCTTGGATTGCCCATCAATGTCCGCGCGATGGTCAACATCTGCTGTTCGCCGCCGGACAATTGGCCGGCCAACCGGCCGCGCATCCCCGCGAGTGTTGGGAACAGATCGAAGACGCGTTCGCGGCTCCATACCCGGCTGTCGTACGCTGATCGCCGCTCGCCGACGGTCAGGTTTTCATCCACGTTCAGGCCGGCAAACACCCGGCGCGTCTCGGGCACATAGCCCAGCCCCGCCCGGCTGACCTGATAAGGCGCTGCCCCGGTCACGTCGGCGCCGGCCAGCTCGACCCGCCCGGCCCGTACATCCACCAGCCCCATGGCCGCCTTCAAGGTTGTCGACTTTCCGGCGCCGTTACGGCCAAGCAGAACGGTGATCGAGCCCTCGGGCACCTCGAGATCGAGCCCGAACAGGGCCTGGGCCGTGCCGTAATAGGCATCGATGCCCGACAGCCGGATCGCGGGCGCGTTCATGCCGCCCCCGCTTCGGCGTCGAAGGTGCCGAGATAGACGGCCTGCACCCGCGAATCAGCGCGGATATCATCCGGCGTGCCCGCCGCGATGACCCCGCCGCGATCGAGCACAATGACCCGATCGGCGTGACCGAACACCACGTCCATATCGTGCTCGGTGAACAGGACGGCCACACCACGCGTCGTAACCATGGAATCGACCAGGTCCATCATGGCCCCGCGCTCACTGGCTGCCATACCCGCCGTCGGTTCATCCATCAAAAGAAGTGCAGGTGCGTTGGTCATTGCCGCGGCGAGCTCGAGCCGCTTGAGATCGCCATAGGGCAGTTCCGCGGCCGGCCGTTCGCTCTGGTCGGTCAACCCCACCAGCTCGATCAACTCGGCCGCCTCCGACCGGAATGCCTGCCCCAGTCGCCGCCCGAGATGTCTGGCCGACCCGGCATGGGATGCGAGCGCCACCTGCACGTTCTCGCTCACCGTCATGCTCACGAAGGTGGCCGTAATCTGGAATGTCCGCCCGACCGAGTTGCGCCAAACCCGATGCGGTGCCTGGCCGGTCGTGTCGGCGCCCGAGATACGAACCGATCCCCGGTCCGGACGCAGCTGACCATTGATGACATTGAACAGCGTGGTCTTGCCGGCCCCGTTCGGGCCGATCAGTGCCACGCGTTCTCCCGCACCGACATCGAACGACACGCCGTCCACGGCCTGGACGCCGCCAAAGGCCTTTGCAACCCCCTGGACCGACAGGACACTCAAGCCGGCCTCCTCCGGACGGCGCGTACAAGACCCGCCAATCCGTTGGGCAAGAACACCACAAGCGCCACGATCAGGACGCCGAGTAACAACTGCCAGAGCTCGGTCAGACGGTTCAGCTCGGTCTCGATTTCGGTGAAGACGATCGCACCGAGCACCGGCCCGGCGAGCGACTGGACACCACCCAGCAGGACCATGACCAGGCCGTCGACCGAGGTGGACACGAACAGGACGTCGGGGAAGACGCTGCCCTTGGCGAACGCGAAGAAACCGCCCGCGATACCAGCGGCCGCACCGGCCAGGGTGAATGCCAGCCAGCGATGGTGCGTGACGTCGATGCCGATGGCGGCCGATCGGACTGCCGAATCACGGGTCGCACGAAGGGTATAGCCGAACGGGCTGAAGACCACGTGGCGGAGACCCCAGATGCCCGCGGCGCAGACCGCGAGCGTCAGGTAGTAGAAGGCGACCGGGCTCGATGCCCAGGCGCTTGGCCAGACACCGAGTATGCCGTTGTCGCCGCCGGTGAACCCGATCCACTGAAACGCCGCCGACCAGGTGATCTGGGCAAACGCCAGCGTCAGCATCGCCATATAGATGCCCGACAGGCGGACGCAGAACCATCCGAACAACACCGCGCCGGCTGCGCCGGCCAGCGGTGCGAGGAGCAGGGCCGGTTCCATGCCGAGGGACAGGTGAAACACCGCCAGTCCGGCGCCATAGGCCCCCAGCCCGAAATACGCCGCATGCCCGAACGTTATCAGACCGCCCCCCCACAAGAGGAAATGCAAACTCGCGGCGAACAGCGCCAGGATCGCGATCTCGGTAAGGACGATGACGGCAAACTCACCCAGCAGGACCGGTGCAGCGAGCGCCACCAGGAGCAACCCCCACCAGAAGATTCGCAGCAGGCCATCGGAGGCGCGCAACGGCAGGTCCGGACTTCGCCGGTCTTCCTCGGTCGTGAATTCCGGCCGCCCGAACAGGCCGCTCGGCTTGAGCACAAGGGTCACGGCCATGACGAGAAAGATCAGGACCAGCGTGATCTCGGGAAATATCACCAGGCCGAATGCCAGCAACATGCTGATCAGGACGGCTGCGACGAAGGCGCCCATGATCGAACCCATGCCGCCGACCACCACCACCACGAAGGCATCGACGATGATGGAAAGGTCCATCGACAGGCTGGCAGCCTGGCGCGGGATCTGGAGGGCACCACCCAGGCCGGCAAGTGCCGCACCGAGCACGAACGCGGCGGTGAACAGCCAACGTTGATCGATCCCGAGAGCCGAGACCATTTCCCGGTCCTCGGTCGCCGCCCGGACCAGGACCCCGAACCGGGTCCGACGAAACAACAGCCAAAGCCCACCGAGCACGAGAAACGCCACGGCAATGAGAAACAGGTCGTACTCGGGCAACTGGTGGCCAAGGACATTGATCGCCCCGTCCAGTCCCGGCATTCGCGGCGCGAACAGATCGTCGGCACCCCATACAATGCGCGTCAGGTCCTGGATGATCAGGACCACGCCGAAGGTCGCTAGCAACTGGAACAATTCGGGCGCCCGATAGATGCGACGCAGAAACGTCGTTTCCATGAGGGCGCCGATGGCACCGACGGCGAGCGCCGACAACACGAACGCCGCCAGGTATCCGGCGAAACTGCCACCCATCACGCTCACCAACGTGAACGCGATATAGGCGCCGAGCATATACAAGGACCCGTGGGCGAAATTCACCACGCGGGTGACGCCGAACACGATCGACAGGCCGACGGCTATCAGAAACAGCGACGCCGCACTGGCCAGACCGGTGATCGCCTGAGCGACGATGAAACTCAATACATCCTCCAGCGCCGCTGTGCGGCCCGTCGCCGCGCGGGACTACCAGCCGGGCCGAAGTTTCCGGACCGTGGCGTCGTCGGGAAGATAGTTTGCGCCGTTGGCGTAACGGAAGTCGACCATCACGCCGCGCCCGTCTACTTTCGCAGTCCGGCCGACATATGCGCCCATCGTCGATTGATGATCGAGGGAACGATAGGTGATCGGGCCGAACGGCGTATCGAGATCCAGGTTCTTCATCGCTGCAACCATCGCATCGGTGTCGACCTTGCCGGCCTTCCGAAGCATGGCCGCAATCGTCAGGATGGTGTTGTAGCCGACGATCGAGCCCGCACGCGGATAGTCGTTGAACCGTTTCTGATAGGCTTCGAGAAACGCATTGTGCGCGGGATCTTCGATCGACTGCCAGGGATAGCCCGTCACGATCCAGCCCTCGGGGGCCTCGTCCTTCAGTGGATCGAGATACTCCGGCTCACCAGTCAGCAGGCTGACCACCTCGCGATCGGCGAACAGGCCACGCAGTTGGCCTTCGCGCACAAATTTTGCCAGGTCGATCGAGAACGTGACGTTGAAGATCGCGTCCGGCTTGGCCAGCGCGATCGCCTGCACCGTGACGCCGGCGTCGAGCTTGAACAGGGCCGGCCACTGCTCCTCGACAAATTCGATATCGGGCCGTAGTCCCTTGAGCACATCCTTGAACGCCTTCACGGCCGACTGCCCATACTCATAGTTCGGTGCCACCGTCGCCCAGCGCTTGGCCGGCAGCTTGGCCGCTTCCTCGGCCAACATCGCCGCCTGCATGTAGGTCGAGGGCCGGAGCCTGAACGTATAATCATTTCCCTTGGCCCAGACGATGGCATCCGACAGCGGCTCGGCGGCCACGAACAACACCTTGTTGCGCTCCGCAAAGTCGGCCACGGCGAGCCCGATATTGGAAAGGAACGTCCCGGCGATCAGGTCGACCTTCTCTCGCCGAATGAGCTCCTCGGCGAACTTGACCGCGTCGGCCGGCTTGCCGCCATCGTCCCGCGATATGACTTCGAGCGACCGACCGAGGACGCCACCGCCCGCGTTGATCTGCTCGACGGCCAGCTCCCAGCCGCTCCGATACGGCACGGTGAAGGCCGCCAACGGTCCGGTGTAACTGTTGATCTCGCCAATCCGGATCGGGTCCTGTTGCGCCCCGGCCGTGGACTGTGGAAGGCTTGAAAGAAGGACCGCCATCACGGCGATCAGATATGTGCGAACGCTCATGCGCAGCATGATCGTCTCTCCTCAGAAATCGTTGTTCCAGGGCGCGTTTGTCGCGCTCTCACGTTCCCCTTGATCCGGCGATCAACTCCGTCGCCATGTGGCAACATATACTCATGATGAGGTCAACGTCTAATGCAATTCCCAATACTTTCCCCGATGCGGTTTGACGGGATAGAAGACGCAGGAAGCATTAGATATAGTCCGCCCAGTTCTAGGGAGGAATCATGACAATAAACGTTGCCGTTATCGGCGCCGGCCCGAGCGGATTTTACACCGTCGACGCCCTGCTCAAGGGCGAAAAGGATGTCCGGGTCGACATTATCGAGCGCTTGCCGACACCGTTCGGTCTCATCCGGGGTGGAGTCGCGCCGGACCATCAGACCACCAAGAAGGTCGCACGGGTCTACGAGAAGACTGCGCTCACCGATGGGGTTGGATATTTCGGCAATGTCGAAGTGGGCCGCGACGTGACCATTGCGGAACTCCAGGAAATCTACGATGCCATCGTGCTGGCTGTCGGCGCACCGACGGACCGCAAGCTCGGCATACCCGGCGACGACAAGATCGGCGTCTACGGCTCGGCCGACTTTGTCGGCTGGTACAATGGGCATCCCGATTTCACCGATCTGGATCCCGACCTGAACACCCAGACAGTGGTGGTCATCGGCAACGGCAATGTGGCCGTCGACATCGCCCGGGTGCTCGTGAAGACGCCGGAGGAAATGACGGAGACGGATCTCGCCGATCACGCAGCCGATACCATCGATGCGTCCCCAATCAAGGATGTCTACATGGTCGGCCGCCGCGGCCCGATCGAAGCAAAGTTCACCAATGTCGAACTGCGCGAAATGGGCAAGCTCGAGGATTGCCAGCCCGTGATCGATCCGGCCCAGCTGCCCGACGAGGTCGAGGGCGACTGGTCAGACAGGGATCGCCGGCTCAAGGAACGCAATCTCGCCACCATGAAGGAGTTTCCCGACGTCGACCCGTCGGGCATGTCCAAGCGCTGTCATTTCACCTTTTACGCCAAGCCCGTCGAGGTTCTGGGCGGTGACAAGGTCGAGGGCGTGCGCATGGAACACACACGCGTCGAAGATGGACGCTCCGTGGGCACCGGCGAGTTTTTCGAAATCCCGTGCGGATTGCTGATCCCGGCGATCGGGTATTTCTCCGCACCGTTCCCCGGTGTGCCGTTCGATGTCGACAACGGCGTCGTGGTGCACGATGACGGACGCGTCGGTGACGGCGTCTATGCGGTGGGCTGGATCAAGCGTGGCCCGACCGGGGTCATCGGTACCAACAAGCCGGACGGGGACACCGCCGCGACCCAGATTTTCGAAGACATCGAGGACGGTACGAAGCCCGGTCGAGAGGCTCTTGAGACTCTTCTCGAAGAGCGGTCCGTGCGTACTTTGAGCTATGCCGACTGGCAGGCGATCGACGCGGCAGAAGTCGCCGCGGCGAAACCCGGCGCACCGCGAAGAAAGTTCGTCAATGTGGACGAAATGATTGCAGTCCTTGACTGATCGGCAAAACACCTTAATTGGGCCCGCAACGAGCGAGTTTATGCTTGAATCGCAGGTGCAAGCGGATGATTGTAGCGCCCCGCATCCGGGGCGGTGCAAACCCAGCCGGGAATTATCAGAAATATTCGTCGAAATACGGGAAGGAAACACCCGATGTCTGAGGTAGCGGCCGTCGAACGGCCGGAAGATGACCGTACGGAAATAGAGTCTGCGGTCGTTCGTTTCGCCGGTGATTCCGGTGACGGAATGCAGCTTACGGGCAGCCAGTTCACCATGACGGCCGCCATCGCAGGACACGATCTTGCGACATTCCCCGATTTCCCAGCCGAAATTCGCGCACCCGCCGGAACCACATTCGGCGTGTCCGCATTCCAGATCAATTTCGGCGCCCGAAAAATCATGACGTCGGGCGACCAGCTGGACGTTCTCGTAGCGATGAACCCTGCCGCGCTGATCACCAACCTGGCGGACGTCAAGCCGCACGGGATTGTCATTGCCGATTCCGGTGCCTTCACCGACCGCAATCTTGCGAAGGCCGGCTACGACGAGAACCCGCTGGAGAATGGCAGCCTCGACGACTACCGGCTGGTCAAGATCGACATGACCCGCCTGACCGTCGAAGCGGTCAAGGAGTTCGGACTGTCGAACAAGGAAGCGCTGCGCTCCAAGAACATGTGGGCGCTGGGCCTTGTCTACTGGATGTACGGCCGCAAGCGACAGGCCTCGGTCGACTGGCTGCAGGCCAAGTTTGCCGGCAAGGAAGACATCGCGAACGCGAATATCGCCGCGATGAATGCCGGTCACGCGTTCGGCGAGACCGCGGAGATGCCGGCCGAGCTCGGCACTTTCGAGGTCGAGCCGGCCAAGATCGAGCCGGGCCTCTACCGCACCATCACGGGAGCGGAATCGGTGTCGTTGGGCTTGCTGGCCGGTTCGCAGCTTGCCGGCCTGAAGATCTCCTTCTGCTCCTATCCGATCACGCCCGCCTCGAGCCTGCTGCACCAGCTGGCCCGGATGAAGGAATTCGGCGTCGTGACCTTCCAGGCCGAAGACGAGATCGCGGCCGCCGCCGCGGCGATCGGCGCCTCTTATGCCGGCTCCCTCGGCATCACCTCGAGCTCCGGTCCCGGTATCGCGCTGAAGATGGAAGCCATCGGGCTGGCGATTGCTACCGAACTGCCGCTAGTGATCGTCAACTCCCAGCGCGCCGGACCATCGACGGGCATGCCTACCAAGACCGAGCAGTCGGATCTCTATCAGGCCGTCTATGGTCGCAACGGCGACGCACCGATGCCGGTGATTTCGGTTTCAACGCCGTCAGACGGCTACGAAGTCGCCATCGAGGCGGTGCGCATCGCCACCAAGTACATGACCCCGGTGATGGTCCTGACCGACGGCTATATCACCAACGCATCGGAGCCCTGGCTCATTCCGGAATCGGGGGACAACGATCCGTTCGAAGTCCAGTTCCGGACTGATCCGGAGAACTTCCAGCCCTTCATGCGTGACGATGACACGCTCGCGCGTCCGTGGGTGAAGCCCGGCACGCCGGACTTGATGCACCGGATCGGCGGCATCGAACGCTCGTATGACAGCGGGCATATCTCCTACGACCCCGAAAACCACCAGAAGATGACCGACGTGCGCGCCGCGAAGGTTCTGGGTGTGGCCAACGACATTCCCGAACAGGAATGCAGTGTCGGCGAAGCCGGCGGCAAGCTGGCGGTCGTGGGCTGGGGGTCGACCTATGGCCCGATCAACCGCGCAGTCAGCAACATGCGTGACGAGGGACTGGACGTATCGCACATCCACTTGCGCTACATCTGGCCGCTGCCGCGCAACCTGGGCGAGCTTCTGGGGAGCTTCGACAAGGTTCTGGTGCCGGAAATGAACACCGGACAGCTGAAGACCCTGCTCCGCGACCAGTATCTGCTTCCCGCCGAAGGCTTCAACAAGGTCAACGGCAAACCCTTCCTGATCGGCGAACTCGAAGACGCGATCCTCGACAGGCTGGAGAACTAGAATGAACGTCCAAAGCCCCCCGGAAAAACTCAAGGCCCGCGACTACGCGACCGACCAGGAAGTCCGCTGGTGCCCAGGCTGCGGCGACTACGCCATTCTCAAGGGCGTGCAGAACACCCTGGCCCAGCTCGAGGCCGACCCGAAGAACACGGTGTTCGTGTCGGGCATCGGCTGCGCGGCAAGGTTCCCGTACTACATGGAGACCTATGGCTTCCATACGATCCACGGCCGCTCACCGGCGGTGGCATCGGGTGTGAAGCTCGCCAACCCGGAACTGGATGTCTGGGTTGTCGGAGGCGACGGCGACATGCTCTCGATCGGCGGCAACCACACAATGCACGCCATCCGGCGGAACGTGGACCTCCAGATCCTGCTGTTCAACAACCAGATCTACGGTCTCACCAAGGGCCAGTATTCACCGACCTCGAAGATCGGCACCAAGTCGCCCTCGACCCCGCTGGGTTCGATCGACAATCCGGTCTCGGCGGCGCAGTTCGCGCTTGGCGTCGGCGGTACGTTCATCGCCCGTTCGTCGGACATTCTGCAGAAGCATCTGCCGGAAGTCCTGAAACGCGCCTACCAGCACAAGGGCGCGTCATTCGTCGAGATCTTCCAGAACTGCATCGTCTACAATGACGGCGCCTTCAAGCACTTCACCGAGAAGGCTATCCAGGACGAGATGCAGATTCATGTCGAGCACGACCAGCCCCTGCTGTTCGGAGAGGACAAGCAGAAAGGCCTGATCCTCAACAAGGAGGAGATGCGCCTCGAGGTTGCGACACTCGGCGAAAACGGCGTCACCATCGACGATATCGCCGTGCACGACGAGACCAACCGTGGCTTGGCCACGATGCTGGCGCAGATGGATCCGCCGAACTTCCCGGTGGCCCTGGGCGTGCTTTACGCCGAAGCGGCACCGACCTACGAATCTGCGGTCCACTCGCAGATCGACCAGGCCGGCAAGGATGCGGGCGAGGCCGACATCAACAAGCTGCTGCGGCGCGGCCAGACCTGGACCGTCGAGTAAACGGCAACAAACAAAGCTGGGCGCGCGCCTGCGACCGATGGGCGCGCCGCCTTGCCCTTAGCCGCTTAACGCTCCAGATTTCGCGAAGATCTGGCGCGAACCTATGACGGCAACGACCACAGACCCTCAAACCATGACACGACGCAACGACCGCGCCATCGGCCGGTGGCTGTTGCTTTGCGCGGCAATGGTCCTTGCAATGGTCGTCATCGGCGGCATCACGCGATTGACCGGATCGGGTTTGTCGATCGTCGAATGGCGGCCGATCCTCGGGTTCCTGCCACCCCTGACAGACGCGGACTGGATGCGGGTCTTCGAGCTTTACCGAGCGACCCCGCAATACCAGGAAGTCAACGCGGGCATGTCGCTTGCCGAATTTCGAGCGATCTTCTGGTGGGAGTATATCCATCGTCTGTTCGGCCGCCTGATCGGCCTGGTCTTCTTCATACCCTTCGTCTGGTTTCTGGTCCGCGGCCGGGTCCGGCCGGCCCTGGTACCACGGCTGGTGATCCTGTTCCTGCTCGGCGGTGTGCAAGGGGTGCTTGGCTGGTACATGGTGCGCAGCGGGCTGGTCGATATTCCCGAGGTCAGCCAGTACCGGCTGACTGCCCATCTGTCGCTCGCATTCGTGATCTACGCGGCCCTGGTCTGGACCGGCCTGTCCCTGACCATCCCGGACAGGCCGATTGTCGTCGACGGGAAGCAGACCACCGTCCGCCGCCTGGCGCTCGCCACACTTGCGTTGATTTCCCTCACCATCCTCTCGGGTGCTTTCGTGGCCGGCACCGATGCAGGACTGATCTTCAACACCTTCCCCCTGATGGACGGCGCGATCCTACCGCCGGGCTATTTCGATACGGCCGCGGCCGCGTTCGAGGATCATGGCACCATCCAGTTTCACCACCGGGTGCTGGCCATCCTCAGCCTTCTCACCGTCCTGGCACTGTGGTGGAACAGCCGCTGGCTTGCCCTGGCGCCCCGCGCGCGTGCGGTCGCGAACGGGTTGCTGGTGGTCGCCGCCCTCCAAGTGGTGCTGGGCATCACGACCCTGCTGCTGGTGGTGCCGGTCCACGCCGCGGCCACCCATCAGGCGGGTGCAGTGGTGCTCTTCACCATGATCATCTGGTTCGTCTACGAGCTGGGGTCGGCGTCCCCCGGCGACAACTAGCCGCCGACCGCGCGACCACCGAGGACCTGGGCGGCATCGCCTCATCGAAATCCGGCCAGCGCGTGGCGTGATCCTCGTATGTCGAGTCCCGGCCGAACGGGGGCCAGTCCTTGGCGCCATCGACCGCGACATGCTGGACCGCCACGAAAAGGGTCTGGTCGTCAGGCGCGAACTGCGGGCCGCACATTTCGGCCCCGACAGGCACCCGATAGAACATGCGGCCGATATAGCGCTTGTGCACGACACCGCCGAAGGTTTCATTGTCCGACGAATTCGACGGCACATCATCCGACGCTTCGAACGCGGCAGGCGAATTCGGGCTGGTCCTGGGTCAATCCTCTGCTCCCTTGGGAAAGACTAGCAAATCATCATGCCCAGGGAATTAGACCCCGCGGGACAAGGTTCCGTGACGCAACAATGACAAATCCATGAAACGCCGGCTTGCGTCAGTCGTCCGGATCGCTCAGAGACTTGTAGATCTCCAATGCACGCACCCGCGCCCGGGCGTGATCCACGATCGGTCTGGGATAACTCCCGCCCAATGTGAAATTCGCCGCCGCGCGCACATCGGCGGGCGCATCCCACGGCCTGTGAATCCACTTGTCCGGCACGTCCGCAAGTTCCGGCACCCAGCGACGGACATAGCCGCCTTGCGGGTCGAACTTCTCGCCCTGGGAGACCGGGTTGAAGATCCGGAAGAACGGCGACGCATCGGCTCCGGATCCGGCCACCCATTGCCAGTTGCCCACATTGTTCGCCAGATCGGCGTCGACCAGCGTGTCCCAGAACCAGGCCTCGCCGGCACGCCAATCGGTCAACAGATCCTTGACCAGGAACGAGCCGACGATCATGCGCACCCTGTTGTGCATCCAGCCGGTCGCCCAGAGCTCACGCATGCCCGCGTCGACAATCGGATACCCCGTTTGCCCGCATTGCCAGGCCGCCAATCCCTGCGGATCGTCGCGCCAGGGAAACGCGTCGAACTTCGGCCGCCAGTTCGCCGTCACGATCGTGGGAAAGTGGAAGAGGAGGTGATGATTAAAATCGCGCCACGCGAGTTCCCGAAGAAGGCTTTCCGCACCCCCGCTTCGTGGATCGCCCGCATAGATCAGGGATGCCGCTGCCCGCCAGACCTGATGCGGGCCGATCTCACCCCAGTGCAGGTGGGGCGACAGGCACGAGGTGCCAGGCCGGTCGGGTCGGTCACGGTCCGTGGGATAGTCCGCAACCGGCGCATCGAGGAATGCGCTCAGGCGTTGCTGTGCGGCCGCTTCTCCAACCTCCCAGGCATCGCGGAGACCCCCGGCCCAATCGGGTTTATCGGGCAACAACGACCACTGGTCGAGATCATCTCCCGCCACGCTCGGTACGGCCGGTATGCGGGCGGCCGGTTCCACCAACGTCGGCGGACGATGGAGTTCGCGCAACCGGTTCCAGAACGGCGTGAAGACCTTGTAGGGCCCGCCCTGCCCCGTCTCGATCTGCCAGGGCTCCAGCAGCAGCGAGGCGTTGAAACTCTCGACATCGACACCTGCGGACTGCAACACCGACTTGACGGCGGTGTCGCGGGCGATCGCGCCGGGCTCGTAGCACCGGTTCCAAAGGACGGAAGACGCACCCGTCTCGCGCACCAGGTCCTTCAACACGCCGAGCGCGCCGCCGCGGCGTAGCACCAGCCTTTGGCCTGTCTCGGACAGGCTAAGGGCCAGGGATTCGAGGCTCTTGTGCAACCACCACCGCGACGCCCCACCGGGCGGGCGCACGCCCTCACTCTCCTCATCTAGGATGTAGAGCGCGATCACCGGCCGCCCGTTTGCACATGCCGCCGCCAGGGCGGGATTGTCGGTCAGGCGGAGGTCCTGGCGAAACCAGACGATGGCGGGTGCGTCGGAGCTCATGGAACCTGATTAATTTCTTCCCTGCTTTCTACGTCAGGCCGCGCGTTTCGGATCGGTCAGGAGCTGGTCGCGGCGAAACGCGAACACCCCGGCACGGCCAATCAAATAGGCCCGAAAGTCATCCGACAGGAGCCCGGAGATCGCCGGCTCGCGAACATTCAGGCCGCCAGCGAAGGCACCAAAGGCGGGCAGGATCAACCGCCGGCCGTCGGTCGCGAAACAGCGCCCGGATATCCACCGCCCGCGCACCCGAACTGCGGCCTTCGGGTGGTAATGCCCGATGATTTCGCCCACGGGCAGGGCCGCATCCGGCCCGGTCTCGACATCGTGGCGCAACATAACATCGCCGATGCGCAGCTCGGCGACCGCCTCGCCGCCGAAATCAGCCGGTGGCTCAGGATCGTGGTTACCGGCAACCCAGACCCAATCCTGCGCCGAGACCAGCCGCGCCAGCCGGCCGCGATCGCCATCGGACATCCTCACCTCGCCTGCCAGATCGTGCAGCGTATCGCCCAGGCAGATCACCCGGGCCGGTCGCAACCGGGCGCAGACCACTTCCAGCCGGCGCAAGGTCTCGGCCGTGTCGTAGGGTGGCAGCATCCCCTGCCCGCGCGCGGCGAAGGCCGAACCCTTCTCGAAATGTAAATCCGCGAAAAGCAAATCGCCCGTGTCGGGCAGCCACGCGGCGCCGGAATGGTCGAGAATGATGGGGCGCCCCCCGATCCGGGTTTCGATCTCCGTGATTTGTTTGCGGCGCTCAGGCGGCATCGAAGCCCAGATCCTTCGTTCCCACATTGTCCATGGCCTCGGAAATCAGCTCCTCGGCCTGCTCGCCGAGAAGCTCGTCTATCGCCGCGCCGTAGACGCTCTCGCGGCCGATTTCGAGCAGGATCGGCACCGCCAGGGGCGAGACCCGGTCGAGGTGGCGATGGGTGATGCGGCCACGCACCCGCGACAGCATGTCCGCCAGCCGGCGCACATCGGTCAGGCCCGAGGCCGCATCCGCCCGAGTCGCGCGCAGCAGCACGTGGTTGGGCTCGTGGGAACGCAGCACATCGTAGATCAGGTCGGAATTGAAGGTGACCTGGCGCCGCGTCTTCTCCTCGCCCGGGTGGCGCCGCTGGATCAGCCCAGCGATCACCGCGACATTGCGGAAGGTGCGCTTGAGCAGCGAGGACTCCGCCATCCAGGCCTCCAGGTCATCGCCCAGCATGTCCTCGTCGAACAGCGCCTCGATGTCTGCACCCTCGGCCGATTTGGTGCCCCAGACACCGATGACATAGTCCGTGGCCACGAAGCCCAGCGGGTTTAGGCCCGCGCGTTCCATCCGTCGTGTGAGCAGCATCCCCAGTGTCTGGTGGGCGTTGCGGCCCTCGAAGCAATAGGCCACCAGGTAGTGCTTGTTGGCACGCGGAAAGATCTCGACCAGGAGTCCGTCGCGTGAGGGCAATAGGGAACGCCAGCGCTGCACGTCGAGCCAGTTCGCGACCTGCTCTGGCAGGTCGGTCCAGCTATTCGGTTCCGACAGGATCGCGCGCACCCGGTCGGCGAGATGGGTCGACAGGGGGAACCGTCCGCCCACATAGGCCGGCACGGCCGGGGCGTCCCCCTTTCCGGGCCGGGCGATCACGCTGGTCTCGCGCACCTCGACAAACTCTAACAGACGGCCGGCGAACACGAAGGTGTCGCCCTGGGTCATGTAGTTGACGAAACTCTCCTCCACCTCGCCCAGCACCCGTCCGCGCCCGAGGCGAACCTTGAGGGTCGGCGCCTCTACGATGGTCCCGACATTCATGCGGTAATCGCGGATCGCCGTCTTGTTGGCAATCTCGTAGGTCCCGTTCGAGGTCTGGAACAGCCGCTGGAACTTCTTGTAACCGCCCAACGCATAGCCGCCCGTCGCGACGAATTCAAAGACATCGTCGAAATCCTCGCGCGACAGGTCCATATACGGGCCGGCCGTCCGGACTTCCGCATAGATCTGGTCCCGGTCGACGGGACCGGAACAGGCCGTGCCCAGGATATGTTGCGCCAACACATCGAGGCCGCCCGGACGCGTCGGTATTCCGTCGAGTGTATGGGCGCGGATCGCCTCCACCGCGGCCCGGCACTCCAGGACCTCGAACCGGTTGGCCGGCACCAGGACGGCGCGGCTCGGGCTGTCGATCCGGTGATTGGCCCGGCCCACCCGCTGCAACAGGCGGGTCGAGCCTTTCGGCGCACCGATCTGGATCACCAGGTCGACCGCCGCCCAGTCCACACCAAGGTCGAGGGACGATGTGGCCACCACCGCGTCCAGATCGCCGCGCGCCATCGCCGCCTCGACCTTGCGACGCTGTTCGGGTGCGAGGGACCCGTGGTGCAAGGCGATTTGCAGCCCGTCCTCGTTCAGGCGCCAGAGTTCCTGGAACACGATCTCGGCCTGGGCGCGCGTGTTGACGAACACCAGGGTGGTGCCGCCATCGCGCAGGAGTTCATAGACTTCCGGAATGGCGTGGGTGCCCATATGGCCCGACCAGGGGAGTTCGGCGACCGTTTCCAGCACGCCGATCCGGGGTTCCGCCCCGCTTTCCCCGACCACCAGGCGCACATCGGCCGCATCGCGCGTCGGCGACAGCCAACGGCGCAGCCGGTCCGGCTCGGCCACCGTAGCGCTGAGCCCGACCCGGCGGGCATCGGGTGCCAGCCCCGACAGCCGCGACAGGCCAAGCGCCAGCAAGTCGCCGCGCTTGTTATCCTCAAGCGCGTGCAATTCGTCGACGATCACGCAACGCAGGCCCGAGAAGATCTGCCCCGCATCCTCGTAGGACAGCAACAGAGCCAGGCTTTCCGGCGTCGTCATCAGCATCTGCGGCGGCTGCCGGCGCTGGCGCTGACGCTTGGACTGGGGCGTGTCCCCGGTCCGGGTCTCGGCACGGATCGGCAACGCCATCTCCGCGATGGGCAATTCGAGATTACGGTGAATATCAACCGCCAGGGCCTTCAGGGGCGAGATATAGAGGGTGTGCAGACCGTCGGCGGGCGGGTCGGTATCGATCAGCTCGACCAGGCTCGGCAGGAACCCCGCCAGGGTCTTGCCGCCGCCCGTCGGCGCAATCAGCAGGGCAGAATCCCCGTCACGCGCCGCTGCCAGCATATCCAGCTGGTGTCGATGCGGGGTCCAGCCGCGCGCGGCGAACCAGCCCGACAACACGTCTGGCAGTTGCCTGCTCACCCGCCGTCAAACGCCCGGCGAAGGGCGGCGACCCGCTCGTCCAGCGCCTCCTTGCCGTAAGGCTCCGTCGGGACGGCGCCCCAGATCGGATTAGGCCACGCCGGGTCGTCGGCAAACCGGGCGATCACATGGATATGTAGTTGCGGCACCATATTGCCGAGCGCAGCGACGTTGATCTTCGTCGGCGCGAACAGCGCGACCAGCGCCTCGCTCACCCGGGTGATCTCCGCGCCGGCAACCGCCATGTCATCGGCCGTCAGATCGTGATAGTCGCGCAGGTCAGGACGCGCCGGAACAAGCACGAGCCAGGGAAAGTTGGCATCGTTCAGCAGCAGCACTTCACACAACGGCCAGGTCGCGACAGCGACGGTGTCGGCGGCCAGTTGGGGGTGGAGTTCGAATGCACTCATGGGATGGCTCGATGGATACGAGGGTGACCGGACCGCCCAGTTTAGCGCGCCGGCTGCGATCCCTCACCCAAATGTTCAGGATTCCCCACACCCCTCCGGGCCGGACTCGCGAGGAGACACACCATGCGTACGCCTCACCATCTGAGTTTCGACTCGATTAGGCGATGACATCGACGCACGAACACGACAGCATCCCGATATCACAGGTCAACGGGCGAGAATGAAATGAAGGCGGTCTGGTACGACGAACTCGGTCCCGCGCGCGATGTCTTGCATACGGGCGAACTGGAGACTCCGGAAGCCGGTCCGGGCGAAGTGCGGGTCGCGCTGCACGCATCCGGCGTCAATCCTGCCGACGTGAAGCGCCGCGGGCTCGGCACCTACGGCATGGAGTATCCCCGCATCGTTCCCAACAGCGACGGTGCGGGCGTTGTCGACCAGGTCGGTGACGGCGTGTCGCCGGAGCTGCTCGGCAAGCGGGTCTGGCTGTTCAACGGCCAGCGCGGACGCGCGTTCGGAACGGCGGCAGAATATATCGCCCTGGATTCCTGGCTGGTCGCCTCCCTGCCCGACGATCTGAGCTTCGCGGAAGGCGCGTGCCTGGGCATCCCGTGCATGACAGCCCACCGCAACGTGTTTGCCGACGGACCGGTCGAAGGCAAGACCGTGCTGGTGACCGGCGGCGCCGGCGCGGTCGGCCATTATGCGGTGCAATGGGCGCGATGGGGCGGCGCCAATGTAATCGCGACCGTCAGCTCGGACAACAAGGCTGCACATGCGACAGCCGGCGGCGCACACCATACGGTCAACTACCGGGACCCAGATGCGGCAGATCAAATTCTGGCGCTGAGTAATGGCGAGGGCGTCGACCGCATCGTCGAGGTGGACCTGGCCGCAAACTTCGAACTGACGGGGCGCGTCCTGAAGCAGGGTGGGTTTGTGTCCGTCTATTACTCAAGCGGCGATGCACAGAACCTTTTCATGCGGATGACCCTGCGCAACGCGGTCGTGCGCTTCATGGTGCTGCACAGCGTGCCGCGCGAGGCTATCGATGCCGCACGCGCCGATATCGCCGCATGGCTCGCCGGGGGTAATGCCCGGCACACGGTCGCGGCGACCTTCGGCCTCGACCACTGCGCCGAGGCGCACGAATTTGTGGAATCCGACAGCAAGCTGGGAACGGTGGTGGTTGAACCGGGCCATGCCTCACCCTAGGCCTCGGTCGGAATATCAAGCGCGGTATTCCTTGCAACAAGCAACCTCAGATGTGGCATAAGAATTCCCGAAATTGGGGGCTCCAGGGGACGGGGCGCATCAGACGCCCAAATCCTTTGCGGAGGTTTGAGTTGAGTATTGTTTCGAACGGGGACGTGGCCGCCATCACCGGCGATGGCAGGCAACAAGGCCTAGCCGTTTACGTGCTGACCTATTTGCTTTGGCCGGGCATCCTCGCCGCCTGCCTGTGCGGGACCTGGCTGGGCTGTGCCGCCGGGAAATCCGCGCTCTATTTCAACGTCACCTACCTGATCCTGGCCGTAAGCCTGTTCGTCCTGGAACGCCTGCTGCCCCATGAGCGCGAATGGCTGAAGAACGACCGCCAGATGGGGGCCGACCTCGCCCACACCCTGCTGAGCAAGGGGTTTGCCCAAGTCCTCGTCGTGGTCGGTGTGACCATCGGGATCGCTGAGGCCGCGGCCTCGAAGGGCGGTGAATTCTGGCCGACCCACTGGCCGCTGTTTTTCCAGGTCGTCCTGGGCCTGTTGATCGCCGAGGCCGGCCTGTACACCGCGCACCGGCTGGGCCACCAATGGTCCCTGGTCTGGCGCTTTCACGCCGTCCACCACAGCGCCCCGCGCCTTTGGTTCTTCAACACCGGACGCTTTCATCTGGTCGATACCGTGACCAGCATTCTGCTGAGCCAGCCGCTGCTGTTTCTTGCCGGGGCGCCCTCGGATGTCTTCATCTGGGTCAACTCGACAACCGCGTTTATCGGCATGCTGACCCACTGCAATATCGAGATGCGCTTCGGGCCGCTCAACTATGTGTTCAACACGCCGGCCGTGCACCGCTGGCATCACTCGCGCAACCCGGACGAGGGCAATCGCAACTACGGCGAAAACCTGATGCTGTTCGACTTGCTGCTGAAGACCTTCTACCTGCCCGACCGTAGGCCGCCGTCCAATATCGGAATCGACGGCCCGATGCCGACGAACTTTGTGGGCCAGTTCGCACAGCCGTTCCGCCGCGACCAGGCCGCCGTTCCCGGCTCGGAGGGCTAGTCGCAGTCGCAGGCGCTAGGCCGCATCGTGAAAGATGGTCCCCAGGGTCGTGCGTTCGCCCGAGCGTGCGGGGCTGACACCGTGCCGCATGGTCGCGCGGTAGTATCCGCGAGTCCCCTCTACCGGCCGGTCGCGAACCGGGAATATCACCGCGTCACCGAGATGCAGCGTCACCACCTCGACGCGTGACTGCTGGCGCGGACGCTGTTCGGTGAGGACGAACTCGCCACCGCTGAAATCCCGCCCCGGCCGGGACAGCAAGATCGTCACCTGCAGCGGAAATACGTGATCGCCATAGAGATCCTGGTGCAGGCGATTGTGATCGCCCTTGCCGTAGCGAAGCATCAGGGGCGTCGGACGCACCTGCCTGGCCGCGTGGCAGAGATTCAGATAGTCCGCCAATTGAGCCGGGAACCACTCCGCCTCGCCGAGGCGTTCGTTCCACCGGTTCGCGATCTCGGCCAGCGGCGGATAGAGACGTTCGCACAGTTCCTGGGCCAATGGGGGCAGCGAATAGGAGAAATACTTGTACTCGCCCTGCCCATAACGGTGTCGCGCCATGACGATCCGTTTTCGAAACCCCGCCTCGCTGGCATAGCACGCGGCGAGCACCCGACACGCATCGGCCGGCAGCAACGCGCCCAGCTGCACATGCCCTTGCGCCTCAAGGTCTGCTTCCATGGCCGCGACATCGGGAATGACGGCGTGCGCCGAAATGTCGGATAACTCTGGCAAACACCTGCCCTCCATGCTGCACGGCTTCGGTTTGCCATCACGCGACGGTGCGCACCACCCGCTTCTTGCGCAATCGGATCAGAGGGCCGGCGCCTGCGGGCGACGGATCAGCATCCAGGCGAAGGCGACGATCTGCAGCGCCAGTGCAATCCCAAAGGCTGCCTGGTAGCCCGCCGCGGCGTAGCTGCCATCGGCACCGGTCGGCCAGATGTTGATCACCTCGCCCATACCCCACTGCAGCGCGAACGCCGCACCGAACACCATCAGGTTCAGCGCCGTGCTGGCGCGGCCCGCAAGATCCGCGGGGAAGGCATGGGAGATGACCGCAAAACAGACGACCCCGGTGGTGCCCGTGGCGCCGAACACCAGCCAGAGCAGCACCGGGCTGTCCGCCCACCCGGCCATCACCACGAACTGCACAAGGATGAACAGACCCATACCCACACCGGCAGTCACGATAGGCGCGATGCCGCGCCGGTCCAGTCGCTCCGCGGCGAAGCCGATGATCAGATTGCCGGCGACGAATCCGGCCGCACCGGCGAGCAACGTGAAGCTGACCGTCCGGGAATCCAGTCCGGCGATATCGCGAAGCCAGGGCCCCGCCCAAAGGGTCTGGATGGCCAGGAAGCTGCCCTGCGACAGGGCCGCCAGGGGTGCGATCCGCCAGAACAAACCGCTGCGGAAGACCGTCATCAGGCCGCCGAAGCGCATGGCGACGGTTTCCGACGCACCGCTACGTTCGCGCTCGGGAGACAGGAACCAGATCGCCGCCGCCACGAGAAGGGTCGCCAGCGCCAGGGCGATAAAGCCGGAGCGCCAACCGACTTCCGAGACCAGCGCCTCGGTTGGGGCCGTCGCGAATATTGCGCCCAGGCCGCCGAACGCGACAATCAAACCGTTCATCAGCGGCAGCTTGCCCTTGGGAAACCATTCGACCATGGCCTTGAACGACCCCATCAGGCACGCCGCCACCCCGAGCCCGATCAGCGCGCGTCCGATCAGGAGGCTCCACATTCCCTCACCGATCGAGAACAGGAACGCGCCGAGCGCCGCGATCAGCAGCAGGACCGTCACGACCCGGCGCGGGCCGTGGCTGTCGAGATACAGGCCGACCGGGATCTGTGCGGCGGCGAAGGTGATGAAGTAGGCGCTGGTCAGCAGGCCCAGCTGACCGGGCGTCAGTGCCATTTCGACCGCCAGGTCCGGCCCGATGACCGCGTTCACCGTGCGATAGAGATAGGAAAAGAAATAGCCGGTGGCGAACGGCAGGAAAATCAGCGCGAACAGGCGGATCGCCGGGGGCCGGTCCGCCGGCGCATCGAGGGTGCTTGCCATAATGGTTGGTCCTGACCCGGTCTAGCGGCCGCGAAACTTCGGCTTTCCGCGATTCTTGAACGCGTTGTAGCCGATCATATAGTCCTCGCTGTCGGCATAGTCGAACTGGGACTCGAGCTCGGCCCGGCTGAGGGGCCGCGGATCGGCCAGCCGCTTCAAAACCTTGCGGTGATAGCGGTGCGACAGTGGGGCGCCGTTGGCGATCCGGCGCGCAGATTTCATCACCTCGTCTTCCAGCTCCGCATCGGGGACCACGCGGGTCAGCAGATTCTTCGCAAGCGCTTCGTCCGCCGAAATCGCCCGGCCTTCCAGTAAAATCTCGGCGGCCACAGCCCGCCCGCCAGCATCGACGAGGAACTGCACCAGATGGTAGCCGAGAAAGAGGCCGATATTCTTCGCCGGAACGCCGAAGCGGCCGGACTCAGCGGAAATACGCAGATCGGCGGCCAATGCCAGCTCAAACCCGCCACCGATGCAAAAACCGTGGATCATGGCGATCACGGGATGACGTGAATTGCGCACACCCAGAAACGCGCGGTCGGTGGCCGCCTCATAGGCCTTGACCTTACGACGGTCGGAACGCTCCTCCTCGAAACCCGCGATATCGGCACCGGCGCAGAACGCCTCATCGCCGGCACCGCGCAAGACGATGCAGCGTATGTCGTCATCCTCGCCCAACGCATCCATCGCATCGCCGACGGCGATCCAGTCCTCCCGCCGCAGGGCGTTGCGCTTCTCGGTGCGATGCAGAGAGACGATCGCGATATTGTCGGCGCGCTCTACGCGAACGGTGTCACTCATGATGTTGGTTCTCTCGGCTGTATGACCCCGTCACCGGGATTCTTGTGGACCTGCAATCGCTCGTCGGAAAACCAGGACAATGTATCCTCGATGGTCTCGCGTTCGACGTCACGTGTAATGAAAACAATGCGGGTACGGCGGTCATCCGACGGCCATTCTTCGAGGACCGCGGGCGGATGGAAGACATGCTGGACCCCGTGGATGACCACGGGCTTGTCCATTTCGGCCACGTTGACGATGCCCTTGATCCGCAGCAAGTCCGGCCCCTTGAGCATCATGATGGTGTCGAACCACTGCTCCAGCGCATCGAGGCGCAGGGGCTCGTCATAAGTCACGCAGAACGAGCTGATGTGATCGTCGTGGCGGTTCACGTCGTGGCCGTGATCATGATCGTGCCCATGTTCGTGGCTGTGCCCATGGGGGTCGCCCTCTCCATAGGCCTCGTCACGCAGCCAGCGCTCGACATCCGGCGACTTTGTCTCGGGGTTGAACAGGCCGGCATTGAACAGCTGCGCCGGGTCGACGACCCCGTTCACCACCTGGATCCGCGGCGCGCCGGGGTTGGCATCCGTCAGGCGTGCGTCCAGCGCAGCTACGCTGTCCGCGCCGGCCAGATCGGTCTTGGTCAGCAGAATCCGGTCGGCGACGGCCACCTGTTTGACGGATTCGAACTGCCGGTCGAGAGTGTAAGCACCGTTGACCGCGTCGACCGTCGTGATCACGCCGTCGAGGCGGAAATAATTGGTCACAAGCTGGTCCGACATCAGCGTGTGCAGGATCGGCGCCGGATCGGCGAGCCCAGTGGTCTCGATCAGCACCCGGTCGAAGGACGGCACATCCTCGCGCTGGCGCAGCATCACCATGTCGCGCAGCGTGTTCACCAGGTCGCCGCGCACGGTGCAGCACAGGCAGCCGCTGTTCAGCAGCACCATATCCTCGCTGCCCGCCACCATCAGTTCATGGTCGAGGCCGACATCGCCGAACTCGTTGATGATCACCGCAGCCTTGTCCATGCCCGGATCGTGCAGCACATGGTTCAGAACGGTCGTCTTGCCGCTGCCCAGAAAGCCCGTCAGCAGGGAGACCGGTATCAGTTCGTCCGCGATTTGCGGCGCGCTGTCGCTCATCTCTATCTCTCACATCGAAGCGCCCGCTTGACATTGCGCGGGCGCGAACCGTTATAACACGCGCGAAACCGGGCGCAGCAACGCGCGCCCATTAAGTGAAAGTGACCCCATGTCCGATACCGCAAGCCCCATGTTCGCCCAGCGCCTGACCATCGAGCAGGTCGAGGAAGGCCACGAACTCGCGCCGAAGTTCGACGCCGACGGCCTGCTGCCCGTCGTCACCACCGATGCCGAGAGCGGCGAGTTGCTGATGCACGGCTATATGAACGCCGAGGCGCTGACCAGGACCATCCAGACCGGGGAGGCCCATTACTGGTCGCGCTCGCGCCAGGTGCTCTGGCATAAGGGTGCGACGTCCGGGCTGGTTCAGAAGGTGCAGGAAATCCGGATCGACGATGATCAGGACGCGGTCTGGCTCAGGGTCGACGTTCAGGGCGGTGCAAGCTGCCATGTGGGCTACCGCTCATGCTTCTTCCGCTCGGTGCCCGTGGGCGCGGGCGAGGATACGGTCACGCCACTCACCTTCGAAGAGACGGAAAAGGTCTTCGACCCGGTCGAGGTCTATGGCGACGCGCCGAACCCGACGAAGCTCTAGGACCTAACCGAGCGTCTCGTTGAACCGGACCGGTTCTCCGATCTGGCCGTCGGCGGCGAGCTCGCCGTCGCGCATCACGATATTGCCGCGGACGATCGTGCCCACCGGCCAGCCCGTGAGCTCCATCCCTTCATAGGGTGACCAGCCGCACTTGTAGCCAAGCCAGTCGGCCTCGACCGCGCGTGTCTGTTTGAGATCCACGAGCGTGAAATCGGCGTCGTATCCCAGCGCGATCCGACCCTTGCCTGCGATGTTGAAGATGCGCTGCGGTCCCGCGCACAGCAAGTCCACGACACGCGCCAGGGTCAGGCGCCCCTTCGCGACATGGTCGAGCATCACCGGCACGGTCGTCTGCACGCCGGGCATGCCGGACGGCGAGGCGGGATAGGCTTGCGCCTTTTCCTCGGCGCCGTGGGGCGCATGGTCCGACCCGATCACGTCGAAGACTCCCTTCACGACCCCGTCCCACAATCCCGCGCGGTGATGGGCATCCCGGATCGGCGGGTTCATCTGGGCCTTCGTGCCCAATTCCTCGTAGCAATCGGGCGCCGCCAGGGTCAGGTGCTGGGGCGTGACTTCACAGGTCGCGACATCCTTGTGCTGCGCGAGAAACGAGACCTCGTCGGCCGTGGTGATGTGCAGCACGTGAATGCGCCGCCCGGTCTCACGCGCAAGCCCCACCAGCCGTGTCGTGCAACGCATGGCCGTCTCGACGTCCCGCCAGACCGGGTGGGACGAGGGGTCGCCTTCGACACGCTCGCCCTTGCGCTCCTCCAGCCGGTATTCGTCCTCGGAATGCACCGCAACCCGGCGCACCCCATGGGACAGCACCCGGCGGACATTCTCGTCATCGGGCACCAGCAAATTGCCGGTCGACGAGCCCATGAACATCTTCACGCCGCAGCAGCCCGGCAGGCGCTCCAGCTCGGGCAGTTCTTCGGCGTTCTCGGGCGTCGCGCCGACGAAGAACGCATGATCCGTCCAGGCTCGGCCCTTCGACCGGTCGAGCTTGTCGGCCATCGCCTCGGGCGTGACGGTCAGCGGGTTGGTGTTCGGCATCTCGAAGACTGCTGTCACACCACCCAGCGCCGCCGAGCGCATGCCGGATTCCAGATCTTCCTTGTGCTCGTTACCCGGCTCGCGGAAATGCACCTGGCTGTCGATGATGCCGGGCAGGACCGTCAGCCCCGCGGCATCGATCGCCTCGCCCGCATCGCCCGACACCGGCCCGATCTCCACAATCTTGCCGTCGCGCACCGCGACGTCGGTCTCGGCGGATCCGCCGGTGGTCCAGACGGTACCGCCCTTGATGATCAAATCGTAAGTGTCAGCCATGCCACGTTCATATCAAGCCGGGCGGATCGTGAACAGTACCGGGCCGGGAAAACCGGGGGATTAGTCGGCGACGCCGACCACGAAATCCGCCATCACGGCGAGCACACCGTCGGTCTGGTCGCGGTGTGGCGCATGGCGGCAATCGGGAACCAGGATCGTGTCGACCGGTCCGGCGCAGCCCCGGCCGATAGCCGCCAGCTGCGCCTCGGTCCCGTATTCGTCCTCCGCGCCCTGGATCGCCAGCACCGGGCAATCAATCGCGGGCAGACACGCCTCGATGTTCCAGTCGCGAAACGCCGGGTCGAGCCAGATATCGTTCCAGCCCCGGAAGGTCTTCTCACCGTCCGTGTGGTGGCGGGCGATACGATCTGACAGATCGGTTGTGTCATAGGCAGCTTTCGCATCCTCGATACCGGCAATGCTCACATCCTCGACGAAGACATGGGCGGCCTCGAGGATCAGCCCGCGCACTGGCCACTGGCCCGCACCGGCATGGATCAGCGCGATGGACGCGCCGTCGCTGTGGCCCACCAGGATCACATCATCGAGATCGAGGGCATCGCGCAGTACCGGCAGGCTCTGCAACGCTTCGTCATGCATGTAGTCGACATCGCGCGGGCCGGCCAGCACGTCCGACCCGCCATACCCGTAGCGGGAGTAAACGAGCGCCGGCAGCCCGGTTTCCGCGCTCAGACGGGCCGGAAAATCGCGCCAGAGCCCCGCAGAACCCAGCCCTTCGTGCAGGAACAGGAGGACCGGTTCATCTTCCGTGCGTACGCGCGTCCAGAAATATTCCAGCCGCCACCCCGCCGCGGTCACGGTTTGCATCTTCGGGTCTGGGACACCTGCCATGGACAAACGCTCAAATCTCGCCAATTGGTTGGATACACGCACTATCCGGTCAACAAATCGATAGGCTTCCACTAGTGTTCTAGCGGGAAACAGGAGAGCATTGCGATCCCATGATTGGGTTCGAGACACACCCGGACCGCTACAAGCACTGGAACCTGGCCATCGACGGCCGGGTCGCCACGCTGACCCTCGATGTCGACGAGACCGGGGGGATCGCGCCGGGCTACGAATTGAAGCTCAATTCCTATGATCTGAGCGTCGATATCGAGCTCTACGATGCGATCCAGCGGCTGCGCTTCGAGCACCCGGAGGTCGGCGCGGTGATCGTCACCTCGGCGATGGAACGAGTGTTCTGCGCCGGCGCCAACATTCCCATGCTCGCCAGCTCGCCCCATGTCGCCAAGGTGAACTTCTGTAAGTTCACCAACGAGACGCGCAATTCCATGGAAGACGCCAGCAAGAATTCCGGTCAGAGCTATATCTGCCTGATCAACGGCACCGCCGCGGGCGGCGGCTACGAGCTTGCGCTGGCCTGCGAGGACATCCTTCTGGTGGATGACGGCTCCAGCGCGGTCTCCCTGCCCGAGGTGCCCCTGCTCGCCGTCCTGCCCGGCACAGGCGGCCTGACGCGGGTCGTGGACAAGCGCCGGGTGCGCCGCGACCGGGCGGATTTCTTCTGCACTACCGGCGAGGGTATGCGCGGCAAACGGGCGCTGGAGTGGAACCTGGTGGACGAACTGGTGCCCCGCTCGAAGCTGGCCGACGTCGCGACCGAGCGGGCGACGGCGCGCGCCGAGGCCTCGGACCGCCCGGCGGACGGCGCCGGCGTTGCTCTCACCCCGCTGGACCGCACCCTTGGTGCGGACGATATCACCTACCCGAACCTGGCGGTCACGATCGACCGGGACAAGGCCACCGCAACCCTCGCGGTGCGCGCACCGGCCGACCCGCCGCCCGCCGATCTCGCCGGCATCCATGCCTAGGGGGTCGATTTCTGGCCCCTGGCGATCGCCCGCGAACTGGACGACGCAATCCTGCACCTGCGGTTCAACGAGACCGAGATCGGCACCTGGGTGTTCCGCACGGAAGGCGAAGCCGATCTCGTCGCGGCCTGCGACACGCTGCTGGCGGATCACCCGGACAACTGGCTGGTACGCGAGATCACGCTTTATCTGCGCCGCACCCTGAAGCGGATCGACGTCTCCTCGCGCTCCTTGATCGCCCTGATCGAGCCGGGCTCCTGCTTCACCGGCACCCTGCTCGAACTGGCGCTCGCCGCCGACCGGTCCTACATGCTCGACGGCACCTTCGAGGGCGCCAACACGCCGCCTGCGACCCTGCGCCCGACGGCCATGAATTTCGGCCCGCTGCCCATGTGCAACGGCCTGACCCGGCTACAGACGCGCTTCCTGGGCGATGACGACGCCCTCGACGCCATTGCGGCGGAGACGGGCAACGAATTGGAAGCGCTCAACGCCGAGGAGCTCGGCCTCGTCACCTTCACGCCCGACGATATCGACTGGGACGACGAAGTGCGCCTGGCGATCGAGGCCCGCGCCGCATTCTCCCCCGATGCCCTGACGGGCATGGAGGCGAGCCTGCGCTTTCCCGGGCCGGAGACCATCGAAAGCAAGATCTTCGCCCGCCTGAGCGCGTGGCAGAACTGGATTTTCCAGCGCCCCAACGCCGTCGGCGAAGGCGGTGCGTTGGAGCTGTACGGGACCGGAAAGCAACCTCAATTCGATCGCAAACGGGTTTGAGATTATGAAAGCCGACTACAACGAGAGCATCCCGAACAACGTCAATCTGGGCGACGACCGCCGCCTGTTGCGCGCGCTGGAGCGATGGCAACCCGCCTATATCCAGTGGTGGCGGGACATGGGTCCGGTCGAATCCACCGACCTGCAGGTCTATCTGCGCACCGCGATCAGCGTGGACACCGACGGCTGGGCCCATTTCGACCATGTACGCATGCCCGACTATCGCTGGGGCATCTTCCTGGCGGAACCCGAACCCGACCGGACAATCGGCTTCGGCGCCCACAAGGGCGAACCGGTCTGGACCGATATTCCCGGCGAATACCGGACAGAGTTGCGCCGCCTGATCGTCACCCAGGGCGACACCGAACCAGCTTCGGTCGAGCAGCAGCGTCAGCTCGGACGCACCGCGCCCTCGCTGTATGACCTGCGCAACCTGTACCAGGTGAATGTCGAGGAAGGCCGCCACCTATGGGCGATGGTCTATCTGCTGCACGCGTTCTTCGGGCGCGACGGACGCGAGGAGGCCGACGAGATGCTTGAGCGTCACGCCGGTGACCCGGACCGTCCGCGCATCCTGCAGGCGTTCAACGAACAAACGAACGACTGGCTGTCCTTCTTCATGTTCACCTATTTCCAGGACCGGGACGGCAAGTTCCAGCTCGCCGCGCTCGCCGAATCCGGCTTCGACCCGCTGTCGCGCACCTGTCGGTTCATGCTGACCGAAGAGGCGCATCACATGTTCGTCGGCGAGACCGGGGTGATGCGTATCCTGCAGCGGACCTGCGAGCTGATGCGCGAGCACGACACGGCGGATGTCCGACCCTATGGCGGGATCAATCTGGAGACCTTGCAGAAATGGATCAACTTCCACTATTCGATCTGCCTCGACCTGTTCGGCTCTGAACGCTCAACCAACGCGGCGAACTATTTCTCCATGGGCCTGAAGGGGCGCTATCAGGAGGCCAAGCTTGATGACGACCACAAGCTCGATGGCGAGCAGATCGAGATTCCTAAGGTCACCGCGGACGGCATCGACCACGAGACCATCGCGGCGTTGACGGCCATGAACCTGAAGCTGCGCCAGGATTACACCAAAGACAGCCAGCGCGGGCTGAACCGGTTCAACAAGATGATCGCGGCCCACGACATCGATTTCGTGCTGACCCTGCCGGACGAGAAATTCAATCGCGGCATCGGTATCTTCTCCGAAGTCCACGCATCGCCCGACGGCACGCTGCTCACAGGCGAGGTATGGGAGAAGGGCAAGCGCGAATGGCTGCCGACCGCCGACGACCATGCCTATGTGAATTCGCTGATGGTGCCGGTCACCGAACCCGGCAAGATGGCCGGCTGGATCGCCCCGCCCAAGCGCGGCATCCACGGCCAGCCCATCGATTTCGAATACGTCCTGTTCCACTGATCCCATGACCGCAAACACCGTCACCGTCGACAATTCGGCCAGCCCCGCGGCGCTCACTTTCGCCGACAGCTTCAATGTGGCCGTGCCGTTCATCGACCGGCACCTGGACGAGGGCCGGGGCGCCAAGGTCGCGATCCGCACCGATGACGGCGACACGACCTATGCCGAGCTTGCCGAGGGCGTGAACCGGGCGGGCAACGCGCTGGCCGGGCTCGGGCTGGCCCATGGCGACCGGGTCATCATGGCGGTGAAGGACTGCCCGGCCTTCTTCTTCCTGTTCTGGGGTGCCATCAAGGCGGGCTTCGTGCCCGTGCCGGTGAACTCGCTGCTCCGGCGCGGGGATTTCGAGTTCATCGTCGCCGATTCCGGTGCCACTTGCGTCGTCTGGTCGCCCGAGTTCGCCGAAGAGATGGTCCCGGCGCTGGACGCGTTGTCCCCCGGTCCGGCGTACCGGTTTCCGACCGAGGGTGACGGCGCAAGCCTGGCCGCACTGATGGCCGATGCGGCGGCCGATCTCGAGCCTGCGCCCGCGACGCCCGACGCCGACTGTTTTTGGCTCTACACTTCGGGCTCGACGGGCACGCCGAAGGGCGCGGTCCATGCCCACCGGGACACGGTGGTGACCAGCCAGTATTACGGCGTGGAAACACTTGGCGTGACGGAAGACGATGTCCATTTCTCCGCCGCCAAGCTGTTCTTCGCCTACGGGCTCGGCAACGCAATGACCATGCCGCTGTGGACCGGTGGCCAGGCGGTCCTGTTCGGCGGCCGGCCGACCGCAGACATCATGTTCGACTATATCGAGCGCCACCGGCCGACCCTCTACTACGCAGTGCCGACCCTGTTCGCGGCCCAGCTCCACCTGCTTGAGAGCGCAACGCCCGATCTGTCGAGCCTGCGCGCATGTGTCTCGGCAGGCGAGCCCCTGCCGGCCAACATCTTCGAGCGCTGGCACGAGCGCACCGGCGTACGAATTCTGGACGGTATCGGCACCACGGAGATCCTGCACATCTTCATCGCCAACGGCCCCGACAATGCCAGGCCCGGGGTCAGCGGCAAACTGGTGCCGGGCTACGAGGCGCGCATCGTCGACGACGACGACAATCCGACACCGATCGACGAGGTCGGCAATCTGATGATCCGCGGCGGATCGGTCACCTCGCGCTACTGGAACCAGCCCGAGCGAACGGCCGCGGCCATCGCAGACGGCTGGATCCGCACCGGGGATTCCTACTCCGTCAACGCCGATGGCCACTTCACCTGCCACGGGCGCAGCGACGACATGCTCAAGGTGGGCGGCATCTGGGTCTCGCCGGTCGAGATCGAGGCCCGGCTGATGGAGCACGATGCCGTGCTCGAGGCCGCGATCGTCGGACGTGGCGACGATGATGAGCTGATCAAGCCCGAGGCCTTCGTGATCCTGAAGGAGGCGGGCGGCGGCTCTGACGCGCTGGCCGATGAGCTCAAGACCTTCTGCCAGGAAGCGCTGGCCCGCTACAAGTACCCGCGCTGGGTCCACTTCGTCGACGAGCTGCCAAAGACCGCGACGGGCAAGATCCAGCGGTTCAAGCTGCGGGACAACTGAGTTTCCGTTTTGTCATGCGCGGACTTGATCCGCGCATCTCAGGTTCGGCCACGAAAAGATGCCCGGATCAGGCCCGGGCATGACGCAGAAGGAATTGGGTTTCATACCCCCAGATACCGCGCCTGGAGCTCCGCGTCGGCGCGCAGGGCATCGGAGCTGCCGGTCCAGACCACCTGCCCCTTTTCGACGATGTGGTGGCGGTCGGCGATCTTCGTCAGCGCATCCACGTTCTTGTCGATCACAAGGATCGACTGCTTCGCCGATTTGAGGTTCGCCAGGCACGACCAGATTTCCTGGCGGATCAGCGGCGCAAGGCCTTCCGTCGCCTCGTCGAGGACCAGCAGCTCGGGGTTGGTCATCAGCGCCCGGCCCACGGCCAGCATCTGCTGCTCGCCGCCCGAGAGCTGGTTGCCCGCGGAATCGAGGCGCTGGGCCAGCGCCGGGAACAGGTCGATCACCTTGTCGAAGGTCCATTCCTCTCCCTCTCCCCGCCGCCGTCGCGCGGTTGCGACCAGGTTTTCCCGCACCGACAGGTTGGGGAAAATCTGCCGTCCCTCGGGCACCAGCCCGATGCCGGCCTGGGCCACCCTGTAGGAGGGCAGCCCGTCGATACGCTTCCCGCCGAAGCGGATTTCGCCGCCATGGGGCTGCAGAATACCGAGAATGGTGCGCACGGTCGTGGTCTTGCCCATGCCGTTGCGCCCGAGCAGGGTCGCCATTTCGCCCGCACCCACGGACAGGTCCATGCCGAACAGCACCTGGCTGTCGCCGTAGGAGGCCTCGATGCCGGCGACCTCAAGCATCAGGCCACCTCCCCGGTTTCGTCGCCGCCCAGGTAGGCGGCGCGGACCGTGGCATCGTTGCGGATTTCATCGGGTGTTCCCGTGGCGATCACCCGGCCATAGACCAGAACGGTGATCCGGTCGGCAAGCGCGAAGACGGCATCCATGTCGTGCTCGATCAGCAGCATCGTGTAGTCACGTTTGAGTTCCTTCAGGAACGCGATCATGCCCTGGCTTTCCTCCGGGCCCATGCCCGCCATGGGCTCGTCGAGCAGCAGGAAGGTCGGGTCGGTGGCTAGCGAGATCGCAATTTCGAGCTGTCGCTGCTCGCCATGGGCGAGATTGCCGGCTTGCACGTCGGTGCGCGCGCCGAGCCCGACCCGTTCGAGCATTTCGCGCGCCGGATCGATCAGGCGCAGGTCCTGCATCACCGGCCGCCAGAAACGGAAGCTGTGCCCCTGCCCCGCCTGCACCGCCAGCATGACGTTCTCCAGTGCCGTGAATTCGCGGAAGATGCTCGTGATCTGAAACGAGCGCGCCAGGCCGCGGCGAACCCGGGCGGACGCCGACAGGCGCGTGATGTCGCGACCCTCGAACACGATCTGCCCGCCATCCGGGCGCAGCAGGCCTGACAGGAGATGCACCAGGGTCGTCTTGCCTGCGCCGTTGGGGCCGATCACGGCATGAATCTCTCCATGCGCGACCTCCAGCGACAGATTGTCGGTCGCCATCAGGCCACCGAAGCTCTTCTGCAGCGAACGCGCTTCGAGGCGGATATCGAGGGCCGCGTTATTCACGGGCCGACCTGGGCGTCAGGAGCCCGGCAATACCGCCGCGCGCGAACAGCACCACAAGCACCAGGAAGGGCCCGAAAATGATGTGCCAGTGATGGGTGATGGAGGCCAGGACCTCGGACAACATCAGGAACACGAAGGCGCCCGTCACCGGCCCGAATAGGGTCGACATGCCGCCGAGCACGACCATGAAGATCAGCTCGCCCGAGCGTCGCCAGTCCATCATGTCGGGGGAGACGAAATTCTCCAGGTTCGCCTGCAGCAGACCGGCGATCCCGCACATAACACCCGCGATCACGAAGGCGCTGAGCCGGTAGAGATAGGTCGAGACGCCGACCGCCTGCACGCGCGTGTCGTTCGACTTGGCCCCGCGCATCACCAGCCCGAAACGCGAATTGACCAGCCGCCAGCTCACGAAGACGCTGGCGACCAGCACCGCGAAGATCGTGTAGTACATGGTGAGCTTGTGGTTCAGGTCGTAGAACTCGACCCCGAAATCGCTACGCGTGAGGATGTTGAGCCCGTCATCGCTGCCGTAACGCTCGGCGCTGACGCTCAGGAAGAAAATCATCTGGGCGAGCGCAAGCGTGATCATGATGAAGTAGACACCGCGCGTCCGCAGGCTGATTGCCCCGAAGATCAAGGAAATGAGGGCGCAGGCACCGATCGCCAGCGGCCACTGGATCCAGGCGCTGGTGACGCCATGAAACGCGAGGATGCCGATCGTGTAACCGCCGACCCCGAGATAGACCGCGTGCCCGAAGCTGATCATGCCGCCATAGCCCATGATCAGGTTGAGGCTGACGGCCGCGATGGCCCAGATCATGATCCGGGCGAAGACGATGACATAGAACGGCTCGCCGACCGCCGGCGCGGCGAAAGGCACGATTGCGCACAGGCCGATCACGATGGCCGACAGGATGTTGGTGGGGTTGCGCAGCGCGTCCATGTCCCGTCAGGCCCCCTTCGGCGGGAACAGGCCCTGGGGCCGGAAAAACAGGATCGCCGCCATGAGCACGTAGATCAGCATGGACGACAGGGCCGGGCCCGCCGATTCCGCTGCATTCTCGGGCAGGAACAGCAACAGGAACACATCCAGGAAGGACCGGCCCATCGTGTCGATCACGCCGGTCAGGATCGAGGCAATGAAGGCGCCGCGGATCGAACCGATGCCGCCGATGACGATGACCACGAAAGCCAGGATCAGCACATCCTCGCCCATGCCGATCTGGGCCGCGGTGATCGGCGTGATAATCAGCCCGGCGAGGCCCGCCAGCACGGCACCGATGCCGAACACGACCGAGAACAGCATCGGAATGTTGACCCCGAGCGCGCCGGCCATGGCCCGGTTCGACGCGCCGGCGCGGATCAACATGCCGATGCGGGTCCGCGAGACCAGCAGGTAGAGGCCGAGCGCCACCAGCAGGCCCAGCACGATGATCACGATTCGGTACACCGGATAGGTGATGCCCGCCCCCAGCGCGACGGAACCATCGACGAAGTCGGGCAGCGGCACGACAAGCCCCTCCGGGCCCCAGATCAGACGCACCGCCTCGTTGAAAAACAGGATCAGGCCGAAGGTTGCCAGCACCTGGTCGAGATGATCGCGCGCATAGAGCGTTTGCAGGCTTATTCGTTCGACCACGATGCCGATCACCAGCATGGCCGGGATCATCAGGATGACGCCGAATATGAAGGAGCCGGTGACCAGCGCCAGCGTGCCGCCGACGAAGGCGCCGATCATGAACATCGAGCCATGGGACAAATTGACCAGGTCCATGATTCCGAACACGAGCGTCAGCCCGGCAGCCATCAGGAACAGGATGATGCCCAACTGGAAGCCGTTCAGGAATTGTTCGGTGAGGAGGACGTAGTCCATCGGGCCCCGGGGGTTAGGCGACGGCAGATATGCAAGCGGGGATGCTCATGCATCCCCGCCCGCAACGTTGGTTGATACGGAAACGATCACCCCATCTTGCACTGACTGGCATACGGATCCTGATGATCCTTCAGGACCGTACGGCCGACCGCCGTGGTCCAGTTGCCGTCGGCGTCCTTGACCACGGTGCGCTCATAGAAATTCTGGATCGGGAAATGGTTGTTCCCCATCTTGAACGCACCACGGATGGACGGGAAATCCGCGCTCTCGAGCGCCGCACGCATGCCGTCGGTGTCGCTGATCTTGCCGCCGACCGCATCGACCGCAGACTTGATATAGAGGATCGAGTCATAGGACTGGGCCGCGTAGAAGGACGGGTAACGCCCGTACTTCGCACGGAAGTCGGCAACGAACTTCTTGTTCGCCTCATTGTCGAGGTCCGGCGCCCAGAACTGGGTCATCTTGGTGCCAAGCACCGTCTCCATGCCGGCCTTCTGGAACAGCGGCAGGCTGATCGAATCCAGCGTATAGACCGAATAGAGCGGCACACTGCCTTCAAGACCGGCCTGCTGATACTGCTTGATGAAGGCCGGTCCGGCCGGGCCGGGATAGAAGGTGAAGACCCCGTCGGGCTTCGCTGCCTTGACCTTCGACAGCTCGGCCGACCAGTCGCGCTGGGACGGCCAGACGGTCATGTCCTTGCCCACGACCTCGCCGTTGAAGGTGCGCTCCACGCCCGCGACCATGTTCTGGCCGGCGGCATAGTTCGGCGCCACCAGGTAGAGCGACTTGACGCCCTGCTGGTTGAGCAGTTCGCCCAGCGCCATCGGCGTCTGGTCGTTCTGCCAGGCGATGTTGAAGAAGTTCTCGTGGCACTGCGCACCCGCGAGCGGCGACGGGCCGGCATTGGCGCTGATCAGGATCTTGTTGGCGTTGAGCACAACCGGGGCGGAAGCCAGAAGCACGTTCGACCAAATATAGCCGGCCACGATGTCCACATCGTCGCGCAGCACCAGGCGTTCGGTGGCCTGCTTGCCCTTCTGCGAATTGAACTCGTCATCTCCATAGACGATTTCGACGTCCTCGCCGCCCATCTTACCACCGATATGCTCCATCGCCAGTTCAACGGCGTCGCGCATGTCCTTGCCGATCACGGCGACGGGCGTGGTCAGGGTGGTGACGAACCCGATCTTGATGTCGGCCGCAGCCGGCGACGCCATCAGCGTCACGATGGCTGCCAAGCCCATTAGTTTTTTTAGCATTATCAACTCCTCCCAGGGTGATTTCACTATGGGACCATATCGCTCGGCAGATGAAAAGTACCGAACGCGTCCCTCTTTCGGCGGACGATCAACTTTCCGGGACGACCGCCGTTGCCTCGATCTCCACCAGCGCCCGGTCCTCGACCAACGCCGTGACCTCGACCACCGACATGGCCGGAAAATGACGTCCCATGACCTCACGGTAGAAACCGCCCACGCCTTTCAGGTTTTCCAGATAGGCCTGCTTGTCGGTGACGAACCAGGTCAGCCGGGTGATGTGTTCGGGGAGGCCACCAGCCTCCGCCAGCACGGCGCGGATATTCTCCAGCGCCTGGCCGACCTGGGCTGCGAAGTCATCGCTGCCGAAGTTGCCCGTTTCCGGGTTCCAGCCGATCTGTCCGCCGACGAAGACAAGGCGACCCGTCGCCGCGACGCCATTGGCATAGCCGCGGGGCGGCACCCATCCCACAGGTTGCAGAATCTCGATCATCGCCCTTGATATTTCATAGCTATATTTTTTAATATTAAAATTATTGGATCGAGGCATGCAAGCCGCAATGACCGACACCGCTTCCCTCCACAAACAGTCCGCGATCATCACCGGCGGCGGCCGTGGCATCGGCCGGGCCATTGCCGAGGCCCTGGCCGCGCGCGGCGCCAGCCTCACCCTGGTCGGCCGCACTGCAGATGTGCTGGCGACAGCCGCAGAGGAAATCACAACAAGGCACGGGGTAAATGCGCAGTTCCGGACCCTCGACGTCACCGACGGCGCGATGGTGGATTCGGTCCTAGGCGATCTGGTGCGGGACCAAGGCGCCCCGTCGATCCTGGTGAACAACGCGGGCGGGGCGGAAAGCGCCCCCTTCACACGCCTTGGTCACGCGACCTGGGAGAACACCCTCAACCTCAACCTGACAAGTGTCTACGCGTGCACCCATGCGGTCCTGCCCACTATGCTCGAGGCGGGATACGGGCGCATCGTCAACATCGCGTCCACCGCCGGGCTGAAAGGCTTTCCTTATGTGTCGGCCTACTGCGCGGCCAAGCATGGCGTGGTCGGACTGACGCGCGCACTCGCCCTGGAGGTCGCAGACCGCCGCGTCACGGTCAATGCGGTCTGCCCCGGTTTCACCGACACCGACATGCTACGCGAGAGCATTCGGAACATCGCGGCCAAGACCGGACGCACGGAAGCCGAGGCGCGCGCGGACCTGGCACGTGCGAACCGGGACGGACGCATCATTCAGCCCGCCGAGGTGGCCGAGGCCGTCGCCCGGCTATGTGCGCCCACCGCCGGCGGAACCAACGGCGAGGCCATCACGATCGACGCCATGGAAGCCGCGTGATGCCCCAGGGAACAAACTCGGCCACGAGTGATTTCGAAACCGGCCTGACGAATGACGATCGCCTGGACCTGCGGACCTGGCTGCGTTTGCTGACCTGCGCCAACTTGATTGAGGGTGAGGTCCGCAAGCGGTTGCGCGACGAATTCGACATCACTCTGGCCCGTTTCGACCTTCTGGCGCAGCTCGTGCGCGCGGACCGGGGCCTGAGCATGGGCGAGCTGTCGCGCCGCCTGATGGTGACCAACGGCAACGTGACGGCGCTGATCGACCGACTGGTCGGTGAAAAACTGGTGGAGCGCAGGGCCGACCCCGATGACAGGCGAGCCCAAATTATCGAGATCACATCTGCCGGCCGCCGGTCCTTCGACCGGATGTCAGCGGCCCATGCGGACTGGATCACGGATCTCTTCGGCGACCTCGGGCGGTCCGAACTCGAGGCACTCCATGCCAGCCTCGCCAACCTGAAATCGAGCCTAGCGGCCGCCCGTCCGTCCGACCGGTCGTCTGATTGATCATGTGGCGCCCCCCTGAACGCATCCGCTGGACACCCGATCCCGGCCACTGGCCCACCGCCCAGGAAGCCGCCGGATCACGCCTGTTCAGCCCCGTCCAGATCGGGCCGGTCGGGCTGCAGAGCCGCACCTGGGTTCCCGCGATGGTGCCATGGCGAGCAACGGGAGACGGCGAGGTCACCGACAATGTGCTCGACTGGTACGGACGCTTCGCGCGCGGGCGGCCCGGCGCGATTGTCGTCGAGGCGACAGGCATCAGGGATATTCCCTCGGGACCGCTCCTGCGGATCGGACACGATCGATATATTCCCGGCCTGACCGAACTGAAGAACAGAGTGCGCCGGGAAAGCCAGGGGCATACCCGACTGCTGATCCAGCTCATTGATTTCCTCGCCATCCGCCGCCGGCCGGAGCCCGAGAAGTACTTCGAACGTTTCCTGAAGATCACGGACCGCCATCGCGACGCGCTCGACGCCCGCGATTGGCCCGAGGACCAGGTTCGCGCGCATCTGGCCGGGCTGCCGGACGATCGGTTGGACGACGTGCTGAGTGAACGCGAGCTGGAGGCCCTGCGGCAGGGCTACCACGAACGGGTCACCGACACAGACCTGCCGCAGATCCGCGAGCTGCCCGAGGTCTTGCCCGGCTTGTTCGCCGATGCCGCACGGCGTGCCCGCGACGCCGGGTTCGACGGGGTCGAGCTCCACTATGCCCACGCCTATACGATGGCGTCGTTCCTTTCGGCGCGGAACACCCGCGACGATGGCTATGGCGGCAGCCGCGAGGACCGTGCACGACTGCCGCTGGAGGTCTTCGACGCGGTGCGGGCCGCCGTCGGAGACGATTTCGTGGTCGGCACACGCTTCCTGGCGGACGACTGCATCGAAGATGGCAATACGGTGGACGATGCGGCCTGGTTCGGCACCGAGTTCGCCAAGGCCGGGTTCGATGTTCTGTCCCTGTCGCGCGGCGGCAAGTTCGAGGATGCCAAGCAACCCGCCGTCGGCCAGGCGGCCTATCCCTATACCGGCCCCAGCGGCTACGAGTGCATGCCGCAGTATATTTCCGACAATCGCGGACCATTCGGGCGCAACGTCGAACCCGTGGCGCGGATTCGCGATGCCGTACGCGCCGCCGGCTGCGACACCCCTCTGGTGGTCACCGGTGGCATTCACGGCTTTGCCCAGGCTGAAGAGATCCTGCAGGCAGACAAAGCCGATATCATCGGCTTCGCGCGACAAAGCCTCGCCGATCCGGACTGGTTCCGGAAGGTTCACGCCGGTCATGGGGACGTGGTGCGGGTCTGCGAATACACCAATTATTGCGAAGCACTGGACCAGAAACATATTCCGGTCACTTGTCAGTTGTGGGACCGGACCCAACTGGACACACCGGGCATCTCGAAAACTCCGGACGGCAAACGCCGGCTCGTCGCGCCCGAATGGGGGCCTGACGCGGAAAGCTAGGTCGTCAGGACAATCTTGCCGGTGATCTCGCGGTTCTGGAGGGCCTTCAGGGCGTCCACCGCCTGCTCCAGCGGATAGGTGCGCCCGACGATCGGCGTCAGCTGGCCGGCGCTGTACATCTCCAGCAGCCGCGCGTGGTTGGCGCGGGTCTCATCGGGGTAGGTCTCGATGAACTGGCCGAACCGGACCGCGATGAGAGACGCCCATTTGACCAGTACGATATTCGTCGGTGCCTGGGGGTGAATACCGCTGGTGAAGCCGACGATCAGGATACGGCCCTCGCGGGCAATCGCGCTCAGGCTGGCGCGGAACACATCGCCACCGACCGTGTCGAACACCACGTCGACCCCGCGCCCGTTCGTCAGGTCCTTCAGGCGTTGGCGCACATCGTCATTGCGATAGTTGATCAGATGGTTGGCCCCCTGGGCGCACACAAATTCGAGCTTCTCGTGGCTGCCCGCCGAGGCGATCACATCACCCCCCAATGCCCGGGCCACCTGCACCGCCGCGATACCCACGCCGCCCGACGCACCGTGGATCGCCAACACCTCGCCCGATTGCAGCCCGCCCCGGTCGACAAGCCCGTGCCAGGCCGTCCCGTAGACCAGGAAGAAACCGGCGCCTTCCACATAGTCCATGCTGTCGGGCAACGGATATGCGCGCGACGCCGGCAGGGTCACCTCCTCGGCATAGCCGTCATAGTCATGGCCGCACCAGACCATGACCCGGTCGCCTTCCCGCACATCGCTGACACCGGTCCCCACGGCCACGATGTCTCCGGCGGCCTCGCGCCCCGGACTGAACGGAAACGGCGGCTTGTGCTGATAGGTCCCGCCCGTCGACAGGATATCGGGGAAATTGACCGCGCAGGCACGCAACGCAATGCGGACCTCGCCGGGCCCGGGATCACGCGGCCTGACATCGTCGATGCGCAGAATCTCGGGCGGACCGTACTCGTGGGCGCGAACAACCTTCATGAACGCACCTAGCGGGTGAACCCGCCGCCCTCCGCGGCCAGACGTTCGAGCAGCGGGGATGGTTCCCAGAGCTTGCCGTGCTCGCCATGGAAGGCCTTCACTTGCTCGTAAATCTCGGCGAGCCCGATCTCGTCGGCCGTGAACATGATGCCGCCGTGCCAGCGCGGATAGCCGAAGCCGTACAGCCACATCACGTCGATGTCAGATGCGCGCGCGGCAATCCCTTCATCGACGATCTTGGCACCTTCGTTGATCGCGCCGTACAGGCAGCGTGCACGGATCTCTTCATCGGAGATCTCGCGTCGCGTGATGCCCTGCTCCCTGGCCACGTCGGCCGCAATGGCCTCGACATCACCATCGGGTAACGGGCGCCGGCCTCCGTCTTCATAGGCATACCAGCCCTGCCCGGCCTTGATGCCGAAACGACCGAGCTCACACATCCGGTCAGCCAAGTACATGTAACGCGCCTCGGGGTCGCGTTCACCGGCGAGCGACTGGCGCATGCGCCAGCTGACGTCGAGCCCGGACATATCGCTAACGGCCAGCGGACCCAAGGGCATGCCAAGATCGGTGAGGACCTTGTCGACCTGGGCCGGGGCGGCCCCTTCCTCGACCAAAAAGGTTGCCTCACGCACCAGCGGTGCGCGCGACCGGTTGGCGATGAACCCATGGCAAACCCGCGCCAGCACACCCACCTTGCCCGTCCGCTTGGCCAGCGCCATGCCTGTCGCCACCGCGTCCGGCGCGCTCTTGTCCGCACGCACCACCTCGAGCATGCGCATGACATTTGCCGGCACGAAATAATGCAGGCCGATCACGTCTTCCGGGCGTGACGTTTGTGCCGCGATCGCGTCGATATCCAGATAGGAGGTGTTGGTAGCAAGGATCGCGCCCGGCTTCGCAACCTGGTCGAGCTGGGCGAAAATCCCCTTCTTGACGTCGAGATCCTCGAACGCCGCCTCGATCACCAGATCGACATCGGACGTCGCGGCATAGTCAACGGCACCGGTGATCCGGCCCAGACGCTCTTTCTTCGTCGCCTCGTCGATCCGGCCGCGCGCGACCATTCCGTCATAGAGCTTTTCCAGCTCCGCCATGCCGGAATCGAGCGCTTCTTGTCCGGCCTCGACGACCGTTACGGACAGGCCCGAATCGGCCAGGCTGATCGCGATGCCGCGCCCCATCGTGCCCGCGCCGATCACGGCGGTGCTCCCAATCTCGCGCGGGGTGACCTCCTTGCCGATATCGGGAATCTTCGCTGCCTCGCGTTCGGCGAAGAAGGCATAGCGCAACGCTTTCGACTGATCGCTATTCTTGCAGGCCTCGAAGCGCGTCCGGTCGGCGGCGACCGCATCCTCATACGGCATGCGCAGCCCGTCGATCACGCTCTCGATGGCCTGATGGGGTGACTCCTGGCCGCGGAACCGCTGGTTGGCGAGATCACGGTATTTCTGAATGACATCGGCGAACTCATCCTCGCTCCCGATGCCCGCGCGCGGCTCGCTCGAGATGCGGCGGTTCATGCGGTCGGCGAGAATCTTCTCTGCAAACGCGATCGCGCCGGCGCGCAGGTCCCCTTCGACCACCGTGTCGACGATCCCATACTCCAGCGCCCTCGCCGCGCCGATAGGGCGGCCCGAGACAATCAGCTCGAGCGCATGATCGAGGCTGGCGACGCGTGGCAGGCGCTGGGTTCCCGCAGCGCCGGGGAATATGCCGAGATTGATCTCCGGCAGCCCTACCCGCGCATCGGGAGATGCGACACGGAAATGGCAACCCAGCGTCAGCTCCAACCCGCCGCCCAGCGCGGTGCCGTGGATCGCCGCCACGATGGGTTTCTCGATACCGTCGAGCCGGTCGATCACCGCCACCAGGTGGGGATCACGCGCCGGCTGGTCGAACTCGCGAATGTCCGCGCCGGCGGGAAAGGTCCGGCCGGCACCGATCAGGACGATGGCGTCGGCCGCGTCGTCGCCCGCGGCCTGTTCCATCCGCGCCACGATGCCCTCGCGCACGGCAAGCCCAAGCGCATTTACCGGCGGATTGTCGATGGTCAGAACCGCGATACGGCCCTCGACCTCGTAGCCGACAACATCACTCATCTTCACCCCCCTGATTCCCGCACCGGTCTGTGGTAATCCTCGCTGGCGCAGGTTCGGCGGCCATGATGCGCAGCGCCGCCCATCTGGTCAAACGGAGCAAATACCTTGTCTCAATATTCGCACCCCTACGCCTTCCTCGACATGGTCGGACAGGAACTCGGCGTGAGCGACTGGGTGATGATCGACCAGGCCAAGATCGACGAGTTCGCCGATGCCACCGGTGATCACCAGTGGCTGCATGTCGACCCGGAGCGGGCAGCGACGGAGATGCCGACCGGCACCACCATCGCCCATGGTTTCCTGGTTCTCTCCCTGATACCTGGACTGAGCTACGCCTTCTTCGATGTCGACAATCTGGCCCACACGATCAACTACGGCCTGAACAAGGTCCGTTTCACCGCGATGGTGCCGGTCGATTCCCGCGTCCGCCTGCGGCAGTCCCTCGCCTCGGCGGAAAAACGCCCGGACGGCAGTGTGCACCTGGTGCTGGACAGCGTCATCGAGCTGGAAGGCAGCGAACGCCCGGCCGCCGTCGCCCAGACGGTGCGCCTGATGTACCCCGAGCCGATCGGCCGGCGGGACGGCTCATGAGCACCGCCGAGCGAACATTCTCGCGCACCGACCAGGTCGTCCCCGTCCTCGAGCAGCATCGCTTCGACACTGCGCCCCTCGTCGCCTGGATGTCGGACAATATCGACGGGTTAGCCGGCCCCATCGAGATGGCCCAGTTCCAGGGCGGCATGTCGAACCCGACCTTCCTGATCACGGATGCCAGCGGGCGACGCTACGTGCTGCGCAAGAAACCGCCCGGAGAGCTCCTGCCCTCGGCCCACGCGGTCGACCGGGAGCACCGGATTACCTCGGCCCTGACCGACACGCCCGTGCCCGTGGTGCGCACGCTTGCCCTGTGCGAGGACACCTCCATTGTCGGCACCGAGTTCTTCCTCATGGATCATGCCGATGGCCGGGTGTTCCACGACCCCTCCCTTCCCGACTTGCCGGAAAGCGAGCGCGCGGCGGTCTACGGCTCCATGATCCAGACCCTGGCCGCCCTCCACCAGGTGGAATTCGCGGCGGTTGGCCTCGGCGACTACGGCCGGGTCGGGGGTTACATGGGCCGCCAGGTGGCACGCTGGTCGAAGCAGTACGAGGCATCCAAGACCGACGAGCTGGCCGAGATGGACCGGCTCATGATTTGGCTGCCGGAGAACATGCCCAACGACAGCGAGACGACGGTGGTGCACGGGGATTTTCGGCTGGAGAACCTGATCGTCGCCCATGACGAGCCGAAGGTGATCGCCGTCCTCGACTGGGAACTGTCGACCCTCGGCCACCCCTTGTCCGACCTTGCCTACAACTGCCTGCCCTATCACTGGCCGGAGGAATCCTTCGGCGATATGCGCGGCCTCGATCCTTCGACACCGGGGATCCCATCGGAAGAAGACTATATCGCCGCCTATTGCCGCCACGCCGGTCGCGGCAAGATCGAGAACTGGACCTTCTACCTAGTGCTTAGCCTGTTCCGGCTCGCCGCGATCATCCAGGGCGTCTATTTTCGTGGCCTGCAGGGCAACGCGTCCTCTCCGGAAGCGCTGCTCCGCCGCGACCTCGCACGCCAGCTTTCGATCCGGGCCTGGGAACTGGTCGAGCGAAACGGCTAGCCGGCCAGACTTCGAAGATCACGGCGATCATGGGTTCTCTCCAGCTTGATCGGGGTCCCAGGGAAAGGGATTGGGAAACCAGCGCGGCACATTCGCCTTGTACCGCCGGTAGGGATCACCGAAACGCCCCTCCAGCGCCGGCTCCTCGGATCGCGGAACATAGATCGCGTTCGCCAGAAAGAAGACCAGCAACCAGACGGCAATCGCCCAGGTGTTCAGGATCAGGGTTTCGGCCAGCAGCATCATGTAGACGCTGGCAATCATCGGGTTCCGCACGTGCCGGTAGGGCCCGCGGATGACGAGCTGTTGCGGCGGATCCCACGGTGCCGGTATACCTTCGCCGCGGCTGACGAACAAACGCACGGTCCAGAGCGCGAAGACCAGACCGATCGCGCCGACGATCACGCCCACCCAGAATCCGGGGTCGGACGGCCCGATATAGTCCATCGCGGCACCGGTGTTTCCGGTTGCCCAGAAGATGACCGCAGGGACGAAGACCAGCGCGGTTCCCGGCAGAACGATGACGGTCGTCGACAGGCGCCAGAACATGCCGGCTAGCTGGTTCCGCGGTTGCGTGGCCAGTCGTCGATCTGCCGCCGCAACTCCATGCGGGCGATCTGCCGGCGATGCACCTCGTCGGGGCCGTCGAACAGGCGCATCGCGCGGGTACGGGCATACATGGCCGCAAGCGGGAAGTCGTCACTCATCCCGCCGCCGCCGTGCAGCTGCAGCGCCCGGTCGATCACATCCAGCGCCATGTTCGGGGCCGCGACCTTGATCATCGCGATCTCCTGGCGCGCCTCTTTGTTGCCGGCCGTGTCCATCATCCACGCCGCCTTCATGACCAGGAGCCGGCACATCTCGATCTCGATCCGCGACTGGGCGATACGTTCCTCGGTGATGCCGCGCTCGGCCAGCAGCTTGCCCCAGGTCTCCCGCTCGGTGGCGCGCTTGCACATCGCTTCCAGCGCGCGTTCGGCCACACCTATGACACGCATGCAGTGATGGATGCGCCCCGGCCCGAGGCGGCCCTGTGCGATCTCGAATCCGCGCCCTTCGCCCAGCAGAAGGTTCTCGGCCGGTACCCGCACATTGTCGAATTCGACCTCTGCATGACCGTGCGGTGCATCGTCATATCCCATCACGTTGAGCGTGCGCGTGACCGTCAGCCCCGGCGTGTCGCGCGGCACGAGAATCTGGGACTGTTGCTCGTAACGCGGACCGGAGGGGTCCGTCTTGCCCATGACGATCATGATCTGACACCGCGGATTGCCGGCGTTGGATGTCCACCACTTGCGGCCATTGATGACGTACTCATCGCCGTCGCGGGTGATCGAGCACTCGATATTGGTCGCGTCCGAAGACGCGACATCGGGCTCAGTCATGGCGAAGGCGGACCGGATTTCTCCGGCCAGCAACGGCTTGAGCCAGGCGTCCTGCTGTTCCCGCGTGCCGTACATGTGCAGCACTTCCATGTTGCCAGTATCCGGCGCATTGCAGTTGAACACTTCCGGCGCCCAGTCCACGCGCCCCATGATCTCGCACAAGGGGGCGTACTCGACATTGGTCAGCCCGGCACCGTGATGTTCATCCGGCAGGAACAGGTTCCAAAGCCCGCGTTTCTGCGCCTCGGCCTTCAGGTCGTCGACGATCTGCGGTGTCTGCCAGCGAGTGCCCTGGGTGTCCAACTGCCGATCGAAAGTCTCTTCATTCGGATAGACAAACTCGTCCATGAAGGCCGTCAGTTCGACCCTGAGTTCCTGGCAACGCTTTGAAAGTTCGAAATCCATAATTCTTCCCCCTGTCATCTTCAGTTTCGCGCCCAGGCCGATGCATAACGCCATGACTCCCACTATGATACCGCCGAACACGTTCGTTGAGGGAATCACCATGTCCATGCCGTTCGACTTGTCCGACAAGACTGCCATCGTCACGGGCTCGACCAAGGGCATCGGGCGCGCCATTGCCGTCGCGCTCGCCGAAGCCGGGGCAAATGTCACGGTGTCGAGCCGCGACACCGAGCGTGTCGCGGAGACCGAAGGCGCGCTTGCCGATGCCGGTCACAAAGTGTTGGGCATTCCTTGCAATGTCGGCCGAAAGGCGGAACTGCAGTCGCTGGTGGACGGCTCCCGCGCAAAATGGGGCCCGGCGGACATTCTGGTCTGCAACGCCGCCATCAACCCCTATTACGGCCCATCCATGGAGATACCCGACAATATCTTCGCCAAGATCATGCAGACCAACATCCAGTCCCAGCTCTGGCTGACCCAGATGGTGGTACCGGATATGCAGGCCCGCAAGGACGGTGCGATCGTCCTGGTCTCGTCGATCGGCGGACTGCGCGGCAGCGACGTGATCGGCGCCTACAACATCTCGAAGGCCGCGGACATCCAGCTTGCGAAGAATCTCGCCGTTGAGCTGGGCCCCAACAACATCCGGGTCAACGCAATCGCACCGGGGCTGGTGAAAACCGATTTCGCGCGGGCATTGTGGGAGAATCCGGAGTTTGCAGACCCACGCATCACCGCCACCCCCATGCGGCGCCTGGGAGACCCGGAAGATATAGCCGGGGCCGCAGTCTTTCTGGCCTCCGGTGCCGCGAGCTGGGTGACCGGCCAGACGCTTGTGATCGATGGCGGCGCGACGGTTCCAGTCTAGGCGCCGGCGGCGCGGTCGGCGTCCCACGCCTTGAAGGTCGAGCCCGCCTCGGCCAGTTCACGCAACAATGCCGCGGGCTCCCACTTGTCGCCCCAGTCGGCATGAAAGCGGTCGAGCGTGGCCACCACCTCGTCCAAACCGACCATATCGGCGTAGAACATCGGGCCCCCGCGCCAACGCGGAAATCCATATCCGTGCAGCCAGACCACATCGATGTCGGACGCCCGGATCGCGAGCCCCTCCTGGAGAATCCTGGCGCCCTCGTTGATCAGCGAATAGATGCAGCGCTGCAGGATCTCTTCATCGGAGATGTTGCGCCGGGCCGACCCCATTTGGTCCGACCGCGCCCGAATCAGCGCCTCGATTTCCGGATCGGGGACAGCATTTCGCCCCTCATAGCTGTACCAGCCGGCGCCTGTTTTCTGGCCGTACCGGCCCAGTTCACAGATCCGATCGAGCAACGGCGAGAAGCGTTCTTCCGCGGGCCGCGTCTCGGCCCGGCGCTTTTCGATTGCCCAGCTGATATCGAGACCGGCCAGATCGGAAACCCGGAACGGCCCCATACGGAACCCGAATTCCTCGACCACCCGATCCACATCCTGGGGATAGGCGCCTTCCTCGACCAGAAAGTCGGCCTGCCGGAAATACGGGGCGAGCATGCGATTCCCCACGAACCCGTCGCACACGCCGACAACCACGCCGGTCTTGTCCACGTTCGCCGACAGCGCCATGACCGTGGCAATCACGTCTTTCGCTGTCTTCTCCGCCCGCACGACCTCCAGCAGGGTCATCACGTTTGCCGGACTGAAGAAATGCATCCCCAAAACGTCCTCGGGACGCGATGTCACGGCCGCGATCGCATCCACATCCAGCGTTGAGGTGTTTGTGGCCAGGATGGCACCCTCGGGCGCCAGACGGTCGAGGTCGCGGAAGACGGCCTGCTTGACGTCCATCTCTTCGAAGACGGCCTCGATCACAAGGTCAGCCTCGGCAACCGCCTCGATGCCCACAGCGCCGGTGATCCGTGCCATCCGGGCCGCCATGTCGTCTTCGCTCAACCGGCCGCGGTCGCGTGTTGCGGCATAGTTCGCCTCGATCCGGCCCAGGCCGCGCTCGAGGGAGTCCTGATCGGTTTCGATCAACGTCACCGACATTCCCGCATTGGCGAAGGACATCGCGATGCCGCCACCCATCGTGCCGGCCCCAAGAATGGCGATGCGGTCAACCGGGCGCAGGGTCGTGTCGGCAGGAACATCGGGGATTTTCGCGGCCTGCCGCTCGGCAAAAAACGCATGCACGAGCGAACGGGATTCGACGGATGCGACCGCCGCCTGGCTGATCTCCGCCTCGCGAGTCCACCCGTCACGAAAAGACATGGTCAAAGTGTTGGCAACACTTTCGAGACACGAGAACGGCGCCTGCATACCGCGCGCGGACTTCTCCAGCCTTGTGCGCGTCTCCTCGACCAGCTCCGCGCCCGTGTCGGGCTCGACGTCGACCGGCAACTCGCTGACACGGCGCGGGCCCGTCTCGGTCTCGATGAGTTCATGGGCAAACGCGACAGCATCGCCGCACACATCGCCGTCATCCGCCACCCGGTCGACGAGACCGATCTCCAGCGCCTTGCCGGCATCGACCGGAGCCCCGCCGGTGATCATCTCAACCGCCGTCTGAAACCCGACCAGTCGGGGCAGCCGCTGGGTTCCGCCCGCGCCCGGGATCACACCGCGATGCACCTCGGGAAGCCCCATGCTGGCCGTTGGATCGGCGACCCGATAGTGACAGCCGAGTGCGAGCTCCAGCCCGCCCCCCAGGGTCGGCCCATGGATGGCAGCCACGACAGGCTTCTCGCAAGCTTCGATCAAATTCATCAGATCGCGGGTCATCGGTTTGACCTGGCGGTCGGGTGTGTTGAATTCGCGAATGTCCGCGCCGCCGCACAGGTTTCGCCCGTTGCCGCAAATCACCACGGCGTTCACCAGGCGGTCGTCCTGCACCTCTTCCAGGCAGTCGGCAATCGCCATGCGCACCTGCTTGGCCAGAACGTTGACCGGCGGGTTGTTGATCGTGATCACCGCCACACCGCCCTGCTGCTGCAGCAGAACGGGCTCGTTTGACTCCTTGGCTACCATGGCCCCTCGTTGCACACCGTGGCTCCGATTTCACGGCTAAACCGTTCGATCTCGCCCGACGATCATACATAAGTCGTTGTGCGCAGCGAAACGACCCGGCGTTGCACCGGTTGCGTCCAGCGTATGCCTGCATGGAAAACCCGGAATGGCGCAGACCTCGCAAGGCAACGGCACGATTGTTAGACTGCCGTTCCGCCCGGATACGCAGAGAACACGCTGGCAGCACGATCCGTATGACAGATAGAATTCCCCGTCTCACCGTGGCGCATTATTCGGGACTACTCGCCTCCCTGATCGGCGCAGCTCTGATCGCCGCCCCCTTATGGACCGACGAACCCGGGGTGCTCCCGGCAGCGGGCATCATCCTGTTTGCCGTCGTCAACTGGGCGACGGACGCCCTGCCGCCGCATATCACGGCGCTGATCTTGTTCCTGTTCTCTGCCGTCTTTGCGATCGCGCCTCCGGATATCGTGTTCTCCGGCTTTCATGCCAGCGCCACCTGGCTGGTCTTCGGCGGTTTCGTGATCTCGGTGGCCGTACATCGGTCGGGGCTGGGTGCACGTATGGTCCAGGCACTGATGATCCACCTGCCGGGGCGTTATCTGATGATGGCGGGCGGATTGGCGATCGCTGGCATGCTGCTGAGCTTCATCATGCCATCGGCCTCGGGACGCGCAGTCATGATGGCACCGCTGGCCGTGGCGCTCGCCGACCAGCTCGGCTTCCATGAAAACACCCGCGCCCGGCACGGACTGGTCCTGGCCGCCGGCTGGGGCACCACGGTTCCCGCGTTCGGGATCCTGCCTTCCAACGTCGTGAACATGGCGTTTGTTGGTGCGGCCGAGGGAATCCACGGTATCGGGTTCACCTATTTCGGCTACACCTTCCTGAACTACCCGGTTGTCGGATTCCTGGGCGCGATGATCGTCATCCCGTTGATTGCGATCCTGTTCGGCGCCAAACCGGAACCGCGCGGCAAGGCCCCATTGCAGACCCAGTGGAGCAGCGCGGAACGCCGGCTGATGGGCATCATGCTGATCGCGCTCGCGCTCTGGATGACGGATTCGCTGCACGGGACTTCGCCGGCCTGGATCGCGCTGGGCGCGGCCTTGTTATGTGTGACACCGGGCATCGGCATACTCCCGGCTTCCGTCTTCTCCAAGGACATCAACTACGGTGCCTGGCTGTTCGTCGCCGGTGTCATCGGGATGGGCGCCATCGCCAACCATTCCGGTCTTGGCGGAACAATGGGCGACTGGCTACTGGCCAACGTGCCGCTGACGAAAGACGGCGGGATCGTCACCTTCTACGAAATATTCGCGATCAGCGCAGCCGTGGGCATGGTCACCACCTTTCCGGCCGCGCCACCGATCGTGACCTCCTTTTCCGACGCAATCGCACAGGCGACCGGGTGGCCGCTGCAATCGGTGCTGCTGGCCCAGGTGCCAAGCTGGATGATCTATCCGTTCCCCCACGAAGCACCACCCGTTGCCATGGCGATGGCTGTGGGTGGTGTGCCCATGCGCGAGGGTTTCCGGCTCCTATCGGTCTATTTTGTGTTCGGAGTACTGATCATTTTGCCGCTGCAATACTTCTGGGGCCGGCTGCTGGGGGTCTATCTGTAAGCCGGTTCGAAACGCGACAAAACCACATCACAACGAACGAAAGGGGATGCCATGCTGTTCATGGTCCGCATCAAGGTGGAACTGCCGGGCGATATGGACCCGGCCCAGGTCGAGGCGCTCGGCGAGGCGGAGCTGGAGCGCGCGATCGAGCTGATCCAGGCCGGCCGGATGCGCAAGGTCTGGCGCATCATCGGCGAGCGGTCGAACTTTTCGATCTGGGAGGCGCCGTCGCTGGAAGAGTTCCATGCCGATATTTCGTCGCTGCCGCTTCATCCCTGGATGAGCGTCGACGTCACGCCGATGATCGAACACCCGGCCACCAAGGGTTACGAAGAGCGGGTCGGCCCCTTCCCGACGATCTAGCGGCCGGCTGCGGAGGCTAGTAGCCCCGCTCGGCCTCGATTTCCCGGGCAGTACGGTAGACCTCCGGATAGCGCTCGGAAATCTTCGCGCCCGAATAGAAGGCCGCCTGGAAGGATGGCCGGGCCTGCAGGTTGGCGAACCATTCCTCCATGGCCGGCAGATCACCTTCCCACAGATAGGTGTAGCCGAGATCGTCCATGCGATCGATCAGCGAGGCGACCAGCGCATCGGCCAGGGTGAACTGTTCGCCCATGATCCACGGGCCGCCGTTGGCGGAAATATCGCGGTCGATCCGCTCGCAGGTCTGGCGAATCTGCTCCTTGGCATAGTTCACGTCGGCCTCGCCGAAGCCCTTCTGCGTCATGCGCTGATAAAAGCGTTTCCGCAGCGGAAGCCGGTCGGCATGGGTAGCGAACTCCTCGTCAGAGTATTCCAGGTAGCGCGCCGGGGCGAGCATGTTGGCAAATGTCGGCACCCGCACCGCGGGGGTCGGCACTTCCTCGATGTAGCGCATCCATGCCCGCATGCCTGCGCGCGCCACGGGGTCTTCCGGAGACATCGGGTTGTCCGGGATGACATCATCGAGATACTCGACGATGGCGGAAGATTCGATCAGCACCGATCCGTCATGGATCATGGTCGGCACCACGCCGTTGGGATTGATCTTGAGATATTCCGGCGTCAGGTGCTCGAACTTTCCGAGATTAATCTCGTGGGCGATCCAGTCCTTGTCCTTCTCCGGCAGCCCCTTTTCGGCCAGGGTAATCCGGACCTTCTGGCTGCAGGTCGAATGGTGGCTTTGGTACAGCTCAATCGTCACTTTCATCCTCCGGGGCGAGATACTCACCGTATTTTTCGCTGAGATTGGTGTTGGCATAGAACGCAACGTCAAAGGAGGGGCGCGCCTTGATCCGTGCGAACCATGCCGTCATCTCCGGCAGGTCATCCTCCCACAACCGACCGTAGCTCATATCCGCCATCCTCTGGATGAGCGGCGTCAGGGTCGCATCGATCAGCGTGTATTGCGCGCCCATGATCCAGGGCCCGCGGGTGTCGCGAACAGACGCGTCGATGCGTTCCGTGGTCTGACGAATCTGGGCAAGCGCATTGTCCACCTCTTCGGTGCTGAATCCGTCGATCCTGCCCATCCGGCGATAGAACGCCTTGCGCAGCGGCATCTTCTCGACGCGCGCCTGGAATTCCTCCTCCGAGGCATTCTCGTATCGCAAGGGCCGGAACACGCGGTTGAAGGACGGCACACGCACCGCCGGGGTCGGGACCTCTTCCATGTAGCGCATCCAGGAACGCAGGCGCGCACGCCCCAGCGCATCGGACGGCGACAGTGGTGGATCGGGATAGATCTCGTCTAGATACTCGACGATGACCGAGGATTCGATCACCGGTTCGCCGTCATGTATCAGCGTCGGGACCACGCCGTTCGGGTTGAGCTTCAGATATTCCGGCGTGAGATGATCGCCGGTCGCGAAATGCAGCACGTGGCTTTCCCACTCCAGCCCCTTCTCGGCCAGGCAGATCCGGACCTTCTGGCTGCAGGTCGAATGATCGGAGTGATACAGCTCAAGTCCCATGGGGGTTTCCTCCCGATATTTTGATTCCGTGGCGCTGGACGCCGGGACCCGCCTTTTTATATCAATCTCATCGACCGCCGTCCCCGCACACACGAATAGCTTCCATGGCGAAACTGCACGTCAGACCCTTCATGATTTCCGGCCTGGTGGCCGCCGTTCTTGCGTTCGCAACGCCGGCGCACCCGGACACGATCGATCTCACGACATGGCCGGATGCCCAATCATTGTCCGGCGTGCGCGGCGAACTCGTCACCTTCCCCAGCTACAGCCCCTTCAAACTGTGGGAAGCCGGGAAGGGCGATACGCTCGACCCCCGACTGAAGCTCGCGCCGCGCTGTTCCTGCCCGACGGCGCCAGCGCCGAGAACCCGGCCCCCGCGGTCGTGTTGCGGAACGGTGCGGCCGGCGTGCTCGGGTCTCGCGAGCTGACCTATGGCGCCCAGTTTTCGGAAATGGGTGTCGCCGCGCTCGTCATCGATGCCTTCGGCGCGCTGCGCGACCGGGCCACGGGGTGCATCAACCGCTTTCTGGAAATCACCGAGACCATGGCGCTGGCCGCCGCCTATGCCGGCCTGCGCCATCTGGATTTCCTGCCCGAGGTCGATGGCGACCGGGTCGCGCTGATGGGATTTTCCTAAGGCGGCATGTCGACCATGCTCGGGGCCTTTGCCCAGACCGCCGAGGCCCTGAACCCCGGCGGGAAGCGTTTCGCGGCGCACGTATCCTATAACGGCCCGTGCATCGCCCAGTTCGATGACATCCGCGCCACCGGTGCACCGGTCTTGCTGCTGGCCCGTTCGGAAGACGGCATCGTCGATCCCGAACGCTGCAACGATATCGTCGAGGATCTGCGCGAGGGCGGCGCGGAGGCCAAGTTTGTCGTCTATGAAGGCGCCTATCACCAGTGGGACGGCAGCTTCCCGGGGCCCCGCACCATCGGCCGCAATCTGGCCGGATGCGACCTCAACGTGAATGCCAAGGGGGTCGTCCGCGACATGCTGACGCTGCTGCCCATGTCGGGACCGTTCCTACGCAAGGTCATCCTTGGGGTGTGTTCCGATAGCGAAGGCTATCTGATCGGCCGTGACGACGCGGTGCGCGACCACGATGTCGGCATGTTCCTGATGCGGGCGTTCAAGGGCCGCAGCTAGATTTCGGCCTCGGTCTGGCAGCAGACCGCAAACAGCGGGTCGCTATGCAGGCCCGGCGCCGCGAGCTTCAGATGAACCGGTTCGTCGAAGCCGCGGGCATGGCGAAAATAGGCATCGACCAGGCCGATATGGCCCGCATCATCGAGCCCGCGCCAGATCGCCACGGCCTTGGTCGGGAAACACCGGTTCGAGAAGGTCACTGCGCAGATACCGCCCGGACTCAGGACGCGGGCGATCTCGGCAAACACGTCGAGGGGCCGCACGAGATACTGCACCGACAGTGCGATCAGGCAGGCATCGAAGGACCCGTCCCCGAACAGCAGCACCGGATCCGCGTTCAGATCGTGGACCAGGCGGTCCGTCAGGCGGGGATTGGCGTCCAGTTCCACCGCGTTCATGCCGAGCCCGGTGACACCGTCATAAACACCGTCTTCGGGCAGGTGAGAGGCCCAGCTCGACATCAGGTCCAGCACCCGGCATCCGGCCGGAAGCAGTTGGCGATAGAAATCCGTCAGGGCCGCCCGGCCCGCATCGTCGAGGTGATGGACCAGACGTTCGGGCCGGTAGAAGTCCGCGTCGTCGCCGTTGTCGACACGCACGAAATGGTCCGGCGTAAACGGAGGCTCGCCGTCGCTCACGTCAATATCCGCACGCGGCACCGTCGCTGCGCGGGTCTGCACCTGCCTCAATCATACCGTCGGGCCGGCGTACGAGGGTACCGGCATGCCCCATCAGGTCGCTGAAGGGCCCGACCACCTCTATATCGTGGCCGGCATCGCGAAGCGCATCGATAACGGGTTCGGGGAAGCGGGATTCGATCTTCAGGTTGGTGGAGTCGCTGCCCCATGTCCGGCCCAGCAGCCAGCGCGGTGCAGTGATCGCGGCCTGCACGGGCTGTCCGAACCGGACGTGGCGGGAGAATATAGCGGCCTGCGTCTGCGGCTGCCCCTCGCCGCCCATGGTTCCGTATGACATGACCCGCCCGTCATCGAACCGCGCCAGCGCCGGGTTCAGCGTGTGGAACGGCTTGCGGCCCGGTTGCAACGGGTTCAGCGCATCGGGGTCGAGCGCGAAGCTGGCGCCGCGGTTCTGCCAGGTGATCCCCGTTTCGGGCAGCACCACGCCGGATCCGAACTCCCAGTACAGGCTCTGGATGAAGCTGACCGCGTTGCCGTCCTTGTCGATGACCCCCATCCAGATCGTGTCGCTGTCGGTCCCGCCGCGCCGCCAGTCGCTCGCGCGCTTGCGGTCGATGGCCGCGGCCAGCCCGTCCACGGTCTCGGCGGTCAGGAATGTCTCCGGTGCCGGCTCCATAAACGCCGGGTCGGTAATGTGGCGGTCGCGAATCACAAAGGCCTGCTTGCTGGCCTCGACCAGCAGATGGACAAAGTCGAAACCGTCGGCGTCCGCACAATGAAGCCGGTCAAACGCGCCGAGGATCAGCAGCGAGGCCAGGCCCTGGGTCGGGGGGGGCATGTTGTAGACCGTCGCGTCGCCCACCGGGAATGACAGGGGCGGTTTGACCGCGGCCTGGTGCGCGGCCAGATCACCGCGCTCGACGGGGCTTCCGACGGCCGCCAGGTCGGCGCCGATCGCGGCGGCCAGGTCGCCGCGGTAGAAATCCTCCGTCCCCGCCTCACCGATACGGGCCAGTGTATCGGCCAGGCGCGGTTGGCGAAACACATCGCCGCGTGCCGGAACAGCACCGCCGGGAGTATAGACATCCGCGAAACCGGTCGCGTCGCCCATCTCGGGCATTTTCTCGATGGTGTTCGTCACCTGGCCCGCCGTGACCGCGACACCGTCGCGCGCATAGCCGATGGCGTCCGCCAGAAGCCTGTCGAGGGGCAGCCGTCCGCCCCAGCTCTTCGAAATCTCCTCCGCCGCACCCCAGCCGGAAATCGTGCCGGCCACCGTCAGCGCCGCCAAAGGCCCGCGCGGCGGGATGATGTCGCAACCCTCCTCCCGGTAACGGTCGATCTTGGCGCCGGTGCCGGCACCGCCGCAGGCATCGATGGCGATGGGATCCCCACCCGCCGGCGAGATCAGCCAGAACCCGTCGCCGCCGATCGAATTCATGTGCGGGTAAACGACGGCGATGGCCGCCGCAGCCGCAATCATGGCCTCCAGCGCGTTGCCGCCTTCCCGCAGGACGGACAGTCCGGTTTCCGCCGCCAGGTGATGCGGTGCGACCACCATGCCGTGAGGTGCGAATGTCGAGTTGAGCATGCCGTCTGTCCACTTCAGTAACAGGACGGGCGGCACCAGCTGGCGCCGCCCGTCACACAATCATGTGCCGAGGGTTATTCGGCCGCTTCGGCTTCGGGAAAATCGGCAATCTCGTCCAGGGCGGGTTTGATCTCCTGCATGAAAATCCGCAGCTGGTCGATCATGTCGTCCTTCGGGCACTGGGCGTAGTGATAGATCAGCGTGATGTATTCCGCCGGAAGCTGCTTCCATTGTTCAACGTAGGAATCTCGCACCTCGGAGACCGTGCCGTACTGGAACAGCCCGGTTCCGTCCATCAACTCGAGCACCTCGTCCCTGGAGGCGTTTTGTGCCTTCTCCGTCCAGTCCGGGAACAATGGCCCGTAGAAGTTCATGAAGATGTCGCTCGACCAGTCGAGCATCTTCTGGGCCCCGTCATCGTGGCTTTCGCCCACATGGGGCCAGCGCACGATGGCCTGGTTCTGGCCATGAGCGAAGTTGTAGCCGTTCTCGTTCGCTACCTCGGTGTAGCGCGGGCCATAGTCCGCGCACCGGCCGATGCTCGAGAAATAGGACGGGATGAAGCCGCGCTTGCCCGCATACTCGACAGTCTCGATCGAGGCGTTGGAGGCGATGAAAACCTTGGGATGGGGCCGGGTATAGGGTGCCGGCACGACGGAAATCTTGCGCAGATTGCCGTCCTCATCCATCTCGCCCGGCGCACCCATCTGGCGGGTGATATCACCCATGAACCAGCCTTCGAGGCCGGTGTCGTGGGGATAGGGGTATTCCCATAGATCGCTCTTGTAGTCAAAGGCCTCTTCGGTCCAGGCCTTCACGACGATGTCGACCTGTTCTTCGAAAATCTTGCGGTTGTGCTCGTCCGACGCGCTCTTGTCCGACAGGGTTGCGACCGAACCCAGCTTCTGGCCGAGCACGTTCGCCCAGCGGGACTGGTATCCACGTGCGAAGCCGACGAAACACCGGCCCTTGGTCATGTGGTCGAGGGTCGCGGTCTCCTCCGCCACACGGATCGGGTCATCCACGCTCATGACATAGCCGAGAGATCCGATGTTCAAGTTCTTCGACAATCCCGCCCAGTAGCCCGTGTTGATTCCGATACTGGGTCCGACCTCGTAGCCTTCCGAATGGAAATGATGCTCGATGGACGAAACGCCCCAGACCCCGAGATCGTCCATGGCCCGGATCAGGTCCGGGAACCCGTTCATCGCCTCCTGGTAGCGCTCGCGGTTCCGTCCGATGGGGCGAAGTTCCTTGCGCTCCTCCGGGCTGTCGGCGCGGAGCATGGGGTACATCTGAACCAGAACTTTCACCATGACATCTTCTCCTTCTTATTCTTGTGCCGTCCGTCGGCGGTACGAACTACACGTTGAAGGGCGGTGCGGTACTGCCCTCTTCCAGCGACAGACGCATCGTGTTTATGAACCGCGCCAGCATGCCGTAGTAACCGATCATGATCGTCATATCGACGAAACCGTCATTCCCGAGCGCATCCTTCAGGGCCTCGACAGTGTCGTCATCGACCTCTTCATTGCGTGTCACGAGACGTGCGTAGCGTGTGGCCAGACCGACGAGGCCCTCTTCGGCCTCGATTTCGGGCGTGCCGACCTTCTTCAGCATGTCCTCGGGTGCACCGACCTTCAGGGCGAACTCCCAGTGGTGGCCCCATTCATAGGAACAGCGAAGCTCCTGCGCGACCGTCAGGATCACGTATTCGCGGAGCGCATCGTCGAACTTCGTGCCGTAGCGAACATGCGCGCCGACAGGGCAGACGGCCGCCAGGGCGCCCGGACTGTTGGCCAGCAACGCAAACACGTTTGGCATGGTCGTGCGGCCGCGCGAACGGATCACCTCGTCATAATCGTCCAGAAACTCCGGCGGGCAATCTTCCCGCTCGACGCGCCCAAGGCGTGCGTTTTCCAATCCCGTCGACACAATCCCACTCCCCCGTAAATCCTGGATTCTGCGGCATCGTTAGCCGATGGCCGCGTCTTGCTTGGTATGAGCAAACCACCATCGTATCACCGGCGTCAACGCTGGCACGCCAAATCGACGGGATGTGTGCTACATGCGAAATGTAGGCGTTGCGGGCCGATGGACGGAACGCCACAGATCGACGCGGGACGAACGCAGATGAACGAAACATCTCCGGCGCGGATCGGCGCCTTTGCAGGCGCGGTCCTGATCGCGGCCGTAACGATATTCTTTCTAGTGCAGGGACGGGACCTTCTGATCCCCATCGCCGTGGCCATCGTCATCTGGTACCTGCTCAACGCGCTGGCCAGTTTCATGCACCGCATCCCGCTCGGCGGCTGGCAGCTGCCCAACTGGGCCGCCTTTTCACTCGCCGTGATCGTTGTGCTGCTGGCGATCGCACTGGTCGCCGAGCTGATTAGCGACAACCTGTCCCAGGTCGCCGCCGCCGCCCCGGCCTATCAGACCAATTTCGAAAACCTGGTTGCCGCCGCGTCGCGCCTCGCCGGTTTCAAGCAACCGCCCGATATCGCCAGCGTCATCGACCAGATCGACCTACGTGCGCTGATCGGGAACTTTGCCTCCACCGCGGCCGGGTTCGCGGGATCCTTCGGTATCGTGCTCGTCTATGTGGTGTTTCTCCTGATCGAGCAGGGCAGCTTCGAGAACAAGTTCAACGCCCTTTTCCCGGATTCCGAGCACCGCCAGGAGGTCCGCGACCTGCTGCATCGCATGCAGGAGCAGATTCAAACCTACGTCGCAATCAAGACACTGACGAGCGCCATGACCGGCATCATCAGCTACGTCATCCTGCTGCTGGTAGGGGTCGACTTTGCCGGGTTCTGGGGCTTCATCATCTTCCTTCTGAACTACATCCCGACCATTGGTTCGCTGCTGGGCATCCTGCTGCCGACATTGCTGGCGGTGGTCCAGTTCGCGACCGTCGGCCCCGTGCTCACCGTGCTGATCGCGGGCGGCGCAACCCAGTTTGTCATCGGCAATCTCGTCGAACCGCGCCTAATGGGGTCTTCGCTGAACATCTCGCCGCTGGTCGTGCTGATCTCGCTGGCGGTCTGGGGTAGCATCTGGGGTCTGGCGGGCATGTTCCTTTCCGTCCCGCTGACCATGATCGTGATGATCGTGTTCTCCTATTTCGGCCCGACCCGGCCGATCGCGATCATGTTGTCGGGGAACGGCAAGATCGACAACCGGTAGCCGCCAGGCTGCAGAGGGCAACACCAACATGATGAAGGACGCCGATCAGGACGCCGTCGATCGCGCGGTGCGCGATGTGCATGCGTTCCTCGACAAGGCACAACGTCTGGAAACGGGCAGCGTTCGCGCCATCGCCGACCAGTTTCGCGCCGAAGCCGCACTGGCCCGCACCATAGGCACGTCTACGATGCCATCGCGGAATATTTCGAGCATGCCGCCGACACGCGCGAGAAGTCCGATCCCGATCACGGGCACGGGATCGGCGATGTGGTCCAGGCCCTGGTCGAAAACCTGGACGACGACGAAAAGGACTAGCGCCTACTCAGCGGCCTCGGCCGCACCCTTGTCGATCAGCTCGGTCAGGTACTGGGGGTCGACCGGGTAGTAGTCGATCTCCACACCGAAATCCTCGAGCGCGTTCTCGATCGCCGCGACGACCGCCGCAGCCGCCGGGATCGTGCCCCCCTCGCCCGCACCCTTGACCCCGAGCGAGTTCAGCGGCGAGGGCGTCTCCATGTGGGTGATGTCGATGCGCGGCATCTCGCTGGCCAGCGGCAGCAGATACTCACCATAGTTCGTCGTCAGCGGCTGGCCCTGATCGTCATAGATCATGCGCTCGAACAGCGCGTTGCCGATGCCGTGCACGACGCCACCCTCAATCTGGCCCTTCACCACGATCGGATTAATCATGACGCCGCAATCATGGGCGACCGAGTAGCGCAGAACGCGGACTTCGCCTGTCGCGGGATCGACCTCCACCTCGGCAACATTCGAGCCGCAGGCGATGGGCGATCCGCTGGACCCGTCAAAGGATGTCGCCTCGAGCAGCGGATCGAATCCCGCCGGGACCCGCATCGCCGACGGCGGCGACAGCTGGACGGCCAGCTCCCCCAAGGTGATCGAGAGATCGGGCGCACCGTTCACGCGCACGACCCCGTCCTCGATATCGAGATCGGCCTCCGACGCCTCGAGCACTTCGGCCGCCAGCTTCAGCGCCTTCTCGCGCACCTGGGTCGCCGCATCGAAGGCCGAGGGGCCGACATTCGCGGCCACGCGGCTGCCGATGGTGCCCACGCCGTGGGAAAACTTCGCCGTGTCGGCGGATTCAAACAGGATGTCCTCGGGCGAGACGCCCACCTGTTCGGCCACGATCATGGCGATCATCGTATGATGGCCCTGGCCCTGGCTGGCCGCGCCGGTTCGCACGGCGACCTTGCCCGATGCCTCGACCCGCACGGTCGTGCCTTCATAGGGCCCCATGCCCGTATCCTCGATGCAGGATGAAATGCCGATACCCAGATAACGGCCCTCCGCGCGGGCAGCAGCCTGGCGCGCCGGGAAATCGTTGTAGTCGGCCAGCTCCAGCACCTTGTCGAGCAGTGCCTCGTAATTCCCGCTGTCGTAGACGCAAGGCACACCACCGCGCAGCGTGGCGCCGGTTTCGTAGGGCATCTGATCCGGGCGGACATAGTTGCGCCGCCGCACCTCATCAGGCGCAATGCCCAACTCGCGCGAAACCGTCTGGATCATGCGCTCGACCGCGTAGATCCCGTTGGGGCGGCCCGCGCCGCGGACCGGCGAATTGGGTACGGTATTGGTGAACACGATATCGACGCCGACATCGATGGCCGGAATGGAATAGGCGCCGGGCAACGGAGTCAGTGAACTGTTCGGCAACAGGATGCCGTAGGGAACGAAAGCGCCGTTCTCGTGGGTGATCTTGCCGCGCAGTCCGAGAATCTTGCCCTCGCTCGTGCAGGCCACCTCGAGGTCCCAATGCTGATCGCGTTGGGTCGTGGTCGACATGAAGTGTTCGCGCCGATCCTCGATCCACTTGACCGGGCGTTCCATGAAACGCGCGACAAGCGGGATTACGATCTCCTCGGGGTAGAAACCGGCCTTCGGCCCGAAACCGCCTCCGACGTCCGGCGCGATCACGCGAACGCGCTCCTCGGGTTCGTCGAGCCATTTCCCGAGTGCGCGGCGGATCAGGTAGGGCGACTGGGCCGAGGTCCAGAGGGTCAGCCCGTCGCCCCAGGGATCGTCGCGGCCGATGCAGCCGCGGGTTTCCATCGAATGGCAACCACCACGATGCTGCATGAAGGCAGCTGAGAAAACATGGTCGGCCTTCGCGAAGGCGTCCTCGATGTCCCCGAACTGGGAGCGCATGCGTCCCATCAGGTTCGAATTCATATCGGCATGCGCCAGCGGCGCACCGTCATCCAGGGCGGTCATGACATTCACCACCGCCGGGAGCACCTCATAGTCGACGTCGATCAGCGCAACGGCATCCTCGGCGATCGCTCGGCTGTCCGCTACTACGACGGCCACGGCCTCACCGACATAGCAAACCTCGTCCTTCGCCAGCGGATACTGTGTCCGGTCCTGCTCGATGACCGGTGCCGGATAGAGTTGGTTCATCCGATGGCTGTATTGCGGCCCCAAGTCGACATGGGTGAACACACGATGGACACCGGGCAACGCAGCTGCCCGCGATGTGTCGATCGCGCGAATCTTCGCGTGTGCGTGCGACGCACGCAAGAATGCAGCGTGCAGCATGCCCTCCAGCGTGATGTCATCGACATAGCGCCCATGCCCGGTAATCAGCCGGGGGTCTTCCATGCGCTGGACTTCGGCTCCGATATAGCGAACACCCATGGGTCAGCCCTCCTGCATCGTCTTGGCGGCGTCGAGCGCGGCATTGACGATGCCTTGGTAGCCGGTGCACCGGCAGATGTTGCCCGAAATGGCCTCGCGGATTTCCTTTTCATCCGCATCGGGATGGTCACGAAGGAATGCGGTCAGGGACGTCAGCATCCCCGGCGTACAGAAACCGCACTGCAAACCATGATGCTCCCAGAACGCCTCCTGAAGCGGTGACAGGGTGCCATCGGCGTTGGCCAGCCCCTCGATGGTCGTCACCTCGTGCCCGTTCGCCTGCACGGCAAGCATCAGGCAGGAGCGGACGGCCTCGCCATCCAGCAGCACGGTGCAGGCACCGCACACGCCGTGCTCGCAACCCATATGGGTGCCGGTCAGGCCAATCGTGTGGCGCAGGAAATCACCCAGGCTGGTGCGAGTCTCGGCGGTGGCCGTGTGGCTCTCGCCGTTCACGGTCAATGTGATGTCGCGGGTATCAGCCATGATCAGGCACTCCCGTTGAGGTTGTTGGCCGCTGCGTTGAGCGCACGCTCGGTCAAGGTCGCGGCGAGTCGCTGGCGGTATTCAGAAGAGACATAGGCATCGGACATGGCGTCGATGCCACGCGCGAGCTCTGCCGCGGCGCGGAAGGTATCGGCACCGGGCGCCTCGCCGACGAGTGCGGCTTCGGCCGCATCCAAGCGGAGCGGGCGAACATCGACCCCGCCCAGCGAAATCGCGGCCCGGCTGATCTTGCCACCCTCGACCGCCAGCAACGCAGCGACGGCGACGATGGCAAAGTCGCCGTGGCGGCGGGCATACTCGACGAAGCCGTGGCCGACATTGCCCGACCAGCACGGCACACTGACAGCGGTCAGGATCTCGTCCGGCCCGATCGACGGCATCATGTAGGCGAGCGGCCATTCGGCAAACGGGACCGCACGTGCACCATCGGGGCCCTGCACCGTCAGCGTCGCGTCATAGGCTGCCATCAGGCAGGGCAGCTCCGCGGCCGGGTCCAGGTGACAGAGGCTGCCGCCGATCGTGCCCCGGTTGCGGGTCTGAAAATGACCGACCCAGTTGAGGGCTCCGGGAATGATCGGGGCCTTCTCGGCGATCGTCCCGTCACGCATCAGGTCGCGCTGACGGGTCATCGCGCCGATCTCCAGGGTATCGCGCGCATCCCTGATTCCGGCGATCCCCTCAATCCCGTTCAGATCGATGACGTGATCGGGAACAACGAAGCGCATATTCAGCATGGGCATGAGCGACTGTCCGCCGGCCAGCACCTTGGAATCCTCGTGCTGGGCCAGTAACGCGACGGCTTCGTCGGCCGTCGTCGGGTCATGATAGGTAAAGGGCGCCGGTTTCATCGGTACGCCTCCGATTGTCGGTTCGGTTGAATGCTCATTTTCCCTCCGCCTTGCCGCCTAACGCGCCGCGGATCACCGACCAGAGCGCGCGAAAGACCAGGCTGATACCCGAAATGGAATTGTCGGCCGCGGCCGGCGCGGGTGCGTCCGAAGGCGGCTGAGATGCGGGGGTGTCTTCGGATACCTCTGCCGGCGCGTCCGCCGCCGACCCGATTTCGGCCTCCAGGTTCTTAGCGAAATCGCCGATGATCTGACCGGCGATCGCATCAATCAGGCCCGTCGCGCGGCCGTACTGCGCAATCGAACCGCTGAGATCGACCTCGGAGGTGATATCGACCCGGCTCTGGCCGCCATCTTCGACGAGCGCGAAATGGACACTCGCTTCCGCCGCACCGCGGCCCTTCGTGTCATTTCCCTTGGCCTGGACCGTGGCCGTGCGCGCAGCCTCGTCGAGCGCGACGATCTCTGCCTCGCCCGAAAACGTCAGCGAGACCGGCCCGACACGCAGCTTTGCGTTGCCGCGATAGGTGCGCTCACCCACAACCTCGGTGAGTTCGGCGCCCGGCATGCAGGGTGCGATCCGCGGCACGTCGAGCAGGATTTCCCAAGCGACGTCCGGCGGCGCTGGCACGGTGAAACTGTTCTCAAGTTGCATCGGAATCCCCGTCCCACTTCCCATCGACGAAGAGCGTTCTCGACGCGCCCTGTTGTCAGGCCCGCACACTAATTTTCTTATTATGGAATCGCAACCGGCGCCCACGCCACGATCGGCATGATGTGTGGACTAAATTCCGGAGTCCTGGCCGTGCACATGGTAGGCGATATCGCGGACCGGCTTGCGCCCCTCGCTGTCGACACCGGTGGGCAGCCAGGCGCAGAGATTGGCACCCGGCGACCAGACCGTCTCGCACGGCCCCGGCACGAAGAATTCCACGAAGACGAACTCGGAATCGGTCTCGTTGATGAAGGCGTGGGGCTCATGCTGATAATTGTAGAGCAGATCGCCCGCCTTCAGCCGTGTCGCCTCGCCGTCGAGCATCGCCGTGCCTTCGCCGGCCAGCACATACTGGAAATGCTCGGCACCCACATGATGGTGCTCGGGTGCCGCCGTACCCGGCGGGTAGCTGATCATCTCACCCTTGAATGCCTCGGTGCCCGCCAGCGCGGGCGTGGCCAGGTAGATCCGGCTGCGTGCATCGTGTTCGGACTGGAGCACGGGTTCGCGGGTCCAGTCGACGCAGCGCAGCTCCGTGGGCATGTTGGCGATGTCCGGGTCGAATCGCCCGGCATCGGGCACCCGGGCAACCATGATTCGGGTGTCGTCGGCGTCGGCCTCGAATCCGCCCGTAAACCCGAACGGCAGATAGGCGATGTGATCGACCGTCAGCGCCTCGCCGCCAACCGTGCCGCTGCCCGAGAGGACCTGAAGCCAGCCGACCGCGCCGTCATCGAGCGCCAGTTCGTGGCTCGCGCCGGCATCCATGGCAACATGATCGAGTTCGATCTGGTCGTTGCCGATATTCTTCGCCCGCAGCAGCGCCGAAACCCGGCATCCCGCTGAATCGACCGCGGCGACATCGTCACCTCTGATAATGATCGGCACGGCAGCCTCCCAAGTGTAATGCGCATCGAATGGTGCCCCCGGGGAGACTTGAACTCCCACGTTCTTGCGAACAACAGATTTTGAGTCTGCCGCGTCTACCAATTCCGCCACAGGGGCCCCGTGTCGAACGCACCCTGCATAAGTCCCCGGACCTCGGGCCGTCAACCATTGCAAACCGAACCGATGTGACCACCGTCACTTCAATCGTGTTCAGGGATCGCTACCTGTGGGTCACGGGAACAACAACGTGAGACGCACGATGTTCAACGAGATGCGAAAAATCGCCGGAATCACCGTCGTCTGGTTTGCGATGCTGGGCATTCTGACAGTTTGGCCGGATACGCCGGCCGCCGATGTTCAGACCTCCGGCCGGTCCGTCGCCTCGTCCGCAGACCCGGCCGGCACCCTGCATCAGGCAAGGTATGTTTATACTGGTTTGTGGGTCGCCGACGGGCGCAACGACGGGACCGTGGTCTATCTGCGCGAGATCAAACGCCGCTAGCCGGACCACGCGATCATGGACAGTCACGCAGCGTCCTGTTACGAGGCCGCCCGTATCCGGCGAACACACGCCGGAGCGTGGAGGCAGCATGCTGCAGGCAACCTACGATTGGACGATGCGGCTCGGCGCATCCCGCCACGCCGTCTGGGCGCTGGCGGGCGTCGCCTTCGTGGAAAGCTCGTTCTTTCCCATCCCGCCCGATATCCTGCTGATCCCCATGATCCTGGCCGCGCGGACCCGGGCCTGGCGCCTGGCGGCCATCTGCACGATCGCCTCCGTCCTCGGCGGCTATTTCGGTTATCTGGTCGGGCTCACCGTGTTCGAGACGGTGGGCGAACCCGTGATCGCCTTCTATGGCCTGGAACAGGCCTTCGCGCGTTTCACCACCCAGTACAATGAATTGGGGGCGTGGATCGTCGCGATCTTCGGCGTCACCCCGTTTCCCTACAAGGTCGTGACCATCGCCAGCGGGGTCACCCAGTTGGACCCCGTGGTCTTCGGCATCGCATCGCTTGCCTCACGCGGTGCCCGCTTCTTTCTGGTCGCGGCCCTGATTTGGTATTTCGGCCCGCCGATCCGCGCATTTGTCGAACGCTATCTGGGCTGGGTCGCACTCGCCTTCGTGGTCCTCCTCGTCAGCGGTTTCGTGCTGATCAAGTTTGTCTTCTAGCGCCTCCCCATGGCGAACCCCATATAAGTCCTATGGCTGTCCCCGAAATCCGTTCCCGCCTGCTTGCGCAGCCACGCCTCTGGCCGGCGCTCACACTCGCCGCCAGCGCGGCCATGCTCGCCACGGCCTGGGGATTTCAGCTCATCGGCGGGTTTGAGCCCTGCACGCTGTGCATCTACCAGCGCTGGCCCTACTGGATCATGATCGTGCTTGCCGCGCTCGGCGTGCTGGCGGCCCGCCGGATGGGGGTTCGCGGGCTGGTCATATTTGCGGGTGCCGGTGCCATTGTGTTTCTGGGAGGCGCCGGGGTGGCCGGGTTTCACGTCGGCGTCGAACAGGGCTGGTGGGAAGGCCTGTCGACCTGCGGCGGCGGCCTTGACGATCCCGGCATGTCGATCGAGGAACTCAAGCACCGGTTGCTGTCCACCAAGCTGGTGCGCTGCGACGACGTGACATGGTCCCTGTTCGGTATTTCCATGGCGGGCTACAATTTCCTCATCTCGCTCGCCCTCGCGGGGGCTTCGTTGTGGGCGGCGCGAGGCTTCTGGCGGATGACGGCATGAGCGATCACGACCACAGGCATCCGAAACGAACCGGCGGGAACCGCCTGCCCGGCGATCCCTATCCCGAGACCCTGGTGGAACGCATGATCCGGGTGGACCACGCCGGGGAATACGGCGCCGCGCGAATCTATGCCGGCCAACTCGCGGTGCTCGGCCGCCGCCCGGTCGGCGACACTATCCGGCACATGGCCGAGCAGGAGCAGCGCCATCTCGACGCCTTCAACGAACTGGTCGCGGATCGGCGGGTACGGCCGACCCTGCTGACACCGGTATGGCATGCGGCAGGTTTCGCGCTGGGGGCCGCCACGGCGGCGATGGGCGAACGCGCGGCCATGGCCTGCACCGTCGCCGTCGAAGACGTGATCCAGGATCACTATGCTGACCAGTCGGCGCAACTGGGCGATGACGAGGCCGAACTGCGCGACCTGATCGACGAGTTTCGCGCCGAGGAGATCGAGCACAAGGAAACCGGGCTCGCGCACGAGGCCGAACAGGCGCCGGGTTATCGGCTGATGTCGGAGTTCATCAAGGCGGGCACGCGGACCGCGATCTGGCTGTCGACGCGGGTCTAGGCGCCGCTTACTGGTCGAGTTCGGAATCCCAGTAGAGATAGTCGCGCCAGCTTTCGTGCAGAAAGTTGGGCGGGAAGGAGCGGCCGTTCTCGATCAGCTCCCAGGTATCTGGCTGGCGCGGCTCGGTGTGCAGGTTCATCCCCGCCTCGTCCGGTGTCCGGTTCGCCTTCATCAGATTGTACTCGCTCGACGCCGTGACGACGTTTTCCCAGCAGGTCCGCCCGCCGCGGGAGCGCGGGATCACATGGTCGAAGGTCAATTCGTGCGCCGGCAGGCGCTGGCCTGAATACTGGCAAGTGAACTTGTCGCGCAGGAAGACGTTGAACCGGGTGAATGCAGGCTTCTCGGCCGGGCGAACATACTCCTTGAGCGACACTACGCTGGGCAACGGAATCTCGAGACTGGGGGACCGGATCACCCGGTCATATTCGGCGACCGTGTTGACGCGGCCCATGAGCGTCGCCTTGACAGCTTCCTGCCAGGGCCACAGCGACAGGGGGAAGTAACTCAGCGGACGGAAGTCCGCGTTGAGCACGAGGGCTGGACAGGATTCCAGCGCGACGTCCATCAATCCCTCCCCGGGTCAATTCACCGAACGAACGCACTCACCAACTAGAACAAAGCTCCGATTCCGAGCAAAAGCACTGCGAACACACATCGCCCGAACAAGACCTGACTGTCACATGGGGCGGGCCGATCGAGCAACTCACCGGCCCGCAAAGATCCGACCCAACATCGCCTGTGCCAGACGCACGCCTTCATCATCGATACCGTGCCCGAGCCCCGGTCGGGATACGGCCTCGACCGAAACGCCCGCATCGCGGAGCGCCGTCTCCGCCATCGCCAGCGCGGCATGGGGGACGATCTCGTCACCGTCGCCGTGGACCAGCAGGACCGGCGGGCGGACCGTGATCTCTGCGGACAGGCTCTCGGCCCCGGCCAACATGCCCGAATATCCCATCACGGCCGCAGCCGCTGTGGATCGGCGCAGACCCACATGCAGGGCCATCATGCAACCCTGGCTGAACCCGAACAGAGCCAGGTCGGCATCGGTCAATCCGTGTTGCGCCAGATGATGGTCGAGGAACGCATCGATCGCGGGCGCCGTACCGCGCACCCCGGCTGCGATGTTCTCCGGCGAGCGGTCGATCAGGCTGAACCACTGCAGGCCGAACGGGGCCATATCGCAGGGCTGCGGTGCGTCGGGCGATAGGAACAACGCGTCGGGCAGCTGCTCTGCGAACAGCGGCGCAAGCCCGATCAGGTCGTTGCCGTCAGCGCCGCGTCCGTGCAGCAAGACGACCAACTGGCGCGGCGTCCCGCCCGAGGCGGGGCCGAAGCTGGGGCCGCTGAGAATCTGGTCATTCATGTCCGTTCTCCGTGAGTTCGCACCGGTTGCCTCCTAGATCACATCCACATGGTAGGCGTGCCACAACAGGCGCGCCGCCGCGCTGCGCCACGGCCGCCAGGCCTCGGCTTCGGCCCGCAGCTGACCCGGGGTCCATCGCTCCCCGTCGCCCAGGTGACGGCCGGCGGAGACCAGCAGGGCCAGATCGTCGGCCGGCATGATATCGGGACGCCCGAGCGCGAACAGCAGATAGACCTCCGCGCTCCAGCGCCCGATCCCCTTCAGTAGGACCAGTTGCTCGATCGCGGCCTCGTCGTCCATGCGCCGCATGCGGCCCAGATCCAGATCGCCGATCACAATCGCCTCGGCCAACCCGCGGCCATAGACAATCTTCTGGCGGCTCAAGCCGCAGCCACGAAGTGTTTCATCGTCGCACGCGACGAACGCGACAGGGTCCTTCGTGATCCCGGCAACCTCCATCCGCTTCCAGATCGCCGCGGCCGCATGGATCGAGAGCTGCTGGCCGACAATGACGCGCAACAAGGTGGTATAGCCCGCCGGCCGGACGCGAGGCCCGGGTGTGCCCGTGCGCTGCCGCAGCTCGGCCATGCGCGGATCGAGCACACCAAGTTCCTGGAGGCCGGCCTCTAGCCGTTTGCGTGTTTTCATCGCATCATCGTTCCTGCGGACGCGGGTGAGCGTTCGAACCGTTCAAGCCAATTCCAGGCCCAAGATCAACCCGAATACCCCACCGGACAGGGATCGGACCCGAACGACGCCATGAACGCAACCGACAACCCGCCCCTCGTCACCCGGTTCGCACCCTCACCGACCGGATTGCTGCATCTGGGGCATGCCTATGCGACCCTGTTTGCCTGGCGGCTGACCCAATCGGGCGGCGGCCGGTTCCTGATGCGGATCGAGGATATCGACCAAGGCCGGTGCCGGCCCGAATTCGAAGACGCAATCTTCGAGGATATGGCCTGGCTCGGGATCGAATGGGAAACCCCGGTCCTGCGGCAGTCCGAGCGCATCGACGTCTACGCCGAAGCGCTCGACCGGCTCGACCAGCAGGGTTTGCTCTATCCGTGCTTCTGCACCCGCGCCGACATCGCGAAGGAAATTGAGCAATCCAGCACAGCGCCCCACACCCAGACCCATGGACCCGACGGCCCCATCTATCCCGGCATCTGCAAGGCCCTCGATGAAGAGACACGGGCTGCACGCATTGCCGCCGGAGAGGCCCACGCGCTGCGTCTCGATATGGACAAAGCCGTCACCCGGGCCGGGTCCCTCACCTGGTTCGACCGCACCCGGGGCGAACAGACGGCGCAGCCGGAAATCTTCGGCGACGTCGTGCTGGCGCGAAAGGACATCGCGACGAGCTACCACCTGGCGGTCACGATCGACGATGCTGCCCAGGGCGTGACGCTGGTGACGCGCGGAGAGGACCTGTTATCTGCGTCCCATGTCCACCGTCTGTTGCAGGCGTTGCTCGGCCTCGATGTGCCCGAATGGCATCACATGCCGCTGCTCGCCAACGAAGAGGGTATTCGCCTGGCCAAGCGCGACAAGGCGTTCACCCTGCGGGCCATGCGCGAGGCCGGCACAGAGCCAGAGGAAATCTGGGCGATGGCCATACGGCAGATCGCGCGGGCCGCCGCCCGCAACGAGGGCATCTAGCCGCCGGGCCTAGGACCAGGCGCGCAGACCGCGGATCAGCCGCGCCGCCGGATACCAGTCGCCCTCGTCACGAACGCGGCGTGTCGATATGATCTCGGCATGAAAGTTCTGTCTATTCTTCTGGCCATCGCGCTCGTGGGCGTTGTCGCGGTCCTGGTCGTCGGTGTGATCGCCATGGTGTGCGGCGGCGAGTTCAACCGCAAATACGGCAACAAGCTGATGCGGGCCCGCATCTTCCTTCAGGGGGCGGCGATCGTGCTGTTTCTGCTTTTCATCGTGGCCGCGGCAGGAGGTAATTGAACCATGGTCCAGCTGACACGAATCTATACGCGCGGCGGCGATGCCGGCGAGACCTCGCTGGGCTCCGGCGAACGGATCGCGAAACACAATTTGCGCGTGGCCGCCTATGGAACCGTCGATGAGGCCAATGGCGCCATCGGCCTGGCCCGCCTCCACACCGGCGGCGACGCCGACACCGACAAGATGCTGGAGCGCATTCAGAACGACCTGTTCGATCTTGGCGCTGACCTGTGCACGCCCGAAGGCGATGAACGGGCCGCGCGGAAATCCGAAGGTGCCTTGCGGATCGTCGAGGCCCAGGTGACGCGGCTCGAATCCGAGATCGACACCATCAACGAAGACCTGGCTCCGCTGGAATCGTTCATTCTCCCCGGCGGCACACCGGCCGCCGCCCATTTGCACATGGCACGCACCATCGCGCGGCGCGCCGAACGGTTGATGACGGAACTGGCCACGTCCGAACCGGTCAATCCGCAGGCGCTGAAATATATCAACCGCCTGTCGGACCATCTCTTCGTCCTCGGCCGCCGCCTGAACGATGGCGGACGCGCCGATATTCTCTGGAAACCGGGCGAAAACCGCGGCTGACGGAACGATTTTCCGGGGCTTCTCGCAGAGTGAGAGAACCCGGCGGGTCAATTGACTCCGCCTGGAGCCTTCGGCATGTTGCAGTGCGAAAGAAACGGAGCACCCGGGTGTTTCCACGCCGCTCCGAGCGGCCAAGCACGGCACCCATCTTATGATCTCAATCGGATAATCCAATGAAACTGATGATCCCGGTCAAAAGGGTGATCGACTACAACGTGAAGGTCCGCGTCAAATCTGACGAGACCGGTGTAGAGACCGCCAATGTCAAAATGTCGATGAACCCCTTCGACGAGATTTCTGTCGAGGAGGCCGTGCGCATGAAAGAGGCCGGTTCGGCCGACGACGTGATCGCCGTCTCCCTCGGCGTCGCACAATGCCAGGAGACCATCCGCACGGCGCTGGCGATGGGGGCCGACCGGGGCATCCACGTCAACACGGATGCCGAGCTCGAACCGCTGGCCGTTGCAAAGCTGCTCAAGGCGCTGGTCGAGAAGGAATCGCCCGACCTGGTGATCGTAGGAAAACAGGCCATCGACGACGATTCGAACCAGACCGGGCAGATGCTCGCGGCCCTGCTCGGCTGGTCGCAGGCCACCTTCGTTTCCGAGCTGGAAATCGGCGACGGTGTCGCCACGGCCACTCGCGAGATCGATGGCGGCCTCGAGACGATCGAGGTCAACCTGCCGGCCGTCGTGACGGTTGATCTGCGGCTGAACGAGCCGCGTTACGCCTCGCTGCCGAACATCATGAAGGCGAAGAAGAAGCCGATCGAGGAGATGAGCCCCGACGCTCTCGGCGTCGACATCGCGCCGCGAATGGAGACCCTGAAGGTCGAGGAACCCGCCCAACGCCAGGCCGGCGTGATCGTAGAGACCACGGCGGAGCTGGTCGACAAGCTGAAGAACGAAGCGAGGGTAATCTGATGGCCATCCTTGTTATCGCCGAGCACGACAATTCCGCCCTCAAGCCCGCGACCTTGAACACCGTTCAGGCGGCACGGGAACTTTCCGACGCCGGAGCCGGCGACATCACGGTGCTGGTGGCCGGCGCAGGCTGCGCCGCCGTCGGGGACGCCGCTGCCGCGATCGAGGGCGCATCGAAGGTGCTGGTCGCCGACAATCCCTCGCTCGAGCACGGGCTGGCCGAAAACGTGGCGGACCTGGTGGTCAGCCTCGCGGGCGACTACAGCCACGTGCTGGCCCCCGCGACGACCTTCGGAAAGAACTTCCTGCCGCGCGCCGCAGCGTTGCTAGACGTGCAGCAAATCTCCGAGATCAGCGCCGTTGTCGATGGCGACACCTTCGTGCGCCCGATCTACGCCGGCAACGCCATGGCCACGGTCAAGTCGTCCGACGCGACCAAGGTCATCACGGTCCGCTCCACCACCTTCGATGCCGCGCCCGCCGAAGGTGGCAGCGCGGGCGTCGAGGCGATCACACCCGGCGGTGACAGCGGTGCATCACGGTTCATCGAGCGTTCGGAATCGGGCGGCGACCGCCCGGAACTGACCGAAGCGCGCGTGGTCATTTCCGGCGGCCGCGGTATGGCCTCTGGCGACAATTACACGCTGATCGAACCGATCGCCGACAAGCTCGGCGGCGCCATGGGCGCTTCGCGCGCGGCGGTGGATGCCGGTTTCGTGCCCAACGATTGGCAAGTCGGCCAGACCGGCAAGGTCGTGGCGCCCGAGCTGTACATTGCCGTTGGTATTTCCGGTGCGATCCAGCATCTCGCCGGCATGAAGGATTCGAAAGTGATTGTTGCGATCAACAAGGATGAGGAAGCGCCAATCTTCCAGGTCGCCGACTACGGTCTTGTCGGTGATCTGTTCAAGATCCTGCCCGAGCTCAACGACGAGCTCGAGAAGCAGGGCTGAACCGAGACCGGCAAGACGAACCACCCAGGACAAGCGAAATGTTGAACAAGATAGGCGTCATTGGCGCCGGCCAAATGGGCAGCGGTATCGCACATGTGTGCGCGCTCGCCGAACATGATGTGGTCATCATGGACATCGACGAGGCCGCGCTCGAAAAAGTCGTCAGCCGCATCGAAGGCAATATGGACCGGCAGGTCAAACGCACACTGATCGCTGAAGAGGACAAGGCAGCCGCGCTCGTACGGATCGAGACCGGCACCGGGCTCGACAGCCTTTCGGACTGCGACATGGTGATCGAGGCCGCGACCGAGGACGAAGCCACCAAGGTCAAGATCTACGAAGCGCTGTGTCCGCACCTCAAGGACGGCGCGATGATCGCGTCGAACACCTCGTCGATATCCATCACCCGCCTGGCGGCCGCGACGGACCGGCCCGAGAAGTTCATGGGCATGCACTTCATGAACCCGGTGCCGATGATGAAGCTCGTCGAGCTGATCCGCGGTCTGGCGACCGACGACGACACCTTCACCCAGATCCGGGGACTGACGGAGAAGTTCGGAAAGATCGGCACCGTGTCCGAGGATTTCCCGGCCTTCATCGTCAACCGGATCCTGCTGCCGATGATCAACGAGGCGGTCTACACGCTCTACGAAGGCGTCGGAAACGTCGATTCCATCGACAAGTCCATGAAGCTCGGAGCGAACCACCCGATGGGCCCGTTCGAACTGGCCGACTTTATCGGGCTCGACACCTGCCTAGCGGTCATGCAGGTGCTGTATGACGGGCTGGCGGATTCGAAGTACCGGCCCTGCCCGCTGTTGGTGAAGTATGTCGAGGCCGGCTGGCTCGGCCGCAAGACCGGTCGCGGTTTCTACGATTATTCGGGCGACGCGCCAGTGCCGACACGCTGACCAGTTTTCGGATCAGATACGAATTGGGGCACCCCGACCGGATCGCGTCGCCCCTTTTTCGTTTCCGAATGATGGCGAGAGGCTAGCTGCCGCTCTTCTTGTCCATCGAATCGCCGGCTTCATGGAGATACCAGTTCACCAGGGCCAGGGCCTCGGGGGAATCCCATTCGGCGGATCCGACCAACCGCCCGACTTCCTTGCCGTCCGGTCCGATCAGGATCGTGGTGGGCAGGGAGACAACCCCGATGGCACGGGAGAACTTGAGCCGCTCATCAATGAAGTTGTCCGGGAAATCGACCTTGAGCTTCTTGAGGAACCGGTCGGTCTGCTTGAAGCCGCCACGGTCCTGGCTGATCAGCACCACCTGCGCCTTGTCGCCGCCCAGCTCGGTGTTCAGCCGTTCGAGCGAGGGCAGCTCCCGGATACAGGGGCCACACCAGGTCGCCCAGAAGTTGAGCACCACGAACTTGCCCTTGAATTGGTCGAGGGTCACGGGTCCGTCCGCCTTGGACAAGACGGTCACATCGGGGGTTCCGAGTCGCTCTTTGAGCGGCTCATAGTTCTGGACCTGACCCTCGATCGGCGGTCCGGAATCGGCCGTCGCAGTGCCCGAAACGGCAAATACGAGTGTCAGTGCGCTTGCAGCGGCGAACAGAAAAACTTTCATCCGGCGTATCATATCGTTAAACGTCGCTCCCAGTAATACGAGCCCGAATGCCATGAGCCCGAACGAAACACGCAAGCCAGCCAATACGCAGTGGGGCGGCCGCTTTACCTCCGGGCCTTCGGAGGTCATGGAACGCATCAACGCGTCCATCGGCTTTGACCAGCGCTTTTTTGCCCAGGATATTTCCGGGTCGCGCGCGCATGCCCGGATGCTTGTCGAGCAAGGCATCCTTTCATCTGAAGATGGGCAGGCCATCAGTGACGGTCTAGACACGATTTCGCGAGAAATCGAAGAGGGTTCGTTTGTGTTTTCGGCCGCCCTCGAAGACATCCACATGAACGTCGAATCACGTTTGCGCGAACTGGTCGGAGATGCCGCCGGACGGCTGCACACGGCGCGCTCGCGCAACGATCAGGTGGCGACGGATTTCCGGCTTTGGGTCCGCGATGAAATCGACGCGGTCGAAATCCAGCTCCGGGGATTGCAGGAAGCGCTGCTCGACAAGGCCGCGGCGCACGCCGATACCATCATGCCCGGCTTTACCCATCTGCAGACGGCGCAACCGGTGACCCTGGGTCACCACCTTCTCGCCTATGTCGAGATGTTCGGCCGCGACCGGGGCCGGTTTGCCGATGCGCGGGCACGGCTGAACGAATCTCCGCTCGGCGCCGGGGCGCTGGCGGGCACGTCATTCCCCATCGACCGCGCGGCGACCGCGGCCGAACTCGGGTTCGACCGGCCGATGGCAAATTCGCTGGATGCCGTCTCCGACCGGGACTTTGCGCTCGAATTCCTGGCCGCGACCTCGATTGCCATGACACACGTGTCGCGCTTCGCCGAAGAGCTGGTGATCTGGTGCAGCGACGGGTTCCGGTTCGTTCACCTCAGCGATGCCTACACGACCGGCAGTTCGATGATGCCGCAAAAGCGCAATCCGGATGCCGCCGAACTGTCGCGGGCGAAGACCGGTCGCGTGTTCGGTGCCCTCCTCGGCCTGCTGACGGTCATGAAGGGGCTCCCGCTGGCCTATTCGAAGGACATGCAGGAAGACAAGGAGCCGGTCTTCGATGCGGCCGATTCCCTGGCCCTGGCCCTGGCCGCCATCACCGGCATGGTGTCGGATATGACGGCCGACCCGGAGAATATGCGGGCGGCCGCCGGCAAGGGCCAACCGACCGCGACGGACCTGGCGGACTGGCTCGTGCGGGCCGCTGGTGTGCCGTTCCGCGACGCACACGCGATCACCGGCGCCGTCGTCAGCCTGGCGGAGGAACGGGGCGTCGATCTGTCCACACTGTCGCCAGCCGATATGCAGGCCATCGATCCACGCATCAGCGAGGACGTCTTCCAGGTGCTTTCGGTCGAGGCCTCGGTCGCAAGCCGGACCAGCGAAGGCGGCACCGCACCCGACAATGTCCGCGCTGCGGTCGACGCGGCACGCGCGCGCTATCTGGGGAACTGAGATGGACCGGTTGGCCACACCGATGTCACGTCGGGCCCTGATGGCCCTCGTCATGGTTGCGGCGCTGACGGCGTGCGGGAAAAAGGGACCGCCGAAACCGCCGGAAGGCGAAAGAGTCACCTATCCCCGGACCTATCCGACACGCTGACGGCCTGATGGCTGCCCGCACCGAGTTAAGAAGATGAGCCAATTCACCTATCAGAACGGCGAACTGCACGCCGAAGGCGTTCCCCTGTCGCGGATCGCAGCAGCGGTCGGAACGCCCGCCTATGTCTATTCGCAAACCGCCATGGCCGATGCCTATGGCCGGTTTGCCGGCGCGCTGGCCGATGCGGACCTCAACGCGCGGGTCTGCTACGCCCTCAAGGCCAATTCCAACCTGGCCGTCATTCGCGTGCTGGCTGCGCTGGGCGCCGGCGCGGACGTCGTCTCGGGCGGGGAACTCGAACGGGCGCTGGCCGCGGGCATCGCGGGGCCGGACATCGTCTTCTCCGGGGTTGGCAAGACGGCTGACGAAATGCGTGCGGCAATTCAGGCCGATATCGGCCAGTTCAACGTGGAATCGGTGCCCGAACTGGAACGGCTCTCGGACGTGGCCAGCGCAATGTCAGCCGGCGTGGACATCGCGGTCCGGGTCAATCCGGATGTCGACGCCGACACCCACCACAAGATCTCGACCGGACGCCATCACGACAAGTTCGGTATCGATATCGACAGGGCGCTCGACGTGTATGCCCATGCGGCAAGCCTGCCCGGTGTCGACCCGGTCGCGGTCGCGGTTCATATCGGAAGCCAGTTGACCGATATGCAGCCCTTCCGCGACGCCTTCGCGCGGGTCGCGGTCCTGGTCCGCGAACTGCGCACGGCGGGTCACGATATCCGCAAGCTCGATCTCGGCGGCGGCCTGGGAATCGACTATGGACAACATGAGCCGCCGGACCCGGCCGACTATGCCGGCGTCGTCGCGGAAACCGTCGGCGATCTGGGCTGCGAACTGGTGTTCGAACCGGGCCGCTATCTCGCCGGACCCGCAGGTGTCCTGCTGACGGAAGTCATCTACGTCAAGGACGCCGAGACGCGCGCCTTCGCCATCATCGATGCGGCCATGAACGACCTGATGCGGCCCGCCCTGTATGATGCGCGCCACGAGTTCATGCCCCTGAAGGAAGCTTCGGACGGCCCGCAGACCACCTACGATATTGTCGGCCCGGTGTGCGAAACGGCCGACACCTTCGCGACCGACCGGCAGCTTCCAACACTGGCGGCCGGTGAACTTCTCGTGATCCGGGACACGGGCGCCTATGGGGCCGTCATGGCGTCGGGCTACAATAGCCGTCCGCTGATCGCCGAAGTGCTCGTACACGGCGATCAGTTTGCTGTGGTACGCTCGCGTCAGGAAATTGCCACGATCCTGGCGCAAGAAACCCTGGCAGACTGGCAATCCTGACCCTGCGTCGTCACCAGTGACGGCCCATGAAAGGCCGGACTTGAGCGAGACGAGCACGCAACCGCCGACCCCGAGAGGTGCCATGTCCATGCGGCTTGGCCTGCGCCGGGCATTGGCGCGCGCTTCGGTGTTCTGGGAACGGGCGTGGCCGGCGCTCTGGCCCGCGGTGGGCATCGCAGGCCTCTTCCTCGCCATGGCGCTCGTCGGCGCGTTTTCGGTGATACCGGGCTGGTTGCACGGCTTGCTGCTCATGCTGTTTGCCGGGCTGTTCGCCCATCGCCTGTGGGTCGGCGCACGGCAGATCCGGGTTCCGACGAACGCCGAAGCGACCCGTCGCCTGGAGACCGATTCCGGCCTCGAACATCGACCCCTGACCGTCATCGAGGATCGGCCCGCGCTCGGAGTCGTCGACCCCGAAACGGAGCGCCTCTGGCATCTGCATCTGGCGCGCGCGACGGCGGCGGCCATGAACATCCGGCTGCGCTGGCCACGGCCCAATCTGGCGAACCGAGACCCGTATGCGTTGCGCATCGCGCTTGGCGTTGCGCTCGTGATCAGCATGTTTGCCGCCGGACCGGACCCGGCTACGCGCGTTGCGCGTGCGCTCAGCCCAGACCTGCAAGGGCTGACGAACGCACAATCCGCCAGTCTCGAACTGTGGGTCACGCCACCCAACTACACCAATCTGCCGCCGCAGCTCCTGGCCAGCGCCGATCCGCGGTCCACGATAGCGGGTGACGGCCCCATCCGAGTGCCCGTCAACAGCTTGCTACTGGCCCAGGTCAGCGACGCCCGGGGCACACCCACGCTGCGCATCGCCGACGAGCAGCAGGACCTTGTTGCCGCATCGGAGACGACCTGGCGGATCGAGTCTCCCCTCAATGCCGAGGGACAACAGGCCATACGCGTGGAGCAGTCGGGCCAGACACTGGGTGAATGGACCATCGAGGTCACGCCCGACCATGTCCCCGAAATACGGTTCGTCGAATCTCCGGCCGCCACTGAAAGCAATACGCTGCAGCTGAGCTACGAGAGCACCGACGACCACGGCATCACCGCAGTGACCGCCAACATCACATGGCCGGGTGACCCCGACCGGACCGGGATCGGCCCGGTCGAAATTGAACTTCCACAACCGCGGCCGGACCCGCGCGACGGCAGTGCGGTCAGCGTTCACGACCTGACGGCGCATCCCTGGGCGGGCCTCGAGGTCGACATTCAATTGACCGCCACCGACGGGCGCGGCCAGGCCGGGCGTACTGACAGGCTGGCCGTATTCCTGCCGGAACGAACCTTCAACCACCCTGTTGCGCGCGAAATCATCGAGCAACGCAGGGTCCTGGCACTGTCGCCGGAGAACCGGCGCGACGTCGCCCGCTCGCTCGACGGCATCGGCGCCGTGCCCCAGCGCTTCGACAACGATATCGTGGTGTTCCTGGCACTGATGACGGCGCGCTCACGCATGATCCATGAAAACGCCGACCACAGCGTCGAACCGATCCTTTCGCAACTGTGGGACACGGCCTTGCGTCTGGAGGATGGCGCGCTGTCGCTCACGCAGCGCCGGCTTGCCGAGCTGCAGCGCGAACTGCGCGAAGCTATCGAGAACGGCGCCAGCGACGAGGAAATCCAGGAGCTCATGGCCGAGTTGCGCACGGCACTCGATCGCTACCTGGAGGCGCTGGCGCAAAATCTCTCCCAGGCGCTCGAAGGGATGGATCTCTCCTCGCTACCCGAGGCCGGCGAAGATCTCGACGTCATCGACCGGGAAGCCATGGAGCAGCTTCTGCAGCAGCTGGAGCAAATGGCCCGGCTTGGCGATACCGAGGGCGCGCAACAGCTGCTGGAACGCATGCAGCAGATGCTCCAGGCCCTGCAGAATGCACCCAACATGCTGCGCCAGCAGCAGGCCGGCTCACCGGCCCAGGAGCTCCTCCGGGAGTTGCAGGACGTCGTGCGCCGTCAACAGGCCTTGCGCGACGATGTCTTCCGGCGCGACCAGAGCGGCGAGAGTTTTTCCGAATCGGATGCCGAGAACCTGCGCAACAGCCAGAACGAGATTCGCCGGCAGCTCGGGGAGATGATGCGCCAACTCGGCGAAATGATGGGACAGATTCCCGAGAATTTGGGCAACGCGGAAGACGCGATGGGCGAAGCCGAAGGCGCACTTGAATCCGGCGACCTGCAACAGGCGCTGAACGATCAGGCACGCGCGCTGGCCGAACTGCAGCGCGGCGCCCAGCAGATGGCCCTGCAAATCATTCGCCGCCAGGGAGAGGGACAGGGGCCGGGGCAGCAACAGGGCCTCGCCCAGCCCGGCGAGGAAGGTTTCGATCCGCTCGGCCGCCCGCTGGAACCCGATGACGAAACATCGGGAGGCTTCCAGTCGAGTGGACGCCAGAGAATCGGTGATGGAGAGCAGGCCGAACGTGCGCTCGAAATCATCGATGAGCTGCGCGAGCGCATCCTGGACTCGACCCGTCCTGCACTCGAACTGGACTATCTGGAACGGTTGTTGCGCCGCTTCTAGTGCCGCATGGGCCGGCTCTCGCGCATCGCGATCGCGTCTTCGGCCGCGTCACAAATCTGCTTCAGGCTGAACGGTTTGTCGATCACCTCGTGGACAAGTTCCTCGAGATTGTGCGCGCGTGGTCATTTCCGGCGGCATAGCCGGCCATCATCAGGATCGCCGTTTCCGGATACTCTTTCGCGACCTTGAGCGCAAGCGCGATACCGTCCATACCCGGCATCACGATGTCGATGATCAGCAGGTCGAAATCGTGATCGACATTCAGATGATCGAGCGCGTTCAGCCCGTCATTGGCCGTGGCGACGTCATGGCCCGCGTGCACCAGCGCACGGCGCACGAACTCGCGGACCGCAGTGTCATCTTCAGCAATAAGAACTCGTGCCATATCTTTTCTTCCGCCCCCAAATACCTGCGGGCGTTCGAGCCGCCCGAATATGTCCACCCCCGGCCACGCGTGACCTGCCGGTACACGCGGGACGTCGGATCGCCGTTCCACCAGGGCAGACTCCGCGACAGCGGAGGGAGTGACGATCTTGCGTTAAGAATTTTCGTTGGGACTGGTAAACAAAATACTAACGTTCGCCGCGCGCTCGGGAATTTCATCGGTTTCCGAGCTGAAGGACGCCCGTTCGCCCGGGCCCAGCGTCGGCGAACCGGTTTCGAAGGACCAGGTTTTCAGGATGTCCTTGGCCTCATCCGAGATTACGACATGCAATTCGGGCACCGCACGCGGGCGGTCGGAGATATTGATGACCTCTCCGGTCAGGCTCAGGCGTCCGCTTTCCGCCGAAACGTTGAACTCCACCGCTAGCCCCTCGCCGGGTGGCAGGAAGGCGTCGATCCCGACACTTGCATAGATCGCCTCGGCCTGCGGAACGGCGCGCGCAATGTGTTCGCGGCCGAACCAGAGAACGGCGACGATCGCGACCAGCAATATAGCGCAAACGGTCCAGGCTGTGCGCGCACCGCGGGCCGGCTTTTCCCCACGCAGTGCGGGAACGTTGCGCGGCGGCACGGCGGGATCGATATCCGAATCGAGTGGTGTGACCGTAATCGGTTCCAGGACGGCCTCTTCGGCCTCGGGTGCCGATTCAAACCAGACATGCGCACACTTGCCGCACTTCACCCGACGGCCGTCGGGCTCAAGTTTCGCGGCATCAATTGCAAACCGCGTGTCGCAATCCGGGCACTTCAGGATCATCGGTCGTTTTTAGCCGTAACAGGTAAACTGAGCATAAAGAGGAACTATACCCCATTCGCGGAACGCCTTCGCGAATAGCGGTTTATAGGGGGACACCCAAAATCGTGGCAAGTGCGGCGGGCGCCAACGCGCGTCTTTACGCATGTAAATCATCATGCCAACGTGATTCAGGAAAGCCGCCGAGTCGTTTTGCCACGACCCCGCGGTGACAAAGCCTCCAACCGGAGTCGACCTTTCGTGCTGCGCTTCGAAAATGTCGGTATGCGCTACGGCATCGGACCGGAGGTTCTGCGCGACATCAGCTTCACGCTGGCACCCGGATCGTTCCATTTCCTGACCGGCTCCAGCGGCGCAGGCAAGACGACATTGCTGAAGCTGATGTATCTGGCTTTGCGGCCGACACGCGGGCTGGTGCATCTGTTCGACAACGATATTTCGGTCACCCCGCGCAGCGAATTGCCGGCACTGCGCCGGCGTATCGGCGTTGTGTTCCAGGATTTTCGCCTGATCGACCACCTGACCGCCGTCGAGAATGTTGCCCTTCCGCTGCGCGTCAACGGTGTCCGGCACGGCGAGATCGATACCCATGTGCGCGAATTGCTGAGCTGGGTCGGTCTCGGCGAACGTCTCGATGCGCGTCCCTCGACATTGTCCGGCGGGCAGCAGCAGCGCGTGGCGATTGCCCGGGCCGTTATCAACAGGCCGCGCCTGCTGTTGGCCGATGAACCGACCGGCAATGTCGACGACCATATCGCCGTGCGGCTGATGCACCTGTTCGAAGAGCTCAACAAGGCCGGCACCACAATTGTCATCGCCACCCACAACAATGTTCTCATCGAGGAGTTCGGGCACCCGGTCCTGCAACTCGACGATGGAGAACTGACCGTTCGGCGTGGCCGCCAGCCGGCTGCGGAGGTGGTGTGATGCTGGGCCGCCGGACCGATCTGCCGTTCGAACGCGATCAATCGACCCGGTTCCTGCCCTGGATCGTGGCCTTGATGGTCTTCCTGGGTGGGCTGATGTTCGCCGCGGCCCTGATCGTGGCGGACACGGTCGACAGCTGGGACAGCACGCTGACCGGCCGGATGACGGTCCAGATTCCCCAGGCTGCCGCCACCGAGGCATCAATCGCGACGCTCACCGGCAAACTGGAGGTGACGCCCGGCGTTACCGGGGTCCGGCCCGTGCCCGAGGCAGAGGCGCGGGCACTGCTGATCCCGTGGCTGGGTGAAGCGGTGGTGAATACCGACCTGCCAGTCCCCGCGCTAATCGACGTCGAGCTGGCGGCCGGCGTCAGGACCGATGCGGCAAGCTTGGCCGCAAGCCTTTCGCAACTGGTCCCCGGTGTCACGGTTGATAACCACCGTGCGTGGCTGGGCGCACTGATCAACCTTGGGCGCACCGCCGAGATCCTGGCCTTTGTCATACTTGCCATGATCGCGGCGGCGGCGGTGCTGGCGGTCATCTTCACGACCCGAAGCGGGCTGGCGGTTCATGCCGCGATAATCGAATTGCTGCACCAGATGGGGGCACAGGACCGCTACATCGCCAGCCAGTTCCAGTTCCAGGCGATGATGCTGGCCCTGCGCGGCGGCATCGCCGGCGCGGCAGCGGCGGCGGTCGTGCTGATCGTGTTCGCATGGGTCGGCCGCGGCATCGATGCCGCCTTCCTGCCGCCGCTCACGCTGTCCCTGGGCGATTGGACGGCATTGCTGATCGTGCCGGCCGCGGCCGTCGCGATTGCGATGCTGACCGCGCGCCTGACCGTCCTGCGTGCGCTGGCACGCATGCCCTGATGGCCGGCCGGCGAAAACGGCGCTGGCGGCTGCTCACCCTTCCGGTCAGCTTGCTGGCCGCGGGCTGGATCGTCGGGCTGGTGCTTTTCGTCGACAACATCCCACGCGCGCCCGCCACCGGTCAGAATGTCCGAACCGGGGCCATCGTGGTGCTGACCGGGGGGCGCGGACGGGTCGATCGCGGCACTGCGTTGTTGGCCGCCGATGCCTCGGACTTGCTCCTGATATCGGGCGTCGGGCCGGATGCGTCACTGGGCGACCTGATCCCGGCCGACAGGCTGAAAGCGCAGGTTCTGGAATGCTGTGTGACCCTCGGCCGCGCCGCGCGAAACACCCGCGAGAACGCCATCGAGACCGCGGGCTGGTTGGTGGCAAACGACATCACAAGCCTGCGGCTCGTCACCGCGGATTTCCATATGCCGCGCAGCCTCCTGGAGTTTCATCAGCGCATGCCGGAAATGACAATCGTCGCGGAACCTGTCATGTCGCAAAATGTCCGATATGAACGCTGGTGGCTGTGGCCCGGGTCGGCGACCCTGCTGGCGGGGGAATACAACAAGTATCTGGCGGCGCGGCTGCGCGGCTTCGTAACGCGCCTTCTGACGGAAAGCTGAACCGCCATGCGTGCCCTGCTCTTCACCGTGCTGTTCTATGGCTGGACCACAATCCTCAGCATCCTCGTGTTGCCCCTGTTGCTCGGCCCGCCTCGGCCGTTGCTGGCCTATAGCCGGTTCTGGATCCGCGGCAGTCTCTGGCTGCTGCGCATCTCAGTCGGATTGACCCACCGGGTCGTCGGCGCGAAAAACTTCCCGGACGGACCGGCGCTCTTCGTGGTCAAACACCAGTCGGCATGGGACACCCTGGCGATCAATCTCATCGTTCGCGACGCCGCAATCGTGCTCAAGCGCGAACTCACATGGATTCCGGTGTTCGGCTGGTGCCTCCTGCGGGCACGGCAGATCCCCATCGACCGGGCCGGCGGCATGCCGGCGCTCCGCAACATGGTCAAGGCCGCCCGCGCGCGCCAGGACGATGGCCGCCCGATCGTCATCTATCCGGAGGGCACCCGGGTCGCGCCGGGCACGCGCAAGCCCTATCACGCCGGCGTGGCGGCCCTGCATGGGGCGCTCGATATGCCGGTCATACCGGTGGCCCTCAACTCAGGGCTGTTCTGGCCCCGGCGTTCGCTGAACCTGGCCGCGGGCGTTATCACGATCGAGTTCCTGCCCGCCCTCGAACCGGGCCTGGCCCGGCGGGACTTCGTCGCCGCGCTCGAAGCGGCGATCGAGCCGGCGACAAACCGTTTGCTGCGCGAGGCCGGAATGACCGACCTGCCAATGGGTCCACAATAGCCTGTGGATAAACTTGTGGAGGACCGAGCCTCCCCCTAGAGGCCAAGGGTACGGGTAATATGCCTGTAATATAGATGGATGTTCGCGAAGAGCCGGTCATCGGGCCTTATCTATAGTCCGGCTTTACTTGCATTATCTTTCACGACCCTCTCAATACCACGCTCACTTTCCCTTTCCGTCTGGTCGCACGACCACGGGTGCACGGCGATTTCCGCTTCCCGGATATCCGATATTTCTCTGCCGGCGCATCCGGCGGGCCAGCGAAGCCCAGTTTCGGACGCTCAGCGCCAATCTGTGGATAAATCCCGTTCTGCCGGGCCCGCCTGAGGCGAACCGGTTGCAATAATTCAGGTATTTTCCCTGACAGTCATCCGGACCCGACACTCGCCTCGTGTGCTTCGACCCGGTTCAGCAACCGGCGCAGCGGCTTATCGGATATCCCGAGCGCATCGAGATGGTCGATCGTGTTGCGCAGATAATCGGTGTTTGGCCCGCTCCGGCCCGTGCCCTGCAGTATCAAGCGCAGGGTCTCGTCTTCAGGCAAACGGCCCGCATACTGCACATGATTGTGGGCTGCGGTGTAGGTGTGGGCCCGCACGGTCGCCCCGCCGACACGCATGGTGACCCATCGGGGCATATAGACACGGGTCACCATCTCCCGGCGGATCAAATACTCCACAGCGGATTCCGCATTTTCTGCAGCGACCCTGTAGGCCACACCGCTGCAACTTCCGCCATAGTCGAGGCCGAGCACCAGCCCAGGCTTGTCACGCGTGCCGCGATAGACATGGGAATAGACGCAAAATGCCCTGTGAAAACCGTGAACCAGGGCGCGGGCGCGATGCTCGAACGGAAAATCGGGACGCCACATCAGGGACCCGTAGCCGAACACCCACAGATCCTCGCCGCGCGAATGGGTGTCCATGACCGCGCACAATGTCCACGTCAGTTCCTCCTCGGTCAACTCATACTGATCGGTCAGGTGGCTAAGATCGGGCTGTGCCTTGATAATCGACATCGCGAGTTCGTAAATCCTCTGAAAAGGTTTCGCCGCGTGCGCCTCGACGCCGCCACGAACCCTGACTAGTTTGATCGCCACGCATCTAAGGCAACCGGGTTCAAATGATCCAGCGAAAGTATCTGATATTCGTCGCCGGACTCTTGGTGATCGCCGCGGCCTGGACCGCGGGCTGGTTCTGGCTGGCGCAGAAAGTCGAAGCGGACATCGCCGAATTCGCCGCGCGCGGTGGGGCGGAAACCGTCGAACTGGCCTGGGATTCCGTCTCGATATCGGGCTTTCCGGTCCGCCTGAACGCGCGGCTGGAAAAGCCGCGGGGGGTCTGGTCGGAGGACGGCCGCAAAATCGCCTGGACCGGCGCCAACGCGGTCATCGGATTCTTCTCCGAGGGCAGGGATACGGTCTCGTTTGAGGCGCCGGGAACACATGAGTTCAACATTCGCCATGCGGGCGCCAGATTTAACGTCGATACGCAAAGTGACGATCTGCGTGGCCGGGTCGATTTCGGCGGCGATGGGCGCATGCACGGCCTTCGCGGTCTCGCGACCGGTGTGGCAATTCGGATCAACGACACGGGTTCGGCTGCCATCGGAAGCATCGCGTTCGATTGGTCGCAGGCCGACGGAACGCCGACACCGGCGAGCGTCCACCCGGAGGACGTCGGGCAAACCGTTGCGTTCGTCCTGTCCGAAATCGACATCGCGGACTCAAATCTCGACCCGAACGTTTCCCGCATCCTGGGAAGCCGGATCGCACGGTTTGCTGGTGACCTGTCGCTCCGTGGCGCGATCGAACCGGGCGACATCAACCCCGTCACCCTGTCTCGCTGGCGTGACGCGGGTGGAACGCTCGAACTGGAGAATGTGGATGTTTCCTGGGGGCCGCTGCGGCTCGCCGGTGAAGGCACGCTCGCCCTGGACCAGGCCTTGCAACCCGTCGGCGCGTTCACCGCTCGCGTCACCGGTCTCGACCGGCTAATAGACGTGCTGGAGCAGACGGGTGAAATGAGGCCCCAGCAAGCCGCCATCGCGCGAATCGCGCTTGCCGTTCTGACCCGCGCTCCCGCGGGTGGAGGGCCACCGGAAGCGCGTGTGCCGGTGGCGATCCAGAACAGCGTCGTCTCGATCGGACCGGTGTCATTGCTGAAACTTGCACCGATTGCGTGGAACTAGGCCTCGTCTTCGGAGTCGCCGTTCTCGGTGTACTGAAACCGTCCGGCCTGGCCGGCCTCGATCACACCTCGCCGGATTTCGCGGGTGCGCGTGAACAGTTCGAACAACGCATCCCCGTCATCCCAGCGGATTGCACGTTGCAATGCGGTCAGGTCTTCGCTGAATCGGCCGAGCATTTCGAGCACGGCATCCTTGTTCAACAGGAAGACATCACGCCACATCACCGGGTCGGAGGCCGCGATACGCGTAAAGTCGCGGAATCCGCCTGCCGAATATTTGATCACCTCGCGCGTCGTCACCACGTCGTCGTCCCGGGGCTGGGCCTCAAGCTCCGTCTCGAGGTCGGCAGCGGTCGCGACGATCGTGTAGGCGATCAGATGCGGCAAATGACTGGTGATCGCCAAAACGCGGTCGTGATGCTCCGCATCCATGATCTCGACATCGCTGCCCATACCGCGCCACAGGCTCGACAGACGTGCCACGGCCGCTTCATCGGCGCCCGGCGGCGGGGTGAGGATTGCAAACCTGTCCTGGAACAGTTCTCCAAAGCCCGCCTCGGGCCCGGAATGTTCGGTGCCCGCGACCGGGTGTCCCGGTATCAGATGCACGCCCTCGGGCGTGTGCGGGCCCATAGCCTTCAGCACCGATCCCTTTACCGACCCGACATCGGTGACGATCGCACCGGGGCGAAGATGATCGCGCATCGCCTGCGCAACCGCGCCGCAGGCACCGACCGGAGTCGCCACCACGATCAGGTCGGCGTCTTCCACGGCCCCGGCCAGGGTATTGTGCATGCTGTCGACGATGTCCAATGCCACAGCGCGCGCGCGAATTTCGGAATCCGCATCGTGGCAGGCCACATGACCGGCCAGCCCGGCCGCCCGGATGGCGCGCGCGATCGAAGACCCGATCAGGCCGATGCCGATGATGGCGACGCGTTCGAATGTCTCGGAACCGCTCATGATGACCCAACAAACTCCTGCAACGCGGCGACCACGTCTTCCATTTCCTCACGGGTTCCGATCGACATGCGGACCCAGTCGGGAAGCCCGTAGCCGGCGACGCGCCGGGTCACGATCCCGCGTTCGAACAGGAACCGGTAAGCGGCCTCGGCATCTTTATCTACCCCGGGCGAAAATCGAGTGATGACAAAATTACCAACCGACGGGTTCACTTCCAGCCCCAGCGCCTCAAGCTGAGACGTGAACCAGGGCAGCAATTCGGCATTGTGTTCGCGTGCGCGGTTGGTGTGCTCAACATCCGCAAGCGCTGCGATCCCGGCAGCAATCGCCGGCGACGAAACATTGAACGGCGGCCGCACCCGATCGAGAATCTCGATGATCTCGGCCGGCCCATAGGCCCAGCCGATCCTGAGGCTCGCCAGGGCATAGATCTTGGAGAAGGTCCGGGTCATCACGACGTTCGATGAATCGTGAACCAGCGCCATGCCCGGCTCGTAATCCTGCGCAGTCACGTATTCTGCATAGGCGGCATCCAGCACCAGCAGCACTTCTTCGCGCAGCCCCTCGTGCAGCCGGCGCAGCTCGTCACGACCAAGATAGGTCCCGGTCGGGTTGTTGGGATTGGCCAGGAACACGATGCGCGTGCGCTCGCTGACGCAACCCAGAATGGCGTCGACATCTGCCGTCAGGTTCGTCTCGGGCGCTGCGACCGGCGTCGCGCCCACACTCAGCGTCGCGATCGGGTACATCGTGAAACCGTGCTCGCTGTAAACGGTCTCGTCTCCCGGCCCGGCATAAGCCAGCGCGAGCAAATCGATGATCTGATCCGACCCGCAGCCACAAATGATCCGCTCCGCGTCCAGCCCGTGATGCTCGGCCAGTGCCTGACGCAATGAACGTGCGTCGATCTCGGGATAGCGGTGGGTTCCCTCGCTGGCCCCGGAATAGGCCTCCATGGCACGCCAGGACGGCCCGAACGCGCTCTCGTTCGAACTGATAACAATACGGTCTTCACCACCCGATCCGACTTCACTGCCGGCATAGGGCGTGATCTGAAGCACACCGGGTCTGGCTTTCGGCGGTGACACCTAATCTGCTCCCATTTCGTTTTGCGACAGGGATGGCTGCGCAAAGGCACCCAGCCAACGCACCTCCGCGCCCCCGACCGATTCGGCGGCCGCGCGCAGCCGCGTGTCCGCACCACCGAGAAAGCCTTCGGTTTCGACGATATATACACAACCGGCCGACGCCTGCTGATCTTCAACGACAGACTGCGGATCGACCACAATTCCGTTCGCCACGAACGCCGTCACGAGCGTGTCGCCTTCAACAGCATCGCGGCAGCGAATCATCAGGACACTTCGGTCGTCACCGGAGTCTTCGGGCTCGGAAGATGCCAGCACAAACGTGGCAGCTTCCGGTTCCGGATCCGCCCCGGCCAGCATCGGCCACGGCAAGCGCGCCACGACGTGAACTGATGGCGCATCCGGCATCCGGTTCCACCAGCCTGATGCCCCCTCGGACTGCGGCAGCGGCACCAGCCCCACCGAAACATCTCCTTCGGCAACCGCATCGACGACCGCATCCGCGGTTTCCAAGCGTGCGGTCCGGGCATTCAGGCCAAAGTTTCCATTGGCCAGGCGCAAAGCGGAGCCGTGACCTTCCAGCGGGCAGTAACCGACGATCAATTCACCCTGTAGTCGAATCGCGGACGCAATAATCTCGCGCCACACCCGCACGATGGTTTCGGCCGGCAGCGGCCCGCGATGGCGGGCCAGAAGCCGGCGCAACAGTTGCGCTTCTCGCGCCGGACGAAACGAGACCTGACCGTCGGCTGCCTTCCGGCGACCGATTTCGGTCACGACTTCGCCGCGCCGCATCAACAGGTCATGCAGCTGTTCGTCGATGGAATCGATCTCGCGGCGCAGCGCCGCCAGATCATCTGGCGTGTTGCTCATGGTCTCGCACTTCCGGGAAAAAGCGGCCAAGGTTGTATCGCTAGACCGCGGTTTTGGCAAAGAAATCGTTGACACCCCTCATGAGGGCCACATAGCTATGCGCCCGTCGCAAGGGCAAGGTCCCGAGCGGCACTGGCCCAAAACCATGCACTAGACGATGGCGAACAGCGAAGACAATGGCGTCGCGAACGCCGGCGAGGCAATCGCGGTTGAACCGGTGGTGACCGACCTGCCGGGCCATCAGCTCGTGCTGGGGGCGGACGAACCCCTGCGCCTGGCATCCGGGCAATTGCTTGGGCCATTCACGGTCGCCTACCAGACATACGGCACGCTGAACGCAGAGAAATCCAACGCGATTCTGGTCTGCCACGCGCTGACGGGCGACCAATATGTGTCAGAGCCCCATCCCGTGACCGGAAGGGCGGGATGGTGGAGCGGGGTCGTTGGGGCCGGGCTGACGATCGATACAGACGATTACTTCGTCATCTGCGTCAATGTCCTGGGCGGCTGCATGGGTACCGCCGGACCCAAGGATATCAATCCAAAAACGGGCACACCGTTCGGCCTGGATTTCCCGGTTATCACCATCACCGACATGGTAGCCGCGCAGAAGCGCGTGGTCGAGCATTTGGGCATCGAAAAACTATTCGCTGTCATCGGCGGATCCATGGGAGCCATGCAAACCCTGGAATGGGCCTCGCGCTATCCCGAGATGGTGTTCTGCGCGATCCCAATTGCTGGTGCTGCACGTCATTCAGCGCAGAACATCGCCTTTCACGAGGTCGGACGGCAGGCCATCATGGCCGACCCGAGCTGGCATGGTGGTGACTATTACAGTCAGGACACGGGCCCGCGCCGCGGACTTTCGGTGGCCCGGATGGCGGCGCATATCACCTATCTGTCCGATTCCGCCCTGCATACGAAGTTCGGCCGGAACCTCCAGGATCGCCAGGCGATCACGTTCGGGTTCGACGCGGATTTCCAGATCGAAAGCTACCTGCGCCACCAGGGCAGCACGTTCGTCGAGCGGTTCGACGCGAACTCGTACCTCTACATCACCCGCGCCATGGACTATTTCGACATGGCAGCGGAATACGGCGACAATCTGCCGGCTGCGTTCAAGAATTCGCAGGTCCGTTTCTGCCTTGTCAGTTTCACCTCCGACTGGCTTTTCCCGACCAGCGAGTCTCGCCAGATCGTGTATGCATTGAATGCAGTGGCGGCGTCGGTCAGCTTTGTCGAGATCGAGACCGAGTCTGGCCACGATGCCTTCCTTCTGGAGGAGCCAGAATTTCATCGCATTCTTGCGGGCTTCCTGCGTGGCGCGGCCGAACAGCGCGGCCTTAACGGCAAGGCTGCGACCCCATGAACCGGCTGGATTCTATGAACGGATCGCGTATTCGCGTCGATCAAAAGCTGATCGCGGACATGATCACGCCGGGTAGCCGCGTGCTCGATGTCGGTTGTGGCGACGGTGTCCTGCTGGACCTGCTGGTCGCCGAGAAGCGGGTCGACGGCCGCGGGATTGAGCTGAGCCAGGAGGGTGTGAACACCTGTGTGTCACACGGCCTTGCGGTGGTGCAGGGCGATGCCGAAACCGACCTCAACAACTACCCCGACGATGCCTTCAATTTCGTGATCCTGTCCCAGACACTACCCGCCATCTACGATGTCAAAGGCGTGCTCCGGGAAATGCTGCGGATCGGACGATACGCCGTGGTGAGTTTTCCGAATTTTGGCTACTGGCGGGTGCGTACTGGATTGCTGTTGAGCGGCCGAAGTCCCGTGTCCAGCAACCTCCCCCATGCCTGGTACGAATCCCCCAATATCCGCTTCTTCACACTGACGGACTTTGTGGGCTTGCTGGACGAGCTCGAGCTCAACGCACAACAGATCATCACGATCGACCGGCGCGACCAGGCGCAAAGCCGTCAGCAGATCGGCATCTGGACGAACCTACTTACCGAGCAGGCGGTATTCCTGATCGGACGCAGTTAGCGCCCCGACACATCGATCCCGCCGAGGCTGGCACCGTCGCATAGCTTCTGCGGCGCGCCTTGGCGCCTGCCGGCACACCGCCATAGATCTGCTTCGTCACCTCTACAATTGCGACGCCCCCGACAGGGTTGAGCCACCGCATTCCGATCCGTTCCCATGCAGGCGCTGCCGAAAGCCAGAAGCGACGCCGCGAGGGCGGGAAAAACAACGCGCGTGTCTCACGAACCGGTGTGAACATGGACTGGCGCAGGGCCCGATTGAGCTGCATCGGTGAATAGGGATGGCCATGCCCGAACGGCGTGTGGTCGGTGCGTGCCCATATGGAACGTCGGTTGGGGACGGCAACGATCATGCGCCCGCCGTCCGACAAGATGCGCCACATCTCGCGCAGCATCAGATGGGCGTTCTCGCTGTGCTCGAGCCCGTGGACGATCAGGACACGGTCGATCGACAGGTCGGGCAGCGGAATCTCGTCTTCGCGCGCCACCGTGGCGAGATTGCGCTCGCTGTTGGTCCGTTCGGGCCAGGCCATCACCCCGATACGAGTCGGCATGATGGCCGTAACCCGCGCCGCCTCGTCCATGAACGGCCGTAGGTAGGGCGTAGCGTAGCCGAAGCCTGCCATCGACATGCCTCGCAAATCCGGCCAAAGCGCGCGCACCTGGCGCCTCACCATGCGCCGCGCGGCCGAACCCAGGCTGGTGGCATAGAAATCACGCAGATCAACGACATCCAGGTTCATGGCGCGACGTTAACATACGGAGATCGGCCCTGCTGCCAACGCAATTCTGTTCCACACCCGCCGTGTGTATTCTGCGTCTCAACACAATCCCGCAAGCAGGATGAGACCATGAAACTGATCTATTCCGAGGCATCGCCTTATGCGCGAAAGGCCCGCGCGGCAGCTATCGAGACGGGGCTCGCCGACAGCATCGAAACAGAAGCCATCAACCCGTGGGAAGACCCGGCGGGTTACAGGGATCTCAATCCGGTCGGCAAGGTCCCCGCCCTCATCCGCGACGACGGGCCGCCGCTCTACCAGTCCAACATCGTGTGTGAGTATTTCGATGCACATGGCACCACGAAGATCTACCCGGACCCGGGCCCTCCCCGCTGGACGGCGATGCGGCAACTCGCGGCGGCCGACGGCATACTCGACGCCTCGGTCCATGAACGCATGGAGATGATGTTCCATGAAGGCGATGCGGCATCGCAGACCTTCATCGATCGCCAGGAACTGTCGGTCGACCAGGCGCTCGATCAACTCGAGGCCGAGGCCGGCGACCTCGACGGACCGGTCACCATCGGCCAGGTCGCCGGCGCCTGCGCACTGGGATATCGCGACTTTCGCTTCGCCGACAATGACTGGCGGGACGGTCGGCCAAATCTGACCGCCTGGTTCGCGGAGTTCTCCAAGCGGCCGTCGATCGAAAACACGCGACCGGACGCATGACGACCAAGGCGCGCAGCATGTCCGCGGACGAGGTGATCACCCTGCTCGGCCTGGAGCCCCACCCGGAAGGCGGGCATTTCGTCGAGACGTTCCGGGACGCGGGGACCGACGCGGATACGCGCAGCCCCGGCACAGCAATCTAGCACCTGCTGCGCGAAGGTGAGCATTCGGCCTGGCACCGTGTCACCGATGCTTCAGAGATCTGGCACTGGTATGCGGGCGCACCGCTGGAACTCTCGATCGCCGCGCCAGGGAAGCCGGCACACACACTGACACTGGGTGCCGATCTTGCCGGCGGCGAACGGCTTCAGGTGCCGGTTCCGGCCGGCCATTGGCAATCGGCTCGATCGCGCGGCGCGTGGACGCTCGTCGGCTGCACGGTGGCGCCGGGTTTCGAGTTCGCATCCTTTGAGATGGCGCCCGGGGATTAGTAGAAGAACGACGTCAGGAGCGCGTAGATTCCGAAGCCCGCGAGGATGGCGGCGACCATCCGGTCCATCCAGATCTGATATGTCCCGTCGACAACCGGCCGGAAGATGCTAGCGGTCGACGACAGCGCGATCCACCACACTGCGGATCCGGCAAACACGCCGACAACGAGGATCGAAGCGTTCCCGATAGAGCGGCCCGCCTCGGTGAACCCGAGCGTCGCGAGCAGTCCGGCAAATGCAACAAAGGTGATCGGGTTGGTGATCGCCAGCATGAAGGTCGAGATGAAATCCTTGACCAGACTGTGGGTCACGATGCGCCCTTCGACCTTCGAAGTGTCGGGACCTTTCGATGCCCCCCCGCGCATTATGGCCATCACGGTGCGCAATGCCAGCAACAGCAACACAATGCCGCCGACGGTGCGCAGGGCTGCCTGGTTGCCGGTGATCCAGTCCTCGACGGCCGTGATGCCGAATGCCGCGACGGCACCGTAGAGCGCATCTCCGAACGCGGCTCCGAGCCCGGAGATCAGGCCGTGCATGCGACCCTGGGAAATCGTCCGCTGGACGCACAACACGCCGACCGGCCCGACCGGCAAGGCCAGGAAGAATCCAAAGACAAGGCCCTGAATCAAAATATAGTCGGTTACTGCCAAACCGCAGGCGTCCTGTTTGCCTTGAAGCCCGAATCGAACACGGGCCATCCCCACATCGTTCATAACAGATTCCCGGCCGCGGCAAAAAGCCGGACGGGATCAGTCGATCGATTGTGCGACGAAACGTTGCGCGGGCGCCGCGATCGCGTCACGCGCCGCGACGAGTTCCATCTCGGCGCTGTCGCGTCGGGCCGTCTCGTAGAGGATTGCGTGGAGGATGTTCGCGCAACGCTCCAGGGATTGCGGGAGGCTTCCGGTCTCGACGATGCCCGAGGCGAAAAGAGCGGTCGCCAGATCTCCCACCCCGTGCGGTGCCACCGTGAAGTTGTGTCTCGGCGTTTCTATCCACCAGGTCTGAGCCTCATCAAATGCGAGCACCCCGATACTTGCGGTGGCCAAATCACGATGCTCCACGCTGGTCACCAACATCCGGGCGCCATCGCGCATCCGTGCCAGCAACCCGCGACCGGCCGCCACGATCTCGCCTAAAGACGCATCATGGAGCGCACCGGGTTCGGCCTCGCACAACACCTCAAGTTCGAACAGGTTGGGTGTCAGGAGATCGGCAAGCGGCAACCCGTCGGATCGAAACCAGTCAGCGATATCGCTGTCGACATAGACACCGGTGTCGCGGTCACCGATCACCGGATCACAGCAGTAAAGCGTGTCGTCTGCCGCGGCGTGCACCTTGGCGACGGTATCGGCGACCACGTCACCCACACCGCGTGAACCCATATACCCGCTGATCAACAGCTCACAGCCGGCAAACCCGCCCCTCCGCGCGAGGCCGTCCAGCAGTTCCCGGACCTCGTCGGCAGGCATCACACGCGCGGCGAAGTCGGGATAGCCGGGATGGTTCGCCGCCACAATCGTCGGCACCGCCCAGACCGTGTGGCCGAGGCACTGGAGGGGAAAGGCGATCGCCGAATTGCCGACGTGACCGAACGTCACCTGGGATTGGATCGATAGAATATGCATGCCCGCACACTGTATCGGCCGCAAACCCGGCCGGGCGCAAGAATTCGTTTGACCGACGCGATTCCGCGTTGATACCTGTCGAATATTGATCTGCCTGGATGCGGGGCCCGGTTACAGATGCCTGGAAAAGAGCCCGGCGCGAAAGCGCCGGGCTCTTTTTATGTCCGCACACCCCCAAAAAATGAAGAAGGCGCCAGGTGCATGGACGCGGAGCCCGTGACGCCTGACGCCTTCCTCGATCCCAAGAACCAGGAGTTCCCCCCTGGTCTTCAGATCTGTCGGATACTTGCCGACGAAGTTCGCACTCCGCCGACGATGATCCAGTACCCGCACCGGCATCCGGCCTCTCGATGCTCTGCGCGTGGGACGCACCCCTGGCCGATACGTCGTCCATCGCGCTTCGCCTGCCGAGTGCTGACCGTGGTGACACGTCCCGCACCGGGTCCCCGAAGGGACAGAAGCCAATTGGCCGGCCGCATCTTCTAAGACCTCCCGGTCGGTGGCCGCGGTTCCGAAGAACCCCGCCTTCCGCCCGGTCGACGCTCCGAATTCCTGGCCGGCGAGTGCCTGGAGACGGAACGGTGCGCCCTTCCCTTCGCCCAGAGCCTGCCGAAGCCGACATCTGCGCGGAGCGTACACCCCGGAGGGCGTTCGCTGCCGGAAAAGCCGCTGGTCTTACCAACGCGGCCTTCCATGCCGACCGGCCAACCGTCACAATCTTCCGAGGTCGATTGCGCAGACCCAGCCGCCCGGCCTTGCCCGGTTGCCGCCCGCAGTTTCCCGCGAACCGCACCCTTGCAAGTTGAACGGACATCCATCGAGGGGATCGGTCCCGAAGGACCCTGTCCGTCCGCCGGCTTGCCCCCGACCGCGTCCACACCTCTCGGCGCGTCTGCCATCCGGCGCTGGATTTCCTCCTGCCTAGCCCGGTCCCTCGAGACCGCCCCCGGCTTGTTCGTGCCCGTCGCAGAGCGATGGATCGAACGCGGAGAACATCCGCCGACACGCCAATGCGTGCGAGATCATGTTCCGACGGGGCTGGCGCCGCAGCAATGAGCAAATGCGGATGCTTGGCAATTTCCTGTGCAAAACTCCCCCGGTAGATCACAACTCCTCCACAGGTTTTCCACATGCCAGGGGTCGGATCGCGCAAGACATCTGAAAACAAAGGTGTCGTTCCGGGTCCAACATTGACGAAACAGTGGCCGCAGGTCTAAATCAATCGCGTAACAAACTGCGTGTGTCCGGCCATCATGGAAGTCCCCAAAAGGACAGTTCGGACGCACCAAAACCCGCCGGAATCGATTCCCTGATTTCGCGCTCGCACCTTCAGGACAGGGGGCCCCATGGCGACCTAGAACAGACCGCTATCGCCGCACCTTCAGGTCTATCGCCCGCAACTCACATCCGTGATGTCAATTCTTCACCGGATCACCGGTGTGGGACTGGCCGTCGGTACGCTGCTTCTTGTCTGGTGGCTGATCGCAGTGGCGACAGGGCCGACCGCATTCGACACCGTGCAGAGCTTCATCGGATCGATCGTCGGCCGGATCCTTCTCCTGGCCTGGACGTTCGCGCTCTACTACCACCTGTGTAACGGCATCCGGCACCTGGTGTGGGACTCCGGCCGGGGTTTCGAGATCAGCACCGCGAATGCATCGGGCTGGCTGGTGGTCGTCGCCTCCGTGGTATTGACGGTCATCAGCTGGGTTTCCGGCTACACCGTGCTCGGGGGGGTCTGACCATGAACATGCGTTCTCCGCTCAGCCGCGCACGCGGCCTCGGCTCGGCCAAAACGGGCACCGCGCACTGGTGGGCCCAGCGCCTGACCGCACTGGCGCTGGTACCCCTGGTCATCTGGTTCGTGGTTTCGATGATCGTCGTCACCGGCGCCGACCACGAAGCGGCCGTTACCTTCATCAGCATCCCGATCAATGCGGTCCTGCTGATCCTTCTGATCGTCGCCACCTTCCGACATGGCCAGCTGGGCCTGGAAGTGGTGATCGAAGACTATATTCACACGAAGTGGCTCGAAGTTGCCTTGATCATCGCGGTCAAGGGTGCAGCCGTCTTCCTCGGCGTGACCTCCGTCTACGCCGTGATCGCAATCGCATTGAATTGAGAGGGTAACGATGGCGACCAACGGCGGATACGAGATCATCGATCATGACTACGACGTTATCGTCGTGGGCGCGGGCGGTGCCGGTCTGCGTGCCACCTTCGGCATGGCGAACCAGGGTCTCAAGACGGCCTGTATTTCCAAGGTGTTTCCGACCCGCTCCCACACGGTGGCGGCGCAGGGCGGGATCTCGGCCGCGCTCGGCAACATGGGCGAGGACGACTGGCGCTGGCACATGTACGACACCGTCAAGGGGTCGGACTGGCTGGGTGACCAGGACGCCATCGAGTACATGGTGCGCGAGGCGATCCCGGCGATCATTGAGCTGGAGCACCAGGGCGTGCCGTTCAGCCGGACCGAGCAGGGCAAGATCTATCAGCGCCCCTTCGGCGGCATGACCACGAATTACGGCGAAGGCACCGCACAACGGACCTGTGCCGCGGCCGACCGGACCGGACACGCGATCCTGCACACGCTGTATCAGCAGTCCCTGCGCTACAACGCCGAGTTCTTTATCGAGTATTTTGCCCTCGATTTGATCATGGAAGACGGGCGCTGCCGTGGCGTCATGGCCTGGAACCTGGCCGACGGCACGATCCACCGTTTCCGAGGCCATCTGGTATGCATGGCGACCGGCGGTTACGGCAGGGCCTACTTCTCGGCGACATCGGCGCACACCTGCACCGGCGACGGCAATGCGATGGTCGCGCGTGCGGGCCTGCCGCTTGAGGATATGGAGTTCGTCCAGTTCCATCCGACCGGCATATATGGTGCCGGCGCGCTCATCACCGAGGGTTCGCGTGGCGAGGGTGGTTACCTGACCAATTCCGAGGGTGAGCGCTTCATGGAGCGCTACGCACCTTCGGCGAAGGATCTGGCGAGCCGCGACGTGGTCAGCCGCTCGATGACCGTCGAGATGCGCGAGGGCCGCGGCGTCGGAGACGAGAAAGACCATATCCACCTGCACCTGGAACATCTCGACCCGGACGTGCTGGCCCAGCGCCTTCCCGGTATTTCCGAGACCGCGCGCATCTTCGCGGGCGTCGATGTGACCAAGGAGCCGATCCCGGTCCTGCCAACATGCCACTACAATATGGGCGGCATCCCGACGACCTATCAGGGCCAGGTTCGCACCTGGACCGAAGCAGACCCCGAAGCCGTCACGCCGGGCCTGATGGCAATCGGCGAAGCGGCCAGCGTATCGGTGCACGGGGCCAACCGCCTGGGCTCGAACTCGCTGCTCGACCTGGTCGTGTTCGGCCGCGCCGCGGCGCTCCGGGCCGCCGAGCTGGTGACCCCGGGCACGGCCCACGAACCGCTGCCGGCCAATGCCGGCGACGAGGCGCTGGCCCGCATGGACAAGCTGCGGCACGCCAAGGGCGGCACGCCGACGGCGAAACTTCGCCTCGAGATGCAGCGTACGATGCAGAACAACTGCGCCGTGTTCCGCACCGGCGAGGTGCTCCAGGAGGGGGCCGAGAAGCTCGATGAGTTATGGGGTGCGCGCGACGATCTGAACGTGTCCGACGATTCGCTGATCTGGAATTCCGATCTGGTCGAGACCCTCGAGCTCGAGAATCTGATGATCCAGGCCGTCATCACGCTGAACGGCGCGAAAGAGCGCGAGGAGAGCCGTGGCGCCCATGCCCGCGAGGACTTCCCCGACCGCAACGACGACGAATGGATGAAGCACACGCTGGCCTGGGTCGACGAGAAGGGCAAAGTCGATCTGAAGTACCGCCCGGTCCACCTCCAGACCCTGACCAACGAAGTCCAGACCTTCCCGCCCAAGGAACGGTCCTACTAGGCGCTGCGCCCGGGACCCTTTCTGGCGACGAGGAGATATTAGAAGATGGCTGAGTTTACGCTGCCGAAGAATTCCAAGGTGACCGAAGGCAAGGAATGGCCGAAGCCGGAAGGCGCAACCGATCTGAAGGCCTTCAAGATCTACCGCTGGTCACCAGACAGCGGTGAGAACCCCAGGGTCGATACCTATCACATCGATCTCGACGATTGCGGGCCGATGGTCCTCGACGCCCTCATCAAGATCAAGAATGAGGTCGATTCGACGCTGACCTTCCGGCGGTCGTGCCGCGAAGGCGTGTGCGGGTCGTGCGCGATGAACATCGACGGCACGAACACACTCGCCTGTACCAAGTATATCAACGACGCCAAGGGCTACGTGCGGATCTACCCGCTGCCGCACCAGTCCGTCATCAAAGACCTGGTCCCCGACCAGACCCATTTCTTCGCCCAGTACCGCCAGATCGAACCCTGGCTGAAGACCGACAGTCAGGCGCCCGAACGTGAGCGGCTGCAGTCGCCCGAAGACCGGGCCAAGATCGACGGCCTTTGGGAATGCGTGCTGTGCGCATGCTGTTCAACGTCCTGCCCGAGCTACTGGTGGAACGAGGACCGCTATCTCGGCCCGGCGATCCTGCTGCAGGCCTATCGCTGGCTTGCGGACACGCGAGACGAAGCAGCCGGCGACCGGCTCGACCAGCTCGAGGATCCGTTCCGGCTGTATCGCTGCCACACCATCATGAACTGTACCCGTACGTGCCCGAAGCACCTGAACCCGGCCAAGGCCATTGCGGAAATCAAGAAGATGATGGTGGAACGCGGGGTGTGACCGTCATCAAGCGGATATCGAACCGGCGTGTGCGATCCCGCACATCGGTTTCCCTATTGCCAAAGTTCTTCACCGCCGCGGTCCTGTCCGCGGCGGTTTTACTGTCGACGGCGGCAACGGCCCAGGCCCAGGGCAGCCGGGTTCCCGCCGGCCCGGCCAACATGTTTCGGCCCGGTACCGTGTTCACCTATTACACCGGCACCGCCGACCCCGGCCGCTTGGAAGGCCTGAACGCGGCCCTCAACACCATGACCGCACAGAACGCACAGACGGCCGGGAGGATCGCGAACGCGCGCGCCGGCATCCAGAACGGTATCGCAGCAGCCGATCCGGACACGCTCGTACGCACCGTTCTCACGAGTATCGAGGAGACATTCCCGATCGTGGTCCAAGCCGGTTCCCTGCGGGCGATTCAGCAGACCAACCCGTCATTCGGCGACATGCTGACGACGGCCCAGATGGGGGTCGTTTTGCCCGATGGCGCCAGCCTCCAGGTCCTCCTGGCGACGGCAATCCATTCCCTGAACGTCGCCGCGGCCGGTGAGAAGCTGCGCGGCGGCGCGACACACCCGGATATCACCAGAGCGTAGGCGCTGGCTGCGACCGGTGAATGCGCGGTTGAATCGGGTCCGGTTTCGATCAGCCAGACCGATTTAGTGATCGAGGGCGAAGCGAATGAACGCCTCGCGCTGTTCGGTACTATTGGCCAGGGCCGCGTCTTCATGATCACGAACGAGCCGCGCTTTGACCAGGTCACCGAGACCGGCCAGGGACCGCCCGGCATTCAGGTCCCCGACACCCCGCTCGATCTTTTCGAAGCCGCCCTGCCCGGAGCCGGTCAGCCGATCCTGTTTCAAAGCATCACCCGCAGGGCGTGCTGCTTCAGCCTGACGAAATCCGAATAGGGCCGTTACCTATTTGACCCGGCGCAGATGCGGCGTCTTGCGGCGCGGCGCGGACTCATCGCCGGCCGGGCCTGAGCCACCACGACCACCCCCGCCTACGCGCCCGCGCATCGTGCGGTAGAGATAGAAGACACCCATGGTCACGATGAGCGCGCCGACAAGACGCAATCCGGTCTGGACCGCCAGGCCCTGCAGATCGAAGAAGTCAGCGCGCGCCAGCGACAGTGCAAAGATCTGGATGGCCAACCCCCACATGACCGCGTACTTGAACGCCCGCCAGGGGGTCGTCGCATACACGCCGAGCCCGATATAGCCGAACAAGACGAACGGGCTGGAGGTCAGATCAAGCGCAAGTGTCAGGATTTCGAGCATCGGGACGTCAGGCTGCAATGGTTGCCGAACCTAGCGCCATTCAGCGCGCCGGACCAGCAAAGCCAGCCTCGCTCCCTACTTCACGGCACGCTATATTCGTCTAAACTTGGATGACGAGCTAGGAGCCGCGCCATGAAACTCAATCAGGAACAGCTTGATCAGTTCGAGACCGAAGGCTGGGTGATGCTGCCCGACCTGTTCGCTCAGGAGGAGATCGATGTCCTGACCAATGATCTGCCGCGAATTTTCGCGATGGACCGCGACGAGGTCTGGCGCGAGAGCGGAAGCGAGGCGGTTCGAACGGCATTTGCCGCACATTACTACAGCGAACCGTTCCGACGTCTTGGGCTGCACCCGCGCATGATCGGACCGGTCATGCAGCTGCTCGACGGGCCCGTGTATCTGCATCAGTACAAGATCAACGGCAAAGCCGCCTTCGACGGCGATGTCTGGCAATGGCACCAGGACTACGGCACCTGGGCGCGCGACGACGGCATGCCGGAAGCCCGCGCCATGAATATTGCCGTGTACCTGGACGAGGTGACCGAGTTCAACGGACCGCTCTACCTCATCCCGCGCAGCCACAAGGCGGGCGTGATCGAGGCGGGCCACGACACGCTCACCACCTCCTACCCGCTATGGACGCTGGACAAGGAGACGGTGGCGAAGCTGGCGGACGAAGGCGGCATCATCGCGCCCAAGGGCAAGCCGGGCTCGGTCCTGATGTTCCATTCGAACATCGTTCACGCCTCGGCACCGAATATCAGCCCCTGGGGCCGGGTGATCGCCTATCTGAGCCTGTGTCACGTCGACAACCACATCACCCAGTTCAAGCGTGAGGAATGGATCGCCCATCGCGACTTCACGCCGATCGAACCGATCGACGATGACTGCCTGCGCGAACTCGCGCGCGAAGGCACGGCTGCCGCGGAGTAACGGCTATTTCTTCATGGGCGTGCGTTCGATCGAATCCTCGATCGGCACATGCAAAGTCGTGCAGAAGGTGCCGATCAGTTGGTAGTAGCCGACCATCACCGTGAGATCGACCAGGCCCTGGTCGCCCAGTGAGTCCCGTATCTCCTCGATCAGCGCGTCATCGACCTTCTGGTTGTTTGCCACCATCCGGGAAAACTTGAGCGCAGGGCCGCGCGGCGCGGGCAGCGCCTCTTGCGCCGGCGTGCCGCAGATTTCACGCATATCGTCGGGCATGCGGTGAATATGGTGGGTCCACTCGTACCAGTTGCCGACCTCCTGGGAGACCGTGCAGATCACCATCTCGCGCAGAACCTCGTCGAGCACGCTTTGGAACCGCACATGCTCGCCAACCGAGGCAACCGACTCCAGGGCACCCGGGCTGCTGGCCATGCGGGCGAACAGCTCGGCCATGAATTTGAGCTTCCGGGTTTCCATGATGTGGTCGTAGATCGCGACCTGGTCGGCAGGAAAGGCCTCCCGCGACACATGCGGCACGCGTGCATCCTCGTTGTAGTCGGTCATGATCGTTCCTCCCCCTCCAGCTTTCGGCAGCGTTTCGTTGTAGGATTTGCGACAGGATAGCGGGAATCGGGAAGGACTTGGAAATGAACCTCCACGCCATGCTTGGCAAGCGCGCCGAAGACGGAGCACCCGTTCGGGTCGGCCTGATCGGCGCCGGCAAGTTCGGGACCATGTACCTGTCGCAGGCGGCGCGCACCCCGGGCATTCAGATCACCGCCATCGCCGACCTCGACCCCGAGCGTGCGCGGGCCGCCTGTGCACGGGTCGGCGGCCTCGACCCATCGGCTGTGACATTCGACGACGCGATCGCACAAGGCACGACCCACCTCACCGACGACTCCATGGCCCTGGTCGCCTTCGGGCCCATCGACGTGGTGATCGACGCCACCGGCAGCCCGGCTGCGGGGATTGCGCATGCGCTGGCTTGTTGCGAACACGGCAAGCACATCGTCATGGTCAATGTGGAAGCAGATGTGCTGGCCGGCCCTCTGCTTGCCGCCCGCGCCCGCCAGGCCGGCGTGGTCTATTCGCTGGCCTATGGCGATCAACCCGCACTGATCCACGAACAGGTTGATTGGGCACGCGCCTGCGGCCTCGACGTAATCGCGGCCGGCAAGGGCACAAAATATCTCGACGGCTATCACTATGTGACACCCGATGATGTCTGGGATCACTACGGACTGACGGCCGAACAGGCCGCGGCCGGCGGCATGAACCCGCAAATGTTCAACTCCTTCCTCGATGGCACCAAGTCCGCCATCGAAATGGCCGCGGTCACGAACGCCAGCGGACTGACACCGGCACCCGACGGGCTCGCCTTCCCGCCCTGCGGGGTCCACGACCTGCCATACGTCATGCGGCCGCGCGCCGAAGGCGGCAGCCTGCACCACAAGGGCCAGGTCGAGGTGATCAGTTCCGAGGAACGCGACGGTCGCCATGTGACGGGAGACCTGCGTTGGGGTGTCTACGTGGTCTTCGAGGCGCCGAGCGATTACGTCCGGGCCTGCTTTGACGAATACGGGCTTGTCACCGATGAGACCGGCAACTATTCAGCGCTCTGGAAGCCCTACCATCTGATCGGGCTCGAACTTGGAATCTCCGTGGCAAGCGTTGCCCTGCGCGGCGAATCCACCGGCGCGCCGAACGGGTTCCGCGGCGATGCGGTCGCCACGGCCAAACGCGATCTGAAACCCGGCGACGAACTGGACGGTGAAGGCGGATTCACGGTCTACGGCAAGCTGATGCCCGCCGAGGCAAGCCTCGCGGCCAGCGGGCTGCCCATCGGCCTGGCCCATGGGGTGAAACTCAAGAACGCCGTCGCGAAGGACCAGCCGGTCAGCTGGGCCGATGTGGAGTTCGATACGGACCAACAGGCCGTCCAGGTGCGCCGCGAAATGGAGACTATGTTCGCCAAGTCCGCTGCGCAGGCCGCGCACTAGCGCGCGAAGCGGTTGCGCACGACCACAAGCTGGCCTAGTTAACCGCGGCCATGCCCGACGGAGCCCCAGATTCGAATTTGGTGACACCGCTCGAGCGCTACCGCGAGATGCGCGGTGCGAACGAGTTGATTCGCGATCCCATGCAGAAACTCGGGATCGAGAAGCTGCAAAGCCTGCACCATGCCTTGAACGGCTATCAGCCCGCCGAGGACGGCTGGCTGTCTGGCTGGAAAGATCGTTTCGGCCTGGGGCGGCGAACCGAAGCACCGCCGATGGGGCTCTATCTCTATGGCCCGGTCGGCCGGGGCAAATCCATGCTCATGGACCTGTTCTATGAAACCGCGCCGGTTGCAAGAAAACGCCGGGTGCATTTTCACGCTTTCATGCTCGAGATCCAGCAGCGCCTGAACGAGCTCCGCAAACAGGAAAAGCAGGCCGACCCGCTCATGCGTGTGGCCGCCGATGTTGCCGCGGACAGTTGGCTGCTGTGCTTCGACGAATTTCATGTCGTCAACATCGCCGACGCCATGATCCTCGGCCGGCTGTTCCAGGCTTTCTTCGAGCACGGGGTCGTCGTGGTCGCGACGTCGAACGTCGCACCCCAGGATCTATACAAGGGCGGCCTGCAGCGAGACCGGTTCCTGCCCTTCATCGACCTGATCGGCGAGAAACTGGACGTGCTCGATATCGGACAGGGCCGTGACTTCCGTCTGGATCGCCTGATGGGTGAGCCTGTCTGGCACACGCCGATCGGCCGTGCTGCAACAGCCAAGCTCGACGCCGCGTTTGCAACGCTGACCGATGATGCAGACCCTGAACCGATGGAGGTCGAGGTGCAGGGGCGCACCATTCATGCACACCAGGTCGCGCGCTCTATCGCCCGGTTCCAGTTCGAGGAATTGTGCAACAAGCCCCGCGGTGCCACTGACTATCTGGCGATCGCCACCCAGTTCCACACGGTGATGATCGACAACATACCCCTGCTCGATGCGCGCGAACGCGATGCCGCCAAACGGTTCGTTGTCCTGATCGATTCGCTCTACGAACACCGGGTCAATCTGTTCGCCACGGCCGACGGTGCACCCGAAGAGCTGTATCCCGAAGGCGATACGGCATTCGAGTTTCAGCGCACCGTCTCGCGGTTGATGGAGATGCAAGCCCAGGACTATCTGGAAAGCCCGCACCAGCCCTGATTTCGGGCCGTGCGAGCCTCCGTCGGGCGGCACAAATGACATGCCCCCGGCGCGCCTTGAACCACCCGGGAAATCGCGTTACACACCGCCCACGCATCACTCGGGCGGCGCTCACAAGCGAGCCCCGCAAAGACTTCCGAAAGCGGAGATAAAACGGACATGGCACGCAACAAAATCGCGCTGATCGGCGCAGGCAACATTGGCGGCACGCTGGCCCACCTGGTCGGCCTCAAGGAACTGGGCGACGTGGTCCTATTCGATATCGTCAAGGGTATGCCGGCGGGCAAGGCGCTCGACCTGGCCGAATCCTCCCCCGTCGAAGGTTTCGATTCCAAACTGGTGGGCGCAAGCAGCTATTCCGCCATTCGCGGTGCCGATGTGGTGATCGTCACCGCCGGTGTGGCACGCAAGCCGGGCATGAGCCGGGACGATTTGATCGGCATCAACACCAGCGTCATGGAATCCGTCGGCGCGGGTATCAAGAAGAACTGCCCGAACGCGTTTGTCATCTGCATCACCAACCCGCTCGACGTAATGGTGGGTGTCCTGCGCGAAGCCGCCGGCCTGAAACCGAACATGTGCGTTGGCATGGCGGGTGTTCTCGACAGCGCCCGGTTCCGCTACTTCCTTGCCGAGGAGTTCAATGTTTCGGTTGAGGACGTCACGGCCTTCGTGCTCGGCGGCCACGGCGACACCATGGTCCCGTCCGTGCGCTACTCCACGGTTGCCGGCATTCCGCTTCCCGATCTGGTCAAGATGAAGTGGACGACCCAGAAGCGCATCGACGCGATCGTGCAGCGCACCCGTTCGGGCGGCGGCGAAATTGTCGAACTCCTGGGCAACGGATCGGCTTTCTATGCGCCGGCATCCTCTGCCATCGCGATGGCCGAATCCTATCTCAAGGACAAAAAGCGGGTTCTGCCGTGTGCCGCCTATCTGCGTGGCGAGTACGGGGTGAACAACATGTATGTCGGCGTGCCCGTCGTGATCGGTGCCAAGGGTGTCGAGCGGATCGTGGAAATCAAGCTCGATGCCAAGGAACGTGCGGACTTCCGGAAATCCGTGAAAGCCGTGCAGAGCCTCGCCAAGGTCACCAAACAACTCCAGCGCGATTCGAAAAAGAAGTAGGGCCGGCCTCAGAGACCGGCTGGCCCACTGTCTGCCTGCGCCCGGTTGCGGACTGCAACATGGGTGCTAAAGTCAAACCTCGTTAACCATATTCGGCCCAATTTTCCGGGCCTTCACCGTCGGCGATAGCTTCAGAAATTAAGCATACGGTAATGCCCGACAGTCATCGTCGCCGTCCAACGAACCAAAACTGCCCTCTCGGAACCATTCGTCCATGAACATTCACGAGTATCAGGCCAAGGGTCTGCTGGCGAAGTTCGGTGTCGCCGTGCCCCGGGGCGCAGTGGCCTACACGCCTGAAGAAGCAAGCAGCGCCGCGAAAGAGCTGGGCGGCGATATCTGGGTCGTCAAATCCCAGATTCACGCCGGCGGCCGCGGTGCCGGGCACTTCGAAGACGATCCCGACGGCGGCGGCGGTGTCCGGCTGGCCCGCAGTGACGATGAAGTGCGCGCCCATTCCGAAGCCATGCTCGGCCACACCCTGGTCACCAAGCAAACCGGGCCGGGCGGCAAAGAGGTCAAGCGCGTCTATATCGAGGAAGGTTGCGACATCGCGCGCGAGCTTTACCTCAGCCTGCTGGTCGACCGTGAAACGTCACGAATCGTGATCATCGCCTCGACCGAAGGCGGGATGGACATCGAGACCGTGGCCGAGGAAACACCGGACAAGATCGCGACCGTCGCAATCGACCCGGCAACCGGCATCATGCCGTTCCACACCCGTGAGATCGCGTTCGGTCTGGGGCTTGAGGGCAACCAGACCAAGAGCGCGGCCAAGTTCCTGATGGCCATGTACTCCGCGTTCCTCGAGCTCGATGCCTCGATGGTCGAAGTCAATCCGCTGGTCGTCACCGGCGCGGGCGATGTTATCGCCCTCGATGCGAAAATGAACTTCGACGATAACGCGCTGTATCGCCACGCGGATGTCGAGGCGTTGCGCGACGAGGACGAAGAAGACCCGATGGAGCTCGAGGCCTCGAAGCATGAGCTCAACTACATCAAGCTCGACGGGTCGATCGGTTGCATGGTCAACGGCGCCGGATTGGCGATGGCGACCATGGACATCGTCAAACTGCACGGCGGTGAGCCCGCCAACTTCCTGGATGTCGGCGGCGGCGCCACCAAGGAACGGGTCACGACTGCCTTCAAAATCATTCTGTCCGATCCGAATGTCGAAGGCATTCTGGTCAACATCTTCGGCGGCATCATGCGCTGCGACGTAATCGCCGAGGGCATTATCGCCGCGGCACGCGAAGTCTCTCTGCATGTGCCACTGGTTGTCCGTCTCGAAGGCACGAACGTGGAACTTGGCAAGAAAATTCTTGCGGAGTCGGGGCTGCCCATCGTCTCGGCTGACGATCTGGCCGATGCGGCCGAGAAGATCGTCAAAGCGGTTAAGGAGGTGGCCTAACGCTATGTCCGTACTTGTCGGCAAAGATACCAAAGTCATCTGCCAGGGCTTCACGGGGGCCCAGGGCACATTCCATTCCGAACAGGCCATCGCCTACGGCACCCAGATGGTCGGCGGCGTGACACCCGGAAAGGGCGGTTTGACCCATCTCGACCTGCCGGTGTTCAACACGGTCGACGAAGCGGTCGGCAAGACCGGCGCCAATGCTACGGTCATCTACGTCCCGCCGCCCTTCGCAGGGGATGCGATCCAGGAAGCAATCCACGCTGGCGTCGAACTGGTCGTGTGTATCACCGAGGGCATCCCGGTGATCGACATGGTCAGGGTCAAACGCGCCCTGAGCGGATCGAACACGCGCCTGATCGGCCCGAACTGCCCGGGCGTGATCACGCCGGACGAGTGCAAGATCGGCATCATGCCCGGTCATATTCACCAGCGCGGCAACATCGGGATCGTGTCGCGTTCGGGCACCCTGACCTATGAAGCGGTGGCGCAGACCACGGCCGTGGGACTGGGCCAGACCACCTGCATCGGTATCGGGGGTGATCCGGTGAACGGTACAAACTTTATCGACTGCCTCGATATGTTTCTCGGGGACGACGAGACCGAAGGCATCATCATGATCGGCGAAATCGGCGGATCGGCCGAGGAAGACGCCGCGGAATTTCTGAAATCTTCGAAGACCAAGAAACCGGTCGCCGGATTCATCGCCGGCGTAACGGCGCCTCCGGGCAAACGCATGGGCCATGCCGGTGCGATTATCTCGGGCGGCAAAGGCACGGCGGGCGCAAAGATGGAAGCCATGCAGTCCGCGGGCATACTGGTTGCGGAGTCGCCCTCGGCACTCGGCACCACGATGATGAAGGCATTAAAGGGCTAGATGGATCTTTTATCTGTTGGCGTGGGGGGCGCCAACGCGTTGATACCAGGGACCGCAGCCTATTAACGCGGCTAAGACTATGGGTAACTATATCGGCCACTCGTCGTTCCTCAGCGGCGCCAACCACTGGCCCCGCCTGGTCGAATTGCTGGAGCGGCACGCCATTGACTGCGTGTTTGACGTCGGCGCGAATGTGGGCCAATACGCACGCGCCTTGCGGAAGAACGGCTATGACGGCCGGATCGTCTCCTTCGAACCCCTCACATCAGCGCATGCAGAACTGACCCGCAGCGCCGCGAATGAAGGCACTTGGATTGTGGCGGCAAGAACCGCCGTTGGCGCCAGTGCCGGCGAGACCCGGATCAACATCTCGCCGGAATCAGACATGAGCTCCATCCTGCCGCTCGATGTAAAGGCCCGGGAACGGCTGGCGAGCACCCGCTCGACCGAGACGGAAACGGTCCCGGTGACCACACTGTCGGACGCGCTGGAGGCACATGCGGGATCGTCTGCGAAGATCTTCGTGAAATCCGATACTCAAGGCTACGAAAACGAGGTCCTGAGCGGGATCGGCGATTCCTGGAGCCGGATCACGGGAATCCAGCTCGAACTGTCCCTGCAACCCATCTACGAAGGCCAGCCCGACCATCTGCCGTTGCTGGACCGCCTCGCAGCACAGGGTTTGCGGCCGCACCTGGTGATTCCCGGCTACTGGAGCCGCCACTACGGGCGGATGCTGGAATACGATGTGGTCTGCTTCCGGGACTAGCCCTTCCTGGCCCGCGGATGGGCGCGGTCATAGACATCCATTAGGCGTGCACTGTCCACGTCGGTATATCGCTGGGTCGTCGACAGCGAGGCATGACCCAGCAGCTCCTGAATAGCGCGGAGATCGCCGCCGGCCGATAGCAAATGGGTGGCAAATGTATGCCGCAGGGCGTGCGGTGTCGTCTCCTGCGGCAGGCCCAGCGCGACCCGCATCGCCTGCACCCGTTTTTGCACCACGCGCGGGTTCAACCGGCCGCCGCGAACACCGACGAACAGCGGGCCGTCCGCCGGCAGGGCATGCGGGCATTGCGCCAGATGCGCCTCGATCGCTTCGAGCACGGCCGGCAATACCGGAACCATACGCGCCTTCCCGCCCTTACCGACCACGGTCAGGCTGCCATCGCGTGGAACGTCCGCCCGATTCAGGCTTAAAGCCTCGGATATACGCAATCCGCATCCATAGAGCAGCAGCAACACCGCGCTGTCCCGTGCCACCACCCATGCGGCTTCGCCGGCATGGTTCGGATGCTCGATTTCACGCAGCAGATCGTCGGTCTCCGGGCCGCTCAGAGCCTTGGGCACGGCGCGCGGAAGTCGGGGTCCACGCAGCGCACCAATCGCCGCGTTGTGGCAAATCCCCTCGCGGTCGAGAAATCGAAAGAACATGCGTACGGAGGACAAGGAACGGGCGGTCGATGTGCGTGCGTAGCCGTGATTGGACCGCATCGCCAGCCAGGCGCGAAAATCGCCGGGCTTCAGGTCCGACAGAATATCCAACGATACGGTGGCACCGACGTGATCGCGCAGAAACTCCAAAAAGGCAGAGAGATCACGCAGGTAGGCGCTCACCGTATTGTCGGAAGATCGTCGCTCGCTACGTAGCTGCGTGTGCCACCGCGCCAGCGCATCCGCCAGCGACCGGTCGGCCGGGACAGTGGACAGATCGGGCGGTTCTAGCGCGGCAGGTCGAGCCATGTCCGGATGCAGTGCTCCATGATGCTGGCAAGGAACACCAGCAGTTCGGATCCCTGCCCCGGGTGAAAGCGCGAAGGATCGCGGCTGCCGAGCGCCAGAAGCGCGACCGGCGCATCTTCGCGCACGGCCAGACGAAGCAGCGCCTCGGACCGGACCAGCCCTGCCGCTTCGCCGTATATGCGGCGGTCGCCTTCGATACTGTCGCGCAGGGTCACCACGCGCGACGTCTCGACGATCTTCTCGATCGTTCCCGCCGGCACGACCCGCACACCCTGGTTGGTCGACGGTGCGACGGTTCCGCCCTCGAGACACAGCGCAGCGGCATCGACATGCAGCAGCCCCGCGAGGTCGATTGTCAGAATCTCGATCAGATGATCGAGCGAACGCGCCTTGAGCAGCGCCAGCACGGCCGCATGAACGCGGGTCTGGCTTTGCATGTTGGTCCGGCTGGCATCGATCAGGTCGCTGCACTGATCATCCTTCCGGCTGAGCTCCGAGCGCACCCGCGCAAGCATCGCATCCTGCAGGTCGACGACCTCACCGCCGGACGGATCCGCATCATAGAACTCGCGCTCCGGTGGATACATGACCGACAGCAATTGCGGATGACGCTTCAGGAAATCCGGATTGTCGCGCAGAAAGTCCGACACCTGCGTGTCCGTCAGCTCGGTGGCCGCTTGGGCGTCGGTCCTGGGTGCCTTGGTGGTCAAGGGTTCTGCCTAGCCCAGCCGCCTACTCGGCGGCGTCCTTGCGCTGATTCGCCTGTTCCAGGATCGACTGCCCCGTCGATTCCCAGTCCTTGAGGAAGGCGTCGAGCCCCTTCTCCGTCAGCGGGTGCTGGTAGAGCTGGCGCAGCACATTCGGCGGCACGGTCGCCACATGGGCACCGACGCGTGCCGAATCGATCACATGTGCAGGGCCGCGGATCGAGGCCACGAGCACCTCGGTCTCAAAATTGTCGTACTGGTTGTAGATATCGACGATCTCCTCGATCAGGTCGAGGCCGCGCAGACCGATATCGTCGAGACGGCCGACAAACGGCGAGATGAAACTGGCACCGGCTTTCGCCGCCAGAACCGCCTGCGCCGCGGAGAAGCACAAGGTGACGTTCACCAGGATGTCGCGGTCGCGCAGCGTCTTGCATGTCTTCAGGCCATTGGGCGTCAGCGGGACCTTGATGGCCACGTTCGAGGCCACCGAGGACAGCACCTCGGCCTCGGCCAACATCGTCTCCACATCGGTCGCCGTGACCTCGGCGCTGACCGGGCCGGGCACGACATCGCAAATCTCTGCAATCACATCGAGCATATTGCGGCCCGACTTGGCGATCAGCGATGGGTTGGTGGTGACTCCGTCCAGCAGCCCTGTGGCTGCCAGGTCGCGAATTTCCGCAAGATCGGCGGTATCTACAAAAAACTTCATTCTTTGAATTCCTTTTCCCGCATCGAGTTTCGAAGCACCAGGGAAAGTAACTATGAAAGCGCCTACGCCATGCGTTGTCCGCCTGCGAGTCGCTCGATAAAGTGTACCCGATGCCCCTACCCGACACCACAGCACCCCAACAACACGACACGGCAAATGCGCTCAGCGTTTTGCTGCCGCTGCCGGTCGTCGGGCCCTACGACTATCTGGCCCCGGAAGGGATGGACCCGGCGCCGGGTGACTATGTCCATGTGCCACTGGGCTCTCGCGAACTGATTGGTGTTGTCTGGGGTCCCGCCGCAGGAGACGTGAGCGCCGAAAAGCTGCGCCCGATCACCGAGCGGATCGATACCCCTGCCATGCCCGAGGAGTTGCGGCGGTTCGTGGATTGGGTCGCCGCCTACACGCTGAGCGCACCGGGCGCAGTCCTTCGAATGGCCCTGCGTTCGCCCGAGGCGCTGCAACCGCCCAAGCCGATCACCGCGTACAAGGCCGGAGCTCTGCAGGAAGATATGCGCATGACTCCGGCCCGCGCCCGCGTGCTCGAATTGTTGCGCGACGGACCACCGCGCACCGCGCGAGATCTGTCGCGCGAGGCCGGCGTAGGAACAAGCGTGATCAAGGGACTTGCCAAGATGGGGGCGGTCGTCCCGATCGAGCTTGCCCCGCCGCCGGCCTTCGACGCGCCCGACATCGCCCGGCCGGGACTGGCATTGTCGGAAGCCCAATCCGAGGCCGCCATTCATCTGCGCGCCGGTGTGGAGGCTGACGGGTTCTCGGTCACCCTGCTCGACGGCGTGACCGGTTCGGGAAAGACCGAGGTCTATTTCGAAGCCGTCGCCGGCGCGCTGTCATCCGGCCGGCAGGTGCTCGTGCTGCTGCCCGAGATCGCGCTCACGCCCCAATGGCTCGAACGGTTCGAACGACGGTTCGGCACCGCGCCGGCCGTCTGGCATTCGGATTTGGGACAGACCCAACGCCGGACGACCTGGCGGTCGGTCGCGCGCGGAGAGGCGCGGGTCGTGGTCGGCGCGCGATCGGCGCTGTTCCTGCCCTACACCGAACTCGGCCTGGTGGTCGTGGACGAAGAGCATGAAACCGCCTTCAAGCAGGAAGACGGCGTTGCCTACAACGGGCGCGACATGGCGATCGTCCGGGCCCAGATCGCCGACTGCCCGGTGGTGGTGGCCTCCGCAACGCCATCGCTGGAGACACGCATCAATGTGGAGCGGGATCGATACAAGGCGATCGCCCTGCCAGAACGTTTCGGATCGGCAAGCATGCCAATGGTCGAAACCGTCGACATGCGCGATTCCGAACTGCGCGCCGACCAGTTCCTGTCACCCCAACTCATCGCGGCATTGAGCCAGACAACCGCGGAGGGGGAACAGGCCCTCCTGTTTCTGAACAGGCGGGGATACGCCCCCCTGACCCTGTGCCGGACCTGTGGCCACCGCATGGCCTGCCCGAGTTGCAGCGCGTGGCTGACCGAACACCGGTTTCGCAAACGTCTGCAGTGTCACCACTGCGGATACGAGGAGCCGGCACCGACCCGGTGCCCGTCCTGTGACAATGCCAACACGATGGTGGCCTGCGGCCCGGGTGTGGAACGAATTGCCGAGGAGGTGCGCGCCCAGATGCCCGACGCGCGCATGGAGATCATGACCAGCGACACCATGCGCGGCCCGGATACCGCACAGCGGCTCGTACGTGCGGTGGAAGACAAGGAGATCGACGTCCTGATCGGCACCCAGATGGTCGCCAAGGGACATCATTTCCCCAACCTGACCCTCGTCGGGATCGTCGATGCCGATCTGGGACTGGCCGGCGGCGATCTGCGCGCGGCCGAGCGAACCTACCAGGTCCTGCAGCAGGTCGCGGGCCGGGCTGGCCGCGCGGATCGGCCCGGGCGCGTGATGATCCAGACTTTTCAGCCCGAGCACCCGGTGATGCAGGCCCTGGCCACCGGCGAACGGGACCGGTTCATGGAACTCGAGGCCGAAGCACGTGAAGCCGGCGGCTGGCCGCCGTTCGGCCGTCTTGCGGCGATCATCGTCTCGAGCCGGGATTCCGATCTGGCCGACGCACTGGCCCGCGACATGGCCCGGTGCGCGCCGAACAGTCCGGAGGTACGCGTGCTCGGCCCGGCCCCGGCGCCACTATCGTTGCTGCGCGGCCGGCATCGCCGTCGGCTGTTGCTAAAGACCGGCCGCGATCAGCCGTTGCAGGCCATCGTCCGGGAGTGGCTCTCGACCATCAAGGTCCCCTCCAAGGCCAGGGTGCGCGTCGACATCGATCCCTATAGTTTCCTGTAACCACACGGCCGCCCGGCCGAACCATCGGTCTGCGCTGATTTGTCGCCATCTGAAATCAGCAAAAGACCGCCGCTTTTCTAAAGTTTTTGCGCTGCGGTACGCTTGCCAGCCCCCAAGGCGTGTGCTACCAAGCGCCTGCCGCGTTGACGGGTCTCAACACGTTGGCTGGCAGCCGATTATTATCGTTTGATATCAATCGGTTATAAAAAATCGCGAAAGCAAAAATCGGGCCCAGGGGGGCAGTCGCAAAGTGGCGGCGAATAGAAGTGTTGTCGGCGATATCGCGGAACGTTACGGGCTCGCCTTGTACGAGCTTGCCGACGAGGCCAAGTGCCTCGACGAGGTGGCCGCCGATCTGACCGATCTCAAGCAACTTATTGCCGAGAGTGACGACCTGGACAAGCTCCTGCGCTCGCCGCTGCTCGATCGCGATGACAAGGCACGGGCCATCACCGCAATCCTTGAACAGGGCGGCGCCAATACGCTGACCCGTCGTTTCGTCGGGGTCGCGGCCGGCAACAACCGGTTGTTCGCCCTCGCGAACATGATCGATGCCTATCTGGCCGAACTAGCACGCCGGCGCGGTGAAATCACCGCCCAGGTGACGTCGGCGCGGGCCTTGAACGACGAACAACTGCAGCAGCTCACCGAGAGCCTGCATGCAAAACTAGGTGGAAAAATAGCCGTCGAACCGAATGTCGACCCCTCGCTCATTGGCGGGCTGGTGGTCCGGGTCGGTTCGCGGATGATCGATGCATCGCTGAAGACAAAACTTCAGCGCCTGCAATACGCCATGAAGGGAGCGTAGAGGATGGAAATTCGTGCCGCGGAAATTTCGGCGATCCTGAAAGATCAGATTGCCAATTTCGATGCCGAGGCCGACGTCTCTGAAGTGGGCCAGGTCCTTTCGGTCGGTGACGGTGTCGCGCGCGTTTACGGGCTCGACAATGTCCAGGCCGGTGAAATGGTCGAGTTCCCGGGTGGAATCGTGGGAATGGCGCTGAACCTCGAGACCGACAATGTCGGTGTCGTCATCTTCGGCGATGACCGCGACATCAAGGAAGGCGACACGGTCAAGCGGACCGGCGACATTGTCGACGTTCCGGTCGGCAAGGGCCTGATGGGCCGCGTCGTGGACGCGCTGGGCAACCCGATCGACGGTGCCGGCGACCTGGACAACAGCGAACGCCGCCTGGTGGACGTCAAGGCCCCGGGCATCATCCCGCGTGAATCGGTCAGCGAACCGGTACAGACCGGCCTGAAGGCGCTCGATGCACTGGTCCCGGTTGGACGCGGACAGCGCGAACTGATCATCGGTGACCGCCAGACCGGCAAGACGGCCGTGATCCTCGATACGATCCTGAATCAGAAGAAAATCAACGAAATCGGCGACGAGTCGAAGAAGCTGTATTGCATCTACGTCGCGGTCGGCCAGAAACGTTCGACGGTGGCGCAGGTTGTAAAGACCCTCCAGGAATATGGGGCGATGGACTACACCATCGTCGTGGCCGCGACCGCTTCGGAACCCGCCCCGCTACAGTTCCTGGCGCCTTATGCCGGCTGTGCGATGGGAGAGTATTTCCGCGACAACGGCATGCACGCGGTCATCTTCTATGACGATCTGTCGAAGCAGGCGACGGCCTACCGCCAGATGTCGCTGCTGCTGCGTCGCCCACCGGGACGCGAAGCGTTCCCCGGTGACGTGTTCTATCTCCATTCTCGGTTGCTCGAGCGCGCCGCGAAGATGGGCCCGGACAGCGGCTCTGGTTCACTGACGGCCCTGCCGGTGATCGAAACACAGGCCAACGACGTCTCGGCCTATATCCCGACCAACGTGATTTCGATCACGGACGGCCAGATCTTCCTGGAAACCGACCTGTTCTATAAGGGCGTCCGCCCTGCGATTAACGTCGGCCTGTCGGTGAGCCGCGTGGGTTCTGCGGCGCAGACCAAGGCCATGAAGTCCGTCGCCGGCACGATCAAGCTCGAGCTCGCCCAGTACCGCGAGATGGAGGCGTTCTCACAGTTCGCGTCGGATCTCGACCGGGTGACCCAGCGGCTGCTGGCCCGTGGTGCGCGCCTGACCGAGTTGCTAAAGCAGCCCCAGTATGCGCCGCTCGCGGTGGAAGATCAGGTTGCCGCCATCTTCGCCGGCGTGCGTGGGCATCTTGACGGTATCGCGGTCAACGATGTGAACCGCTTCGAGGCCCAGTTCCTCGATCATGTGCGGGACAATCACGCGGATATCCTCACCGATATCCGCGAGAGCGGCGCACTGAGCGAAGAGACCGAGAAGAAGCTCGAAGACGCAGCTTCGGCCTTCGTGAAGACCTTCGCGTAGCGCGGACCGGAACTTAGCAGGATAGCGACGGCACGATGGCGAGCCTCAAGGATTTCCGGGTCCGGATCACGTCGGTGAAATCGACGCAGCGGATTACGTCGGCGATGAAGATGGTCGCCGCCGCAAAGCTGCGCCGCGCCCAGGAAGAGGCGATCGCCGCACGTCCCTACTCCGAACGGATGGAGCGCATGCTCGGCTCCCTCGCCGAAGCTGCTGTCAAGGCCGGCAATGCACCCCCGCTCCTGTCGGGCAGCGGCAAGGACGATATTCAACTGTTGGTGGTGATGACATCGGATCGTGGCCTGTGCGGTGGCTTCAATGGCAGCATCAGTCGTGTGGTACGCCAGCGTATTCTGGCGCTGCAGGCCGACGGCAAAGAGGTCAAGCTGCTCATCATCGGTCGCAAGGGTCGCGGCATCCTTCGTGGAGAGTTCGGCAGCCTGATCATCGACACGCTCGAGGATACGGCGAACCCGGCGCCCCAGTTCGAGACCGCCGCCCAGATCGCCCAGCGCGTCCGAGACATGTTCGAGGCGGGCGAGGCCCATGTCTGCACAATCATCTACAACAAGTTCATTTCCGCGCTGACCCAGGAAGTGACCCCGCAGCAGCTCATCCCCTTCGCCCTTCCCGAGACGGAGTCCGGGGAAGCCGAAGACGGTGATGCCACGGACACCAGCGCGTTCTACGAATACGAGCCGGACGAGAAGGAGATCCTGACGGATCTGCTGCCGCGAAATCTTTCCGTCCAGGTCTTCCGGGCCATGCTCGAATCCTTCGCATCCGAACAGGGTGCACGGATGACGGCGATGGACAGTGCGACACGCAACGCCGGCGAAATGATCGACCGGCTGACCATCGAATACAACCGCACACGTCAGGCGGCGATCACCACTGAACTCATCGAAATTATCTCTGGCGCGGAAGCGCTTTAGACCACTCGGCTCCGAACGGGCGAGGAGAACATCATGTCTAAGAATATTGTCGGCAAGATCACACAGGTACTGGGCGCCGTCGTTGACGTTCAGTTCGACGAGGAACTGCCTCCGATCCTGAATGCTCTCGAGACGGATAACCATGGCAACCGCCTGGTCCTCGAGGTCGCACAGCATCTTGGCGAGAACACGGTCCGCACGATCGCGATGGACACCACCGAGGGTCTGGTGCGTGGTCAGGAAGCGGTCGATACCGGCTCCCCGATTAGTGTTCCGGTGGGCCCCGAGACACTCGGCCGCATCATGAACGTCATCGGCGAGCCAATCGATGAGCGGGGTCCGCTGGGCACCAGCCAGGAGTTCCCGATCCATCGCAGCTCTCCGGATTTTGTCGACCAGTCGACGGAGACCGAACAGCTGGTCACGGGCATCAAGGTCGTCGATCTTTTGACCCCGTATGCGAAGGGCGGCAAGATCGGCCTGTTCGGCGGTGCCGGTGTCGGGAAGACCGTGCTGATCATGGAGCTGATCAACAACATCGCGAAGGGCCATGGCGGCTATTCGGTGTTTGCCGGCGTTGGCGAGCGCACGCGCGAGGGCAACGACCTCTATCACGAGATGATGGAATCCGGCGTGATCGTGCCCGACGGGGAATCCAAGGCCGCACTCGTGTATGGCCAGATGAACGAGCCGCCGGGGGCCCGTGCCCGCGTCGCGCTGACCGGTCTGACCCAGGCCGAGTATTTCCGCGACGAGGAAGGCCAGGACGTGCTGTTCTTCGTCGACAACATCTTCCGCTTCACCCAGGCCGGTTCCGAAGTGTCGGCCCTGCTCGGACGTATCCCCTCGGCGGTGGGCTATCAGCCGACCCTGGGCACCGAGCTCGGCAACCTGCAGGAGCGTATTACCTCGACCAATAAGGGGTCGATCACGTCGGTCCAGGCGATTTACGTGCCCGCGGACGATCTCACCGACCCGGCCCCGGCCACGACCTTCTCGCATCTCGATGCGACGACAACCCTGTCGCGTCAGATTGCCGAGCTGGGCATCTACCCGGCCGTGGATCCGCTTGACTCTACGAGCCGAATTCTCGACGCCCGGGTCATCGGCGAGGAACATTACGACGTCGCCCGTTCCGTCCAGGAAACACTGCAGAGCTACAAGGGCCTGCAGGAAATCATCGCCATCCTGGGCATGGACGAACTGTCCGAAGAGGACAAGCTGACGGTCGCGCGCGCGCAAGATCCAGCGCTTCCTGTCGCAACCGTTCCATGTCGCGGAAGTGTTCACCGGTTCGCCGGGCAAGTTCGTGAACCTGGAAGATACGATCAAGGGTTTCCAGCAGATCGTTGCCGGCGAGCACGACGACCTGCCGGAAGCGGCGTTCTATATGGTTGGTACCATCGACGAGGCCGTCGAGAAGGCCCAGACCATGGCCGCGGAAGCGGCCTAGCGGGAGACGTCGCGTGGCGGATAACGCGGTTCAGTTCGAGCTTGTCTCGCCCGAGCGGCTGTTGCTGTCGGAAGATGTCGAGATGGTGGTGGTCCCCGGCGTCGACGGTGACTTCGGCGTACTGCCCGGCCACACGCCGGTCATTTCGAATGTCCGCCCGGGCGTGATCCATGTCTTCGAGGGTGGTTCGGTCAAAACCCGTATCTTCGTGGCCGGCGGCTTTGCCGAAGTAACGGCGGAACGTTGCACGGTCCTGGCCGAGGAGGCCGTCGCGCTCGACGAGATCGATCGGGCGGCGGTGGAGAAGGACCTTCAGGACGCCACCGAAGACGTCCAGGATGCCGGTGACAACGCCTCCGAGAAGGCCCTGGCCGAACAGCGTGTGCTGACCGCACGTGCCAAGCTCGATTCGCTGGACAACCTCGTTTATCAATAAAATCAATCATTTGCCCTGAATTTCGCGCTTGTGCACAGGGTTTTGACTATCTCCTGCTCCCGACGATATATAATGATCGTCGGGGTGCGCGGATTCGCCCGCGACGCGTTGATAGTGACGGCATGAGCGAACAGCAGAACAGGTACTGGACTCTGGACGACATTCCTTGGGATCAGTTCGACCCCTCCAAGGTCGACCCCGAGATGATGCGGATCGTCAAGGCCGCGGCCATGGTGGAGTTCAACGGCTACACCTATGCCGAGTATCTCTGCAGCGTTTTCAACGACGACCCGGCGTTCCAGGACGCCGCGCGCCGCTGGGCACTGGAAGAAGTCCAGCATGGCAAGGCGCTCGCACGTTGGGCCCAGATAGCTGATCCGGAATTCGATTTCGATGCGCGCTTCGCGGATTTCTCGGAAAAGATCCAGCTGCCCGTAGCTGCCGAGGAATCGGTTCGCGGCACGCGATGCGGCGAGCTCGTCGCGCGATGCATGGTCGAGGTCGGTACCTCGTCCTACTACACCGCCCTTCGCGAGGCGACGGATGAGCCGGTGTTGGGGGCCATCTGCGAGAAGATCGCCCAGGACGAAATTCGTCACTACAAGCTGTTCTACACCCACATGGAACGCTACCGGCATATCGAGCAGCTCGGGAAGATCAAACGCCTGATGGTCGGGGTCGGCCGTATCGGCGAAAGCGAAGACGACGAACTGGCCTATGCCTATTACGCGGCGAACAACAACGGCGAACCCTACGACCGCAAACGCTGCATCCGCGCCTACATGTCGTGCGCCTACGGGTTCTACCAGACACACCATGTGGAACGCGCCGTCACCTTGATCTTCAAGGCCATCGGCTTCTCACCCCATGGGCGCCTGGCAAACATGATCGCGCGGATGGCCTGCTGGTTCCTGAATTTCCGCTCAGGCCCCGACGAACACGCACCCGCCTGACATCCGTCATGACGACCGGCGCGCAGCCTCTTCCAGAACAGGCCGGAACGTCTCTACGAGCAATTCGTAGACGGGTCGCTTGAAATCGACGATAAGCTCGGTGACTTCCGCGAATTCAACCCATTGCCAGCGGTCGAACTCCGGCTCCTCGACGCCGAGAATGTCGATCTCGTCGTCCGGGCCCAGATGGCGAAACATGAACCATTTCTGGACCTGCCCGCGCCACCGGCCCTTCCAGGCACGGCTGCGCAGATCGTCCGGCAGTTCGTACTTCAACCAATCCTGAGATTCCGCGAGGAACGAGACGTTCGATACGCCGGTCTCCTCATGCAGCTCACGAAGGGCGGCCTTGCGTGGGTCCTCGCCCGCATCGATACCCCCCTGGGGCATCTGCCATGCACCGGGATAGTCATTGCGCTCACCGACCCAGACCTGGTCTGCATCGTTCACCAGCACGACACCTGCACATGGCCGGTAGTCCTGCGCGTCTTCGGCGCGGGCGATCCGTAAGCTCAACGGTCGGCCTGCCGGTCCACCACCGCCGAGACCGGCACCAGCGACAGCCCGCGGCTCTTGAGGGTCTTCGACCATTCCCGGATCCGTTCAATCGTCACGGGGAAGGCCTGGCCGATCGCAATGGAGACACCCGCCTCCTGGGCAATTCGCTCGAGCTCGCTGAGGCGCGCATCGATGGTCACGCGTGAGACTTCACGCGCATCCAGAAACCGGTCGTTGATGGCGCGCGGCACGCCCATCTCGGACGCCATGACGGTCGCAACACTGCGGGCCGACGCCCTGGCATCCACATAGAGGAGCCCGCGTGCCTTCAACTCCGCTAGGACCGGTTGCATGGATTCCCGCGACGTCGTGAACCGGGAGCCCATGTGATTGAGCACACCCACATAGCCGGCGACCCGCGACAGTGCCCAGCGCAGGCGTTCTTCGTTTTCATCCGGTGAGAGTGTGACGAACAGCGCCCGGGGACCGGGATCGCTCTCGGGGAAGTCGATCGGCTCCATGGGAACGTTCAGCAACACCTCATGTCCCGCGGCACGGGCGAGCCGTATCCACTGCTGGATATTGTCGGCAAAGGGCTGGAAGGCCAGCGTGACCTCTCCGGGCAATTCCTGGATGGCCGCTTCCGTTGCGGCACTGGACAAACCAAGCCCGCTCACGATCACCGCAACGCGCGGCCGATCTTCCGGTGTCTTCTCGGGGCGCGCATAGACCTGCCAGGGTTCGCGGCCGTTCGGGCCGATGCGCGGCAAGGCCCCGAACGAGGACCTCTCGACCAATGCGGGATCGGGCGCCGGCACGAGGCTTCGGCCCGTCTGGAGCGCTTCGGGCACCGGCGGCGGCGGCGGCGCTGTGGCAACAGTGGTTTCCGGCGCGGGCGACGGCTTCACGGCAGGTGCGGCCGTTTCAGCCGGCGGTGCCGGTTCGGGCGTTTCCATGGTTTCGGTGGTATCGCGACCGGGTTCACCATCGGTGGCAGCCGGCGGTGCCGGTTCGGGCGTTTCCATGGTTTCGGCGGTATCGCGACCGGGTTCACCATCGGTGGCAGCCGCCACTGCCGGTTCCTGCGGCGGATCGCTCTCGGGTGCCGTAGCCGGCGGGTCCCAGCGCGCGCTGTCCGGAGAGGCCGGTTCGGGAGATTCAGCGAACGGCTCGGCCACCGGATCGGTCGTCAGCCCGATCCCGACCGCCGCGGCGAGCCCAGCCAGGACAAGAAACAGGACAAAGGCAACAATCCAGGGCACGACAGTGCGGCCATCGGCCTTTTGTGTCCGTTCCCCGATGTCCTCGCTCATTCCCAAACCCGCGTGAAGGGGCGGCGCTGGCCGCCTAGTTGGTCACCCGGACATTGTATGTCGCGATTCCCTGGAGCAAGTCGAGTGCCCTGGCCAGCTGATAATCCTGCGGCGCGGCGGTTTCGGCGTCGCCCGAAGCATTTCCGCCCTCCGACGACACGCCTTCATTGTCACGGGCGTTGCGCAAATCGCTTTCGCGCACGCCACGCGACGTGTCGGCGGTCTCGATCCTGGCCTGCTCAACCGCGATGTCAGGCACAATCCCGGTGCGCTGGATCGACCGTCCGCTGGGTGTGAAATACGCCGCCGTGGTCAAACGCATGGCGCCATGGCCGGGGATCGGCATGACGGTCTGAACCGAGCCCTTGCCGAAGCTTTCGGTACCCATGATCACGGCCCGGGAATGGTCCTGAAACGCGCCCGCGACGATTTCCGAAGCGGATGCGGAGCCCCCGTTGATCAGTACGACCATGGGCAGGCCGTTCGCCAGATCACCCTCTGTGGCGTTGAATCGCTTGGTATCGCCGGCAGCCCGCCCGCGGGTGGAGACGATCTCACCACGGTCAAGGAAGGCATCCGACACGGACACGGCCTCGTTCAGCAATCCGCCGGGATTGCGCCGCAGGTCGAGAACCACACCGATCATCTCGTCCCCGAGTTCACGTTTCAGGTCCGCCATCGCCGCCTCCAGCCCGGAGGTCGTCTGCTCGTTGAAGGTGGTGATCCGGACATACCCGACCTTGCCCTCGGTGCGGCTGCGCACCGATTTGATGCGAACCACGTCACGGGTCACGGATACGTTGAAGGGCTCATGGCCCTCGCGGCGGATCGTCAGCTTGATATCCGAGCCGATCCGTCCGCGCATCTTGTCGACGGCCTCGGCCAGGGTCAGGCCCAGCACGGTATCTCCATCCAGGTGGGTGATGAAGTCTCCGGCCTCGATCCCGGCACGGGCCGCGGGTGTGTCATCGATCGGCGAGACAACCCGAACCAGGCCCTGTTCCATCGTGACCTCGATGCCCAGGCCGCCGAACTCGCCGCGGGTCTGCACCTGCATGTCTCGGAAATTGTCTTCGTTGAGATAGCTCGAATGGGGATCGAGAGACTGGAGCATGCCGTTGATGGCCGCCTCGATGAGGTCCCTGTCCCCGGTTTCGTCGACATACTGGGAGCGAACCCGCTCGAAGATATCGCCGAAGAGTTCCAGCTGCCGGAACGTTTCCTCGTCGGTGTCGGCGGCAATCGCCGTCGCTGGCGTTATGGCAAGCATCGCAGAGAACGCGACCGCAGAGATGAGTTTACGCATTAGCCTTGTGTCCTGTTCGTTTGCGCTGCCAACCAGGGCAACGGGTTGATCGGTTCTCCGTTACGGCGGAGCTCAACATAGAGCCTTGGCCCGCTCGTCCGGCTATCGGCCTTCCTGGCCTGCCCCCCGCTTGTACTGCCCCCGCTGGAATTCGGATTTCCGTCAGCGCCATCGCCAATCCGTCCGAGCGGTTCTCCCGCCAGGACCCACTGGCCAACTTGTGCGTCGATACGCCCGAGTCCGGCGATAAGTGTATGATATCCCTCGCCATGATCGATGATCAAGATTTGCCCAAATCGCCGAAACGGCCCGGCAAACGCGATACGCCCGTCCCACGGCGCCACGATTGAGGTATCCTTGCGGGTTTGCCAGGTCACGCCGCGCGATCGCGGCCCGGCTTCCGTGCGCACCCCAAAGGCCTGAATCACGCGGCCATGGGCCAGTGGCGTCAGGTTTCCGCGGGCTTGCGCGATGGACGATCCCGCCGGTGCCAGCTTCGGGGTAACGAAATTCGATGGTTCGCCGTCCGATCGCGGCCGCGGCTGTGGGATCACGCTCGCCGCGCTGTTACGCAGACGTGAAAGCAAATCCTCCAGGGATCGGGCTTCGCGGCGCAGGCTGGCGACCCGTTCCTCGGCGGCCGATTGGTCACCGCGCGTCTGGTTCAGAATCTGGTTCTTGCCTGCCGAAAGGCTCTCCAATCGCCTGCGATCGCGGGTCAGGTCGGCCGTCGCGGTCTGCAATTCGCCGCGCCGCAACTCGATGCGTTCTCGCAGCACCGCCAACTCCGCAAGGTCGTCGCGCAGGACGTGCGTCTGCTTTTCGATCTCAGGCACCGCCGTGCGCAGCAGAAGCCCGCTGCGGACCACGTCGTTCGGGTCCCCGGGGCTGACAAGTAGCGCCGCCGGTGGGCGCAACGAAAGACGTTGCAGCGCCGCCAAGGTCCCGCCCAGCTGTGTGCGCCGGGTCTCCAGATCCGTTTCCTTCCGGCGTGCGTCGCGAGAGAGGTCCTCGAGTTCGACCTCGAGATTGTCGAGGGCGGCCTCATGGGATTGCACCGCGCGCGCCGCAGCCCGCAGTTCGGCTCGAATCCGTTCCAGTTCGCGGGACTGCGCGGCGGCTTCCTCGGCCAGTGCCTTGGCGTTCTTGTCGTCCTGCTCAAGCGCTTCGCGAACCGACTCGAGCCGGTCTTCAACCTTGTCCGGTTCCTGTGCTTGTGCGGCGGTGCCGGCCATCGAAGCAGCCGCAATGATCGTTGCTGCGAAACAGGCAGCTGCGACGGGCCCAAACCCGAGGTTTGTGCTACTTGCCGAGATAGTAGCTCTTCTGCTTTTCGCCGCCTTCAAACTCGAAGACCAGCGGCCGGCCGGTCGGAAGTTCGACGCCGGGGATCTCCTCGGCCGTGTATTCGCCCAGGATCAGGAGCAAGGCCCGCAGGCTATTGCCATGCGCCGACACGAGGACGTTTTTGCCGGCCTCCACCAATGGTGCGATCTCGCCCTCGTAACAGGGGCGAACCCGGACAACCACATCGGCAAGGCTTTCGCCGCCCGGCGGCCGGACCTCAAACCCGCGGCGCCAGAGATGGATTTGCTCGTCACCGTACTTCTCGGCTGTCTCGGCCTTGTTGAGACCGACGAGATCGCCGTAATGGCGTTCGCGCAGATCGTCGTGCCGGGTGATCTTCCAGCCATCGCCATCGCGCAGCGCCGAGAGGTCGGCCCCGGCCGATTCCGCGGATTCAAGAGCCATCTCGACGGTGCGCTGCGCCCGCTTCAGGGTCGAGGAGTAGACCGCATCAATCGGGAAGTCCTTGATCAATTCACCGGCGCGGTGCGCTTCGTCTTCGCCGGCCGGCGTCAGGTCCACATCCTCCCAGCCGGTGAAGCGGTTCTCCAGATTCCACTGGCTCTGGCCGTGCCGCATGATGATGAGATAGTTCATCCGCAATCCCTTGTGTGTGTGCGGTTCGATGTACCGGAATTCAGCCTGTTTTGCCTGATTCGAATGAACTCCACCAGCGTCACGCGCGATGGTAAGGATGCCCGGCAAGGATTTGCTGCGCACGATAGATCTGCTCGACCAGCAAACCGCGGGTCACCAGGTGCGGCCACGTGTTGCGTCCGAAGGCCATCACATGATCGGCCCGTTTGCGCACCCCATCGCCATGGCCATCCGCACCGCCGATCAGGAACGCCACATCGCGGCGGCCCTCATCCTGCAGCGCACCAAGTTGTTTCGCGATGCCGGTGCTGGTGGACAGTTTTCCGGTTTCATCAAGCACGAACGTGTAGGCCCCGTCCGGGACGGTCGCGAGCAGCAATTCTGCCTCGGCGGCCGCCACGCTGTCCGGCGACACGCGACGTTTCAGCTCGACTTCCTTGATCTCCAGGGGCCAGGTCGCGACGCGCTGGCGAAAATGCTCAACCAGCGTGGCCTCGGGGCCTCCGCGCATGCGGCCCACTGCACCTATGACTATACGCAATGCTGTCTCCGCATTTGGGCGGCTGGTCCGCCAATGCCTTCGGCTTCAGGCCGGAACCGCGGTCTGCGGATCATTCCCGACGAAGTCGGCTTCCCACAATTTCTCGATCGCGTAGTGCTCACGCACCTCGGGCCGGAACAGGTGGACAATGACATCGCCCGCATCGAGCAGCACCCAGTCTCCCGACCGTCTGCCCTCGGCATGCGATCCGCGAACACCGGTCGCCTTAAGGCGTTCCATCAGATGTTCGACAATGGCATCGAGCCGCCGCGAAGAGGTGCCACTGGCAACGACCATGTAGTCTGCTATGTCCGATTTTCCCGCCAGGGGGATGACTTTGACGTTGTCGGCCTTGTCTTCGTCGAGTGAGCCTTCGACAAGTGCCAGTATGTCTTCCGCAGATGGCCGCGGAGAGGCCTTTTTCTTGCGTGCTATAGCGAAGTCCTCGTGCTCAAACTGCGCCTCCAAATTTGCACCGGGTCATGGCCGGTGCGCCTGCTCGTTCGTGTCGGCCGGCCAGACGCCCGCATGCCGTAGATCGGTCGCCGCCGCCGGATGGTGCTTGATCCGCAGGAACACCCAGGCGGGCGGCTCGGCATCGACAAGCGACCTAGCCGCACGTTCCCGAATTCGCGCGTTGTGAAAACGATGAGACGCGAGTTCCGACAACGCCTTGGAATCATATGAATCCCGGGCGAATACGGCAATGGGCATGGTGTGAAATATTTGTGTCCAGGCGCGCCAGCGCGGAATCTGCACTAGATTGTCAGCCCCCATGATCCACACGAACCCGGTGGCCGGATACCGCCGCCGCAGGGCCGCCAGCGTGTCCGCCGTGTAACGCGTGCCCTGCTCCGATTCGATGGTGCTAACACGTATCCGCCGGTCGTGCGCCATCGATTGCGCACTCTCGAGGCGAGCGGCAAGCGGCGCCATTCCATCCTCTGCCTTCAACGGATTCTGGGGAGAGACCAGCCACCAGACCTCGTTCAGGCCAAGACGCTTCATGGCCTCCAGACTGATATAGCGGTGGCCGTTATGGGCCGGGTTGAAGGACCCGCCCAGCAGCCCGATTCGGCGGCGCGCATGCCGCATACCGCCGGCGCGCAAGGAGACGGTCGGTTTGTCCACGGGGCTCAGGGTCGGACTTGCCCGGCGCCGCGCACCACATACTTGTAGCTGGTCAGCTGTTCGGCGCCCACGGGCCCGCGCGCATGCATCTTGCCGGTCGAAATGCCGATTTCCGCCCCCATGCCGAATTCGGCGCCATCGGCGAATTGCGTCGAGGCGTTGTGCAGCACGATGCCGCTGTCGACGCGGTTCAGGAACCGGACCGCGGCCTCGTCGTCGGCGGTGACGATCGCGTCGGTATGGTTCGAACCATGGGTGTTCACATGGTCGATCGCGGCATCGACGCCTTCGACCACACGCACCGCGACAATCGCGTCCAGATACTCGGTATCCCAATCCGTATCGCTGGCCGGCACGATCCGGTCGTCGATGTTTCGCGCGGCATCGTCACCGCGAATCTCGCAACCCGCGTCGGCCAGGTCGTCCACGATCGGGCCAAGCATCTCCGCGGCCACATCGCGATCGATAAGAACGGTCTCGGTGGCACCACAAATGCCCGTCCTGCGCATCTTGGCGTTGAGGACGATCTCGCGGGCCATCTGCGGGTCCGCGGCTCCGTGAACATAGGTATGGCAGAGACCTTCAAGGTGGGCGAAGACCGGAATCCGGCTGTGGGCCTGCACGCGCTCGATCAGCGACTTGCCGCCGCGCGGCACGATGACGTCGATATACTCTGACATCTGCAGCATGGCGCCCACCGCGGCCCGGTCGGTGGTCGGCGGTGCCTGAATCGCCGCCCGGGGCAGCCCGGCTTCATCCAGTCCGTCCTGCAGGCAGGACAGGATCACGCCCGACGATTCGAAACTCTCCGAACCGCCGCGCAGGATCGCCGCGTTGCCAGCCTTGAGACACAGGCCGCCCGCATCCGCCGTCACGTTGGGGCGGGATTCGTAGATCACACCGATCACGCCGAGCGGCACACGCACCCGCGCGATCTTCAGGCCGTTGGGTCGTTCCCATTCGTCCAGCACCGTTCCGATCGGATCGGGTAACGCCGCCACCTCTTCCTGGCCAAGCGCCATGGCTTCGACCCGGTCGTGGTTGAGGATCAGGCGGTCGAGGAAGGACCCCTTGACCCCGTTTGCCTCCGCACGTGTCACGTCCGCGGCGTTGGCCGCCAGGATCTCGTCCTTGCGTGCGCGCACAGCGGCGGCCGCCGCGTGCAATGCGGTGTTCTTTGCCTCAGCCGATGCATAGGCCAGTTCGTGCGCCGCCGCCTTGGCCGCCGCGCCGATACCCTGCATCGCCTCGCGGACATCTCCGTCCGCGGAAAGATCGTGTGCTGCCGTCATCATCCTGCTCCGACCGAAAATGCGGTCCGGCGGGCGAAGATAGTCAATTTGCCCCCGAAATTCATCCCGTTTGCACCGTGATCCGTGTTCCGCTCGCACGCACACCCAGGTAAATCGCCGCCAGGATGAGCGCACCGCCCATAAAAGTCTCCCGTGCCACACCCTCTCCGAAGTAGAGCCAGCCCAGCGCCGTGCTCAGGATCGGCTCGGCTAGGAACAGCAACGCCAGCACCATGGGCGGGATCGCCCGCACCGTCCAGTTGAAGCCGGTGTGCCCGATGATCTGGCTCACCAGACCAAGACCGATAAACGCCAGATAGGTCTCCAGCGACAGGCCGACAAGCGGCAAGCCCAGCGCGAAAACGACTGCCCACAGCATGATCGCCGCCCCGCTATAGACCAGGGTGACGAAGACGATCAGCCCGACCGTCTGTCGCGCCGCCTCTGCCAGCAGCAGAAAGCCGACAAACAGGATTCCGCCGGCGAGCGCCAGCCCGTCCCCCATGAGCGTCTCCAGGCCGAGCCTGGCGCTGCCCGCACCCATGATGGCGCTCCCGCCGATGGCCAGTCCGATCGCGGCCCAGGTCCGCGATCCAAGCGGACTGCGCAGCGCCACCACCGACCAGACCGCCAGCCAGACGGGCGTGAGGGTGACCAGGACCACGGAGTTGGCAATCGAGGTGAAGTCCAGGGACGCGATCCACGTGGCGAAGTGCAGCGCCAGGAAGATCGCCGCACAGCCGATCAGTTTCCATTCACGGCCATTCAGGCGGCCGATCTCCGCGCGTGCGGTGAACCCGGCCACGGGAATCAGGACCATGGAGGCGATCAGCAAACGGTAGGCCGAGGTCACAAGCGGGTCGGCATCCGCCAGGCGCACGAAGATTGCGGCATGGGCGACCGCCAGCAGCGCGGCCACCAGCACCACGGTATAGGTCGCGACACTTTCGGTGGGCCGGGCGTCCATGTCGGGCCACTCAGCTCTCCACCAGGTCGTCGCGATGGATCATTTCCTCGCGACCCCGATAGCCCAGAAAGCTTTCGATCTCGCCGGACTGGCGCCCCTGGATGCGGCGGGCATCCTCGCTGCCATAGGCCACCAGGCCGCGTGCCAGCTCGCGGCCCGTCCCGTCCTGTACAACGACGGGATCGCCGCGCTCGAAACTGCCCTCGACCGCGGTCACACCGGCGGGCAGCAAACTGTTGCCGCGCGACAGCGCGCGCGCCGCACCGTCATCGACGACGATGGTGCCGACCGGCTTGAGGGAGCCCGCGATCCAGCGTTTGCGCGCCGACTGGGGCTCGCCCTGGGACACGAACCATGTGGCCTGCGCGCCCTTGGCCAGCGCATCGAGCGGGTGGGACTCCCGGCCATCGGTGATGACCAGGCGGCAACCGGCCTGGAGCGCAACACGCGCGGCCTCGATCTTTGTGATCATGCCGCCGGAGCCGTCTTCGCCGGCGGTCTCGCCCGCCATCGCCTCGATCTCCGGCGTGATTGCCTCGACATGGGAAACATGGGCGGCATCGCCATTCCGGCCGGGGTCGGCCGTGTACAGGCCGTCGATGTCCGATAGGATGACGCAGGTGTCCGCCCCCATCATCTGGGCCACGCGTGCGGCGAGCCGATCATTGTCGCCGAACCGGATTTCCTCCGTGGCGACGGTGTCGTTCTCGTTGATGACCGGAACCACACCTAGGCGCAGCAGAGTCGCGATGGTGCTGCGCGCGTTCAGGTGCCGACGCCGGTCTTCGGTATCTTCGATGGTCAGCAGGATCTGGGCGACCGGCACATCGTAGCGCGCCAGCGTGTCTTGCCAGGCATGGGCTAGCCGGACCTGCCCCGCCGCGGCTGCCGCCTGGCTTTCTTCAAGCCGCAGCACCCGGTTGCGTGGCCCCCGCGCCAACCCGAGCAAACGGCGCCCGACAGCGATCGCGCCCGACGACACGATCATTATCTCCGCCCCGGTTTCGCGCAGCGCCGCCACATCCCGGGCCAGCGCGTCGAGCCAGTCGGCGCGCAGACGGCCATCGTCATGGGCCAGCAGCGCCGACCCGATCTTGATAACGACCCGCTTGCTGTCGGACAGGCTCTGTTCGCCGCCGGTCATCCGACCTGCTCCCGCGCCGCGGCATCTTCCGCCGCCTTCTCGGCCGCCACATCGACCTCGATCACCTGGCCGAGTTCGCGCAGCACTTCGGTGACGCCTTCGCCCGCGACCGCAGAAATTTCATGGATGTCGGCAACGCCGAGCCCGGCCAGCGCCGCGCGGCAGGCGGCGATATCCTCGGCCAGCACAGCATCGCACTTGGTCAGGGCCGCGATCTCGGGCTTGTCGGGCAGTCCCCCGCAATAGGCAATAAGCTCCTGACGCACGGTTTGATAGGCCTCCACGGCGGCCTCGGGCCCGAGGGTGACATCGACCAGGTGCAGCAGCACCCGGCAGCGTTCCAAATGGCCGAGGAAGCGGTCCCCGAGGCCACGCCCCTCATGGGCCCCCTCGATCAGGCCCGGGATGTCCGCGAGCACGAAGGCGGCGTCATCCACCTGCACCACACCCAGCCCGGGATAAAGGGTCGTGAACGGATAGTCGGCGATCTTTGGCTGCGCCCCGCTGACGACCGACAGAAGGGTCGATTTGCCCGCGTTGGGAAGCCCGACAAGCCCCGCATCCGCGATCAGTTTCAGGCGCAGCCAGACCCACGTTTCCTGGCCCTCGCCGCCCTCGCCGGCGCGGCGCGGTGCCTGGTTCGTGGCGCTCTTGAAATGGATATTCCCCAGCCCGCCGCGCCCGCCTTCGAGCAGCACGACCTTCTGTCCCACCTCGGTCAGGTCGGCAATCAGCGTCTCATTGTCTTCGGCGAAGATCTGGGTCCCCACGGGCAGGTCGAGAACCACATCCTTGCCGCCGGCGCCATAGCGGTCCTTGCCCATGCCGTCGGCCCCGCGCGAGGCCTTGAAATGCTGGCGGTAGCGGTAGTCGATGAGCGTGTTGAGACCCTCGACACACTGCACGATGACATCGCCGCCGCGCCCGCCGTCACCACCGTCGGGACCGCCGCGCGGCACATTGGCTTCCCGCCGGAAACTGACACAGCCGTTCCCGCCGTCGCCGGAGCGCAGGTACACCTTTGCCTGATCGAGAAATTTCATGGCTCGGTCCCAAAACAAAAAACGGGGAGATCGACTAGCCAATCTCCCCGAATAAAACAGTCTCGTGGCAAACCCTCTAGGCCGGCGGAATCACCGAAACATATGTCCGGCCGCCGCGCGCACGGAAGAATTGCACCTTGCCCTCGCTCATCGCGAAAATCGTGTGGTCCTTGCCGATGCCGACATTGTCGCCCGGATGGAACTTGGTGCCGCGCTGGCGAATGATGATGTTGCCGGGAATAACCGCTTCGCCGCCATACTTCTTGACGCCGAGACGCCGGCCCGCTGAATCGCGGCCGTTGCGTGAACTGCCGCCTGCCTTCTTATGTGCCATGTCCGATTACTCCTTGTCCGCGGCCGGCTTGTCGTCCGCATCCTTCTTCTTCGCTGCGGGTTTCTTCGCAGCGGGCTTTTTCGTCGACCCGGAAGCGGCCTTCTTGGCGGCCGGTTTCTTGGCCGCAGGCTTCTTCGCGGCCGGCTTCTTCGCGGTCTCGGCCTTCTTCGCAGCGGGCTTGTCCTCGGCGGCAGATTCGGCCGGTGCGTCTTCGTCCTTGGCGGCCGGCTTCTTCGCCGCCGCCTTCTTCGTGGGGGCCTTGGCCTTACCGGTCACGTCAAGCACACGCAGGACCGTCAGATCCTGACGATGGCCCTGGGTCTTGCGGTAGCCCTTTCGGCGCTTCTTCTTGAACACGACGATCTTCTTGCCGCGGGTCTGCTCGACGACCTCGGCGGTCACGGCCGCGCCCTCGACGACCGGCGTGCCGACCTGGGTCGCCTTGCCGTCGTTGAGCATCAGTACCGGCGACAGCGCAAGCTTGCTGCCAGCCTCGCCCTCGAGCTTCTCGACGGTGATCACGTCGCCGTTGGCGACCCGATACTGTTTTCCGCCGGTTTGAATGACTGCGTACATCGTCCAGTTCCGTTGTGTCGCGACATCAGCGCCGCGCGCTTGCGCGGTCTGCAAATGCCGAATGTTCCAGCAAAAACAAGGCGGACCGCGAATATTTCCGGCGGCCCGTCGAATGCGGGCGGACTATACGCCGCCAGCCGAAAGTGTCAACCGCTGTCGGCACCCGCCAATGCCGCAAGAATCGCCTTGGTACAGCGGGTTGCAGGCCCATGAGCGGGTGGGGTAGAACCCCTCCGCCCGTGCCATGCGGGCGACGTCCCCGGATATCGGGAAACGATATCGGACAACCCGGCGGAGAGGTGCCGGAGTGGTTGAACGGGGCGGTCTCGAAAACCGTTGTGCGCGCAAGCGTACCGAGGGTTCGAATCCCTCCCTCTCCGCCATTCTCCTGCATTTCCGGTGCTCCAACGCCCGCGCGACAGCGAATTCTCGTGACCATCGCGTTGTGTTGCGCAGAGCGGTGACTATACTCCGCGCGCGAAACCGGGGCTGCGCGGTCCCGGCCACGCAAGTCACCACGCCGCCCAACCCAGCGAGGGAAAACATGGCCCGCCCCGTTATACTCGCCTGCGCCGTCACCGGCTCGGCTGATTCCACCGGCACCAACCCCAATGTGCCCGTCACGCCCGAGGAAATCGCTAACGAGGCGATCGCCGCCAACAAGGCCGGCGCTGCCATCGCCCATATCCATGTGCGCAATCCGGACACAGGCAAGGCCAGCACCAAGGTCGAGTACTACGAAGAGGTGGTGAACCGGATCCGCGATGCGGGCTCCCCGGTGATCATCAATCTGACCACCGGTCCGGGCGGCCGCTTCGTGCCCGACCCCGCCGACCCGATGCAGGCCGGCAAGACCAGCGCCATGATGACGGCCGTCGAACGGGTCGCCCATGTGGTCAAGATGAAACCCGACATCTGCTCGCTCGACGTCGCGTCGATGAACTTTGGCGAGTGGAACATGGTGAATTCACCCGCGATCCTGCGCGAGATGGCAAAGATGATCCAGGACGCGGGCGTCAAGCCGGAGCTCGAAGTGTTCGACACGGGCCATGTGCGCCTGGCGGCACAAATGTGCGCCGACGGCGACATCACCGACCCAAGGCCCCTGTTCCAGTTCTGCCTGGGCATCTCATGGGGCGCGCCGGCATCCAGCGATGCCATGGCGCTGATGCGTGACCTGGCACCGGACAACGCCGTATGGGCATCGTTCGGCATCTCGCGCCACGAAATGCCGATGGTCGGCACCGCGACCCTGCTGGGCGGGCATTGCCGCGTCGGCCTGGAGGACAATCTCTATATTTCCCGGGGCAAGCTCGCGTCGGGCAATGCCGAGCTGGTCGAGCATGCCGTCGGCATCATCCAGTCTCTCGGCGAGGATGTAGCGAGCGTCGATCAGGCGTGTGAGATTCTGGCCCTCCGCGGCAAGTAGGCCGCGAGCCAGACAACCAGACAGGGTTCCCCAGGATGGCGAACGACACCATGGCACCGGCGAGCACCGGCATCATCGTCGACGGGTTTGCCTCACCGGACTATCTGCTCGAGATCGAAGCGACGGCCGCCCTGAACTGACGGGTCACACGGACCAAGATAGCCGGCGCGGCGCCGGCAGCATCTGAATCGGCCGCGAATTCGGGGCAAATCTGTCCACGCGCAATTTCAACGGGCTGAAACATATATTAAAACAATTGGTTATAAGCCCCGCTCTTTCTCCTCCATTGGCGCTTTATTACCGCAGTGTCTAAACTTGTCAGCGGTCCGAACAGGAATGTTGATGGGAGAGGGTGTTGGCACAAAGGAAAAGCAGCAAGAAGGCAGCACCTCAACGGACAGCATCACGCGGCCACAATCTGCAGCTCGAACCCGATCTCCTCGAGGATTTCTATCGCACCGCCGTGCGTATCCGCACCTTCGAAGAGCGTGTCAGCAGGCCTTCGAAGAGAACATCATCAAGGGGACGGCGCACTCGTCGGTCGGCCAGGAAGCGATCGCCGTTGCCACCTGCGCCAATCTGCGCGACGACGATTTCATCGCCACCCATCACCGCGGACACGGGCACTGTATTGCCAAGGGCGCCAGCATCGACCGCATGATGGCCGAGTTGATGGGACGCGAGGACGGTTACTGCCAGGGCCTCGGCGGGTCCATGCACATCGCCAATCTTGATCTCAAGATTTTGGGTGCCAACGGCATCGTGGGTGCGGCGATGCCGCTTGGCCTGGGAGCAGCCCTGACAGCAAAAATGCGGACCACAGATCAAGTCGCGGTCTCCTTTTTCGGTGATGGCGGCGCCAACCAGGGCCTGTTCCACGAAGCGATGAACCTGGCCGCCGTGTGGAAGCTGCCGCTGATCTTCATCTGCGAGAACAACCAGTATGCGTTGAGCACAGCCATGACGAGCACGACGTCGGTGCCACGCATTTCCGATCGGGCCGTGGCTTACAACGTTCCCGGTACCACGGTGGACGGCAACGACGCGGCCGAGCTGTTTCATGTCATGCGCGACGCCGTCGATCGGGCCCGCGCCGGCGAAGGCCCGTCTTTGATCGAGGCGCTGACCTGGCGCTGGGGCCAGCATTCGGTACGCGGCGGAATCGCCGATCCGCGCTCGGACGACGACAAGGATCACTGGATCGCGCGCGACCCCCTCCTTCGCCTCGAGGAGGACCTGCTGGCGCAGAAAGTCACAACCAAGAGAGGCCTCACCGCGATCCGCAAGAAGGCTGTCGAGGAATGCGAGGACGCGATCGCGTTTGGCGATGCAAGCCCCGAGCCCGACGAAGAGACCATGCACAACTCGGTCTATTCACCCCACGCCACCTATGACGAACCCACGTCCCTTGGCGAACGCGAACTGACCTACACCCAAGCGCTCAACGAGGCGATGCACCAGGAGATGGAGCGCGACGAGTCGGTCTTCATCATGGGTGAGGATATCGGCGCCACGGGCGGCATCTTCGGGACCACCAAGGGACTGCACGAGAAATTCGGCGAGGTCCGGGTGCGCGACACGCCGATCTCAGAGCCCGCCTTCTGCGGCGCTGGCGTCGGTGCCGCCGTCGCGGGGATGCGCCCGATCGTCGAGGTGCAGATCTTCGACTTCGTCACTCTGATGATGGACATGCTGGTCAACCAGGCGGCGAAGTTTCGCTACATGATGGGCGGCGAGCCCACCGTGCCCCTGGTCGTGCGTGGCCCACAGGGCGGTGGCATCCGGCTGGCCGCACAGCACAGCCAGAGCCTGGAGGCCTGGTTCGCCCATGTGCCTGGTCTGGTCGTCGTCGCGCCATCCTCACCCTACGACGCCAAGGGGCTGCTGACGGCGGCAATTCGCGACGACAATCCGGTCGTGTTCCTGGAACACAAACTGCTCTATTTCGGCGACGCGGCGCCTGTGCCTGAAGAGCCCTACGCCATCCCGCTCGGCAAGGCGGATATCAAGCGCGAAGGCAGCGACGTGACGATCATCGCAACCCAGGCCATGGTTGCGCGGGCCCTGTCTGCCGCCCAACAGCTCGAGAACGAGGGTATCAGCGTCGAGGTGATTGATCCGCGCACGCTCCGCCCGCTCGACGAAGAAACCATCCTGGAATCGGTCTGCAAGACCAATCGCCTGGTCGTCGTGCACGAGGCGTGGACGCGCGGCGGTTTCGGGTCCGAGGTCTCGGCGATGGTGATGGAAAAGGCGTTCGACTGGCTCGACGCCCCGGTCACCCGCGTCGGGGCCCCGGATGTCCCCATGCCGTTCAACGACCGGTTGGAACTGGCTGTGATTCCGTCGGTCGAACGCATTGTCGACGCCGTTCGCGACCTGTTCTGACGAAAGGACGGCGGCACCCCACCCAACGCAAACCGAATTCACGAAAAATCAAATCTAGAGGGAGAAGAAACCATGTCGCTGGTCAAGTTCATTCCGGACCCGCAGTTCGACGACTACAAGGAAACCTTCAAGGACAACTACAAGATGTCGCGTCGCGATGACGGGGTCATCCTGGTCCAGGCACACACGGTCGACGGGCCGATCCAGCTGAGCGTCGAGAACCACCGTTCGGTCGCCCAGATGTTCAAAGCCGTCGGGAACGACCCCGAGAACGAAGTCATGATCTTCACCGGCACCGGCGACGATTTCATGATGGAGCCCGACCCGGAAGGCTTCAAGATCGAGCAGGACAACCTGATGTACTGGGCCTACGAGTACGCGTTCAAGGACGGCCGGGTAAACCTCTATTCCCTACTGAACGATCTGGAGATTCCCACGATCGGCGCACTGAACGGCCCCGGCTTCCACACCGAGCTGTGCCTCATGTGCGATCTGACGATCTGCAGCGAAGACGCCATCATCTATGACCTGCACTACGATATCGGCTCGGTCCCCGGCGACGGCATCAATGTCTGCTTCCAGGAACTCCTCGGCACCAAGCGGGCGGCCTATGCCCTGTTGACCGGCCAGGCGATCAACGCCGAACAGGCGTTGGAATGGGGCATGGTCAACGAGGTCGTGCCGAAGGACAAGCTGATCGACCGGGCCCATGAGCTCGCCGACCAGATCATGTCCCAGCCGCGCACGACGCGGCGCATGTCGACCCAGGTCATTCGCCGGCCGTGGAAGCGCCGGATGACCGACGACTTCGATGCCGGCCTGGCGATGCAGATGTTCTCGCAGGTTGCTGCCGAAAGCGCGCATCACGATCAGCGTCACATCAGCGATGTGATCGCCTATGTGCGCAAGGGCAAGAAGAACAACTTCGACGACTAGTCGCGCGGGCCAGGCAGGCCTCCGCCCGGCCGGATTCCGCCCCCGGAAACGGGGTTGCATCGATCCGGCCCGGCAATCCGCCAAGAATCACCCGGAACAGCCCCAATGGGGCTGTTCCTATCGCTTTCGCCCGTGTAGCCTCGCGTTGTCTGCGAGGTGGCTACATTCAGAACGCACGCGCGGACGGGGGAAAGGAACACGGGATCAGCTATGACAGATACTCAATATGTAGCGCCGCAAACGCTCGATGAAGCGGTCGGCGCATTCGCCGCTGGTGGCGACGACGCCCGCATACTGGCCGGTGGCACCGACTTGCTGGTGCAGATGGAAGCGGGCGTGGTCAGCCCGGGCGTGATCGTCGACGTGAAGCAGGTCGCCGAACTCACCACGATCGAGGAAACAGCCGATAGCGGGTTTGTCGTCGGTGCAGCCGTGTCTGGCGCCGCGCTGGAAGAACATCCGCGCTTTGGCGAGGTCTGGCCGGGGGTGCTGGAAGGCTTCAACCTTATCGGTTCCACCCAGATTCAGGGGCGCGCGTCGCTCGGTGGAAACCTGTGCAACGGCTCTCCGGCCGCCGACAGTGTGCCGGCCATGGTGGCAGCGGGCGCCGTCGCAACGATTCAGGGACCGGACGGCCAACGCGAACTTCCCGTCGAAGACATCCCGACCGGTCCGGGCAGCACCTGCCTGGCGCCCGGTGAAATTCTCGTCAGCCTGACCTTCCCGCCAAGACCGGCAGGTTCATCGGATGCCTATCTGCGCATGATCCCGCGCACCGAGATGGACATCGCCGTCGTTGGTGTCGGCGTGAGTTTGACCATCGAAGACGGCGTCTGTACCGCCGCCCGGGTCGGGGTCGGCGCCGTCGCTCCGACCGTGCTGCTGGTCGAGGATGCCGCCAAGGCCCTGATCGGCAGCAAACTGGACGATGCCGCACTGGATGCCGCGGCCGGTGCCTGCAGCGCGGCCTGCAATCCGATCGACGATAAACGCGGCACCGTCGCCTACAGAACCAAGGTTGCCGGGGTGCTGCTGAAGCGCACGACCGAAATCGCAGCCGAACGCGCTCAGGGAGCCTAGATCCATGGCAAAGATACACGTCACCACCAAGATCAATGGCGAACCCATAGAGTTCCTGTGCGACCCGAGCGAAACCATGCTTGACGCACTACGCAATGAACTCGGCCTGACCGGCTCAAAGGAAGGTTGCGGCTCGGGCGACTGCGGGGCCTGTTCGATCACGCTGGACGACCGGCTGGTCTGCTCCTGCCTGATGCTTGCCGCCGAGGCCGAGGGCAAGGAAATCAACACCATCGAGGGCATGGCCGAGGGCGAGAACCTGCACCCGCTGCAGGAGAAGTTCCTCGAGGAAGCTGCTCTGCAGTGCGGCATTTGCACGCCGGGCATGCTGGTCGCCGCCAAGGCGCTTCTGGACCAGAACCCCAACCCCACGGAAACCGAAGTGCGATTCTGGCTCGCCGGCAACCTGTGCCGGTGCACCGGCTATGACAAAATTATCCGCGCGGTCCTCGATACCGCGGCAGAGATGCGGGAGGCAGCCCAATGAGTGAGTCCGAGAACAAGTGGATCGGCAAGAACACGATCCGTCCCGACGGCGCCGACAAGGTGACCGGTCGCGCGGCCTTCGCCGCCGACGCCAACATGCCGGGTATGATCTGGGGCAAGGTGCTGCGCAGCCCGCACGCCCATGCCGTGATCAAGGGGATCGACACGTCCAAGGCTGAGGCACTTCCCGGCGTGAAAGCCGTGGTGACGGCGACCGACATTATCGACTTCCCGGTCGACACGCCCGTCCCGCTGGGCATCCAGGACATGCGCTGGATGACCCGCAACGTCATGGCACGCGAAAAAGCGCTCTTCCATGGTCATCCAATTGCCGCCGTAGCGGCGATGAGCGAGGCCATCGCGGCCGAGGCGTGCAAGCTGATCGAGGTCGACTATGAGGTGTTGCCCCATGCGATCGAGATCGACGATGCGTTGGCGGACGACGCGCCGATCCTGCACGATTTTATCGAGTTCGATGGCAAACCGTCGAACATCGCGGGAACGCTCGAGCACACGAAGGGTGATGTCGAGGCAGGGTTTGCCGAAGCCGATGTGATCATAGAACGCGATTTCACGACCCGGCCCGTTCACCAGGGCTATATCGAGCCCCATGCCTGCCTGGTTAGCGTCGCGCCCGACGACAAGACTACCATCTGGTCGTCGAGCCAGGGCCAGTTCATGGTTCGCGCAATGACTGCCTTGCTGACGGGCATTCCTCAATCAAGCATTCGCGCTATCCCAGCGGAAATCGGCGGCGGTTTCGGCGGCAAGACCATCGTCTATCTGGAGACCCTGGCCACTATCCTGGCGAAGAAGTCCGGCCTGCCCGTGAAAATGGTGATGACCCGCGAAGAGGTCATGCGGGCGTCAGGTCCGACCTCAGGCTCGAAGAGCACGGTCAAGATCGGCGCCAAGAAGGACGGCACCATCACCGCGGCTGAAGGCTTCTACTGGCTGCAGGCCGGCGGCCTTCCCGGCTCGCCGATCCGCGGCGCCGCAGGTTGTGCACTGGCGCCGTACGACATCCCCAATGGCCACACATTCGGCTACGACGTGGTCTGCAACCGGTCCAAGGTTGCGGTCTACCGGGCACCGGGTGCCCCCATTGGCGCATTCGGCGTTGAATGTGTGCTCGACGAGCTGGCCGAGGAATTGGGCATGGACCCCCTCGACTTGCGGCTCAAGAACGCGGCCAAGGAAGGCACAAAGGCCGTCCACGGGCCCACTTATCCGGTCATGGGCTACGCCGAATCCCTGGAGGCAGCGAAGGTCCACGATCACTACAAGGCACCGTTGGGCCCGAACCAGGGCCGCGGGGTGGCCAGCGGGTTCTGGTTCAACGCCGGCGGCGAATCCTCGGCACAGGTCAACATTACCGAGGACGGCAATGTGGTCGTGACCACCGGCCACCCGGATATCGGCGGCTCGCGCGCCGGCATCGCCAACATCTGTGCCGAACTGCTCGGGATCGACTATCGCCGGGTGTCCGTCCTGATCGGCGATACCGCAACGGTCGGATTCTCGAACCTGACCGGCGGTAGCCGTGTCCTGTTCGCCTCTTCCATGGTGGTAACAGAATCGACCAACAACGTCATCGGAACCCTGTGTGAACTGGCCGCGAAAATCTGGGACATCGACCCCGAAGCGGTCACCTGGGAGAACGGTGAAGCGCGCCCGGCGGGCGCTAACGCCGGCCAGTTCCCGCCGCTGACCCTGGAGGAACTGGCCGCACGCGCCAATGAAACCGGTGGCCCTATCGGCGCGGGATCTCAGCTCAACACGGCGGGCGCGGAAGGAGGCTTCGGCACCCATATCTGCGATGTCGAGGTCGACCAGGAACTCGGGATCGTTCGAGTGCTGCGCTACACCGTGCTCCAGGATGTGGGCCGGGCGGTTCACCCCGCATATGTCGAGGGACAGATGCAGGGCGGCGCCGTCCAGGCGATCGGCTGGGCACTAAACGAGGAGTATGTGTATGACAAGGACGGCCGGGTGGATAATCCCGGGTTCCTCGATTACCGCATGCCCGTCGCGTCTGACATGCCGATGATCGATACCTACATCATCGAGATCCCGAACCCGAAGCACCCGCAGGGTGTGCGCGGGGTAGGCGAGGTGCCTCTGGTGCCCGGCCTGGCGGCTGTGCGCAACGCGATCTACGACGCGCTGGGCATCCGGTTCAACAGCTTGCCGATGTCACCGCCGGTCATTCTCGACGCGCGCAACCGCAAGGAGGCGGCCGAGTAGTCAGGTTCAGAAGACGAGGCTGAGCGCAAAGAACACGGTTGCCGATAGCAGGGCTGTCGCCGGCACAGTGATAATCCAAGCCGCGACGATGGTTAGGAAATGCGAGCGGCGCACAAGCTTCCGGTGCCGCAGCGTTTCCGGCGCGGACGGCGCATTCTGGGTGACTTCACCGCCGTTGCGGCGTGATACCATGTCCCGCCGGCGTTTGCTGCGCTTGGTGTAGAACTCGCGGAAGAAGCCCACGCCGAAGACGGCCCCCACGGCGATATGGGTCGAGCTGACCGGCAATCCGAGCCAGGATGCGATGATCACAGTGATCGCGGCCGACAATGCCACGCAATAAGCTCGCATCGGGTTCATCTTGGTGATCTGGTCGCCGACCATCCGAATCAGTTTGGGTCCATACAGGAACAAACCCAGGCTGATTCCGAAGGCGCCGATCAGCATGATCCAGGTCGGCACGGCCACCTTGCCCGCAATTTCTCCGAACTGAGCGCTGTTGATGATCGCCGCCAGCGGTCCGATGGCATTCGCGACATCATTCGCACCGTGCGCAAACGACAACAGGGCCGCCGAACAGATCAAGGGAATGCGAAACAGCTTACGAAGCGACTGGTTGCGGTTCTCCATGCCTTCCGACTGGCGCCGGATGAGCGGATGCATGACCGCCCAGATCGCGACAAACACAATCACGCCGATCAGCGCGACCGTGGTGGCATCGGGCTTCCAGACCCGCTTCAAACCCTTGATCGAGAGGTAGCAAGCGAAGGCACCCGCCATGATCGCGACCAGCATCGGGACCCAGCGCCGCGCCGCAGCGATCTTGTCTGGCTGATAGATGATGTTGATCTTGATGAAGGCCAGGAACATCGCGGCAATCAATCCGCCCAGCAGCGGTGAAATCACCCAGCTGGCCGCGATCGCGCCCATGGTTCCCCAGTTCACGAGCTGGAATCCGACGGCGGCAATGCCTGCGCCCATCACACCGCCGACAATCGAGTGGGTCGTCGACACCGGCGCGCCGGTGAAAGTCGCGAGATTGACCCACAATGCCGCGGAAATCAGCGCTGCCATCATCGCCAGCACGAACACGCTCGCATCGTCGACCAGCGAGGGATCGATGATGCCCTTAGAGATGGTATTGACAACGTCTCCGCCTGCAATCAGCGCGCCGGCGCTTTCGAAAACCGCCGCAATGACCAGCGCACCCACCAATGTCAGCGCCCGCGACCCGACGGCCGGCCCAACATTGTTGGCCACATCGTTGGCGCCGATGTTCAGCGCCATGTAACCGCCTAGTATGGCCGCAACGATGACCATCGCGGTGTCCGTCGTGACACCGGCGAAGACACTCGCAATCAGGGCAGACAAGCCAAGGAAGATGACGGCAATACCGTGTGACCTGATCGCCCCGGACACCGACCGCGTCGCGGCCTCAACATGGACGAGCTTCTCCAAATCCTTGTCGAGCGATCGCTTGACGAGGTTCGTATTCTGATTTTGTTCACTCATTACATTCCTCTAGCCACCTGGTGTACAGATGACACACCTGGTCCCATATCCTTAACCAATGTGCGTAAGCCCGCGCTGTCATTCTCGGCCAGATCCACCAGCAAGTTCGCGAGACCCGGGTCACCGACCAGTTCGCCGGCCTTAGCAAGGTCTACCCAGCGCCGTTCACGCCACTCGCGTTCCGGCCATTCATTATGATGCTCGGTCACCAGAAGCGGGTAGACAAACACGTGACAATCGACCCTGTAGCCCTGCCGCATTGACTTCCGATAGACGAACTCACCGACCGGTACCCCGTGCACCTCACCGACCACACCGGATTCCTCAAACGCCTCTTGCGCCGCGGTATCCGCCTGCGCCTGTCGTGCCCGCGTCCAGCCCTTCGGCAGAAGCCAGCGGTTGCCCTTGCGCGAAGTGATCAGCAGCACATCGAAGCCCTGCAACATCGGCAAGAAGGGTAACGCGGCCACTTGTCGTAAGGTCTTATTGGCAAAGTGCATAACGCAATAGATTTTGGCTAAATTTAAGGACCCTTTAATTAACTCTGGCCGATTCCAAAAGGCTAAAAATGTGCCCCCATTTTCCAACTCAGCCGGCATTAGCAGCGGCTTCGGGGCGCCAGACATGGGCGTACCATCGGCAGGCGATCAACACCGTGGCGACCAATCCGATCAGGCCGTAGCCCGTCGCCGTGGCCGCATAGCCAAACCCATCGATCAGGGGACCCGATGCGAGCAGGCCCATCGGCATACCGTAGATCGCGAGCATGCGGACACCGAGCACACGTGCGCGCATGCGCGGGTCTGAGGTCTGGACCAGCATCACCGATAAGGGCACGAGCGAGAGCGTCTGACACAGGCCAGCAAGCATTAGGACAAACATCCCCACCAGAAATGCGTCCATCCAGGCGAAGACGAGCACCATCGCGAACCAGAAAACGGCAAATCCGATCATCATCCGACCGGCATGAATACCACGCCGCCTGGCCGCGAGCAGAAGCGAGCCAACAAGTGCGCCAAACGCAAAGCTTGCGGCCAGATAACCCAGGCCCGTCTGGTCGGTGCCGTAGACTTCGCGCGCGACATAGGGCAGCACACCAGCCATGAGCGGGAAGGCAAAAATATTCACCAAGAGGGCGAGCATCATCGCTGCGTACAGGTGCGGCGTTCGCCGGACATAGACAAGCCCGTCGATCATATCCCGGAGCGCGGTCGCACGTGCCAACAGATCGATGTCGGCGGGCCGGCGGGCTGTGCCGAGGGTCAGCAGGAAGGAAACGACATATAGTGCCGTAACCGCCATATAGGCATAGGCCATGCCCAAGGTCGCAACGAGCCCCGCGCCCGCCAGGGCGCCAGCAACCCGCGCGGAATCACTGGTCGTGCGAGAGATACCCATCGCACCCACCATCTGCCCCGCTGGAATGGTCTCACCCACCAACGCATAGCGGATCGCAATATCCGACGGCCGCACGACCCCCATCAGTGAGCCGATCACGAAGACCTGAACCGGGCCCAATGCATCGAAATAGGCAAATGCGGTAAGCGCCGCCGCCTGCAGCGCGTAGAACGCCCGCATCGCGCACAACACCGTGCGTGCGCCATGCCGGTCACCAGCCACCCCGAACATGGGCGCGACAAGAGTCCCGAGGTACTGGAGGGCGCCAAACAGGGTCAGAAGCAGGATGGAGTCCGTCACGACCAGCACAAACCAGCCAAGGATGATGGTCTCCATCTCGAACGACCAGGAGGTCGCGAGATCGCCCGGCCACTGGAACCGAAAGCCGCGCACCGAAAACGGCGCCAGCATGGATGGGCGCTCGGTCACGATCAAACGTCCCAGTTTGCCAACCGCGACGGCGTTATCATCAAACGCCGCGCTCCACCACGATATCAAGCAGGTTCGGCCCGCCATTGGCCACAGCTGCCTCAAGCGCCGGGCGCACTGCCGCCGGATCGGTCACGCGCTCCGCGCGCACCCCCATCGCCTGTGCCATCTCGACAAAATCGATGGGCGGATCTTCCATGTCCATGGCGATGTAGGTCTCGTTACCGTGGAAGGCCTTCAACCTCTGCTTCAGGATCCGGTAGCCCTGATTGTTGAGAATCACATAGGTCACCGGAACTCTCAGATGCGCTGCCGTCCACAAGGCCTGGATCGAGTACATGGCCGAACCGTCACCCACGAGCGCCACGACCGGCCGATCCGGCTGGCCGAGCTGCACCCCGACGGCAGCCGGCAACGCCCATCCGATCCCGCCACTGGCAAACGATTGAAAATCGTACCGGTCGCGGAACGGCAGGAACTGAAGCATGTTCCAAGCGGTCGTAAGCCCCTCGTTCACCGTGATGGCTCCCGGCGGAAGCGCATCGGCAATGGTCATCATCAGCCAATCCGAGAGGATCGGCGTCGCGTCGGCGTCATCTGCCAGTTCGCCCACACGCCTGGCACGCTTCGCCGTCCAGTTGCTATCCGCGACGGCCGCGATACGTGACCGCGCGGTCTCGGCATGGCCCGCACCGCCACGTTCCTCGATGACCGGGCACAACACGGACAAGGTCTCGCGCACATCGCCACGCACGGCCATATCGGCGGGATAGTTCTTGCCCATCTCCCAATCCACGAGGCCGAACTGGACAATCGGCAGATCGGGCGGCAACGGTTCGGTCTCGCTCATCACCGACATCCGCAGCACATCGGCCCCCACGACAACGAGCAGATCGTAGTCATCCAGGATCGCACGCACTTCTTTCTGGTTACGCGATAAGGCGCCCATGAAAGCCGGGTGTTCGGACGGAAAGAATGACCCATAGGCCGTGGTTTGCTGGAACGCCGGGGCGCCGAGGGCATCGGCGAAGCGCGCGACCTCGGCGAATGCGTCAGAGGTCACAACCTCGTTGCCGGCGAGAATTGCCGGCCGGTCGGAGGCAAGCAACCGGTCGGCGATGGCGGCTAGTTGCGCATCGGAAGGCCGCATGGCCGTGTCGACCCTGGTGCGGGTCCCCAGATCGATACCCTTGCGGTCGTTCAACACGTCACCGGGCAGTGAAATGAAGACCGGCCCCGTCGGTGCCGTCATCGCCACCTTGGCCGCTCGGCGAACCACACGGGGCAAATCCTCCAGCCGAGTCACCTCGGTCGCCCATTTGACCAGAGGGCTCGCAATGGGAACCAGGGGGTCGTAGAGCAGCGGCTCGGTAAGGCCGTGGCCAGTCTCCTGCTGTCCCGCCGTCACGATCATGGGTGTGCCGGTGAAACGCGCGTTGTAAATCGCGCCCATGGCGTTGCCGAGACCCGGCGCTACATGAACGTTGCAGGCGGCAAGACGGCCTGTCGCGCGGGTAAAACCGTCGGCCATCGCGACGACGAGCGATTCCTGCAGACCCAGGACATATGTCATGTGGTCCGCGTGGTCGGGCATGGCATTCATGATCGGCAACTCGGTCGTCCCGGGATTGCCGAACAGGTGCGTGACCCCTTCGTCCTGGAGCAGTGCCAGAAACGCGGTCGCGCCCGTAATCTCGTTCTGCATGACGGTCCCCTTCAAAAAACTGCGTCACCCAAAGGATATTCTATCGGGCGCCTGTCTGAATCCCTGGACAAAAGCAAAAGAATGCGCGCCAAATCCCTACTTTTTCCGATTGCGTTGACTGTCCTAGAGATTCAAGGCACCGACGATGGCCTCGGTCATCTTGGCGCTGCCAGCCGTCCCGCCCAGATCGCCGGTGCGGATCTGGCCATCGGCCAGAACCTCCAGCACCGCAGCCTCAACCGCGGCGGCGCCTGCGTCTTCGCCCAGATATCGCAGCATCATGGCCGCGCTGAGGATCGTCGCGCAGGGGTTGGCGATACCCTTGCCGGCAATATCGGGGGCGGTGCCGTGGACGGGCTCGAAATAGGCCCACCGGTCACCGATGCACGCAGACGCGGCCAGGCCGAGACCCGCCGCAAGGCCGGCTGCAATATCCGACAGGATGTCACCGAACGCATTAGTCGCCAGGATCACGTCGAAGTGCCCTGGTTCGCGCACCATCTCCATGGCACAGGCGTCGATGTTCCGGGTTTCATAAATGATGTCCGGATATTCCTTCGCGATCTCGGCGCAGGTCTCGAGAAAAAGCCCATCGGTCAGTTTCAGAACACCGACCTTGTGCACCGCCGTCACGCGGGCCGACTTGTCTGACCTCGCACCGCGCGCACGTCGACGCGCCGTGGCCTGCTCGAAGGCCATTCGTGCAGTACGCCGTGAGGCTTCGCGGGTAACAACACGTATCGCATAGGCCGTGTCGTCGTCGGGCTGGTATTCGTCACGCGAATAGAGACCCTCGGTGACCTCGCGCACCACGACGCAGTCAATATCGTCTGCCGGGGATGGAATGCCGGGGATTGTGCGCGACGGGCGCACGCTAGCGGCCACTTCTAGTTCGATCCGCATATCGCCAAGCGGATCTCCTCCGCCCGGCGGGATCTGCGCCACATCCATGGCGCCCAGGAACACTGCATCGGCCGCCTTTGCCGCTGCCATCGACGCGTCCGGCATGGCGTGCCCCTGCTCCAGAAACGTACCGTGACCGGCTGACTGTTCATCGTAAGCGAACTGAGGTCCGCCAGCGGCGGACACCGCATCCAGCACTCCACGAGCACAGCCGACCACTTCCGGACCGATCCCGTCTCCCGGCAACACACAAATGGAATACTTCGCCAACCGATCTACCCCCCCTGTTCCTCTGACCCGCGTCTAGACGGCACGTATCACGCGACCCGCAACCTTCAGCCGCTGTACTGTGTCCCCTGCAAGGTGACTCCAGATAAACGCGTCACGTGCCAGCTTATCGGCCGCCTGCGCCATCGGCTGGCCAGCGTCGTCATGGATACTCATATTGAGATCCGCGATTTCCTGCACCGTGTCAGTTGCCAGATTCATAGCGAGACCCGGGTTCGTGGAGTGGACCTTCTGATCATGCTCCCAGGCCACCCGCATGACATAGGACCGCAACGCCTCGGTCAGCATGTTCATCTTGCCTATCTTGAGTTGGACAAGCTGCTGGTTGGCCAGTGGCTGGCCGCGCGCCTGCCGCGTATTGATAGCCGCGTGAGCTTGCTCGCAGGCCGCATCACAGATACCCAGAGCATTGGCAGCGAGTTCAAGGTCACCGAACATATCACCTGACTGATCGCCCTCGCCCTTTCGCAAGGCTCCGTTGGTCTCGCCAATCTGGTTGGCGATCGGAACGCGCGCATCTTCAAATATCATTTCCCCGTTCTGATAAAACCGCCAGCCGCTCTTGTTGTAGACTTTGCCGACCCGGAACCCGGGCGTATCCGCCGGCACGAGCAGGGTCGTTGTCCCGTCCGTAAAGGGCACGGAAAAGTCCGTGCGCACATACAGAAAAAACAGCTTCGCAATGTTACCGTGAGCGATGAACTGCTTCTCGCCGTTCAGAACCCAGACGTCACCATCACGTTCGGCCCGAAGCCGTAATCCGGCATCGGGTGCGTCGGGCGGCGGCATACGATTATCAGACCCGCTATTGGCCTCAGTCTGACCGAAGCCCAAAACAAACGAGTCGTCTTCGAGGAACGGTTTTAGGAATCGCGTCTTCTGATCGTCCGTGCAAGCGAGCGAAATCAGGTGACTCCACTTCCAGCACTGGCTGAATGTTTTTGAGATTGCACTGTCGGCGCGCGCCAGCTCGGTCATGACCACAGCCTGGGTGACATAGTCAATACCATGACCGCCCTGTTCCTTGGGAACGACGGCGGTCCGGAATCCTAGTTTCGAGCCTTTGCGAACCAGGTCCCAGTCGATGGTTTCCGCAGGATCCGCGATGGCGTCGCGAATCAGCGAGACCGGGGCTATCTCCTCCTCAGCAAATTTACGCGCTTTCATCTGCCAGGCGGTTTGTTCCTTGTTCAAAGCAAAATCCATGAACCGTCCCCCCTATCCCTGCTCAAATCCTGCCAGCGCCTCGGCGATGCGCAGGCGCGCATCGTCGACGCCGCAGCCGGCGTGCCGGTACATCCGAGTGTCGTGGATGTATTTCTGCATCGGCATATCGCGCATCACCCCCATGGCGCCGAAACACTCCGCGGCGTCCCGGGCGGCCCGGTGCAACATATCCGCCGCGGCAACCTGTGAAATCAAGGCATGAGGCATGTCGGACAGACTGCCGTCCGCCCGCGCCTGCGGATTGTCACAGTCCCAGGCGCTACGCCAGACAGCACCGCGTACCATTTCCAAACTCGCCGCGATATCTGCAAGTTTGGCGCCGATGGCCTGGTGTTCGATGATCGGGCGGCCGCCTTGTACGCGCAGTTTCGCGTAGTCGAGCGCCGTCTCGAACGCCGCGCGCGCAATCCCGAGATTGATGGCCTGTCCCTCGGGAGTTCCGTTCAATCCAACGCCAATTTTATCCGGCGTTTCCCGGTTGCTGCCAGCCAGAATATTCTCAACAGGTACCCGGCAATCATCCAGTTCCACATCGCCCATAGTACCGTGATACCACCCTCCGTCCCGGGGTGTTTCCGCGACGCTCAGACCAGACGTTTCGGCCGGTACCAGAAGTGTAACCGGTCCGGTTTCCGACGATGCCGTGACCACAAAAAGCCGCGCCAGGGGTGCATTTGCGATCCGCGGCTTGCGGCCACGGAGCACCAACTCACCGCCATCGACCGTCGCTGTCGTAGCCGAAGATTCTGGATCACGGATCCGGTGATAATCCGGGCCCAGACCGGTATCGGCTTCGGCCCCCAGAGATACCAGCGCTAAATGATAGGAGGCGTCCTCAACGAAGTCCGGCAGGAACCTTGCGCGCTGACCCTTATCCATCAACCCGCCGAACAGTGCGGCACCGAGCCGCGCGGTTTCCGCCAATATCGAGGCCACATCGGCATCGCCGGCCGCGAGTTCCTCGGACACCAGGCAGCGGGTCAGTGTGTCGGCGCTTGCCCCGCCGTCAGCCTCATCCAGCGCCAGTGTCCGCAAACCCAGGGCACTCGCCGCCTCAATCAGATCAACAAGTAGCGGCGGATCAAAGGGTTCAAGCCGCTCCGGTTGCAGTGCCACGGGCGTGATTTCCGAGGCCACAAAATCGCGAACCATCCCGCGAATCGCGACTTGCTCCTCACTCAATTGAAGGTTGTACATAGTGACCCGCGCGCTGTTGTTGTTCCCCAACCGGCAGCACAGCGCCTAGACGCCGCACCTCCCTCGGGTACAGACGTTAGGCCTTCAGGTGCGATGTCACAAATGATTCAGCGTGGATCGGTCGGCGGATGAAAAGCCCTACGCCAGGCCTTCCTTCTCGAGCAACGCATCGGGAGATGGCAGCTTGCCCCGAAACGCGACATAGGCCGCCTCGGGATCCATGGAGCCGCCCGAGGAATAGATATAGCGGTGGAGCCGGGCCGCGGTGTCCCCATCAAACGGGTCGCCGGCCTCGGTGAACGCGCCGAAGGCGTCCGCATCCAGCACGCCCGACCACATGTAGGAATAGTATCCGGCTGAATAGCCGTCGCCGGCGAACACATGGGCGAAATGCATCGTCGCGTGACGCATGACGATTTCATCGGGCATATCGATCGCGGCCCGGATCTCGGCCTCGAACGCTGCCGGATCGATGTCCGCGGCCCGCGCGGGATCGAGCGCGTGGAACGCCATATCGACCATCGCGGAGGAGGTGAACTCCACGTTGGCGAATCCCTTGTTGAACTTCTGGGCGGCGCCTAGCTTGGCAAGCAGAGCTTCGGGAATCGGTTCCCCGGTTTCGTAATGGACGGCAAACCTCTGCATCACGTCGGGCACCATCAGCCAATGCTCGAACAGCTGCGAGGGAAGCTCGACAAAGTCACGGCTGACGGACGTGCCGGATATGGAGGGATAGGTCACGTCGGAAAGCATGCCATGAAGCGCATGGCCGAACTCATGGAACAGGGTCCGGGCATCATCCATCGTGATCAGGACGGGTTCACCCGCGGCGGCCTTGGCAAAGTTCATGACATTCAGGACGATGGGTATCTGACCATCGCCGCCGTCAGCCATCTCCAGCTTGTGCTGGTCCTGGAAGGAAGTCATCCAGGCGCCGGACCGTTTGGACGGTCGCGCGAAATAGTCCGCCAGGAAGACCGCAATGCGTGCGCCCTCGGCGTCGAGCACCTCGAACACGCGGACGTCGGGATCATACGCCGCCACATCGTCGTGGCGGCGGAACGAAATGCGGAACAGCCGTCCGGCGGTATCGAAGGCCGCCTCGATCATCTTCTCGAGTTGCAGATAGGGTTTGATCTCCGCTTCGTTCAGCTCATAGCGCTCAGCCCGAACCTTCTCCGCATAGTGACGCCAGTCCCAGGGTGCCACCGCGTGATTGCGGCCTTCCTCGGCAATCAATCGCGACAGGTCCGTCGCCTCCTCTTGCGCACGGGCGCGGGCCTTGTCCCACATCGTCTCGAGCAGCGCACCGACCTTCTCCGGCGTCTTCGCCATCGTGTTGTCGAGCTTGAGATGGGCGTAGCTGTCGTAGCCCAGCAGGGCGGCCTTCTCGGCGCGCAATTTCACCATCTCCGCGACAATCGGCCGGTTGTCGCGTTCGCCTGCGCCCTCGCCGCGGGTCACCCAGGCGGCAAATACCTGTTCGCGCAAATCGCGCCGTGTCGAGAAGGTCAGGAACGGCTCGATAATGGAACGCGACAGGGTCACCGCATGCTTTCCGGCGTGATCCCGCTCTTCCGCGGCCGCGGCCATGCTGGAAATCAGGAAGTCCGGCAGCCCCTTCAGATCCGCGGGCGCCTCCAGAACCAGGGCATAGTCGCGTTCGTCTGCCAGCACATTCTGGGCGAAGGTCGTGCTGAGGCTCGCCAACCGCTCGTTGATTTCCGCTAATCGGGCCTGTTCGTCGGGGCCGAGCCGGGCACCGGAACGCACGAAGGACTTCCACGTCAGCTCGAGGACCCGGTCGGCCTCGGCGTCCAGGTCCAGTTCCGCGCGGGCCTGATACAGCTGATCGATCCGGGCGAACAGGGCACCGTTCATCATGATCGCGGAGCTATGACGCGACATTTGCGGTGACAGCTTTCGCTCCAGTGCCTGCAGTGTGTCGTTCGTGTTCGCACCCGACAGGTTCCAGAAGATGCTTGCCGCGCGATCCAGAAACTCGCCCGCCCTCTCAAGCGCCACGATCGTGTTCTCGAAGCTCGCAGCCTCGCGATTGTTTGCGATCTCGTCGATTTCGGCGAGATGGGCCGGAAGCGCCGCGGCGAACGCGGCATCGAAGTCCCCATCGTCGATCCGATCGAACGCGGGCAGCCCGAGCGGGCCGGTCCAGTCAGTGATCGCCGGGTTGACCTGTTCCCAATCCGAATTTGCGGGCGACATGACTGCGTTCCTTGGGGAGTTTCCGAGAGACTGTATCACGCCTGTTTATATGGGATTGGGCGGCACGCAATTCCATCCAGGGCGGCAGATTTCCATCGCAGGCGGACATCATGTTTCGTACACTGGGGGCCTAAGGGGACCGGGGAGACCGGAAATTACCTATGAGGGAATGATTGCCGAGACCGTTCGCGTGCGCGGTCAGAATGACGAGATGATCGACGCCTACGCCGCCCGCCCGCTGGGCGGTGGCCCGCTCCCGGGGGTGCTGGTGGTGCATCACATGCCGGGCTGGGACGAATGGACGCGCGAGGTGGTGCGAAAGATCGCCCATCACGGCTTCAACGCGGTCTCGCCCAACCTGCATTCGCGCTATGGACCGGGGACGGCACAGGAACGGTCCATGCGCGTGCGCGAATCCGGCGGCCAGGTCGATGCCCAGGTGCTGGCGGATCTGGGCGGTTGGGAGAAGGTGTTCGAATTCTTCGCCACCCATCTCGCCGTTCGCTGACCCGTCGACCCGGCAGGAGAGACACCCATGAAGATCACCGGCGTCACCACGTCCACGCTGACCGTGCCCAACGGGCCGCCGGTCAACACCTACTACACGGCCAACACCTATGTCGTGGCCCGGATCGAAACCGACGAAGGTATCGAGGGCCTGGGATTCACCATGCTGGTCGGCGGCATGGGCGCCGGATCAGTGCGCGCCTATCTGGAGGAAAGCATCATCCCCCTGGTCGTCGGCGCCGACCCGCTACAGATCGGCGTCATCTGGCAGTCGATGTACGAAAATGACCGCGGCCTGCGCAAGAAAGGCATCCCGGTCTATGCCATGAGCGCCATCGATATCGGGCTCTGGGATATTCTGGGCAAGGTCGTCGGACGGCCGGTCTGGCATTTGCTCGGGGCACACAACGAACGTGTGCCCGTGTACGGCAGTGGCGGATTTCTGTCCTACACGGTCGATGAGATCGTCGCCGAGGCCGAGGCCTTCCGGGCGCAGGGATGCCGCCACTACAAGTTCAAGTTGGGCCGGCCCGACGTGATGGAGAATGTCGAGCGGGTACGACAGGTGCGCGAAGCCCTCGGCGACGACATGGAAATCCTGGTCGATGCCAACCAGCGCTGGGACGTCGCCACCAACATCCGTGTCGGGCGCATGCTCGAGGAGTTCAATCTCTACTGGTACGAGGAACCGGTCCTGGCCGACAACATCGCGCAATGCGCCGAAGTCGCCGGCGCCATCGCCATCCCCGTGGCCACCGGTGAAAACGAGTACACCCGCTACGGCTTCCGCGACCTGATTGAGGCGCGCGCCGCGCAATATCTCAACCCCGACATCCACCGCTGCGGCGGGTTCAGCGAGATGATGAAGATCTCTCATCTTGCCGCCGCCTACGACGTCAAGATCGCGCCCCATCTGGTGCCAGAGCTTTCGATCCATGTGCTCGCGGCCATTCCCAATGCCGCACTGGTCGAGGTGCTTGCCGGTGCACCGGATGATCTGTGGGAGCATCCGCCCGAAATCGTCGACGGTCACATGGCGCCCCCGGACCGTCCGGGCCACGGCATGACCTTCACGGCGGAGGCATTGAAGAACTATACAGCGGATTGAGCCGGCTTTCGACCTCCACAGCACTCACTCCGAAAGCGAGACAGGCTCTCCGTGGGGCGTGGACAGGTAGGCTTCGGTCCAGGCGGCCTTCAATCCCGACAGGCTATCGTCATCGGCGAGGCCGCGTTCGATCAGAAACGCCTCGAACGCCGATAGCCAGACATCGTAATAGTCGGAGCTGTCCTTCGGGCCGCCCGCTGCGTCGGCCCGGGCAAGCGCGTCCCCAAATGCCGCTGCCCATTCGGGCCAGGCAAACGCGCCGGCAGCCGCCAGCGCGTGGGTAGCGGCGAACAGCTCGGCGTGCCACGGCTCCGCAAACTGCCGTTCGGGTTCAGCCGGCGGGCGCAAGATAGGATTCCCAGAGATCCGCGGTCACTGTGTGGTTCACGTCGGCATCGTCACCCCAGAGCTCCCGGGCATCAAACCGTACCGCATACAAATGCTCCGGCGCGTCCGCGGTGAGCGTCGCGCTGACATCGGGCAGCACATGGACGCCATGCCGGAGGACGACCTCGCCAACTCGGTCGCGCATATAGCGTGGCAGGCGGGTATGGCCGGAATGCATGTTGCGGGCCGTGCGCACCTGGTCTCCCACGGCGAAAGCGGCTGTGGCCTCGATATCCCGCGCGCTGGGGCGGCCCTTGGGCATAAACGACAGAAGCCCCTTCGGGTCGACCGGCGGGGTCTGTTTTCCCGCTGCCGGATCGGGCCGGCCCGCGGCGACTTCATCGCGGGTAATCAGGCCCTTCTCCACCGAAATGTTCACCAGACCGGCCGCCCATTTCTCGTAGTAGCTCAAGGACAGGTATTCCGCCGGCGGCAGCCGCTCGAGCGAATGGCGGTTGGCATCGATGTTCCACTTGCCCCAGAACCCCATCAGGACGCGCATCGCCAGAACCCGAGATTCCCAGTCATGATGAAAGACAGGTTCGTCTTGCTCCACCGGGACGGGGCCGAACCCCTCGACACCACCGAGATCGTGCACGCTGTCCATCAGGCACCTCCCGGCGCGAAGACCAGCCCGGTACCGATCATGGAATCGCGGGTCACAAGCGCCGCCAGCTCATCTTCCGACAGATCGTCCGTTCCGGCTGGGCGTTGAGGAATTACGAGATAACGGATTTCGGCAGTAGAATCCCAGACGCGCGTCTCGGTCTCAGCCGGCAGCGTGACACCGAAATCCGACAGCACGCCGCGCGGGTCACGGACCGCCCGCGCACGATACTCGGTCGATTTGTACCAGGCCGGCGGGAGACCAAGCACGGGCCACGGATAACAGGAACAAAGTGTGCAGACGACGATGTTGTGGACAGCATCGGTGTTCTCCACCGCGACCATGTGCTCGCCCTGCATGCCGGAAAATCCGAGCTCGGCGATCGCCGCCGTGGCGTCATCCATCAGCCGCGACCGGTAGTCCGGATCGACCCATGCACGCGCTACCACCCGGGCACCGTTCTGCGGCCCGATATCGTTGGAATAGGCCTCGATGATGGCCTCCATGGCCTTCGGATCGACCAGGCCCTTATCCACCAGGAGCGTCTCGATCGCCCGCACCCGAAGCGCCGGCTCCGAAGGCAGGAGCGAGTGGGCGTGGGTGTGTTCCTCGTCTTTCGACATGCGCGATCGTCCTATTGATCCGGGAACACCGGGTGCCAAAGACGGCGGTCGGTATCCTTTTCGTATCCCTTGCCGTCGGGAAAGCAGACCAGTTCGAATTGCATGCCCCAAGGCGCCAGAAAATAGACCCAGCTCTGGCCCGCACTCGGTCCGTCGGTGCGCACCGTCGGCTCACCCAAGATGCGAACATTGTGGGCCCGCAAGTGTTCCAGCGCAGCGTCCATGTCATCGACATAGAACGCCAGATGATGGCCACCGATATCACTGTTCAGGGGCTGCTTCGGATTCTGGTCTGGTGACTCGTACTCGAAGAGTTCGAAGTTGGAGCCGTTGGCGCAGCGCAGAAACTTGAGCTTCTTCATCACCGCGCGCGGATGCACGTTTAGGCGTTCGGTCATCCAGTCATCGTCGAACTTGAACGGTCCGATCTCGTAGAACGGCTCGCACCCGATCACGTCAACAAAGAAGGCCACGGCCTCCTCCAGGTCCGGGACGGTGAAACCGATATGGTCAGTACCCCTAAGGCCGGGAAGGCCTTTCGATGCACTCATCGTCTGCCCCCTACTGCGCCGCCATCTGGCCAAGGCCCATATCGGCCATAATCTCGGCATAACCCGCGCGGATTTCTTCCTCGCCCACGAACGCCGAACGCTCCAGCACCTTTGACACGCTCGGCGAGGATTCGCCCCCATGGATGCGTTTCACCGGCTGATCGAGATAATCGAAGAAACGACGCTGAATCTCATCCGTCAGCATGGCACCATAGGACACGGTCAACGGGCCCTGCTCGACCACCACCAGATTGTTGGTCTTGCGGATACTCTCGCCAATGCACTCCCAGTCGATCCCAGCCCGGTCGAGAGACCGCAAATCGATCACCTCGACATCGAGGCCCATCTCATCGGCGCTGTTGATCGCCATGGCAGTCATGGCGGAATAGGTCAGGACCGTGAAGCTGTTGCCCGGCCGCACCACCTTCGCCTTGCCGAGGGGAATGTAATAGTCGAAGTCCTCCGCCGGACCCGGGCCATCCTTAGTATAGAGACCGACATGCTCGATCACGAGCACCGGATCCTCGCACTGCAGAGCGCTGTTCATCAACCCGACATAGTCGAAGGGCGTCGACGGCGCGACGATACGCCAGCCCGGCCACTGGGCATAGAGCCCGGCAGGGTCCATGGAGTGTTGCGAACCGTAACCGGAGCCGAGCGCGATCTTAGTCCGGACCACGACTGGCATATTGGTGTCGCCGCCGAACATGTGGCGCGCCTTGCCGATCTGGTTGAAAAGCTGATCGGCCGCCACCAATGCAAAGTCGGGATACATGAGCTCGACAACCGGCCGATAGGTGCCCTCCATGGCAGCGCCGCCCGCCAGGCCGGTGAAGCCGAGTTCGGAAATCGGGGTCCCCACGGTCCGGTCCGGGAAGCGATCGAACAGGCCCTTCGTGGCGCCGTTGGTGCCGCCACGCAGACGATGGATGTCTTCCCCAATACAGAAGATTCGTTCATCCGTCTCCATGCGCCGGTTCATGACGCCGGAGCAGGCCTCGACATACTTAATCTCTTTGATCTCGCCGGAAAACGTCTCCAGCTCCTCGTAGCGAACGCCGTCGAACTCCGACATATCACCGCGCAATCCCTCGTCGCGGAAGGCCGTGTCGGGCCAGAGCGCCGGGATGATCTGGCGCTGGTTGCCGTCCTGCTCGGTGAGCTGGCCGGCGGCGCGCTGCATGATCTCCTGGGCGCCGGCGCGCATCTGCGCATCGCCATCCTCGTCGATCCAGTCCCGCTTGATCGCCTCCTTGGCAATCTTTGTCAGGGGATCGCGGGACCGCCACTCCGCCTCCTCTTCCTTGTCGCGGTAGCCGAAGGCGCTGCCCGCAATTCCGCCGCCGTGATGGAAGTAGCGATAGACTTCGGCCTCGATGATCACCGGGCCCTCACCGGCCCGCATCAGGTCGACCGCTTCCTGGGCTGCGACGCGCACGGCGATCGGGTCCATGCCGTCGACCCGGAACGACGGGATACCGTAGGCGAGGCCGCGTGAGGATAATCGGGTCTCGCGCGTCTCTTCTTCCAGGGTGGTCGAGACGGCATAGCCGTTGTTCTCGATGAAAAAGCAAATCGGCAGATCCCAGAGTGCGGCGAGGTTCAGGGATTCGGGGATCGAGCCGATATTGACCGCCCCGTCACCGAAGAAGGTGAAGACAACGTCGCCCTCGCCCTTGCGCTTGCGCGCCCAGGCAACGCCGTTCGCCAAGGGCACACCGCCGCCGACGATGGCATTGGTGCCCAGCGCCCCAGCCTCTTCCCATCGCAGGTGCATCGAGCCGCCACGGCCCTTGCAGTACCCGTCGGCCAGACCCAGGATTTCCGCCAGGCTTCGCCGCAGTAACGTCTCCACATCACCCGATGGCGGGGTTGTGCGCGGATCGGGCGCCCCCTCATCCACATAGCGCAGCGCCTTGGCGAGGAACTGATGATGGCCGCGATGCGAGCCGGTAATCTGGTCGCTGCCGCGCATCGCCGCAATGGCACCGACCGCGCCGCCATCCTGTCCGATGCTCGAATGGGCCGGACCGTGAATCAGGCCCTCACCGTCCAGCTCCAACACCGTTTCCTCGAACGCGCGAACCAGGTGCAGATGCTGCAGCATCCGGATCACCTCATCCTCGCCGACAGTGTCCCAGTCCTTGGCCGTGGAGCGTATTTCCTTCCACGGTGCCTCGGGGCTCAGGTTGATGTGTTTCACCATGCTTGGCTCCTGCGTTGATCCACCGCCACACAACTGTCCATCTCTATGTGGACCGGGGGTCGGCCGTGAATCGGATACTGAACAATTGACGGGCCCATGCGGATCTCAGACCTGGGCCGGCATTCCGGCTCCCGCCGCAACGGTCCGGGCCGCGACACGCTCGATCAGCTCGAACGAATCCTCGATATAGGCCTGATCCAGCCCCCGGGTGATGAACACGATCCGGGTGCGAAGATCTTCGGTCGGCCAGTCAGGCAACCATTCCAGGGAGTGGAAGATCTGCTGGGCGCCCTGGATCACCGCCGGGGTTTCCGGGCGCTCCTCCACATTGACGATCCCCTTGACCCGAAGAAGATCGGGACCGGCTTCGTTGGCCAGCGCGTCGAGGAACATCCGCAGCGTATCCATTGAAACCGGCTTTTCACGAACCAAGCAGAAAGAGTTGATCAGCGGATCATGGGCGTGGTGATGATGTTCATGATTGTCCGCCTCGTCACTGGGCCGGTGCCCATAGCTCTCGTAATAGTCCCGGGTTTCGTCTTCCGAGCGGCGGCTCTGAGGCAGCCGCACCTCCTGGGCGGGCGCATCGTCATCGCGAATATAGGCCTCGGCCCGCAGCCAAGCTTCAACATCGGCCGTGTTGGTTCTCGGATCGAGCAAGCCGTGACCGAACAGATCAGACGGCTGAATGTCGCGGGCGTCTGCCTGGACGATATTGGCGCCCGGGTTCATGGCTTTCAGGCGGGTCTCGAGAGCGCCGATCTGTTCGTCGCGCACCGCTTCGTCCAGCAGATCGCTCTTAGTGATGAATATCCGGTCTGCGATGGCCGCCTGCTTGACCGATTCCGGGAACCGGTCGAGGGAATCTTGGCCGTTAACCGCATCGATCGTCGTGACCACGCCGTCAAGCCCATAGACATTACTAACAAGCGGATCGGTCAGAATGATCTGCAGCACCGGGCCAGGGTCGGCGATACCCGTGGTCTCAATCACCACCCGGTCGAACTTGGGGAAATTACCGCTCAGCCGCATCAGGTGCAGGTCCCGGAAGGTGTCGATCAGGTCGCTCTTGACGGTGCAGCATAGGCACCCGTTCTCAAGCTGGACGACGGATTCATCACTGCTCTCTACCAGGTCATAGTCGAGCCCGATCTCGCCGAACTCATTCACGATAACCGCCGCCTGGGACATGTCGGAATGCTGCAGCAGGGCGTTCAGCAGCGTGGTCTTCCCGCTGCCGAGGAAGCCCGTGATGAGCGTAACTTGTATTCGTGCCATGACTGTCGCCCTTACTCGTCTACATCTTTCACGGCGGACCGCGGCGGCTACTTGTCCGATCCGGAATCCAGGCCCGAGAGCTGTTCCATCAGCGTCACATAGGCGAAGAAATCCATCTCGCCCCGCCCTGTCGCCTCCATGGCGCTCCAGTGCTGACGGACCAGTGCCGTGATGGGCAGCGGAATGCTCTCCTCCCGTGCCGTGTCCAGCGCGAGATTGAAATCCTTGGCCATCATCCAAGCCGGAAAGGCCGGCGTGAAATCCCGGTTCTTCAGGGTGTCGACCTTGTAGTTGATCAGTGGCGACGCTACGGCGCTGCTGCTGATGATCTCGATCATCTGATCCCAGTCGAGACCGCCCTTCTCACCCAGTGTGAGTGCTTCGGCCATCATGCCCGCGGTGATCCCGACCATCATGTTGATGGCCAACTTGAGAAACCGGGCTTCCTCGGCCTCACCAACATGAAACAGGCTGCCGCCCATAGCTCCGAACAGCGCCAGGCTTTCGTTGTATTTCTGCTTCGGACCGGATGCAAAGATGGTCAGCGTTCCGGCAGTCGCCAGACCGATGGAGCCCGAGACGGGCGCCCGCAAATACGCGATATCCTTTTCCGCGGCGGCCGCCGCCACGCGCACCGACATGGCCGGCGAGACCGTGCTCATGTCGATGAACAATGCGCCCGCAGGCATATGTGCGAAGACGCCGTCCTCCCCCAGCGCCACGGCCTCGAGCGCCACATCATCGGAGATCATGGTCACAAGGGTCTCGGACCAGCGCGCCAGGTCGGACGCGCTCTCCGCTACGGTAGCGCCGGCAGACTCGATCGCCTGCGTCTTCTCCCGGGACCGGTTGAAGACCTGCAGCGGGAACCCAGCCTGCAATACATTCTGGGCCATGGGTTCCCCCATCATGCCCAGACCGATCCAGCCGATCTTCGTGTTGTTCGCCATGCCGGGAGCCGCCCCTGCGACGGGCTAGAGGATTTCGCAGCCCGGCAGGCCGCAGGAAATAAGATGGTCGCTCGGATAGTTGGTTATGATTTCGCAACCATCCGCGGTCACAACAACCTCTTCCTCGATGCGGGCCGCACCGGAGCCGTCCTCGGCACCCTTCCAGCACTCAACCGCGAACACCATGCCCTCCTTTAGGACTGTGTCCTGGCCGGTGTAGCGGCGCGAGATGATCGGCCGTTCCCACAGGCTGAGGCCGATGCCATGACCGAACTGAAGCAGGAACGCCTCTTCCTCGTTGGCGTACCCGAACTCCTCGGCCTTCGGCCAGACCTGAGCAATCTCATCTACCGTGACACCGGGCTTGATGGCATCGATCGCAGCGCTGACCCATTTAGAGCACTGCTCATAGGCCTCCTTCTGGGCTTCATTGGGAACGCCGCAGATGAAGGTCCGGTAATAGCAGGTCCGGTAGCCGTTGAAGGAGTGCATGATGTCGAGAAAGATCATGTCACCGGGCTGGATGATACGATCGGAGAAGGTGTGCGAATGCGGTGCGCCACGAGGCCCGGCGACCGAGTTCACGCACTCGACCCGCTCGGAGCCCAAGTTGTAGAGCCGCTCATGGGCAATGGCGACCAGGTCGCTCTCGCGCGTTCCGGGCCGGATCGCCGCAGCGATATCCACATAGGTCGCATCGACCATCGCGGCTGCTTGCTTGAGCAGCTCGATTTCATCGGGTGTCTTCACCTCGCGGGCGTTCAACAGGGCCTGCTGCCCGTCAACAACCTCGATACCCTCGGCCTCGAGCGCGCGCAGCATCGGCAGTTCCATGAGATCGATACCCAACGGCTGTCCTTCCAGCCCGAGGTCGGACAGCGCCTTCTTGATTTGAATGGCGAAATCGTCCTGAATTCCGTGCTTGGGCGGCAGAGCGCCCTGAAGCGTACTGATCGGCGCCGCAACGCGACCCTCCAGCCAGGGAGAACTCTTGCGCTTCGCCGGCGGTGCAGGATCCCACAAGAAGATGTCACCTTCGGCCGGGCAAATTGCGTAGCGGTCGAACTTGTCACGACCCCATTCACCGATATGGGTGCCTGTGACATAGCGTACATTGTCGTAAGTGAAACAGAGAACAGCACCCAGCCCCGCCTCTTTGACTGCGGCCTGCGCGCGCTCGGCACGGTCCTTGTTCAGCTGCTCGAAATTAATGCCAGCTTCCCAGTCCTTGCCCATGGTACCCCACGTCGCCGTGGCATGCGGCTGGTTGTAATGCATTGGCCTCTCCCTGAATTTCAGTACCGGATTTACCCAGCATGTGTTCGTTACTGCTTAGTATACCTAAGCTGCCTCCCGCGAACAGTATTGAAGCATCGCGGGAAGAGGTGGCCACGATCGTTAAACTGCCCGCTCGCAGCCTCAGGCCGCGAGTGCGGGATAGTCGATATAGCCTTCGGGTCCCGGCGTGTAGAACGTGTCCATGTTCCACTCGTTGAGTTCCGCACCCGTCTCGAACCGCTTGGGTAGGTCCGGGTTGGCCAGGAACATCTTCCCAAACGCCACCAGGTCCGGCTGCTGCCGGACTTCGAGCGGGTCGAGGGCGCAGTGTTCATCCTGTATCCGGCACAGCGCACCCTGGCGCTCAAGACGCGAGCCTTCATCGATTTTTTGGTCGAGGAGCTGGGTCCGATCCGACAATGAACGTTGGTATCTGTCGCCCGCGACAGTATCGTGATCGGGCAGACAGGCGGAGGATCCGATGAAGACCGAGCATTTCAGCCGCGAGGACGTGGCCTACTACAGCGATGGGCTAAAGATTGCCGCGCACCTGTATCGGCCCGCCGACTGGACGCCCGATGATTCGCCCCGGCCCGCCGTCGTCTGCCTGACCGGCTATTCCGGCCGCAAGAACGTGGCGACCATCGACATTCCGATGCGTCTCGCCCGCGAGGGCTTCATTGCCCTCGCCCCCGACTATCGCGGCTACGGTGAGGCCGAGGGCGAGCGCGGCCGCCACCGCCCGCTGGAACAGGCGCAGAATGCCTACGACGCCGTCACCTATCTGGAGACCGAGGCGGGCGTCGATCCGGACCGGATCGGGGTCTACGGCTCAAGCTTCGGCGGCGCAAATGCCGTCTGGTCGGCCGCCTTCGACCCGCGCATGAAGGTCGTAGTCTCGGCGGTGGGCGTGCATGATGGTTCGCGCTGGCTGCGATCGGTGCGCTCCGCCTCCGATTGGTTCGAGTTTCGCGACCGGGTCCGCGACGATGCGCGCCAGCGCGTGCGCAGCGGTGAGAAGACCATGATCTACCGCTACGACGTCTATCCGAACGATCCCGCCGTCGACAAACCCCAGATGACGGTCGAAGAGCATGGCGCAGAGGACGTGACCCATGTGGACATGGAAAGTGTGGATGCCTGCCTGCGCTACAGGCCGGACTGGGTCGTGGACCGGATCGCGCCGCGGCCGGTTCTCTTCTTCGCGGCGGAGTACGACACCATCGTGCCGCCCGAGGAGATCACGGCAACCTATGAGAAATGCGGCGAGCCCAAGAAACTGGTGATGCTCGACGGGGCCCGCCATAACCATGTCTACGAGTTTTCGAATACCGAATATTTCGAGATCGTCGCCAGCGAGACTGTCGACTGGTACCGCAAATATCTCTAGGCGCGGCCGCTAGGTCGCGTAACTGCGGTCGCCGGCATCGCCCAGGCCCGGGATGATATAGCCCTTCTCATTGAGATGTTCGTCGATGGCGCCGACGAACAGCGGCACATCCGGGTGCGCCGCATCCAGCGCGGCAATACCTTCCGGCGCGGCGAGGATGTTCACCATGCGCATGTCATGCACCCCTCGTGCCTTGAGCCGGGATATGGCGGCGACAGACGAATTGGCCGTCGCCAACATCGGATCGACGATCAGGACCGGCCTTTCCGAGATATCGGGCGGTCCGTTGAAGTAGTACTCCACCGCCTCCAGCGTGTCGTGATCGCGATAAATGCCGATATGGGACACGCCGGCATTAGGAATTAGTTCCAGCGCCGCATCCAGCATGACGTTTCCCGCCCGCATGATGGACACCAGCACCAGCCGCGGATCGGCGAGCACGGGTGCGGTCATTCCGGTCATCGGGGTTTTGATCTCCCGGTCCACGAGTTTCTGGTCCCGGGTCGCGTCATACAGCATCAACTGTGAAATCTCCCGCACCAGAAGCCGGAAAATGACCGGCTGGGTGTCCTTGTCGCGCAGCAGCGTAATCTTGTGCTGCACCAGCGGATGGTCGATGACGGTTGTGTTGGCGGCCATGGAAATTCCTCAGTCCCTCTACCCGGAAAAATTCTGCCCGAGGCGGCGGCAAAATGCGAGCGCCCCAAGGGGAAACCGCGGTTGTGTCGCCGGGACCGGCTCTGCAATTGTTGGCCGGTAACCGCGTGCAATCCCGACGCCAAGGACGACCCCATGGATCAAGACCCTCGACTGGCGACTTCCGGCATCGCACGCGAGAATCTGGCCGACGGCTCCGTCGTCCTGCACAGCCGGGCGCCATTGGCCGAACCGCTCCCCGATATCCTCGACCGGTTCGACCATTGGTGCGCAACCGATCCGGCAACAACCTTCATCAGCGAACGCAATGGCGGTGAGAATCAATCGGTCGGCTATAGCGAGATCGACATGATCTCCGATGCACTGGCGGCGCATCTCGTCGATCGGGGTATCACAAAGGGTCAGCGTGTCGCCGCCATCCTCGGTGCGGGCGTATTCCACGGCGCACTCAAGTTCGCATGCCTGAAGGCCGGCGCGATCCACGTTCCCCTGTCACCTCTGCTGTTGTCGTCGGATCACGGCCGGGCGCGCCTGGCAGCACAACTCGCCACAGTTCGGCCACGGCTCACGATCGCTATGGCCGACCAGCACGGCGCGGTCCCCGATGAACATGGCGGCGGACTGGCCAGCCCGGACGAGCTCAACGCTGCCAGCCGAAGCGGGACCTCCTTCACGCGTCCGGCGCACCACGCCGACGATCCCGCCGCGGTCTACTTCACCTCTGGCTCCACCGGCGATCCCAAGGGCGTGTCGATCACCCGCAGCATGATGGCCTCGTGCCAGAGCGCCTATGGTGCACACTGGCCGTTCCTGGCTGCACACCGGCCCGCGTTGATCGACTGGTTGCCCTGGCATCATGTGTTTGGCGGGCTCGACAACTTCCACAAGATGATCTGGTACGGCGGCAGCTATCACGTGGAGACGCCGCCGGGTCCGGAGAACATGGCGGCCATGGCCGCCCGCATCCGCGATGTCCGGCCGACCATCCACATCAATGTGCCATTCGGCATCGATCTTCTGCTTGAGCACTTGGCCCACGATGCCGAGACCCGGGAGGCCCTGTTCTCGCGCCTCGACCTGATCTTCTTTGCCGGCGCGGGCATGGGCGCGGAAACCTGGGAACGTCTGCTGGCGGCCGTGGCCGCGGGCCCGCATGGACCTGGCGGACCGCCGCTCGTTGTCTCCGGATACGGCTCCACCGAGGCGGGTTCGACCATGTGCCTCGGTCATGAGCCGGCGGGCCGAACCGACGAGATCGGCCTGCCGTTGCCCGGCCACAGCCTGCGACTGGCCCCGGTCGACGATGCGTTTGAGGTCCGGTTCCGCGGCCCCAATGTCTCGCCCGGCTATATCGGGGCCGACGGGCTGCTGCCCCTGGACCTCGACGAGGATGGCTATCTGCGGACCGGCGACCTCGCGCGTGCATCCCACGCGGACCGTCCCGAGCTCGGCCTCAGCTTCGATGGCCGTCTGGCCGAGGACTTCAAACTGACCACCGGTACCCGGGTGAAAGTGGGTGCGCTTCGCCACGCCATCCTGGCGGCCTGCGCACCCGATCTCCAGGACATCGCCATCGCCGGTGCGGGTCACGACCGGCTCGCCCTGATCCTGTTTCCCGCGAACACGAAATCGAACGACGCCGAATTACCCTGCCGCCTGACGGCCGCGCTTGCCGCTCACAATGCCGCCATGCCGGGCAACTCCACAGCGATCGCCCGCGCCGCCCTCGCCGCAGGCCCGCCCGACCGCGCAGCCGGCGAGATCAACGACAAGGGACACCTGGTCCAGAAGACCTGCCTCGCCAACCGCGCGAATCTGGTCGAGCGCCTCTATCGTGAAACGCCGGACCGCGACATCATGAATTTCGACACCAACCCTGCCTGAGGACAGCACATCATGAGCGATGAACCCGTACTCCTGATCGAACGCGACCCCGACGATGCTTTCGTGACCCTCACCATGAACCGTCCCGACAAGCTCAACGCCCTCAATCTGGAGCTGCTCGACGCGCTCGAGGATGCAGTCCGTGCAGCCCAGAAGGACCCGGACATCCGGGCCATCATCCTGACCGGTGCGGGCCGCGCCTTCACCACCGGGTTCGATCTTGTCAGCGACGATTTCGAGATGGACACCGAAGCCTGGCGCGAGGACATGTCGGCCAATTGTGACCGGCTGCGAACGATCTGGGGTTCGGAGGTGCCCGTGATCGCCGCCGTCAACGGCTTCGCGCTGGCGGGCGGGCTTGAGCTGGCGATGTGCTGCGATCTTGCGATCGCATCGGAAGACGCTCAACTCGGCGAACCCGAGGTGCGTCACGCGTCGGGCCCGCCGTCGCTGATGATGCCCTGGACCATGCCGATCCGGCACGTTCGCTGGCTGATGTACACCGGCGACATGGTGGACGGCCGCGAGGCGGAACGGATTCACCTGGTGAACCGGTGCGTAACTGCGGACCGGCTGATGGACGAGGCGACGCGGCTGGCGCGCAAACTGTCGCGGATTCCCGGGCCGGCGATCAAGTTCGCCAAGGCCTCGATCAACCACCAGCAGGAAACAGCGGGTCTCACGAGTTCCTGGCTCTACAATGTCGAGGCGATCTCAAGCCTGCACGCATCGCCCCACGGGCGCGAATGGATGCGCAAGATGCGCGACGAACCGCTCAAGGATGTGCTGGCCGAGCGCGAGGTGCCCTTCCGCGACCTGGACTAAATCCGTCCTAGGCACCTGCCGGATCATTCCGCGGCAACAAGACGGGCTCGCCCCGTTCCGCCGACAGGTCGGCCGCGTTGTAGACCTCCATCACCAGGCTTGCCTCGTCCTGGGTCACCATCACCGGCCGGCCGTAGACAATCGCTTCAAGGAAATGGTTCGTCTCGTCGTACATCGAACCTGCGAAGACATGATCGACCTGCTCTCCAGGCATCGTCGACATCGGGAACTGAATGCCGTTTCTCGTTGTATTGAATTGCACTTCCTTGTGGGTATCGTCGATCGTCAGAGCACCTTCAGTGCCGACCACTTCGATCCAGGCCTGCACATAGTTCGGATATCCAACCGGCAAGATCCAGCCAACACCCACCGTGATCGTCGTGCCATCATCCATGGTCACCATGACCCATTGGTGATCCGGCGTGTCGCTCTTCTGATTGAAAAGTTTGCCCGCTTGCTGGGAGTAGACCCGCACCGGCTTGCGCGGTTGCAGGCACCAAAGGACGAAATCCAGGTCGTGAACACCCCCGATCGAGGTCGGTGACATTTTCGAACGGCCCGTGATCTTCTCTCCCAGTTCGCGCGTCGAGTGCCGGGAAATCAGGCAGGTGACCGGCTCTCCGATCGCACCATCCTGCAACGCCTTGCGGATAAAGACGTAACGCGGGTCGAACCGGCGTGAGTATCCGATCGTGACCTTGGCATTATTCGCTTCAGCAACCGCATAGGCCTTCTCGGCCTCTGCGATACTGGGCGCAATCGGTTTCTCGACGAAAACATGCTTACCGGCCCTCAAAGCCGCCATCACGATAGGAAACCGCGCCGTTTCCGGGGTCATGGCGATAATGATCGCGTCGATGGATTCGTCCGTGATCAGGGTTTCCCAATCGTCCGTCACCGATACCGGATCGGTTTCCGCAGCAATCTCGGACTGACGTCTCGGATCAATCTCGGCGATGTGGAGTTGGTCCACGATCGGGTTGCGGGCGCAGGCATTGGCGCGGATGCTGCCAACCCATCCGGCGCCGATGACTCCAACATTCAGGCGTCTGAAGTCCGCCACGACCCGTTCCTATTCGGCCTCGCCGGACGCGTTACGCCCGCGCAACCGTTCGAAGGCGCCCAGCACCGCGTCCGCATCAACGACGTCGGCATAGCGCCGATCCACGTCACGCAGGTTGGACTGGTGCGGTTCGTCTTCATGATCGCCGACGCAATCCTCGGGCACGATGGTCCGGAAGCCGAGACTGAAGGCGTCGATCACCGAGGCCCGCACGCAGCCCGAGGTGATACAGCCGGTGACCACCACCGTGTCGACGCCATGCTTGATCAGGAACGGCGCCACCTGGGTGTTGAAGAAGATCGACGGGCCGCCCTTCATCACCACCAGGTCGGGTTTCGCGGCCGCGATCCGCGGGTCGAGCTCAACCGACGGATGCCCCGCGATCAATTCCTCGCGTAGCGGCGCAATCTTCCAGTGGGGCATCGCCGCGGGGCTGTCATAGCCCATCACGCAAGCGGCAATGGGAAAGCCGGCCTCGCGCGCGGCGCCCATCACGTTGACCGTACGCTCGACGGCGGCATCGATCATCGGCGCGCCACCCATCTGGAACTCGGGATCGGTAAAACCGCGTTGAAAGTCCACGACCACAACACCGGGGCGTTCACCCCAGCCAACATCGCGATCCCCGTAGCCTCGTTCGGCGTAATCCATGGTTTCGTCCCCGTTGCGCTGCACCTCTGCATCGCAGACTATCAGATCACGTCCGCCCGTGCGCAGCCTGCAATACAGGAAATCCGCCATGAAGCTCTACATGACTGAAATGTCCGGCAACTCGTTCAAGGTAAGGGTCCTCGCCGCAATTCTCGGCGTCGAACTCGAGCAGGTGCGCATTAACTGGGAGGGCGGTGAACACAAATCCCCCTCCTTCCTCGCGCTCAACCCGCGCGGACAGGTTCCGGTGATGGAGATCGAGGACCGCATCTTCTGGGATTCGACCGCACATCTGGTTTATCTGGCCCGCAGGTTCGGCGGCGAGGATTGGCTGCCCAGTGACCCACTCGACGAGGCCGAGGTCATGCAATGGATGTCCTTCGCCCAGGATGAGGTGCAGTTCGGGCTGCAATGGGCGCGCGGCGTCACAGTCTACGATCGACGCCCGGACAGTTTTGCAGGCTATCTCGAAGACGGCCGAACCGCGCTCGCAGTGCTCGAACGCCAGCTCGAGCGGACCGACGACTGGCTCGCACTGGGCCGCGCCACGCTGGCCGACATCGCATGCTACCCCTATGTCAAACGCGCGCCCGAAGGCGATCTGCCGCTCGACGACTATCCTGCGGTCCGGGCCTGGCTGGAGCGCTGCGAAGCGCTGCCGGGCTGGTTCGCAATGGATCCTTGAGCCCATTGAACGTTGCAAGCGGGGCCGGTCTATTGGAGTATTGATGCACGGCGAGGTCTCGCCGTTCCGCCGGAGGCAAACGCGCAAAGTGACACCCCGGCGCATTTTTTTGTTTTTGGGAACGAGTAGATGACTTACCGAATTTCCGTCGACACGGGCGGCACATTCACCGACATGGTCGTGCTCAGCGAGGACGGCCAATTTCATGTCGGCAAGGCCCTGACGACGCCGGACCGGATATCCGAGGGCATGTTCAACGCCCTCGCCGTCGTTGCCGAGACGTTTGAGACTACACCCCAGGAAATGCTCGCGGCGACGAACCTGGTAATCTACGGGACCACGCGGGCCACCAACGCGATCGTCACGAAACAGACGGCACGCACGGCCTTCCTGACCACCACCGGGTTCCGCGACATTCTGGTCTTCAAGGAGGGCGGCAAGCACGGCCCCCACGACTACAGTTACGACTACCCGCAACCCTATATCCCCCGCCGTTACACCTTCGAGATCGACGAGCGGATCGGCAGCGCTGGCGAAGTGGTGCGGCCGCTCGACGAGACCCAGGCGGGTGAAGTGATCGAGAGTCTGAAGGCACGCGGTTTCGAAGCGATCGCCGTCTCATTGCTTTGGTCGATCGCAAACGAAGCTCACGAGTCGAGGCTGGGGGAACTGATCGAAGAAATCATGCCCGGCGTTCCCTACACGCTGTCGCACCGCCTCGCACCGATCCTGCGCGAGTACCGGCGTGCCTCCGCAACGGCCATCGACGCATCCCTCAAGCCCCTGATGCAAGCCCATCTGCGCCAGATGCGCGCGGACCTCGCCGATAGCGGCTTCGACGGTGACTTGCTGGTTTCCACGGCCGTTGGCGGCTGCCAGGAGGTCGAATCCCTCGTCGAGCGCCCCATCAACACCCTGAAATCCGGCCCGGCCATGGCGCCGGTCGCGGCCCGTGCCTATTCCAGCATGGAGCATAAGGGCGGCGACGTGATCGTGTGCGACACAGGCGGTACGACCTTCGATGTCGGCCTCGTACGCGACGGCAACCTCATTTACTCACGCGATTCCTGGCTCGGCCCGCTATGGACTGGCGATATCATGGGCACCTCCACCGTCGATGTGCGATCTGTCGGTGCAGGCGGTGGCTCGATTGCGTGGGTGGACCCGGGCGGCCTACTACGGGTCGGCCCCCAATCCGCGGGATCGGTACCCGGCCCTGCCTGCTACGGTAATGGCGGCAGCGAGCCAACCGTGACCGACGCGGCGCTCGTGCTCGGCTATATCGACCCCGACTACTTCAATGGCGGTCGCCTGTCGCTTGATCGCGATGCCGCGGTCGCTGTGATCACGATACTGGCCGGAACTCTCGGCAAGAGCGTCGACGAGACCGCCCACTCGATCATGGTCATCGCCAATGAGCTGATGATCAAGGCGATCGGCGAAATCACGGTCAATGACGGGCTGAACCCCCGCGAGAGCGTGATCGTCGCTGGCGGTGGTGCGGCCGGGTTCAACATCATGCCGATCGCCCAGGAACTGGGCTGCGATACGGTGGTTTTGCCCCGCACAGCCTCGGCATTGTCGGCCTGCGGCATGCAGTACTCGTCCATCGTGTTCGAGGCGACTCGCTCGCGGTTTACGGATTCGAACGATTTCGACCGGGACGGCGCCAACCGGTCGCTCGATGAAATCGAGGCGGAGCTGATGGAGTTCCGAGACAGTCTCGGCACTGCCAAGGACGCCGAGGTCAGCATCGAGTTCTTCGTGGAGGCACGCTACCGGGCGCAAGTCTGGGAACTGGATACGGCGCTGCCCAAGCCACGCCTGGCAAACGATGCAGATGTCGCCGAACTGGTGGAAACGTTCCACCAGACCCACGAGCGGGTCTATGCCGTACGCGACGAGGGAAGCCCCGTGGAGTGCGTGAACTGGAAGGGCCGAATTTCCATCCGGCCCTTCGATCCGCCACCCGTACCGGAACCCACGACGGACAGCCGCACGCCGGAAACCGCGACGACACGAGAGTGCTTCTTCGGCGGCGACTCCCCCGTCGCGACCCCGATCTTCCGTGGCCCCGAGCTCCAGACCGGTGACACGGTCGAGGGTCCGGCCATCATCGAGGAACCCACCACCACCATCGTCGTCTATCCAGGGATGTCTGCGCGCCTAAGCGCCGCGGACAGCTACATCCTCGATTGCGGTTGATAAGGGAAGACGTCATGTCCGAACCACAAACCACACTAGACCCCGTCCTGATTTCGGTGATGGCGAACCGTCTCGACGGGATCGTCCGGGAGATGACCAACACACTGCTGCGCTCGGCGCGTTCGGCGGTCATCTCCTCGGCCCGCGACTTCTCGTGCTGCCTCGTGACCGGCGAGGACGAACTGCTCGCGCCCGCCGAGGGCCTGCCGGTGCACATCTTCGGCTGCCATATCCAGACCGCCAACATGCGCCAGTATCACGCTGGCGACATCCAGCGCGGCGACGCCTACCTCGACAACGATCCCTATGGTGGCAACACCCACCCGGCTGATCACACCTTCATGGTGCCGGTCTTCTGGGAGGGTGAGCACCTGTTCACCGCCGTTTCCAAGTGCCACATGGCCGACATCGGTAACTCGATCCCGTCGAGCTACTTCGTGCGCGCGCGCGACGTCTACGAGGAGGGCGCGTTGGTCTTCCCCGGCGTGCGCATCCAGCGCGACTTCAAGAATGTCGAGGACATCATGCGAATGTGTCGTGCGCGTATCCGGGTACCTGATCAGTGGTACGGCGACTATCTCGCCGGGCTGGGCTCGGCGCGCGTCGCCGAACGGCGCCTTGAAGCCTTCTGCGAGAAATACGGCAAGGATACGGTGAAGACCTTCATGCGCGAATGGTTCGACTATTCCGAACGCCGGATGATCGACAACATTCGCAAGCTGCCGAAGGCAAAGCTCGTCAACAAGGGCCGCTCCGATCCTCTCGAGGGCATGCTGCCGGACGGGCTGGAGATCACCGTCAAGCTGGAGATCGACCCCGACGCAGCGGAGATCCATGTCGACCTGTCCGACAACCCGCCCTCGGTCGATGCCGGGCTGAACACCTCGCTCGGTTCCGCGACCTCGGCGGTGGTCGGTGCGATCTTCAACGCGCTCGATAAAGACTTGCCGCGCAACGAGGGATCGTTCCGGCGCCTGCATTTCAAGTACGCCGAAGACAGCGTCGTCGCGGCACCCACCTTCCCCCATTCCTGCTCGGTCTCGACGACCAACGTGTCGGAGCGGCTGGTCAACATCACCCAGTCGGCTTTCGCGCAGCTCGGCGACGGGATGGGCTTGTCCGAGGGCGGAGCCGGGCTGGGCGCCGGCATGGCCGTAATCTCCGGCAACGATGCGCGCCGGGGTGGCCAGCCCTATGTGAACCGGCTCATGCTTTCGACGAATGGCGGCCCGGCGAGTTCCGAGGCGGATGGCTGGGTCAACTATGCGATCCCGGTGATCGCGGGACTGATGTACCGAGATTCGGTGGAGGTCGACGAGCTCAAGCACCCGATCCGGGTGGAATCGCTGCAGCTCGTGACCGATTCGGCCGGCGCCGGCCGGCGCCGCGGCGCGCCCGCCCAGCAGATCGAGTACGGGCCGACCGGGGCGCCGATGACCGCGGTCATCTCCTGCGACGGGCAGCACACCGAACCCCAGGGTGTCCTGGGCGGCCTGCCGGGAACCGCAGGCGAGACCTGGCTGATCCAGGACGAGAGCCAGCCCGAACGCCTGCCGAACGTGGCCCATGTCACGATCGATGCGGGGCAGCGTATCCGGGGTCGGGATTCCGCCGGCGGTGGTTACGGTGATCCTCTCGACCGCGAACTGGAGCGCGTGCTTGTGGACGTGCTCGAAGGCTGGGAAACACTCGAGAAGGCGCACGATGTCTATGGCGTGGTCTTCACCGGCGAGATCGAGGACGACACGCTGGCGATCGACGAGGCCGCGACCGAGGCCCGCCGCGCGGAAATTCGCGAGACCCGTGGGAACTGAGGCTTCCCCCGGCGGGGGGCCGACTACATGGTCCCCATCAGGTGGAGATTGCTCGGCAGGACCGAAATGTTGTTGTCGACCTGGCTGACGCCGGGGATGCCCTCGGCCACGACGCGCCCGGCGTCACATTCCTGTTCACTCATGACACCGCCCCACAGCCGAACCACGCCATCATTGACCACATAGCTAACGAAGGTGGTGACACCGGGCAGTTCCTTGGCGAGAGAGCCTGCGAGGGTTTCGCGGATCTTCCTGTCATTGCTGTGCAACTCGGATGTCGGGGCAAGGGAGACCAGCCCCTGAAGCAGATTGGCGCGGCTGACGATTCCGACAATCTTTCCGTCGGGCAACACCGGCACACGCTTGATCCGGTGTGTTTCGATCATCTCGGCGATCCTTGAGACGGGCATGTCTTCCACGACCGTCATGACCTCCGGGCTCATCACATCGTGGGCAAGATGGCCATGGCTGGCGATAAATTCCCGCGCTCGCTCGGCCGGGCTCGTGACCAGGTGCAGCCATCAGGACGACTTGCGCTCGGTATCATTTTCCGACCGGCGCATCAGGTCGCCTTCGCTGACAATGCCAAGCAGCACGCCATCGTCATCGACAACCGGGACGGCGCTGGTATGGCGGCGAAGGAGGATCCGCGCAACGTCCTTCACGGTCATATCGGGTGATACCGTCTCCGCGTTTCTCGTCATGATATCAATTGCTTGCATGTTCCAGTCCGGGTTCCACGCGCGTTCGAAACAGTTCTTTCTGAAATCATGCTCGCGCGACGCGGCGATCGGGGTATTGCGTTGGATAAAGCCTCCGAAAGCATCCAGACCGATGCAGGCCATGTATGCTAGACGGTCAGTTCTTCCCGTGGTGTCCATCATCAACGCAGACATGTCAGACGGTCCGAAACCCGCATCCGCGACCAAGCCCTACAGCCGCCACGCCGCCATCGCGCGCATGGCTCCCGTGCTGGCCATGGCGTTTATCCTGGCGCATTTCCTGCGCTCCGCCCCGGCGGTGATCGCGCCGAACCTGCGGGCCGAACTCGATCTCACACCCGGCCAGCTATCCAGTCTTCCCGCCGCCATTTTTCTCGGTGCGGCGCTAATGCAACTTCCCGTCGGTGTGTTTCTCGACCGTTTCGGTCCGCGCCGCACCATGGCCGGGCTGTTCTCTCTGGCGGCCATCGGCGCACTCGTGTTCGCCGCCGCCCAAGGCGTGACCGGACTGGCCATCGGACTGTTTCTGATCGGGTGCGGCGCCGCACCCGTCTTCATGGGTGTGATCGTCCTGCTGTCGCGCTGGATTCCACGCGACCAACTGGCGACCGGAACCGCGATTTCAATCTCGATCGGCGGCACGGGCATGCTGTTATCCGCCTCTCCGTTCGCGGCCGCGGTCGAGCTCTATGGCTGGCGCGCCTCGCTGTTCGCCGTCGGCGGCTTTACCCTCATGGTCGCGGCCGCACTGTTGGTCATGGTTCGCGACCGGCCTGAGGACGCACCCGGTCAGGCCAGCGGCGAAACGTTGTACGAAACGATCCTCGGCCTGCGCCATGTTCTGCGCGACCGGCGGATTTACTCTTTCGCGGCGGTGACCGCGGTCGCCGTCGGGACCCTGGTGACCATCCGCAATCTTTGGATCGGCCCATATCTGAACGATGTCTTCGATCTCGACATCGTCGCGCGAGGCAATGTCATATTCGTCGTGTCAGTGGCCTGGCTGATCAGCGCCCTGCTCTACGGGCCGCTCGACCGCTGGTTCGACACGCGGCGCGGCGTGGTCACCGGCGGGACACTGCTGTTCGCGGCCATGACCGCGTTCCTGGCGCTCAACACCAGCTCGTCGGTGCTGATCGTTACGATTCTGCTCTCAGCCTTCGCACTGTTCGCCGCGATGGCCTCGCCGATTTTCGCACACGCCCGCAGCCTGTTTCCCGACAGCCATTCCGGGCGCGTCTTCACGGCCATCAATCTGTGCACCTGGTCAGGCGTCTTCGTGATGCAGATGGGCACCGGCGCCATTCTCGATGCCTTTCCCGTTGATGAACTCGGCCGCAGCCCAGCCATCGCCTACCGGACGATGTTCGGCGCGCTGGCCGTGGCCCTGATGCTGGCGCTGGTGGTGTACCGCCGCGTCGAGGATCTGCCGCCCTCGGCCGAGCGCGACTAGGCTCAGGCGGAGTCGACGAACACCTTCTGCATCTGCGGCGCGGGATAGCGGGTGCCCGCAGCGGCACCGATCGGCACCGCGTCGGAAATCGCCGCCAGCTCGTCTGCCGACAATTCGACACCGACGGACCCGATATTCTCGTCCAGGCGCGATTCGCGCTTGGTCCCCGGGATCGCCACGAGGTCGTCGCCCTGCCCCAGCAACCACGCCAGGACCAGCTGCGCCGGCGTGCAGTTCTTGTTGGCCGCAAATTCCGCGATGCGCAGGCCCAGCTCGCGATTCTGCTGGAAGTTGTCCTTGTTGAAGCGCGGATGGCGATAGTGCGGGTCGTCCTCCGGCACCATTTCCGCGTTGATGAAATTGTCGGTCAGCATGCCACGCCCGAGCGGCGAATAGGCCACGAAGCTGATGCCCAGCTCGCTTGTCGCTGCCCTGATCTGCTCGGCCTCCTCGCGGAAGAGGACCGAGTATTCGCTCTGCACGGCCGCCAGCGGATGGGTCGCATGGGCCCGGCGGATGGTCTCGGGCTTCGCCTCGCAAATCCCGATCGCCTTCACCTTGCCCTGCTCGACGAGTTTCGCCATTGCGCCGACCGTGTCCTCGATCGGCACTTCCTGGTCGACACGATGCTGGTAGTAGAGGTCGATCACGTCGGTGCCGAGGCGCTGCAGGCTCTTCTCACAGGCCTCGATCACATATTCGGGGCGACCATCCACACCCATGCCGCCGCCTTCGACCTGGGTCTGACCAAACTTGGTCGCCAGAACCACCTTGTCCCGATATCCGTCGCTCAGCGCCCGCGCGAGCACCTCTTCATTGTGGCCCCAGCCATACATGTCCGAGGAGTCCAGGAAATCGATGCCCGTGTCGATCGCGTGATGCACGAACTTGACGGTCTCGTCGTCATCCGCCGCGCCATACACACCGGAAAAGGACATGCAGCCCAATCCGACCGGCGCTACCATCAGGCCGCTTGAACCGAGCTCGCGTTTCTTCGAGCTGCGAATATCTGTCATGGATTCAACTCCCCTGCCCGGCGCGGTTTTGGCCCGAATAAAATTTAACGGGCCGCCGCAGCGGCCGATTTGTTCCCAATCATCATAGCCTGCCGGAGGCCACGACGCGAGACCGCCGCGCCTCAGGACTCGGGCCGCCAGGCCCGCGGCGTGATGCTCTCGATATCGGTCTTCACATCGATGATCGCGGGTCGGCTGCTGTCCAGCGCCTGGGCCAGCGCACCTTCGAAATCACCGGGCTTTTCGACCGTCAGGCCCAGCCCTCCCATAGATTCCGCGATCTTCGCGAAATCGGATTCCGGGAAGATCCAGAGATCGTCGGACCCCTTCGAGCGGCCGCCATAGATACCCTCGTTGATCCCCTGTTCCTGGTTCAGCGAATGGTTGTTGTTGACCACGGTCACGGTGTTGATGCCGCAGCGCACCGCCGTTTCCATCTCGGTCAGATGGTACCACATGGCACCATCGCCGCCGAAGCAGATGACCGGACGGTCGGGCGCGGCGCACTTCGCACCCATCGCGGCCGGGAAGGCCCAGCCAAGGGAGCCGGAGCAGCGGATATAGCTCTGCCGCGGGTCTTTGAGGTCGATCATCGTGCCGGTCCACACACCGGAATGACCTGTGTCGGACACCAGGATCGCATCGCCCGGCATATGCGTGCTCAGCTCGCGGCACAGGCGCTCGGTCCGGACCGGCACCGCGTCCGACGACATCATCGGTTCGGCCTCCGCGTACCACGCGGCGGAGAGCTCCTGGACTTGCGACACCCAGGCATCCAGGTTCGGGCCGCCCTCGCAGGCCGCCAGCAGGGCCACCAGGCCGGCGCGGGCATCGCACTGCATGGCCGCTGCCACCGGGTAGCTGCGGCCGAGCTCGCGCGGGTCGATGTCGATCTGCACAGTGCGTGCGCCGGGTGCAGGCACCGACCACTCGTTGGTCACCATGCCGCCGGCATTGCTGCCGATATAGATGACCAGATCGGCGTCGGACACGGCCCGGTTTGCACACCAGCGCGAATAGGCACCGACCACGCCGACCCCCAGCGGGTGGTCGTCGGGAAAGGTCTCCTTGCCGTTGAGCGATGTCGCAACCGGGATCGAATATTTCTCGGCGAATGCGACCAGTTCTTTGCCGGCACCCGAATGCTTCACCCCGCCGCCGGCCACGATGATGGGTTTCTTCGCCACGGTGATGGCCTTCGCCACGGTGGCAACGCTGGCCGGTTCGGGCTCGGGCCGGAAGGGTGGCAATTGCGTGAACTGCTCCTCAACCAGCACCTCCAAATCCGCCTCCGCATCGATCACGTCCTGGCCGACGATGCCGTCGAAATCCAGGTGGACGGGTGCCGGTGCGCCCGACACGGATTCGCGGAAGGCCTGGCGCAGCGCCAGCGGCAGCTGATCGATATGGGTGACGGCGTTGGAGTATTTCGTAACCGCCGAGAACGGCCCGACGTGATCGACTTCCTGATAGGCATGACGCTGCTGGTGGGCCTGGGGCCGTCTGCCGGTCATGGCGATCACCGGCGAACCAGCAAGATAGGGATCCTGCAGCCCAGCCGCGAGATTCGCGGCCCCGACCGCCTGGGCCATACAGACACCCGGGCGTCCCGACACACGCGCATAACCATCGGCCATATAGGCGGCCGGTTTCTCGCCATGCACCATGATCCGGCGCATGCCGAGTTCCTCGATCTCTTTCAGCGCCCGAATCCCGAAGACCGGCATAAAGAACACATGTGTGGTGCCGTACCCTTTCAAGGTCTCGGCGATGAAGCGTCCCCCGCTCATCTTGGCCATGTCGTTTCTCCCTGTTGTTCACAAAGCCACCGGCTGACCCGGCGTGCCGAACTCTTGTCTGGCGTTACGTCCACCCCGAATTACAGGCACCGAACACGCGCACCGCGTTACCGTTTGCGAGACGAACGGTATCCAAATCGAATGAACTAAACTTTTCATAGATTTCATTCGGTGATTCTGCCGGGTAGAGGGAACGAGCGCAACACGCACGCCATGCTGGTTTCTGGCATACATCCCCAAATCCCGGGAGGCGCGACGATGCGCCCGCGCCCATCTTCGCGGTCACCGCCGGCAACGACCTGACCAAGCGAAGCTGGCAGGGATGCGATCTGCAATGGATGCGCGCCAGGGCGGTCGACGGATTCGGGCGGGTAGGACAGGCCATGGTGTCTGGTCTCGACCCCAACAACCTTCTTTTGACCACGCGCCTGAACGGTGAGGTGGTGCAACAAGAAAGCACGCAGAACATTATCCGTAAGTCGGCCAAGATCGTCAGCTATCTGAGCCGCACTTCACACTCAATCCGGGCAACATGATTTTCATGAGCACCTCGGGCCGGACTTCGTCGCTCGATCAAGGCGTGATCGTCACGATCACGATCGAAGGCAACAGGACACTTTCCAACAAGATCGTTTGCCCCGCCCGAAATTAGAAAGAATCTGGGCACCCTCCCTTGCCCGCCGACCAATCCTTGCTAGGTTAACGGATGGCCCGTCACCCCCGAGAAGCCGGTTGGGCCATGCCTCATCAGTTCGAGCGTCGGGAAGTTTGAAAATGGAAAAATTTGGTGTCGGACAGGGTGTGCGCCGCGAGGAAGATCCGCGGCTGCTGCGCGGTCACGGTCAGTATGTCAACGATGTCAGCCTCCCCGACCAGACCTACGCAATCATGTTGCGCTCGCCCTACGCGCATGCCGAGATTGCGTCGATCGACACCGCCGCCGCCGAGGCAGCACCCGGCGTCGTGGCTGTCTTCACCGGCGCGGATGTCGCGGCTGACAATCTGGGCGTTCCCGGCATGCCGGCCAAATGGAAACGGCCGGACGGCGATCCCATGGAGTACCGGCCCCAGCCACCGCTTGCAGTGGGTCGGGTCCGCTATGTGGGTGATCCGGTGGCCCTGATCGTCGCCGAAACCTTGCACCAGGCGCGTGATGCGGCCGAGCTGGTCAATGTGGATTATCAGGATCTGCCGTCGGTCACCGACACGGCGCAGACGGTCGAAGCCGACGCCCCCGTTATCTGGGGCGATTCCCCGGATAATATTTCTGGCCAGTTCCAGGCTGGCGACGCCGAGGCGACCGAGGCCGCGTTCGCGAACGCGGCGAAGATCGTCAGGCGCCGCTTCGTCATCAGCCGCGTGTTTGCCCAGTATATGGAGCCGCGCAGCGCCATCGGCGCCTACGATGAACATGAGGACCGCTACACGCTACACGCCGATGTGCAGTATCCCCATCGGGTCCGCCAGCTGCTGGCAGAGAAGATTTTCGGCATTCCCGAGCAGCAAATGCGCGTCGTGGCTCGCGACGTGGGCGGCGGCTTCGGCACCAAGGGGTGGCAGTATGCCGAGCACCGGCTGACACTGTGGGCCAGCCGCAAGATCGGCCGCCCGGTGAAATGGAACTGCGAGCGCAGCGAAGCGGTCCAGGCCGACGAGCATGGCCGCGACAATATCACCGAGGCTGAGCTTGCCTTCGATGCGGACAACAACGTCATCGGGCTGCGGGTGAAGACTATTGCCAATATCGGCGCCTATCTGTCGGCCATCCGCAACCTGCTGTCCGTGTTCACCAATGTGGGCACGCTGATCGGCGTCTATGACATTCCCGCGGCCCACGTCACGGTGCACACGGTTCATTCCAACACCAATCCGACCGCGCCCTACCGTGGCGCCGGCCGGCCCGAGGCGACCTATGTGATCGAGCGCATGTTCGACGAGGCCGCAAGCGAACTCGGCGTCGACCCCGCCGCACTGCGCAGCCAGAACATGATCGCGTCCGACACGATGCCGGTGAAGACCGCGCTGGGCCTGTCCTACGATTGCGGCGCCTTCACCGAGAACCAGAAAATGGCACTGGAGATGTCCGACTATGCCGACTTTGCGACGCGGCGGACCGAAGCGGAATCGCGCGGAAAACTGCGCGGCATCGGCATCTCGAACCCCATCGAGCGGGCCGGGTCGCCATCCCCGGACTTCGCCGAGGTGCGGTTCAACACCGATGGCAGCGCGACAGTCTTGATGGGCACCAAGAGCCAGGGCCAGGGCCACGAGACCATGTACAAGCAGATCGTCGGCGAACGGCTCGGCCTAACTCCCAACATGGTTCGCGTCGTCGATGGCGACACCGACCGGGTCGCCTTCGGCATCGGCACGATGGGCTCACGCTCGACCGTGATCGGCGGTTCGGCCCTTTACTATGCGTCGGAGAAGATCATCGACAAGGCGACGAGCATCGCCGCGCATCTGCTCGAGACCGACGATGCGGACCTGGTGTTCGAGAACGGCACCTTCACGGTCGCCGGCACAGACAAGTCGATCACGCTGGTGGAGGTGGCGAAGGCGTCGTTCCTGCCCGCCCGGCTGCCCGCGGGTGTCGAACCGGGACTGTACGAAACCGCCACCTTCGCGCCCGAGGACGACACCTATCCCAACGGCAGCCATGTCTGTGAGGTGGAAATCGATCCGGATACGGGCGTGGTCGAGATGGTTGGATACTGGGTCGTCGACGATGTCGGGGTGATGGTCAATCCAACCATCGTCAAGGGCCAGATCAACGGCGGCATCGCGCAAGGCCTCGGCCAGGTCCTGATGGAACAGGTGGTCTACGACCGCGACAGCGGGCAGTTGCTCAGCGGTTCTTTCATGGATTACGCCATGCCCCGGGCCGACAATTTCTGCGACATCGAGATCGTCGGCAACGGTGTGCCCACCCAGCGCAACCCGCTGGGCGTGAAGGGCGCGGGTGAAGCAGGCACAGTCGGCGCGCTACCGGCCGTCATGAACGCGATCATGCATGCGCTGCGCGACGTCGGCGTCGAACATCTCGACGTGCCGGCGTCCCCGGACCGGGTCTGGCGGGCGATCGAGGCCGCCCGCAGCTAGGCGGCGCGGCCGGGCTGCCTAGCGGCGGCGGTACCAGGCGATACCTGCGACCACGCCGACGGCCAGCAGCACCAGCAGATGGTCGATCCCGAGGACGGGATGACCGGGTCCTACAGCGTGTTCGACGCCGGTCACATGGGCCAGCGCGGGGGCAGCGGTCAGGAAGGCCGAAAGCCCGGTAACGGCAAAACCAAATCTGTACATTCTGATCATCCTGTCGGTTTTTCTGGTTGTGTCTTATCCGGCGGTAGCCGCGCCGGAAGATGTATCGTTGAAACCCCCGGCGGTCAAAATGAACCCGGCCACTTCATCCACACCGACCCCGGATTTCAAGTTGGTGAAGAGATAGGGCCGATCATCACGCATCTTGCGTGAATCCCTGTCCATCACGTCCAGGTCCGCGCCAACATGGGGGGCCAGATCGATTTTGTTGATCACGAGCAGGTCCGAGCGCGTGATTCCGGGGCCACCCTTCCGCGGGATCTTGTCACCCGCGGATACGTCGATGACGTAAATCGTGATGTCCGCGAGTTCCGGGGAGAAGGTCGCGGCCAGATTGTCACCCCCGGATTCAACCAGGACGATGTCCAGTGCCGGAAAAAGCGTTACCATCTCGGCGATTGCCGCGAGATTGATGGATGCATCCTCGCGGATCGCGGTGTGCGGGCAACCGCCGGTCTCCACACCCTTGATGCGTTCCGGCGGCAGCGCCCCCGACCGGGTCAGGAACTGGGCGTCCTCTTCGGTGTAGATGTCATTGGTGATCGCCGCGATGTCGTGATCGTCGCGGAGCTTCTTGCACAGCGCATCCATGAGCGCGGTCTTGCCGGTGCCGACCGGACCGCCGATGCCGACGCGGAAGGGTTTGGTCATGATCGAAAGAGCCTCGTGTATTGGGTTTCGTGGATTGATGACGCCCAGTCGACCATGAAGGCCGCAGAGCCGATATCTTCGGGCGCGCGGTCAAGCGCCACGCGGGCCGCCGCAACGATTTCCGGTTCCAGGGTCGCGAGCACATGCAGCCCGTCGCTCTGCCCCAGGGGGATCAACCGGACACCGGCAGAGACGATGTTTGCCGCGAACGCGTGGAGATAGGCTTCCAGGGCGGGTAACAGCGCCACGTCATGGGCGGCGGCCACCGATCCGACCGCCACCGGATAGACGACCCGCCGGTCCAGGGCCTCGACGCGGTCACACACATGATCGATCGCAATATGGGGCCAATGACGGGCCGCCGCGCTCAGGAATGCTGCCCCCTGCGCGGTGGTCTCCAGGCCCAGTTCGGAAGTTGCCTGCAAGGCATCGCCGCGCTCAAGCGCGCAGTCGAGCAGATCCGGGTCTTCGGCATCGATGGCGGTCCAGGCGGCCCGAAACAGGGCTGCATCGATCCGCCCGGACCCGGTGGCGATGATCGTGCGGATCCAGGCCGCGAGCGTTTCGCGGTCGCTGACGAGCCCGTCCTCGACCGCAGCCTCAAGCCCGTGGGAATAGCTGAACGCGCCGACCGGGAAGGACGGCGACAGCCATGTCAAGAGCCGCTGCAGCTGGGTGCCGGAAATGCCGGTCTCAATGGTCATGATGATGTCCACCCCCGCCACCTTCGGCATAGGCACCCGGCTCCGGTGAGAACGGCGCCCGCTTGGCCTCGGTCTCCGCGCCCAGGCGGGACACCATGTCAGCGATCACATGGTCGGCCCGGATACGCAGCCCGCCATCGTCCAGAACCTGGATCGGAATGTGCCGGTTGCCGATATGCCAAGCGACGCGCGCGGTGGCTTGTAGGTCGCGACAACGCACATCGATCACATCCTCCTCGGCGGCACGCACCTGCACAATCCCGCCATCCTCGAGACGTAGCCCGTCGCCCTCGTTCATCCGGGCCACATCGGCCAGATCGAGCAGAAACTCACCGCCCCCGTCATCGATCAGGCGCAGGCGCCGGCGATGCCGGTCGTCAAAGGCCAGCGTCACGCTGGCGACCGCCTCACCTTCGGGCCATGACCCGGCCGGAACGATTTCGGTTGCCCGCCGCATGATCAGAACAGGAAGTAGCGCTGTGCCATGGGAAGTTCCTCGGCCGGCTCACAGGTCAAGAGCTCACCGTCCGCATGGACTTCGTAGGTCTCGGGATCGACTTCGATCACCGGGGTCTCGCCATTCAGGATCATGGTCTTCTTGGAGACCGACCGCGTGTCGCGCACCGGCAGCACCTCGCGCGACAGGCCGAGCTGCCCGCCGATATCTGCCGCGGCGGCCGCCGCTGAGACGAAGGTGACGGAACTGGACGTCTTAGAGGCGCCGAAGCTGCCGAACATGGGACGATAGTGAACCGGCTGCGGTGTCGGGATCGAGGCGTTGGGATCACCCATCGCCGCACCGGCAATCGTCCCCGCCTTGACGATCAGGTCCGGTTTCACACCGAAGAACATGGGCTTCCAGAGCACCAGGTCGGCCAGCTTTCCGACCTCGACCGAGCCCACATGGTCGGCGATGCCGTGACACAGGGCGGGATTGATCGTGTACTTGGCGATGTAGCGACGGACCCGGAAATTGTCATTCTCGCCGGTCTCGTCGGCCAACCGCCCGCGCTGTCGTTTCATCTTGTCCGCCGTCTGCCAGGTGCGGATCACCACCTCGCCGACCCGGCCCATGGCCTGGCTGTCGGACGCGATCATCGAGAAGGCCCCGAGATCGTGAAGGATATCCTCCGCCGCGATGGTCTCGCGGCGAATACGGCTCTCGGCGAAGGCCACATCTTCGGGAATGCGCGAGTCCAGATGGTGGCAGACCATCAGCATGTCGAGATGCTCGTCGACCGTGTTGACCGTGTAGGGCCGCGTCGGATTGGTCGAGGATGGCAGGACGTTCGCCTCACCGGCGAGACGGATGATGTCCGGCGCATGGCCGCCGCCCGCCCCCTCGGTGTGGAAGGCGTGAATCGTGCGCCCCTTGAAGGCCGCGATGGTGTTCTCGACGAAGCAGGATTCGTTGAGTGTATCGGTGTGGATCGCCACCTGGATGTCCATCTCCTCGGCAACGGACAGGCAAGCATCGATGGCCGCCGGGGTTGTACCCCAGTCTTCGTGCAGCTTCAGCCCGATCGCCCCGCCAGCGACCTGCTCGATCAGCGCATCCGGTACCGTGGAGTTTCCCTTACCGAAGAAACCGAGATTGACCGGAAAGCCCTCCGCCGCCTGCAGCATGCGCGCGAGATGCCAGGGGCCCGGCGTGCAGGTGGTGGCGTTGGTGCCTTCGGCGGGGCCGGTGCCTCCGCCGAGCATCGTGGTGACGCCGGAATACAGCGCTTCGTCGATCTGCTGTGGGCTGATCCAGTGAATATGGGCATCGATGGCGCCGGCGGTGACGATCCGGCCCTCACCGGCGATTGCCTCGGTTCCCGGCCCGATCACAATATCCACGCCGGGCTGGATATCGGGGTTGCCAGCCTTGCCGATTCCGACAATCCGGCCGTCGCGCACACCGATATCGGCCTTCACGATCCCCCAATGATCCACAATCAGTGCATTGGTGATGACCGTATCGACGGCACCCTGGGCCCGGGTCGCCTGGGACTGCCCCATACCGTCGCGGATCACCTTGCCGCCGCCGAACTTTACCTCTTCGCCATAGATCGTGTGATCGCGCTCCACTTCGATCACCAGCTCGGTGTCGGCGAGCCGCACCCGGTCGCCGACCGTCGGGCCGAACATCGAGGCGTAGCTTGCACGGTTGATCGAATAGGCCATCGCTCAACCCTCCCCGGCGCCGTCGAGCGGGCCATTGACGCGCCCGTTGAAGCCAAACACGCGTCCGGCGCCGGCATAGCGGACCAGATCGACGGCCCGCGTCTGTCCCGGCTCGAAACGCACCGCCGTGCCGGCCGGTATATCCAGACGGAAACCACGCGCAGCGTCGCGGTCGAATTCGAGCGCCGGATTGGTTTCGTGGAAATGATAGTGGGAACCGACCTGGATCGGCCGGTCGCCCGTGTTCGCCACGTCGAGGCGCAGCGTCTCGCGCCCCTCGTTGAGGAGCAGTTCGCCGTCGGCAGGAAATAGTTCTCCAGGGATCATGTGGGCCTCAACGGATCGGATTGTGCACGGTGACTAGCTTGGTCCCATCGGGGAACGTCGCTTCGACCTGGACGTCGTGGATCATCTCGGCGACCCCGTCCATGACATCATCCCGGCCGAGGATTTCGCCGCCGGCGCTCATCAGCTCGGCGACCGAGCGGCCGTCGCGCGCACCCTCGACCACGAAGTCCGAAATCAGCGCGATCGCCTCGGGATAATTGAGCTTCACGCCCCGGGCCTGTCGCTTGCGCGCCACATCGGCGGCCATTGCGACCAGCAGCTTGTCCTTCTCGCGTGGTGTGAGATGCATATTCGATCCCTTCCCCTGTTCCGGATGCTAGATGGCCCAGAGCCGGGGCATCGCCGCCGGCAGCTCAGCAATCCGGTGGCGGAAATCCGCCCAGAATTTTCCATAGGTGTCGCGCAGGCGGCGCGCATCGCGCCCGAGCCAGCGCACGATCAGCACATCGCCCACGCATGTCGCCGCGCACCGCAGATCACGGTCGGCCGTCACTGCGTCCAGGCCAGCGCGGGCAGACGGCAACAGCGCGGCCGCATCGTCGCCGGCATAGACCATGCTGGCGAAAGCGGCGGCCCCGTCGAAACCGGCCGCCGCCGTCAGCGTATTCGTGACATCGCCGTCGAGATGCACCGCGTCGGCCCAGACAAGCCGCCCCCCGCGGTGCACGTCCCAGGCCTCGTGCACCAACCCGTCTTGCAGCACCTCACCCATCGCGGCGCGGCCGAAGACGATCATCTCTCCGGCCAGCAGGCGCCCGCCCGGCGCGACATCGAGCTCCGCTCGGCGGCGCAGCCGCGCGGAATCGAACACAATCGTTTCCTGGGGCAGCCATTCCAGCCAGCCATCGGCCGCGACGGACAGGCGCATGTCGATCCGGACATCGGCCCCAGTCGAGCGGTAGACCTTCTCTGCCGCCTGCCCGACGACGCGCGCCGTCGCACCGGCCCCGGCGGCGACCGAGATGGACAGATGATCGCCTCCGACCAGGCCGCCCGACGTGGTCACAAGCGTCGCGGTTTCGGGCTCACCGGCGCCGGGATCGGGAAACAGGATCCGCAGAGGGTCACTCTGGTAGAGATGAGACAGGCGTGTGCGACCGTCCGTATATGCGAAGTCTATTTCTGCACGCCCGGATGCCATCGAATTTCTACCCGTTGCCTAGACCGTAAGGTGCCGACGGATCTCGGATTCGGGCAATTCCCCGATCGGACCGGACAACACGGTCTCGCCCCGGTCCATCACGGTGACACGGTCGGCCAGGTCGCGGGCAAACTCGTAATATTGTTCGACCAGCAGGATCGCCATCTCCCCCTGGTCGGCGAGCAACCGGATTACCGCCTCGATGTCCTTGATGATCGAGGGCTGGATGCCCTCGGTCGGCTCGTCGAGGACCAGAAGCTGCGGGCGGGTCACCAGCGCGCGGCCGATGGCGAGTTGCTGCTGCTGGCCGCCCGAAAGATCGCCGCCACGGCGCCCGAGCATGTCCGACAGGACGGGGAAAAGCTCGAAGACCTGGTCGGGGATGCGAGGGCGACCGTGTGGCAGACAGGCGAAACCCGTCATCAGGTTCTCCTCGACGGTCAGCCGGGGAAAGATGTCGCGTCCCTGGGGCACATAGGCGATGCCGCGCCGGGCCCGTGCATGGGCCGGCAGGCGCCCGATCAGCTCCCCATCCCATGTGACGGTGCCACTGCGGATCGGCGCATGACCGGTCAGGCCGCGCAGAAGCGAGGTCTTGCCAACACCGTTGCGGCCCAGCAGGCATGTCACCTGGCCCCGCGCGGCCGTAACATCGGCACCGCGCAGAATGTGGCTCGCGCCGTAGTAGAGGTTGATGTCCTTGGCTTCCAGCATGGTCAGCGGCCCAGATAGACTTCGATGACCCGGGGGTCGGACTGGACACTGTCCATGGGCCCCTCAGCGATAACGCTGCCCTCGTGCAGCACCGTGACCATGCATTCGAGGTTCCGCACGAATTCCATGTCGTGCTCGACGACCACCAGCGAATGGTCCTTCGCGATCTCCATCAGGAGCGCCACCGTCTGCTCGGTCTCGGCATCGCTCATCCCTGCGACCGGCTCGTCGAGCAGCATCAATTCCGGTTCCTGGGCCAGCAGCATGCCGATCTCCAGCCACTGTTTCTGACCATGGCTGAGATCGCCCGCCAGATCCTCGCGCCGTGCGCCAAGCCGGGTCGTCTCAAGAGTCTGGTCGATACGGTCGCGCTGTTCGCCGCGGATGCGTGCGAACAGGGTTTCGGTCACGCTGCGGTTCGTCTTGAGCGCGAGATAGATGTTCTCGAAGACCGTCAGGCTTTCGAAGACGGTCGGCTTCTGGAACTTGCGCCCGATGCCGAGATTGGCGATCGCGGTCTCGTCCAGATGGGTCAGATTGGTGTCGGCAGCGAACAGGACGCGGCCGGTGTCGGGCCGGGTCCTGCCGGTGACCACATCCATCATGGTCGTCTTGCCGGCGCCGTTGGGACCAATGATCGCGCGCATTTCGCCCCGGCGAATGATCAGGTTGAGGCTGTTCAACGCCTTGAAGCCGTCGAAGCTGACGGACACGCCCTCGAGATAGAGGATCGATTCCGTCACCCCGGCGCCCGGTGCGTCGTGGCGGGGATCGAGATCAGGCATCGACACGTTGCAACCTCCGACCGATCGCATCCTTGAACTGGCCCGATCGGATCGACTGGTAGACCCCGACGATCCCCCTGGGCATGGCCAGGGTGACGAGAATGAACAGTGCGCCCAGGAAGAATAGCCAGATCTCCGGCGCCGCCCCGGTGAAGTATGTGCGCGCGCCGTTGACCGCGAAGGCACCAAGGATCGCCCCGAACAGGGTGCCTCTGCCGCCGACCGCGACCCAGATCGCGATCTCGATCGACTTGGCAGGCGCGAACTCCCCCGGGTTAATGATGCCCACCTGGGGCACGTAGAGCGCTCCGGCGAGGCCCGCGAGCATCGCAGACAGGGTGAAGACGAACAGCTTGGCGTTGGTGACCGAGTAACCCAGGAAACGTACCCGGCTCTCGGCATCGCGCACGGCGATCAACAGGCGTCCCATCTTCGAGGTCACGACCGCCCGGCAGACGAAGTAAACCAGCAGCAGGCTCGCCGCCGTCGCGATATAGAGGCCGACCTTGGTGGTGTCGCGCGACAGGTCAAAACCGAGGATATCCTTGAAGTCGGTCAGGCCGTTGTTGCCGCCGAAGCCCATCTCGTTGCGGAAGAAGGCCAGCATGAAGGCAAAGACCATGGCCTGGCTGATGATCGAGAAGTAGACGCCCGTGATTCGCGAACGGAAGGCGAACCAGCCGAAGACGAAGGCCAGAAGGCCGGGCACGGCCAGCACCATCAGGGCGGCGAACCAGAACTGGTCGAAGCCGAACCAGTACCAGGGCAGCGTGTCCCAGTTGAGGAACACCATGAAGTCGGGTAGTTCCGGATTGCCGTAGACACCACGCTCGCCAATCTGGCGCATCATGTACATGCCCATGGCATAGCCGCCGAGCCCGAAGAAGGCGCCGTGGCCCAGGCTCAGGATGCCAGCATAGCCCCAGATCAAGTCGAGGGACAGGGCGAGGATCGCAAAGGCAAGATACTTGCCGAGCGTCGCCACCCAGAAAGTCGGGAGGTGGAAAGCCGAGCCCGGCGGCACGGCCAGGTTCAGCACCGGCACGACGACGAGCGCGAGCACGGCGAACACCATCACGGTGGCCCAGCCGCGCCGGCTTTCAAGCGCGAGCAGGCGGGTCGAGATCGGTCCCATCGCCGCCCCCTAGGCCTCGGCCGCCCGCCCCTTGAGGGCGAACAGGCCGCGCGGCCGCTTCTGGATGAACAGGATGATGATCACCAGCACAACCACCTTGCCGAGAATCGCGCCGGAGACGGGCTCGAGGAACTTGTTCACGATCCCGAGGCTGAAGGCGCCGACAATCGTGCCCCAAAGGCTGCCGACACCGCCAAACACCACGACCATGAAACTGTCGACGATGAAATTCTGGCCGAGGTTCGGGCTGACGTTCGAGATCTGGCTGAGCGCCACACCGGCGACACCCGCGATGCCGGAGCCGAGCGCGAAGGTGAGCGCATCGACCCGCCCCGTGCGAATGCCCATGGCCGAGGCCATGCCGCGGTTCTGGGTGACGGCGCGCATCTGCAGGCCGAACCGGCTGTGGCGGATGAAGGCAGCGAGCGCCACCACGACCACCAGGGAGAAGATGATGATGTAGACCCGGTTGAGCGTGATCGACACGCCGCCACCGAGCGAGACCGCGCCGGAGATCCAGTCGGGATTGGCCACCTCGCGGTTGTTGGCGCCGAACAGCGAACGGACCAGCTGCTGCAGGATCAGGCTGACGCCCCAGGTCGCAAGCAGGGTCTCGAGCGGGCGGCCGTACAGGAAGCGGATGCAGCCGCGCTCGATCAGCACGCCGAAACCGGCGGCAACGAGAAACGCGGCTGGAATCGCCGCCGCGACGTACCAGCCAAACACCTCGGGCGGCAGGGACGAGCGGAAGATTTCCTGCACGAGGAAGGTCGTGTAGGCGCCAAGCATGATCATCTCGCCATAGGCCATGTTGATCACGCCCATGACGCCGAAGGTGATGGCGAGGCCAATGGCGGCGAGCAGCAAGACCGAGCCGAGGCTCAAACCGAAGATCAGGTTCTCCGCCAGCCCGAACAGGGCTAGCCGGTCCTCGATATCCTCGACCGCGGCCTGGACGGTCGCGCGGATCTCGGCGTCGGGCTCGACGAAACCGCCCTCGTCGTTGGCGAGCAGGCGCTGCTCGAGCGCCGACTTGATGGCCGGATCAGAACGATCGGCCAGCGCCGCCACAGCGGCGAGACGCAGGTCACGGTCATCCGACGCAAGCTCGAGCATTGCGATCCCGGTCTCAAGCGTCGCGCGGACACCCGCATCGGTCTCGCGGTCGCGTGCGCGCTTGAGCAGCGGCAGGGAATCGTCGCTCGGGCTGGCGATCACATTCTCGGCCGCCGCGCGCCGGGTGTCGGGATCGGCGCTGAACAGCGCAAGCTGGCCGAGCACGCCACGGATCTGGCCGCGCAGCTTGTTGTTGGCGACGATCCTCTTGACGGCGCGGCTGGCAACAGTGCCGATCTCAGTGCCGTCGACGGGATTGGTCAGAATGTAGGTCTTGTCATCGCGCGTGCCGATGAAGACCAGCTTGTCGGCCTTGCGGCGATACAGCCGGCCGTCGGCGAAGGCTTCCAGGACGCTAATCGCCCGGTCATCGTCGAGCGCCCCGAGGGCCTCCACGGCCTCGGCCTTGCCTGAGAATTTTCGCGCATCGAGCGCCTGGACGGCAGCCGCGAAGGTGTCGTCCAGGCTCTGGGCATGCGCCGGCGCGAGTGCCAGCAGCAGCGCTGTCATCAGCAGTCCGAGGCCGACGAGAACGGCCCGACAATCAGGGCGCAGGGCGCCCCGTGTTCGGCTTGAAGCCATGAATTACCATCCCGATTTGTGAGTTATTATTTTTTGTTTGTCGGTGACGGTCCGGGCGCCCCGGAAAATCCGAGGCGGCCGAAACCGCAGGGTCGGTACGGAGACTAGTTGGTCAGGTGCTTGGGCTTCTCGCAGTTGCCGCAGACCCAGGGGTAGGTCCAGTCGGCCGTGAGTTTCGCGCTTTCGGGGATGAAGTCGCTCCACGCATCGCCGACAACCACACCATCGGTTTCCCAGACGGTGGCGAACTGGCCGTCGTCCTGGATCTCGCCGATGAGAACCGGCTTGGAGAGGGGATGATTGACGTTCATCACCGCGGGGCCGCCGGTCAGGTTCTTAACCTCCTGGCCGTACATGGCCTGGCGGACGGCATCGATGTTGGTCGTGCCGGCCTGCTCGACCGCCTGCACCCACATGTTGAAACCAATGTAGTGCGCCTCCATCGGATCGTTGAACACACGGGCGTCGTCGCCAATGAACGCGTGCCACTTGGAGATCACGTCGGAATTGGTGTCATCGTCGACGCTCATGAAGTAGTTCCACGCTGCCAGATGGCCGACGAGCGGGCCGGTGTCGATACCGGCAAGCTCTTCCTCACCGACCGAGAAGGCCACGACCGGGATGTCCTCGGCCTTGATGCCCTGGTTGGCGAGCTCCTTGTAGAACGGGACGTTCGCATCGCCGTTGATGGTGGAGACTACCGCGGTCTTCTTACCCGCAGCCGCGAACTTCTTGATGTCGGAGACGATCGTCTGCCAGTCGGAATGCCCAAACGGCGTGTAGTTGATCATGATGTCACTGGCCGGAACGCCCTTGGCCTTGAGGAACGCCTCGAGGATCTTGTTGGTCGTGCGCGGATAGACATAGTCGGTCCCCGCAAGCACCCAACGCTTGGCCTCGCCGCCATCCTCACTCATCAGGTATTCGACAGCCGGGATCGCCTGCTGGTTCGGCGCGGCGCCCGTATAGAAGATGTTGCGCGAGGATTCTTCACCCTCGTACTGGACCGGATAGAAGAGCATTCCGTTGAGCTCTTCGAAGACCGGGAGCACGGATTTGCGCGACACCGAGGTCCAGTTGCCGAACACCACATCGACCTTGTGCTGCTCAATCAGCTCGCGCGCCTTCTCGGCGAACAGGGGCCAGTCGGAGGCCGGATCGACGACCACCGGTTCGATCTGCTTGCCCAGCAAGCCGCCCTTCTTGTTCTGCTCATCGATCAGGAACAGCATAACATCCTTCAGCGCGGTCTCGCTGATGGCCATAGTTCCCGACAGAGAGTGCAGGATCCCCACCTTGATCGTGTCGGCCGCTTGCGCAGTCGTCGCCATCGTCAGCGAGCCCGCGAGCGCACCCGCCGCCGCAAGGATTTTTAGGCTTTTGAACATTCTCCACCTCCAGATTCGTGATGTGCATCGCAATATAGATAGCAAGCGCTATGCCAACGCCTCTCGACGTATTAAGTTCTTGTTTTGAAAATCAATTTCGAAGACAGATCTAAAACTGGCGAGTCCAAATATGCCCACTTTTTAGGCACTTAAAATTTGATGCCTAATATTTGGACAATCAAGTTTGAAACCGCCGAGGCCGCCAAACGAGCTTGCCCGCCGCCGGGTTAAACGCCAACCTTCGGCGCTGCCAAGAGCCCGGGGAGAAATCATTGTCCAAAATGACCGGCCGTTGCCATTGCGGGAATCTCGAGATCGTCTTCGAGACGAACCTGTCGCCCAAAGACATGGTGCCGCGCGCGTGCCAGTGCTCGTTCTGCCGCAAACACTCGACGGCAGCGATCTCGGACCCGGCCGGGCACGTCACCTTCCTGGCCAAAGATCCCAAAAAGCTGAACCGGTACACGTTCGGGCTCGGCAGCACGGAGTTCCTGATCTGCCGGACCTGTGGGGTTTATGTGGGGGCCTTCATGCCATCAGGGGACGAGGCGGCCTTCGCGAATGTGATGGCCAGCGCCCTGGATCTCCGCGAGGAGTTCCCGAACCCGCCTATCGCCGTCCATCGAACCCAGGAGAATTTCGAGGAACGGCAAAACCGCCGGCGGGAAATGTGGACGCCGGCGACCCTGGTTCAAGTGCCCGAGTAGCGCAACCGGTTAGAGGATCGGCACCCGCCCGATGACCGACGATATATCCAGCTCGCCTCGCCTCTGGCTCATCCTGTTTGCGATGACCCTGGTGCAGGCGCTTGCGACATTCTCCAGCCTGACAATCGCGGCGATCGCGCCCGCCGTCTCGGCCGGTGTCGGGGTGCCGGTGGAGTTCATCGGCTTCCAGGTGGCGCTGATCTATACCGGCGCCTCGTCGATCTCGACCCTTTCCGACTTTCTGTTGCGGCGCTGGGGTCCGGCCCGGGTCAGCCAGATCAGCCTGGTGCTGTGCAGCGGCGGCGTTGCACTGGCGGCAATTCCATCGGTGCCGGTCATGGCCCTGGGCTCGCTGTTCCTGGGGTTCGGATACGGCATGACCAACCCTTCGGCGACCCAGTTGCTGATACGGCTGACGCCGCGGAGCAAGCGCAACCTGGTATTCTCGCTCAAGCAAACCGGCGTGCCGCTCGGCGGCATGGCCGCCGGGTTGGTGGCACCCAATGCAACGGAAGCCTTCGGCTGGCAGTCCGCTCCCCTGATCGTCGCAGCGGCCTGCCTTATCCTCGTGTTTGCCCTGCAACCCTGGCGCAATGGCTGGGACGCGGAACGCGACCCGGATGCCCACCTCGACACCGGTGCGTTCGCGGCCATGGACTTGATCCGGCAGAGCCCGTCCCTGCGGTGGCTCAGCCTCGGCGGGTTTTCCTACGCCTTCACCCAGTTGTCCCTATCCACCTTCGCGGTCACGATCCTGGTGGTCGAGGCGCAGTTTAGCCTGGTGGCCGCGGGCGCCGTCCTTGCCGCGATCCAGGCCGCCGGCATTATCGGCCGTGTTTTTTGGGGCATGATCGCCGACCGCTGGGACATCGGAGACGGCCTGCTGATCCTGATGGGGGTCATGAACCTGACGAGCGCCGTCATCATGATCTGGATCGGGCCGGCGTGGCCGGTCTGGGCCATCTACTTCTTCTTCGTGTCTTTCGCGACCAGCGCGCTCGGCTGGACCGGGGTGTTCATCAGCTCAACCGTGGAACATGCACCGCCCGACCAGTCCGGCGCCGTTGCCGGTGGGATCGGCGCGCCGGTCTATGCCGGTGTGATTCTGGGGACCGCGGTCCTATCGGCACTGGCCGACGCGATGGGCAGCGTGTCAAATACGTTCGCAATTGTCGCGGTGGTTGCCACCGTCGGCCTCATCGCCTTCGCCAAGGCGCGCCGCGGCGCGCACTGAGGGTACGTCAGGCCTTGCCGATCCGGGGGACGTGGGATCGCGCGCTGGAACGCTTCGGTCATCGGGCGCACATACAGGGTATCGATCACGAGGCAGTTATCGGGGCCCACCACCAGCCCGGCGTTAGAAACGTTCAGGCCGCCAGACTGGATATAGGCGTAGCACCCCGGGCCGACCTCGGTCAGCCCGGTCCCCCATGTCTGGCAAACCTTGCGCATTCGCGCCATTGCGCCCTCCCGTCTAGTTCAACGAGAAACCTTCATAACCCTTGGCCGCAACGTCCTCGCATTTGCGGGCATAGACCGGGAAACCGCCGCTGTAGGGCAGTACCACCCGCGGCTTTCCGGGGATGTTCGAGCCGAAGTACCAGGACTGGCAGTTCGCGCGCAGCGACAGATCCCCGACCTCGTTGACGTGCTGGACCCAGGCCGCCTCGGCTTCCCGCTCAGCCTCGATGCGAGTCTTGCCGTTGTCGCGCATATGGTCGATGCAGCCGGTGATCCATTCCACATGCTGTTCGATCGACGGGATCATGTTGGTCAACACTGAGGGGCTGCCCGGACCGGTGATGGTGAACATGTTGGGGAACCCTGAAATGCCCAGTCCGAGATAAGCCTTCGGACCATCCTCCCATTTCTCGCGAAGGGTAATGTCGTCAACGCCGCTGATATCGATGCGCTTCAGCGCACCCGTGACCGCGTCAAACCCCGTGGCCAGCACCAAAACATCGACCTCATAGACCCGGCCCTCGACCGAGACTCCCTCGGGTGTGATTCGCTCGATCGGTGTCTCGCTGATATCAACCAGCGTGACATTGTCGCGGTTGTAGGTCTCGTAATAGTCGGTGCCGACACACAGGCGCTTGCACATGAACAGCTGTTTCGGCGCCAGCAGTTCCGCCACCGCGGGATCGTCGACGATTTGGCGAATTTTGCCACGAACAAACTCCGAGGCTGTTTCGTTGGCAGCTTCACTGGTCTGGAAGTCGGCATAGGTGGCCATGATGGACAGTCCCCCCGCCGTCCAGCGCGCCTCGTATTCCCGGTTGCGCTCTTCCTCGGAAACGGCGAGCGCAGACGGACCGGCAACAGGAAAATCGTTGCCCGAGAAGCTCTTCTTGGCCTGCGCGCGCAGTGCGGGGTAGTTGGCCTTGATCTCGGCCACTTCGTCCGGTTCGAGCGGCCGGTTCCGCGCGGGGATGACGTAGTTTGCCGTCCGCTGAAATACGTGCAGATGCGCAGCCTGCTCGGCCATCACCGGAATCGACTGCACGCCCGACGAACCGGTACCGATCACCGCCACACGCTTGCCGGTGAAGTCCGCGCCCGCCTCCGGCCAGTGCGCCGTGTGAAAGGTCTCGCCGGCGAAGTCGGACAGTCCTTCAAATTTCGGGTAGTTCACCGCCGACAGACAGCCGGTGGCCATGATGCAGTACCGCGCCGCAACGCTCGATTGGGCACCGTCACCGTCTTCCGTCTGTACGGTCCACAAACATTGGTCCTCGCCCCAGGCCGCCGCGCTGACCCGGGTTTCAAACTGAATGTCCGGCCACAGTTCGAAGCGGTCCGCGACGTGACGCGCATAGGCCGCCAGATCCAGCTGGGCGGGATAACGTTCCGGCCAGTTCCATTCCTGCTGCAGCTCTTCGGAGAACTGATAGGAGTAAAACATGGTCTCGGTGTCGACCCGGGCGCCGGGATAGCGGTTCCAGTACCAGGTGCCCCCGACACTCGTGCCGGTCTCGAAGACCCGGACCCGCATCCCCCTTTCCCGCAGTCGGTACAACATGTACATGCCGGCAAATCCTGCCCCCACTACGATCGCGTCATACACAGGTTTCTGTTTCAACATCGCTGGACACTCAGTTCTTCATCAGTTTACGGGCAAGATCGAGATTGGACGGGTCGGGCTCGAGTTCGCCCAGCTGGATACGACGGGTGATCTCCGTGACCGCAGCATTGAACGGGGCCTTGCCGCCGCGGCTTTCGGCCTCCTCGACGACCAGGCCGTTGATCAGGTCCACCTCGCTGTAGCGCCCCTTCAGATGATCCTGCAGGACCGCATCGCGCGCGTCCGGCCCGACATCCGCGCCCAGCTTGTCGACCAGCTTCTCGAGCAGGCGATTGGTGTCCTTCACATCGTCCTCGCTCAATCCGAAGATCGGCTGGATGGTGTAGCCTTGGGATTGCCCGGCTGCGAGCGCCTCGGTCCCGCACTGCAGCGCGAATTCACGCATGCCCGGCAGCCGCATGGCATCGCCAAAGGCCAGGCCCAGCATCGCGAAGGTGCCAAGGCTCATGGCGTTGACCACCAACTTCATCCACTTGGCCGAGATGATCTCGTCCGACATCGACACCTTGCCGGCGTGCCGGAGCAGCTCGGCAATCTCCTCCTCACGCCCGGCGGTGGATTCATCGACGCTGCCGATTCCGAACCAGGTGCCGGCCGGCGTCGTGTTCCGCTTCACAACCCCCGGCGTGAAACATTCCGAGGACAGCTCGATGACGCATCCCAGCGTCCGCGACGGGCCCACAATGTCGACGATATCGTCGACCGTCATGGCGTTCTGAATCCCGACCAGTAGCCCGTCTTCGGCCAGATAAGGCTTGATGAGCTCGCACGCCCAGCGCGTGTCGTAGGCCTTCACCAGCAGGAACACAACGTCGAAGGTGGTGTTCATCGTGCAGACGTCACACAGGTGATACGCCTCGACGGGCACGTTCAGCTGTTGGTCCGGCATATCGATCTGGAGGCCATTGGTGCGCATCGCCTCGACATGGGCCGGCCACTGGTCGATCAGAACCACGTCGAGCCCCGCCTGGGTCAAGTTCGCCGCAATGCTGCTGCCGTTCGCGCCTGTTCCCAGAACCGCGATTTTCTTACTCATTCGTCCCCCCGTGCCTGGCGTTCAGTCGCCAGATGCGCCTTTTGGTGTGCATAGTAGGCAAATTGACGGGAAATCGCACCGAATCGTGAACGCAAAATCTGCCCGCCCGGCGTGATTGTCGCCGCTGGCGTTCTATAATTTACGGGGCTGTAGCACACACGGCGTTGCCGGATTATGCGCGAGCAAAGTAGAAAAAGAGTGAGCGAGAATTTCAACATCGTCATTATCGGAGGCGGAAACGCGGGATCACCGCGAGCCAGATCAAGGATACGCCGACCGCGTTCCCGGCCTTCTCCTCGTACACCAAAAACCTGTTCTAGAAATTAGGAAAGGGGCATGCCCCTTCGCCTTTGCGTCATGACGGGTTTAGCTGCCGGGTGCATACTTGCCCGTCAGCTGCGGCGTGAAACGGCCTTCGGCGCCTGATTCGGTATGCTTCAGGCGGGTCACACGCGCCCAGGTCCGCTTCAGGTCATCGCGCACGTTGATTGTCAGACGGCCACAACCCTCGATTTCCAGCTCGATCTTGTCGCCGTCCTGGAACGGGTTCAATCCGCGATGGTTGGTGCCCGTCGCGATCACGTCGCCAACTTCCAGCGGATGTACCGAACTCAGATACTCAACCAAACGCGGAATCTTGTGCGCCATGTCGTCGGTGTTGAAGTCCTGCATCAAATCGCCGTTCACCCAGAGCTTCACATCCAGGTTCTGGGGGTCGTCGAATTCGTCCGCCGTCACCAGCCAGGGACCGAGCGGGGCGAATGTAGCGCGGTTCTTGGCCTCGAAGAAGACGTTGAACGGGGTTGGCAAATCGCGGGCCGATCCGTCGATGAAGTTGAAATAGCCGAAGATGTGATCCCATGCGTCCGCCTGGGAAACGTTCTCGGCGCGCTTGCCGATGACCAGGCCAAGCTCGGCCTCGCCCTCGAAGATCGTGGCCGGGATGTCCTGCAACACCATGGTGTCGCCTTCACCGATGACCGTGCTGCCCGCCTTGTTGAAAGCGTTGATCTGGGCCGGCTCGGTGCGTGTCCCATTTTCCATGTAGTTGACCGCCATGCAGTCGATGTTGCCCGGCCGGGGCAATGGCGGGCGGATGCGCACATCGTTGAGAGGAATGCCCGGGCCGTCGGCCACGGCTGTCTCCAGCCGGCCGCGATAGTCGTCGAAGCGTGCGATCAGGCCGTTGATCAGGTCGTGCGGTCCGGTGTGCGGGATGTCCTGCACTTCGGCAGAAACATCCACCACCTCGTCTTCGCCACGAAGCACGCCAAGCTTGAAATCATCGAAATATAGGATTTTCATCCCGTTCCCCCGGTGTCGTCGTAAGTCCAGTGTCTGTCAGGCTGCGCCTTTTAGCAGACGGCGGCTTCATGACGCGACTCCATATGTCCACAATGGTGCCATGCCCCTCGCGCGGCCCCGCCCGATCCGTTAGCTTCGAGAATACCCCGGATGGTCGGGGCTGAAATCGGGGACGAGGAAAAGATGAAAGCATCGTATTTCGAACAGCATGGCGGCCCCGAGGTCCTGACCTACGGCGATCTGCCCGACCCCGAACCGGCTGCCGGAGAGGTCATCGTCGACATCCATGCCGCCTCGGTGAACGGCGCCGACTGGAAGGTCCGCGCCGGCGGTACCTACGGCGAGATCGAAAGCTTTCCCTATATTCTGGGCCGGGATTTCTCCGGTGTCGTCGCCACGCTGGGCGAAGGCGCCGGCGATTTCGCCGTCGGCGATCCGGTGTTCGGCGTCTGCGAACGCGGACAGGAAGGCACCTACGCCGAGAAGATCGCGATGGACCAGGCGCTTTGCGCATCAAAGCCCGACAGCATGCCCCATATCGACGCGGCCTGCCTGTCCCTGACCGGGCTCACGGCCATCATCTCGGTCGAGGAAACGCTGCAGCTGAAAGCCGGTGAGAAGATCCTGATCCAGGGTGGCGCCGGCGGCGTCGCCAGCTTCGCGATCGAGCTCGCCAAGCATATCGGCGCCCATGTGATCACCACCTGCAGCGCCCGCAACATGGACTATGTGCGCGGCCTGGGAGCCGACGAGGTGATCGACTATGGGGCCCAGGACTTCACCGAAATCGTCACCGATTGCGATGCGGTGTTCGAGACTGTCGGCGGAGACGTGACCCTGAAATCCTTCTCGGTGCTGAAACCCGGCGGCCGCCTTGCGGCCATTGCCTCGGGCATGCAGGCGCCCCCGTCGCCCCGCGACGACGTGGAATCCCTGCGCCCGGCGGTCGGTAGAGACCGGAAGTACATGGAACGGATCGTGAAACTGTACGAAGCCGGCGTGGTCCACACGCAGCCTGTCACGGTCTACAGCCTGGAAAACGCAGTGGAAACCCACCGGGTGAGTGAAAGCCGGCACCTCCAGGGCAAGCTCGTCTTCCAGGTTCGCTAACCGCCATGCTGTATATCATCTACCAGGAGGACGGGCCGGACTCAGCAGCGCTGCGCGAGAAACACAAACCGGCCCACTTCGCCTATCTCGAGGAGCACAAGGACCTCCTGGTGCTGGGCGGCGCCATGCTGGCCGATGATGATGTGACCCGTATCGGCAGCGTGCTGATTCTCAACGTGCCCGACCGGGCAGCGGCGGAGAAATTCTCGAAGAACGAGCCCCTGCGCATGGCCGGCACATTCGAGCGTGTCCAGATCACCCGCATGCGTCGCGGCCAATGGAACCCGGACGCCGCACCCAAGACGGCGGAGGGCAACTAGCCCACGCCCGTTCGAGTAGAGGACACACAGATGGCGAAGAAGCAGATCACCTCACCGCGCATGAAGGCCCCGAGCGGCCACTTCTCGCATGCCACGACGATCGAGGCGCACGGCCGGCTGGTCTTCATTTCCGGCATGACCGCCCACACCCCGGATGGCTCGGTTGCCGGTGTCGGCGACCCGGAGGCCCAGACGCGTCAGGTCTGCGAAAACCTGAAGGCGGCGGTCGAAGAGGCCGGCGGAACCATGGCCGATATCTGCCGGGTCGATGTCTATGTCCGGAACATGGAGCATTTCGACGCCGTCCATAAGGTCCGGCGCGAGTATTTCGAGCCGCCCCTGCCTGCCTCGACGATGGTGGAGGTCACCAAGATGACCCATCCCGATTATCTCGTGGAGATCAGTGCCATCGCCGTGCTCGAGGACGGCTGATCCCGCAGTCCTGCCCACCGCCTAGGCATAGGTTTCGGGTTTCGGCGGCTCCCTGTCGAGGATCATGTCGACGGCCTTCTCCGCGATCATCACCGTGGGGGCATGGGTATTCCCGCCGACCAGGTTGGGCATCACGGACGCATCGACCACACGCAGACCTTCCACACCGCGAACCCGAAGCGCGACATCCACCACCGCATTGTCATCGCTGCCCATCCGGCAGGTCCCGACCGGGTGATACACGGTACCGCCCGCATTCCGGATGAACGCGTCGATCTCCGCGTCGGTCCGAACCACGGGTTCGGGCCAGATCTCGCCGTCGCTCATTGCGGCCAGGGCCGGCTGGTGCATCACATCGCGCATGGCCTTGAAACCTTCACGCATGGTCGCCCGGTCGCGCTCTGCGGACAGGTAGTTGGGTTGTATTAGCGGTGCCTCGCGCGGATCCGCCGAGCGCAGCCGAATCTCGCCCCGGCTCTCCGGGCGCAGCTGGCAGACATGGCACATGAAGGCGTCGGGACGTGTGTGATCGGCCGAGGGGCTCGCAAACGGACGCTGTATCAGGGACAGCAGGTTCCCGGCGCTGAAATGGAACTGCACATCGGGTATCTCCAGATCCTTCGATGTCCGGATGAACGCACCACCCTCGAGCGGGAACGCCGCCGCCGGTCCCGACCGCATCAACGCGGCGCGCGCGATGGAAACTGCCCCCCGCTCCATCCGTGTCAGCTCGTCGGTCAGGGTGCGCACCTTCGATGTGTGCACGGTGTGGACACACAGATGATCCTGCAGGTTGGCGCCGACATCGGCCTGATCGACGCGCACCTCAAGGCCGAGCGCCCGCAGATCGTCGGCCGGGCCAATGCCCGACAGCATGAGCAGCTGCGGCGAGTTGATGACGCCGCCGGACAGGAGCACCTCGCGGTCCGCCCGCGCCATCAGTTCCTGCTCGCCCTGCACATAACGGACCCCCACGGCGCGTGTGCCCTCGCACACCACGCGCTGGGTCAGCGCGCCGGTTTCGACCACCAGGTTGGGCCGGTCCAGCACGGGACGAAGATAGGCCGCGGCGGCGCTCCAGCGCCGCGCGTTGCGGATCGTGAACTGGTAGCGGCCGAAGCCCTCCTGCTCGGGGCCATTGAAATCCGGGTTGACCCGGTATCCGGCCTCGGCCCCGGCCGCGACAAAGGCATCGAACAGGGGATGGGTGTGCGCGGAATCGCTGATCGTCAGCGGGCCGTCGCCTCCGTGATAGGCATCGGCGCCGCGGACATTGCCTTCCGCGCGCTTGAAATAGGGAAGCACGTCGGCATAGGACCAGCCCGGCAGCCCGAACTGCCGCCAGTCATCATAGTCGCGGGCGTGCCCGCGCACATAGATCATGCCGTTGAGGGACGACGATCCGCCAAGAGTTTTGCCGCGCGGCCAGAGAATGCGCCGATCGGCCATATGCGGCTGGGGTTCGGTCTCGTACTGCCAGTTGTATTTCGACTTCGGAATGATCCGGCCATTTCCGACGGGAATATGGATCAGCGGATGGCTGTCCCGCGGGCCGGCCTCCAACAACAGGACCCTGACGGACGAATCCGCGCTCAGGCGGTTGGCCAGAACGCAGCCGGCGCTCCCGGCACCGACAACGATATAGTCGAAACTGCGGCTGTCCGGCATTGATGGTCTCACTATGTGCATTGTCGAGAATGTCGCATTGACTTTTCCGCCATTGTGACCTTTCTTACGGGGGCTGCGATTGTGGCTCCTGGCGCCAAAGCCTCAAATCATATTTTCGGCGAAATCAACAAGTTACGTCGATATGTGCCTGCCACCAGAACGGTCAGGCAGGCGAATTGTTCGCGTTTGGCAGACCGGACATTGCAATTAACAGTGGAAACTTGCCCTGATCCGGGCTTGTTCAAGGGGGAATATGCGTGGCGTTGACCGATAGCGGGGCGCCAGCGACGAAGGAGTAGATGATGAGTCACACCGGTCCAGAAGCTGAAGGCACGAGTGTACAGTCGACAGGCAGCGACGCTGCGAGCGACGCCGAGGCGTTCGGCCGCGTGCGTGCCCATGGTGACTCGGCGAGCGAACGATCCTGCATGGTTTGCGGCAACAAGTTCGAAAGCGAAGGCTGGCACAACCGTCTGTGCGGCAGCTGCCGCAAGCGAAGCGTCGCGGCCGGCTGAGAACCCCACCTTCCGCACCCGCGTCACCGGCCGGTGATCTGCCGGATGATCGCCGAAAAATCCAGATCCTCATTTCCCGCTGCGGCGTAGGCGTCGTACATCTCCGTCGCCTGGGTGCCCAGTGGCGTGTTGGCGTCGACGGTGGCCGCGGCCTCCTGCGCCAGCTTCAGGTCCTTCAACATCATCGCCACCGTGAAACCGGCCTGGTAGTTGTTGTTGGCCGGTGACGTCGGGACCGGTCCGGGCACCGGGCAATAGCTCGTCATGGCCCAGCACTGGCTGGTGGCGGTCGAGGCGATGTCAAAGAGCGCTTGCGTATCGAGACCGAGCTTTTCGCCCAGCGCGAAGCCTTCGGACACCGAGATCATCTGGATCGCGAGCATCAGATTGTTGCAGACCTTCACGGCCTGTCCCGCGCCCGCGTCACCAGCGTGGAAGACATTCTTGCCCATGGTCTCCAGGATCGGCTCGGCGCGCTGAAACGCGCTCTCGGTCCCGCCGCACATGAAGGTCAGCGTGCCCGCCTGCGCGCCCCCGATGCCGCCCGAGACCGGCGCATCGATCATCTCCAGGCCGCGCTTTTCGGCTTCCACGATCACGTCGCGCGCGGTGGTGACGTCGATCGTCGAGCAATCGATCACCAGCGCACCGGATTCGAGGACATCCAGTACGCCATCATCCTCGATATAGACCGACCGTACATGCACGCCCGCCGGCAGCATAGTGATCACGACCTCCACGCCCTCCGCCGCAGCCGCGCCGTTCGATGCCGCGCTCGCCCCGCTCGCCTCCGCTCGTGCAACAGCGTCCACGGAGATATCGAACGCCGACACCGTATGGCCGGCCGCGATCAGGTTCGCGACCATGGGTCCGCCCATGTTGCCCAGTCCGATGAATCCAATCTTCGCCATTTCCTTCTCCCTTGTTCGCCCCGGGTGCAGTCAACCGAATTTCGGCTCACCGGCTACGGGTTCGAAATATTCGTCGACATCGGCTGTGCTGATATTGTCGAGCGATGCCGGATTCCATTTCGGAGACCCGTCCTTGTCGATAACGACGGCCCGGATGCCTTCGAACAAATCATGGCCGCGGAAGCACCTGTCGGCAATCCGGAACTCCATCTGCATGATATCCGCGAAGGGTTCGATCGTCGGGCCGAGACGCAGTTGCCGGAAGGTCACCTTGAGGCTGGTCGGCGATTTCCCGGCAAGAATATCGATTTGCGCGCGCGCCCAGTCGGTCCCCTCGGCCGCAAGACGCGCCAGGATGTCTTCCATGCTGTCGCCGGCGAAACACCTGTCAATGGCCTTGCGGTGGGCCGCGAGCGGAGCCTCGCCCGGATCGGCCGTGAAGTTCCGTAGGACCGCATCGACACCGTCGCGGTCGATACCATCGGCGGACACGAGTTGCGCCACGAATCCGTCCAGCGCATCCGCCGGCATGTAGATATCGCCGATCCCCGCATACAGGCAGTCGGCCGCGCGCATGCGGTAGCCGGTCAGGCCCAGATACATCCCGATCTGCCCGGGACAGCAGGGAAGAAACCAGCTGGCGCCGATATCCGGGAACAAGCCGATCCCGGTTTCGGGCATGGCGAACAGCGTGCGTTCCGTCACGATGCGGTGTGAGCCGTGAATGGAGACCCCGACACCGCCGCCCATGGTCACCCCGTCCATCATTGCAATATAGGGTTTCGAATAGGAGTGAATGGCGACATTCAGGGCATATTCGGCGGCATAGTAGGTTGGGCCATAATCCGTCCCGCGTCCTTCATAGAGATCGCGGATGTCACCACCCGCGCAGAAGGCCTTCTCACCGGCCCCCTGGATGACCACTGCATCGATATCGGTGTCAGCGGCCCACGCCTCGAGCTGCGGCTGCATCGCCCGGACCATCGTCAGGGACAGGGCGTTCAGCGCCATGGGCTTGTTCAGGGTGATCAGGCCGATCCGGCCGCGCCGATCCAGCAGGACCTCGGGTTCATCGGTCATGGACGTACCTACTGTCGCAACAGGTCGCGGGACACAATCACCCGCATGATTTCGTTCGTCCCCTCGAGGATCTGGTGCACCCGCAGATCACGCAGATATCGCTGGATCGGGAATTCGCGCAGATAGCCGTAGCCGCCGTGAAGCTGCAGCGCCTGGTTCACCACCTCGAACCCGGTATCCGTCGCGACGCGTTTCGCCATGGCGGCCGCGACCGTGGTGCCATGCATCTCGTTGTCCAGCATCCACGCGGCCCTGCGGATCATCAGGCGGGCGGATTCCAGCTCGGTCGCCATATCCGCCAGGCAGAACTGCAGCGCCTGGAAATCCGCCAGGGGCTGCCCGAACTGCTTGCGTTCCTTGAGATAGTCCCGGGCGGCATCGAGACAGGCCCGTGCACCGCCGATGGAACAAGCCCCGATATTGAGGCGCCCGCCGTCCAGACCCTGCATCGCGATCTTAAAGCCCTCGCCCTCCGCGCCGATCAGGTTCTCCACCGGCACCCGGCAATCCTCGAAGATCACGGCGGCGGTCGGCTGGCTGTTCCAGCCGAGCTTTTTCTCCAGCTTTCCGAACGACAGGCCCGGTGCGTCTTTTTCCACCGCAATGCAACTGATGCCGCTGGGGCTGTCATCGCCGGTGCGCACCATGCAGACATAGACATCGGCCGCCGAACCGCCGGAGATGAACGCCTTCGATCCGTTCAGCACATAATGATCGTCATCCCGATCGGCGCGGGTGCGCAAGGCCGCTGCATCCGAGCCCGAGCCCGGCTCGGTCAGGCAGTAGCTGGCGAAATGCTCCATCGTCGTCAACTTCGGGAGAAACCTGGCGCGCTGCTCGTTACCGCCGAAACTGTCGATCATCCAGGCGCACATATTGTGGATGGAGATATAGGCCGCGGTCGACGGACAGGCGCTCGCCAGTTCCTCGAAGATGATGGTTGAATCGAGGCGCCCGAGACCCGAGCCGCCATGCTCTTCCGCGCAATAGATTCCGGCCAGACCGAGGGCCGCGGCCGCGCGCAAGGCATCGACGGGAAAGATCGCGTTCTCGTCCCACTCCTCGGCGTGGGGCAGCATCTCGTCGCGCGCAAAATTGCGCGCCATGTCCAGGATCGCGGACTGTTCGTCTGAGAGTTGGAAATCCACTGTGCCGCCTCGCCGTTCCGGTTCGTATCGCAAGCAGGCCGGAGTCTACCCGCTCACCCGGGGCGAACCAATCCCCACGCCAAATAGTCTAGAATGGGCATCGGAGGATTTGTTCGATGGCCACCACAACCACATCCGCGCAGCGCCTGATGCTCCTGACCGTGAAGGAGAATGTCAGCCTGACCGCACTCGATGCCGAAACCGGCGATACCGTCGCTTGCGTCGAGGTGGGCACCCGGGATACGGCGAAACCCCACGAGCTTGCCCTGTCACACGACGGCACCCGCGCTTTCGTCTCGATCTACGGCAGCGCGGATTACGGCCCGAACGTGCCCGACAACCGGATCGCGGTGGTCAACCTGACCTCGATGACGCTGGAAGGTCATATCGACCTGAACCTCTACAAGGGGCCACACGCGCTGATCATGGATGACGATGGCAAGCTGTGGGCGACCGTCGATCACAGCCGCTGCCTGCTAGTGATCGACCCGGACAGTTGGGAAATCGAACACACGATCTGGCTGCAGACCCCGGGTCACTTCCTGGCTCTCGCGCCCGACGGCCAGACCCTCTACGCCTCGTCGAAGGAGTATCCGGTGATCACGGAGATCGATGTCGAGAGCCGCACCATCACCGCACGCATCCCGATCCCCGTGGGGGCCCAGGCCATCCGCGTTTCGAACGACGGCCGGCGCCTGTTCGTCGGCGATTTCCACCGCCCGCTGGTGCATGTGGTCGACTGCGCCGCGCGCCAGCTCGTCGGCACGCACGCGCTGGCCGGCGTGCCGGGCTGGCCCTTCGTGTCACCAGATGGAAAGACGCTCATCGTTACCACCTATGACGAGCCGACCGACCAGGGTTTCGTGGAAATTCTCGACGCCGACAATCTCGACGACCGCCGCGTCGTTGACATCCCCGCCGAGCCGTTCCACGTGCTCTTCAGCGATGATGGTACACATCTCTATGCGGCCCTGGCGAACGGGGAGTTACCGAAGATCGACGTGGCGGCCGCTAAGATCGTGGATGGCGGATTTCACGCCGGCGGGTCCATGCCTGAGACGATTGTCTTTCACGACCTAATTGCAGTTTGAAGCCGAGCCCAGGGAACGACCCATGACCCAGACCGCCGAACTGAATACCAATCCCGACTATGTCGAAGCCGAACTCGACTACATCGTCGACGATGGCATTCCAGCTGTCCGCTACCTCGACTGGCCGGAGATGGAACATCTCGCCCACATGCCGGCATACGAGAAACACCTGGTTCGCATCCACAACGGCCGCGCCGATCCGGCGCAGTTCGCCCTGCCCTCGCACGGCTTCGCCTTCGTCGACCATCAAACGAAGGTTCGCGATTTCTTCGACGAGGACGAGGTGCGTTCGGTCTACTACCCGGAGACCGAGGCACTGATTCAGGCCCATAGCGGCGGTGCCAACCGCGTGCTGGTGTTCGACCACACGCTGCGCACCGCCGAGCAGGCACGCCAGCAGGCCGACCGGGTGCGCAAGGCGGTCCATTCGGTCCACAACGACTATACCGAGCGTTCGGCACCGCAACGCGTGCGCGATTTCTTGCCGGAAGACAGAGCCGAGGCGGCTCTGGAACGGCGCTTCGCCATTATCCAGACCTGGCGGTCGATCGCGCCGCGCGTCGAACGCGACCCACTGGCGCTATGCGACGGCAAGACGATCCCCGAAGAGGGTTTCGTTCCCTACCAGCGGCGCTATCGTTATCGCACCGGCGAGACCTATCATATCTCCTACAACCCGGCGCATCGCTGGTTCTGGTTCCCGCAGATGACGCGCGAGGAGGCGCTGGTGTTCAAGGTCTACGACACCGACCCCTCGGCCGGCGTGCGCTTCACCGCCCACACCGCGTTCGAAGACCCGAACACTCCGCCCGACGCGGCGATCCGCGAGAGCATCGAGATGCGCGCGCTGGTGTTCTACGACTGATACGGTGCTTTTCGGGCTGCAACCTGCAGGCTCTCACGTCACCGTCATGCCACCGTCGACCGCCAGGATGTGCCCGTTCACATATGCTGCGGCCGGGCTGGCCAGATAGGACACCGCGCCGGCCACGTCCTCGGGCTCGGTGAAGCGCCCGAGGGGGATCTTGGCGATCCCCGATTCCCGACGTTCCGGGTCGGCGGCCATCACCTCGGCCCGGAGCTTGGTTTCCGACGTCCCCGGCGCGACCGCATTCACGCGCACGCCCTGCGGGCCCCACTCGGCCGCCAGATGCCGGGTGACGCCGCCGATGGCGGTCTTGGAGATGCCGTAGGGAGCGACTCCGGGGGAGCCGACCGTGGTGAAGGTCGAAGCGAGGTTGATGATCTGGCCTTCGCGACCCAACCCGAGCATATGGCGGGCCACCGCCTGGCTCATCAGAAACGTACCGGTGACATTGGTCCGCATGATGGTGTCGAACTCGTCCGGTGTGACATCCAGCGCCGAACCTACCAGCAACATCCCAGCATTGTTCACGAGCAAATCGATGCGGCCAAAGCCCTCCAGAACAGTATCCACGGCGGATACAATGCTGTCGTTCGATCGCAAGTCCAGTTCCACGGCAAGCCCGCGCACGCCCGCGCCTTCGATGGCGGCGATGGTCTCTGCCAGATCGCCCGGGTCGAGTTCGGTGACGGCCACGTCGAAACCGTCCTGGGCAAGGCCGCGCGCGATCGCGGCACCCAGCCCGTAGGACGCGCCGGAGACCAGAGCGACCCTGCGTTCGTCTGTGCTCATGTCTCGCCTCCCGCCTGAATGTGGCGGTAGATCTCGGTGAAGTCAGCGCCCGGCATGACCGTGTCTGCCCCATCCCAAAGACCCGTGACCGCGCCGCCCACGGCGTGCGGCACACCCGCCTTTCGCACCTCTTCGAGATACAGGCGCACATCCTTGGTCATCAGGGCCATGGCGAATCCGGCATCGAAGGTTTCACTCGCCACCCGGTTGGGAAATTTGTCCATGGATGCCGTGTTCCGCCCGGTCGAGACATTGACTACATCGAGGATTGTTTCCATCGCCACCCCCTTGCTCAGGCCGAACAGAACGGCCTCTGAAGTGGCCGCCATGGCGGTCGCCGACAGGAAGTTGTTCAGCAGCTTGACGGTCTGGGCCTGCCCGGGCTCCGGGCCGACATGGAAGACGTTGCCGCCGACCGCATCGAAGGGGGCCGCCAGGGCCTCGAACGTCTCGGCCGGGCCCGACGCGATCACCGTCAGCGTCCCGGCAATGGCACCGGCCCGGCCACCGCTCACCGGCGCATCCAGGAAGGTGATACCGGCATCGGACAGGCACGCACCCGTCTCGGCCGCTGCCTCCGGCCCCGTGGTCGAGAAATCTACAATGGTCGAGACCCGCCGCCCGGGCGCACCGATGATCGCAGCGCATACCTCGGCGACAACGGGGCCGTCGGGCAAGCTGAGGAACACCGTGTCCGCCGCGGCGACCACCGCCGTGATATCGGCGCCCACCGTCGCACCCTCGGGCGCCCGCTCCGCCGTCCCCGCGGCATCGAACACCGTGGGCAGAATGCTGGCGTTGCAAAGGTTTGCGCACATGGGCCCGCCCATGTTTCCGAGCCCGATAAACCCGTAAGATATCTCTGGCATGATCTCCGTCCCCTTCGTGGCTGATCGTCCGTCGGCCTTCGCTGGGGAAGTATAGCCGAGCGACCCATTAGGGAGGGAAGAATGACGTCACCGCGAACCTGGGAACTGTATGCCGTCAAGTACGGCACGCTGGTCGAGCGGATGCGGCGCGAGAGTTTCGTGAAACTCGACCCCCATGACGACGGCCCCATGCCGATCGATTACTATGTCTGGGCCGCGGTCTCGCCCGAGCAGACCGTCGTGATCGACACCGGCTTCGATGACGCCGAAGCCCGGAATCGCGGACGGAGCCTGATCCGCAGCGTGACGGACGGGCTCGGCACCATCGGCATCGAGGCGGCCAAGGTGACGGATGTCATCGTCACCCATCTCCACTATGACCATATCGGCGGTCACGCCCAGTTTCCCGCCGCCCAGTTCCATCTACAGGAAAAGGAGATGCAGTTCGCTACCGGCCCGCACATGTGCAGCCATGTGGTGAATGCCTCCTTCACGCCCGACCATATCGCCGACATGGTCCGCAACGTCTTCGCCGGACGCGTGTCGTTCTCGGACGGCACGGCGGAAATCGCGCCCGGGATCACCGTGCACCATGTGGGCGGCCATTCCATGGGGCTGCAGTTCGTGAAGGTGCTGACCAGGCGGGGCTGGGTCGTGGTGGCGTCGGACGTCACCCATTTCTATGAGAACCTGGAACGCCGCATGCCCTTCCCGGTGATCTACAACCTGTCCGACATGGTGCGCGGCTTCGAGACGCTGGAGGCCCATGCCGAAACGCCGGGACATATCGTTCCCGGACATGATCCGCTAGTGCTGGAACGCTATCCGGCGCCCGACCCGCGCCTGGAGGGGATCGCCGTCCGGCTCGACGTCACGCCGTCGGCCTAGTCCCCCATCGCATCGGCCAGGTCGGCCGACCATTCATCGCGCGGGCGGAAGCCCTCGGTGGCGCGGCACATGTCTTTCGTGAGTTTGAGGATCTCTTCGTTCGACAGATCGAACTCGAGATACTCCCCGAACGGCTGCGGCACGTGAAAGGGTGAATCGAGATAGACCTCGATATTATTTGCCTCGGGATCGTCGAAATAGACCGACCAGGCATTCCCGTGGTTGCGCGGCAACAGGTTTTCCACCCCTTCCTTGAGCACCCGGCGATACATGATGCGCAGCTCATCGAGGGAGTTCACCAGGAAGGAAAGCTGGTTGATCGTGCTCGGCGCGTCGGCCGGCCGGCCCTCGGCGAACACCACCTGATGGTGCATCGTCGGGTCGTTGGACATGAAGGCGATGTGTCCGCCATAGCGCTCGACAAACCCCCGGTCGGTGACGTTGAAGCCCATCACCCGGGTGTAGAAATCGATCATGCCGTCCATGTCCCGCACCCAGATTCCGGCATGGGCGAGCTGTGGCTTGATGCTGTCTGCCATGGTGTCTCCTAATCCTCCGACGCGACGACACCGGATTTGTGCAGTTCCGCAATTTCATCCGCGCTGTAACCGAGCTCTTCAAGAACCTCACCGGTCTGGGCCCCCACCTCGGGCGACGACGCGGCGAACGAGCTCGGCGTCCGCGACAGGCTCACCGGCTGGCGCGCGAAATGCTGGGTGCCCAGCGCGGGCGATTCCAGCGGCTGGACGATGCCCAGATGCGCAACCTGTTCGTCGCCGAACACCTCGCCGATGTCATAGATCGGACCGCAGGGCACGCCCGCCCCGTTGAACTTCGCGACCCAGGTGGCGGTGGTCTCTTCGGCGATGCAGTCATCGATGAGCCCGTTCAGGCGGTCACGGTTTTCCGAGCGCCCATCGGCGGTCTCGAATTCCGGGTCCGTCATCCATTCCTCGTGCCCGACCAGCCGGCAGAACCGGCCCCAGATCTCCTGACCGGCAACGGCGATGTTGATATGACCGTCACGGGTGGCGAACACGCCGGTGGGAATGCTGGTCGGATGATTGTTCCCCGCCTGCCCGGGCACATCCTTATCGATCAGCCAGCGCGCCGACTGGAAATCGAGCATGAAGATCTGGGCCTCGAGCAATGAGGTGTGGAGCCATTGGCCGCGGCCGGATTTCTCGCGTTCGAGCAATGCCAGCATTATCCCCTGGGATGCGAAAAGCCCGGCCGTGAGATCGGCGATGGGGATACCGACCCGCACCGGCCCCTGGCCCGGCAGGCCGGTGATCGACATCAGGCCGCCCATGCCCTGGGCGATCTGGTCGAAGCCGGGACGCTTGGCATAGGGCCCGTCCTGAACGAATCCGGAGATGCTTGCGAGGATGATGCGCGGATTGATCTCGGCCAGTGAATCATAGTCGATACCGAGCCGATGCTTCACATCGGGCCGGTAGTTCTCGACCACCACGTCGGCCTTGGCCGCAAGTTTGCGGAACACCTCCTTGCCCGCCTCTTCCTTGAGGTTCAGGGCCAGCGACCGCTTGTTGCGATGCAGGTTCTGGAAGTCCGAGCCATGGCGCGAGCCACCCAGGGCGGCACCGCCCTCCACGGCCGGCGGCATCTCCACCTTGATCACGTCCGCGCCCCAATCGGCCAGCTGTCGCACGCAGGTCGGGCCGGAGCGCACGCGGGTCAGATCGAGGACGGTGATGTGATCGAGGACGGAGGCAGCAGGTTTATGCGGCATGTGTCGAATGTCCTTGTTGGGCCTACAGCTTGAGGAGACGCTTGGCGTTGCCGTTCAGAATTTTCGCCTTGTCCTCACCATTGAGGTGCAGGCACTCGATCCAGTCCATGCCGGGTGCGTTGGGCACGAACGGCCAGTCGACGGAGAACAGGATGTGATCCGTGCCCATTTCCGCAATCGAACACATCAGTGCCGGGTCCGAGAAATTGCCGCTGGTGGTAATGTAGAAGTTGCGGCTGAACACATCGCGGAACGACAACGGCTTGTTGCCGGGACGCGACAGTGCGTGGTCGATGCGCCAGAGCAGAAACGGCAGGCCTTCGCCCAGATGGCCGAGAATAATCTTGGTGTCGGGATACTTGTCGAGTACCCCGCTAAGCACGATCCGGATGCCCTGGGTGGCCGTCTCGACCGTAAAGCCCCAGCCGGCGTTCAGGATCGCCGGGTAGTCCTTGGTATAGGGCTCATAATAGGTCTCGACGACCGTTCGGTTGGGCACGGCAGGGTGCATGTAAAGCGGCACGTCGAGTTCCTGGGCGCGCTTGTAGACCGGCCAGAATCGCTCATTGTCGAAGAACACGCCATGGGTCAGGCCGTGGACCATGGCACCCTTGAAGCCGAGCTCGTTGACGCAGCGCGCCAGCTCGTCGGCGCAGGCATCCGGGTCCGGCGTCGGCAGGTTGGCGAACGCGGCGAACCGGTCGGGCCGCTGGGCCACGATATCGCCCAGGCGATCGTTCGTGGCGCGGGTGATCTCCGCCGCGGAGGCCGGGTCGAGGCGCTGGGTCGAGGGGGCGCCATGGGACAGGACCTGGATGTCGATGCCCGTCGCATCCATCTCGGCGATCCGCTCATCGAACAGATCCTCGAGCTTCGCACGCATCTTGTCCGAGCCGCCCTGGTCCGCGACCGAGACATGTGCCGTCATCTCGGGATCCCAGTAATGCTCTTCTATCGCGATGACCTGTTCGCCGGTCGACGTTGCCATACCCCCTCCTCGCCGCACTGCACGCGACCATTTGTTTCGGCTTTGCGTCCTGCTGCACGTGTTTCCGCCGCGCTAAACCCATCCTGCGGCTCGGGCCGGCAGATACAAGTCTTCCCGACAAATAATTTTCCTATAGTCAAAACCGTCCGGAACGCACAAAATCCCTTGTAGCGGGGTCCAACGGCGCAAAAGACGGCGACGACACCTGACATAATCAAGCGGCCCGCCCGGTGGTACGGTTGGCGGCGCGGTCGAAACAAACCGGGGAGGAAATTCCATGATCATCGAACGCGATGTGCCAGTCACCATGGACGACGGGCAGGTGTTGCGGGTCGACGTCTATCGGCCCGACACGAAGAAGAAGGTTCCGGTCGTGATGGCCGGCGGCCCTTATGGCAAGGGCGTGAAATACCAGGAACACTACAAGCCGCTTTGGGAATCGCTCCTGCAAATGCACCCGGACATTCTGCCGGGGTCCAAGCACCGCTGGCTCACATGGGAAACCGTCGATCCGGAAGTCTGGGTCCCGTGGGGCTATGCCTGCGTGCGGCTCGATTCCCGTGGCGCTGGGCGTTCGCCGGGCTATCTCGACATTTTCTCGCCGCGCGAGACCCAGGATTTCGCCAACGCCATCAACTGGGCGGGCGAGCAGAAATGGTCGAACGGCAATGTTGGGCTGAACGGCGTGTCCTATTATGCCATCAACCAGTGGCAGGTTGCGGCCCTGCAGCCGAAGCATCTGACCGCGATGATCCCCTGGGAAGGCGCCGCGGACCAGTATCGTGACTGGGCCCGCCATGGCGGCATCCTGTCGAACTTCTTCATGGAGATCTGGTATCCGCGCCAGGTCGAGGCGGTGCAGCACGGCAACCCCAAGGGTCCGCGCGACCACTGGATGAAGGAAAGCGCGACCGGCCCGGCAAGGCTCTCGAAGACCGAACTGGCTGCCAATCGCGCCGACACGCTGGAGAATTTCCGGGTCCGCGAGATGGACGATGACTGGTACCGCTCGCGTTCGCCGGACTGGTCGAAGGTCAAGGTGCCGTTCCTGTCGGCGGCGAGCTGGGCCGGGTTCGGCCTGCATCCGCGCGGCAACTTCGAGGCCTTCACCCAGGCGGCCTCGCGCCAGAAGTGGCTGGAGGGCCATCCGGGACGCCATGAAGAGTGGTTCTATCTCGAATACGGTATGGAGCTGCAGAAGCGCTTCTTCGACTATTACCTCAAGGGCGAGAAGAACGGGTGGAACCGGGAACCCAAGGTCTGGGTCAACCTGCGCCGGCCCTTCACCGACGAGGTGGAGCTGCGCAAGGAAAGCGAGTGGCCGCTCAAGGGCACGAAGTGGACCAAGTACTACCTGGATGCCGGCGGCAAGGGCAAAATCGACACCAAGGTGCCGAAGGCCAACCGCAAGAAGGAGTTCCGCGCGCTGACCCGGGGCATCACCTGGAAGTCTCCGCCCCTGGCCCGCGAGACCGAGTTCACGGGACCGATGGCCGCAAAGCTCTATGTCTCGTCCTCGACGAAAGACTGCGATCTGTTCCTAACGGTACAGGCCTGGTCGGACAAGGGCCGCGAGGTCTACTTCCAGGGCACGGTCGACCCCAAGACGCCGATCGCCCAGGGCTGGTTGCGGGTGTCGCATCGCAAGCTGGACGAGGAGAAATCGGAGCCATGGCGCCCCTACCACACCCATGACGACAAGCAGATGATGACCCCGGGAGAGATCTACGAGGTCGATGTCGAAATCTGGCCTCAGTGCATCGTGTTGCCCAAGGGTTATCAGATCTCGATCAACATCGCGGGTCAGGATTTCGACCGGCCGGGACCGTCGATGGATGCCTATATCCCGTCGCGCGGTTCGGGCGTGTTCCTGCACAATCATCCGACCGACCGCCCGAAGGAGATCTTCGGCGGCAAGACGACGATCCACACCGGGCCGAATCACAAGTCGCACCTGCTGATGCCGGTGATCCCGAAGAACCGGAAGTCGATGTAGGACCACACAGATGACCAAGGTAAACGACGCGGCCTCCCCCGACGGGGAGGCCGCAGCCTCTTCCGAGGTACGTACCGTCGACATCGTGTTCGATGCCAAGGCGCGTGCGCTCGACGCCTTCAAGAGCGAGGTGACCGTCACCTCACAATATTCCAACTTCTCGGTCACGCTCGAGACCGACGAGGGAAAGCTGCATGGCGGTGACGGCTCCGCGCCGATGCCGCTGCACTATTTCGCAGCGGGCTCCGTGACCTGTCTGATGACCCAGATGAAAGCCTGCGCCAAACGGCTGCGGATCCCCATCGGCGATATCTCGATGAGCGCCAATTTCCATTGGCGGATCGAGCAGTCCGGCCGCGACCCCTACACCTCGGAACCGGTCGGCTTCGATATTGACATCGAGGTGGAGGGCGAGGCCCCGGTCGAGGACGTCAAGCGGGTGATCGACTGGGCCAAGAAAGGCTGCTTCGCCGAGCGGGCGCTCGCCGTCCCGTGCGAGGTGGGCCACCGGCTCAAGGTTGGTGACGATTGGGTCGACGTCTGACGCCTAGTCGCGCGCCCGCGTGCTCACGAATGCGATCAGCAGCGCCAGCGCGCTGATGACGGCCATGGCGTGGAACGCCCCGCCGCCGAACGATCCATAGAGGTCTCCGGCCGCAATAAGCGTCAGGCCCATGATCACGCCGGACACCGAGGCATAAGCGCCCTGGGCACTTGTCTTCAGGCCTTCCGGCGCGTGGCGCGAGATGAAATGCATGGTGGCCAGATATGTCGCGCCGAAGGTGAAGCCGTGCAGGGCCTGAGCGACGACGAGCCCCGGCAGCTCCACCGTTTCGGCCAAGATAAGCCAGCGGATGAGCGCCGCGCCGGCCCCCAGTAACAACAGGCGCGACGGCCCGAGCCGAGCCACCACGGCCCCGCTGGCGGCAAACAGGGCGATCTCGGCCACGACGCCGCCGCCCCACAGAAGGCCGACGGTCAACTCCGAATAGCCTGATGCCTTCCAATGGATTCCGGAGAACCCGTTCAGCACCGCATGGCTGGCCTGAACCGCGCTGGCCGCGAAGATGAAACCAAAGAATCTCGGCTCGCGCACGAATCCTAGAATCTCCGACCAGCGGGCCTGCCCGCGCGGGCTGGTTTGATCACGTAACAGCAAGGTGGTCAGCAGAACCACGAACAACGAGACGAAAATCACCAGCCATATCAGATCCGGATCGCGGCCGGTCACCAGCTCGCCGACCGCCAGCGTGGCGATGATGAAAGTCACGGATCCCCACAGCCTGATCTGTCCATAGTCGAGGCCGTAACGCCGGGCAGCCGCCATGGTTTGCGCGTCCCCCAGCGGAATCAGCGCATGGAAGAACGGGGCATACACGATGGTGATCAATAAGATCAGCCAGAAAGAATGGGCAAAGTTGAAACCCAGAAACGCAACCAAACTGATCGCCGCCGCGCTGACGAGCATGATACGGCCGCGCCCGGTCCGGTCGACGGATCTGGTGATGATCGGGTCGACAAGAACCCGCAGCCACGGGCTGACGGCCAGTACGATGCCGATATGTTCGGGTGTCAGTCCACGGCTCTGCAGCCAGATTGGCCAGAACGGCAGGAACACCCCGACGACGAAGAACACCGCGCCGTAGAACAATGCAAAGCGGACCGACAGGTTCATGGCGACAACGGACCCCGGCCAACCTCAGAACGACAAAGGCCGCCCGCGGAACACGGGCGGCCAATAACGTCGAACGGGTTGTTCGGCAGAAAGCGCTCTATTCGGCTGCCTGCTTCGATGCTGCTTCGTCGGGCGCCGGCGCCTTTTCCGCGTCTGCGCCTTCCTCGATGCGGTTCTGGATCTCTTGCTGGCTCAGCGGCTGGTTCCGGAAACGGCCATGCTTCTCGTAATAGCGGTCGACATGGACATGCTTCGCCACGGTCAGCGGCGCATTCTTGAAGAAGTCATAGAGCGCGATAAAGCCGCCGGTCCACATAGTGCGGATCATGTGCGCCATGGCGCGCGAGGCACGCAACTCGGCGGTCGGTGCGTTCTCGACGCGATGATAGTTTTCCCGATCCTCGAGCGCCGCCTCGATCAGATGCGGAGCGGCCCAGTTGCACCGATAGTGGATCGTGCCGTCAGGGCGGATGATGTAGACGACGTTCGGCATGGCGCCATAGGCGCGATGGAAATCACCCTCGAGATTGTCGACCAGCACGCGGCGGAATTCCTTGTAGCGCGGAGCAACAAGGGCGGCGGCCTTGAACTTCTCTTCCATGGACTGGTGCGGGCCCATGCGCTCGCCCGGATGGGCCTCGCGGACATAGACCATCACGAAGTTCACATCGGAGAACTTCTCGACGATTTCCTTATAGGTCTTGATGTTCTTGGTATACATCGAGCAGGTCGACGAACCGGTCTCGACCACGGTCCACTGACCGTCGAAATCGGACAGTTTGACCTGTTCACGCGTCTCAAGATCAGTGAACGTGGCATCGATATACTTGTCGCCTGCCGCCGGGCCGACGAACGTATCGAAATTGTAGTCGACCACGCGGAAGCGCGGATTGTTGTAAACGGGCTTCTGAGGTTCAGACATAGCGAGCCTCCTCTTTGTTCATGGGCGTTTATATTGGCTTGTGCCTTGCGCGCACAATTGACCGAACTCTGCTACATTGCAAGTGACAAGGCTTCACAAGAGCACTGCGCGAAAACAGCGGGTTCCCCGCCAAAGGGTCCCCGCGCGCTATGCCCTGAGCTTCTCGGCCATCCAGTCGGCCATCAGCGGGCGCGACTTAAAGGGAATGTTGTCGCAGACATGGTTGCCTTCGGGATACACCACGAGTTCCGCGTCCGCGCCCGCCTCGTCGATCATCAGCTGTGATTCCTCGACCGGGCAAATCGTGTCGAGCCCGCTGTGCACGACCAGCAGCGGGCAGGTGATTTTCCCCAAAGAGCCCTCGAGCGTATAGAGCTTGGCCGTCTCGGCCGCCTCTTCCACCGTCTCGTCGCCGAACGCGAAACGCAGCGTGTCCTGTACGGCAAACGGCATCCGGTTCCAGAAGTTCGACATGCTGTAGAAGCCGCCGATGGAGATACAGGCCTTGATGCGCGGGTCGACCGCCGCGCGCGGAGCGGCATAACCACCAAAGCTACGGCCCCAGATGCCGATCCGGTCGCCGTCAATCTCCGGGCGCGCCTGCAACGCATCGATCACCGCGCCGGCCGGCACCTCCCAGTCGGGTCGGATTCGCCATTTCCGCTGGGTCAGGCTCTGACCCGGCCCGTCATAGGCACACGTCGCCACACCACGCTTGAGAAACTCGTTCTCCAGAGTGTGAAACTCTTCCTTCGTGGAATCCCCGCCGCAGGTGATCATCACGCAAGGCGGCGGCCGGTCCGTGTCGGGCACACGAAGATTGGCCGGAAAGCTGTCGCCGTCGAAGCGAATGTCGATGACCTGTGCCGGAATGGCCAGATGCGGCGCGGCCTTGGCATAGGCCGCGCGCTGGCGGGTCTGGAAGCGGGCCTTCTCCTCCGGATCGGAAAACGAGACCGATTGGCCAATGTGAAAGTACAGCGCTGCACGGACAAAAGCTTCGCCAGCCGTCAGGGCGTGTCCCTCGGCGAGCGCCGCATCACCCAGCGCCTCGTGACCCTCGGCCAGCTCCTCCCACACAGGCATCCACTCATCCATGCTTGAGACCTTCGCGAGCACGCTCTGGGCATCGTTGTAGTCGAGCCCCGCGGCCATGAGACGCGGGAAGCGCCCCTCGATGATTTCCTGCAGTTCGGCGTCGGCCATGGTTTTTCCTCAATCCAGATGTTTGTGGAAGAAGTCGACGGACAGCGCCAGGGCCTTCGTCGCCTCGGGCTCGCTGTAGGTGGTGCCGCCGTGGCGCGCGAACGCATGATCGGCGCCGGGATACTTGTGGATCTCGACCAGCGGGTTGGGTGACAGGCGCCGCTCGATCATGGCGCAGACTTCCGGCTGCACCCATTTGTCCGCCAGCGCCTGGTGCAGCATGAACGGGGCGTGCAGGTTCGGCGCTTCCTTGATCGAGTGCTCGATATAGGTGCCGTAATAGGCGACCGCGCAATCTATGTCCGTGCGGCAGCACATCAGGTAGCCCATCTTGCCGCCAAGGCAGTAGCCGACCGTGCCCACCTTGCCGTTACCGCCCGGGATGGTGCGCAGGAAGTTCATGGTGTCTTCCATGTCCTGCACGCCCAGGTCGTAGTCGAAATCGTAATAGAGATCGATCGCCTTTTCCCAATGGTCGCGATTGGCGTCCGATAGCTCGACCCCGGGCTCCAGCCGCCAGAATAGGTCAGGCACCAGGGTGATCCAGCCCGCCTCGGCAAACTCCTGTGCGTGATAGCGCATCGTGTCATTGACACCCCATATCTCCATGATGGAGATGATCGCGCCGACCGGTTCCCTGTCGGGCCAGGCAACATGGGCGCCCATGTTGCTACCGTCGCGCAGGGTAACCTGAATATCCTCCGTTCGCATCGCCATCGTTCTTCCCCCTATTCGTTGAGTGCCCGCCACACGCGCGCCGGCGTCATCGGCAGATCGATCGGCCCCTTGCCCGCGCTCGCCAGCGCATCGGCAACCGCCGCCATCCCCGATGGCAGGGACCCGGCGACTCCGGACTCTCCGGCACCCTTTGCCCCCAACGGGTTGGTCGTGGCAGGTGCCGCGTGATGGCCAACAGCGATCGGCGGCAGATCGTCCGCGCGCGGCAGCATGTAGTCCATGAACGAGGCCGTCAGGAGTTGTCCGTCGTCGCCATAGACGACGTGCTCGCCCAACACCTGGCCGAGGCCCTGGGCCACGCCGCCGTGGATCTGTCCCTCAACCACCGTTTCGTCGAACACGTTGCCCACGTCGTCCACCGCGGCATAGCCAACGACGTCGACTACGCCCGTGTCGGGGTCGATCTCGACCTCGCAGACATGGCAGCCATTGGGGAAGGTCATCTGTTCGGATTCGAAGTTCTCGCGGGCGTCCATCCCGCCGGACAATTCCTCGGGCAGGGCCAGGCTCGCGATCTGTTCGGAGAGTTCGAGAATTCCGATCTCCCGATCGGTGCCGCGCACCCGGAAACGCCCGTCGCCGAACTCGACATCCTCCACCGCCGCCTCGAAGACGTGGCCCGCAAGCGCCCGACCTTTTTCAATCGCCGTGTCGCAGATCATGGTCATGGCGCTGCCGGCCATCATCATTGAGCGCGACGCTACCGACGGCGTCCCCGGCGGCACCTCCAAACTGTCCCCCTCGATCAGGCGGACCTTCGCGGGCGAAATGCCGAGCCGGTCGGCAGTCAACCGGGTATAGGTGGACAGATGGCTCTGGCCCATGGCCTGCACACCGAGACGTACGGTGGCATAGCCGTCGCCCTCGAAGCGAAGGTCGGCCGTTTCCTCGAGGATGCCGCCCGCGACCTCGAGGAAGCAGGCGAGCCCGATCCCGCGTAGCTTGCCATCGGCCTCGGACCCGTTGCGCCGGGCGGCAAACCCGTCCCAGTCGGCCAGCGCCAGGGCCTTGTCGAGACAGGCCTCGAACTCCCCGGAATCGTAGATCGGCCCGTTCGGCGTGGTGTAGGGCATGGCGTCGGGCGGAATCAGGTTGCGGCGCCGGATCTCCGCCCGGTCGATCCCCATCTCCGCCGCTGCCCGGTCGAGCAGCTGCTCGATGGAGATAATAGCCTCGGGCCGGCCGGCGCCCCGGTACGGCCCGAGCGGTGCGGCGTTGGTGAGCGTCATGGTGACGTCGATGGTGATGGCCGGGATCGTATAGACGCTCGCCAGGCAGTTTTTGGTGTTGTTGGTGGCGAACACGGCCGAGAAGGTCGTCAGGTACGCGCCCATGCCAACCCGGTTCCGGACCCTGAGGCCGAGGATCTTCCCGTCCCCATCGAACGCCATCTCGGCATCGATGAGCGTGTCTCGGCCGGCGGTGTCGGCGAGGAAACTCTCGACCCGTGAATTGCGCCACTTCACCGGCCGACCGACGTGACGGGCCCCATACAGGATCGCGGCATATTCGGGATAGGGGTGCGCCTTCATGCCGAAGCCGCCGCCCACATCGTGGGTCAGCACGCGCACCTGCTCTGGCGCGACGTCGAACACCTGGCCGGCAAACACCTTGCTGACCAGAGCCACCCCCTGGGTCGGCGCGGTCAGGGTGTAGCGGCCCACATCGGCATCCCATTCGCCGATGCCGCCGCGCGGCTCCATGGAGACCGGCGCAAGCCGCGTGTCGAGCAGCGAGACCGCAGCCACATGGGCGGCCCCGTCGAACGCGGCCGCGACCGCATCTTCGTCGCCATGCACCCATTCGAAGGCGACATTGCCTGGGACCGTGTCCCAGACCAGCGGTGCATCATCGGCGAGCGCCCCGGCTACATCGGGCACGGCGGGTTGTTCGTCGATATCGACGACGACGGCTTCGGCCGCATCCGCCGCCTGGGCCGCCGTCTCGGCCACCACGAGGGCCACGGCCTCGCCGGCAAAGCGGACCTTGTCATAGGCCAGCACCGGCTTCGGTGCCGAAGCCATCTCCATGCCGTCCTTGCCGGGGAAACTGATCACCGGCGGAATATCGCCGAGGCCCGCCTGTTTCAGCTCGGCCCCCGTGATGACGGCCAGGACACCCGGCATGGCCTGTGCGGCGGCCCCGTCGACCCCGGCGATCACGCCATGGGCCAGCGGCGATCGCACGAAGACCCCGTGGGCCTGCCCCGCCTTGTCTATATCGTCGGTGAAACGGCCCGCCCCAGTGAGCAGGTCGTGATCCTCCGTGCGCAGCGCTTCGCCGTCGCTGCCGTAGCGCGCGGTGATCTGGTCCACGGGCTTTCTCCTCGACCTCGCATTCCGGCCACGTACATTGCGCAGCCGGGTTCTTGTGCAATCAGTCTAGGAGAAGTGGCGGCCGGCGGGAAGCCGCCCGATCCGGCCTAGAACTCGTAGAAGGCTTCCGAGTTGGTCACCATGATGCGCGTGCGCATGTCTTCGTCGGGCACCCACTGGCCGAAGGCCTCGACCGGGTCGGCATCATTCGGGTTGACCTCATACTTGTTCGGGTGCGGCCAGTCGGTGCCCCAGATCACCCGGTCCGGGTTCGCCTCGATCAGCGCGCGCGCCATCGGCTGGCAGTCGTCATAAGGCGGCAGGTCGGTCTCGCTGACCCGGTTGCAGCCGGAAATCTTGACCCAGGTGTTGCCGTCGCGCACCAGCTTGAGCAGCGCCTGGAAGCCCTCGGCCTCGATGCCGGCGGTGGCCGGCTGATAGGCGAAATGGCCGATCGACATGCGCGTCGTCATCCCCTCGAACACCGACATCAGCGAGACGATGTCCTTGCCCGGGAACAGCCATTCGATATGCCAGTCGAACGGCTTGATGCGTGCCTCCAGCTCGGCGATCTGGTCGAGCTCCAGCGGCATGCCGCCCTTGTTGTCGATATTCAGGCGCACGCCGCGGATGCCCTGGTCGTGCAGCTCCTGCAACTGGGCGTCGGTGAAGTCCATCGTCATGGCGCAGACGCCGCGGGCCCGGCCCGGCGTTTCGGCGTTGAGCGCGTTCATGCCGTCGAGGATGGCCGAATTGTCGGTGCCGTAGACCGACGGCTGGGTGAACACCACCCGGTCGATCCCGAGCTGCGCATGCAGGTGCTTGAGATCGTCCAGAGTCGATTCCGGCGGGTTGTAGCCGCGCCCCGGCGACAGCGGGTAGCGGTCTTCGAATACATGCACATGGGTGTCGATCGAGCCCGCGGGCAGGGTGATGTTGGGCTTGCGCGGGTTCCGGTCGGGCGCAATGCAGTCTCTGATGTCGGTGTTCACGGGCGTGGCCTATTCTACGTTCTTTGGACTTTGTTTCGTTGTGTCGTGGCCCCGCGCAAACGCGCCGGAAACCCCACAGGACAGTTACCCAAATACCACAGGGTCCCGGCGGACCGGAAGACCCCCGAGGCGGCGATTTCCAGCACCAGCTTGTTGACCAACGCGTGCGGGAAATCCGCCGGCGATCGGGTGACCACGGTGAACGCACCGGGGCCGCCGATGACCACCTCGCGGAAGTATCCGTCGAGGTCGTGTTTCACGCCTTCCACCTCAGTCTGCTCGAGTTGCGGGTTGATCACCAACCCGTTGATGATGATGCCGCGGGCGAGCGCCCGGTCCCGTGCCGCCGAGACCTCTTCCTCCATGCCGCGGGAATCCCGGCCGTCAGCCGAGACATCGATAACCTGCCGCGTGCCCTCGATGCCGTTGCCGTCGAACAGCAAGGAGGTGAAGTCGAGCACCCCGGTGATCGAGGTCAGGCCGCCGCGCGGCAGCGGGCTCGCCTCCACTGCGGCGGCAAAGACCAGCGCGTCGGCCCGGCTGGCGATCACGGTCCAGCCGACGGTGACCCGCTGGGTTTCCGACCATTCCACATAGGTCAGCGCCACCCGGCCCAGCGGCCCCGCCAGCATGGCGTCGATCACCCGCGGGTCGGTGAGGGCCTGGACGTATCCCGCGCGCTGCAGGTTGACCTCGCCGCCATCGATCGATGCCGAAACATCGACCGCCAGCACAAGCTCCACATCGACGTGAATATCCTGCGCCGCGGCAGGTGTACCTATCAGACCGAACAAGAAAACAGCGGCACCCAGCGATGCTTCGAGACGCCACCTTCGGCGGCTTCTCAGCACGAGGTCTTGTTTGGAATCCTCACCCTGAGGAGACTGCGAAGCGGTCGTCTCGAAGGGTCGAGCGGTGAGAAACGCTCTGGCGCATCTACGCAAGGCCGGCACGGTAGAACTCCAGCAGCTTGGCGATGACGCCGGCATAGACTTCGGGATTGCGCGGTTCATAGACCTCGGCATGGTTGATGTCCGGGATCACATGGAGTTCCTTCGGTTCACCGGCATTGGCGAACAGGGCCTCGGCCTCCTCGAAGCGGACCATCGTGTCCTTCTCGCCATGGATCAGGAGCAGCGGGCGCGGCGCAATCTGCCCCACCCAGTCCTCGGCACTGAAGCCGCAGGCGAGATCGATATTCTCGATCGGGTAGCCGTCCGGATAGGCATCCTCGGTCCGGTACATGGTCTTGAACGCCTCGCGCTCGGCCGGGCCTGGCGGCGAGACCTGCTGATAGGGCAGCCGGAGAGATTCCCCCGTCATCGCGCGGGCGACCCGGTCCGGGGCAAGTTCTGTCTGTAGTTCATCCCATTCCTCGGGCGTGCGTTTCGAACGCTGCCAGCGTTCGCCATTGCCCGGTGCACCGACTGTCGCGAGCATGGCGACGCCCGGATCGATCGCCGCCGCCCGGATCGACGCGCCGCCGCCATGGCTTAACCCCATGATCCCCACACGGGCGGCATCGACCTCGGGTCGCTCGGCCAACCAGATGCGGGCGGCGAGGATGTCGCGGACCTGTTCCGCCGGGTCAATCCGGTTGGGAATGCCGTCGCTGTCGCCGAACCCGCGGTGATAGAAATCGAGTGTGTTGAAGCCCGCCGCCGTCAGGTCGCGGACGAAGGGCGGCATGTAGGTTTCCTTGCGCCCGGTATAGCCGTGCACGCAGATGATCCCCGGGCCCACACCGCCTGCTTCCGACGACGTGAAGGTGCCGGCAAGGCGCACCCCGTCGGCATAGAATGTCGCGGGTTCGCTGCTCATCTCACTTCTCCTCGGGGACCATGTGCTTGATCGGCGGGTCGGGTCATGTCTGAATCGATTCCGTCGCGCGGACGCGCGCGCCCATTCTACAGGACCCAGGACCATGCGCACCACGACCCCCAGCCCCGAGGAGATGGAGCAGTACATCGCCCGCTTCGACGACCTGCCCGCCAACAAGGACCGCACGGCGGGTAAGATTCCGCCGGAGGCACGCGAGATGATGACCGCGCGCGCCACGCGCACCGTCATCGCGACCGTGACGGAAGACACACCGTGGGGCAACGGCGTCATCCCGGGCCCGGAGAACTTCGCAGTCGTGATCGCAGAATGCGAGGCGGGGAACGGGCCGGGCCTACACTCCCATGCCCATACGACCGAGACCTTCACCTGCCTGCAGAGCCGGTTCCGCATCGAGTGGGGGGACGAGGGCGAGCATTCGATGGAGCTCGGCCTCTACGACACCATCTCCGTGCCGCCGGGCGTGATGCGGCGGTTCGAGAATATCGGCGACGAGCGCGGCCTGCTGCATGTCACCCTGCAGGGACCGCTGCGCGATGTGGAGTTCGCACCGAGCCTGGAAGACGAACTGCGCGAGAAGTTCGGCGAAGAGGTTGTCGGCGAGCTTGAAAAGCTCGGCTACTCGTTCCGCGCCGGCCTCGACGACTAGAAAACGCAGGATCGTCATACGCGGGCTCGACCCGCGTATCTCTTCTCGGTCCGAGCCGAGATGTCCGAAGATGCCCGGATCAAGTCCGGGCATGACGGCTTTGGATACAGGTTCTCCTATTCCGCGGCGGAGACCGTAGCCTCCTCGTAGCTGGCATCGAAACGGGCGGCGAGATCCTTTCCGGTGCCCAGGACGTCTCCGGGCTTCAGGCGACCGGCGAACAACGCGTCGCGCACCCGCGCCACGATCTGCTCCGACAACGTGCCGGACGAATTGCCGCCGACCGGCAGGTCTTCGTCAGTGTCGGGATCGAGAGCGTCGATATTGGTCACGGTTGGGGCCGCCGAGAATGAGAATCATCCGCAGGCTAGCCCCGCCTTATAAAATAGTTACGATATCATCTTATAAAATCGACGTGATGAAACCGTGCCGGGCGCTGTTCGGCGGTCCTAGTAAAGCTTGTTGGCGTATTCGTCCTTGAGCCGCGCGTCGATCTCGTCGGCGTCAGCCCCATACCAATCCGCATTGATCTGCCCGAGTGTCGGGAAATCCTTCCGGTCGATGTGCTTTTCGGGATTCCACAGGTCGGACCGCACAACCGCCTTGCCGCAGTGGAAGTAGACGTAGCGAATGTCGATCACCAGGGCCGCGAGGGGCATCTTGCCGTTGGCCACCATGGTCTCGAGCAGCGCCGGGTCCGTTGAAAGCCGCGCGCGCCCGTTCAGCCGCAGCACCTCGTTCAGCCCCGGCACCATGAACAGCACCGCCACTTCCGGGTTATCGAGGATGTTGTGGAAGGTATCAGTGCGCCGGTTGCCGGGCCGGTCTGGGATCGCGATCGTGGTGTCGTCGATGATGTTCACGAAGCCCGGTGCATCGCCGCGCGGGCTGCAGTCGGCCGGCCCGTCCCCCGCAGCCGATGTCGACAGGATGCATATGGGCGACAGGTTGATGAAATTCTTGCAGTGGTCGCTGAGCTCCGGCTTTTCCTTCTCGCCGATATAGCCCTGGGGCTCCCCGTAATGAGCCACGAGTTCATCGACCGACTTGATATCTCCGTCCGGCATGGCGTCCTCCTGTGATGAGAACTGCAGCGTGTCCTGCTTGTGCCTTTCCGTCAACATTCGACGTAATCCGCGCTAGACTGATCCCATGGCTGACAAAATATTCCTCGACTACACGCAGGAAGAACTCGACCTGCAGTACACGAACCTTGTCACCGACTATGACAAGCAGACCCAGCAGGATCTGGTTGCGCGCTCAGGCGAGGTGGCAGAGGCACGCGCCAGCGCGCGCGATCTCTCATACCGCGACGATCCGGACAACCGCTTCGATCTCTACCGCGCCGGTGCCGTGGCGAACCCGGCAATCATTTTCACCCATGGCGGCCAGTGGCAGCGCGGCGGCCCCACGGCCTCGTCCGCCTGGGCCGGTGCCGCATTGGATCACGGCATCTCGTTCGTGGCCGGAACCTTCCCGATGATTCCGCGGGTGCGCCTGCCCGACATGGTGGACCACGCCACCGCACTGGTGCGTCACGTGCGCGCGAACGCGGCCGACTACGGGATCGACCCGACCCGGCTGTGCATTGCCGGACACTCCTCGGGGGCGCATCTCGCATCCTCCGTCCTCGTGCGCCTGGCCAACGAGGATGATCTCGCCGGCATCGTTTGCGGCATGACCGTCAGCGGCAACTACGATCTGCGACCCCTGATGCTCAGCTACCGGCGCGAATACCTGCAGCTCAGCGAAGAGGAGACGACCGCCCTGTCACCGCTGCTGCAGCTCGACCGGCCGCTGCCCCCGACCCTGGTGGCCCACGGCGGCGCGGAAAGCGACGAGTTCAAGCGCCAGGCCCGGACCTTCCACAAAGCCCTCACACAGAACACCGAGACCGAGCTCCTGGTGGTGCCAGACGCCAATCATTTTGCCGTTTTCGGGGGGCTCGAGGCGCCCGCGGCACCCGCTTGGTCGTTCCTGACGCGCCACCTGAAATCGTCCGGTGCGCGCGCCGCCGAGTAGAGGGGTTCGATTGCCATGATGGACAGCCTGAAAACCGGCCTCGAGACCACCGCCCGCATCACCATCGACACGGACCGCACCATCGGCTTCATGGGCGAGGATCTGCGGGTCTATGCCACACCATCGATGGTTCTCGACATCGAGCGGACGTGCAAGGACCTGCTGCAACAGCATATCGACGATAGCGAGAATTCAGTCGGCGCGCGGGTCGAGATCGATCATCTTGGCGCCACCCTGGCCGGCATGTGGGTCGATGTGTACGCCACCATCGTCGAGATCGATAGGCGACGGGTCACCTTTGAAGTGGAGGTGCATGACGAAGCCGGAGACCATGTCGGCAAGTGCCGGCACACGCGCTTCGTCGTCGACCTGGCGAAGCAAAAGGAACGCCTCGACGCCAAGCGCGCGCGCCTGGCGGACTGAACCCCGTATAAATCGGGCTGGCCGACACTGGCCAAATCGCCTCATCCTGAGCCTGTCGAAGGAGAGGCGTCGCGACCTCATGCATCGACAAGCTCAGCATGAGGTTAGGTGGGATTTACCGAATCTATTCGGCGGCCTTGGCCTCGGCCTCCGGCTCGTGGATCGCGCCCGATGAAATCAGGCTCTGGATCTCGTCATCTGCGAACCCATATTCCGCCAGCACCTCGCGGCTATGCTCGCCCAGCAGGGGCGCACCACGACGGATCGAGGTCGGGGTGGCGGAGTATTTCACCGGATGGGCGATGACGCTGTGCTCACCGCCTGTGGCCGCCGGCACCCGCTCAATCATGCCGCGCGCCTGGGTGTGGGGGTCGTCGCTCATCTCCTTGACGTCATAGACCGGCCCGGCGGGAACACCGGCCGCCTCGAGTTTCTCAAGCCAGGCGGTGGTCGTGTCGTGGCTGAGAATCTCCGTCAGGGTCTCCACCAACGCATCCAGGTTGGTCATCCGCGAGTTGCTGGTCTCAAACCGCGGATCTTCGGCCAGCTCGGGCGCACCGATCGCCTCGACGAACTTCAGCCAGGTGTTCTGGTTCGCCGCGCCGACGACCAGCGAGGTGTCCTTGGTGGGAAAGGCCTGGTAGGGCGCGGACAGAGGATGGGCCGATCCCATGGGCTGCGAGATCTCGCCCGTCGCGTGATAGATGGCCGTCTGCCAGAACGTGTGAACGATGCCGGCCTCGTAGAGCGAGGAATCCACATACTGGCCCTCGCCCGTCTCATAGCGATGGGTCACCGCCCCGAGGATGCCCACGACCGACAGAATGCCGGCGGTAATATCGGTGATCGGCGCCCCGACCTTGACCGGCGGGCGCCCCGGCCCCTCGCCGGTGATGCTCATGATCCCGGACATGCCCTGGGTGATCAGGTCGAACCCGCCGCGCTCGGCATAGGGGCCGGTGCGCCCGAATCCCGAGACCGAACAGTAGATCAGGCGCGGGTTGATCTCGTGCATCTCTTCCCAGCCGATCCCGAAATGCTCCATCGCACCCTTGCGGTAGTTCTCGATGAACACATCGACCTGCGCGATGATCCGGCGCAGGGCCGCCCGTCCCTCATCGCTCTTGGTGTTCACACCCAGACCGCGCTTGTTCCGGTTCATCATCGCAAAGGCGGCGGAATCTCCCTGCACGCCTTCGCCGAAGCGCCGCGTGTCGTCGCCCCCGGGCACGCGCTCCACCTTGATCACGTCCGCACCCATATCGGCTAGCATCTGGCCGCAAGTGGGGGCCGCCATGATGTGGCTCATCTCGATCACCTTGAGGCCATGCAGCAGGCCGGTGTTGTTGCTCATCTTTATCGTCCCTTGAACTCTGGCTTTTCCTTGGCCAGGAAGGCCCGGAAGCCGGTGTTGAAATCCTCGGTGTCGAAACAGGCGAAACCTTCTGCCTGCTCGGCCTCGGTCGGCGGCGGGCCACCGGCCAGCACCCGGTCGACGAACTTCTTGTGCCAGCGATTGACCAACGGTGCGCCCTCCGCGATCCTCCCCGCGGTTGCATAGGCCTCGTCCTCGACCTGATCATCGGGAACCACCCGGTTGACCAGGCCCTTGTCCTTCGCCTCGGCAGCGTCGAACACGCGCGCCTCGTAGAGAATCTCCAGCGCCACCGACCGGCCGACCAGGCCGACCAGCGCCTCAACCTCCGGGTGGGTCATCACCAAGCCGAGCCGGTTGATCGGCACCCCGAAGCGTGATCCCTCGCCGCAAATGCGCATGTCGCACATCAACGCAATCTCCAGCGCGCCGCCGACGCACAGGCCCTTGATCATTGCGATCACCGGGTGCTGGCAGTTGCGGATGGCGTGCATGGCACTGTGCATTAGCACGCCATAAGCGGCGGCCTGTTGCGAATTTGACCGCTCGGTCTCGAACTCGGAAATATCGGCCCCCGGCCCCATCGCTTTGTCGCCCGCGCCGCGCAAGACGACGCAGCGGACACTCTTATCGCCGCCGAGCTCGTGCATCACCGTGGCGACACGGGTCCACATCGCCTTGTTGAGGGCGTTCAGCTTTTCCGGCCGGTTGAGTATGACGGTCGCAATATCCCCGTCGCGCTCGACCAGAACCACATCATCGCCGGCTGTGACCCCGTTCATATTCTCACCCCGATCTCGATGCCGGTTTCGTCCGGCACGCCTTTTGTCACATCTCGTGCACCAGTATAGTCCGGACAAAGCAACAACGCGCGCCGGGAATTCACGTCACCGGCCACGGGGAGGAACAAATGAATGGAATGATGCCGGGCGACCGCCTGCCGTTTTCGGCTATAGACGACCGCAAGCCGCTGAAACTGCCCGATGGGGCCCGCATGGTGGTCTGGCCGGTACTGGCGCTCGAGGTCTGGGACATCGTCCGCGCGATGGCGCGCATGGTCATCCCGCCGCCCCAGGGTGTGCCGATGATTCCCGATCACCCGAACTGGAGCTGGCACGAATACGGCATGCGGGTCGGGTTCTGGCGCATCAAGCGCATGCTTGACGATCTGGGCGTGCGTCCGACTGTCACCCTGAACGCCCGCACCTGCCTTGAGTATCCACGCGCCGCCGAGGCGGTGCTGGATGCCGGCTGGGAATTCAACGCCCATTCCTATGAGCAGATGCCCATGCACAAGCTCAAGGACGAGCGCGCCGTCATCGACAAGTCGCTCAAGATCATCGGTGACTTCTGCGGCAAGACCCCGCGCGGCTGGTTCGGCCCGGGCCTGACCCAGACCTACCAGACCATCGACCACCTGGCGGCGGCCGGTGTCGAGTATATTGGGGACTGGGTTCTCGACGACCAGCCGGTGCGCCTGAAGACCACCGGCGGCAACCCGATGATTGCCCTGCCCTACAATTACGAACTGCATGACATCGTGATGATGGCGATCCAGTACCAGACGTCCGATGTCTTCAAGACACGTTCGCTGGACTATTTCGATACCATCTATGCCGAGAGCCAGGACACCGCGAAGGTGATGGCCATTGCCATGCATCCCTATCTCTCGGGCTCTCCGCACCGCATCCGCTACGTGCGCGAGACGTTCGAGCACATCCTGTCCCAGCCGGGCGTGGTGTGCTGGGACGGCGAGCAGATCGTCGACTGGTTCAACAAGGAAGTGCCGGCCCCGAAGTCCCGGAAGAAGAAATCCGGCGGCAAGAAGAAGGGCTAGCAGACGATGAGCGACGCAAGAATCCCCGACGACCCCGCGGGCGCCCTCGTGCCCCACAACATCACCGAACCGATCCGCGGATCGGGTCAGGGGCCGCTCGCCGGCAAGACCTTCGCGGTGAAGGACCTCTATCACATCGCCGGGCGCAAGGTGTCGAACGGCAACCCGGACTATTACGACTGGGTCGAGCCGAAGACCGAAACCTCGCCGGCCGTCCAGAAATGCCTCGATGCCGGCGCCGACATTGTTGGCATCACCATTTGCGACGAGTTTTTCTACAGCCTGTCTGGCGACAACGCCCATTACGGCGCGCCGAAGAACTTGCGGGCACCCGGGCGCATGCCCGGCGGCTCGTCCTCGGGCTCCGCGTCCGCGATGACGGCGCAGATGTGCGACTTCACGCTCGGTTCCGACACCGGCGGTTCTGTTCGGGTTCCGGCGTCCTTCTGTGGCCTGTACGGGCTGCGCCCGACTCATGGCCGGATCGACCTGTCCCACGCGCATCCCATGGCCCCGTCCTTCGACACGGCCGGATGGTTCACCAACGAAGCTGAGCTTTTCCGGGATATCGGCCCGGTGCTGCTCGATGAGAACGGCGTGGCCGGTTCACCGGAACGCATGCTGGTGCTCACCGATGCCTTCGACCGGGCCACACCGGATGTCCGCCAGGCGCTTGAGGCGGTCGTCGCCGCGGCTGCCGATGTCCTTCCGGAAGCCGAGGAGATTGCCGTGGCCGGAGACGACACGCTGAACATCTGGTGGGACGCCTTCCGCGTCCTGCAGGCGGGTGAGGTCCAGCAGACCAACGTGCCCTGGGTGGAGGAGCACAAAGCCGAACTCGGCCCCGGCATCCGCGAGCGGTTCGCCATGGCCGCGGCCATCACGCCCGACGAGACCGTCGCGGCGAATGCCGTGCGCGATCGCGTACGGACGCGCCTCGCCACGCTTGCTGTGCCCGGCACGATCCTGTGTCTGCCGACGGCACCGGTGATCGCCCCGATGCTCGATGCCAGCGCCGAGGATCTGGAATTCTTCCGCGCCAACACGATGGCCCTGACCTGCATCGCGGGTCATACGGGCCTGCCGCAGATCGCCATTCCGGCGGCCGAAGTCGAAGGATGTCCGATCGGGCTGTCCTTCATCGGCTGGGCGGGCGGCGACGAAGCCCTGCTCGATCTTGCCGTTGCGATGCAGCCGTTCTGCGTCCGCTAGCAACCGGGACAGGGTCATGCTCGACGTCATCCATCCGGATCTGATCGGCGGGGTCGCGGCCGTCCTGACCACCATCGCATTCGTGCCCCAGGTCCTGAAGTCCTGGCGCACCCGGTCGACCCGAGATGTCTCGCTGGTCATGTTCGTGATCTTCACCACCGGGTTGTCGCTGTGGCTGATCTATGGGTTCGTCATCGAATCCTGGCCGATCATCGTCGCCAACATCGTCACCCTCTCACTGACGATCACGATGATCGCACTCAAGATCCGCGGCGAACCAGATACCGAACCCCGCCGGACAACTAGATCCGACCCATGACCGGCGACGGATACTCGGGCGCCTGACGGGGGAGCAGCATGAGCAATATCGATACCGCTGAAATCGAGATCCACGGCAATTGCGACCCGGCGTTCGACGCTGTCCGCGAGGCGCTGGCCCGCAACTTTTCGGACCATGGCGAAATCGGCAGCGCGGCCACGATTTATCACCAGGGCAAGAAGGCGGTCGACCTTTGGGCCGGGCACATGGATGCCGCCCGTACCCGGCCGTGGCGCGAGGACACGCTGTGCATCATGTACTCGATTGCCAAAAGCATCTGCGCGACCAGCGTGCATATCCTGGTCGATCGCGGGCTGGTCGATCTTGAGGCACCGGTCGCCAACTACTGGCCGGAATTCGCCCAGAACGGCAAGGCGGAGGTCAAGGTCCGGCACATCATCTCCCACAATTGCGGGGTTTGCTTCGCCGATGCGAGCGAACCCGGCGACGTCTACGACTATGACCGCATGATCGCGGCCCTCGAGGTGCAGGAGCCCGCCTGGCCCGCTGGCAGCAAGGGGGCCTACAACACCGTCAACATCGGCTTCCTCGCCGGCGAAGTGGTTCGGCGCGTCACGGGCACCCCGATCCGGCAGTTCATCCAGGAGAACATCTGCGGTCCCCTCGGTGCCGACTACCAGATTGGCGTGGCGGAGGCGGATCTCGACCGGGTCGCCGATCTGAGCCCAAACCCCGCCGGCAATGCGATGATGAAGCAGGGGGCATCCGGTGAAACCATCCTTTCCCGTGCCTGGCAGCCCAACCCGAAACCCTTCGGCACCGACCAGCAGAACAGCGCGAAGTTTCGGACATCCGGCATCCCCTCCTTCGGCGGGTTCGGTGAGGCCCGCGCCATGGCCCGCATCTATGCGATGCTGGCAAACGGCGGCGAACTCGACGGTGTGCGGATTCTTTCACCCGAAGCCGTCGCACGCGCGACCGTGACCCAGTGGACCGACGAAGCCGACGGCATGACCGGCCGTCCAATGCGCTATGCGATGGGCTATGCCCAAAACCCGCCTGGCGCGACCATCATGGGCCCGAACGAGAACGCCTTCGGCCACCTCGGCTCCGGCGGAGCGCGCGCCATCGCCGACCCCGAGCGCAACCTCGCGCTATGCTTCGTGTCGAATTTTCAGAGCGAAGGGATGGGAATTGGCGTGCGGACCGAGGCAATCGTCGAGGCCGCCTTCGCGAAACTCTAGTCCAGCGCGAATCGCATTCAGCCGTCGTAGCAGCCCGCCAGGCGGGCGCGCTGGCGCACCAGCCCCAGCACCGTATCGATCGCGGGTGTTGCCACACCAACGATCCGCCCGAGCTCCTGGACCGAGGCCACCAGCGCGTCGATCTCCATCGGCCGGCCCAGTTCCAAATCCTGCAGCATCGACGTCTTGTGGTCGCCCACTTCGCGTGCACCGGCGATGCGCTTGTCCACGTCGATCGCGAACTTGACCCCCAACGCCTCACCCACCGCCTGTGCCTCGACCATGACGGTTCGAATGACGGCGCAGACATCGGGATCGTCGATCATCTCGGCAAGGGTCCCGCCCGTCAGCGCAGAGATCGGGTTCAGCGAGACATTGCCCCAGAGCTTGACCCACATCTCGTCCCGGATGCGTGGGCGCACGGGCGCGCGCATGCCGGCGTCGGAGAACAGCTTCGACAGGGCCTGGACCCGCTCGGTTCGCTCGCCCGACGGTTCCCCGAGCGTGAACCGGTTGCCGTATTCGTGTCGGATGACCCCCGGTTCGATGATCTCCGTGGCCGGATAGACGACACAGCCGATCGCCCGGTCGGGGCCGATCATCTCCCACTGGCGGTTGGCGGGATCCACCGATGCCACCCGCGTGCCCTCATGGGGACCGTCGAGTTCGTGGAAGTACCACCACGGCACGCCGTTCTGGGCCGTCACCAGCGCCGTTTCCGGCCCCAGAAGCGGCGCCATCTGGTCCGTCACCGCCGCGGCCGAATGGGCCTTCAGGGTGATGATGACGAAATCCTGCGGCCCGGCTTCGGCCGGGTCGTCTGTGGCGTTGACCGCGGCCACCTTCTCGGTGCCGTCCTCGTAGATGAGCCTGAGCCCGTTCGCCTGCATCGCCGCCAGGTGCGGGCCACGTGCAATGCATGTCACGTCGGCATCGCCCGCCTGCGCCAGCTCAACCGCCAGGTACCCACCGATCGCGCCGGCGCCGTAGATGCAAACCTTCATGGATCCGACCTAGAGCCCGAGTTTCTCGTGCAGCCCGATCCGCTGCAGCTTGCCTGTCGCGCCCTTGGGAATCTCCTCCAGGAACACAACCTTCCGGGGCACCTTGAAATCAGCCAGGCGTTCGCCCGCAAAATCGCGGATCTCCGCATCGCCTGCCGATTCCCCCTCTTTCAGCACGATCGCCGCGGCAACCTCCTCGCCCAGCTTGTCGTGCGGCAGGGCAAACGTGACCGCCTGTGCGACCGCCGGATGGTCGAGGAGGACCTCGTCGACCTCGCGCGGGCTGATCTTCTCGCCGCCCCGGTTGATGATCTCCTTCAACCGGCCGGTGATGCTGAGATAGCCTTCGTCATCAAACGACCCCTGGTCACCGGTCCGGAACCAGCCATCGGAAAAGGCCTCGGCATTGGCCTTGTCGTTGGCCTCGTAGCCCGCCGTCACGTTCGGTCCGCGAATGACGATCTCGCCGGTCTCACCGGCCGCGAGGACGTTGCCCTCCTCATCCATGATCTCGACCTCCGGACCGGCGGCAACACCGACAGAGCCCGGCTTGCGGGCGGCCGGTGGCAGAGGATTCGACGCCATCTGATGGGCGGCCTCGGTCATGCCGTAGGATTCGATAACCGGGCACCCGAACGTGTCCTCCAGCGACGCCATCACCTGGGGCGGCAGCGAGGAGGAAGAAGACCGGATAAAGCGCAGGTCCATCGCGTCGAGAATTTCTGCGTTCCGCGACGCGCGCGAAACCATCGCCTGATGCATCGTCGGCACGGCCGTGTACCAGCTCGGCGCCGCATCCTCGAACCAGCGGAAGACCCGCAGGGCATCGAAGCCCGGCGTGCAATAGGTGCTTCCGCCCGCTGCCAGGCTCGACAGCACCGCGGCAATCAGGCCGTGAATGTGGAACAGCGGCATGATGTTGACGCACCGGTCACCGGGCCCGAGCGCCAGGATCTCGCCGATATGTCGGGCCGAGGCACAAATGTTGGTCTGGCTGAGGGGGACGATCTTGGGCCGCGAGGTCGTACCCGATGTGTGGAGGACCAGGGCAATATCGCCCGGCTCCGCGAAACCGCTTGACGATGCTGCGCTGCCGCCATCCCCGATAATCTCGAACATGCCGGCCGGATCGTCGTCGGAATGGCCGATCTCGAGAACCGGCACGCCGAGCTCCTCGGCCACGCCGATCGCAGGAGAATCGCTCCCGGCCTCGACGAACAGGGCCTTCGCGTTAAGATCCTCCAGGTAAAATCGGAATTCCTCGGTCCGGTATCCCGGGTTGAGCGGCGCCGTCGTGGCGCCCGCCCCGACCGCGAGGAACGCGGTCGCCATTTCCGGACCGTTGGACAGGACGATCGCGACCCGGTCATTGCGCCCGATCCCAAGCCGGTTCATGTCGGTGACGGTCTTTTCGACCAGCGCCCGCAGCGTCTTGTAGGTGAGCGGCGCGCGCTCCCAGCACGCAATTGCAACGGCGTCGTCCGCGCCCGTCGCGATCAGTTCCTGAATGGTGTCAGCCATGAATTCCCCACCTGGTTCCGCCCGGTCGCACCGATGCGCGACCATGCCCGCCCTTCAATAAGCGATCACGGGTCGCCGCCGCAATGTGCGGTCCGGCCACCGGCTCGAATTGTTAGCGGAATCAGACGAGGAAATCGACGCGCGGGGCTGTTCCCACCAGGACAATCTAATCGCCAGGAAGGAAGATCTCGTTGTCGAAAGCGAGCCAGAGATAGGCCGCCGCACCCCGGGCATGGTCGGCCACATTGGCCTGGCTTGCGTCGCGGAGTGGGTCGAATCCGAAGACGAGGCCAAATTGCTGCGCGACGAAGGTGTCGACCTTCTACAGAGCTGGCACTGCAGCAAGCCCGAGGTCGATCCCGACTGGATGGACTAGGCACGCGGCCTAGCGCGACAGCGCGTCCAACTGCTTTCGAAGATTATCGATCTGGGTTTTCAGATCGTCGAGCTGCGCACCTCCACGATCGGTTTCACTCTCTGAACCGTCGCCCGCCGGCGCGTCTTCGGCACCGCCGCGTGGCGTGAACATCTGGAAGGCGCGCTCGAACATCGCCATGTTCTGGCGGCCCATTTCTTCCCACTGGGCAAACGGAAACATGCTGTTCCCGACCGCGCCCTGCATGTATTCGCGCATCCGGTCCTGGTTGTTCGAAAACGCGTCCATCGAGGCCTCGAGATAGTTCGGCACCATCGACTGCAGGCTGTCGCCATAGAACTGGATGAGCTGGCGGAGGAAACTGATCGGCAGCAAATTCTGCCCCTTGTTCTCCTCCTCGAAAATGATCTGCGTCAGAACCGAGCGCGTGATGTTGTCGCCGGATTTCGCATCGACCACCTGAAATTCCGTGCCGGCCTTCACCATCTGCGCCAGATCATCGAGCGTCACATACTTGCTCGTCGATGTGTTGTAGAGGCGCCGATTGGCGTATTTCTTGATCGTGATCGGGTCGTTCTTGTCAGAGTCGGCCATGGCTCGCGGCACCGGAATGTTCACCAGAGAGGCGACAAGTATAACAGAAATCGGGACCATGTTGCATCGCAGCGTGAAATTGTCCCGGTGGCGATTCCGCACGGCTCGGGTCTATAGTCCGGGACCATGACCGATCAGCCGGATTTCGCCGACCTTGCGCGGCAATATCTTGACCTTTGGGAGGATCAGTTGGCCGCGATGGCCGCCGATCCCGAACTGGCAGAGCAATCCGCCCGCTTCTTCGAGACCATGACCCGCCTGGGGGGTGTCGCTAATCCCATGATGGCCGCCAACCTTGCGACGCTCATGGGGCAGATGGCGGGATCGGGAGGCCCGAAAACGGACGGCACGAATGGATCCAGCAGCCAAGACACCGAGACAGGGGCCGCGACCGCTGCCGCTGCATCTCCTGACCGCGATGAACGGTTGGATGAGCTCGCGCGGCGCCTTGCCGATGTTGAGAAACGCCTCGACGGACTGGAGGCCGGAGGTCGCCAAAAGGGCCGCGCAGCTCCGAAAAAATCTGCCTAAGCCCGCACCGGACGAAACCCCGGCAGACCCCTTCGCCGCCGCCGTCGAAGCGGAAATTCACAACAGGCTTTCGGCCTTTTCGCGCGGCCTCAACGCGTACCGTAACCATCCCTATCGTCGCCAGCTCGAAGACCCGGACGTGCTGTGGGAATCCGGGGCGACACGGCTGCTCGACTATGGGCCACGAAACGGCCGCCCGGCGGTCTTCGTACCCTCGCTCATCAACCGATCCTACATCCTGGATCTGTCACAACGCCGCAGCCTGATGCGCTGGCTCGCCGGCGAGAGCGATGTTCGCCCGCTGCTGGTCGACTGGCGTGCGCCGGGCGAGACGGAACAGGCCTACGATCTGAGCGATTACATCACGGGCCCGCTCGACCAGGCGCTCGATGCCGCCGTCGCGGCCGCGGGGGGACCGGTGCCGCTGGTCGGCTACTGTATGGGCGGGTTGCTCACCCTCGCACTGGCGGCCCGGCGGCCGTCCGACATTTCCGGCCTGGTTCTCCTCGCAACACCCTGGAATTTCCATACCGAACGCGTCGCCCAGGCGGAAGCCCTGGCACGCGCCGTTGCGGCCGCGACCCCCCTGCTCGACGCCTATGGCGTGCTGCCGGTCGACATCATCCAGTCCATGTTCTCGGCCCTGGACCCGTTTCTCGTCACCCGGAAGTTCATCCACTTCGCCGGTGCAAATCCGTCAGGCGCCGCGGCGGAAGATTTCGTCGCACTTGAGGATTGGCTCAATGACGGCGTCCCCCTGTCGGGACCGGTCGCGCGCGAATGCATGGGCGGCTGGTACGGTGAGAACACGCCCCACCGTGGTGCGTGGCAGGTCGCCGGCGCACCGGTGCGGCCCGAAACCGTCGAAGCGCCCGCCCTGGTGCTGATCCCCCAGCAGGACCGCATCGTCCCGCCGGCCTCCACAACAGCGCTCGCCGATGCATTGCCGAACGCGGAATCCGACAGTCCGCGCCTCGGCCATATCGGTATGGTCGCGGGCTCGCGGGCCAAATCCGAAGTCTGGGAACCCCTGGCCCGGTGGCTCGCCGACCACTAGTGCGTCAGGCGCACGCTGGACTCCGCCTCACACCGGGTCTATATCGATCCAAAGTCTGAAATCGCCGGAATTCGGCGGCTTTATGCGCTATCGGCGCGGGCCTCCCGAATCCGCATAACAGGAGAGATTTTATGTCGGATGTCGTGATTGCCGGCGCTGCCCGGACACCTGTCGGAGCCTTCAACGGCGCCTTCTCCAGCCTCAGCGCGGCCGAGCTCGGCACCGTGGCGATTGCCAGCGCACTCGAACGCGCCGGCGTGCCCGCGGCTGAAGTCGACGAGGTGGTCCTGGGCCAGGTCCTGACGGCCGCCACCGGCATGAACCCGGCGCGCCAGGCGCTGCTCGCCGCCGACATTCCCGAAGACCGCACCGCCTACCTGATCAATCAGGTCTGCGGCTCGGGCCTGCGCGCCGTCGCCCAGGGTTTCCAGGCCATCAAGCTCGACGAGGCCGATGTGGTGGTCGCCGGTGGCCAGGAAAGCATGAGCCAGTCGCCGCACGCATCGCACATGCGCGACGGCACCAAGATGGGCGAGGTGAAGTTTGTCGACACGATGATCAATGACGGCCTGTGGTGCTCGCTGATGGGCTACCACATGGGCACGACGGCCGAAAATGTCGCGGAGAAATGGCAGATTACCCGCGACGAGCAGGATGCCTTCGCGGCCGGCTCCCAGCAGAAGGCCGAGGCGGCCCAGAACGCCGGCCGCTTCAATGACGAGATCGCGCCGGTGACCGTCAAGACCCGCAAGGGTGAAACCGTTGTCGAAGCCGACGAGTATCCGCGTCACGGCACGACAACGGCGACGCTCGGCAAGTTACGGCCGGCCTTCTCCAAGGAGGGCACGGTCACGGCCGGCAACGCGTCGGGCATCAACGACGGGGCAGCCGCCATGGTGCTGCTCAGTTCCGACGAGGCAAACAAGCGCGGCATCCAGCCGCTGGCCCGCATCGCATCCTGGGCGACCGCCGGCGTGGATCCGGCCGTCATGGGATCTGGCCCCATCCCGGCCAGCCGCAAGGCGCTCGAGCGCGCCGGATGGAGCGTGGAGGATGTGGAACTGGTCGAGGCCAACGAGGCGTTCGCGGCGCAGGCCATCGCGGTCAACCGCGATATGGGCTGGGACCCGGACATCGTCAATGTCAACGGCGGCGCGATTGCGATCGGCCATCCGATCGGCGCATCGGGCGCCCGGGTGCTGGTAACACTGCTGCACGAGATGCAGCAGCGCGACGCGAAGAAGGGCCTGGCCACGCTGTGCATCGGCGGCGGCATGGGCATCGCGCTCTGCGTCGAACGGGATTAATCGGGGAACAACGCCAGTTCAACCGCGGGACGGACAAGAGCGCAGAAACGCGCCGCCAATCCGCCAAACATGGAGAGTGAAATGGGTCGAGTGGCAATGGTCACTGGCAGCACCCGGGGTATTGGCGCCGCAATCGCGATCGCACTGAAAAACGCAGGCCGCGACGTCGTGGCGAACTATGCCGGCAACGAACACGCTGCACACGAATTCGAGGAAAGCACCGGCATCAAGGCGATGAAGTTCGATGTCTCGAACTATGACGAGGTGGAAGCGGCAGTCGCCCAGATCGAAAAGGAACTGGGACCGGTCGAAATCCTGGTGAACAACGCGGGCATTACCCGCGACGGCACCATGCACCGTATGTCGTACGAACAGTGGAAAGAGGTGATCGACACCAACCTTTCGGGTGTCTTCAACTGTTCACGCCGCGTCATCGAGGGCATGCGCGAACGCAGTTTCGGCCGGATCGTCAACATCGGCTCGATCAACGGACAGGCCGGCCAGTATGGCCAGGTCAACTACGCCGCAACCAAGTCCGGCATCCACGGCTTCACCAAGGCGCTCGCCCAGGAAGGCGCAGCCAAGAACATCACGGTGAATGCCATTGCGCCCGGCTATGTCGACACCGACATGGTGCGCGCGGTGCCGCCGGACGTGCTCCAGAAAATCATCGCACGCATCCCCGTGGGACGCCTCGGCAAGGCTGACGATATCGCGCGCGGGGTCATTTTCCTGACGGCCGACAATGCGGAGTTCATCACCGGGTCGACCCTGTCGATCAACGGTGGCCAGCACATGTACTAGGCCGCCGACAATGGTGGTGGGATTGCGATGTTCGAACTCCTGATTTCGAGTGCACGGGGCACGGGATGAGCGCCCGCGAATATCCCGACCGTCCGATCGCCGGCGTCGGCGTGGTCGTCCTCAAGAACGACCAGGTGCTGATGATCCGGCGCGGGCGGGAGCCGCGATTGGGCCAGTGGAGCATTCCCGGCGGAAAACAGAAGATCGGGGAGACCTGGCGAGAGACCGCGGCGCGCGAGGTGCGCGAGGAAACCGGGGTCGAGATCGAGGTGCTGGGCCTGATCGACGTGGTCGACGCCATCGTGCGCGACGGCGACGGCCCGAGACCCGGCACGGACGATCCCGAGCCGCGCGCCGCCAACGACGACACGGCAGAGGATGAACCGCGCGTGCGCTATCACTACACCCTCGTCGATTGCGCGGCACTCTGGACCGAGGGAGAACCCGTGGCCGGTGGGGATGCGGCACACGCCGAATGGTGGCCCCTCAGCCGGCTGGACGAACTGTCCCTGTGGACCGAGACGGTCCGCATCATCACCGAGGCCGCCGCCCTTGCCGCGGCCGCACGTCATCAGAATTGAACGCGCCGCCAAAGCGTCGCCGTGCCACCCTGATCGGCCTGTCGGCGGTCCTGACCTGGTCGACGCTTGCCCTGTTCGGGGCGCTGGCGGGCCCGGTGCCGCCGCTGCAACTCGTCGCGATCGCCTTCACCGTGGTCTTCGCCCTGACCCTTGCCGTCTGGATCGCAAGGGGTGAGCGGCCCTTCGTCCATATGCGCCAGCCGGCCCGCGTCTGGGCACTCGGGATTGCCGGCCTGTTCGGATATCACCTGCTCTACTTTATGGGCATTCAGGCCGCACCGCCCGCCGACGCCAACCTGATCAACTATCTCTGGCCGATGCTCATAGTGTTGTTTTCAGCACTCTTGCCGGCGGAGAGCGGGGTCGGACGCCTGCGTTGGCATCACATCACCGGCGCCGCTGCCGGGCTCGCCGGGACCGCACTGATCTTGACCCGTGGAGACGGTTTCACGTTCCGCAGCGAATATGCGGGCGGGTACTTCGCCGCCGTGAGTGCGGCACTGGTCTGGTCGAGCTACTCGGTGCTCTCGCGGCGGTTCGCCCATATATCGACCGACGCGGTCGGTGCCTTCTGCGGGGGAACCGCGCTGCTCGCCTGGATCGCCCACCTGCTCCTCGAACCGACGACCTGGCCGCAAGGCGCTCTTGCCTGGTCGGCGGCAATCGCGCTGGGTCTGGGGCCCGTCGGCGCGGCTTTCTTCGTCTGGGATTACGGGGTCAAGCACGGCGATTTGCGCGTGTTGGGGGCGGGTGCCTATGCCGCACCGCTCCTGTCGACCGTGTTGCTGGTGTTGGTTGGCCTGGCCGACGCGACCTGGCCGCTCGCGATCGCCTGCCTGCTCATTGTCGGTGGCGGCCTGCTCGCCGCACGCGACATGCTCGGCCGGGCGCCCGACTAGCCGGCCGCCGCGCCGCCCTGGGCCGCCGTGAAGGCCCGCATGTGAAACCCGGCCTGGTCAGGCACATAGACATATCCCGGCCCGACCGGGCAGGCGCGCCGGGCGCGGCAGCCCTGTTCCATGCAGTCGGCGCCCGCCGGTGTCCAGATATGCCCGACACAGGCCGGCACGCCATAGACATCACCATCGAACGCACCGACCGGGCAGGCCGACAGGCACGGCTTGTCGGCGCAAGTCTCGCATGGTGACGGGCGGCCATCTCGCGGCGGCAGGTCGAGCGCTTCGGCAAAGGCCAGCGCACCCCGATAGGCATGCCACAGGCCGAACTCGGGATGGATCAGCACTCTCAAGGGCGACGGATAGACCGGTTCGGCCTTTTGGGCCCAGCGCTGGAACGGCAGATGGGGCGGCCCGCCAAAGGGAAACAGAGGTTTGGCACCGGCCGCCGCAGCAACCGGGGACAACTTGTCACTGACCCACGCATCGAGCGGATTTGGCCGATCGGCGTAGGCTGCACGATCAGCGGTAAACGCCTCCCACATGGCAGGACCCGCATTGCCCACGAGGATCAGGGTTCCCGGATCGCCCGGCACGCCGTCTTCGGGCCCGGGGTGAAACCCGCCACGCGCGATCAGGCCGTGGCCGGCCAGTGCATCAATGATCCGATCCAAGAGCATTGAAAATTCCTCATGCTGAGCTTGTCGAAGTATGAGGAACCATCGATCCCCCCATCCTTCGTCAGGCTCAGGATCAGGCGCCGCTAGAAACGCGGCTACTCCGCCGCGATGGCTTTCTTCAGATGGTCGCGATCGAGCAACTCGGCGATCTGGATCGCGTTGAGCGCCGCACCCTTGCGCAGATTGTCCGACACCACCCACAGGTTGAGACCGTTCTCGATGGTCGCGTCCTCGCGGATGCGGCTGACATAGACCGCATCCTCGCCCGCCGCCTCTTCCGGCGTGACGTAGCCTTCGTTGGCGCGGTGATCAACGATCACGACACCCGGCGCATCGCCCAGCACCTCGCGCGCATCCTTGGCCGAGACCTCCTTCGAAAACTGGAGGTTCACCGCCTCGGCATGGCCGATGAACACCGGCACGCGCACGCAGGTAGCCGTGACCTTGATCTTCGGGTCGAGGATCTTCTTGGTCTCGACCGTCATCTTCCACTCTTCCTTGGTCGACCCGTCATCCATGAACACGTCGATATGGGGAATCACGTTGAAGGCGATCTGCTTGGTGAACTGCTTGGGCTCGATCGGGTCGTTCACATAGACCGCGCGGGTCTGGTTGAACAGCTCGTCCATCGCGTCCTTGCCGCTGCCCGAAACCGACTGATAGGTCGACACCACCACCCGCTCGATGCCGAAGGCCTCGTGCAGGGGCTTCAGGGCCACGACCATCTGGATAGTCGAACAGTTCGGGTTGGCGATGATGTTGCGCTTGGTGTACTCGCCCGCAGCACCGGGATTCACTTCCGGCACGATCAACGGCACATCGGGGTCCATACGGAACTGGGACGTGTTGTCGATCACGATACAACCGGCCGCGGCCGCCTTGGGCGCATACTCGGCCGACACGCTGGAGCCCGGCGAAAACAGGCCGATATCGGTCCCGGTGAAGTCGTAATCGGCAAGCGACTGCACTTTCAGGGTTCGGTCTTCGCCATAGGAGACTTCGCGCCCGACCGAACGCTCGCTCGCCAATGCGACAACCTCGTCTGCCGGAAACTCGCGCTCCGCCAGCGTTTGCAGGAGTTCGCGGCCGACATTGCCCGTCGCGCCGACCACCGCAACCTTGTAACCCATGGGTCCATTCCTCTGATCACCGGCCATTGCGGCCGGGTGCGGGCGATGACTTAAGCCCCAAATACCGGTTTTGCAAGACTTGTGCGCCGATTGCCCGTGCTGCCGCCCGCCTGCGATAGTCATGGGATGAGACGAATTCTGCTCATTCTCGCGGTTTCGACCCTTGCCACCATCCCGGCCGCCGGTCAGGCCGGCGACGTGATCAGCGGGCACCCGGACGCCACCGACGGCGCCACGCTTGTGTTCGAGCAGGACGGCACCACCCGCCGGGTGCCGCTGGCCGGCGTATCCGCACCACCCGCAAAGGCCTATCCCTTCGGCATCTGGGCGCATCTGGCCCTGCGCGACGCGGTCGCCGGCACCGAAGTTACCTGCCGGCTCGCGGCCCGCCAGACGACCGGCCACTGTGTCGCGCCGGGCCTCGGAGACCTGGCGCGTTGGGCCGTCATGAACGGTTTCGCGGCGCTGGACCCCGGTGCCGCCGGCGACCCCTATGCCGCTGCGGCCAGAGAGGCGCGGGCCGCCCGACGTGGCATCTGGAGTGATGCGCGCTAGTCTCAGCGCCGCGTCGAGATGATGCTGACGTAGTTCATGTAGCCGTAGAAGGTGCCGTCCGCGATGCGCCGGCGCGCCTCGGCCTCCAGCGCATCTGCCGCGGCCTGGTCGATCCGTCCCTCCTCGACCTGGTAGTAAGCACCACGCAGGACCCAGCCCAAGGTCAACACCGGATCGTCAGTATCCAGATGCCCATGACTGCGTGTCGGCGCGGGATCGAAGCCGATCTCGCGCAGAATCCCCGGCAGACGGCGCACCAGCCAGCGGTCGTGCACATTGCCGTCGACGAAGGCATCAATGCAGGTCTGCAGGGGATCGTCGTCGGCAATTGCCGCCGACATGGTGGTGAAGTCACCATCGTAGATCGCGACCGTCCCGCCGGGCTTGAGGACGCGGTGCACTTCCGACAGCACACCGTCCGGTCCCGGCACATGGGTCAGGAGCGTGTGCAGGACGACCACATCGAAACTCCCATCGCCGAACGGTAGGTCGCGCGCATCGGCCTGCTGAAAGGAAACGCTCAGCATGTCCGCCGCCAGTTCGCGCCCGCGTTCGAGAAACGGTTCAAGCTGATCGACACCGACCACCGCAGCCACGCCGGGCCGGGCGGCGATGGTCCGCGCCTGTGGCCCCGTGCCGCAGCCGATATCGAGCACCCGGGCACCGTCGGGAAAATCCACGTCATCGAGATAGGCGGACAGAGCGGCTGATTGCTGCGGGGTCGCGGCGCGCCGTTCCAGGCTCAGCTTCATCTGATCCAGAACCTCTGCCGGAATCGCGTCGGGGTTCACATAGATATCGGGCACCGCTGTCTCCTCGCCTTGCCAGCACCCTATGTGCCAGAATTCCGGCCATGGCCGAACGATTTTCGACCTATGCCGATTTCTGGCCGCACTATCTGCGCGAACATGCGCGCCCGCAAACGCGCGCGCTGCACTATGCCGGCACCATCACAGCGCTGCTTCTGCTCGGCTTCGCCGTCATCACCGGTCCCTGGTGGCTAGCGTTGATCTCCCTCGTGGCCGGCTACGGGCCCGCCTGGATCGGCCACGGCCTGGTCGAGCGGAACCGCCCCGCGACCTTCACCCATCCGGTGTGGTCTCTGTTCAGCGACTTCCGGATGCTGCATCTGTGGATCACCGGCCGGCTGGGACACGAACTGGACGGTGCGGGGGTTCCACGCGCCGGTGCGGGCCGTTGAAACGGCCCGCACACCTGTCCCTTCCCCTGTGTCTCGCAGCCCTCGCCGCCTGCGCCAGCGAACCCAAATCTCATCACCTGATCGGTGACTGGGTGATCGAACAGCCCACCGTCCCGCGCGCCCACGGCAACCTGGTGCGGTTCCGTGAGGGCTGCGTGATTGTAAGCGGCAACCGGCTTGATATTCGGATCGCGAAACCGGCGCGCTATCAGGACGGGAACGACGGCACCCTGGTCTGGTATGGGCCGGCTGCCGAGGCGGAACCCGGAATCACGGCGAATGCCGCGCGGGTCACCTTTCTGGCACAGGACCGGATTCTTGTGGTCTGGCCCCAGGGCGGCGAGTCGCGCTATCTGCGCGCCGTCGGGCAGGCCGAGGACCTGGTAGGCCCCGGAGACTGCGAGTACGCGAAAAGCTAGCTGCCGGGTTTCGCCGGCGGCAACACGACGGGCGACTGGCCGGAACCGGCCCGGCGGCTCTTCGAACTGGCCAGGGCCGTCTCCAGCAGATCGTTGATCCGTGTTCGCGTCTCGGCCCGGCGCTCGGCCTGGGCGCCCTGGATGGCCGCCAGCATCGCCTGGCTGACCGCACAGTTACCGCCGGCATGCTTGCCGGTCGTGGTCTCGACAATCTGCTGAGCCTGGGCCGGCACGGCCGCCAGGAGCGGCACGGCAACGGCAAATGCAATAAGCATCGAACGCATGGAGCTGGTTCCCGATTGGTGCGGAAAGGCTAGTCCCGGATCGCCTGCGCCGTCAAATCAGTCGGTCAGACGGTCGAGCTCGGCCAGCAGGCGGTTGCCCATCTCCTCGGTCGAGACCGGCGTGCAGCCATCCTGCATGATATCGGCGGTGCGGAAGCCCTCGTTGAGGACGTTCTGCGCTGCCTGCTCGACCAGATCGGCCTCGCGGCCCAGATCGTAGGAATAGCGCAGCATCATGCCGAAGGAGAGCAGCATGGCGATCGGGTTCGCCTTGCCCTCACCGGCAATGTCGGGCGCAGAGCCATGGACGGGCTCGTACATGGCCTTGCGAGCCCCGGTCACCGGATCGGGCGCACCCAGGCTGGCGGACGGCAGCATACCCAGCGAGCCCGTCATCATCGCCGCCTCGTCCGACAAGATGTCGCCGAACAGGTTGTCCGTGACAATGACGTCGAACTGCTTGGGATAACGGATCAGTTGCATGGCGCAGTTGTCGGCCAGCATGTGCTCGAACTCGACATCGGGATATTCCTTGGCCACTTCGGCCGAGACCTGGCGCCAGAACACGCCGGTCTCCATCACGTTCGACTTCTCCGCGCAGGTCACCTTGTTGTTGCGCTTGCGCGCCAACTCGAAAGCCACACGGCAGACCCGGACGATCTCATCCTTGGTGTAGGCTTGCGTGTCGACCACGCGGACGGTGCCGTCTTCCAGTGTCTGCTCACCCTTGGGTTCGCCGAAATACACGCCCGACGTCAGCTCGCGCAGGATCAGGATATCCAGCCCCTTGACCACTTCCGGCTTCAGGGTCGAGGACTCGACCATCGCATCCATCACCACGGCCGGGCGCAGGTTGGCAAACAGGTCGAGATCCTTGCGCAGGCGCAGCAGGCCGGCCTCGGGCCGGTGTTCGCGCGGCACGTCGTCCCATTTCGGGCCGCCGACGGCACCGAACAGCACGGCATCCAGCGTCAGGGCCTTCTCCATCGTGTCTTCCTGAATCGACACGCCGTGGGCGTCAAAGCAGGCACCGCCGACCGGCGCCTCCTCGACCGCGAAGCGGACCGCTTCCTTCGCCTCGAACCAGCCCATGACACGGCGGACCTGTTCCATCACCTCGGGCCCGATGCCGTCGCCCGGCAGGACCAGCACGCTCTTGTTGGCGGCCATTCTTACTCTCCTTCAGATAAATACGTTGCGCTGCCGGTCTGGACGCCGCCTAGGACGCCGCCTTGTACAGCCAGGGCTGCTGGCTCTGCTGGCCGCCCTCGAAATCTTCGATCTTGCCGTCACGCTGCATGGTCAGGCCGATATCGTCGAGCCCCTCGAGCAGGCAATGCTTGAGGAACGGGTCGAGATCGAAGGAATAGACCACGCCGTTGGGCGCGTGGACTTCCTGCTTCTCCAGATCGATGAAGATTTCCGGATTCTCCGGATCACTGGCCACGTCCATCAGATTGTCGACCTGATCCCGGGGCAGCTTGATCAGCAGCATGCCGTTCTTGAAGCTGTTGTTGTAGAAAATGTCGGCGAAGGTCGGTGCAATCACCACCTTGATGCCGAAATCCTGCAGCGCCCAGGGCGCATGCTCGCGCGAGGAGCCGCAGCCGAAATTGTCACCGTCAATCAGGATCTCCGCGTTCGTATAGGGTTCCTGGTCGAGCACGAAATCGTCCCGCGCCGAACCGTCCTCGTTGGTACGCATCTCGTAGAACAGACCCTTGCCCAGGCCGGTGCGCTCGATGGTTTTCAGGAACTGCTTGGGGATGATCTTGTCGGTGTCGACATTGACCATCGGCAGCGGCGCGGCAACGCCCGTGACCTTGTTGAACTTCTCCATCGGATACTCCTAACGTTTGACCACCAGACAGGCGGCCATCATGTCATGCAGGCCCTGATGGTGCGGCGGAAACAGCGCCAAGAGAAACCCGGTAAAGAAAATCGCCCCCGACAGGATCTTGGCCCAGTGCCGGAAGCTGGCGCGCAGGAACCCGATCCGCATACCGTTGCGGTCGGTGACGTAAAGCCCCATGAACGCCTTGCCAAGCGTTGCCTGCATCGAGCTCGATTCCATCCCGGCATAGTACAGCCAGGCACCGAACAGGGTGGTCGAGATCAGCACATGCAGGATCGTAGTGTTCGCGAGCTCCTCCGGCGTAGCCGCCAGAAACGAAACCCCGAGCACCGCCGAGACCAGCCAGGCGAACAACCAAACGATTCCCAGATCGACCAGCGCGGCCACCGCGCGCAGCAGGAACCCGCCATAGCGGACCGGCAGTGTGTCGCTGGTGGGAGCCCCGTTCACGTGCCGACATTACCCTTCCAGATCGCGCACATCGGTCAGCTTGCCGGTGACAGCGGCTGCCGTGGCCATTGCCGGGCTGACCAGATGGGTTCGCCCGCCGCGCCCCTGGCGTCCCTCGAAGTTGCGGTTCGAGGTGGAGGCGCAGCGCTCGCCCGGCGCGAGCTTATCGGCGTTCATCGCCAGGCACATGGAGCAACCCGGCTCGCGCCAATCGAAGCCCGCTTCGATGAGAATCTTGTCGAGACCCTCCTGCTCGGCCTGTTCCTTCACAAGGCCCGAACCCGGTACGACCATCGCGTGAACATTGTCGGACACCTTGCGGCCCTCCGCGACTTGGGCGGCGGCGCGCAAATCCTCGATACGACCGTTGGTGCACGAACCGATAAACACCTTGTCGACGCTCACATCGGCCATCGCCGTCCCGGGTGTCAGGTCCATATATTCCAGCGAACGTTCCCACGCCTGGCGCTGGTTGTCGTCCTGGGCATCGTTCTCGGGGTCGGGGACCGCACCGGTGATCGGCACAACATTTTCCGGGCTCGTGCCCCAGGTCACCTGCGGCGGAATATCCGGCGCCAACAGGCGGACCTCCTTGTCATAGACCGCGCCACCGTCACTCGGGAGCGAGCGCCAGTAGGCCTCTGCCGCCTCCCACGCCGCACCTTTGGGCGCCATCGGTAGCCCCTTCAGATAGGCATACGTCGTCTCGTCCGGCGCCACCAGGCCGGCACGCGCGCCACCCTCGATCGACATGTTGCACATGGTCATGCGGCCCTCCATCGAGAGCGCCTGCACGGCATCACCCGCATACTCGATCACGTGGCCGGTGCCGCCCGCAGTGCCGATCGCACCGATGATCGCCAGGATCATGTCCTTCGCCGTCACGCCCAGTGACAGATCGCCGTCGACGGAGACCAGCAGGTTCTTCGCCGGACGCTGCAGCAGGGTCTGGGTGGCAAGCACATGCTCGACCTCCGACGTGCCGATACCGAACGCCAGCGCGCCGAACGCACCATGGGTCGCGGTATGGCTGTCGCCGCACACGATCGTGGTTCCGGGCAGGGTGAAGCCCTGCTCCGGTCCGATGATGTGGACGATGCCCTGGCGGATATCGTTCATGTCGAACAGCTCGATCCCGAACTCCTCGCAGTTCTTCGTCAGGGTCTCGACCTGGATGCGGGATTCCTCATCCTCGATCCCGCCGCTGCGGTCGGTCGTCGGGACATTGTGGTCGGCCACCGCGAGCGTGGCATCGGGCCGCCTGACCGTGCGTCCGTTCATACGCAGCCCTTCGAAGGCCTGCGGGCTGGTCACTTCATGGACGAGATGCCGGTCGATATAGATCAGGCAGGTCCCGTCTTCCTGGGTTTCAACCAGATGAGAGCCCCAGATCTTGTCGAACAGTGTTTTGGGCTGAGCCATGATTTTGTCTTTCCGCTAAGAAAAACGCCCCGTGCACGAAAGCTCCGGGGCGTTGCTTCGATACTTCGGTGCACCTGCCCGAGCGTGGTGCCTATTCGCTTTTGGTTTCGGCCTCGGGCGTCTCGGTTGCCGCTGCCTCGACGACATTATCCTCGGGCCGTTCGGCCGTACCGGTCTCGGGAACGACCACATCGGCCTTCCGGCCCGACGTGCGCCCCACCATGCCGCGGCCGGTCGTGCGCTCGGTGATACGCGCGCGCTTGCCCGTGCGGCCACGCAGGTAATACAGCTTGGCGCGGCGAACCTTGCCGCGACGCACCACTTCGATCGAATCGACACGCGGCCCGTAGAGCGGGAACACACGTTCGACACCCTCACCGAAGGAAATCTTGCGCACGGTGAACGAGGAGTTGATGCCGTCATTCTTCGACGCGATGCACACGCCTTCATAGGCCTGGATGCGTTCGCGCTCACCCTCGACCACGCGCACATTGACGCGCACGGTGTCGCCCGGTCCGAACTCGGGAATGTCCCGATCGGCCTGCAGCTTGGCAAGCTGATCTGCTTCGAACTTCTGGAGCGTGTTCATCACTTTCGTCCTTCGTTGTCTTTCGCCGCGTAGCGTTGCCAGAGATCCGGCCGGCGCTCACGGGTCGCCTGTTCTGACTGTTCGGTCCGCCATTCCGCGATCCGGGCGTGATGTCCGGATGTCAGGATTTCGGGAACCGAACGTTCCTTTCCTTGCCGGTCGGTCCAGTCCGCCGGCCTCGTATAATGCGGATACTCAAGCAACCCGCGTTCAAAACTCTCTTCCGACAGCGACTCTGCCGCACCGATCACGCCCGGCAACAACCGAACAACCGCATCAAGCAGAATGTGCGCCGCCGGCTCGCCGCCGGACAGCACATAGTCGCCGACACTGACTTCCTCGACCTGCCAGGCATCAAGCACCCGTTGGTCGACGCCCTCGAAACGGCCGCAAAGCAGTGTCACGCCGGGGCCGTCCGCCAAGTCCCGGACACGCGCCTGCTCCAGGGGACGACCGCGGGGCGTGAGATAGATGATCGGCCGCTGGCCGTCAACCGGATTGACCACCTCGAAAAGGGCGGAATCAACGATATCCGGTCGCATCACCATCCCCGGACCGCCGCCGAAGGGCTCATCGTCGACGCTGCCATGCCGGTCAGTGGCCTGGTCACGGATATTGTGGACCTCCAGACACCAATCCCCGCGCTCGAGCGCGCGTCCGGCCAGCGACTGTCCCAGCACGCCGGGAAACATCTCCGGAAACAGCGTCAGAACGCTCGCGACCCACGGTGCGGTGTCAGCCATCGCCGGTCTCGCCATCTCGTGAATCGCCATTGCCGGGGCCCAGGACGGCGTTGCCATCCACCACCACACGGCGCGCATCCAGATCGATCTCGGGCACCGCCGCCTTCGTAAAAGGCACCGTGGCGAGCTGACCGTCGGCGCCGGAAATCTCCAGCATGTCACCGCCTCCGAAATTGTTCACCGCGCGGACCGCCCCCAGTTCCTCGCCCTCGTTCGAGACAACCGCCATGCCGATCAGATCGGCGTGATAGAACTCGTCGTCCCCGGCATCCGGCAACTGTCCGCGGGCAATGTAAAACTGCTCGCCCTTCAGGGCCTCCGCGGCCGTGCGATCATCGACACCTTCGATGTGCACGAGAATCTGGCCCTTGCCGGTCCGGTTGCGGACATCCAACGTGAACTCGCGCTGGCCATCCTCGCTCTGAACCGGGCCATAAGCCGCAATATCCTCGGGCACATCCGTGTAGGGCCGCACACGCAACAATCCGTGCAGCCCGTGGGCACCTGTCACGACGCCCAGGCAGACGCGCTGCGAGGTATCCGGATCGCCGGCCATTGCGGAACGTGTCGCTGACGTCAGGATTTCTCCTCTTCGTCCTCGCCGGCCTCTTCAGCCGGGGCTTCCTCAGCCGGCGCTTCTTCTGCGGCAGCCTCCTCGGCTGGTGCCTCTTCGGCGGGAGCCTCCTCTGCGGCGGCTTCCTCTGCCGGTGCCTCTTCAGCCGGCGCTTCTTTTGCGGCAGCCTCCTCGTCTGGTGTCTCTTCGGCGGGAGCCTCCTCTGCGGCGGCTTCCTCTGCTGGCGCGTCCTCGGCCGGTGCCTCTTCAGCCGGCGCTTCGGCCGCTGCCGCGGCCGCCTCGGCCTCGGCTGCGGCGCGTTCCTGTGCCTTCGCTTTCGGCAGATGCTGCTTGGTCTGCTCGCGGCGGGCGGGCAGTTCCACCAGGTTTTCACTGGCGAAGAAGGTCGCCACGCGACCGGACGGCAGCGCGCCGACGCTCAGCCAGTGCTTGGCGCGCTCGGTGTCGAACTGCACTCGGTTTGGGTCGTCCTTGGGCAGCATCGGGTTGTAGTGCCCGATCCGCTCGATGAAACGGCCATCGCGTGCGCGCCGGGAATCGGCGACCACGATGCGATAGAAGGGCCGCTTTTTGGCGCCACCGCGCGCCAGTCGAATACGAAGTGCCATGGGGTAATTCCTTTTCTTTTCTTAAGTTTGCTGTTGGTTTGTCTGGTTGTGATTCATTCTGAGCCTCGGCACATCGCCTCGATCTTGTGTCCATCAGGATCGAGCACGAACGCACCGTAGTAATCGTCGCTGTATTCGGGCCGCAGGCCCGGCGCACCATTGTCGCGCGCGCCCGCCCGTAACGCCGCGTCATGAAACTCGTCGACCGCACGGCGCGATGGCGCAGAGAACCCAACATGACTACCGCGCGACGGCACGATTTCGGCATCGGGCCGAACAATCCAGAACATCATGCCGTCCCGCTCCGGGCCGGGGCCGTAGGCGAACCCGATTCCCTTCTCGAGCACCCGGCGATACCCGAGCGGATGCAACACGGCGTCGTAGAACCCCCCGCTTGCCACCAGGTCGCGGACCCCGAGTGAGACATGGTCGAGCATCGCCATAGATCAGTCCCGGGGCGCATGGACGGCTTCGAGCTTGTGACCGTCCGGGTCCAGCACAAAGGCGCCATAATAGGTGTCGCGATATTCGGGCCGGAGCCCCGACGGGCCGTCATCGGTCGCACCGGCCGCAAGCGCGGCCTCGTAGAAGGCGCGCACCTGTTCCTGGGACTCGGCCTCGAAGGCGACGTGTCGCCCGTCATCGTGCACGACCGTGAGGTCATCGCGCAGGTTGATCCAGAAGGCGGGGCCGCCACCCTTCGGCCACCAGGAGATGGTCCGCGGCTTCTCGCGGAAGCGCTCGTGCCCCAGCGTGCCCAGGACGGCATCGTAGAATTTCGCCGATCGTTCGAGGTCTGACACGCCGACGGAGACATGGTGGAACATCGTCATGCGCCTATCGCCCCATACCCGGCGGCAACATGCCCGGGGGCATTCCGCCGCCACCCATCGCCGGCATCTTTCCGCCCATCTTCTTCATCTTCTTCATCATCGTGTGCATCTGCTGATACTGCTTCAGCAGCTTGTTGATTTCCTGAACGGTGGTGCCCGAGCCCGCAGCAATCCGCTTCTTGCGCGACGCCTTCACCAATGCCGGGCGCTGGCGTTCGCCAGGGGTCATCGACAGGATGATCGCCTCCTGCCGCTTGATCAGACTGTCGTCGATATCGTGCTCGGCCATCTGTTTTTTGACCTTGCCGACGCCGGGCAACATCGACATGACGCCGCCAAGACCACCCATCTTCTTGAGTTGCCGAAGCTGGTCGAGAAGATCATTGAGATCGAATTCGCCCTTCTGAATTTTCCGGGCGATCTTTTCGGCCTCGTCCTCCTCGACCAGTTCGTGGGCGCGCTCCACAAGCGAGACCACATCACCCATATCGAGGATACGTCCCGCCACCCGCTCGGGATGGAAGGGCTCGAGCGCATCCATCTTCTCGCCCGTGCCGATCAGCTTGATCGGTTGTCCCGTGACCGCACGCATGGAAAGCGCCGCACCACCGCGCGCATCACCATCCATTCGGGTCAGGACGATGCCCGAGATGCCGACCCGCTCATTGAACGCTTGTGCCGTGTTGACCGCATCCTGACCGGTCATGGCATCCGCCACGAGCAAGGTCTCGTGGGGCTTCGCCGCATCGCGAATGGCTGTGGCCTCAGTCATCAGGGCATCGTCGATGGCAAGACGGCCTGCGGTATCGAGCAGAACGACGTCGTAACCTTCGCGGCGCGCCTGATCCATTGCACGCTTCGCAATGGCGACGGGCATTTCACCCAGCTGAATATCCAGTGTCGGGATCAGCGCCTGATCACCGAGCACCCGAAGCTGTTCCTGGGCCGCTGGCCGGCGCACGTCCAGCGCGGCCATCAGGACTCGCTTCTTCTGTTTTTCCGAAAGATACTGGGCGATCTTGGCCGTAGTGGTCGTCTTGCCCGAGCCCTGCAGGCCAACAACCAGGATGGCAACGGGCGCCGGCGCGTTCAGGTCGATATCGACCCCCTCGCCCCCGAGCATCTCGACCAGTTCATCGTGAACGATCTTGACGACCATCTGGCCGGGCGTGACGCTCTTGACCACCTCCTGGCCGACCGTACGTTCCTGAACCGCAGCGATGAAATCGCGCACGACCGGCAGCGCAACATCCGCTTCCAGCAGGGCGACACGCACCTCTCGCATGGCTGCGGCTACATCGTCCTCCGAAAGCGCACCACGCCGCTTCAAACGGTCGAAGACATCACCCAGGCGTTCGGTCAGCGATTCAAACAAGGAAACCTTCCTTCCAAGTCGGCATAAGGCCCAACGTCAAACGCGCCAGTGCGCGAAACTCGCGGACTGGCGGAGCTCAGACCTCCCGGCCCGAGCCGCATCGTGTATCGATGCGGAATGGCGCGGAACCTAGGCGAACCGGCCAGCCTGGTCAAGCAATCCCGAAGCGGGCGGGACAAGCCGTCCCGCCGTTCGTGTCAGATTCCGGGGCCACCGGTTTTGCACCAATTGTTACGGTATTTTTGCATGTTTTTCAGTGTGGGATTCCGCAGCGGAAAAGATTTCGGCCAGAACCAGACCAAAATTGAATCATGTTTGTTAAACATCTATCCCAATTATATTTTTCCTGCGGGACTTTTTGGGCAAGATACCCTTGTATGCACGCGCAGGTTGTGCGATAGCAGCTTGCCGGGTGCATATTGCATCCATGGAGCGGGGACAGGTTTAAACAGTGCGTGACCTGTTGGTAACACGCTTCCGGCCGACAGGTCGGAGCGCAAACCCGCGAATGAAGCGGTCGGGAAAGCCGGTTGCGCGGATACGCGGCAACTCTGGCCTTCCGAATTCTGTTTCCGGCAAGGGGCAGAAGAAGACGAGAGATCGAGACCATTGCCACACCCAGTCGATACACATGTTGGCCGACGCATGCGCCAGCGGCGGGAGATGTCCGGAATGCCGCAAAAGGAGCTCGCCCGTCAGCTCGGCATCAGCTTTCAGCAGGTACAGAAGTATGAAAGCGGTGCGAACCGCATCAGCGCCTCGAAACTCTGGCAACTGTGCGATGTACTCGACGTCGCACCCGGCTACTTTTTCGAAGGCCTGAACCCGCGCCGCAAGAACGCATCGGCCTCGGAACCGGCCGTTTCATCGGATTCCGATTCCCGCTCTGCGCGTCAGGTGCTGGATCTGAATCAGGCCTTCCAGAAAATCCCCGAAACCCGTGTCCGCCGCCAGGTGGTACAGCTCGTAAAGTCCCTCAGCCGTTCCTAACCGATCGCGCCGCGCAACGGCGGCGAATGATTGAGGCTGGACGCAAAGGCCCTGGCGGCCCTATATGCCGCCCATGGCCATGCGCGAATTCATAAAAATGCACGGACTGGGCAATGACTTTGTCATTGTCGACGCCCGTCATAACCCGCTCACCGTGAGTGATGCGGGAACGCGACGGCTGTCCGATCGCCACACCGGTATCGGGTTCGACCAGTTGATCGCGATGGATTCTCCCGCGAACGGGGAGTCCGACGTGGATGTGCGTATCTTCAATTCCGATGGTGGCGAGGTGGACGCCTGCGGCAACGCCATGCGGTGTGTCGCACATTTGTTGCTCGACGATGACGACGGGCCGCTTGCGATCCGAACCGGTGCGGGACTGCTGCACGCATGGCGCAGCGATGGCGACCCGCGCGAGTATGCTGTCGACATGGGGCCTGCGCGCGATGCATGGCAGGACATACCGCTCGCGCGGGAGTGCGACACCGATCACCTGCCGCTTTCCCTGGAAATGCTCTCGGACCCGGTGGCGGTCAACATGGGCAATCCGCACGCGGTGTTCTTCGTCGACGATGTCGACGCGGTGCCAATCGAGACACTCGGACCGCAACTAGAACACGACCCGCTCTTCCCCGAACTGGCCAACATCGGTGTGGCGCAGCTGACCGGCGACAATGCGTTGCGGTTGCGCGTCTGGGAACGCGGCGCGGGTCTGACCCTGGCGTGCGGGTCCGGCGCTTGCGCCGCCGCAGTCGCGGCGCACCGGCGTGGGCTCACCCGGCGAGAGGTTCACATCACCGTCGATGGCGGGGCGCTTTGCATCCATTGGCGTGAAGACGGGCATGTCATCATGTCGGGCCCGGCCGAGGAAAGCTTCCGCGGGACGGTCGGCGAAGACCAGTTTTCCGGGCCCGGTGGTTCCTGAGATGAGCGCGCCCGAGATCATCACCTTCGGCTGCCGGCTGAACGCCTATGAATCCGAAGTGATGCGCAAGCATGCGGCAGAGGCCGGTGTCGCCGACACCGTGATCGTCAACACTTGCGCCGTCACGGCCGAAGCCGAACGCCAGGCGCGGCAGGCGATCCGCCGCGCGCGCCGCAAAAACCCGCAAGCACGGATCGTCGTCACCGGCTGCGCCGCCCAGATCGACCCGAACGCCTATGCCGGAATGGCCGAGGTGGATGCGGTGATCGGCAACACCGAAAAGCTCGACGCGCGGAGTTTCGAAACCCTGGGAGACGCGCCCGTCCGGGTGAACGACATCATGAGCGCGACGAAAACCGGCACGCATCTGATCGAGGGATTTGACGACCGGGCCCGGGCCTTCATCCAGGTCCAGAACGGCTGCGACCACCGCTGCACCTTCTGCATCATTCCGTTCGGCCGCGGCAATTCACGGAGCGTGCCCATCGGCGCCATCGTCGACCAGGTGCGCACGCTGGTGGATCACGGGATCGGGGAAATCGTCCTGTCCGGTGTCGACATCACATCCTACGGCGCCGACTTGCCCGGACAGCCGCGCGTTGGCCAGATGATCCGCCGATTGCTGGCCAATGTTCCCGACCTGCCGCGCCTGCGCCTGAGCTCCATCGACGTCGCGGAGATCGACGACGACCTGCTTCATTTGATCGCGGACGAACCGCGGCTGATGCCGCACCTGCATCTCAGCCTGCAGGCGGGCGACGATCTGATTCTCAAGCGCATGAAGCGTCGGCATACGCGCCAGCAGGCCATCGAGTTCTGCGACAAGGCTCGGCAGTTGCGGCCCGATATGGTGTTCGGCGCTGACATCATCGCCGGGTTCCCAACCGAAACGGATGCCATGTTCGAACAGAGCCTCGGGCTCGTGGACGAATGCGGCCTGACGCACCTGCACGTGTTTCCCTATTCCCCGCGGCCGGAAACCCCGGCGGCACGCATGCCGCAACTGGACCGCGTGGTGATCAAGGAACGCGCCGGGCGGCTGCGTGAGGCCGGTGATGGCGCGCTGGCCGCGTTCCTTGAGTGCGAAGTCGGCAAGACACGATCCGTACTCGCGGAAACACCGGAGCGCGGTCGCACCGAACAGTTTGTACCCGTTGCGCTGTCGTCTCACAGCTTCGAGCCGGGAACAATTGTCGACGTCCGCATCGAAGATACCGACGGCACCCATCTGCGCGGCGCGCTCCTCCGGAACGCGGCATGAGCAGCGATGGCTGGCTTTCCCGGCTGAGGGCCGGGCTGACCCGAACGTCATCGCGACTGTCGAGTGATATCGGCGAAATCTTTACCGGCCGGAAGGTGGACCCGGACACTCTTGCAGAGCTCGAGGACACACTGATCATGGCGGATCTCGGTGTCAGCACGGCGGCGAAGCTGGCAGCCGAACTGGGTGACCACCGGTTTGCCGCCGACGCGGATGCCAACGATGTTCGCGCGGCCCTGGCACAGAATATCAGCGACTTGATCGCGCCCGTCGCCCGGCCTCTGTCGGATATCGCCAGCACCGCAACCGGCCCACGGGTCATCCCGGTGGCGGGTGTCAACGGCACCGGCAAGACAACCACCATCGGCAAGCTTACCGCGCGCTTCCAGGAACTCGACCGCACGATCATGCTGGCCGCCGCCGACACCTTTCGCGCCGCCGCGATCGACCAGTTGAAGCTTTGGGGCGAAAGGGTCGGCGCGCCCGTCATTGCACATGAACAGGGCAGCGACCCCGCGGCCGTCGCGTTCGACGCGTTGGAACAGGCCCGGGATGGCGGGCTCGATATGCTTCTGATCGACACGGCCGGGCGCCTGCACAACAAGGGCGACCTGATGGCGGAGCTCGAGAAGATCGTGCGGGTTATCCGCAAGGTCGATCCCGAAGCCCCGCACGAGGTCCTTCTCGTGCTTGACGCCACCACCGGACAGAATGCCCACAGCCAGGTCGAGACCTTTTCCGATCTCGTCGACGTGACCGGCCTTGTGGTCACCAAGCTTGACGGTTCGGCCCGCGGCGGCGTGATCGTCGGACTGGCCGACCGGTTCGGACTTCCCATCTACGCCATCGGGGTCGGTGAGGGTGTCGACGATCTGAAGCCCTTCGAAGCGGATGTCTTTGCCCGCAATCTGGTCGGGCTCGACGGCGCGGAGATGGACGGGGCCCAGGATTGAGCACGATCGTCGTCATTGCCGTCCTGCTCGCGGCATTGATGCATGCGAGCTGGAACGCCCTGGTCAAGGGCGGCGACGATGGCTGGCTGACCTCGGCGATGATCGCCGGATTCGCAGCCGCAGGCGCGCTCATCGTGGCAGTGTTCTTCGTTCCCTGGCCCCAGGCCCATCACTGGCCGTGGCTGCTGGGCTCCGGTGCCCTGCACGGCATCTATTTCAGCCTGCTGGTCAGCGCCTATGCCTATGGCGATCTCGGCAAGGTCTATGCGATCGCTCGCGGCAGCGCGCCGCTGATCATCGTCGTACTGTCGGCCCCGCTTGTCGGCGACGTCCCCGGCACCTGGGAGATCGTGGCCGTGCTGGTGGTCGTGGCCGGCGTCGTCGCGTTGACCTTTGAACCCGGGCAGATCGCCACCGCCGATATCAAGGCTGTTGCACTGGCGCTGCTGACCGGTGCCATGATCGCGGCCTACTCCCTGTTCGATGCGGTCGGCATTCGCACCATCGGCCCCGAGTTCGAATACGCCACGATCGTTTATGTCTCATGGCTGATGATTTTCGCCGCCGTGCCCATACTGGCGGTCGCGTTCTTCCTGCGCCGCGGACAGATCCTCCCGTATATGCGCGCACACGCACTGCAAGGGATCGGTGGTGGCGCCATCGCGGTCACCAGCTACGCACTGGTACTGTTTGCGTTCGCCAATGCTTCAGTCGGCAGTGTTGCCGCCCTGCGCGAAACCGGCGTCGTGTTTGCCGCACTCATCGGAACGCTCGTTCTCGGCGAGCGGTTGGGCAAACGGCGCATCCCGGCGGCCCTGCTGGTTGCCTTCGGGGCCGGCGCGCTCAAATTTGCGGCATGATCCATTCCGCTCTTCCACCTGCGCGACAACAATCGTAGGTTCGCGCGGCTATGCGACCATGGTTAAAACTGGCGATCGAAGCCGGCCCGCTCGTTGTCTTCTTTCTCGTGAACGGACGCGAGGGACTGCCCGAATTCCGATCGCTGTGGCTGCCCGAGGGCGCCGCGCCGATGAACGAACAGGCGCTGTTCGAGGCGACCGGCGCCTTCATGGTCGCCACCCTTGCGGCGCTTGCGACCGGCTGGATCATCCAACGCAAGCTGCCGGTGATGCCACTCGTCAGCGGCATCTTCGTTGTGTTTTTCGGCGGCCTCACGCTTGTGCTCGCTGACGACACCTTCATCAAGTTGAAGCCGACCCTGGTGAACATGCTGTTCGCCGTCATTCTGTTCGGCGGGCTGATGAAGGGCCGCTCCCTGCTGAAACCCCTGTTCGGGGCCGCCGTTCAGCTGACGGATAGGGGCTGGAACCTATTGACCTGGCGGTGGGCGATCTTTTTCGTCGTCCTGGCCGTGCTGAACGAGATCGTCTGGCGCAGCTTTTCCACGGACTTCTGGGTGTCCTTCAAGCTGTTCGGCATTATGCCCCTGACGTTCCTGTTCGCAGCCGCGCAGACGCCGCTGTTCCTGCGCGAACAGATCGAGGAACCGGCCGAAGCCGACTAGCTTGGGCTCGCCTCTACGGTCAGATTTCTTGGAACGGGCGCCCTGGCCGGTTCCTAAACCACCAGGTTCAGATAGGTCCCGCGGGGTGCGTGAGGATCAAGGGATGTCGCGTCCTTGGGAATATTGACGCGCGGGTCCGCCTTCGCCGTTGTCTGATTGTCCGCCGGGGCCGAGGTTCGCAGCCGGGCCTCTGCGGCCGTTTCGGCCACGGGCGTCACGGGTTTGAGCTGGCGCAGAATGGCCTGGAGGGGCGATGAAACGTTCGAAACAGCGAATCGAACCGTCCGCGCGCACGACGGCGTTGCCCGGGCGGACACCCCATTTGAAAAAACTCGGTTCGCCTGCGCGCAACAGCGTCACCAATTCGGCCTCTGCCTATACCGGCGCCGGCGTATCGAGTGCCAGGCCGATGCGTTCGGGCGTGCCAAGAAATTCTTTCAGCCACTGGTCGCTGGCCCCCAGCCGCACCACCTTTTGATCGAGCCCGGTCTCCGCACCGATGGCACGGATCCGGCCCAGTCCGGCCGCGGCCGCGGCCAACAGCTCGCGCGACCGGGCCGCTGCGGCTTCGTCGGCGAAGGCCTGGGGGTCTCGAACGCGACGTGTGGCCAAAATCCCTACTAGGGCGCGAGAGCAGCAACGCCGGGAAGCGTCTTGCCCTCAAGCCATTCGAGGAACGCACCACCGGCCGCCGAAACATAGCTGAACTGGCCGGCGACTTCGGCATGATTCAGGGCAGCGACGGTGTCACCGCCTCCGGCCACCGACAGCAGGCTACCCGCTGCCGTTGCGTCGCCCGCCGCGCGCGCCACCAGGACGGTACCCGCGTCGAAAGGTTCGATCTCGAAAGCCCCCAGTGGACCGTTCCAGACCAGGGTCCGCACATCGGCCAGGCGTGCCGACAGCCCGGCCGCCGTCGCCGGGCCGATGTCCAAAATCATCTGGTCTTCGGGCACCGCATCGACGGGCACGATCCGGTTCGGCACACCAGCCTTGAACTCTCCGGCGATGATCACATCGGACGGCAGGATCACCTCGCAACCGATCTCATCGGCGCGGGCCAGGATGTCGCGCGCGGTATCGGCCATATCGTGCTCGCACAGGGATGCACCCACATCGACACCCATCGCGTTGAGGAAGGTGTTCGCCATGCCGCCGCCGATCGCCAGTTGGTCCACACGGGCTATCAGGTTGCCGAGCAGATCGAGCTTGGATGCGATCTTGGCCCCGCCCACGACGGCCAGGACGGGCCGTTCGGGATTGCCGAGGGCCCGGTCGAGCGCCTCCAGTTCCGCCTGCATCAAACGGCCGGCATAGGACGGCAGAATCCGCGCGACCCCCTCCGTCGAGGCGTGCGCGCGATGGGCGGCAGAAAAGGCGTCGTTCACATAGACATCCGCTAGGTCGGCGAGAGATTTCGCAAAGGCGGGGTCGTTGGATTCCTCGCCCAAATGGTAACGGGCGTTCTCCAGGACCAGAATATCGCCATCGACCAGGGCGGACGATGCATCCAGGGCGGCATCGCCGATGCAATCCGGTGCAAATGCGACGGGCCGCCCGAGGACCTCACCCAACTCCTTGGCGACAGGCGCCAGCGACATTTCTAGCACCCTCACCCCCTTCGGCCGCCCGAAATGCGAGGTCACCAGGACCCGGGCACCCCTATCGGCCAGCTCGAGAATGGTCGGTGCGAGACGCTCCAGCCGGGTCAGGTCCGAGACCTTTCCGTCAGACATGGGAACGTTCAGGTCCGCCCGCAACAGGACCCGTTTTCCCGCCGCGTCGAGATCGTCGAGGGTGCAAAACGCGCTCATGATTACTGTTGTTCCCTTTACATGCGTATGCGCCGCGGAGTCGCCGCAGCGGCACCGTTATAACAGCCGCCAACGCCCGGTAAAGCGTGATGCGACATGTTGCAGGCCGTACCGCCGATGGGCGCTTCGCGCTATCGTATTTTCATGCGCAAACATCTATCCGCCCTGGACCGTCTCGCCTACACAACCAGCCAGGCCGCGAGGTTCGGCTGGTTCTACAGCCAGTACCGCCGGGCCCAGCGCAGGGTCACGCCGGCCGTGCAGAAGAGCGAAGCGCCCACGGACGGACCGTCCACGGCCGAACTCCTCGGCAGCCTGTTCCAACTGTTTCGACGGGATCTCGCCAACATCGAAGACGGCCGCTACGCCATGCCGCCGGACATGTGGCCGCGCCCCGATCGGGTGTTCGCGATGAACCGGCGGTTCTTCCGCGATCTGCGCACTGTCGACCAACGCCGCCACCAATCCGACGGTGACGAGATTTTCCGGCGGCTGCGCGAAAGCGACCCGCCCTATCCGCGCTATTTCCTACAAAACTTCCACTTCCAGAGCGACGGCTACCTGTCGGACGAGTCCGCGCGGCTCTACGACTACCAAGTCGAAATCCTGTTCAGCGGCGGCGCAGACGCGATGCGGCGCCAAGGGCTTGTCCCCCTGGGTGATTGGCTTTCCAGCCGGCGCGTTAACCAGACCCGGTTGGTAGACATCGGATGCGGCACGGGGCGCTTCCTGCGCTTCGTCCACGACGCACACCCGCTCCTACAGCTGACCGGCGTCGACCTGTCGCAGCCCTATCTCGAGCGGGCACGGGAAAACCTGGCCGGGGTGCGCCAGGCCATGCTCCTGACCGGCAACGGCGAACGGCTTCCCCTGGCCGATGCGTCCGCCGACATCGTCACGAGCATCTTCTTATTTCACGAATTGCCGGAACGGGCGCGCGCAAACGTAGTGGGCGAGATTGCAAGCGTGCTGCGTCCGGGCGGACTTGTAGTGCATGTGGATTCGATCCAGACCGGTGACGTCCCCCGGTTCGACCCGCTACTGGGTTTTTTCCCGAAGGCCTATCACGAGCCCTATTTCGCAAATTACGTCGGCAGCGACCTGGACGCGCTGTACGGCCAGGCCGGGCTGATCGCGCGAAGCCACACGCCCGCCTTCCTGTCCAAGGTGTCGGTGTTCGAAAAGGCGCGCTAGCGCCGGGCCTCGATCGCGCGCAGCACGAGTATCAAAACACAGCCGCCCAACGCCGCGACAATCAGCGTCACCGGCGCCACGTCCCAGGTGCCCGCCGTGGTAACGACCCATACCATAGCCACCGGACCGACGAGCTGACCCAGCTGGGAGCCCTGCATCATCAATCCCGTGGTCGCGCCGACCAGCTGCGGCGACGGCGCCATCACGGCCGCGCCGGCGAACAGACAGGCGGGGATCACACCGGCGATGAAGGACAGGAACACGGCGGCTGCCAGGCGAATACCGAGCGACAGGCTCTCGTCGTACATCAAAAGCGCACTTGCGCCGACGAGCACGAACGTCGCAATCACCAGCAACCATCGCGGCGCACCACGATGCATCGCCAGTCCGCCCAGTATGTTTCCGCCCACATTAACCATTGCCACGACCGCCGTCAGCGTGGCCGCGAGCCCCAGGCCGACAGCCTCTGCCTCGACATAGAAAGTGGGCAGCAGCCCCACGACGGTGCCATGAATCGACGAATAGGTCGCAAAGGTCAGGGCCAGCACCATCGGTCCGATCCGGAGAAAGGTCCGCAGGGCCTCGGGAAAGGGCGGCGGCGCCGTTTCCGCCTCCGTGCCCCCGTGACGCGTCACGAGCGCGACGATCACCAGCATCACGACGGCCAGGACGCCGTTGACGTTCCACAGGCCGCGCCACCCGATCACATCCAGGATTGCCGGCGTGACGAGCACCATGATCGCAACGCTGGCCGGCCAGTAGCCACTGTACATGCCGAAGATCAGCCGGCGGTGCCGCTCGGCACTGAACAGGAGGAAAAGCGGTGGCGCCACCGCGACGATCACGATGAACCCGAACCCCTCGAGCACCCGGCTCGCCAGCAGCGTGCCAAAACCATCCGCCACGGCGCCCAGAAAACTGGCCGCCGCCATGGCGACGAACCCGGCCATCAGCAGGCGGCGATGGCCCAACCGATCGCCCATGGCACCGGCCGTCATCCCGAAGATGATCCCCATCAAATTGAAGATCGAAATGATCCAGACGCCCTCATCGAGGGAGAGCCCCAGATCGGCGCGCATGACCGGCAGAGCCGCGGGCGCCTTGCCGATCTGGAACGAGGCAACAATGGCCGCCGATATGACCATCGCGACCGCAAGCCAGTTGGTGCGGGATGGCCCGTCGCCACCGCGCTCGTCACGCCGGTTCATGATTGAAGGATCAGGTCTTGGGGGGAACGTGCAGGTACAGCCGCGGTCCGCTCAGCGACACGGTGGGCCGGTAGTGGGTCGCCGTCTCGTGCGGAACCACATCGCGGATCAGGGAATCGAGCATCCAGGCCTGGCCGTTGGAATTGACGGTCAGGACCGCATGCTGCCGATTGCGCTGCTCGTCGAGCAGCAGGACGATCCGCATCCGCGCGGGATGGAAGTCCAGCTTCTCGAGCAACTTGAACTTGGCGATCGCGAAGTCCTCGCAATCGCTGCCATTCTTGAAAAAGGTCGCTGTGTCGGCCCAATAGTCGCGCAGTCCGTAATTGTCGATATCCTCGATATACGGCATCCGGTTGGCAAAGTCGTTGACCAGGCGCATGCGCTCCGCCGGACTGAATGCACCCAAGGCGTCGAGGACGTCCGACCCGTAGTTGGCCTTCGACACGGTCGCGGCCAGTGACTTGGACATCGCGCGGGTGAAGCTGTCCAGGATCTCGGCCTAAAGAGGTTTGATCGCCGCCCGGTCGCGCGGCAGCTTCTTGACCGTGCTACCGACGAAAGATTCGCGCGTGCCAAACAATGACGGGAACGAGCTGACGGGCTTCGACATATCGTCGAACGCAGCCGCCGCCCATGACGGACGCACCGCCATTCCGGCGACAGCCCCGGCACCCAATGCCGCAAGAAACCCGAGTCGTTCACTCGTTAACACTTTATTGAGGCCAAAATTACCACCACCTGGCGGGGAAGCTCTATCACTAATCCGTCGGGTGGTTAACACTGGCGGAATTCCGGCGCCTTTCCTCAGCCGGGAAGCCGGTCGGACAGGCTCACAGCGAGATCGAGGAGCATTTCGTCGTTGCCGTGGCCGGCGATGATTCCGAGGCCGACTGGCCCATCCGGGGCCTCGGCAAACGGCAGCGAGACCTGGGGCAGACGGGCCAACGGTGCGGCGCAATTGTAGAGCTCGTTCGCGGTCCGCAGCCGGTCATAGACCTCCTCCGGCGCACGGGCCGGCGGCGCCACGGCCGGTGCGGCGGGCACCAGCAGGACGGCATCCTCTCCCAACAGGCCCGACAGGTAACCATCGATCATCGCGCGCTTGCTCATGGCATCGGCGATGTCGGCGGGCGTGTATGCGCCGCCGGCCTCGAACCGCTCGCGGAACAAAGGCCCCATCTCGGGATCGGCGCTGCGTATCCACGCCAGGTGCGATGCCGCCGCCTCGGAACCGCGCGTCACCTGCATGACACGCTGCCAGTCCGGGTAGCCCGCAAGGCCCGCCATGTCGCACGGTCGCACTGGTTTGGCCGGGCCGAGGAGGTCGGTGACCGCCTCGACCGCCGGTACCAAGGCCGCCTGCACCTCCTCGCTTGCCAGCGCGAACGCATCCTCGGCAATCAGTAGGCGTGATGGAGCCGGACAATCGGACCAGGCGAGCAACACGCGACCGACGCGGTGGAACAGTTCGGCATCGCGCGCGAACCAGCCACAGGTATCGAGGCTGGGTGCCAGGGGCATGATCCCGTCGAGCGGGACCCGACCGTGGCTCGGGCGAATGCCATACAGCCCGCAGAACGCCGCAGGCACACGCACCGACCCGCCCGTGTCCGTGCCGAGCGCAAAATCCACCTGCGCGCAGGCCACCACTGAGGCCGATCCGGAGGACGAGCCGCCCGGCACCCGGCCGTCCGCGCGCGGGTTGACGGGTGTGCCGTAGTGAAAATTCTCGCCGATCAATCCGTAGGCCAGTTCTTCCGTGATGGTCTTGCCGGAAAGGTTCGCGCCCGCATCGAGCAGACGTGCAATGGCCGCCGCATGCCGGGGTGCCGGATCATGGGTACGGAACCAGTCCGGATTGCCGCAACCGGTCACAAAGCCTTCGACGTCGATGATGTCCTTGGCCGCGAAGCTCGTACCCGCCAAGGGGCCCCCATCCGCGCCAGGCACCGAGACATCCTCGTGGCTGCAAAACCCGGACACGAAACTCCCGAACAACTCACCCATTGTCGGCACCTTCGGGGGCCGGAACCACCGGCGCGACATCGGCGGCGTGCAGGGCCACCGCGATATCCAGCAACAGCTCGTCATTGCCACGCGCCGCCGCCAGCCCCAATCCCAGCGGCAGGCCGTCGACCTCCGCCAGTGGCAAGACGATCTGCGGCAACCGCCCGAGACCCGAGATCGCACCGATCGGTTCGTTGGCGGCACGGAACGGATCTATTGCCGCATCGCTCTGTCCCATCCGCGGCGCCAGCCCGGGCGATGCCGGCAAGGCGACCACGCCGCCGCCGGCAAGCCGCGCGTCCAGATAGTCGGAGATCGCCTCGCGCTCGACCGCGGCCGCATCCGCGTCCTCCGACGTGACCTGCGCGCGAGCGGCAAACCGCGCGGCAACTCCGCTGCCGAATGTCGGGCGCTCGGTCGTGATCCAGTCACCATGCACCCCCCAGGATTCGCGCCCCCAGACGGTCCGTGCAATCCGGGCCCATGCGTCCAGCCCCTCCACGGGCGCGTTCTCCGCGATCCGCAGATGCTCCGGCGCTCCCAGAAATCCGGCCACCTTGTCGATGGCCTCCGCAAGGGCGGTGCGTGCCTTGCCGTCGAGACGTTCGAAGGCGTCATCAGCCACGAGGAAGGATCCGCTGGCCGGTGCATCACCGAAACCCTGCAGCAGAACCGAACCAACGGTCGACATGAGCCCAGCGTCGCGAGCAAACCATCCGATCACGTCCAGGCTCGGCGACAGGGGCATGACCCCGTCCGTTGCCACACGATCGTGGGTCGGCCGGATCCCATATATGCCGCAGAAACTCGCCGGGGACCGCACCGAGCCGCCCGTGTCCGAGCCGAGGGCGAAATCAACCAGGCCTGCAGTCACCGCGGCGGCGGAACCCGACGATGAACCGCCGGACACGTGGCCGGGTGCGTTCAGGTTTAGCGGCGTGCCGTGATGAATATTCTCGCCCGTCAGGCCTGTGGCGAGCTCCTCGGTAACGGTCTTGCCGACGAGCGTCGCGCCTGCATCCAGGCACCGCTGTATCGCCGAGGCCGTGGCGGTGGCGGGTGCATGGGTGCGCAACCAATCGGGATTGCCGCAACTGGTGGCGCGGCCGGCCACGTCGATGATGTCCTTGGCGGCAAAAGTCTCGCCGGCGAGCGGCCCGGCCGCCGCGCCTTCGATTTGAAAGATGCCGTCCGGTACGAACGCGCCAACCGTGTCCTGCATCGGAACCTCCCGGGAAAGAATGCGACTGTAGGGATGGGCCACCGCCCCGCCAAGCCGATTCGAAACCTCCATTCACGTGACTTGCCCGTCTCACCGCCCGCGGCCTACGGTGACCCATGGCCAACGTGACTCATGACGCCACCGACATGGCGGCCCAGGACATCGCCATCAACTGGCGCAACCTCATCTGGGCCATTCTGGCCGTAGCCGTGATGATCGTTGCCATCGTCATCGAGGACGACTGGTTCCTGAATTTCGTGCATGTCTTCTCCGGTCTGTTGTGGACGGGAATCGACCTGTTCTTGGGGTTCATCATCGGGCCGATCCTACGGCGGGTCGATTTCCCGGTCCGCCGCGCGATCACCATGCGCCTGATGCCGCGCATGCTGTTCGTCATGCCGACCCTCGCCATCATCACGCCCACGGCCGGATGGTTCATGGCCGTCGGCCAGGGGTACCTGGAACTGGCATTCCCGGAACTCTGGTGGCTCATCGCGGCGCTGGTCATCACCACGATCCTGTCGATTCAGGGAATCCTGGTCCTGCTGCCGGCGAATATCCTGGTCTACCTGGAGATGCGGAAGCCTGACCCCGACGGTGAACGGATCGGCCGACTGATGCGCCGCTACGTCCGCGTCGTGGCCTTCCAGGGCACCATGCAGATCGCGATTATCGTCATCATGTCCCGGTTCGCCACCGGGCTCTAGTCCGCGCCGATATGCCCGAGCGGCAGCGCGGTCCGGTAGCTGACCTGCTTCAGCGTGAAACTCGACTTGATGCTGGCGACGCCGGGAATCCGGGTCAGGTGTTCGAGCAGGAAACCCTGGAAGGAATTCAGATCCGGCGCGACCACCCGCAGGAGATATTCGCTGTCGCCGGTCATCAGGTAGCACTCCATCACCTCGGGCCGGGCAACGATCTGTTTCTCGAACTCGTCCAGTGCGCCGTCGACCTGGCGCTCGAGTGATACCTGGATGAACACGCTGACCGGCAGCCCGATCGCGGCCGGATCGAGCAGGGCGGCGTAGCGCCGAATATAGCCCTCGTCCTCCAGGCTCCGGACCCGGCGCAGACACGGCGATGGCGACAGGTTGACCTTGCGGGCCAGGTCCGTGTTGGCGATGCGCGCATCGTCCTGCAGGAACTCGAGAATTCGGAAGTCGATCTTATCTAGGTCCGATATTGGCATAACCATCCTCCAGATTGGATTTTTAAGCACTGTTATTGCTCAAATAGAGGATAAATGGGTTTCATTCGCAACCCCCCGTCGGCGACCCGGATGATACGCTTCGCCGAACGATGCCCAACTCCGGACCCGTCATGTCGAGCCGCAACGCCGCACCACAGACCATCCTGTCCAACGTCGATATCCCGACCCTCAAAGCGCTCGAGCGCAAGGTGCTCTGGCTGTCGTCGTGGATGATCCACAATGCGAACCACATTCGCGAAAGCCGCGATGGCCTCAAGGTCGGCGGCCACCAGGCATCCTGCGCCTCGGCGGCGACACTACTGACGGCGCTGTATCTCCACACCCTGCGACCCGAGGATAGGGTGGCGGTGAAACCCCACGCGTCGCCGATTTTCCACGCGATCCAGTATCTGCTCGGCCGCCAGGACGTCGGCAAGCTGCAGGACTTTCGCGCGCTCGGCGGTGCCCAGTCCTACCCGTCGCGCACCAAGGACACCGACGATGTCGACTTCTCGACCGGATCGGTCGGGCTCGGGGTCGGCGCCACCCTGTTCGGCGCGATGGTGCGCGACTATGTGCGCCTGCACGAGCTCGCACCCGACGAACCCCACGGGCGCCTGGTGGCCCTGATGGGTGACGCGGAACTGGACGAGGGCAATGTCTTCGAGGCCCTTCTGGAGGGCTGGAAACACGACGTCCGCAATCTCTGGTGGGTGATCGACTACAACCGCCAGAGCCTCGACGGCGTGGTGCATGACTACCTGTTCCAGCGGATCAAGGATTTCTTCGGCTCGGTCGGCTGGAAGGTCAATGAGATCAAGTACGGCAAGCTTCTGCAGGCGGCCTTCACCGAACCCGGCGGAGGCGACCTGCAGACATGGATCGACGCGTGTTCCAACCAGCTCTACGCCGCACTGACTTTCCAGGGCGGCGCGGCATGGCGGAGCCACCTCAAGTCCGACCTCGGCCGGATCAAGGGCATCAAGGCGCTGCTCGACGAGCATGACGACGACGCCCTGCACCGCCTGATGACCAATCTCGGCGGCCACGACATGGCGGCAACGCTCGAGGCCTTCGCCGCTGTGGGCGACGACGACACGCCGCAGTGTTTCGTCGCCTACACGATCAAGGGCTTCAACACGCCGCTGGCCGGCCACAAGGACAACCATTCCGGCCTGATGAACCCGGAACAGATGGAAGACTTCAAGGCCAGTCACAATATCCGCGACGGTCACGAATGGGATTTCGCCGAGGGGCTGGATGCGTCTGAGGATGCGCTGCGCGCATTCCTGTCCGACGTGCCGTTTGCGCAACGCCCGCAACCCGAGGCCGTGCCGTTGGTGCCCGTCGGGAAAATCCCCGCGCCCGAGGGCGAGCGCATGTCGACCCAGGAGGCGTTCGGACAGATTCTCAACGAACTCGGACGCGGCGACAGCGAACTCGCACGTCACATCGTCACCACCACCCCGGATGTGACGGTCACCACCAACATGGCGGGCTGGGTGAACCAGCGGGGCCTGTTCCATCACGAGGAGATCGACGACGTCTTCCGCGAGGAGAAGTTGCCGTCGGCCTTCAAATGGTCGATGAGCCCGGCCGGCCAGCATATCGAGCTAGGGATCGCGGAGAACAACCTGTTCCTGCTGCTGGCCGCCATGGGCCTGTCAGACCGGCTCTTCGGGGCCCGCCTGCTCCCCGTCGGTGCCCTGTACGACCCGTTCATCGCGCGTGGCCTGGATTCCCTGAACTACGCCTGCTACCAGGACGCCCGGTTCATGGCGGTCGCGACGCCCTCGGGCATCACGCTGTCCCCCGAGGGCGGCGCCCATCAGTCGATCAACTCGCCGCTGATCGGCCTCTCCCAGCCGGGGCTCACATCCTACGAGCCGGCCTATGCCGACGAGCTGGCGCACATCATGGCCTGGGGGTTCAAGTATATGCAGGCCGAGGATGGCGGCTCTGTCTACCTGCGTCTGTCGACCCTGGGGATCGACCAGCCGGCACGCGATTTCCCGGCCATCGCCGGCGACGTGATCGCCGGCGCCTACTGGTTGCGCGAACCGGCGCCTGGCGCCGAACTCGCGATCATCTATACCGGCGTCGTCGCACCGGAGGCGATCGCGGCCCACGACGCCATCCTCGAGGATATCCCGGGCGCCGGCCTGCTCACCGTGACCTCCGCCGACAGGCTCTACACGGACTGGCAGGCGAACACCCGGTCCTACGCGAACGGCCCGGATGTGGCGCCGTCGCATATCGAGACCCTGCTCGGCCGGCTGGCACCGGATGCGGGGCTGGTGACCGTGCTCGACGGGCACCCCGCCACGCTGGCCTGGCTCGGCGGGGGCGCCAACCAGGACGTCGCGGCGCTAGGGGTCGACGGTTTCGGGCAGTCGGGCGACCTACCGGATCTGTACCGGGTCTACGGGATCGACACGGACGCCATCCTCGACGGGGCCGCCGCGGTGATCACGAAGCGGATGCGCAAGCGCGGCGCGGGGCTTCACGTCGCAGCCGAATAGACACGGTCAGCTTTTTGTGCGGCTTTCGTGCCGGGCGATATAGACAACCGCACCGACGATCACCGCGCCGCCGACCCAGGTCCAGATCGTCGGCACTTCGGCGAACAGGACAAATCCCAGTGTCGAGGTCACGATCAGGCGCGAATAATCGTAGGACAGGACCGCCGATGCCTCAGCCGCGGTGAAGGCCCGCACCAGGCAGATATGCGCACCCAGCCCCGCGGTACCCAGCATCGCCATCCAGAACATCGCCTCCAGCGACGGCCAGGACCAGACGAACAGGGCCGGCACCAGCGTGATCGGCACCGAGACCATGGCCAGCCACGCGACGGTCGTGGTCGGCGCGTCGTCATGGGAGAGCGAGCGAATCATCAGGTTCGACGCCGCGATGAACACGGCCGAAATGAGCGGCAGCGCGAACAGCGGATCGACCGACGACACGCCGGGCCGCAAGACAATCCAGACGCCCGCGAATCCGACCAGGGTCGCAATCCAGCGTCGGGCCCGAACCGTTTCGCCTAGGAAGAGTGCTGCGCCGAGGATGCCGAACAGGGGCGCGGCGAAGGTCAGGGCAGACACTTCGGCCAGGGGTAATCTGGCCTGCGCGGCCACAAGCAGGATCAGCCCGGACATGGAGAAGACGCCACGCAGTATCTGGGAGAACGGCCGCCGGGAACGCAGCGCGGTGCGCCGGTTGGCAACAATCCAGGGCATGATCAGGAGGAGCAGGACCACAGAGCGGAAAAAGCCGACCGCCAGCGGATCCATGCCTGCCCCGACAGAGAACCGCACCAGGGGTCCATGGGTGCCGAAAAACAGCGACGCACCGAGCATCCAGATCCCGCCACGGATCGGTCCGGGCAGTCTGGCGAAGGCATTAGACAACCCGGTTGGGCACCGGTTCGCCCGCCAGCAGAAGGTCGAGCCCGTCCAGCAGCATGTCGCCCATCGCCGCGCGCGAGCGTTCGGCACCGCTGCCGATATGGGGTGTCATGAACACGTTCGGCAGTTCGAAATAGCCCGGATGGATATCCGCCGGCTCACCGTTGAACACGTCGAGACCGGCCGCGGCGACCTTGCCCGAACCCAACGCCGCGACCAGCGCATCATCGTCCACCAGCTCACCGCGCGCGATGTTCACCACGATCGCACCGTCGGGCAGCATGGCGATTCGCTCGGCATTGAGGAAACCCCGCGTCTCGGGTGTCGAGGGTGCCGATATCAGCAGGAACGGGCTGGCTTCGAGCAGCCCTTCGGGTGTGGTGTAGTAGGAGGCGCTCGCCTCCTGGGCGAACGGCAGCCGGGTCCGATTGTGGTAGCGGATCGTCATGTCGAACCCCCGCGCCCGCGCGGCCACGGTCTGACCGATCCGTCCCATGCCGAGAATACCGAGGGGCGACCCGGTGATCTCCTTGCCGATCATCATGCGCGGCGACCAGGTCGACCACTCGCCCGCCCGCATCATGGCCGCGCCCTCGGCGGCCCGGCGTGCCGCACCGAGCAACAGCAGCATGCCGATTTCCGCGGTCGGGTCAGTGACCGCGTCGGGGGTGTTGAGCACGGCCAGTCCGCGCGCCTTGGCCGCCGCGGTGTCCACATGGTCGAGCCCCACGGACAGGGTCAGGATGGCGCGTACGCTGTCGGGCAGGCGTTCGATCGCGGCCGCATCCAGGGGTTCGGTCACGCAGATCAGCAACGCGTCCATGCCGTCGGCCGCCGCCACAATCTCGTCGGCGGACATGATGTGATCGTCCTCGTTGAGGACCACGTCATAGTCTTCGGTGAGGCGCGCCTCGGTCGGTGCCAGATGGCGCCGCGTCACGAGTATCTTCGGTTTGTCGGTCATGTCCCCCGGTGCATGGATTGTGCTGCCATCGCTGTTAGCATTTTCGATGATGTCCCGGCCAGTCCAGGCGACTAGAGTGCGACCGGATCAAAGCAAGGGAGGCCAGACATGCGCCTGGAAGGCAAAACCGCCATCGTCACCGGTTCCGGCTCGGGCTTCGGCGAAGGTATCGCAAAGATCTTCGCGCGCGAGGGTGCCGCAGTGATCGTCAACGACATCAACGAGGATGGCGGCCAGCGGGTGACCGGTGAGATCAAAGACGCCGGCGGGCGCGCCGCCTTCGTGGCCGCCGACGTGACCAGCGGGACCGAGACCCAGTCGATGGTCGACCAGGCGGTCGCGGAATTCGGCGGCCTGCAGATCCTGATCAACAATGCGGGCACGGCCCACAAGCGGAAGTCGATGCTGGAGGTCACGGAAGAGGAGATCGACCGCATCCTCGCGGTCAACGTGAAGGGGCTCTACCACACCGCCAATGCGGCCATCCCGGCAATGCGGAGTGGCGGCGGCGGTGCGGTGGTCAACATTGCCTCGACCGCCGCGGTCCGGCCCCGGCCCGGCCTGACCTGGTACAACGCCTCCAAGGGCGCGGTGACCACGCTGACCAAGTCGATGGCGATCGAGCTTGCCGAGGACGGGATCCGGGTCAATGCGGTGAACCCAGTCGCGGGCGAGACCCCGCTCCTGCCGACATTCCTGGGCGAGGACACGCCGGAAAACCGCGAAGCCTTTCGCCAGACCGTTCCGCTGGGCCGGTTTTCGACACCCGAGGATGTGGGCAATACGGTGCTGTTCCTTGCGTCGGACGAGGCCTCGCTGATCACCGGCGTGTGCATGGAGATCGACGGCGGGCGGTGCATATAGGCGAAAGGCAATCCATCATCCGCCGACGGGTTTGGCGCAAGACAACAGCCGATTGAGACAGCCAACAGGCTAGTAGCGATTTTGGTCCAGCATCTGCCGAAGCGTCCCGCGCACGCGGCGATGCATCTCTTCAAAGGGTTGCCGGTCGATGTGCTGGCGCGCACCGCAGCGGGGACGCAGGCGGCTAATTTCCTCGACGACGTCCTGCGACATGGTGAACATCACGTATCCGTCGCGCGGCAGAATCTGGGTCATCGAGGTGTCGGCATCCTCACTGACATCCAGCCGGATCGAACTCGACAGAAAATGCTCGAAACCGGGGTGGGGACTCGGCTCGATATCGGTGTAGGTGGCGCGAATATCCGCCACGGTCGAGTCGCTGATCCTTACGAGAAACGCCCGGGTGGGGCCCGGATCGTCGCCGGACCGCCGCCGAACAATCTCGCGATGCTCGGGTGCCTTGCCGATCACCTCGAAGCATTCGACCGCCGCCAGGCCCAGGTCATAGGCCGGGCGCGCGGCGGCCTGGGCATGCGCCGCACCACCCGGTGGGATTCCGCCCAATGCGACCGCCTCCAGCGCGATCAGAAGCGCCGAAGAACCGAACCGAATGTCCCGAAGCTTCATGGCACCTATCCCGGATGCACCAGACCGGCCAGCTCCTCATGGGTGGTCATCCACACCCAGTCGATGTCCTTCACGGTCGCGATCGCGTCGCGGAACTCGATGGCGCCATAGGGACGCCCGAAGACATGAGCATGGGCGGTGATATCGAGGACCGCCGGCGGACTGCCGATGGTGTCGTACTTTTCGATAATCCGCTTGAGGACATCGGAATAGGCCTGGGGCGGGTTGCCGTAACGCATGTAGAGCGGCAAGTCGTTGACCTCCATGGTGAACGGGATCGCGGCGATCTGTCCGGCCGGCGTGTCAAGCATGTAGGGCAGATCGGTGTTGAAATAGTCCAGGTGCCACGTGAAGCCGTTCTCGGCCAGCAGCTCAGCGGTGTTCGCGCTCGGGGTGCCGCGCGGGCTGGTGAAGCCACGCGGGCGCTTGCCCATCGCATCCTCGAAGAGGGCCATGCCCTTCTTCAGCTCGGCCTCCTCGACGTCGCGCTCCTGATACACGGGCAAGGTGTTTTGCATCCACGCATGGGCCGCCACGAAGTGTCCGTCGCCGTCGATCCGGCGCAGCAATTGCGGCCACTTCTCCCCAATGATGCCGCTGGCATAGGTGCCGCAGGGCACGCCCAGCTCTCCGACGATGTCGAGCAGCCGCGGCGCGCCGATGGTCATGCCGTATTCGGCCCATGAACGCGCCTGGGTGTCGAGAAAGCCTGCTTTCAGGGGATTGCCCATGGGGCCGATTCCCGGTGCCGCATCGTCGGTCCACGCCTCGCACATGATGTTGACGGAGACGGCAAGCGTCTTTCCCTTGGGCCAGCCATTCGGCAGTTCGTTCACAGCCATGATGATCGTCCTATCCCTGTTTCTCATTGTTGCGGCCGCGGTTGCAGCCGGGGCGCGGCCCTGTGATGATGGGCACGAATAAAACCAAAACCGCCGCGCAAGACGGTGGATGTTCATAATTCTCGAACCGGGACCAACGCAATGCTGAAGACCACGATTACGGGCAGCCTGCCCAAGCCATCATGGCTTGCGCAACCGGAAAAACTCTGGGCGCCCTGGGCCGCCGAAGGCCCCAAGCAGCTCGAGGAAGCCAAGCATGACGCGGTGCGGCTCGCGATCCGCGATCAGGAAGAGGCCGGGATCGACATCGTCACGGACGGTGAACAGTCCCGCCAGCATTTCGTCCACGGCATCCTGGAGAAGATCGAGGGGATCGACTTCGAGAAGAAGACCCGCATCGGTATCCGCGACGATCGCTACGACGCGGATTGCCCGACGGTGGTTTCGGAACTGACTCGGCCGGCACCGATCCATGTCGACGAGGTGGTCTTTGCGCGCGCCCATACCGACCGGCCGCTGAAGTTCACCATGCCCGGCCCGATGACCATCGTCGACACGCTCGCCGATGAGCATTACGGCGACTGGCCGAAGATGGCGATGGCCTTCGCGGAAATTCTCAACGACGAGGCGAAGGAGCTGGTGGCGGCAGGCGCCAATGCGCTTCAGTTCGATGAACCCGCCTTCAATGTCTATCTCGACGCGGTGCCGACCTGGGGCGTCGAAGCCCTGAACCGGTCCGTCGAGGGGCTCGACTGCACGACCGCGGTGCACATCTGCTACGGCTACGGCATCGAGGCGAACCTGCAGTGGAAGGCGACCCTGGGGGATGTCTGGGACCAGTACGAGGCAATTCTCCCCGCACTGGCGGAAAGCGATATCGACCAGGTCTCGCTGGAATTCGCAGGCTCACGGGTGCCTATGGAGGTGATCAAGCTGCTCGACGGCAAGAAGGATGTCCTCGTCGGCGCCGTCGACGTCACGACCCTGACCGCCGAGGCGCCAGAAGAGGTCGCGGCGGTCATTCGCGCGGCGATGGAGTTCACCACGCCCGAGCGCATTTTCCCCTGCACCAACTGTGGCATGGTCCCCCTGCCCCGGCACGTTTCGCAGGGCAAACTTAAGGCGCTGGGCGCCGGTGCGGCGCTGGTTCGGGTGGAACTCTAGCCGCATGGCGCATCACGACATCAACGGCGCACGCCTGTGGGTTGAGGTGACCGGGGACGGCCCACCGCTCGTGTTCGCGCACGAGTTCGGCGGCGACCATCGGTCCTGGCGCCACCAAGTGGACCACTTCAAGTCACGGTTTCGATGCATCACCTACGCCGCGCGCGGGTACCCGCCCTCCGACGTCCCAGAGGATGAAGACACCTACGGCCAGGACATCGCGACCGCCGACCTGCTTGGTATCCTCGATGCGCTGGATATCGACAAGGCTCACCTGATCGGCCTTAGCATGGGCGCCTATACCTGTCTGCGGTTCGCCATGGCGAATCCCGAACGCACCAGCTCGGTCGTCGCCGCCAGCGGCGGCTCCGGCTCCTGTCCCGCGACACGCGACGGATTCCTGGCCGAGACGATCGCCCTCGCCGACCAGATGCTAGCCCAAGGCAATGTGGATTTCCCCGGCTTCGCCGGCAGCGCCACACGCATCCAGCTCAAGCTCAAGAACCCCGCCGGCTGGCAGGAATTCGCGGACCATTTCGCCGAACATTCGGCCATGGGTTCGGCCTACACGCTGCGCCGGGTCCAGGCGGGCCGGCCCTCGCTGTATGATTTCGAGGATGCGCTCGCGGCCGTCTCGACCCCCGTCCTGCTGATGATCGGGGATGAGGATGAGCCCTGCATCGACACCAACATCTTCCTGAAGCGGACCATGCCCGCAGCCGGGCTGGTGGTGTTCCCGAAAAGTGGCCATCTGATCAATCTCGAGGATCCCGCGGGGTTCAACGCCGCCATCGATTCCTTCCACGCCGCCATCGGGTCCGGGCAATGGTCGCGTCGCAATGCCTCCTCCACCGGAACCAGTGCTTACCTGTCTTCGGAGGACGCATGAGCAAATCCGGCCATATCGTGTCCGCCGCGACCCTGAAGAGCTTCGCCGAATCGATCTTCATCAGCTGCGGTGTCGCCGGCGACCATGCCGAGACCTGGGCCGACATCCTGGTCTGGGCCAATCTACGCGGCATGGACTCCCATGGGGTACTGCGGATTCCACGCTACATCGCCTACATGGCGAACGGAAACATCCAGGCGCAGCCGGAGATCAAGGTCGAGAAACGCGACGGCGCCGTCGCCATCATGGATTCTAACTGGGCCCCCGGTCCGGTGGCGATGACGATGGCGATGGATGAAGCCATCGGCCGCGCTCGCGAATGCCATGTCGGTTGGTGTATCGTTCGCAACATCACCCACGGCGGCGCAATCGGATACTACGCCCTGCAGGCCGCCCAGGCTGGGTTCGCCGGCATCGTGATCACCGCATCCCGACCGATGATGGCCTATTACGGCGCCAAGGTGGCCGGCGCGTCGACTAATCCGCTGGCGATTGCCGTGCCGGGCGGCGAGCACCCACCTCTGCTCCTGGATATGTCCACCGCAACCGCCTCTATGGGCAAAATCTTGGCCGCGCAGGATGCGGGCACACCCATTCCCGACGGCTGGGGCATCGATGCAGACGGGCGGACCACTAACGACGCCAACGCGGTTGCCAGCCTGATGCCACTGGGTGGTGCGAAGGGATCGGGGCTGTCGATGATGATCGAGTGCATGGTCAGCCTGTTCGCCAACAATCCCCTGGTAGAACCCAATATCCGCCCCGGCGCCAACCCGACCGGTTACCGCCAGAACGGTTTGGCCGCCGCGATCGATATCTCGGCCTTCACCGACCTCGACACTTACCGCGGCGAAATCGACAGGCTAGCGCAGGGGCTCAAGGCCCTGCCGCGGGCCGACGGGGTCGAGGAAATATATGCGCCGGGCGAGCGCGGCGACGCCGTGCTGGCCGAACGCAGCGCCAACGGCATACCCCTGCCGCCGGTCACCTGGGACCGCCTCGAGGTGGAGGCGGACAAGCTCGGGATAGCCATGCCGGAGACGCTCTAGAGACCTCTCACCGGGAGATAGCGGGATGAAGCTTTTCGGCAACGGAATGATGATCACGTTCACCGAGGTCGCGGCGGATCTCGAAGACGATTTCAACGAGTGGTACAACCGCGAGCATCTCGACGAACGGGTCGATCTGCCGGGGTTCCGCCGCGCGCGCCGTTATGAGGCGATCGACGCTAGCATCAAATACATGTCGACCTATGAGTGCGCCAATCCAACCGACATCGGATCACCCACCTACCTGGACGTGGTCGCCGACCCGTCCGACTGGTCGCAGCGCATCATGCCCGGATTCACCAAATGGCACCGGATGGTCGGCCGGATCGTGGCAGACAGCGCCCGGGGTATGGGGGCCTTTCTGGTGCTGGCACGGTTCTACCCCGACCCCGGTCGAGCTGACGAAACGGAGGCCTGGCTGACCGGCGGGGTTTTGGATGATCTCGCGAGCCGGCCCCGCCTCACCGGCGCTGCCGCCATGGCCGTCGACCTTGAACTGGATGCCCGCATGACCCGTGCCTTCGGGCAGGAACCGGACCCGAACCAGATCCCCGAATGGGGAATCCTGATCGAAAGCACCGATCCGGGGACGGTGCGCGATGCGGCGAACGGGCTGGCGGACCAGATGGCGGTCCTGTCTGCGCCTACAACCGCACCGGTCATCGAGACCTGGCGGTTCCTCTACGGCAACCAGCGCCTGTCCGACGCGGAGAAGGCATGACCGGAATTCGCCTCATCCTGAACCTGGCCAACGAGAGGCGAGTGCGGCCTCATGCTTCGCAAGCTAGGCGTCCGGCACCTCGATCCCCAGCAGGGCAGCCGCGTTCGAACCCATCACCAGGGCCTTGTCGTCGTCCGAAAGGCACTGAACCGAATCTACGTGGCCGACCGGATCGGTCTCCGCCATGTCGTAGGGATAGTCGGTGCCCATGATGATGTGATCCGGGCCCCACGTCTCGATCAGGTAACGAAGCTGATGCTCGGTGAAGACCACCGTGTCAAAATAGAGCTTTTTCACATACTCGGACGGCGGCTTGGAGATTACCGACCGACAATCGTCGCGCAGGTGATAGGGGTGGTCGAAACGGCCGGAATAGGCCGGCACATAACCGCCTCCATGGGCAATGCAGATCTTCAGGCCGGGGTACGTCTCCAGATATCCGTCGAACACGAGATGCCCAACCGCAAGCGCCGATTCGAGCGGATGGCCGATCGTGTTACGGAAATAATGATCGGTCATGCGTTCCTTGAAGGACGTGCCGATCGGATGCATGAAGATCACCACTCCCAGCTCCTCGACCCGGGCGAAAAACTTCTCCAGCCCGGCACGGGTCAGATCCTGTCCGTTCACGTTGGTCGAAATCTCGACGCCGCGCATACCCAGATCGTTGACGCAACGGTCGAGCTCGGCCACCGCGATATCCACATCCTGCAGCGGCACGGTGCACATGCCGACGAACCGGTCCGGGTGCTGACCGCAAATTTCCGCGATCCGGTCGTTCACGACATGAGCCGTGTCGCGTGCAAATCCGGCATCATAGGAATAATTGTAGTGGAACGGCGCCGGCGAGATCGCCTGCACGTCGATACCGCTGGCATCCATATCTGCGATCCGCACCGCCGGATCCGTGAGCTTATCCAGGATGTCCTGATGCTGCTGGCGGTTGATCGCCGCCGTCACCTCGTTGGTGTCGACATACAGGTTCTTCTGGTCTGCTGCTTCGGCATTCTTGAGCATCTCGTCGGCTTCCGGGACATGTACATGGCAGTGAATATCGACGGTGAAATGCTTGGAGCCGTTGGACACCGTCTTGGCGTGGCCCTGATCGGCCGCCGGCGCGTATGTGCATTTGTGACCGGGCGTGTAACAGGTGAAAAGCATGTCGGATCCCCCAGGACTCTTTGAATGGTGTGGTGTCAGTCGAGCTTCAGGAGCTTGGCCGCGTTCTCGCCGAGAATGGCGCGCTTCTGGTCATCGGACAGGTTCGAGCCCATGACGTGACCCACCGGGTCGGTCTCGGCCATATCGTAGGGATAGTCGGTCCCCATGATCACATGGTCCGCACCGTAATGGCTGGCCAGGAATTCGACCTGATCGTGGGTGAAGACAACCGTGTCGAAGTAGAACCGCTCGAGATACTCGCCAGGCCGCTTGCCAGCGGGCAGCTCGCGCTGCATGTCGTCGCGCAGCGGATGGGCGTGATCGATGCGTCCCGGATAGGCCCCCAGGAACCCACCACCATGGGCGAGCACGATCTTGAGGCCCGGGTGGCGATCCATCACTCCGTCGAAGATCAGGTAGTGCACCGCCACGGTGGTCGCGAGCGGGTTGCCGATGATGTTCGAGAAGTAATGGTCCGCCAACCGATCGCCCTTGGCGAAGCCCGACGGGTGGATGAACACGATCACGTCAAGCTCCTCGCATTTCGCCCAGAACGGCTCGAGCCCGGCCTTTGACAGCTCCTGGCCCGCCACGTCGGCGTTGATCTCGACCCCGCGCATGCCAAGGTCGTTGACCGCGCGCTCGAGTTCCGCGACCGCCAGTTGCGGGTCCTGCAGGGGGACCGTGCACAGCCCGACGAAGCGGTCGGGATGCTCACCCACCACCTTGGCGATATTGTTGTTCACGGTCTGCGCCACGTCGCGCCCCAGGCCCGGTTCGGCCCAATAGGCATAGTGGTTCGGTGCGGTCGAGATCGCCTGGACATCGACTCCGGTGGCGTCCATCTCGGCCAGGCGTAGGCACGTATCCGTGATCTTGGGCATGATGTCCTGGCCATGGGCCATCTGGAACTTGCGCGTCTCGTCGTTGGCGAACCACAGCAGCGGCTCACTCTTCAGATCGAAGGCATCCTTTAGCATGCTGTCCACCTCGGGCACATGCAGATGGCAATGAATGTCGACGGTGCGCACGCCAAGCTGGTCGACCCGGGCGGCGCGCGCGCCGGCATCGCTCGCCGGGGCATGATGGGCGCCATGCGCATGGTTGTGGCCGCATTTGAAAAGCATCCAGGTTCCTCCCCGTCGGCGGTGGTATCGTTATGGTTTCGGCTGAATGTCGGGTGTTTCCCGGGCCGCCGGAGGCGCGATTATACAGAAGGAAAACCCGGCGGGAAGCCGCAGAAAACAAACGCCGGGCATTTCCTGAAATGCCCCTCGATGCTATCGTTTTGCGAATAGGAAAATTATCCTAGATCCGGTCATAGAACCGGGCATCGGGGGAGTGCAAACCATGGCATCCGGACAGTTCGGAATTTCTCAGCATGTCACGCGCCGCGAGGATGCGCGGCTCGTCACCGGCAGCGGCAACTATACCGACGACACCAGCATGGAGGACCAGGCCTATGCCGCCTTCCTGCGTTCGCCGGTCGGCCATGCGGACATCACCGGCATCGATATCTCCGCCGCAGCAGCAGCACCGGGCGTCATCGGCGTATTCACCGGCGAGGACCTGAAGGCCGCCGGGCTCGGCCCCATCCCGAACGTCACACCGTTCCTGAACCGGGACGGCTCCCCCATCCTAAAGACCGAGCGGCCCGCCGTCGCGGTCGGTCGAGTGCGCCATGTGGGCGAGATCATTGCCGTTGTCGTTGCCGAAAGCACGGCCCAAGCGCAGGACGCCGTCGATCTAATCGACCTCAACCTCGACACCCTGCCCGCCGTGGTGGATGTGCTGGAGGCAGAGAACAATGAGGTCGAAATCTGGGACACCGTGCCCGGAAATGTGGCACTCGACTTCCAGATCGGCGACGAGGCAAGGGCCCAGAGGGCCATCGACGGCGCCGCGCATGTGGTGAAGCTGAGCCTCTCCACCAACCGGCTCGTTGCCGCCACGATGGAACCGCGCAGCGGCGTCGCACGCTACGACGCGGCGTCGGAAACCTACGAACTGGTCAGCGGATCCCAGGGCGTGAACGCACAGCGGAATATGCTCGCCGACGCCATCTTCAAGGTGCCCCGCGAAAATATGCGTGTGCGCACCAACGATGTGGGCGGCGGCTTCGGCATGAAGACGCAGGCTTATCCCGAATATGTGGCAATCCTGTTTGCCGCGAAACAAACGGGCCAGCCTGTCAAATGGCAAGGATCGCGGTCCGAGGCCTTCCTAGCCGACAACCAGGCCCGCGACGGGGTGATGAACGGTACCATGGCCTTCAACGCCGACGGCAAGATTCTGGGCTTCCGGGTCGACATGATCGCCGCCATGGGCGGCTACCTGTCCTCCCACGGCCCGGCGGCAGCCACACGCAATGTCTGCAACTGCCTGACGGGCTGCTACGACAATCCGGCGCTCGAATATCAGGTGAAGTGCCTGCTGACCAACAATGTACCCATCGGGCCCTATCGTGGTGCCGGGCGGCCCGAGGCGGCGTATCTGCTGGAGCGGATGATGGACCATGCGGCGCGCCAGATCGGCATCGACCGGATCGAACTTCGCCGGCGCAACTTTATCAAACCCGAGCAAATGCCCTACACCACCTCGCTGGACCAGGTTTACGATTCCGGAGAATTCGAGGCCGAGATGGACAAGGCGCTCGCACTTGCCGACTGGGGCACGTTCGAGGCCCGGCGCAGCGAGTCCGAGGCCAACGGCAAGCTGCGCGGGATCGGCATGGCCTGCTTCGTCGAAACGGCGGGCGGCATGCTCGACGAAGGCGCCAAGCTGGTCTTCGCCGATGACGGGGTCGTCGAGACGCGTCTGGCCGTCCAGTCGAACGGCCAGGGGCATGCGACCTCCTTCGCACAGGTCGTCTCGGACCTGCTGCAGGTACCCTACGAGAAGGTCCGCATTGTCGAGGGCGACAGTTTCGAAACCCCGGGCACGGGCTTCGCCTCCGTGGCCTCACGCTCCATGGCGCTGGCTAGCGGCGCGATTTCGCTGACGGCCGACACGGTTGTCGCCAAGGGCAAGGCCATGGCGAGCCATGTGCTTGAGGCGGCCGAGGCGGA
>PBWR01000007.1 GCA_002727315.1 Alphaproteobacteria bacterium
CATGCGCACGGTGACCACGCCAAAGACAAGCATGACGACCACAAGGACCATGCGCACGGTGACCACGCCAAAGACAAGCATGACGACCATGATCATCATGACGCCGAACGTGACGCGCACATCTGGCTCGACCCGGAAAACGCGAAGGCGATCGCCCATGAGATCGCCGAGGTTCTCGGCAAAGCAGACCCCGACAACGCCGCGCGCTACGAAGCTAATGCAGATGCGTTGATGAAACGCATCGACGCCCTGTCAGCGAAAGTGCGAGAGAGCCTAGAGCCTGTCCACGAGCGCCCGTTCATCGTCTTCCACGATGCCTACCAGCACTTCGAACGCCGTTTCGATCTCAAAGCGGCCGGGTCCATCACCGTCAGCCCCGAGATCATTCCCGGCGCCGAACGCGTCGCCGACATCCGTCGCAAGGTCGAAAGCCTTGGCGCCACCTGCGTCTTCTCTGAGCCACAGTTCACGCCGCGCTTGGTGAATATCGTGACCGACGGGACGGCGGCCAAGTCCGGCGTCCTTGATCCGCTGGGCAGCGCAATTCCCGACGGTCCGGACCTCTGGTTCACGCTGATGCAGAATATGGCAAGCTCGATCCGTACCTGCCTGACGCCAACGGGTTAGCGGCTATTCGGCGGAGGCCGGTATCTCCCCGAGCGCCTCGAACCCACTCGCATCGAGGTCTTCCGCGCCTTCGTGCAAACCGATGACGGCGAGTGGCTCGTCACCGTTCGATTCAAACCAGTGTGCCGTGCCCGCGGGGACATGGACGCACGAACCGACGCTTAGCGTCGAGACTTTGTCGCCGACCCCGGCACGGCCCGCGCCGGCGACAACCAGATAGAATTCATCAGCGTTGTTGTGGCGGTGGGTCTTCAGGGCCTGACCGCTCGCGAGTACCGGGCGCCAGGCCGAATGGCCGATCCCCTGGGCCGCGCCCAGGCAAGCACGGAACTCGGTCCCGCCCCAGCCGTCGATCCCTCTCATGTCCGACGGCGCGACATCTGCATGGTTCACCAGCGAACCGACGTCATAGCCCGCATGGGGGCCGGCCAGGTCGTCCTCGGACACGTCGCCCATGTACACATAGCCCGTCGCGGCGACACTCCCGGCACCGAGATACCAGCCGACGACAATGATCGGTTCATCCGCGCTCTCGTTCGCGAGCCAGTGTTCGGTGTCGGCGGGGACGTAATGAAAGTGTCCCGCCGCGACCTCTTCCGTCGCACCGCCCGCGCCCGCGATGCCGCAGCCGCTGATGATGTAGTAGATCTCCTCGCAGTTCTCATGCTTGTGCTTTTTGTGCACTGCGCCCGGGTTAAATGTGGCGTGGAACATGGTCGTTCCAAGGCCCTGGCGGTCGCTGAAGGGCAGCCGGAACTCGGTGATCAGCCAGCCGTCACCGGCGTCCATATTCTCCGGCGTAACATGATCGATATGGGTGAAATACTTGCGCGCCATTGGCTTGTCCTCGTGTTGGTTCCGGCAAGGGACCGGATGCGGTCAGTCGGTGCCCCAGTCGATCCCCTTGCCCGGGGGCTCGGCGGTGAGGTGCATGGCCTCCGCCAGCCGGTTGGTGCAGTTCCACAGGGCGGTCGTGTAGGTCAGCTCGATGATTTCCTCGTGGGAGAAATGCGCGGCCATGGCGTCGAACGCCGCCTGATCGCACGCCGCGCTCATGTGGGTCACAGCATCGGACCAGTCGAGCACCACCTTTTCCTTCTCGGAAAACCCCTCATTCTCACGCCACGTACCAGCCGCGATCGCCGCCAGTTGCGCGTCGCTGTAGCCCAGTCCCCGCGCCAGGTTGACGTTATGGTGGGAACAATTGTGGCAGGAATTGTCGAGCGAGGGCTTCAGGATCGCCAGCACCTGCATGCGCGAGCGCTCCCGCTCGCCGGCGCGCAAGGCTGCGACCTTGATCTCCTCGTCGAACTTCAGAAAGCTCTTCGCCGTTCCCGGCGCATGGGCCAGAAGCTGGATGAACTTGGGCACCATGCCGTAGAGATCGCGGCACTGGTCGTAGATCTCGGTCACCTCGGGCGTTTCCGTACCCGGCTCCACCAGCGGCACACGGGTCGAGACCGGACACGCCATTGCGCCCAGCACTTCGTCGATCGTCGCCTCTTCGATGATATTGGCCTGGCTCATACTCACCTCCGCTTTTGCGCGGAGGTCAGATTGCCACTCTTCGTCGATCAATCCAAATCGGACGCGGCATGCCGCTCGTGAACCTGCAGTTCCTCCGGCCCCGAGGTCTTGTTGACCCGCCGTCCGCGCTGCACCGCCGGCCGGGCCTGAATCTCCTCGGCCCAGCGCACCACGTTCTTGTAGGACGCCACGTCGAGGAATTCGGCCGCTTCATACTGGTTGTTCAGAACCGTGTTGCCGTACCAGGCGCAGGTCGCAATGTCGGCGATGTTGTAATCGTCGCCGCACAGATAGTGACGATCCGCCAGGTTGCGGTCGAGCACGTCCAATTGGCGTTTCACCTCCATCGCGAAGCGGTCGATCGGATACTCCATCGGATAGGGCGCGTAGTGATAGAAATGGCCGAAGCCTCCGCCCAGATAGGGCGCACTGCCCATCTGCCAAAACAGCCACGACATGCATTCCGCGCGCGCTGACTGCTCGCGGGGAATGAAGGCGTCGAATTTTTCCGCCAGGTAGAACAGGATCGCGCCGGACTCGAAAACTCGCGTCGGCGTGGCGGTGCTGTAATCCATCAGCGCCGGAATCTTGGAATTGGGGTTCACCTCGACGAAACCGCTGCCGAACTGGTCTCCGTCGCCGATCCGGATCAGCCAGGCATCGTACTCGGCGTCTTCGTGGCCGAGGGCTAGCAGTTCCTCGAACATCACCGTGACCTTGACGCCGTTGGGGGTCGCCAGGGAGTAGAGCTGGTGCGGGTGCTCACCGCGCGGCAGCTCCTTTTCATGGGTCGCACCGGCAATCGGTCGGTTCGTGCTGGCCCATTTTCCGCCGTTCTCGGATTCCCATTTCCAGACTTTCGGCGGCGTGTAGGACGATGTTTCGGACATGATCTGCTTTCCTGCTGTGATCGGACGAGAGGAGTTGTTCGGGCTCGCACCCGATTAGATGGATCGCCGGGCGGGCCAAGGCAAGCCGCCCGTGTCCATTCGTTAACGGAGGCCGCGCGGCCTAGGACTTGGCTTTCACAGCCAGGTTGAGCAACCGCGCGGGTCGGGTACGGGTGGTCGAAACGACCCCAGTAGCCCGGCAGACAGTTTGGCTGTCAGCCCCATCTAGCGCCAGACCCGCCCGCTCGCTATCCGGCATCCGCCAGCACGGACTGGGGCCCGCTGGGAAATTGAGTGCGGACGCGCCGGCTTAAAACGTCTCGGCGCCCTCGAAAGCTGCGAGGCCGGCATTCGAGCAGATCCGGTCTTGCTCGCCGGTGCCCGAGCCGATGCCGATACCGCCGATGCAGCGCCCGTCGACGATGACCGGCAGGCCACCGGGCAGGTTGATGCGCTTACCCTGGGTGGCGACGGCGAGCCGGATGTCCGGGCCGTCGGCCATCTCGCCGGTGGGCGCACGATAGATCGCGGCGGTGACCGCCTTGACGATGGCGGTGTCGGTGGACAGGGCGAAAGCGCCGTCCATGCGGCGGAAGGCCAGCAGGTGTCCGCCATCGTCGACGACGGCGATGCACTGGGGCTGGCCGATCTCCTCGGCCTTGCGGGTCGCGGCGTCGAGGATGGTCTCGGCACCCGCGACGGTCAGCTTGGCGGACGGGATGACATGGTCGTTCATGGGCTCGGTTCTCCGTTTTGAGTTCAGATCTCTCCGGCCTTGACGAAGCGGCTATAGGCGAAGGTGCCGCGCACCCCGCCGATCGCCAGGATAAGCGGGAGGAGCTGGATCACCACCTGGGCGTCGAGACCGCTGACCCGCGTGGTCACGACCAGCATATCGAGGATTACCAGGAACAGGATCGTGATCGCCGCCGCGCGCGAGCCCTTCCAGTTGGCCGTCGCCAGGCCGGCATAGATCACCGCGAAGAAGAGCTGGATCGTTGCGGGAATCAGCATGTCGCCACTCTCGACCCGCGGGTCGCCGGACAGCTGCACCAGGATCACGGCACCGAGCAGGAAGTGCATCGCCACCATGATCCAGGCCGCGAAGGTGCCGTTGCGCAGCGCCTGAAGGGCTAACGCCGGCGTGTGGGTGTGCGGATAGAAGATGCGCTGCAGATGGGTCAGGGCGGACGAGAGAAGTTTCATGCGCCGATCCAAGCATTCATGCGTCGCCGGGGCAACGCCCGCGCCGCCCATTTCATTCAACTGAACGGGAGAAAATCTCTCGTTAGACCACAGTTAAGTCTTTGAAGGACAATGGTGCCGCCTGCTGGACTCGAACCAGCGACCCCCGCATTACGAATGCGATGCTCTACCAACTGAGCTAAGGCGGCGCCTGAAAGCCGAGCCTTACCTATGTAAGGCCGCACCCCCGGTCAAGGCTTTGATTTCGTTAGCCCGTCTTCCTCGTTCCATATTCCTGATTAATAACGACCCACCATGACCGACAATAGCCCCGTACGCATAAGGTAGTTTGTCGATGCCTGTGAAACTCTGAGAAAGCCAGGACGGATTACGGTTCGAAACGGCAGGGTCAGCGGGGTCGTCCCATTCGTTGCGCACGACTTCACCCTGGACGGCAGTACGCGGGATCTGATTCTCGGCAACTTTGATTACGATGGCGTTAACCTTTGGCTCGTGATTGATGTGCAATTCCAGGACCGCAAGGCCGTAGGTAACTGGTATCAGGAATTTTTCGGTTGCAACGGTGCAGTCACGCTCACGAAGATCGACCCCCAGGCTAAGCCGTCCAGTGTTTATTCACCTAGCTTATCCGAGATCAGGCAACGACTTGTTCAGGTGGAAGAGCTTCTCGAAGAACGACTCATCACTGAAACCGAGGCGGCCGAAAAACGCCGGCAGATCCTGGACGATCTCTAGAGACAGGCAGTCATCGCTAGTTAAGCATCTAGCCGTAGCTTGGAGACAATCTCCTCGGGTTTATGTCGTTTCGTTGCCATCCTTGGTCCTCCGTTCACTAAAATACACGGTAGACCAATTCAAAAGGGGGCAGGTCAGTCAGGTCAACTTTCGGGCAAGGTCCTCAGGCCTCAGCTGGACATAGCGCTGCAACATTCTGAGGTCCTTGTGACCGGTGATTGCTGCTACCTCCATTGCGCCGAGACCTTTCTCGAAGAACCTTGTTGTTGCTTCATGTCTGAGGTCATGGAACCGAAGATCCGTGATGTCGGCCCTGCGGGTTGCTCTGTTCCAAAGGCCCTTCAGTGCCTCAGGGTGGACCGGTATGACGACACCACTCAGGCCCTTCGGTAGCGCCTCGATGGTTTGTCGTGCCATAGGCGATAACGGGACATCCCTGCTGTCACCATTCTTGGTCAGGGGCAGATGGACAAAGCTTTGGTCGAGGTGGACATGCTCCCAGCGGAGGCCAAGTAGCTCACCTCTGCGCATAGCTGTCTCAATGGCGAGGATAACCAGCGGCTGAAGGAACGGGTTCGATGACGCCTGACACGACATCATCAGCCGGACAGCAAGCCTCAGGCCCGGGGCACCGCCGGGGACGGATCGGTCTCGTCCTCGCCCGGAATGATCTCTGCGGTGCTTTCGGCCGCCGGGGCCGGCGGCGGCGCTTCCGTGATTGTCCGGTAAATGCGTGGCGGCTGTGACCAAGCCAGTGTCGCAAACGCACCGCAATGGCCGCATACCGCCGACCACTCATCTGCGACCGTGCCGCAATCGCCGCACACCCACGCGCTGTCGGCTTCGGCCATTGCCGCGCCGGCCAGCCATTCGGCCGGCGCCGTGGTGTCCTCCGCATCGTCGTCCGCGAGGCGCGCGCGCAGACGGAACACCTCGACCGTGGGCCGGTCGGTCTCCAGGGATTCGAGCTGTTGGCGTGCGGGCCCCCACAATCCAGCCTCCAGCGCCGCACGAGCAAGCGCGAGCCGGCTTTCGGGATGGTCCGGCGCACTGCGCACGATCGTCTCGACAGCCTGGTAACGGTCGAGTGGACCGGCCTCGGGGCCCAGGAGGTCGAGATAGACCGCCAGCAGTTCGGGATGGGGGGACCTGACCCAGGATCGCTCGATTACCTTGCGGGCGCGGCGCGTGCGGCCGTCATCCGCGACGAGGCGGGCGACAAGCGTGGCCGCCGGTGCAAGAGACGGATCCAGTTCTGCCGCCTTGCGGGCCTGGGCATAGGCGTCGGCGGCCTCCCCCGCCGCGCTTGCCGCGCGGGCCCGTTCCGTCAGCAATGCGGCCCGCTGGCGGCCGGCCAGCGCGGATGATGTGCGCTTGGATTTCTGTGATTCCTCAACGAGCTGCTGGGCTTCACGCCAGTTGCCGGCCCGGCTATGCAGCGAAACCAGCGTATCGACGACCCAGGGAGTCCGCGGCTTCAGCGCATGGGCGCGCCGGGCACAGGCCAACGCGCGCGCATCGTCGTTCTCACGCAGCGCATCCGTGATCAACCCGCGCAAGCCGAGGAACTCGGTATCCTGGTTCTCCAGCATGCGTTCGAACATGGCCCGCGCCGCGGCCTCGTCGCCCGCGATCTGCGCCGACTGGGCCTCCAGGAGCAATGTCATCGGTGCATGGCCGAGCAGACTGCCGGCCCGGCGCGTGTGCTTGCGGGCGCTCGCGGGGTCGCCGGCCGCGATCGCAACCAGGCCGTCCGAAAGGGCGCGCAATCCGGCGTCCTGGCGGTTGAGCCTGCGCCGCAACGACCATTCGCGCGGCCGGCGGTACAGCCAGCGCCAGGATCCGTATATCGCCGCACTCACAACGGCCAGCAGGAACACCGCCAGGGCAAGCACCCCGACCGACGTCTCGACACGCCAGCCCTGCCAGTCGAGCGAGACGACGCCCGGCCGATTCGCCAGCCAAACCGCAATCACGACAACCACCGCGACTTCAGCCGTGTAGATCAGAAACCGGATCATTGTGTGCCGCTTTCGCCCTGCAGGCGTTGCAGCGCGCGGGATTCGATCGTGGCGAGCGCACCGTGGGCCGCCACATGGGCCTGGGCTTGCTCGATCCAGGGCTGGATTGCATCACGCGCCGGTGAGGCCAGCGTCGCGAGCATTTCCAACGCCCTATCGACGTCACCCTCGTTCAGAAGGAATTCGGCGCGGGCGAGCCTGGCCTCGGTGGTGTTGCCGGGAACATCCGCACCTGTCCTGCGGATGCGGACGATCTCGCGCGCGCGCCGGGTAAGCTGGCCCAACAGATCCCCCTCGGCGGTTACGTCTTCGCCGGCGAGCACGCCGGGCACCAGTTGCGCGAAGCCGGCCAGCAGCGCCGGCAGGGTTGTCACGCCGGCATCGGCACTGCCGGCAAGCGTCGCTACCGCGTCGGCCAGGCCGGGATCATTGGCCGCGACCGAGCGAACCAGGTCAAGAGGTGCGCGGAACGGCGCACCGCCGAACAGGTCCCGGCGCAGTTGGCTCGCAGCAAGCGCCAGCGTCACCGCCTGCGAGGCTGCCGCGCCATCCTGCTTCCGGGCAGCCTCGAACGCTTCCTGGCGCGGTCCGATCTTGTCTAGGCGGTCGGCAAGAGCCTTGAGCTTGGTATCGAACTCAAGGATCACGCCAGACATGGCCTGCATATTGGTCGAGGCAAGCTGCACGGCGTTCTGGATCTCCTCTTCCAGCGCCCGGAGTCGAGCGTCCGAAAGCCCCCCACCTCCTGCCGGCGGGCTTGCGTCTAGCCGCTCAATCTCGGCGCGCAATTGCGTCAGTTGTTCACGCAACGGCGCCAGGACGACATCTGAACCCGGTGGTGCAATCGTCTCGATCCGGGCGCGCGGGGCTTCGAGGTCGCGCGACAGCTCCGCGCGCGCCGCCTGTCCCGGATCGCCGAGATTGTCGCCCAGGCGGGCCACCCGTCCTTCCAGCACCGATATGCGGCCGTTTTCGCCGCCCGCGGCCCCCGGCCCCGCAGTCGTCCACCAGATCCAGCCGGCCGCCGCCAGCGAGATCAGGAGCGCCAATACGGCAAGACCGCCGCCACCCCGGCGCGCCGGCGGGGCCCCAGCGGCAGAATCAGTCGGATAAGATGGCGGTTTGTCGTCTTCGGCAGGTTTCTCGGGCGGTTTCGACGCGCTTGCGGCCGTCTCAGCGTCCGATGCCTGCTCCATCGGGGCGGATGGGGAGGGTTTGTCGGACGGATCGGGCAGTGTGATACCGGCGTCCGCCGCCGCGCTGCGCACCGCCTCCATGCGCGCCGAAGGAATGGAATCCCTCTGCTTCCATCCCTGCACCGTGCTGACGGGCACATCGAGCTTCCCTGCCATCGGCCGAATGCCGCCGAATGCATCGATTATCGCGCTCGCCGGATGATCGATATCGCCACCCATGCCTATCTCCTTGCATACGTACACGTACATACGCCGGTTCGGCGCGTCGATCCATAAAAACCCGAGAAATACGGCAATTTTTACGGACGTGTATGCCTATGTACTTATGGTATCCAGCGCGGCAAGAAGGTGATCCTGATCCGGCTTCCGCGCCACACCGACGCTCAGGAACCCGATCCCGGCCAATTTCTCCGCAACGGCGGCCGACAGACAAACCGCATGCACATCGCGACAGGCGTCTTCCAGTCCGGCTGCCGCTGCCAGTTCTGCGAATCCGGCAGCCGTGCGCGGCGAAAAGAACGTAATTGCGTCGATTTCACCCTGTTTCAGGCCCAAAATGACGTTATTCGGCAGCTTTTTCGCCATTTCGGCCCGATACAGGACCGTCCGAGTGATATCGAACCCCTCGGCCGATAGCCGCGCGGAAAGATCGCCGGCAACGGCCGTGCCCGCAACATGCAGCAATCGGCCGTTTTTCGGCTCAAGCTGTCCGCCCACCGACGCGGCAAGGGCCTCGACGTCGCCATCTGCGCTCTCGATTCGCTGAAACCCCTCCTTTTGCGCCGCTGCAGCCGTCGACGCACCGACCGCAAACACCGCGATGTCGCGACGGGCCGAGGCGGCGGCAAACGCGCGCGCGGCGTTCGCGCTTGTGAACAAAACGGCCTGCACCCCTCCTAAATCCACGGTTGCATCCGGTTGAGGGGAGATTTCAAGCAACGGCGCCAGCACGGGGTCATGGCCGTGTTCGATCAATTTCCCGGCAGTGTCCCCGGTATCCGGCTGCGGTCGGGTGACCAGCACACGCATGTCAGACGAGATCCTTGAAGAATTCCGAGCCCATGCGCTCACGCAACGCCTCTCCGACGGTGCGGCCAAGGGTTTCTGGATCGCGTGCAGTACCGGTCTGTTCGATGCGAGCCAGATCGCGCCCATCGGGCCAGGCCGCGAGGCCCGCCAGACGCAAATCTTCTCCCGTCAATCGTGCGAGGGCCCCGATGGGCGTTCGGCATGTCCCGTCCAGGGCATCGAGCATCGCCCGCTCGGCCTGCAGGCAGGCCAGCGCGGTTGCGTCGTTCAGGGCCTCCAAGCCGTCGGTCACCGTTTCGTCGCCGGCGCGGCACGCGACGGCGATCACGCCCTGCCCCGCCGCGGGCAGCATTTCATCGATATCCAGGATCGCATCGGCCGCATCCGCCTTGCCGAGCCGGCGCAGTCCGGCATGGGCGAGCAGGGTTGCATCCGCCTCACCGGCCGCGAGTTTGCGCAATCGCGTGTCGACATTGCCGCGAAACAGGACGATCTCGAGATCCGGTCGCCGGGCCAGCAACTGGGCCTGGCGACGCAAGGAGGCGGTTCCCACCTTGCCGCCGCGGGGCAACGCATCGATCGAGGCAGCGCCAATCAGCACGTCGCGCGGATCCTCGCGCTCCAGCGCGGCACCGATTGCAATCCCAACGGGCAACCAGGTTTCCATATCCTTGGCCGAATGCACCGCAAGATCGACGGCCCCGTCAAGCAACGCGGTATCGATTTCCTTTGTGAACATTCCCTTCCCGCCGACATCAGCCAGCGGCCGGTCGGTGACCGCATCGCCGGTCGTGCGAATGATCACGACCTCTGGCTGTGGCGCCTCCTGATGGGCCGCGGCCAGGCGGTCGCGGACCAGGTTCGCCTGGTACAGGGCGAGCGGACTGCCGCGGGTGCCGATGCGCAATACATTGCCGTTCATGTCCCCGTCATAGACGCATGCGGCGCAATTGCAAATCCGGTTCTGACGATTTCCGCCCCAGCGAGCGACCGGGAACGCCAAATGGGTTATATGACGGCTATGAAAGTTCTGGGGATCGAGACCAGTTGCGACGAAACCGCGGCGGCCATCGTGGCCGACGACCGCACCATCGTGTCCAACGTCGTGCTCAGCCAGCTCGACGATCATCGGCCCTTCGGCGGCGTCGTGCCGGAAATTGCCGCCCGCGCCCATCTCGAACATCTGGATTCGATCATTTCCCGGGCTCTCGACGAGGCCGGGGCAGATCTGACGGGGATCGACGGCATTGCCGCGACCGGTGGGCCGGGTCTGATCGGCGGCGTCATGGTCGGGGTGATGACCGCCAAGGCCATTGCCGCCGCACGCGGCCTGCCCTTGATCGCCGTCAACCATCTTGAGGCCCACGCCCTGACGGCGCGCCTGACGGACAATGTCGCCTTTCCCTACCTGCTGCTGCTGGTGTCGGGCGGCCATTGCCAGCTCCTGATCGTCGAGGGAATCGGACGGCATACGCTGCTCGGCTCGACCATCGACGATGCGATCGGCGAAGCCTTCGACAAGACCGCAAAGCTGCTCGGGCTTGGTTTCCCCGGCGGACCGGCGCTGGAGGCGGCGGCGCGCGATGGGGAGGCGGGCCGGTTCCGCCTGCCGCGTCCGCTCAGGGGGCGGGCGGGATGCGATTTTTCCTTCTCGGGCCTGAAGACGGCCGTGCGCCAGGCCGCCCTCGACCTCGGCCAGACGCCATCGGCGCAGGATGCCGCGGATCTGGCCGCCGGTTTTCAGGCGGCCGTTGCCGACGTGGTGGCCGACCGTTGCAGCCATGCACTGGACGCGTTCGCTGCCACATATCCCGATACGCCGCCGGTCCTGGTGGCCGCCGGCGGGGTGGCTGCCAACCAGACATTGCGCTGCACACTGACGCAGCTCTGCGACACGCACGGGGCAACGATGGTAGCCCCGCCACCGGCATTGTGCACGGACAATGCGGCCATGGTCGCCTGGGCCGGGCTCGAGCGGTTGCTTGCCGGCCAGGCCGACGGGCTCGAATTCCGTCCGCGTCCGCGCTGGCCGCTGGCCGAACTGGCCGCCGCGGAATAAGCTGCGGCCATGTCATCTGCCGACTCGCAAAGCATCAAGATCGAGGTGGAGCCGCTGTTCGCGACACCCGTCGCGATCAATCTGAGCTAGGCCGATGCAGCGGATATGCGTGATCGGAGCCGGCGCCTGGGGGACCGCGCTCGCCGCCGTTGCCCGGCGCGCCGGGCGCAACGTTGTGCTTCATGCCCATGAGGCCGAGACGGTGGCAGCCATCAACACGGATCACGAGAACACCGGCTTCCTGCCCGGCATAACGCTTGACCTGGCGATCACCGCAACCGACGACCTGAGCGCCGCCGCGGAAGGCGCGGATGCAATTCTCATGGTCACGCCGGCGCAGTTCCTGCGCCCAACATTGACGGCGCTCGCGCCGCCCGAGACCACCCCGGTGGTGATCTGTTCCAAGGGGATCGAGTTGGACAGCGGCAAGCTGATGAACGAGGTCGCCGGCGAAGCGGCACCCGGCCGTACCTTCGCCGTCCTGTCCGGGCCAACCTTCGCCGCCGAGGTTGCACGCGGCCTGCCGACGGCGGTCACGCTCGCCAGCGAGGATGCCGACGTCGCCGCCGCGCTGGCGACGGCGCTCGGCACACCATCGTTTCGTCCCTACACGGCAGGCGATGTAATCGGTGCGGAGGTCGGCGGCGCCATCAAGAACGTCATCGCAATTGCCTGCGGGATTGTCGACGGCCGGAGGCTCGGCCAGAACGCCCGGGCCGCGGTGATCGCGCGCGGGCTTGCAGAAATCGCGCGCTTCGCCGCCACGCTCGGGGCAGACCCCCGGACGCTGATGGGACTGTCGGGGCTGGGCGACCTGACCCTGACCTGCACATCCGTCGCCTCGCGCAACTATTCGCTCGGCGAAGCACTGGGCCGGGGCGAAACGCTGGAACAGGTCATGTCGGGCCGCCGCAGCGTGGCCGAAGGTGTGACGACGGCGCCGGCCGTCCTGACCCGGGCCGCAGCCCTGGGCGTCGAAATGCCGATCTGCGCCGCGGTCAGCGCCATCCTGCACGACGGCGCGGGCGTCGACGCGACCATCGCCGAGGTGCTCGCCCGTCCGCTCCGAACCGAGGACTGATCGAGTCCTGCGTGTGACACCGGCAACCGCACTTCATACAACGCCATATGCCCGGCCAACAGGGGCGAAACCCGAAAGAGCGCACCATGAGCGACAATGACGATACACCCGAGATGCGTGGCGACCGCCAGGTACTGTGCCACATCGATGAGGTGGGCGAGGCAGGCAAGGGATTCCGGCTGAAGGGGGTCTACCCCAGCAAGCCCGAGGCTGTGTTTCCGATATTCCTCGTCCCTGTCGGCGAGGATCTTCACTGCTACATGAACATCTGCCCACACCAGGGCACGCCGCTCGAGCTCAAGCCGGACACCTTCCTTGATGTGAACCGCGAGCTGATCCAGTGCTCGACCCACTGGGCCATGTTCCGCAAGGAAGACGGTTACTGCGTGAAGGGGCCGTGCGTCGGCCGGTCGCTGAAGAAACTGCCGGTGATGGTGGACGAGGACGGAATGGTGCTGTTTGGCGCCTGAATCACCAGAAAGAACGGGACAGCGCACCCCGGTTGCAGTTGTCTGGCCGGTCCAATTTCCTGATAATGCGCCGCAATAAACCCGGCGCATGCAATCGCCGGAAAACATGATCACCGGGGAGAGCGCGCGCCATGTTCCGCGAAAAATTTCCTGTTCCTGACGAGTGGGCGAAACGTGCCTGGGCCGACGAGGCCAAGTATCAGGAGATGTACCAGCAATCGATCGACGAGCCCGAGGCCTTCTGGGCCGAACAGGGCAAGCGCATCGACTGGATCAAGCCCTACACAAAAATTCGCGATGTCTCCTGGGACGCAGCGGATTTGCATGTGAAATGGTTCTACGATGGCGTCCTGAATGCATCGGTCAACTGCCTCGACCGGCATCTGGACACGCGCGGCGATCAGGTGGCGATCATCTGGGAGGGCGACGATCCCAAGGACGACGCCAAGATCACCTATCGGGAGCTCTACGAGCGGGTCTGCAAGTTCGCCAACGGGCTGCGTGAGCTCGGCGTCAAGAAGGGCGACCGGGTCACCATCTACCTGCCGATGATTCCCGAGATCGCCATTGCGATGCTCGCCTGTGCGCGGATCGGCGCAATCCATTCCGTGGTGTTCGGCGGCTTCTCTCCAGAATCCATCGCCGGGCGCATCGAGGACTGCGATTCCTCGCTGGTCATCACTTCGGACGAAGGCCTGCGCGGCGGCCGGTCCATTCCGCTCAAGGACAATGTCGACCAGGCCGTCGACAAGCTCCCCGATGGACAGGTCAAGAATGTCGTGGTGGTGAACCGCAACGGCGCCGACATCAACTGGGTCGAGGGCCGGGACGTCTGGTATCACGAGCTTGTCGCCGACCAGGCGAACGACTGTGCGCCCGAGGAGATGAGCGCGGAGGACCCGCTGTTCATCCTCTACACCTCCGGCTCGACCGGTAAGCCGAAGGGCGTGCTGCACACGACCGGTGGCTACATGGTCTACGCGTCCATGACCCATCAGTACGTCTTCGATTATCACGATGGCGACATCTACTGGTGCACGGCGGATTGCGGCTGGATCACAGGCCACAGCTACATCGTCTACGGCCCGCTGGCCAACGGTGCGACGACCCTGATCTTCGAGGGCCTGCCCAATTATCCCGATGCATCCCGCCACTGGGAGGTGTGCGACAAGCACCAGGTGAACATCTACTACACCGCCCCGACGGCGATTCGCGCGCTGATGCGCGAGGGCGACGACCCGGTGAAGAAGACCTCGCGCCAATCGATCCGTTTGCTCGGCACCGTCGGTGAGCCGATCAATCCGGAGGCCTGGCACTGGTATCACGAGGTGGTGGGCGAGAACCGCTGCCCCATCGTCGACACCTGGTGGCAGACGGAGACCGGCGGCATCCTGCTGACGCCGCTACCCGGTGCGACCATGCTGAAGCCGGGCTCCGCCACCCTGCCGTTCTTCGGCATCAAGCCGATGATCGTCGATGCCGATGGCAACGAGCTGGAAGGCGCGTGCGAGGGCAATCTGTGCATGACCGGCAGCTGGCCCGGCCAGATGCGCACGGTCTATGGCGACCATGAGCGGTTCATCGAGACCTACTTCAAGACCTATCCGGGCAAGTACTTCACCGGCGACGGCTGCCGGCGCGACGAAGACGGCTATTACTGGATCACCGGGCGTGTCGACGACGTGATCAACGTCTCGGGCCACCGCATGGGCACGGCGGAGGTCGAGAGCGCGCTGGTTGAGCATGACGATGTCGCCGAGGCCGCGGTCGTCGGATATCCCCACGACATCAAGGGGCAGGGGATCTATGCCTATGTCACCTTGAAGGCGGGCGTGGAATCGACCGAGGAGCTGCATGACGAGCTGATCAAGTTCGTGCGCAAGGAGATCGGGCCGATCGCCACACCGGACCTGCTGCAATGGGCGCCGGCCCTGCCGAAGACCCGGTCGGGCAAGATCATGCGTCGTATCCTGCGCAAGATCGCGGAGAACGCGCCGGACCAGCTGGGCGATACCTCGACCCTCGCCGATCCGGCCGTGGTCGACGATCTGGTCGAGAACCGGCAGAACCGCTAACCCGCACCGACAAAGGTTGTTCAAATGCAGATCGTGATGGTCGAGTTCGCCGTCGGCCCGGACCGGGTCGATGCATGCGTTGGCGCGCTCAAGGCGCTCACCGGCTCCCTCGTCGCGCCCCACCCCAAGTTCCACGGCGCGACACTGCATGTGGAAAAAGCGACGGGCACCGTCCTCAACTAAATGCGCTGGGACACCCACCAGGACTTCATCGATTTCCGGGATTCCAATGCCGAACAGATCGGCGCGGCCCTCGGCGAGTTCGGTCCCCAGGGCCGAATGCTTGACGTGGTGGCGGAGATTCCGAAGGGCCAGACCCGCCCGTCCGTCCGCAGATGCCCAAGCACCCGCGCGAGCGCGCGTGAGTCCTCCAGCGCATCGTGGGCGCGACCACCACATCGTCGGGCCCGTGGGAGAGAATGGTCAGGTCGCCGACGAACGTCGCGAATGCGGCCAGGGCATCGTCGAGCTCGGCACCGTCCCGTTCGATCGCATCCTTGGTGATGCCCGTGAAGACAACGAAATAGTCCAAAAGAACCGGATTCAGGATTAGCCGCACGAGCATCGAAAAGCTCGCCATCTATGCGAAGCCGTGTGCAGCGTCCACGCGCACCGCCCCGATCGGGACGACTTCCTTGAACTCGTCGGGGCCCGGCCAGCCGCGTTCGCGCGCGCCGTCCCAGCTCGTGTATTCGAAATCGACGATGACGACCGCGCCCGACGCCGGAAGGCCTCCGGTATCGGGCGTCACGTCTCGGACCGCCATATTGAGAAAATCACGCCGCGTACCGATATGAATGGGATCAGGGCCGTGTCAGAAATCGACGCAGCGTCCGTCACGCTCCCAGTCGCCGAACCGGGTCGGCTCCGGGCCCTTGGGCCCCCCGGTTTCTTTCGGGACGTCGGCTTTCACATCAGCGGCCGCACCGGCTTCCGAAGCCTCGGCGCTGGTCGCTGAATCCGCCGCATTTTCGGCGGATTTGGGTGCTGCACTCCCTCCGCCGGGAATTCGGGCGCGGTACTGCGGTGTGTTGTCCTTGGGCGCGGTGTAGGTCATGCAATTGATATGGACGATCGGCCGCCGTTTGCCAAGGAAATGCCGACCGCGGCGAGGCAGGCCTGAGCCTGGATTTGAGAACGGACAGATAGGTCATGTCGAATTACTTTCGCACCGCACTCCTCCTCGCCGCTCTGACGGCCATCTTCATGGGTGGCGGACTCCTGCTGGCGGGCACCGGTGGCATGTTGATCGCATTGGTAGTCGCCGCCGTAATGAATATTTTCGCGTGGTGGAATTCCGGCAGCGCGGTGCTGCGTTACTACCGGGCCCGGGAACTGAACGATCCGACCCACCCGCTGTACCGGATCGTGGCGCAACTTGCAGATCGCGATGGCCTGCCCTTGCCCCGGGTCTATATCATCGACAACCACCAGCCCAACGCCTTCGCGACCGGCCGGGGGCCGCAGAACGCCGCGGTGGCCGCGACGTCCGGCCTGTTGCAGATGATGAACGAGCGCGAGGTCGCCGGCGTCATGGCCCACGAGCTGGCGCATGTGAAAAACCGCGACACGCTGATCATGACCATCACCGCGACCTTCGCCGGTGCATTGTCGATGCTGGCCAATTTCGCGCTGTTCTTCGGGGGCAACCGCAACAGCCCGTTCGGCCTCGTCGGTACGCTGGCGATGATGATCCTGGCGCCGCTCGCCGCCATGCTGGTGCAGATGGCGATCAGCCGGACCCGCGAGTATCAGGCCGACCGGGAAGGCGCGGAAATTTGCGGCCATCCCGACTGGTTGGCCGACGCGCTGGAGAAACTCGAGGCCGGCGCCAGCCGGACCGCCAACCAGGCCGCCGACACAATCCGGCCACCGCGCACATGTTCATCGTCAACCCTTTGCACGCCCACAAGCATGACAGCCTGTTCTCGACCCACCCGAACACCGCGAACCGGGTGGCGCGTCTACGGCAAATGTCTGGAAACATTGAACCTTCTGGGTCCCTCGACACACAATCGGTGTCCGGCCCCTGGTCTTGGCCAAACCCCGATAACGACAGTCCTTGGGCGCGAAAATGACGAAAAACCCCCAAAATCTGGCGAAACGGTGGATAGATTGTCCACATATTGTATCTCATACTCTATTTTGTGGGCTTGCCCCCATATTCCCGCATGATCTAGGCTCGGGGCCAGGATCAAGGCTGGGTTCACTGGCCTTCGGGGCAATAAAACAAACGGGATACGGACATGTCGTGGACTGACGAACGGGTAACGGTTCTGCGCGATCTTTGGGCCAAGGGGCTTAGTGCGAGCCAGATTGCGGTGCAATTGGGCGGAGTGACGCGCAACGCGGTGATCGGTAAGGCCCATCGTCTCGGGCTGGAAAGCCGTCCGAGCCCGATCCGCGGCAACGGCAGCGGATCTCGGCGGCGCAACCGGGCGATCGACCGGGCGCTTGAGGCCAAGGCGCTTCGCGGGACCATGGCCGATGAGGAAATCGGCGGCGAGAAGGTGGTGCCCGAGGGTGGCAGCCGGGCCGACGAAGCCCCCCTGCCGCCGCTCGCGCGGCGCGGCGGGGACGTCAAGGACTGCCTATGGCCGATCGGTGATCCGGGCGATGAGGATTTCCGCTTCTGCGAGTCTGACACGGTCCCCGGGCGGCCCTATTGCGCGGAACATTGCGCCCAAGCCTATATCCGCAAGGACAAGACCGCGGCCTAATTTCAGCCACCACGTCAAAAATGGCCGCAGCGGGTCCCCGATTTTGGTGGTGACCGGCTGCGGCCTTTCTCTTTTTGGGGCATAAAGCGCCATGCCCGACGCACGTTCCATTGCCTGTCAGATACTCGACGCCGTCCTGGACGACGGCAAGCCGCTCGATACCGCGTTGGCCGAGCATCGAGCAATGTCCCAGCTCGACCCCCACGACCGCGCCCAGACCCGGCGGATCGTCGCCACGGTTCTCCGGCGGCTGGGCGAGATCGACCGGCGTATCGCGGACTGCCTCGACCGGCCCCTGGCCGGACGCCACGCACGGGTGCGCAACATTTTGCGGGCTGGCACCGCCGAGCTGATGTTCCTCGAGACCCCGCCCCACGCCGCCGTCGACAGCGCGGTCCGGTTGGCCAAATCCTATCGCCGGGGCGCCTTCAAGGGCCTCGTCAACGCGGTCCTGCGCCGGATCGGCCGGGAATCTCCGGCCGCCGCTGAGGATGAGGAATCAGCGGGTGAACGCAACACACCCAACTGGCTATTGCAGCGCTGGCGCGAGATCTATGGCGAGCAGACCGCCCGGGCCATCACCGATGCACATCTGAACGAGGCGCCCCTGGATATCACCCTGTCCGCACGCGCGGATCCGGCCGAATGGGCAGGCAAGCTCGACGCGGAGATATTGCCCGGCGGTTCCCTGCGACGGCGCACCGGCGGTCGCGTGTCTGAGTTTGCCGGGTTCGACGACGGGCTGTGGTGGGTCCAGGATGCCGCCGCGTCGCTGCCCGCCAAGATGTTGCGCGACGACGCCGATGCACAGGTAATTGACCTGTGCGCGGCGCCGGGCGGTAAGACCATGCAACTGGCCGATCGCGGACCGAACGTCACGGCGGTCGACATTTCCAATGGCCGGCTCGCCCAGCTGCAGGAGAATCTGGCGCGCACAGGACTACCGGCAGAGATCGTCGGCGCCGATGCCACCCAGTGGCGGCCTGCAGACCCGGTCGATGCCGTCCTGCTCGACGCGCCATGCACCGCCACCGGCACCATCCGCCGGCACCCCGACATTCCGCGGCGTCGGCATGAGGCCGATATCACCAACGCGACGGCCCTGCAGGACCGCCTGCTGTTGGCCGCGGTCAACATGGTACGGCCCGGCGGCACCATCATCTATGCGGTCTGTTCCCTAGAGCCGGAAGAGGGCACGTCGCGCATCGACGCGCTGCTCGCATCCGGCGCTCCAGTCACGCTCGACCCCATGTCCCGTGACGACTGGCCCGAACTGGATGGCCTGGACCCTGCGGCGATCACGCCGGCAGGCACGCTGCGGACGCTGCCGTGCCACTGGTCGGAGCGCGGCGGCATGGACGGATTCTTCGCCGCGCGCCTCATCCGAAACTGATCGCGCGCAACCGTACGCCTCTGCTTGCGACGCAGCCGGGAAATCGGGTACCAGAACCCATGGCTCAATCGTCCCCTGTCCGCATCGCACCCTCGATCCTGGCGGCCGATTTCGCGAGGTTGGGCGAGGAAGTGCACGCCGTCGCCGAAGCCGGCGCCGACTGGATTCATGTCGACGTCATGGACGGGCATTTCGTGCCCAATCTCACTATCGGACCCGGCGTCGTCAAAGCGCTGCGGTCCCACTGCGATCTGCCGTTCGACGTCCATCTGATGATCAGCCCGGTCGACTACATGCTCGAGCCCTTCGCGGATGCGGGCGCCGACATCATCTCGCTGCATCCCGAGGCCGGCCCGCATCTGCACCGTTCGCTGCAGACGATCCGTGCCATGGGCAAGAAATCCGGTGTGGTGTTGAACCCCGCGACCCCGATCGACGCCATCGACCACGTGATGGACATGGTCGACCTGATCCTGGTGATGAGCGTCAATCCCGGGTTTGGCGGCCAGGCCTTCATCGAAAGTCAGCTCGACAAGATCGCCGCCCTGCGGACACGGATCGACGCCCATGTGGCGGCTGGCGGCCAGCCGATCGATCTCGAGGTGGACGGCGGCATCGATCGGGAGACCGCGCCGCGCGCGATTGCGGCCGGCGCCAACGTGCTGGTGGCCGGAACCGCGACATTCCGCGGCGGGGCCGATGCCTACGCCGACAATATCGCAGCCATGCGGGGAGGGGCGTGAGCGGCCCATGAGCGGCAACGTCTTTCAGGACCTGCGCTACGGCGTCGGCAAACTCTTCTACGCCTCGCCCGTCTACCGTTACACGCTGATCGGCCGCGCGCCATCGGACCTGGCCATTGTTCCGCCCGACGCCTGGCCGGGCAATGCCGAGCGCGGCGCTGCGATTTCGGCCGGCGAGCTGTCGTTCCTGGGCGAGACCGTCCACGGCGGCAAGCATGCATGGCGGCCAGTCGGGATGAGCGAGGCCTGGCTCGCCGAGCTGCACGGTTTCGACTGGGTGCGCGACCTGCGGGCCGTCGGCGGCGATGCGGCCCGGCGCAAGGCGCGCGACCTGGTCGGTGACTGGATCGAACACCAGTCGCGCTGGCAGGAGATCGCCTGGCGGCCGGACGTGCTGGCGACCCGCCTTTACGCCTGGATCGGACAGCATGATTTCTTCTGCGCGTCCGCCGATGACGAGTACCGCCGCCGCTATCTCGGAACCCTGGCACGCCAGACCAAACATCTGGCCCGGGTGCTGCCGGGCGGCGTCGAGGGGGCGGGCCTGATCCGGGCGGCCAAAGGTCTCACCGTGGCCGGTCTGGCGCTGCCCGGACACGATGCGTCATCGCGTCAGGGCCTGCGAATTCTGGAGCGCGCCGCCGAACTTCAGATCCTGCCCGATGGCGGGCACATCTCCCGCAACCCGGAGACCCAAGCCACAGTCCTGCGTGATCTCGTCGATGTCCGCAGCGCGTTGCTGGCGGCCGGCGAAGACATCCCAGCCTTCCTGCTCGGCGCGATCGACCGGGCAGCTCCCTTCCTGCGCATGCTGCGCCACAATGACGGCCGGCTGGCATTGTTCAACGGAAGCGGCGAGGGCGAGGACTGGCTCATCGATATGCTGCTCGCCCAGGCCGACGCACGGGGCCGCCCCCCGTCGAGCGCGCCCCATACCGGGTTCGAGCGCATCGTTGCGAACCGGACGGTCATTCTGATGGACACAGGCACGCCGCCGCAGGCGGGGCTCGATACGCACGCCCATGCCGGAACGCTCAGCCTCGAAGTCTCGATCGGAAAGGAACGTCTGATCACAAATTGCGGCGCGCGTCCAGGCAATCGGGACCCATGGGCGAGTGTGCAACGCGCGTCGGCGGCCCATTCGACCATGATCGTCGATGACACCAATTCCTCGGAAATCCTGTCCGACGGCACCTTCGGCCGGCGGCCCGATGCCGTGATCTGCGACCGCAGCGAAGATTACGGCAATGTCTGGATTTCGGCCAACCATGACGGCTACGTGCCGAACCTGGGCCTGGAACACGATCGCCGCGTCTATATGTCGGTCGACGGCGACGATATTCGCGGTGAAGACGTGCTCACCCGCGCCGGTGTGTCCGGCAATGCCCGCGCCGCGCGTGGCTTCGCTCTGCGCTTCCATCTGCATCCGTCGGTCCAGGCGTCACTCGTCCAGAACGGATCGGCGGTCCTGCTTCGCCTGCCCAGCGGCGCTGGCTGGCGCCTGATCGCAGACGGCGGCACCGTCTCGTTGGCCGAGAGCGTCTACCTGGGCGAGCCCGCCGATGTGCGCCGCAGCGAACAGATCGTGGTCTCCGGTGCCCTCGAGTCTGGATCGAGCGCTGCGCGGGTCAAATGGGCCCTGAAACGGGTGCCAAGGAAGAGCTGACCGGGCACGTCGACACCCCCGATCCTTACCCTTCCTTAACCAACCCGGCAGAGCATGTGCACAACTCGCCACTCACCGGCCACGCATGTGCGAGGACGCGTTGTCAAAAGTTCTGGTTACCGGCGCCGGCGGTTTCATCAGCTCCCATCTGGTCGAACGTCTGATCACGGAAGGCGAGGACGTCCGTGCCTTCGTGGAATTTGATTCCCGCGGCTCGCGGGGCTAGCTCGACAATTTCGAGGCCGAGACTCTGGACGCAATCGACGTCATCGCCCGTGACCCGTCAGTTCATCAATACCGGAATCTACGTGCTGGGACCTGACGCCCTGGAATTGCTACCCGAAGACCGCGTCTTCGACATGCCGGACCTGTTCGAGGCCTGCCGCATGGCGAGACTGAACACCCTTGCCTATCCGGTCGAGGAATACTGGGGGGATATCGGCCAGCTCGAAGACTACCGGCGCGCTAACGACGAGTTCGCCTCGATTTTTTTCTAGTTCCGCCGGACAGCCCTAAAGCTGCCAGCGTCTGACACCAGCGGGCAAATCCACCTGCCTCCACGTACCCTTCACGTCGGCCAACAAGCCATCTGAAGCAAGCAGCCGGGCGAGATCAACACCCTGCAGAGTCTCATATTCGCGGTGGCGCACCGCGCCCACGACACTGTCGTAGCTGGCAACATCCTGGAGTGTGGGCAAGAGGTCGATCTCGAAGAGCGCACGGGCTTCGTCCGCATCTGCATGGGGGTCGTGCACGTCGACCTGATGCCCCATCGTGCGCAGGGCCTCGACGATATCGACAACCCGCGAGTTCCGCAGGTCCGGCACATTCTCCTTGAAGGTCAATCCGAGGATCAGAATCCGTGCCGGCGTGCCGTTCAGCCGCGACGCAATCTCACCAGCGATAAAGGGGCCCATGTCATCGTTGATTCGACGGCCCGCCAGGACAACTTCTGGATTGTGCCCAACTGCCTGTGCAGCATGGGCCAGGTAGAAGGGATCGACACCGATACAATGGCCCCCGACCAGTCCCGGCTGAAACGGCAGGAAGTTCCATTTCGTGTTGGCGGCCTCGAGAACATCGAGAACATCAAGCCCCATACCGTTCAAGATCACGGCAACTTCATTGACGAAAGCGATGTTGATGTCGCGCTGAGCATTCTCGATCACCTTGGCCGCCTCGGCCGTGCGGATATCGCGCGCCTGGAAAACATCACCATTGTTCACCGCGCCATAGATTTCCGCCAAACGGGAGGTCACATCTGGTGTCTGACCGGCCACCACCTTGGTAATCCTGTCAACGGTGTGTTCGCGGTCCCCGGGATTGATGCGCTCGGGCGAGTAACCGAGAAAGAAACCTTCGCCACAAACCAATCCCGACCCGGCTGCCAGAATCGGCCCACAAACATCCTCCGTTACGCCGGGATATACGGTCGATTCGTAGACGACAATGTTCCCCTCGGACAGATTGCGTGCCACGATTTCACTGGCGCCGCGCACGGCCCCGAGATCGGGTTTCTTATCCTCAGAGACCGGAGTGGGAACCGTGACGATAAAGATGTCCGTCCCCGCCAACGACTCCTCGAGATCGGTCAGGTTCAGGCTCGTGTCCCGAAGATCGTCCGACGCCACCTCGTCCGTGCGGTCCCGATGCTCTCGCAGTTCGGCAATCCGCCCGGAATCGATGTCATATCCGGTGACATCGAAATGCCGGGCAAGATGTATCGCCAGAGGCAGACCAACATATCCGAGACCGACAACGGAGATACGTGTTGAGGAGGACATGACGAACGGCTCCGGTGGCGGCTGCTTGAACGCGCTAACGCGCGTGGCTCATAACGCGGACAGGGGCATAATGCCAAGTGTGATGGATCGGTAGAGTTTTTTTTGAATGCAGGACAATTCTGCTTGCATCTGCACAATGATTGCCGCAACTGGTCGAAAATCCAGCCTTGAGCGACGTTGGCCAGTATTGTTCGCCGATACACTTGCTTTGGGATTGCGACTGGACTACACAATTTACCTTGAAAAAATAGTAATATTTTTGTTACAACAAATAATATATGTGAATTTAATCGTCTCGACAGTCTCGAATCCCGGAGCATCTAAATCCTGCGCGAGGCCTACGCATGCGCGCGGCCCTTGGCGATGCTGTGGTCGATCGGCAAGGATTCCAACGTGACCACGGCGTCCGAGCGCATGGGCTGGTACGACGGACTGACCATCCTCGAAACCCCGCCCCAGTTCTCCCATCCGCCACCGCATATCAGTTCGGCGTTCCGGGCCCAATTTCTGCTAATACATTGAATCACTTGACGTTCACCCCTTGAACGCCGTATGTTCAAAAAGTGAACATGCTGATATGACCGACGCTGAACGCATACCTAACTCGCCGAAGGCAGACGATGCCGAGATTACGCTCGGCATCCTGAATGCCGTGCACGAGAACGAACGGATCACCCAGCGCTCCGTCGCACAGGATCTGGGCATCGCGCTCGGGCTGGCGAACGCCTATCTCAAGCGCTGCGCCAAGAAGGGCCTGATCAAGGTCAGTCAGGCACCGGCCAACCGCTACGCCTACTACCTGACCCCGCAAGGTTTTGCCGAGAAGAGCCGGCTGACGGCCGAGTATCTGTCTGACTCCTTCCGCTTCTTCCGAAACGCCCGGACCCAGTGCACCGAGGCGCTGCAGCTGGCCCGGCAACGCGGCTGGCGGCGCGTGGCGCTGTATGGCGTGAGCGAGCTGGCCGAGGTTGCTTCCCTGTGCGATGCAGCCGAAGTCGAGATCGTTGCGATCATCGCTCCCGACCAGGGACCCGCGAGCGTCGCGAATCTCCCGGTGTTCAGCACACTCGAGGCGGCGGGCGACATCGATGCTCTGCTGTTCACCACCCTGGCCGATCCGCAGGCGCAATACGACGAACTGATACAGAGATTCCCGGCGGAACGGGTACTGGTGCCCGCGCTGCTGCGCATCAGCACTTTCGGCAACGAGGCGATGGACGGATGAACAGCGACCAACGCTGGTTCGTGGTGCGAACCCAACCCAATGGCGAATTCAAGGCGTTGGCCCACATCATGCGTCAGGGCTTTGATGCCTATCTGCCGCGCTACCTCAAGCGCCGGCGGCACGCACGCAAGACGGACACGGTGCAGAAACCGCTCTTTCCCGGCTACCTGTTCGTCGGCATGGATCCGGAGCACGCCCGTTGGCGCGCACTCAATTCCACGATCGGCGTCAGCGAGCTCATCTGTCACAGCGGCGTGCCCGCACCGGTCCCCGACCAAATCATCGGCGATATTCGCAGACACGAGGACGAAAGGGGCTATGTGGTCCTGGGTGAGCGCGCCGGCCTGAAACCCGGCGATAAAGTGCGGATCACAGATGGCACGATGGCCGACCAGGTTGGCATATTCGATGCTCCATCGGACCAGCACCGCGCATTCCTGTTGCTCGAACTTCTCGGGCGGCAGGTACGGGTCAAAATGCCCCTGACGGCGCTTGCGCCAGCAAACTGACATTGTGAATCCATAGGCTCGATTTTTCGGCTGTCACAGCGGCCTGGCTTCGGAGCCCGGATCAGAAGACGATCCTCTTTGCGATCGCAACGCGTTGATGATCGCCACGAGGGTTGCAACCAGTGCCACCTGAGCCAACGGGATAATCGGCATGAAGTACCGGAGTTCCGTATAGACCAGCGCATAGGACAGTGAAAAGACGAGGTACCCAGCCCAGCATTGAAGGGCGATCAGCGCCGGGCCCAGCCACACATTTCCCGCCTTGCCCCTTCGCGCAAACCAGATCGGTGGCCCCAATACGAACACAACGAACAGCACCAGGCTGATTGCGCGCAGGCCCATATCGGCGCCCAGCACAAGCGCTCCTCCGACCGAAAAATCCTTGCGCAAGTTCTTGATCTGCCCACTGCTTCCGGCGATCAGACGTTCCCCTTGGCCCGGCCCCAGTTGGAAATACTCGTTGGCATTGAAAAGCGGGTGGGCGATCAGGAACGCCATCTTTTCAGGCGCCAGATTGCGCAACGTGTTGCGAAGCATGAGACCAGGGTGGTCCTCCAGGGTTTGCCGCCACTTCTCCTTTGCCAATCGGGCCATCTCCCGGTCGGTCAGTCCGTCGCGCTTGCGCAGCGTATTCAGAACGGCGAAGACGGCATGCAGCTGGTGCATGCCGGCAAACCTGTCGTTGCTGGTCTGGCGGACCGCTGTATCGACGACGCCGTCGCCGGTGAACGGGTCGCCGTAACCCCGGATATATCCGTAGACCGGCGCCTGTAGCCAATTGATGTGACCCGTACCACCAATAAAGGCCTCGTCCAGTCGATACTGGTTCCAACTCATATAGGTGCCAGACAGAATGGCGATCGCGAGGACAAATACGCTGGCGCGCGTCACGATGAGGCGCAGCGCGTTCTCTCCGAACATGACCCGACGGCGAAGTGCAGCAACCAGAATCAGGCCCAGCGGTATCACCGCCAGATACAGTCCGGCTTCGCGCATCCAGATGCCGAGCCCATAAGCGACCCCAAGACCAAGAATGCGCCAAAGCCCGAGCCGCCACAGGCCACATCCCCAGCCAATTATCGTGAACGCCACGAGAATGAAGATCGACGCATTCAGGCTATCGGTCAGGATCGCCTGGTCATAAAGCAGCGACCCCGACATTGTGTAGAGCACTAGGACAAGCCGTCCGGCCCATGCACGGTTCGTCACCGTTTCCGTGACACGCAGCACCGGAATTAGCGCCGCCACGCTCACGAGACTCTGCAGGATCGCGGTCGCACTCGCCCAGGCCGTGCCGAAGACCACCATCATGGGCATGATGACCAACGGGTAGCCGATGGTCCGGAACACCATGTTCGTATCCACCGCATCGCCGCGTTCGGTCAGCCAGCTTCCGTCGGCCAGCATCCGTTCGGCGATGTAGCTGTAGCCGCTGCTGTCGGGAAAGAAGACGGGTCCGAGCCAGAGGACCAGCACCACTTTCAGCACCGCGGCTGCGCCAAGCATCGGCCATAGCAGCGAGTCCCTGAAGATAGCGGATGACGCCGTCATTGGTGGAACCTCGGCAGATTTCCGACCGATCAGAGCACAGTCGGTTAGCTTGACTTCCTATCCGAATGCCGCACATTTGGGAAGCGCGTCGGGCCATCGACGAATTTCACGTCACGGCGCAAGCACCGGGGTAATCCATTGCAATGGCCCAGGACCTAAAAAGACAAGTCAGCCGCTATTCGGTCGTCGGCATCGTCAACACGCTGACAACCTTGCTGGTGATTTATGCCCTCAAGGCGATCTTCAGCACCGGTGATTATTGGTCCAATGCCGCGGGCTACGGTGTCGGCCTGATCCTGAGTTTCTTCCTGAATCGCACCTACACATTCGGCCATGATGGCGCGGTATCCGGCGCAGCGGTGCGGTTCCTCGTCGCCTTCGCGATCTGCTACGCGATCAATCTCGCCGTGGTTGCCGTGCTCGTCGACGGCCTCGGGGTGAACGGCTACCTGGCGCAGCCCTCCGGGATGGTCTTCTTCGCCGTCAGTTTTTATATCCTGTTGAGAATGCATGTATTTCGACGCGCAACAACGCCGAAGACGCCGCCTGCGTGACAAGTTTGGACTGGCCCCAGAGCGGCGTGGTGCGTTAGAAAACCCACGGGGGTGAACTCCGCCGGGTTAACGGCAAGCCTGACGATTTACGACCCTATTTTCTGGACCGACACCATGACCGACCCAAGCCGCCAAGCCATTCTGGATGCCTGCCGGACCTATTACGAAAGTCGCAATCAACCGAAGTTTGAACCCGGCCGAAGCTACATAGCCTCCTCCGGCAAGACGATGGACGCCGACGATCTTGTGAATCTCGTCGATGCATCACTGGACATGTGGCTAACGGCCGGGCGATTCACCGAGACATTCGAACGGCGCCTGGCACGGAAGTTCGGATTGCGCCATGCGAGCCTGACAGTTTCGGGATCTGCAGCGAATCTTCTGGCGTTCTCTGCCTTTACTTCGCACAAGCTGGGCGAACGACGGATTGCCGAAGGCAGCGAAGTCCTGTCTGTCGCCGCCGGTTTCCCAACCACCATTGCCCCGATTGTGCAAAATCGCTGCGTGCCGGTCTTCGTGGATGTCGACCTCGCCACGGGGAATGTCCTTGCTGACCGGCTCGAAGATGCCGTCACCGACAAGACCGCCGCGATTATGATCGCACATACGCTCGGCAATCCCTTCGACCTGAAGACCGTGATGGAGGTGGCCGAACGCCACAATCTTTACGTGATTGAGGATTGCTGTGATGCGTTCGGCGCGCGCTACGAAGACAAACCGATCGGCACCTTCGGCGATGCCGCCACGCTAAGTTTCTATCCTGCCCATCACATCACCATGGGTGAGGGCGGAGCCGTCCTGACTAGGAAGAAGTCCAACAATCTTCTGGTCAACTCGTTCCGGGACTGGGGCCGGGATTGCTGGTGTCTGCCGGGAAAGGACAATACCTGCGGCAAGCGCTATGAGTGGCAACTCGGCGATATGCCCTACGGCTATGATCACAAGTTCGTCTATTCGCACCTCGGCTACAACCTGAAGCCAACCGACATGCAGGCGGCCATCGGGGTAAGCCAGTTGGACAAGGTCGATGACTTTATTGCCGCGCGCAACGCCAACGTAGCCGGATATATGAGGGCGTTCCGGGACGCTGGCCTCGACGAGCACTTCATCCTGCCGGAGGCAACACCGAATTCTGAGCCGTCCTGGTTCGGCTTTTTCCTGACCATTCGCGACGACAGCCCGCTGGACCGCCGCGATCTCCTGTCACACCTGGAAGATATGCGGATCGGGTCGCGGCTGCTGTTCAGCGGCAATATCATCTATCAGCCGGCCTTCGAGGGGGTCGAGTATCGGGTGTTCGGCGACCTGACCAACACAGACAAGATCATGAACGACAGTTTCTGGCTGGGCTGCTGGCCGGGAATCAGCAGTGACCAGATTGCCTACGTCACCGACAGCATCGTCGACTATCTACGCAAAAACCATTGAGGCTCGCATGAGCCGCGCCATCGAATAGACCTGCCATGCGCGCGCTGATCACCGGAGCCACGGGCTATATCGGAACCGCGCTTGCACGCCATCTCCATTCGGCAAAATGGGAGGTGCATACGTTGTTGCGGGCCTCGTCCGACCCGGCACATTTGGGTGCGGCCGTGCAAGACATCACATGCCACCGGATCGATGAGTCCGAAGGCGGTGCCGCGGTCGCGCTGGTCGAGGCCGTCCAGCCGGACTGTGTCTTCCATCTTGCATCGCGCATCCAGCCGAGCCACACGGCGAGCGACATCCGGCCCCTTCTTGCATCCAATATCGCCCTGGGCGTGGAACTGCTTGAAGGAATTGCCCGGATCAATGCGGATCGGCAATCAGCGTCTTCCGTGTTGGTGGCAGCCGGCACCTACTGGGCCCATGGGGAACGTGGCGAGGGAGCTCCGAACAGCCTCTACGCCGCAAGCAAGCACGCGTTCGAAGCCTTCCTGCCCTTTTATTCGCAGCATCGCGGCGTGCCGTGCTGCAGCCTTCTGCTCTACGACGTCTATGGACCCCGCGATCCACGCGGCAAACTTATACCGACCCTGGTCGAAAGCGCCCTGTCGAAGCAGTCCAGCCCGCTCGCCATGTCTCCGGGCGATCAGTTACTGGATTTGGTCTATCAGGATGATGTTGTGCGAGGCTTCGTCATCGCGGCAGAAGGGCTGCGCGCTGGCAGCATCGACGCGGGCCGGTATCGGCTCGACAGCGGAGAACGGGTCTCCCTCAAAGCTCTCGTGGAGAAAATTGCGACGATTGCCGGCCATGCACCTGCGGTGGAATTCGGCGCCAGACCGTACCCAGGCAATCAGATCATGGTACCTTTGGGTACAGGGCCGCGCTTGCCCGGCTGGGATCCGGCCGTGTCGCTTGCGCAAGGCCTACAGACCCTGCTGTCTGCCGATCCGGAGGCGTCGTCATGAGTGAGTCAACCGAGACCCGGCCGCTGATATCACTGGTGGTCCCGGTCCTTAACGAGGAAGACAATCTCGGCCCGCTTGTCGAACGCGTGGACGCTGTGATGACGCAGGTCGCAGACCGCTACGCATACGAGCTGGTGTTCACCGACAACCATTCCGACGATTCGACGTGGCAAAAGCTGGAGGCCCTGGCCGCGCAACGGCCGGATGTTCAAGCCTATCGCTTTTCAAAGAATTTCGGCTACCAGAAATCGATCCGCACCGGCTACCTGAAAGCGCGCGGCGCGGCCGCTATCCAGCTGGATGGCGACCTGCAGGACCCACCCGAGCTGATACCGGAGTTCCTGGGTCACTGGGAGGCGGGATCGAAGGTGGTCTACGGCATCCGTCGCAGCCGTAAGGAAGGCGGGATGGTCACGTCGGCTCGGCGCGCCTTCTATTGGCTCATCGATGCGCTATCGGAAGATCCGTTGCCGCGCGATGCTGGCGATTTCCGGCTCATCGACCGCCAGGTCATCGAGGTGCTGCGGGCCGACGGGGACGTTCATCCCTATATTCGCGGTCGCATCGCAGCGATTGGGTTCACTCAAACCGGCATCCCCTACGATCGCTCCGCGCGGCAAGCCGGCGACACAAAGTTCCAGCTCTGGAGCCTGGTTCGGCTCGCGATTGATGGCATCACCAGCCATTCCGCCAAGCCCCTGCGCCTGGCCACCTATCTTGGTATCGGCACCATGGCGGGTTCGTTTCTTGCTGGCCTGGTCTACCTGTCGGCACGGATCATTTTCGGCGTGGACTGGCCTGCCGGCTTCGCGACACTGGTCGTGATGGTGTTGTTTTTCAGCGGCCTCAACAGCCTTTTGCTCGGCCTGATGGGCGAGTATGTGGCGCGGATATTCGAACAGCTGAAGCAGAGCCCGGACACGCTGATCGAGGCCAGCCTGAACGACCCCGATACAGACCGCTAGTCAGACCAGATAACCGGAATCACGCCGCACGCGATTGTCAGCGATCCGCTGCTGCCACCAGGCAACGGTTTCCTTGAGCCCGGCGTCGAGGTCTGTCGCCGGCCTCCAGCCCGTTGCCGTGTTGAGGCGTGCCGGATCGGCAATCAGGGCGCGGACCTCGGAATTCTCCGGCCGGAGGCGCTGGGCCTCGCTTTCCACCGGCTTGTTGGTGCCGGTGATGTCGCGCACGCGCTCGATCATCTCTCCGACCGAAACCATCACACCGGTCCCGGAATTGTAGGGCCGACCATAGTCGATGGCCGCAGACGTGCCGACCGCGCGGAACGCATCGACCGTGTCGCCAACATAGTTGAAGTCGCGCGTCGGCGTGACATCACCGATCCGAATCGCTTCGCAGTTCGGATCGAGCGCCTGGCGTATGACGGTCGGGATCACCGCGCGTTCGCTCTGGCGTGGCCCATAGGTGTTGAATGGGCGCAGGATAGCCACTGGCAGATCGAACGAGCGGGCAAAGGCTTCGGCCATCATGTCCGCGCCAATCTTGCTCGCCGAATAGGGCGACTGACCCTGCAGCGGGTGGCTCTCGGATATCGGCGTAACCAGCGCCGTGCCGTAGACCTCGCTCGTCGAGGTGTGAACAACACGCTCGACACCATGGTCGCGGCAAGCCTCGAGCACATTCAGAGTCCCAGTGACGTTGGTGTCGACATAGGATGCCGGCGCCTCATAGGAATAGGGAATGGCAATCAGTGCAGCCAGGTGAAAGACAATCGTCTTTCCCGCCACGGCGCGGTGCATGAAGGCTGGGTCGCACACATTCCCGCGCAGAATCTCGATCTCGGCCGCGACCGCTTCGTCGAAATCGTCAAGCCAGCCGATATCACCGAACGGGTTGTACTGCGCCATTGCAGTGACTTGGGCACCGTCGCGCACCAGCGCTTCGACGAGATGCGACCCAATGAACCCGTCGCCACCGGTGACCAGAACGGTCTTGCCGGTGAAGTTCACGATGTCGTCGGAGTTCATTTGGGCCCCTCAAATATGTTGTGGAGTTGGGTCGGACGCGGACGGGGCCACGTCGGTGGGAGTGTCATAGAGCGCGGCAAAGCGGTCGATCATACGGTCGAGCCCGAACTCGCCGGCAATGCGCATTCGCGCAGCCGCACCACGCTCAACCATGGCATCGTCGGACAGTGCAAGCAGCGCACCCAGCCCGTCACGCAACGCGCTCGCGTCACCCGGCGGTACAATAGTTCCGACCTCACCGGCAATCAGACGGGCATCGCCCACATCGGTGGCGACAGGCACGAGGCCGGTGCTCATACCCTCGGCGAGCGCGTTGGAAAACCCCTCACCGAACGCCGAACCGGAGACGATGATATCGGCGGCGTTCAGCAACGCCGGCACGTCGTCACGCACACCAAGGGCTCTGACATTGGCGGGCAGGTCCAACGCCTCGGTCCCGGCGCCGACCAACAGAAGCTGTAAGTCGTGTAACTGCCTGGCGGCCTCAATCAGGCCGGCATGGTCTTTCATCGGGTCAACGCGCGCGACATTGATCGCCACCCGCCGTCCGGACGGAATATCGAGCTTTGTGCGCCACGCGTCACGCTGCACGGCATCCGGGAGAAAACGCCTCGTATCGACGCCGTTGGCGATGACCTCCAGGCGGCGCGGCCGGTAATTGTGCTCGAGGTGCGCATCGGCACCGGCCGTCGAATTGGCAACAACGATATCGGGCGAACGCGAGAGCAGCGCCTCGGTGCGAATCAGCCAAGCATGGCGTTCAAGGTCCATATCGGAGCAGCGGATGCCCCACATCAGGCGACGCCCCCGGCGCCCGGGCGTGGCCCAATGCACCAACGTCGATGCGATGTCGCCGTGATACATCCAGCCCTGAATGACATCAGGCCGGAACCGTCGGGCCAGGCTAACAAGGCGCGGCAGGGCTGTGGCAAGGCCGGCCGGCCGTGCAAGATCGAGCCGGGTGAGCGGGACATCGCGACTCTCCAAGCGCCCGGCCAGCGGTGCAGGGCCGGACAGGCTGACGACATGTTGTGGCATGCCGCGTATGGCGAGCGCGGTGGCGAGCTGCGTCAACACGGTCTCGGCACCACCGACGCCGAGACCAGAGACAATGTGCAGGATACGCGTCACGCCACGCTATCGCCGGGACCTACGACCAGCGCAAGCTGGGTGAACAACGCGTCATCGTCGTAACGCTCGCGCCACCAATCGCCGATCTGTTCCGACGCTTGGCCCGGCAACTTGCGTGTCGGAATCAGCGTCGCGGCGATCCCGTGCGCGGCGAAGGTTTCCACAATATCCGGCGCGCGCAGCAGGTTGATGGCCTTGCCGCGCTGTTCGATATAGGCCTCTGGCGGTTTTTCGTAGAGACCATCGTACGGGCTGGCGGTCGGGTAGTGGTTGCCGAAATCGACGAGATGGAGGAATCGGGTTTGCGGTGCCTGAATCTCGGCGAGCTTGGCAACCGTATCGTCGAGCGGAAAGACATGCTCGAGCACCGATTGAGAAAGAACGATATCGACAGCGCCCTCGATGGCCGCGGCCTCGAAGCCGCAGCGATGGATCGACAGGCGCGCATCGAGCGCATCGCGGAAGGTGGCAAAATCTATGCGCGGACCGTAGAGCGCAACCAGATCGGCGTGGAAAACACGCAGATAGGTATCGACCACCGCCGGGTCACGCAGCAGAGCAGGATCCCATTCCGGCTCGGCGCTTTCAAAGTTGCTCGCGCCACGGAAAATCGCCAACGGGCCGAATCCGGCCAGCGGACCGCAGCCGATCTCAACCACACGTCGGCCCTCGAAGTCGAGCGGTTGCCAGGACATATGCTGCGCGGCGATGGCTTCCTGCCGGGCCAGAAGTTCGGCGAAGCGGATACCGCGCGCATGTTTGGGCGACGACATCAGTTCATTCACCGTCCAGGCAGGACCACCGCGCAACCCGGGCAGCCGGTGCCGGAGAATGCGCCAGGTCTCACGCGGCGTTAGGGACAACAGGTAGGAAAGGCGTGGCATGGGGTCTTCGGTACGACTCGGGGTTGATCAAGCGAGGCAGTCGTCGAGCAGATCCTGGAATCGCGTGACCACCGTCTCGGTATCGTATGCAACGGGCAGCAGATTGGGCCGCAGGGATTCAGCGCGGGTCGCATCGGGCGCCAGGCCGCCGATCAGCGCGATCAGGTCGGACTCGAACGGCGCAATCCGAACCGCGCCACCGGTCTTGTCCGCAACCTCCGCCAGACCAGATTCGGGCGTTGCAAAAACCGGTGTGCCGAGTGCGAGCGCTTCGAGAGCAACGTTCGGCAAGCCTTCCCAGCGCGACGGCATGACCAGCGCATCGGCGCCAGCAAGGTGCGGCGCGAGATCGGCCCGGTAGCCGGCCAGGCGGATACGCGCGCCGAGGCCTAGTGCAGCAATGCGCCCAGCCAACGCTGCATGGTTGGGGCCTTCGCCAAAAATTGTCACACGGCTATCAGCCGGTAGATGTGGCGCGGCCTCGATCAGCCGGTCGAACCCTTTCTGGTCCGTCAACCGCCCGGCGCCAACGAGACGCAACCCGGGACCGACTTCTCGCTGCGGCGGCGTTGCATCAGCGCGCAACCGCCCGGTATCGACCTGATTAGGTAGCAATCGGATGGAATCCCCAACCGCCGGCGCAATGTTGGCCAACTCATCGGCAACGGCCTGCGTCTGTGCAATGATCCGGGTCGCGCGCGGATAGAGCCGTTTGTACGGCTGCAGTCGGCGCAGAAATCCGGGCAAGGCCGCCAGGGTCGCCGCGGGCGCATTGGCCTCGCGCACAACGATGCTGGTGCGACGCGGCAACAACGGTGCGACGGCGAGTAGTGCCAGATTGGTGTAGGCAAGCGTCGAGACCACGACCGCCGGCTGCAGGCGCCGCAATCTACGTACGAACCAGGGAATGCCCGAGACAAGACGCGCGGCGTTGCCTCGGTCCGCCAACACACCATCGGGCAAAGGCAGCGTCGCCGCGCCCCCGACGATCAGCAGGTGCGGCACAAAGCGGCTGCGGTCCAGTTGTGCCGCCAGCGTCAGCATAACTTTCTGCGCACCGCCACCGCCGAGGTCTGGCAGCAGGAAGGCAATGCTCTGCGGATTGGCCATTGCGGCGTCAGAATACCGGCTGGATTTCGTCACGCGATATTTTTCGCGACCAGATAGTTGTTGAGCGCAAGATACTCGAGACCGGATAGACGCAACACACGCAGCGCGTCAGCCGGCCCGCAGACGATCGGCTCGCCATGCAGATTGAACGAGGTGTTCATAATGGCGCCACGCCCGGTGCGCTTGCGGTATTCAGCTATCACAGCGTGGTAGTCGGGGTTGGCGGCGCGGGTCACCACCTGTGGCCGGATCGTCCGGTCCTTGGGGTGCGAGGCCGCGCTGATGTCCTTGTATCGATCTTCGGCCGTCGGAAACGCGAAGGTCATGTATTGCGGCGCAATACCCTTCGGGTCGTCAAAATACTCTTGGGCTGCCTCCTCCAGAATGCTCGGCGCGAACGGCATCCAGAAATCGCGCATCTTGATCATTGCGTTGATCGTATCGACACGGCTGAAATCGTCGGCGGGCGACAGGATACTGCGGTTGCCCAGTGCACGCGCACCCCACTCCATCGGACCTCGGCATGATGCGACGATCTCTCCATTGGCGAGTAGTTCGGCAATCGCAATGTTCATGTCGTCGGGCTGGGTGACCTCCAGCGCAGACATTTTGGTTGCCTCCTCAACGGCCGCCTCCTCCTCGTCGCCCCGCGAACCGCCGAGATAAAGGTTCGGCAGGACACTCGCCTCGAAGGATTCACTGGCATTGGTCTGGTGGTAATGGTGCAACGCGGCTCCGATCGACAGCGATTCGTCGCCCGCACTCGGCATGACGTACATCGATCGGACTTCAGGCATTTCGGCGATCAACATGTTCGCCTTCACGTTCATGAATACGCCGCCGCCGCAGACAAGATCGGAGACACCGGTGCTGGCGATGCAGCCACGCACCCAAGCCACTAGCATTTCCTCCGTGAACAGTTGCGTCGCGCCGGCGATCGTATCGAAACGTACGCGCTCGAACTGTTCACGCAGATAGTCGTAGCAGTAGTTGGTCGACAGATCGCTGGCGAGCTCGAACCGCAAACCATCCTCTGACACGCGCAGCAGCTTCCGCAGCGCATCCGCTGCCTGGTCCGACCGCTCGGGGTCGGCATAGGGTGCGAGCCCCATCAGCTTGTACTCATGCTCCCACGGTGTCATCCCCATCATGTAGGTGACACGCGAGTAGATCTTGCCGAGCGAGGCGTGCCGGTCAGTCTCGGCAATACGGTCGATCGACGTTCCCTGACAGATCGATACCGTGGCGCTCAGATTGTCGCCCGCGCCGTCACAGGTGAGGCCAAGCGCAGTCTGACCCGCTTTGATGTTCGGCGCGGTGTAGTAGGCGGCCGTCAGATGGGCCAGATGATGCTCGACGAAACTGACCTTGTCCGGCGCAACGCCGAGATGTTCGACCACATCGTCGATGCGCTCGCCGCGGCGGATATCCAGCATCTTGTGCGCATAGTCCTTGGGCCGACGGGCGTCGGCGCGCTGTTCCTTCAGGCCAACCGGATACCAACGCGTGATGTCCTCGAGATGCGCGCGCGCGTGCATGAAGTTCGAGGCATAGACCACCGCATCCAGCTCGCCGGCATCGATACCGCCTATCGCGAGCACGTCCTCAATGGAACGGCGTGGATAGCCGATATCGTTCTTGTTGCGCGACAGCCGCTCCTCATTGACGGAGGCAACGACGGCACCATCGCAGATAAGGGAGGCGCCACAATTGTGGCCGTCGTGAATACCTAGAATCCAGATCGACATGGTTATCCGTTAGTTGGTTCAATGGACTCGTCGGGCGAAGCGCCCCGCGCGGCCCGGTAGGGTTCGCAGTTATCCGCCAGCGCGTGCATTAATACGTTGTCGCGTTCGGCGCGGAAATAGTCGAGTGCGGCAACAGGGTCGCGTGCGGTGTCCCGATCCCACCAGATCGGATGGGTCAGGAGCTGCAGCGCACGCCCCTCGCCGACGGCAGCGTGATCGAACGGGTGGCCGTGATGCCAGGCACCGCGACTGTCCGAGCAATAGCCAATATCGTGGAAGTAGCGCGGCTGATAGCTGTGCGACCGCCCCGCGATATCGTCCGGTCGTCCCAGAAGTGCGCTCGACGGCCGGTGGAAACTGATCATCTCGACCGGCCGACCGGTCAACGTGGCGAGAACGCTGCATTCTTCCGCCGCAGCACGGTCTAGCGCGGCAGCATCGTCGGGATACAGCGAGGCATTCAGATGCAGGCCGATCTCGTGGCCCAGCTCGGCAATCCGGTCGAGCTGCCGTCGCCCATGGTCGGACCAGGGGTTGTACATCTCGGTCCGCAGCAGCACGAAATAGTGCGCAGCGACCCCCAACTCGGCCTCGATCTCGGCCGTTGTGACAGCCGCGTCGATCGACATATCGAGATCGTGGCGCAGAACCAGGTGCCGCGCATTCGGCGCGACGGCATCATAGCCGACCGCGCCGTAACCCCGCTCCAGCATGCCGGTGACCAGTGACCGGTAACCATCGCGTGTGAAATCTGTGGCCATTACCCGACGGCCTCCGCCGCCCGCGCTCCGGACAGCACCGAACGGTAGATTTCAGCAACGTCGCGCGCGCGCGCCTCGCCGTCGAACAGCATCCGGGCCTTCTGCCGGTTGGCATCCTGCATGGACCCGCGCATCTCGGGTGAGTCGGCGAGCGCAACCAGATGGTCGGCCATGCGCTCGGCATCAAAAGTCTCGTCGATGAAGCCGTTCACGCCGTTGGCAACAAAATCCTCGAATGAACCGAGGGTCAGCACCGGCACGCCAGCGGCGAGCGCTTCGATGATGTCGCGCCCCCACGGGTTCGCCTGTCGGGTCAGCTTGATCAGCGCGTCGCAGGCGGCAAGGGCACGTTCGGGTTCGCGAACATGACCGGGAAAGTACACCATGTCGGTCAGTCCAGACCGGTCTGCGCGCGACACGATCGATTCATAGTAGGGCGCCGCGCGACCCGTCAGGGCACTGGTCAGCGCAGGCTGGCCACACATATAGAACGCGAAGCGGGTCTCGCCGCGACGCTGCAAGGCTTCCGCGACGTCAACAATCCGATCGACGCCCCGCGAGGGTGAGAAATTGGTCAATGACAGGACACGAAACCGTCCGGGCGGATCGCTCAGTTCCGGCAATGGCTGCGCCGCTTCATCGGGAATCGGGATGATATTGTGCACGACACTGGTGCGCTCCGCGGCAAACCTGTTGCCCGACAACATTCGGAAATGCGCCCGGTTCGGCTCCGTTATGAAGATGACATGGCTGGCGGTACGGGCCATCAGCCGGTGCACGCGGCGCGCGAACCAGCCGGGCGTTAACAGTGTTCGCACATGGCCGATCCAAGGCAAATCGAAGCGCCTGGCGATGAATGCGCCGGTCAGGGCGAGGCTCTCATGGTTGATGTGCAGGAGGCGAATATCGCGTTCGGCAACCATTGGCGCGAGCCGGCCCAGCAGGGACCGCAGCTTGCGCAGTTTCCAGGCATACAGCATGAACGCAATCGCGTTCTTGCGGTCGCCGGGCCGAAAGGAGGGAATCTCCGGCATGACCCGACAATCGACACCGATTGCCCGATAGCGCTCCTCGACCGGTCCGGCCTTGCGCAGCAGTACGATCGGCTCGAAAACGCTGCGGTCTAGTGCTTCAACGAGGTAGTAGAGCGAGCGCGACGAACCGCCCCATCCTCCCTCGACATCGAGATAGAGCACGCAGGTTCGGTCATCAGGCGACCCGACATCTTCTGTTCGCCCTGCCGGCGCGCTGGCGATCGCGTGGTCAGACATCGCGTTTGAAGCGCGCCGGAACGCCCATAACGACAGTGCGCGCTGAAACATCGTTGGTGACCACCGCCCCCATGCCAACCGTGGCACCGTCACCGACCGACAGACCCTGGCGGATCGCGGCGCTCTGACCGATCCAGCACCCGGTCCCGATCGTGACGCGGGAGCTGATGTCGCAATGGGCAGTGACGGTGCTGCGCGCGCCGACCCGCACTTCGTTGCCGAGATGCGCAAGGTCGTTGATCATCGCGCCCTCGCCGAGCACGGTGTCACGAAACGCACCGCGCGAGATGACACAATTGTTGCCGATCTCGACGCCGTCCTCGATGACCACGCCGCCGAAACAGGGGAAACGGATCATTTCCGCCTTGGCATGGTCGGTGTTCGATGTGCCGAAACTGAAGGCGTTCTCGCCGATCACACTGCCATTGCGAATGGACACGTTGCGCCCGATCGTGACCTGGTTCCGCAGCACGACGTTGGCGCCCAAACGCGTGCCGTCGCCAACACTGATATCGCCCTCAAGCACGCAGCCCGGGCCGACCAGAGCGGTCGGCGCAACAATGACCCCGGGGCCGATATGCGCCGTCGGGGAAATGCCCGGCTCGTGCCGGTCGCCAATCATGTCGAAGAGTCGGCAGAAATCGAATTTCGGATTGGCGCTTACGATGACGGCAGCACCGGCCGCGCGCAAATGTTGCTGACGGTCGCTGGTGGCAATGACCACGCAGCCCTCCGGCAGCGGCGCCACCGGACCATCGGGCGGGCCACCTGCGAAGCAGAGTACGGCGGCTTCATCCGGCGGGAAGGGCGCAACGCCTGAGACGGTCGTATCGTCGCCGTCCAGCGGCAGGTTCAGTCGACTGGCAATGTCGCGTGCGGAGAGAGGTTCGATGTCTCGTTTCATCGGGGAAACCACGGTGACGGTTCACCCGTCACCGCGTCCATATATTTACGAATGTGGAAGGCGATGGCCCCCAACGGGCCGAGATCAGCGCTTATGACATCACGATAGCGCCAGGCCGCAAACGCGCAGAGCGGCTGCATCCAGTAGGTAAGGTAGCGCCGCTCGAACGCATGCCAGCGTTCGGCACCCAGCGGCGCATGCAGGATCTTGGCAATCTGTCGCGCGACCATCACGGAGACCGGGCGAATGCGCATCGGGTTAACGGGTATATCACGCCACACGCCACCCCAATTGTGCCGTTCGAGAACCTCGCGGTACAGCGACTGGTTGGCCTTGGCCGACAACGGCACATGCTCCCAGAAGTCCAGACAGGGGCGCTCCCACAAGGGCAGACGCCAGTCGAGCCCAAGATACTCGTATAGCCGCTGTCCGTTGATCACATACTTGGCCTGACGGTCGATGAACTCGCCATATTCGTAGACCCCGGAATCGTATTCGGGGTCTTCGGGCAGTCCGCCGGCGGCCATGATTTCCGCAGTCAGCAAAGACCGGATGCCCGCCATGCGTTCGGGCGTCGCGAGCCCCGACCAATGCTTGTACTGCTTGTCGACCAGAGCGTCGAGAATCCGCTCCAGACGCACATCGTCCGATCCGCCGGCATGTCCGATCATCGATTTCGGGATGTGGTTGCCGCTGGTGAAGTCCCCGGACTGTCCGTTGACGACAAGCGTTTCCGCCGGCAGGTCTCCGCGTTCACGCAATGTGGTGAGTGCAAGATAATCCTGCGGAAACGGGATGGCGGTGAAACTGTCGACATAAGCTTCATAGGCTCGGTGATCGTCGCTAGCCCATGCCACCCCCACCGACGCGTTTGTGTAGGGTATGAACGACCAACGATAGCCGAGCCGCTGTGCAATCTCGCGGCTGACCACCGCCTCGCGGTTGCCGGCGCGGCCATAGGCAATGCAGTGCACATTGTCGTAGCCGGCGGTGGCAAGCCCGGACGCGATGAAACGCGAATCAAGCCCGGCCGAAAGAGGCACGAGAATCGGCCGCCCGGCAGCATCCTCAATCAGCCGCTCGATCAGGTTCTCATGCATCCCAGACAAGGCCGCGGCAAGGTCGCCCGGATCGGCATCCACCGGCTGTTGCGGCCGCCAGGTGTGGTAGGTCCCCACGGTGCAGGGCGCGTCGGGAGCCGACAGCAGGAAAGTACCGGGTATCAGCTGGCGGATCGGGCCGTAGATCGTTCCGGCACCAATGGTAAAGCCGCCCATCGCGAAAGCATCACCTTGCGCGGGATCGATATCCTCCGGACCGAGACCGAGGGTGGTGCGCAACCTCGGCCCGTCATGGGTCACGTAGACGATGCCATCGCGCTGCGACCAGATGAGCGGAGAGGAGCGGACCGGGTCGACCGCGGCGAGTGACCATTCGGGGCCCGTCACGATCAGCGCAAAATGACCGTCGAGTGCGTCGAGCCAGCCGGGAATTTGGGTTCGCGACAGCGCGGCGGCTTCCTCGGCAAGCGCTTCGACCGGCCGACCGCGCACATGGCCGCGAATCCACAGAACCCTGTCGCCCGCGGAACGTCGGCGCCAGCCGAAGCGTTCGGAGACGAGCGCCTCGATGCGGGGGTTCGTGGTGGCGGGTGCGGGGCGCGAGTCGGTCATCTTGGTATCAGGCCGCAGCAAGAAACAGGCGGCGAAAATAGCCGGGATCCGCGACCGTCGGGGTATCGCAGACGACCGCTTCGAGTTCGTCTCGGTCGATGATCGGGCGGTTTCGTTGGTCGTAAGTGGCCCGCACGATATGACAGCGTGCGGCAATGGCGTCGCGATGCGTTTCACCGAATTTCATGGTGCCATGATCGACGAGAACGATCGACCGATCGGTGCACAGTCCGACAGCGAGGGTGGTGGTTGCCGGGAAATCGTAGACCAGAACGTCAACATCGCCGACCGCTTCTTCGAAACGGGCGGTGACCGTACGGACATCGCGCGTCGGCGCCAGCGCGGGTGGCGGTTGAAGGCCTCCGGGATGGGGCTTACAGACAAGATCGATCGGCATCTCGCGAAGCAAACCGATCAGCCTTGTCTGCCAATCGGCATACAGCGGCGCCGGCAGGACCGGCGGGCTGACCTGATGCAGACCGTAGAAGAGGGTCGAGACGTACATGACGCGCCGTCGATCGCCGGCTGCGGGCGTGCGCGCCAGCCCAACGCCACCAACATCCAGGCCAGGATCACCCGGCCCGCCTTCGATCGTGCAATCACCAAGCGGCGCGGCGCGCTGACCCGCCATCCGAAGACCCCTGCTTTCAGCCGCATCCGGCGTGGCAACGACGAAACGGGTGCTGACCGACATCTCATTGAGCGCGACCGAATCGGGCGAATCGAGCAGTACGAAGGAACCGCCATGATCGTGTCGGACGGCGGCTCCACCGCGCCGCATAATCTCAAGTCCCAGCGCGCGCGACATGCGCTTGCCGCCGGTACCGCTGAACAAGCGTGTGGGCAGCTTCGCCGTAGCGCGCAGACGGCCAAGCAGACGGGCGCTGTCGTCGAAGGAATCGACCAGCACCGCACGGACGTTGTCGGCCAGCCGTTCGCGAATGTCGGCATCGACCGCCAACTCACGGGTCAGGGCGGCGGTCACTTCGCCGGCCAGACCGTCAGCATCGATGCGGGCGAGAAACGCTTCGTCGGTCTTGTCGGTAAGGGCGAATTCCTCGCCATATGCATTGCGAACTGCGTGGCTCCCGTCCCGCAGGCTGGTGCGCAGAAGTGAATTGTGCGCAAGCGCGACCCCGTCAGGTGCCAGCATCGCCCGGGGCAGCCGGCGCCAGGGGGTCCAACTGCTGGTCCGCGCCAGTCGACGCAGCCACAGGCCGCCCGGCGCGGCCGGCTGGCCGATCGGCTGCAGGGCGTCCGGCGCCGGAACGTCGGCACCGGCGAGGTGATCGAACAGCGGGTGGCCGACAAGGCGTTGCCCGTTGCGCCGCGCCGCATCGCACCAAAGTGCGAACTGGACGAGCGTCATGATCGGCATCGCCCTCCGACCGAGCAGAACAACGCTGCGCGCATCCGGATCGTCGAGCGCCGAAACAGCATCGACATAGCGACGGTAAATATCGGCCAGGGGCCCGGCGATCTCGGGGAATCGCGTGGGCCAGCGCACGGTGTCGGGCGCCGCCGCCCAGGCGTCGAGCGTTGCCGGAATGTCCTCCGCCGCGGTCACGATCGCATCGTCTCTCATGCGTCGCTGTCGGTGCCCGCCTTGCGAAACAGCCACCAGGTCAAATCGTCGAGCCCGGTCGCGCGTTTCCAGAAGAACCCATAATCAACAAGTTCGAGATCGGGAAAGTTATCCATCCAGAAGCCGCCGAAATCTCGTTTCCAAAGAAACCCGGTATGGCCGCGATACTCGATTTCCACCGGCACCGGATTGAAGTACTCGGCGCAGGCAATGTAGCGGCCGCTAACCCGATGCATCTCGCGGCAGGCCGGCAACAGGTCGTCCGGCGCGATATGGATCAGCACCCCGCTGGTAAAGACCATGTCGATGCTCGCATCGTCGAACGGCAATGCCGCCGCCGTGCCGTCAACGACATGTTCGGCCGGTAGCGCACCGCAGGAGGAGAGTATCTCGCGCGCCTTGGCCCCCGGTTCCACCGCATGCAGGTCGGCTCGCGTGATTGCGGCCAGCGCCCGCATATTGAGGCCGATATTGGCGCCAACCTCGAGAATCGAGCGCGGCGGTTCGACCAGCGGGTCGAGCATACGCCTCCACATGGCCGTCCGGCTGGCGAGGGCGTCGGCGCTGGCATCGTTGCGGTCGGCATAGTCATCGCCGAATTCACCGCGCCAGAAGGCAACCTGATCGTTTTCCCTGGTCACACGGCACCTTGCTTCATTGTTTGGTATATCGCCTCGGCGCGCATCCAGTCCTCTTCGGTGTCGATGTCATGGGCGCGCCAGCGCTCGAAAACGACGCCGCGCGAACGATCGGTCAGCAGGGCCGGTGCGTCGAGAAAGTCCGCGACGGGGACCCAGTAGAACTGACCCGCATCATGGAAGGTCTCCGGCAGGTCCTGGCTGCGCGTGTCGCGATGTTCCGGCCAGACCATCGCCAGGCTGCCATCCGGCCGGCGCTCCATGGCGCGCCCGACCGGGGCGGCGAAACCAGTCACCGCGAACGACGATGCCGCACCGCCATCGGCGACGAGGGCAAGCCCGGCGCGCAGATCGTCCGGCGTGGTGAACGGTGTTGCGGGGTAGATGCAGCAGGCATAGTCGTAGTGCACGCGCGCATCGAGCGCGTCGAGCGCGTGTTCGAGCACAGCCGCGGTCGTCGTGTGATCGTCGGCAAGCGCGGAAGGTCGCATGAAGGGAACCTCTGCGCCTGCGCGGGTGGCAATCTCCGCGATCTCGGGTGAATCGGTGCTGACAATCACTTGTGTAAACAGATCACTCGAAAGCGCACACCCGATCGCATACTCGATCACGGGCCGGCCGGCGAAGGGGCGGATACTTTTCTTATGTATCCGCTTGCTGCCGCCACGCGCAGGTATGACAGCGACACATCGGGAACGGGAATCGCTCAATCGAACATATCCCAGTCCAACGGCGTACCGCGCTTGACCGCTTGTTTGACCACCTTGCCCAGCAACTGGTCATAGTGTTTTGGCGCCAATCCAAAGCCAGGTCGGATCGAACGCATGTTGGTCTCGTTCAGGACACCACCCTCGGGGATGTCCTCGACGACGTAAAGCGATCGGCGAAATTGTACGTTCCCCATCTCGGCATCGGTCTTCTCGTACCTGACACGCCCGAGCGCCTCCCATGCGAGACGGACATTGCGGCACAGGGTCGCAAACTCATCGGGCTCCATCGAGAATCCGGCATCGGGCCCTCCGTCCGCCCTGTTTAGCGTGAGGTGTTTCTCGACGATGCATGCCCCGAGCGCAATGCTTGCGACGGCAACGCCGATATCCGAGGTGTGATCGGACAGGCCGGTCGCAAGGCCGAACGAATCGGCGAGGTGCGGGATCGTGCGCAAATCGGACTCGTTCGCCGGTGTCGGATAGCCGCTCGTGCAGTGGAGTAGCGCGATATCGTCGGCACCCGCGTCCTGCGCGACGGAAACCGCCTCGGCGATTTCGTCGAAGTCTGCCATGCCCGTGGACATGATCATGGGCTTGCCCGTGGCCGCCACTGTACGAATCAAGGGCAGGTCAATCAGTTCGAAGGACGCGATCTTGTAAGCGGGTGCACCGAGTTCCTCGAGCAGCGCGACCGCGGTCGCATCGAACGGCGAGCTGAACATGATGAGACCGCGTTCACGCGCGCGCTCGAATAGCGGCGCATGCCAGTCCCACGGCGTGTGCGCTTCGCGATAAAGGTCATAGAGGGTTCGGCCGGCCCACGGCCCGTCCTCGATATCGAAGCCCGGGCCGCTATGCGCGATCGTGATCGTATCGGCCGTGTAGGTCTGAAGCTTGATCGCATCAGCGCCCGCTTCGCAGGCAGCGTCGACCAGCGTCAAGGCGCGCTCGAGTTCGCCATTGTGGTTACCCGATAGCTCGGCAATCACGAACGGCGGCGCATCCGGCCCAATCGACCGGCCGGCGATCTCAACGCTTTTCATAGGTGTTCTGGATGTGGACAAACCCGAGCGATCGAAAGAATTCGATCGACCGTTCGTTCGCCGGGTTGATGTTCGCGAGGAAACGTTCACGCGGGTACTTCTCCATCAGCATCTCGATGGCTGTCTTTCCATAACCTTTCCCGCGATGGGCGTTCAAAACGAAAACACCGATCTCGCTCGTCTTTGACAGATAGATCGCGCCGACGGGACTGTCGTCGTCGACAATGAGGAACCAAGCCTCGTAGGGCCGCGACGCGATGAACGCCAGGTGCGTATCCCAATCGGGAAGCGCCCGGTGACTGATGTTGACCTCGGGCGTGCGCTCTTCCATCAGCCGGTAGAGAACTTCCGGCGCTTCGTCGACTTCGTAGACATCGACGAGTTTCATGACGAAACCTTCTGTATCTGTTGGTCCATCAGCGGCCCTCGCAGATGTCGTGCAGCGTCTCGACGACGCGATCGACGTCGGCGTCCTGCATGTCGACGAACAGCGGCAGGCTGAGCGCACGCGCGTACCAGGCATCGGCACCGGGCAGGTCGACCGCACCATAGCACTGCCGGAAGAAAGGCTGGCGATGCAGCGGCAGGTAATGGACCTGGCTGCCGATGCCGCGAGACCGCAACGCGTTCATCACTTCGGCGCGCTCGCGGCCCAATGTTTCGAAGTCGATCAGGACCACATAAAGGTGCCATGACGGCGCACCGTACCCTGACCGGCCGCTCGGCCGCACCACGGCCGAAACATGCGCCGGGAGTGAAGCCAACGCGGCATCGTAGCGCGCCACGAGCGCTCGGCGACGCTCTACAAAATCGGGCAGCCGCGCCAGCTGGCTTGCCGCCAGCGCCGCATGGATATCCGACAGCCGATAGTTCAGCGCCGGCTCGGTCATTTCGTAGTACCAGGGATTGGCATCGCCGTCGGCGGCGAAAGCCTGGTCGGTCGCCGTGAAGTCGGTTCGGCTCATGCCATGATTGCGGAACAGGCGCATGCGCTCGGCCAGCGCTTCATCCGCGGTCGTCACGATCCCGCCCTCTCCCGCGGCGATCGTCTTCACCGGATGCAACGAGAAGGTCATGAGGTCTCCGGTCGCCGTACTGCCGACCGGTCGGCCGGCACCATCGCGGCCGCCGATCGCGTGGCACGCATCCTCGACAATGGACGCGCCCGCCCTTCGCGCGACCGCGCCGATGGCGTCCATATCCGCCATCTGGCCCGCCAGATGGACGGGCGCCACGGCAGCCGCCCCGCCTTCGGCCCGGCCCAGTGCTGTTTCCAGCGTGTCTGCGGTCATCAAGGCGGTGTCCGGGTCGACATCTGCAAAAACGATCCCGGCGCCCAGGAGGTGCGCCGTGCTGGCCGTGGCCAGAAATGTCACCGAGGGCACGACGACATTGTCGCCCGGGCCGATACCCAGGGCGTGGTAGGCCATGTGAAGCGCCGCCGTGCCATTCGCACAACAGACAGCATGCGGCGCGCCGGTGGCCGTCGCGAAGGCGGCCTCGAGCTCATCGACCGCCGGCCCTGTCGTCAGCCAGTCACTGCGCAGAACGGCAGCGACGGCATCGACATCCGCATCGTCGATGCTCTGCCGCCCATACGGCAGGAAGGGATGGTCAGAGTTCAATGCCGGACTCTTTCACCAGCTGAAGCATGCCGTCCGCATCGAGCCACTCGTCATTCTGGTCGCTGGCATACTCGAATCCGTCCGGAACAGACTGTGCGTCGTGATCGGCGAGATGGGCGTTCGACCAGAAAGCGAGGGACGGCTCGATGATATAGCGGTCCGCAAGCTCCAGTGTCGTGCGTGCATCGTCGGGTGTGATCATCGTCTCGTGCAACTTCTCGCCCGGTCGGATGCCGACGATCTCCTGTGGCAGGTCGGGGGCGATCGCGGCTGCGAAATCGCTGACCTTCATACTCGGGATCTTGGGGACGAAAATCTCACCACCCGACATGATCTCAAGCGAGGACAGGACGAAATCGACCCCCTGGTCCAGCGTGATCCAGAACCGGGTCATGTCGGCATGCGTGATCGGCAGCGAGGTCGCACCCGAGGCGATGAGCTGCCGGAACAGCGGCAGCACGCTGCCGCGCGATCCCAGTACGTTGCCATAGCGCACGACGGCGAAACGTGTGTCTTGCGTGCCCGCGAGATTGTTACCGGCAACGAAGATCTTGTCGGAGGCAAGCTTGCTGGCACCGTAGAGGTTGACCGGGCTGGCGGCCTTGTCGGTCGACAATGCGACGACCCGTTTCACCCCGGTCCGCAGCGCCGCCATGACCACGTTCTCGGCGCCATGGATATTGGTCCTGACACATTCGAACGGGTTGTACTCCGCCGCCGGCACATGCTTCAGCGCCGCAGCATGGATGACATAGTCGATCTCGCGCATCGCCATTTCAAGACGCTCGACGTCGCGCACATCGCCGATAAAGAAGCGCACACGATCCCGCTTGTCCTCCGGAATGGCGCGTTCCATCTCGTACTGCTTGAGTTCGTCGCGCGAGAAAATGATCACCCGGCGCGGCTCATAGCGTTCGAGTACAGTGCGCGTGAACTGCTGGCCGAAGGAGCCGGTACCGCCCGTGATCAGCAGGGATGCACCGTCCAGCGCGGGAGCCGGATCGTTGAAATTTCGCGTCATGTCGTCCAGACCTTTTCCAGTCGATGGTGGATGTCGGTTTCTACTGCGCCGCGGCGGCAACGCCGCCCTGCTTGCGAAACGCGCTGGCATACCAGCTGTCTTCCGCGACGAGGTCGTCATGCGAGCCATCGGCGGTGACGCGTCCGGCTTCCAAGACGATGATCTTGTCGGCCATGGTCACGGTCGACAGCCTGTGGGCGATAACGATCGTCGTGATTTTCGTCTCGCGGCGTATCTGCGTCAGCGCGTCGCGGAACAGGGCCTCGGAATCGGCGTCGAGATTGCTCGTAGGTTCGTCGAGCAGGAGAATCGGAGACTGGCGAACCAGCGCGCGCGCAAGGTCGAGGCGCTGGCGCTGACCGCCCGACAACCGGGTGCCTCTTTCGCCGACCAAGGTGTCGAATCCGTCAGGCAGCGCCTCGATGAAATCTGCCGCGTTGGCCAGCTCGGCAGCCCTGCGCACCTCGTCCATCGTCGCGTCGGCCTTGCCATAACGGATGTGCTCGGCAATCGTGACATTGAAGATCTGGGGCGACTGGGGCGCGTAGGCGATCCCGGCGCGAAGCTCGGCAAGGGAAAAATCGTCGATGTCGATGCCGTCCAGGAGAATCTTCCCCGAATCCGGTCGGCGCAACCGTGGTATCAGGTCGATCAGCGTGGACTTGCCGGCCCCCGACGGGCCGACCAGCGCCGTCAGCATTCCCGCCTCGAAGGTTACGTTCACGCCGGTCAGGGCCGGTTTCTCCATATCGCCCGAATAGGTGAAGGTGACATCCTCGAACTGGCAGCCCTGGTCCAGGCGTTCGAAGGGCCGCACGCCGTCGAACTGCTCGCGCGCTGCGCTCATGCCCGTCAAACGGGCCGTGATGGTGATGTGTGCCGGCCGGGTCGCGCGGTTCGATTGTCGTGTTCGGGCAAGCTCCTTCACCACCGGCAGCAGACGCAGGACGATCACGAGGAACAGACCGATCTGTTCGAGCTTGAGCTCGAAGCTCACGATGCTGATGAAGATCAGGATGTAGGCCGCCCCGATCACCATCGGCTCCATGATCACATCGACGCGCGACTGCAGCGTGAACAATCGCATCAGCCCCGTTCGTTGACGGGTAATCAGGGTACGCATGTGGTCGCTCTCGGCCCGCTCCATGCCGGCCAGTCGCACCAGCCGGGCGAGGCTCAAACGCTCGACAAGAAACGTCGACATGCGTTGGTTGGCCTGAACGACTTCCTTTCCCGCGACTTCCGACTTGCGAATCTGCGTCTGCAGAAGCAGAAGCGCGGCGCCGAAGATGCCGATCGCCGTCAATGTCATCGGGATGGAGAGTACGAACAGGCCGACCGTGTAGATCGTCGCGACGACGAGGGTGCCGGCGAGCAGAATTTGACCGAACATATAGTCGGCAGCACGCTGCAGGTCGGTTGTCAGGTCGTTCACCAGGCCACCCGCCTCGGCACGATCCTGATAAGCAGTGTCTGCATGCAGGTAGCTCTCGAACGCGTCGGCCCGCAGGCGCGCGATCATGCTTTCCTTGGCATTGGCCTGGGCAATCAACCGGATATAGGTGAAAACCTGCCGGAAAATCAGAAAGGTGAAACTGGTGCCGAGCAAACTCGCGAGCGTTGCTGACAATCCAATCAGCGAATAGGCCTCGACCAGGATTCGCCAATGGCGGTGTTCCTGGGTCAACGCCACAACATCGCCGCCGCTCTGAATGAATTGGAAGACGGGCAGCAGGATCACGAGGCTCGAAAGCTCCATCAGCGTACCGAGCAGATAAAGCGAGAGCAGCCCGACAACCGTGCGCCGCGGCAGGCTCATCAGGTCGGCTTCTCGGAATAGACGGTTGTACATGTCTCGTCCTTCGCCCTACTTGGCGCTTTCGTAGTTGTCTTCGGCCGCCTCAAGGTCGGCCGGCCGACCAACATCGGTCCAGTATTCGTGGATCGGGAAGAGGCCGGTGCGCAGGCCGATCTCGCGGCCCTGGTTGAGCAGTTCGGGCATATCCATCGAACGGCCCTCGGGTACCAGCGCGGCGAACTCGGGCGACAGGTAGTAGACGCCGGCCGCGATGAAGTTCGAGATGCGCGGCTTCTCGTCAATTCCGGCGAGCAGCCCGTCGGGGCCGTAGCGCACGACGCCGAAAGGCACGTCGATGTCGTAACGTGCGACGCCGACGGTCGCGTCGAGCGAATGCCGCACATGGAATTCGTGCAGCGCCGCGAAATCAACATTTGTGATCACGTCACCATTGATCACGAGGATCGGCGAGCGGTCATGGTCGCCGATCTGGCCGAGGGCGCCGGCGGTGCCGAGCGGCTCTTCCTCTTCGACAATCTCGACAGTCATCCGGTTCTCACGCTGCTCGACATACCGGCGGATCTGATCGCCATGGTAGTGCACCGACACGTGCGAAACGCGAACGCCGGAATCCTCGAGATTGGTCAGGACATGATCGAGGATCGGCCGGCCACCGACCGGCAATAGCGGCTTGGGTGTCTCGCGCGTGCGTTCGCCGAGACGTTTGCCGAAGCCACCGGCCATGACGAGGGCGCGGTCGATGCCTGCACTTTGTGTGCCGCGTAGCAGCACCTCGACGACGACCCCGTCACCGTCGAGCACCGGCAGGAAAGTAACCAGCCTGTCATCGGTCTCGAGATGGGTCTGGTTGCGCTCTTCTTCACCGGCCCGGCCGACGAGCATGTCGCGGTGAACCGATTCCTCGACCGGCGCGTCGAGCGATACGCCGCGCAGCAACGCGCGGCGTACATCGCCGTCGGTCAGCGTGCCAAGCAGACGACGTTGGGGATCGATAACCAGCTGAAACAGGTGTTCGGTTGCGTTGAGGCGCGCCAGCGCATCGCGGACAGACAGATCCGGCGGGCAGAAGTAGTCGTCGAGACGGGTCAGGCGATTTGTTCCGGGCATGTGGTTGTGCTCAGGCCTTTCCGCGCAGCATCAGCCATTTCCCCACCTTCAGGCGCAGCCAGCGCGAGGCCGGGAAGTGGGTGGGCTCGCCGCGATAGGGGTCGAGATGTTCATGGTCGGAGATGAGACCGGGTTCGCGCAGCGAATGCTTGACGTCGAACGTGATGACCCTGTTGGTCGCGGTAATCTGAATCTGTCCGCACCATCGTGCTTCGCCATCCTCGAGAAGATCTTCCAGCGGCGCCCGGCGCGCGCTGTGCGCAGGCACACGAATGTTCGGGATCGTGCGTCCGTCAAAGCCCATGATCCGGGCCTTCAAGGGCTTCTGGTAGGGGTTGATGAAAATGATGCTCTCGCCATAGTCGCGTTCACGATCGACGCGGACGACCGGATAGCCGTCGATATACTGGCCGTACTCGGCGATTTGGGCGATCACCGGCGGCGCGGCATACAGATATGCGTTGTCCGAGAAAAAGGTCTTCTTCCCGGGCTTGTTGTAGATCGAGTAGAAGGGCAGCACCGAGTTCGTCACGAAGCGCGGTGACTCGTCCTCGGTCCGGAACGCATTCTCGAGATAACCACTGACCCCACCGGGCAGCCCGTCACGCCACACGAATGGCGGCACCTCATCGCCCTTGATCTCACCGTCCTCGAAGACGTGCCTGATTTCATGGCTTTCGATCTTCTCGCCCTCTGCGAAAACCGAAACGGTCTGGACGATGCGCGCCTTGCCGCCGTCGAGATTTCCGGCAATTTTTCCGATCGGCGCAGCGACGGTGCAGTCATAGCCGGACGGCAACGACGAAATGCTCGGAATCATGTAGGAAAAAGGCACGGCGGCTCAGCGGTGGTCGATGGAAAAACGGTCAAGGGCGGGCGTCGCACAGACGAGATAGACACGGCAGGGGTGCTGAAGCCGCGCCCGAACCGCGAACGGCAACGCGCCGACATGGGCAGCCGCATCCGGCGGCAGTGTGACCTCGTGCAGGCCAGTACCATGCGCGGGCAGATCCAGCATGGTGCGAGCCTCGGGCTGCATGTCGCCGGTCCCGGCGTCGTGGGGATAGCTTATTTCGGCGCTCTGTCCCTTGCCCGACGTGTTGATCAGCAACAGGAACAGGCGCTCGTCATCAGGCCTGTTCTGCATCGTGAACCAGGTGTCACCGGGGCCGACATCGCCCTGGGCGTGCAGCGCGCAGGTGCCGCGCGCGGCAAGAATCTCAAGTTGCGGGCGCATCGTGCCGCGCATGGCCGGGTGATCGGCGCGCGACACCACCGTGGCGCGGCCAACGGCGAGTTCGCCGGGCTGGTCCGCAATGCCTTCATCGACGCGCACGCGCAGTTCCTCGCCCGGTGGAATGCGAAAGCGCCGGCGCCAGAGGCGCGAGCCGTCGGCTCGGCGCACCTCGACCGTTGTCGTCAGCGGTGCGCTCTTGCGTTCGTCGAACAACAGATCGTGGTTGGTGACGGTGAGCCAGGTCTCGATGTCCTTGCCGGCAAGGATCGGAATGTGGTTGGGCGATGCCCATGCGACCGGCGGCGAAATCGAATCGAGCCAGCCATAGACACGGTACTTCCACGAACGCTGGGCAGCCGTCTCACCCGTCGCGTCGACGTGTCCGGCATCCGCATTGCGTGGTGCTCGTGCCTTGAGGTCGACGAAATAGTATTCCAGGTCGAGGAGGCAGGCCGTGCAGGTCTTCCCGGCACCGGTTTCCTCGAGCAACGCATCGAAGCTCTGGCTGTGGACTTTCCCAACGGCCTCCTCGAGCTGCGCGAAGGTCATGTTGGTGCAGGCGCAGATAACGCGGTGCGCCGGCGGCAGTCCTTCGCGTGTCATCTCATCTCGATCGGCGACCGCGGCTCCGCGGCGGGCGGGTTTGCGCTCTTCGGTGGTCATCGTTGCGTGTCCAATTGCGAGGGCTCGACCTCGTGGGAACCGGTCGGGGCCAATCCTCCAGCGGCAAGCACGGCCTCGGCGAGGCGCCAATCTTCTTCGGTGTCGATATCGATCGCGCGCGCCGGGTCTAGCAGCAGGGGCAGCACGTTGCCCGCATAGAGCGTTCGCTCGGCGCGGACCCTTTCCGTGCGGGCAAGGTAGAGCGCACCGTTCGGCATATAGACGGGATGGCGTCGATCGTCGCTGATCGCTTCGGCGTGGCCATTGGTGTCGGCGAAGTAGATGTGGTTCGCGGGCAGGCCCACCTCGCTCATCGCGACCACGCTGTCGATATCGGACCGCTCGGCAAGCCGCGCGACCGCGGTGCGCAGGATCGTGCTGCCGCGCAGCGGTGATGTCGGCTGCAGCACCATGACCGTATCGGGTTCGCCTTCATGCTCGCTGCGAAACCAGTCGAGGGCGTGCAAAACGGCATCGATCGTCGGCGCGGTGTCGCCGGCGATATCCGCCGGTCGGCGAAACGGCACGCGCATGCCGGCGCGTTCGCCTTCCGCGGCAATGGCATCATCGTCCGTCGTCAGCAACACCGGAGCGTCCAACCCCGATTCGGCGATCGCCTCGGCCGTCCACGCGATCAGGGAACGGCCGGCCAGCGGCCGCACGTTCTTTTTCGCCAGCCTCTTCGATCCGCCACGGGCCGGAACGACAATGAGCAGGGGCGTCGCACTCATGCGGTCGCCGCCTCCGAAAGATTCTCGACGCGGTGTCGCAGCGTCCAGCCATCGGCCGTCTTCTCCCAAAGATGCGGCGAGCGGAAACTGTCGGCGATATCGAAGAACTCTTCCTCTTCCATGTTCAGATAGGCGAGGAACTCGGAAAAATGCTTGCGCGGAAACTCCTGGTCGTAGCGGTGAACCAGCGCGACGCCTTCCTCGCGCGTGATGTGGTCGTTACGGATTTCCTGGCTGGCGTCGTAGGTCGATCGGCCGATGCCGAACTTCATCAGCGTCGTCCAGTAATGGTACGGGTCGGTCTTGTCGTCGATCGAGTTGTACTTCGAGTATGTGCCTTCGGTGCGATCCTCGTTGGCAAGAAAGCCGACATGCTCCGACGAATAGTAGTAGCACTCCTGCGGCACCCATTTGACGTAGTAGCCCAGATAGTGAACCTCGATGCCGGCCGCGATCAGATCATCGGTGTTGGCCGGAAGATAGGGGTCCATCTGGCCCGTTTCGATACCATGTGCGGGCAGCTCCTCCATTGGCACGCCGCCGAAATACAAGGCTTCGTTGGCCGACGCCTGGCGCGCGAAATAGGCCAGGATGCGCTTGGCCTCGCTATTGTCCTCAGCGGGATTGCCGTACTCGGCCTCGTTCTCGCCATAGAAGACGAGCGGGATGCCCATGCGCAGCGCCATCTTGGGCGCATAGTTCTTCTGCCCGAAGATGAAGGGTTGGAACGGATGTAAGAGGTTGCGATAGGCAAGCTGCGTGAGCTTGCGATGCAACTGCCCGTCCGGGGTGAACAGGTAATTGTCGAAGCCGCCCTCATGCACCCAGGCCTGGTGGTTGTGCCAGCCGACATCGGTGTAGAGATGCGGCGCCCACGTCACGGTCAGCGGATGCATGCCATAATCGCGCTTCAGCACCATCGCCGCGTAGATCGAATCCTTGCCGCCGGAGCCAGGCACCAGGCAGTCATACGAACCATTGCCGGAACGGAAGCGGTCGCACAGTTCGGCGAGTTGCGCGCGACGTTCTTCCCAGTCGACATCGCGGTTCTTCTGCTCGGCATAGCGGCAAGCATCACAGATGCCGTCCTCATCGAAATGGATGGTCGATTTCTTCGAATCCTTGGTGTGCGCGAACTCGACAGCCGATGAGGGCCGCTGATTCGAGATCACGCATCGCCGGCAGAACGCCACCTGCCCCGGCAGTCCGTACTTGATCTCGAGCAGGTCGCCGGTATCGGAGCGCAGATAGCGTTTGCCGTCGCGCTCGATGATCGCGTCTTCCGAAGTTTCCATCGACAAGGACTGTGTCGTCATGAGCCGTTTTCCGTTTCCAGGAACCGCGCCAGCAGCCGAAGACCGGCCGGGCCGCTTTTTTCGGGATGAAACTGCACGCCGACAATACTGCCCCGGGCGATCGCAACGGGGATATCGGCGCCATTGATACGAGTTGTCGCGGCGATGTCGTTCTCGTCGTCGACCATCGGCGCATAGGAATGCACAAAGTACATCCAGTCGTCGGGCTGCAGGACGCCGACCATCGGTGCGGCTTCGCGCACGTCGAGCGGCCGCCATCCGACATTGGGAATGCGCGCGCCGTCCGGGTCGTCCGCTTGCGGATCGGGCAGACGCGCCACGGTGCCGGATATCAGGTCGAGACCTTCGTGCAGGCCAAACTCCTCGCCACGCGTCAGCAGCAGCTGGCAACCGACGCAAATGCCGAGTATCGGCGTGCCGGCACGGGCCGCTGCACGCAGCGGGTCGACCAACCCACGTTCACGTAACCCTGCCATCGCATCGCCAAACGCGCCGACGCCGGGGAAGATGATCCGTTCGGCGCGCGCCAGCATGGCCGGGTCGTCGGAGATGACAGGCTCGGCACCGAGCTGGCGTACCGCCTGGCCCAGGCTGAACAGGTTGCCCCGGCCATAGTCGACAACAACGATCATGCCGCCGCCTCCGGCCGGACAGGAATTCCGGCTTCGGCCATATGCGCCTTCAATGTCTGCGGCGGACATTGCTCATAGTGAAACAGGCTGGCACACGCGACGGCATCCAGGTCATCGTCAACCACTGCGGCGACAACATCGGCGGCCTCACCGGCTCCTCCGGAACCGATGACCGGTACGCGCACGCTGGCGCGCACGGCACGAAACAGGTCGTGATCAAAGCCACGGCGCGTTCCTTCGGCATCGACCGAGGTGACGAGAATTTCGCCCGCACCAAGGCGCTCCGCCTCGGCGACCCAGTTCAATACGTCGACCCCGGTGCGTTCGCGACCATTGTCCGTCAGCGCTTCCCAGCGGTCTTCGCCGCGTCGCTTGGCCTCGACCGACAAGACGATGCACTGGCTCCCGAAGGTCTGGGCCGCTTCGCGCAGAAAGTCGGGCCGGGCAATGGCGGCGGTGTTGATGGCGACCTTGTCGGCGCCGGCGCGCAGCGCAGCGACGATATCGTCGATCGAGCGAATACCGCCGCCGACCGTCAGCGGCACGAAGATGTCACGCGCCGCATCCTCGACCACCGGCAGAATATTGTTTCGGCCGTACAGCGAGGCGACCGTGTCCATATAGATGATCTCGTCGACACCATCGTCATAGTAGCGGCGCGCCATCGGGCCCGGCTGGCCGACGATGCGCAGGCCTTCCAGGTGAATTCCCTTGATGACGTTCGGCCCCTTGATATCGAGGCGGGCGATGAGACGCGGTGCCGGCATTGCGATCCTTTGGACTATCCCGTGTTACGTCCGCGCCAAGCGACGAGGAATTCAATGGCTGGCGCCGCGGAAAATGCGAGGCACGCTGCGGTCCCGAGATGGCCCGTGCGTGCAATACCCTCATCGACCAGCGCGGCGACGCCGGAGACGAACCAATCGATCGGATACTCGATGTCGCGATAGGCCACCCAGCGGCGCTCGCCGTGTTCGAGAACGGGGGCCGCCTTGTCGATCTGCGGATGGTCACCGACGAGATGCTGCGTCATGTGGAACAGCGATACCGTGTCGTGCGGCGCACCAATGAGCAGAACCTTGCCGTCGAGCTCGACCAGCTTGCCGAGCGGCGAGGTCGGGCCGAAACGATTATCGTACGGGTGCTCCGCGACAAGCGCGTCCGCCGCGGCGCCGAGCGCTGCGAAAGAGGATTGCGGGTGCGGCGAACGCCGCACGCCCGGATAGCTGCGAAAGTACTCGGCAACCTGGCCGATCCCGCGTGTCGGCGTGCATGCCGGATCGTAGGCCGGAATCTGCGCACGGATCTCATCGATACGATCAGCGGGTACCGGCGGATGTTGCCATTCGGCCGGATCCGACAGATCGCCGGAAAAGGCCGGCATCATGATCGTGCCGTCGGGTTCGACCGTCGCGATCAGCGCCTCGACCACGGCGCGCGGACCGCCGATGACAAGGCCCAGCGACTTCATGCCAGCGTGGACGCAGACGATATCGCCGGCGTCCAGGCCAAGCGCGCGCAGACCCTGCGCGATGGACGCCACAGTCGCGATTCCGGAGGCGACGGGCCCGGTCATGATTTCGGCTGTTGCTCCTGGATATCAGGCAGGCTGCGCGCCATGCGCTCCCGGTATTCCTCGACAAGGTCGTCGCGCACGAAAATCGCGTCGCCGGAATAATGCTCAGAGCCGGGATAATGTTCCCATTCGGCAACAACCTCGTATCCGGCATCGCGCATGGTCGCCGTCACCGAGTTGCGGTTCTCATCACCGTTCAGCTCGATCGCCCAAGAACGCACCTGGCGTTCCGCGAGCAGCCGCTTGGCGCCGACCATGACATGATTCTCGAAACCATCGACGTCGATCTTCACATGCGTCGGCTGCGGCAAGCCGAGAGTGTCGTGCAGACCGTCGAGCGAGACGGTCATCAGCCATTGATGGCACAGCACCGGCTGAGTCTGTCGGCCGCCCCGATCATAGCTTTCCGGTTTTCCGACCGAGTTGCGATTGGCACCGGGTATGGGACCGTGATGCATGTAGAGCTTGCAGTGGTCCATCTTCTCATCACAGCCGGCCTGGACAACCTCGAAATCATCCAGCTTGCCGCGGTCCTGCAACACAATCGTCTTGAGTATGGTCTCGACACTCGGCGTGAACGGCTCGACAAACGCAATCTTGCAACCCCACAGATGGTTGACGAGGAAGCCTTCAAAGCCGTTCGACGAGCCGATATCGTAGAACATCTCGCAATCGTCGATGCGACGCATCCACGCAAACACGACGTCGCGATCACCCTGACGCCCGAACTGATAGTAGCGGCGAAACTGCCGGTAAGAGCGCACGGGCACCGCGAGATCGCGACCATCCAGCGTGCGAACAGCAACCCATTCGCCAATCGTGCGGTCACGATAAAGCCGCCCCTTCAAGCGTTGGCGGAACAGTACGTAGTCGCGCAGCTTGTGCCATTTCGGTTGCAAGAACCGTCTTGCGGGCCTTGGCAGCGCCTGGCCGAGGGTGTGGGCAATGGTCATTTGCGCAACATCGATTTGAGTTTCATGCGGAGGTGGGAGCCGATGAAGGCGTTCTCGATCAGGAAGGTGATGGGACCGAATGCCCAGCTCTTCTTGATCTTGTTCCACTTGTAGCGGTCGAACGGGCGCACATAGCTGCTGTTGGCACCCAGCACGCGCAACTGACGCGACGACAGGCCACCAATGTCGCAACTCCAGATGGGCAGCGGGGTGACCTGTTCGTTGCCGAGAATATCGGTCCGGTAATAGTCGACCAGGATCAGCGTGCGGTCGGCGCGCGAGGGATGGTCGGGCCCGTGAAAGCCACTGTCGTCGAACAGCACGATGTCGCCCTTGCGTCCGTCGAGCCGCACCTTCTTTGCCATGACATCGTCCTGCATGGCCTTCGGGTATTCGTTGAGCCGTTGACCGTGCGGGGCGCCGAGCTTGTGGGTGCCGGTGCAGTAGCTGAACGCGCCTTCCGAAGTATCGTGCAGGTAGATCGCGCCACCGACACCTAGCGGCAGTTTCATCGTATCCTGGCTGATCGGCGATACATGGTCCGCGCTCTTGTGCCAGCCGGCCGCGAAATCCGAATGCATCGGGAAATAGACATAGCCCATGCCACGATCAGCCTTGAGGTTGGTCTCGGCAAGGATGCACTCGCTGCCGAGATAGGTTTCCGCGATATCAAGCACGCGCTCGTTGGCGATCACCGGATACACCGGCGCCCCGAGCAGGGTCGGCTGGATCACCTTTTTCTGGTGATCGGCGCGGTAATAGCCCCAGACGCCGGCGACCGAGGGCTGGCGAAGCATCTCCTCGGTGCGCTCCGCGACCGCATCGACCGCGTCCTTCGGCAGGCAACCTCGCAGGATGACATAACCACGTTCGCGCATGATTCGGACGGCAAGCTCGATATCCGGGTTCTCGCCTTCGATAACGTAGGAATCGGGAAGCGGCGCTTCGGCGGCTTCACGATCAAGCGGCTCTGGCTCAATTGACATTCTGGATTCCTTCTTCGGCGGCTTCCGACGACAGATCGTCGAACGTTGCGTCGAGACTGGAGAGCAGGGCATCTCCAAGGTCTTCGGGTTTCTCGTGGTCGGCCGGGTCGATCGTCGTTTCCTGCATCGAGGCGAGCATGAACTCGCCCTCGCGCGCAAACGCGGCCCGTTCCTCGTCGCTGTAACCGATCAGACGGCGCAGCACATCGCCGGTCTGCGCGAGATCGGTGGCGACATCGACATGCGGCAGGTGGTCGAAATACAGGCTCGGGCTGTAGGCCAGAACCGGCACCCCGAACGCCGCGGCCTCGAAAGCACTGCGGCCGAGCAGGGAAACGACGGCCTGGGACTTGCGGATCAACGGGATGGCGAACTCGCGCGGATCGATGAGGAGCACGTTCGGCATCGTTTCGAGCATCCGGTAGAAGCTGAGGTCACGATAACCGAGCGCCGGCACATGATCCTTGATCGCCAGATAGGTGCCGACCGGAAGCTCCTTGGCGACCTGATGGATCATCGCGATCTGGTCGAAGAACTCCGGCGTCTGTCCCGACAGCAGCACTTCCGGCTCCATCTGCAGCGGCATGAAGACGTAGGGATGGCCCGCCTGCGTCAGTTCCTCGGCGGTGATGCTCTTGCGCACGAGATGCCGGAACACGCTGCGCCGCTTGAAGTGGAACCTGATGTGCCGCCACGGGCTATAGCCAAAGCGGGTCACCTTGTCATAGCGACGCAGGTGCCAGTAGGCGGTGCGCACGAGAATGAGGATCGTCGTCTTCGCGAGCACACGCAGGCTGATGCCGGCGAAAAACCGACGTCGGATGTCCATGTGAAAGGGCGGCGGTTCCAGCATGTCCGACGACAAATGCCGATCGGCGGCGCGCATGCGCCGGTGCGCCGCAAACATCCAATCGCCATTCACCTTCATGCCGTCCTTCCAGATCATCCGATCGTGCAGGAAGGAATAGCCGAGGCAGCGGCTGGGAATGCCGAGACCGCGGGCGACGTCGCAAACGACACGGCGGCCGTTCATCGCGAGGGTCACCTCGTGCCGCTGCATGATCTTTTCGATAGCGTGATACATCGCCACGAATTGACGTATCCATTCCCGATAGGGCAGCGATGTCTCGATCTTGGTGTAGGGGAAAGCGGTGCAGCCGGTGAAGTACAGGCGCCGGTCGGCAAGATTGTAGTGAAACACCGTGTCACAGCGCCGTTCGATTTCAAGCGCCGCCGGGATCAATTGATCGTCGTCGGGCGGCAGATGGTCGAGCATCTCGGCGGTCGCGTAGACGGCCTCGAACAATCCGGTGTCCAGCAGCGGCTTGATGTCCTGCGCATATCGCACAAGTCCGACCAGCCGGGCACCTTGTTGCTCCTTGAGTATTCGCAGCATCGGCATCATGAACTTGCGTTCGTCACCGATCCCTTCGAACAGGATGCATTGCGTCGGAGAAGAACTCATGCGTTTGCCACTCTGTTCCGGTTCGTGGGTCGTTGGGGCATCGTCAGGCGACCTCCCGTGCGGACGATTTCGCGGCCTGCGCCTCGCGCAATGCGAAAATCTCGGCGCGCTCCGCCCGCAGATACTCGGTTAGGTGCTCTATCGCGCTTTGTTGTGTCGGATCCTCGACAATGTTGTGCTGCTCGCGCGGGTCGGCCTGTTTGTCATAGAGCTGTTCGACGGAAAGCCGATCGCCATCCAGCGTCGCCATGATCTTGTGGGTTGGCGAGGTCACGGTGAAATAGATCGTGCGGTGAAGGATATCGGCATTGCCGCTGCCGCAGCTCTCCGAGACGATCGCCGGCTTGCCGCCGCGAAAGACACTGACACCCTTGAAGCTTTCATGGCCGGGCACACCGAGGGAATCGAGAAACGTTGCCGTCATGCCCATGCTGTCGGTCATGCCGGAATCAACGGGATCGGACTTTGCGTTGGCCAGAATCAGCGGAACCTCAATGTCTTCATAATGGGTGCGCGAGCCGATACTTGATTTCTTGCGCGGGCTTTCGGCGTAGTAGAGGCCGTGATCGCCGGTCGCCAGTATCAAGGTGTCGTCGAGCTGGCCTGTACGTTCGAGCGTTGTGAGAATTCGGCCGAGCAGTCCGTCCACATACATCAGCGCGGTGTCATAGAGCCAACGCCGCCGTGTTTGGCCGCGCACGCGGGCGACAATCCAGCGCGGCAGGTAGCGCAGGCGCCCGAGCAGATGCACAGGCCGGCTGATCGACCGGCAGTCGTGAACATCCATCATGTGCATATAGATGAACCAGCGGTCGTTCCTGTTTTCCTCGACGACGCGGCACAGCGGCGCGATGATGTCGCCGAAGATGACCGGGAAGTGCGACATGGCGAGAAACGGCCAGAGGGTCTGCGAAGCGATCCATCGGCGCGTCCGCCATTTCACGGATTCGACGGCACGATAGCGAAACAGACGCAGGCCTCCCGGGTCACGCTCGCCAAGGAAGCGCCAGTAGATACCGGGCGCGATACCGAGAACCTTGTCGAAGACCGCATCCGGATCACGTTCCAGCAACTCCAGCTCGGCCTTGCAGCCGTCGGCAACCCGGCTGTTGATGCGCATGAGCTTCGTCGGCCAAAGCGACTTGTCGTGATGCTCGATCATCTCGACGAGGTCGACGAGAAACAGCGCGAAGTCGCTTTTCACCTGTTCCAGATCGGTGTTCGTGTCCGCGTTGCGAAGCGCTTTGACTTGGAACTGAACCGTGCGCCCGACCCGCTGCTCGAGCAGCAACCGGAAATCGGACGTGGTGCGCACGGAGCTGAAACCACGCCCATACCCCGTCGCGGCGCCGAGCTGGTTACAGCTTGCCAGCAGGTGCGTGCGGAATCCGGCCTGTTGCAGGGTCTCGGCGAAACTTTGCGGGCGCTGTCGGATACCGTTGTCGTAGCCGCCATGGTCAAGCGGATAGGTCTGGGAGAAGATCGCGGGCGTGACGAACTGCGTTGACTGCGCATTCGCCACCACCTTGCGCACGAACCCCCGTTCGATGATCCGCGCCAGGTTGGGGAACATGAACTCGCGCGCGGGAACATTCGAAACCGTGTCGAAGCGCAAGGCATCGATCAACAGAAACAGCCCGTTGTTCGGTGTTGCGTCCACAGCCGGGGCCGCCGGTCCGGTGTCATCGCGAGGTTCGGTCATTCGGACGCGCGCTCCCAGCCCAGGCTGGCAACCAGCTCGGAAATCCGGTTGACCTGCACACTGTTCATGCGATTTCCCGGATAGGGATAGGTGACGCCGGTCGTCAACACGAGATCGGACTCGTCGAGAAAATTACGTTGCCACAGCATCTCCAGCACCAGGCCGAAATGATCCATGCTCGATTTCGGGAACGGCACATTGCTGTGCACACCCATTGTGCCGGCTATCAGATTGAAGCTGCGCGCCGCGGCGATATCGTCGCTGACCGCAATGATCGGCTGGCGCGGTCGACCGGCCGCGATCATGCGCGCCGCGAATCCGGAGCGAGTAATCGCCACGATCCTGGTGATCGGCAGGGCGCGGCACATCATCGGGATGACCCGCGACATCACCTCCGGCACCGAGTCTCCGATCTCGGGCGCATCGGCATCGAGTAAGTCTTGCGCATGGGTCTCCGCCGCCTCGGAAACCTCTCGCATCAGACGGACCGCTTCTTCGGGGAAATCACCGATCGCGGTTTCACCCGAAAGCATTGTCGCCGCGCAGCCGTCGAGCACCGCGTTGGAGATATCACTCACCTCGGCCTTCGTCGGGAACGAGTTCTGGATCATGGTGTGGAGCATCTCGGTCGCGATGATGACCGGCCGGCCGTGCCGGCGCGCCGCCTCGATAATCCGCTTCTGGCGCAGGGCGACGTCATGCAGGCTGGTTTCCACAGAGAGATCACCGCGGTCGACCATGATGGCGTCGGCGGCTTCGGCAATCTCCTGGACATTGTCCATGCCGCCCTGGTTCTCGACCTTGGCGACGATGCGCGGAGAGGTCTCGCCGATCAGATCCCGGAACTGGCGAATCTGATCGGCCGATTCAACAAAGCTCAGGCCGATGAAATCGACTCCCGTTTCACGCGCGAAGGCAATCATCGCTTCATCGCGCGGTGTCACCGACGGCGTGTTCAGCTTGACGAACGGCACGTTGATACCTTTGCGACTGCGCAACTGCCCGGCGGTCTCGGCACGGCAGACAATGTCGCGCCCATCGACACGAAGCACGGTGAAACGGAGCGTGCCGTCATCCGCCAGCACGATATGTCCGGCCTCGAGGTCGGTGTGCAGATCGGGATAGTTGACCGGCACCTTCGCGCTGCCGTCATGGTCCGGCTCGGTCGTCAGGATGATTTCGTCGCCCAGCTCGAAGCTCGGCTCGTGCTCGAGTTGTGTCGTGCGGATCTTGCGGCCCGGGATATCGAGCAGAATCGGTACTTCCGGCAACACCCGTCGCACCTCGGCGATCGCGTGCCGGTGCCAATCGAGATCGGCATGGGAGCCATTCAGCCGCGCCACGTTCATGCCGGCCTCGCGCAATGCGAGCAGCGCCGGCTCCGGCAGACTGCGCGGACCGATCGTGCAGACGATACGGGTTCGGTTCATGACGTCAGTCCTCGACAAACAATGGCAAGCCGTCGATCGCGGCGACGATCTGGGGCCGCATCAGGCGGCTGTCGGGTTGATGGCCTTCGACCAGCACGCGGCGCATGTCGGTCCCGCTGATTTCATGCGTCACATCGCTGCCCTGGTGCGGGCAGGTCTGTTCGGTGACGATGCCATCGCAAACCGCACAGAAATAGGGTCCGTGCAACCGCATGATCTCGATGCCGAGATCGCCCTCGAAACGACGTGTCAGCTCATGCGCCTCGTACCGGCCGTACCAGCCGCCGACGCCGGCATGGTCGCGGCCGACAATGAAATGTGTACAGCCATAGTTGCGCCTGATCAGGGCATGGAAGACGGCCTCGCGGGGGCCGGCATAGCGCATCACCGTCGACAGGATACCGAGCACAACCTTGTTGTCCGGCAGAAACTGGCCGACGAGAGCACGATAACCCGCCATGACGACCTGGGGCGTGTAGTCACCGGCGCGCTTGTGTCCCACCAACGGCTGCACGAACAGGCCATCGGCATGTTCCAGGGCGACACGCTGCAGATATTCGTGCGCACGATGTGGCACGTTGCGTGTTTGGAACCCCACGACGCGCTGCCAGCCGCGCTCGGCGAAGATTGCCCGGGTCTCGTCCGGGGTCAGCTCGTCGGCCGAAATATCGAAGCTTGCGCGCTTGAGCAGACGCACCGGGCCGCCGACGAAGATCGGCTTCTGCCGATTGAAGAAGGCCACACCGGGATGGCTGTCATCATCGGTGCCATAAACCTGTCGCACCGCGGCCGGTCGATCGCAGCTGTAGAAGTCGCGCGGTTCGAGTTCACCGACAACCTCGCCGTCATAGGTCAGGTCAACGCCCGCACTGGCCTGCATGCGCTCGGCATCCGCCTCGCTGACATCGAGCACGACCGGCAGCGGAAACACCGCACCGGAGGGCAGACGCATCGTTTCGACGACGCTGTGAAATGTGGCTTCATCCATGAAACCGTCGAGCGGGGCGAATGCGCCAAGACCGATTTTCTCGAGCTCGAGATACTGGTTGCGGTCGAGCTCCAGCTGGGCGCGGCCGGTCATGGGGCCGTCTCCAGATTTAGCGCGCCAACGAGACTGGGTATCTGGCGGATGATGCGTATCGCGATATCCCGCGGCGGCTCGACACACGACGCATCGATCACGATGTCGGGGTTCTGTGGCGCGTGCCAGGGAATATCGACACCGACAACGTTCGGTGTCCGGCCGCTATCAGCGCCGGCATACAGTCCCTTCGAATCTCGCTCTCGCAACAGTTCCATGGGGGCCTCGACATAGACCTCGAAATAGCCGGGCAGGTTGTCGCGGTTCCACGCCAGCAGGTCCGGGTGGGCGTAGAGCGCGGCGACGACGACCGTCTGCCCCTGGCGCGCGAGCCAGCCCGAAAGCCGCTGGAGGCGCCCGATCTGCTCCCGGCGCGCCGGCTCCTCATACCCAAGGCTGGCACCGAACAATTCGCGGATGACGTCGCCATCAACAAGCACGAGCTGCGGAACCTGCGGTTTCAGCATCGCGACCATAGCCTCGGCGATCGTCGTCTTTCCGGCTCCCGAGAGCCCTGTCAGCCAGATAACCATTCGGAACGTTCCCGTCAGCTCCGGTCAAACAGCGAGCGCGGTGTCGCGTGACAGGCGCCAGCGCAACCAGCTTCCCGTCGCCAGCGATGTGAAGATCGAGGCCAGCACGAAGGCGACGAACAGCGCGTCGTCGATGATTCCGGCCGCATGCGCGACACTCGCCAGCACGATGCCCGGCCCGCCGCGCGCATTCATGGTGATGCCGAAATCAAGTGCGCGCGCCGCCGACGAACGTACGAGCCGGGCCGCCAGCGCAACGCTTGTAATCTTGACCAACGACGACAGCACGATGAAACCGACAACCGGCATCAGTGAAAAATCGCCGGGCAGGTCAAGCTTCAGCCCGACCAGCGCAAAATAGATTGGCACGAAAAACCAGATTGCCATGTCCGATATACGGCGCCGGGTGGCGGCAAGCTGGGTACTTTGGAATCGGCCGATGACCAGTCCGGCGAGCAGAGCACCAAATACGAGATTGATCTCGAACAGACTGGCGACGGCAACCAGACCGAGGCAGAACAGCAGCAGATAGCTCATCAGCATCGGCTCGCTGGCATCGCTGATTGTCGCCCGACCGACCGAGCGCAAAAGCGCCGGCAGGAACAAAACCGAGGCGATGGCAAAGATGAGCGTCGCCGCCACGACGCCGCCGATATCCGAGATCTCGACATGGGTCTCCATCTGGATCGCCGTCGCCACGGCCAGCATGACCCAGAGCACGAGATCCTGCGCCGCCGCCGCGACCAGCGTCAGCTTGGCGAAATCGCTGTTCATGATGTCGAGATCGATGAAGATTCGCGAGATTACGGGTATCGATGTCACCGACGTGGCGATGGCCACGACCAGTGTGAATGCCAGTGGGTCCGCTGCCGCGGAATTTCCGAGCCACGGCGCACTCAGCCAGCCTGCAATAAAGGGCGGCCCGAGACCGCCGGCGACCAGCGCGAGCACAAGCACGCGGTCGCGCGCCTCCAACTTCGGCGTGATGCTGAAACCGGCCGTGAACATCAGCATGATCATGCCCAGCCAGTAGAAAACCGACAGCACCACCGCCTGTGCCGTGAAGCCCTGGAACAGCCATAGTTGCAGGTTCGGTGCGATCAGCCCGAGGACCGACGGACCGAGAAGGAGACCACCGCAAATCTCACCCACCACACGCGGCATGCCGAGCCGCGCGAACAGATGCCCACCTGCCAGCGCCGCCGACAGCAAGAGCGCGATGGACAGCAGAAACTGCGAGAGCTCGGAATCACTCACTGGCGCTTGCCGCGTTTAGAAGGACCGGGGCGGCCGGGCCAATTGCGGAACTGTTGCCGGGCATCAGACCGGAAACACCTTGTCGAGCAGTCGCTGCCGCTCGGGCAGATTGGCAAGGATATCTGCGACACGCGGTCCCGATGCGCCATCACCATAGGGCGAACCGCCCGTGTGGCGGGTCGGGTCGCTCTCCATCCGCGCAAGCACGGCTGCGACCGAATCAGCGTCGTTGGCAACATCGACGACATTGTCGCCACGCAGACGCCCGGCCTGCCGATCACCAACATTGATAACCGGCAAACCGAAGAGCCCCGCTTCGATGATCCCGGACGATGAATTGCCGAGCATCAGCGTCGCATGGCGCAGGGCGGAGGCATACTTGCCCGGGCCGAGCGTGTCGACGAAGCAGGCCGCCGCCTCGGTGGCGCAAAAGGCTTCGACGTCGCGGCGCAACTGCGCGCCGCCGGGATCGCTGTTCGGTGCGGTGAAGAGAGTGCGGCCGGGGTGCGCCCGGAGCGCTTCGAGCACACTGCGCATCGGCGCGAGCGGATCGGACGAATTGGTCTCGGGATGCACCGTGACAAGCCGGAAGCCTTCAACATCATCGCCGGCGCACGGCAAACCCACAGCGCGGGCAAACTCGGGCGCATCGACCGTCGGTGCGGCTCGCAGCGTATCCAGGGTCGGCGAGCCGGTGACCTTGATGCGCCAGTCTTCCTCGCCCATCGCGCGCAGGATCGTATCCGCATGTTGCGACGAAACGCAGTGCAGGTGCGACAGCTTGCTCAGCGCATGCCGGATGCGGTCATCGACGGCACCGTCGGTGATCTCGCCACCATGCACATGAACGAGCGGCAGGTTGAATGGCAGGCTGGCCAGCGCGGCGGGCAGCATGTCCAGGCGGTCGCCGACGACGAGCATGACATCGGGTGCCGTCTCCTCAATTACCCGGCCGGTCGCCGCGCTGATCGAGGCCATGGCTTCGGCAGCGGCGGCGGCTTCTTCACCGCCCATATCGGCGCCAGCGACATGCACCGTGGCGGAAGCGGGCACACCTTCGGCCTCGGCTGCACCCGGCGCGCGGTGCATACCGGTCAGGAGGATGTGAAGCTCGCCCTCCGGCTGCTCGGCAAGCGCCCCCCAGATCGGCGCGAGAATGCCAACATCGGAACGTCCGGTGGAAACGGAGAGGATACGGGTCATTGAGGTGTCGCCGATGCTGGGGTGAGGTCGCCATCGGAAAGCGGAGTATCGGCTTCGAGCGCCCGGGTCAGCTGGCAACCGACCGGCGAGCGCGAGGGCGGCAAGCCGTCCGCCGGCCGCTTCAGGATGATATCCTTGTCCGCAAGCACGCTGCCGGCGGGCAGCGCGTGGCGCAAATGCCAGGAGCGGCGCACCAGGCGCGCGGTGTCGGCCTCGCCAGGCGCCGGCTGCTTCACGCCATCGCCGAGCGATGCGGCCACCTCACGCAAACGAACGATCAGCGCAGCCAGTTCATCGGGCTCGAGTGAGGCGCGGTGGTCGGGCCCCGGCAGACCGCGGTCAAGCGTGAAATGTTTCTCGATCATCGTTGCACCAAGCGCCACGGCAGCGATCGACACATGGTCGCCGAGACTGTGATCGGAATATCCGACCGGCAGGTCGAAATGCTTTCTCATTGTGTCGATGGCGGTGAGGTTGAGACTTTCCGGAGGCGCCGGATATAGCGAGGTGCAATGCAGGATCGTGATATCGCTGCAGCCGTGCCGGCGCAGCACGGCCACGGCTTCATCGACCTCGGCAAGGGTGGCCATGCCGGTCGACAGGATGACCGGCAGACCGCATTCGGCAAAGCGGATCAACGCCGGCGTATTGGTCATTTCCCCCGAGGCGACCTTGAGCCTGTCCATGCCAAGTGCGATGAGCGCATCGACTTGCTCGAGGTCGAACACCGAGGCCATGAATCCGATTTTTGCCGTGCGGCACGCCTCCGCGAGCGTCGCGAAATCATCCGGCGACAACTCAAGATCACGCAGCAGTGCATCCTGGCTGGATTCACCGGTGTTGGCTTCCTGGTACGACGCCGTGCGTGTGTCGCGCGAGACAAGGCCTTCGGTCAAGAACGCCTGGAACTTGACATAGTCGGCACCGGCCTCTGCGGCCGCGGCGACCATCTCCAGCGCGCGCGCAAGGTCACCATTGTGATTGACCCCGGCTTCAGCGATGACGATCGGAGCGGTCAAGAACCTGCCTTCAATGCGGATAGCGGGTCAAAGACGGCACCAGCGTATCGGCGGGTACCGCGGCGCCGGGCAGCACGACGGCACCCGCACCGACCATCGCACAACTGCCGATATGGGCGGCGCCGAGAACAATTGCGCCCGGTGCGACATGGGCACCGGCCTCGACCACCGCGTCGTGCTCGACGATCGCGCCGGTGTTGACGATCACGGCTTCGGAAATCTTTGCACCGGCATTGACCACGGCGCCGGCCAACGCGATGACACCGTCACCGATAACGGTGTCCCCAGCGGCGAAGGCGCGGCTATGAACCGGTGAAATCGGCACCAGAGATCGCGACGCGTAGCGCTGGAACAGTTCGAGCCGTCGCCGCAAGCTCGCGGAATCGACCCCGCCGAGGCCCATCACGAAACCCTCTATACCCGGGGGCAGCGGGTCCTCGTCAGCGATCGTCGGCACATCCAGCCAGTCCGGCGGCGCGGTGGCGGCGCAAGCCGTGACCGTATGCCCGTTGTCCAGGGCGGCCTCGACCACCGGACGGGCATGACCGCCGGCTCCGACGAGAAGCAACTTCATGCCTCGGCCCCGACCAGACTGTCGTGCCAGGCCGTCACCGTATCGATGACGCGCCGTTGATCCTGTTCGCCCAACGAAGATGAGCTCGGCAGGGAGACAACCGTGCCCGAAAGCGCTGTCGAGACCCCGCGCAACAGCCGCGGCGTATCCGCCCAGGGAATTTGCGCCGACAGCGAACGCCAGAACAGGCGTGCCTCGACACCCGCTTCATCGCACGACGCAATAAGAGAGCGGGCGGATGTCTCGTCCGGCAGCCGGACGGAATAAAGCCAGCTCACGCTTTCGCAATAATCCGGCCGCGGCATCCGGGTCACCATCGCAAGACCGGAAAAGGCCTCGTCATAACGTGCGGCAATGGCGCGGCGGGCCGCGACCATTTCATCCAGCCGCTCGTACTGGGCGAGACCGAGCGCGGCGTTGACGTTGGTCATGCGATAGTTGAAGCCGATCATGTCGTGGACGTAGTCATCGCCGGGTCGCGCCTGGGTTGATAAATGACGCACATGCTCGGCCAATGCAGCATCGTCGGTGACCAGCATGCCGCCGCCGCCGGCTGTCACCGTCTTGTTGCCGTTAAAAGAGAAGATCGCAGCCGTGCCACCGCTGCCGCTTGGTCTGCCGCGGTAACGGGCACCGATCGCACCTGCCGCATCCTCGATCACCGGCACTCCGTATGACGCGCAAGCAGCCTCCACCGCGTCGAGGTCGGCGGTGTGACCGAGCGGATCAACGGCGATCACGGCGCGAATGGTTGGATGGTTGGCCAGCATTTCGGAAACCAGCGCGGGATCGATCGCCCAGTCGGCCTCTCGGACATCAACGAATGCGGGCGTCGCTCCGGCGTGTGCGGCCGCGTTCACCGAGGCGGCGAAGGTCCAGTCCGGGACGACAACCTGATCACCGGGTTTCACGCCCGCAGCGAGAAGCGCGAGATGTAGCGCCGCGGTTCCATTGACGGTTGCGACGGCGTGATTGCGTCCGGTCAGCTGCGCCATCGCGTTTTCGAACGCCGTGACTTCCGGACCGGCAGACGACACCCAGTTATCGCGCACGCAACCAAGCAGCAGCTCGGCTTCGCGACCACGGAGATCAGGCACGCTAAGGGGGATGCGGTCTGGCATATAGGTTCCATAGCTACCGCTTCCTGGGTGAATCGGTTTTCCCCCAGGATTCTCGCCCTTCGCGGGGGCGAATCGCAGCTATGGGGCAACACACTATCCCCATTAGTTTACCGGTCAAGCTATTTGTTCGCGCCATGAACAGTAATTGTTCGTATCATGAACAGCTTGTCAGGCCTCATTTTTTGACCATTCGGCAGATTTTCCGTGCTAGGAGCATGCTGGTGCACATTTCAACCGACAGGCACCCGCCGAGACAGCCGGATATTGAAAAGAAATTCCGGACCGGACGGGTGTGCACACACTTCCCTGTTGCCAATCCCTACAACGCACGTGCACTAAGATGGCGCCATCGCGATTCCGGACACTCTTCCGTTCGTGAACTGCGCCCGGACTCCACAGATCATCTCGTCTGGTCAACGTCGACACCAATTCCGTAACTTCAGCAGGAGGGCCAGGCAGACACAATGTGCGGCATTGCGGGCATTCTGGACCACGCCCATACGTTCGACGCCCAAATGCTGGAGCTTCGAACGACGGCGATGGGGGACAGCCTCCGGCATCGCGGACCGGATGACGACGGCGTTTGGCTCGATCCCGAAGCGGGGCTCGGCCTTGCTCACCGCCGGCTTGCGGTAATTGACCCTACGCCGGAGGGTCGGCAGCCGACGGTCTCGCGATGCGAGCGCTACGTTCTGGTCTTCAATGGCGAGATCTACAATTTCCGGGAACTGGCGCGGCAACTCGCGACAGAAGGCCACCCGGTCGACACCAGCTCCGATACTGTTGTGTTGCGCGAGGCGATCGCTTTCTGGGGGATACGGAAAACCACCGAGTCCCTGGTCGGCATGTTTGCTTTCGCAGTCTTCGATCGCAAAACACGCACCCTCTCACTGGTCAGGGACAGGGTCGGAATCAAACCTGTGTACTGGACGCATCAGAACGGCGCCTTCGTATTCGGGTCGGAGATCAAGGCGTTGCTGGCTTCCGAACGCATAGAGGCCAAGCGAGACCCGAGCGCGCTAGCTGCCTATCTGCAGTTCGCCTATATCCCGGCGCCAGCCACTATCTACCACAACATCCAGAAGCTTCCGCCTGGCACGATCCTGGCGCTGCGCAAAGACCAGGAACCCGAACTGGAAACCTACTGGGACATCGCGCAAATCGCGCGCACCGGTCAGGGAAATCCGGTCTCGCTAGCCGATCCTGAGGTTGGCGTTCAATTGGAGCGACTGCTCGCCCAGGCCGTCACCGATCGAATGATCTCGGACGTTCCCTTGGGCGCCTGGTTGTCGGGCGGACTGGATTCCTCGCTCGTCGTCGCGCTGATGCAAGCCAACAGCACCAGAAAGGTGCGAACCTTCTCGATCGGTTTTCCTGCCTTCGGCTATGACGAGGCCGACGATGCACGCAGGATCGCCGCGCATTTGGGCACAGATCATGAGGAGTTTCAGGTTTCCCCCCAAGACGCGATGGACGTCATCAGTGCCATGCCGGCCCACTACGATGAGCCATTCGCTGATTCCTCACAGATTCCTACCTATATCCTCTCGCACCTGACACGGAACCACGTCACAGTCGCGCTTTCCGGCGATGGCGGCGATGAAATCTTCGGTGGCTACAACCGCTATGTGGCGCTGCCTGGGCTCGCACGCCGATTCGCCGCCTGGCCCGCCGGACTGCGGCGCGCGCTCGGTGCCATCATGCGCGCGCCGGCACCGCGGCACTGGGATGGACTAGCCCGCATGGTCCCGGCGCGGACACCACCCCAGTTCGGCGACAAGATCGCAAAGGCGGCAAGCGCGATTGCGGCCAGGAACGAAGACGCGGCATATCTGTCGACCGTATCCCAATGGCCCGACGCGCATCAGGTCGTGCAAGGCCAGCACGGTTCGCCATCGGCGTTCGAACTCGAAGAAACACTCTCCGATCCCGTCGCCCGCTTGCAGCTCGCCGACACCCAGTCCTATTTGCCGGACGACATACTCACAAAGGTTGACCGCGCCAGCATGGCGCATGCGCTGGAAGTGCGTGTCCCGCTTCTCGACCACCGGCTGGTGGAGTTTGCCTGGCAACTGCCACGGGCAGACCTCATCGCCGCGGGCCGTACCAAGCTTCCCCTTCGCCAAGCGCTGGCAAGGCATGTGCCCTCCTCACTTTTCGAGCGCCCGAAATCGGGCTTTGCCATCCCAATCTCGGACTGGTTGCGCGGTCCTCTACGGGACTGGGCCGAAGAATTGCTGCGGGAGGATGCGCTCCTGGAATCGGGACTTCTTCAGCCCGGCCCTATTCGCCAGGCCTGGAAGACCCACCTGTCCGGCCGCCAGAATCTCCAGAACCCTATCTGGGCCGTGTTGATGTACCAGCTCTGGGGTCGCACCGCGCCCTAGGGACACGTACACGCAAATGCACTCTTGCCGTCTCCGGCACGAATGGGCACAAGTCGGTCAATGAACGACCCAATCAAGTACGACAACCGCCTGGAAGCGATCGTCCTTTATGCGCTCGGCTTCCTGCTCCTGCCCGTCGCGGCATTGGCCGCCGCACAGATTTGGGTTCTGGCCGTGGTCGGTGTTCTTCTTATTATCGCCGTTCGGGCCGTTCGCGGTCGATTCTCGCTGAACCCGAACGGGCTCCTCGTGGTGTTGATGGTGTTGCTTGTCGGATGGGCCGCGGTCAGCGGCCTTTGGGCGATCGATCCCGAAAGGGTTGCCCGGACAACCGTTCGGATTGCACTCGTCTGCATCTCCGTGATCATCCTTGTCGATGCCGCGAGCAAGCTCGACCAAGATCAGCGGCGAAAGTTCGGCTACTGGCTCGCCGGTGGCACTTTTGCAGGGCTTGTTCTGACGGGCATTCTCATCTGGTCGAGCGTCGGCCTCGGGATATGGCTGGATGGAAATCTTCCGACCGGCTACGGCCTCGAAGACTTGAACCGCACGAGCACAGTGATCGCTTTGCTCGTCTGGCCGGTGGCGCTGGTCGTGGCACGTACTGTCAATCGCCCGGCCGCAGCCGCACTCGTCGTTCTGGGTGCCGCCTTTTTGGTTGCGTTGGCACCTTCAACCCCGCTTATCGCCTTGTCGGTGAGTCTTGTCGCCTTCGTTATTGCCTGGGTCTCAAGAACTTGGGGAAAACGACTCCTGCTCCTGGTGTTTGCTGGAGCTGTCGTCATGGTCCCTCTGCTCGGCGTTTTGGCGCCGCCCATCATCGATCTCCTGGCATCGAATCTCCAATTACCCCATTCCGAAATCCACCGCCTTGTCATCTGGCAATTCGCGGCCGAACGCGTATTCGAGCACCCGCTTCTGGGTTGGGGTCTCGACGCGGCACGGGCGATCCCGGGGGGACAGGAACAACTGTTCCTTTTCCTGTTCGACGGGACCCCGGAAACCGGACAAGCGATGCCGTTGCACCCGCACAACGCCTTGATCCAAATCTGGCTGGAGCTTGGGATCGTCGGCGTTATCCTCGTCGGTGCGATCTTCTCCCTGATTGTGGCCTCGATACCCACGCCCTTGGGCGATCGGATCGGGCCAGCCACACTGATCGCAACCACCACCTGCGCGTTCACGATTGCCCAGCTGGGCTTCGGAATCTGGCAGGGCTGGTGGATGGCGACCCTCGGCCTGACGGTGATGGTCGCCGTCGCGACGGGCGCTGAGCCGTCCGAGGCGGCCGCCCGCCAGGGCGATGCAGAGCGAAACGCCTAGGGGGTCACCGTGAAAATCTGCCAACTCTGCACGGTGGATTTCACCCTCTATCACTTCCTGCGGCCCCTGATGCATGGCCTGCAGAATGAGGGGCACGAGGTTGTCGGGGTGTGCGCGGATGGAGATCTAGCCGACGCCGTCCGTGCCGAAGGCTTCCGGGTCGAGAACGCCCCGCTCGTCCGTTCCGCCGCGCTCGGCGATACATGGCGCGCCGTCAGCTCGCTCCGGTCAATGTTCGTGCACGAACAGTTCGACATCGTCCACGTCCACTCGCCCGTTGCGGCCTTTGCCGGACGCATTGCAGCCGCACGCGCACGCGTGCCACGCATCGTCTACACCGCACATGGCTTCTACTTTCACGAACACATGCCCGCGCCGCGCCGGCAAATGCACATCACCGCCGAATGGCTCGTAGGCCGCACGACGCACACCTTGTTCACCCAGGCAGAAGAGGATGCGGCGACCGCGCGCCGCCTGCACCTCTGCAAAACCGGCGATGTTCTTGCCATCGGCAACGGCAGCGACCCGAACCTGTTTGCACCCGCCGAAACCGTCGAGAGCCGCTCTCGGATCCGTGCCGCCATCGGCACGCCGAACGACCGCGTCGTGATCATGGTCGCTGGCCGCCTGGTAGCTGAAAAGGGCTACATCGAGCTCTTCGACGCCATGCGGAACGTCGATGCTGAGCTTTGGGTGGTTGGCCCCCGGCTTTCGAGCGACCACGCCGCCGGGATCGAAGACCGGATCTCCGACATCGAGGAGGACCCCGACATGCGTGACCGGATCCGCTTCCTGGGCTATCGGAATGATGTCGCCGACCTGATGAGTGCGGTCGATATTTTCACGCTCCCATCGCACCGCGAGGGTATGCCACGCTCCATCATCGAGGCCATGCTGACCGGCTTGCCCGTTGTCGCGACGGATATTCGCGGCAGCCGCGAGGAGGTGGTGGACGGCGAGACAGGTCTGCTGGTCCCGGTCCGCGACACCGACGCACTGACCGACGCGCTGCAGTCGCTGTGCGCCAGCCCGGAACTGCGGGTCCGTATGGGCCGGGCGGGCCGCGCGCGGGCCGTGGCAGAGTTTGACGAACAGAAAGTGATCGACCGCCAGATCGATCATCTGGGCTTGCGCGGGCGGTAGCTCGTACGCGCATTTTCGAAGCAACCGGGCCCGGCACCTTGCCGGGCCCTTGTTTTTACCGCTACAAGCCCAACAAGCGCAGCACGAGAGCATCGCCGCCTTGATCTGGACCACCGTCATTCTCGCGGCCGTTACGGCTATCGCCACCGCCATCCTGGTAGGATATTTCCGACGCCTGCTGTTGCGTCACGATATCCTCGACCGGCCCAACACCCGCAGCTCTCACGACACCCCGACACCGCGCGGCGGCGGCATTGGCGTCATGCTTGTCCTGCTTCCGGTCTGGCTGATTGCCGGTTTCGTTCTGCCGTTCGACGGTAGCGCCACGGCGAAGTGGCTGATCCCCGCCGCGGCCGCCGGCCTGGCCGCGATCTCATGGGTCGACGATGTACGCACAATCGGCGCGTTGCCGCGACTGGGCGCGCAGTTCGCCGCGGCAATCCTTGGTGTCCTGATGGTTCCCGGTCTCGTGTTCCAGGGGCTTTTCCCCGGCTGGCTCGATGCCGCAGTCGCCCTTATCGGCCTGGTCTGGTTCATCAACCTGTTCAACTTCATGGACGGGATCGACGGAATCAGCGGTGTCGAGGCCGGCGCCATCGGCATCGGCCTGGGAGCGGTCGGATGGTTGCTGGCCGCGACCCCCGACACCTATGCGGCACAGGCGATCTTCGTCGCCGCTTCGGTGCTCGGCTTCCTGGTCTGGAACTGGCATCCGGCGCGAATTTTCCTGGGCGATATCGGCAGCATTCCACTGGGGTTCCTGCTCGGCTGGCTGCTGCTGGTAATGGCGACGTCCGGGCAATGGGCCGCCGCACTGATCCTGCCTCTCTACTATCTCGTGGACGCAACGTTGACCCTGTTGCGCCGCCTGCTGCGCGGCGAGAAGGTCTGGCAGGCCCATCGCGAACACTTTTACCAAAGGGCTGTTCAGAACGGGCGCAACCACGCGCAGGTCAGCATCGCGGTGGGGTTGACTAATGCGGGGCTGCTGGCCCTGGCCATTCTTTCATCGACCGTGTTCTCCGGCGGTGCGGGGCCGTTTGCTATGGTCGCCGCAGCATTTTTCCTCGTGGCGGTGTTGCTGGCCTGGATGGCGCGCGGCAGGGCTTTGTCCGAGTCCGCTTAGTGGTATAAGCGGGTGATCCAACGGGACGACTGCACATGGGTGCAAAAATTCGGGTGAGCCGGGCGAAAATCGCCTACGCACACGACATCTTCATGGCAGCGGTCTCCCTGCCATTGTCGTTGTGGCTGCGGATGGGTGCTACAGTCGATTCGGTGCCCACAGCGTTCATCGTCCAGAGCACCGTCATGTTCGCCGTTATTGCGGCTGTCGTATTCTGGCCGATGGGGCTTTACCGCGGCATCTGGCGCTACGCGTCAATGAACGACCTCATCCAGATCACCAAGGCGGTGACGCTGGCGATTCTGATCTTCGTCCCTGTCCTGTTTATTTCCTCGCGGGCCGAGTTCCTGCCCCGCTCGCTGCCGATGATAAACTGGTTCGTCTTGATGGCTCTGCTCGGCGGGCCTCGCTTCATCTACCGGCTGTTCAAGGACCGTCATTTCGAGCTGACCGTGGACGATTCCGGCAAACCGGGCGTGCCCGTACTTCTGGTGGGTGCCGGCGACGAGGCCGAGGCCTTCATCCGCGATATCAGCCGCCAGCCTGGCGCCGCTTACCGGATCGTCGGTATCCTGGACGAGAAGGGGCGCCGTGTCGGCCGTCAGATCCGACATGTCCCGGTTCACGGAACGACGGACGAATTAAGCGGTGTCATGCGGCGCCTTGCCTTGCGCGGCGAACGGCCGCAGCGCCTTATCGTGACCAAGCGGGGCCTCGACCCTTCCTATATGCGCCACTTGCTTGACGTGGCAGAGACACACGGAATGACCATGGCCCGGTTGCCGCGCCTGACCGAATTTCATGCCGGCGTGGGCGAAGCGATCGAGGTAAAGCCTGTCGCCGTCGAGGATCTGCTTGGCCGGCCGCAGACCGTACTCGACCGCCCGGCCATGCGCGCGCTTGTCAGTGGCCGCCGGGTTCTCGTGACCGGTGCCGGCGGCACCATCGGCAGCGAGCTTTGCCGCCAGATCGCCGCCCTCGAGCCGTCGGAGCTGGTGCTGGTCGATGCCTCGGAATTCAACCTCTATTCGATCGATCTGGAAATCGGGGAAACCGCACCCGGACTGTCGCGACACGCGCGCCTGGCCGATGTCCGCGACCGCAACGCCATGGCCGCAACCTTTGCGGAAGCCCGCCCCGAGCTCGTATTCCATGCCGCCGCCCTCAAGCATGTCCCGATCGTTGAGACCCATGTGGCCGAAGGCGTGCTGACGAATATCTCGGGCTCTCGCATCGTCGCCGACCTGTGCCGCGAGACCGGCGCGCAGACGATGGTCCTGATATCCACCGACAAGGCGGTCAACCCCACCAGCGCGATGGGCGCCACCAAGCGCGCCGCGGAAAGCTACTGCCAGGCCCTCGACCGGGCAGGCGGGGAAGACTCCTGCCGGTTCCTGACCGTCCGCTTCGGCAACGTCCTGGGCTCGACCGGCTCTGTCGTGCCCCTGTTCGAACGCCAACTCGCCGCAGGCGGGGCCCTGACAGTGACCCACCGGGAGATCACGCGGTATTTCATGACCACCCGCGAAGCCGTCGAACTGGTCCTGCAGGCGTCCACACTCGGAACATCAGACACCACATCTGCCGGCGGCATCATGGTTCTCGACATGGGTGAGCCGGTCAAAATCCTGGACCTGGCCGAACAGATGATCCGCCTGGCGGGCAAGCGACCCTATGAAGACGTGGATATCCAGTTCGTCGGTCTGCGGCCGGGCGAGAAGCTCTATGAAGAACTGTTCCACGACGCCGAAAGCCTGGCGCCCACCGACAATGCGGCCATCCGTCTGGCAACCCCGCGGGTGGCCGACCGCGAGGTGCTGGAACGCGCCATCGACGAAATCTGTGCCGCCGCACAAGACAACAACAACGCCGCCTGCCGTTCGCTGCTGACCCACCTGGTGCCGGAGTTCCAGTCCGACACCCCCGGGTCGAGCGCCGCAGCTGCAAAATAGGTTCACCCCTGGCCCGGACGGAACCCTCCCTCCAGCACTTGATGAAGGACGAAACAACCGGTGCCGAACAACAATGACACGCCGATCACGCGTGCAATTATCTCCGTTTCCGACAAGACCCGTTTGACAGAGTTGGGCCGCGCGCTAGCCGGACACGGGGTTGAGATACTTTCCACCGGCGGTTCGGCGCGCACGCTTGCCGAAGCCGATGTCCCGGTGATCGAGGTTGCCGACCACACGGGCTTCCCCGAGATCATGGATGGCCGGGTCAAGACCCTGCACCCGAAGATTCACGGTGGCATCCTGGCGCGACGCGACCATCCCGACGACCAGGCCGCGATGGAGGAACACGCGATCGGCCCCATCGACCTGATCGTGATCAACCTCTACCCGTTCGAGGCCACAGTCGCCTCGGGCGCGGACTATGATGAATGCGTCGAGAATATCGATATTGGCGGTCCGGCGATGATCCGTGCCGCCGCCAAGAACCACGCCCATGTCGCCGTGGTCACCGACCCGGACGATTATGACGCCGTGATCGGCGCGCTCGACGCCAACAAGGGCCGTCTACCGGCCGACCTTCGACGCGCGCTCGCCGCCAAGGCCTATGCCCGAACCACGGCGTATAACGGCGCCATCACCGCCTGGCTGTCGGGTGAACTGGGCGACACCTTCCCCGACACCCATGTCACAGCCGGGCGTCGCGCAAGCGTTCTGCGGTACGGTGAGAACCCGCACCAGGAAGCGGCCCTCTATATTGGCGGCCTAGCCCGGCCCGGCGTTGCCCAGGCCGAACAGATCCAGGGCAAGGAGCTGAGCTACAACAATCTCGGTGATGCGGACGCGGCATTCGAACTGGTGGCCGAGTTCGACGAACCGGCAATCGCCATCATCAAGCATGCCAATCCCTGCGGCGTCGCCATCGGGGACGACCTGGTCACCCCCTATCGGGCGGCACGAAAATGCGATCCGGTCAGCGCCTTCGGCGGCATCGTCGCCGCCAATCGGCCGCTCGATGGCGCGCTGGCGGAGGCCATCACCGAAATCTTCACCGAGGTGGTCATTGCCCCCGACGCCGACGCCGATGCCCGCGCCGTGTTCGCGGGCAAGGAGAATTTGCGCCTGCTTCTGTCGGGGGACATGCCCGATCCGCGCGAGGCCGGGCGAATCCTCAAACCCCTGGCCGGCGGGTTCCTGCTCCAGGATCGCGACGCCGGCCACATCACGGCCGACGATCTGAACATCGTGACCAAGCGCCAGCCCAGCGAGCAGGAGATCGCGGACATGCTGTTCGCCTTCACCGTGGGTAAGCACGTCAAGTCCAACACCATCGTTTATGCCAGGAACGGCGCAACGGTGGGGATCGGCGCCGGCCAGATGAGCCGGGTCGATGCCGCCCGCATCGCGGCACACAAGTCCGGCGAAGCGTCCGAGGCGGCGGGCGAAAGCGAACCTCTGACGCGCGGCTCCGTTGCGGCATCCGACGCCTTCTTCCCGTTTCCCGACGGGCTGCTGACCACAGTCGAGGCCGGCGCCACAGCGGTCGTTCAACCAGGCGGTTCCGTGCGCGACGATGAAGTGATCGCGGCCGCGGACGAAGCCGGGATCGCGATGGTGTTCACAGGGATGCGCCACTTCCGGCACTGACGGGCAGCGCAGGCCAGGCTCAGCCCTCGCCGTCGGGTTCGCGGACCATGAGCAACAACATCAGCCCGCCCACGATCAGGAACGGCAGGACACTGGCCATGCCCCATCTCTGGCTGCCCGTTACCGCCGTGACGAGCGCCACGATCCAAGGGCCTGCAAAGGCGGTAATCTTGCCCGACAGGGCATAGAGGCCGAACATCTCGCCCTCCGTCCCGGGCGGGATGATCCGCGCCATCAGGGACCGGCTGGCCGCCTGCACCGGGCCGAAAAATATCCCCAGGCCGGCCCCGAGAATGATGAAGGCAAGCTTCGATTCGACCAGCAGCAGCGGCACGCCGACCACCACCAGTCCGGTCAGACCGATCAGGATGGTGCGCCGGGCACCGATCCAGTCGTCGATCCACCCGAACGCGAAGGCACCGGCGCCGGCCGTCACATTGAGGACAAGGCCGAAGACGATCACCTCCGGCACCGACATCCCGAAGGTCCCCGCGGCATACACACCGCCGAAGGCGAACAGGGTATTGATCCCGTCGGCAAAGATCATCCGCGCCAGCAGGTAGCGCCACAGCTGCGGATAGCGCGTCAGGTTGCCAAGGGTTGTCCGAAGCTCCCGCATTCCGGCCCGGATCGCGGGGCCTGCCGCGAGGCCGCGGCCGCGCGGGTCTCGCGTCCACACGAAGAGAGGCAGGCAGAACACGAGCAGCCAGACCGCCACGACAGGCCCGGACAACCGGACGCCGGCGACATTCCCCGAGGCCACATCCAGGCAGAACAGCACGAACAGAAGCCCGCCGACACCGCCGATATAGCCCAGGCCCCAGGCCCAGCCCGAGACGCGGCCCAGCCACCGTATCGGGACAAGGTTTGGCAACAGGGCGTTGTAGAAGACCATCGAAAGCTCGAAGGCGACCACGCTCACACCAACCAGAACCAGCAGCAACATTGCGTCTGACAGTTCCGGACGCACGAACCACAGGCACGCCGAGCCGGCCGCCATGATCAGGGTAAAGACCGCAAGCCAGGGCTTTCGCCGGCGCCCCTGGTCCGCAATCGACCCCAGTATCGGGCTCGCCAGCGCGATCACGAATGCGGCCGTCCCGGTCATGATCGCCCACCATTGGGTGGCCAGCGCGGGATCCTGCACCACACCGTTGGCGAAATAGGCGGGAATCACAAACGTCAGGACGATGGCCGGATAGGGTGAGTTGGCCCAGTCGTAGAAGCACCATGCTGCCGCGCCGCGCCGGTCGGCCTTCTCGGGCGGGTGCGGGTCAGCGGGCATCAGACGGATCCGGATTGGGGGATGTCTCGGCGGGCAACCGCCAGTTGGTCAGCAGGATTCCGGCAACCACACAGGCCAGGCCCGCCCAGACACCCGGTGTGATGGTCTCGTCGAGGACCACCGCGGCGGCCACGATGGCACCGACCGGGTTCATGGTCAGGGCGACCGCGACGCGGGTCGGTGTGGTGTTCCGCAATGCCCAGAGCAGCAGGAAGTAGGTCACCGCACTGCCCGCCGTGCCGATATAGAGGATGGCGAGCCATCCACTGGCGGAGAACTGCAGCTCGAACAACGGCGCACCGGCAGCGAGGCTAATCAAAATCAGAATGAACGCACCGGGCAGCATGTTGCAGACCACAAAGATGAGTGGCGGATAGCGCCGAATAATGTTCCGGCTGGCAACATTGTAGGCCGAAAGGGCGACGGATGCCGCGACCATCAGCAGATCGCCGCGCCAACCGCCGGGGATCGCGCTTGCATCCTGCCACAACGCCAAGACCACGCCGACGGTTGCAACCGTCACCCCGAACAACTTCAGCCAGGTCATGCGCTCGGCGCGCACGGATGCGGCCATGGTCAGGGTCATGAACGGGATCGTCGATGCCAGAATCCCCCCACGGGCAGCCGAGGTGTAGGCCAGCGAGGCCGACACAAGCCACTGGCTAATCCCGAAGAACAGGATTCCGAACGCCAGCACGATCCAGAGATCGTGTCCCCGCGGCCAGCCGCGCGCAAAAGCCAGCGCCAAGGGTAATAGGATCGCCGCACCAATCACGAGCCGCAGAACAGTGATGGTGAGCGGATCGATTTCCGCGCTGACGAAGCGCAAGGCCCCCAGCGTGGTGCCGGCGGAGAAGGTCGCAACAACAGCCGCCACGGCCGCGACGTTGCCGCGCCGCGCATCCGAACTCATGGATGCGTTCAAGGTGACGATGCCGGCGCGCGCGACCGCCAGTTGGTGATGGCGATCCCCGCGATTACCAACGCGAATCCGGCGATCATGGACGCCGTTACCTGCTCATCCAACAACAACCCGCCCCAGACGAGCGCCATGAGCGGGTTCATTGGCAACGCAACGGAAACCAGTGTCGGTGTCGTGTAGCGCAGCGCCCAAAGCCACAGCGTGTAGGAGATAACCGCGGCGGCAAATCCCAGGAACGCAACGGCAATCCATCCCGTCCGCGACAACTCCGGCGCAAAAGTCGGCGCGCCTGTTCCCAGCGCCACCAGATACAGCAACGCCGATGCAGGCACGACCCCGGCAACCACGGCAACGAGGGGCGAATGGCGTTGCAAGGCCCGGTTCGACCAGACGCCGTAGACCGATGTGATCAATGCGCCGACGAGAATCATCCCGTCGCCGATCCACGCATTCGGTGGTGCGCCCACGCTCTGGCCCAGCGCCACCACGACGCCCAGGGTTGCGACTACGATGCCAATAATCTTCATGCGTGTGGGCCGTTCGATCCCGAACATCGCCGCGATCAGAAGCGTCATGAACGGCGCCGTCGTATAGGCCAGCGCGCCGCGCGAAGAGGTAGTGAAGACGAGGGCGTTGGAGAAGATCAGCTGGAGCCCGCCAAAGAACAACGCCCCCATCGCGCCCATGACCAGGAGCTCACGCGGGGACGGCCAGCGGCGCACGATCACCAGGGCAATGGCTGTCAGCACGAATGCGGGTATGACGTTGCGCAGGAACGCAACCGTAACGGGCTCAGTTTCCGTGACCAGGAACCGCACCGCCACGAAGGCGGACCCGCCGAGCGCTGTCGACAGGCAGGCCGAAAAGGCCGCGAGAACGGCCAGGTTTCCGGTAGTCAACTTGAAGGGCTGGCTCACACCCGGTCCGATCGAGGGGGGAACGCGAAGAGAAACCCGCAACGCCGGTGCAGCGCTGGGGCGACGGGAGCATGACCCCTTGAAGGCTTACCCGGCAAGTAGATTTCGTAGCTGTCCGTTCGCCGGATTGCCCTGCGCCTCGGCGGGAACCTTGAGGTCGGCGACGCGCCGGAGCGGCAAATACCTTGTTTCGTGGATCGCGTTGACGGAGCCTGAACCTGACACCATTCCGTTCGGAGGATTCAAACGTGCGTCTCGTCACCTTCACCACAACCGGCGGCCCCGGCAAACGGCTCGGCGCCTTTACTGAAAACGACACGGTCATCGTCGACTTCGGCGCGGCAGCACAACATATCGCACCGGACGAGGATCAGCGGATATATGCCTCGATGCTCGACCTGATCGACGGCGGTCCGACGGCGTTGGCACGCGCGGGAGCGCTGCTCGCGAAAGTCATCTCCCAGGGCGCCGAGGAAGCCCTGATCGAGCGCGATCAGGTGCGCCTGGAAGCGCCGTTGCCCAACCCGCGCCGCCTGCGCGATTGTACCTGTTTTCTGCAGCATCTCCGCAATGCCCGCGAAGTCCGCTATACGCGCCTGGCAGCGCGCGAGGATGACCCGGACGCAGCCCTGAAAAGGTTCCGCGCCGCCGGGGCAATGGATGTACCAAAGGAATGGGAAGCTGTGCCCGTCTATCTGAACAGCAATCACCTCAACATTATCGGGCCGGAGGACAATGCGATCTGGCCGAACCGGGCACGGCGCATGGACTATGAGCTGGAATGGGCGATGGTGACCGGCAAGGCCGGTACCGATATCCCAGCGGAAGAGGCTGCGGACCACTTTTTCGGCTTCACAATCTTCAATGATATCAGCGCGCGCGACATCCAGGCCCGGGAAATCCGCACCGGTGCGGGCATGGGGGGGCCGGGTAAGGACTTCGATGCGGGTAATATCATGGGGCCCTGCATCGTCACGGCAGACGAAATCGCTAATCCCTACAATCTAGATATGGTGGCCCGGATCAATGGCGAAGAATGGAGCCGCGGCAACTCTTCGATGATGGATCACAGCTTCGAGGTCGTGCTGGCGCATCTCAGCCGCAGCCAGACGATCTATCCTGGCGAGATCTTCGGCTCGGGAACCGTACCGAGCGGTTGCGGGTTGGAACACAACCGGTATCTTTCTGACGGGGACCGGATCGAGCTGGAGATCGAGGGTATCGGCTCGCTTTCCAACCGGATCGTCAAACCGGATGGCTGGCTCGACCGAGACACGCCAGACCGCAACTAGGCCGAACAGGGGAAACACCATGCCGCGCAACACACGCCGGGTCGTCACCGGCCACGACGATGAGGGCAACACCGTCGTGATCATCGACGAAGTTATGACACCCGACATGGGCCACGTACTCACGCCCGAAGGCCAGCCCAATGTCCGCCTGTCGGATGTCTGGCTGTCTCGCGCCATACCCGACAGCAATGCGGGCAACGACGACACGGTCGAGGACAGCATCACGCTCGAGCCGCCGATCGGCGGGGCGGTATTCCGGATCCTTGAACTGCCGCCGGATTCCGAGCGCAACTACGACAGTATGAAGAAGTACTTCGAATCCATGGGAGCCGGTGAGCGCCTCGATGGGCAGAAGCATCCAGGCATGCACAAGACGTGCTCGGTCGACTATCTAGTCGTCATCGCCGGCGAAATCTGGCTGATCCTAGATGAGGAGGAGATATGCCTCAAAGCCGGCGACGCCTGCGTCCAGCGCGGAACTTTACATGCGTGGTCCAACCGAACGGAGGAACCTTGCCTGCTCGCCGCTGTCTTAATCGACGCCCACCCCATACTCTAGGGTGTACATGCGAACTTTCTAATTTAAGGCCAACAAGTTGATTTGCTACCGTCAGCGATTTTCCTTTTAGAAAAAACATTTGCTGTCTGTACGCCGAAAACGATAGGCTCGGCCGACAAAAACTAAAATTTAACCAGGGGGTTTTCCAGTCATGAATCGCTTTACTTCAATTGCCTTCGCGGCAGCGGCCGTTATCGGCTTTGCATCCGTCGCACCTAGTGCTTCGGTCGCGAAAGATTTCCCCAGTAAACCCGTACAACTTCAGGTTCCCTTTAAGCCTGGCGGCGGCGCTGATCGCACGTTCCGGCTTTTTGCGCCATATCTATCAGAAGAGCTTGGGGTGCCTGTTAAGGTCACGAATGTCTCCGGTGGAGGCGGATGGGTTTCTTGGGGCCAGGTTACGAATCAATGGAACAAGAAAAAGGATGATCACAAACTGGCTGTTGTGAATATTCCCCACATTTTTTCGATGCTGAATCCAGCGATGAAGAGAAAAGAGACTCTGGAATCGTTTAACTTCCTTGCATGGCACTCATACGATCCGGGCCTTTGGCTTGTTCGGTGGGATGACGAGCGGTTCAAGAATTTGGAGGATGTTCTCGATTATGCCGTTAAACAGCCGCTAGTTATTGCTCCGGGTAGCCTCGGAAGTGATGACCACATCGGTGTGGCATTTGCTCAGCAGGCTGTCCCCGGCTTTCAGACGAAGTTCGTGACCAGTAAGGGTGATAACGCGAAAATCCAGCTTCTTTTGGGTAAGCACGTTGATATGGTCGCGGCGAATGTTGGTTACTACATCAACAGCATTCTGGAACGTAAACTGCGGCCGATTGCTGTTATGCATCCGGAGCCTTGGAGAATGCTTCCAAGCGTGCCAACGTTTGAAGAGGTAACAGGCAAAAAGAATGTCACTTACGCTGGCCGAACAATCGCTACCGCAAATGGTCTTGAAGAAGAGAAGCGAGCAGTATACCTCGCGGCCATTGAGCGAGCCATTACCAACCCGGAATATATGGCTAAGGAAGTAGCGAATAAGAATCACCTGATGTTCCTAAAGGGCGATGAGATGTGGAATATGCTTCGCGCGGGACAAAAGGTTGCGGAACAGGCTGCTTACTGGAAACAAAAAGACGTCCAGTAGAAAAAATACAGTCAGTTCATCCACGCCCCGCCGAAACTTTCGGCGGGGCGTAAAACTTGTCAATCCACAGTCAATTTAGAGCCGCTCAAATGACGAGATTATTGGCAGAGAGAATTGTTTCTGTTGGCTTAATTATTGCCGGCGGAATTGTCTTTCTTTTGACAAGAGACTGGCCCGGACGATCGGATGCATTTCCGGACTTCGCTTCGGTGGGCACGATGGTTCTGGCATCAGGAATGCTCGTAAGGACATTTATGGCCCGAGACATTGAGCGCCTTAAGGGATCAGTGAAAACTGATTTCTCTTATCAGGCGTGGAAGCCATTTTATATCATTATCATAGGAATATTTTATTCTATATCGGTTATATATATTGGCTTTTATGTATCCTCTTTTATTTTCTACTTCATTGTCACATACATGGTTGGTCTCCGGAATCATAAGGCCATATTTTTGACGGCAGCAATATTATTTCCTGTGCTTTATGGTTTCTTCACACTTGCACTGGACGCGTACTTGCCGGAAGGAATCCTCTTTTAGGACCAAGGAAATTTGACAGCATGGAAAGTTTTGAATTTCTTTTAAATGTGCTCTCGCTTTCTAATCTAGGGGCGATGTTTGTGGGCATCGTTGTCGGGCTTATTATCGGCGCTATCCCTGGCCTCGGTCCACCAATGGCCATAGCGCTAATGATACCGATTTCGTTTGAGTGGCCGGCGGAAACGGCCCTAATCCTGATGGTGTCTACTTACGCTGCAGGTATCTACGGCGGATCTTTCACAGCGATATTGCTCCGGGCGCCTGGTACGTCTGCCTCCGCAGCCTCATCAATTGAAGGCTACGAGTTAACCAAGCGGGGGCGTGCGATTGAAGCCATTCGCATGTCCACCTTTGCGTCCGTCATGGGTGGGCTGATAAGCGGGTTCGCATTACTTTACCTTGCGCCACCTTTAGCAAAGGTCTCCTTGCTTTTTGGCCCGTCTGAGTATTTCGTAGTCGCCCTGCTGGGGCTTACGGCGATCGCAGCCGTCTCATTTGGTTCTGTACTTAAGGGATTAATCGCAGGTCTCTTTGGTCTCTTAATAAGTACAATTGGGGTTGATTCTGCATCATCATTCCCTCGTTTTACCTATGGGCTGGATGGACTCTACTCTGGAGTCGGAATTCTACCTGCGGTAATCGGGCTCTTCGCTTTTGCGCAAGCGCTGACGCTTTGTGAGGGCAGCCCGCAATCCAACATATCCGGCCGCTCAAAGTTAAGTTGGAACATTTGGCCAAGATTAAGTGAAATTATGCATTGCCGGTGGTCGCTTGTTCGTGGCTGGGTGAAAGGATTGATCATGGGTGTGGTGCCGGCCGCAGGAGGAAGCGTAGCCCAGTGGATTGCATACTCTTGGGAGATTCAGCGTGGGAAACCGGGCGATAAATTCGGTCAGGGCGAGATAAAGGGGCTAGCCGCCACTGAAGGCTCAAATAACGGCGTCACTGGAACATCACTTATTCCAATGTTTGTTCTCGGTATTCCCGGGGGCATATCTGCAGCGGTTATTCTGGGCGCGCTGATGATCCATGGTTTACAGCCAGGCGACCGCCTTTTCAGGGATTCGCCAGAAGTTATCTTCACCGTAATTTGGGGATTTATACTGGCGAATTTTTTCATGGGCGGAATTGCTGCTGTTTTGGCGCGGGGAATGGCGTATGTCACCCTGTTCCCTCGCGGGCTCTTGGCACCAATCATCATGATTTTCTGCGTCGTCGGAACTTTCGCTGCAAGCGGAAATCCGTGGGATGTTTGGATAATGATAGCCATGGGGATAGTCGGCTATCTAGCTCATAAATATAACTTTTCACCCGCAGGAATCTTATTGGGAATTATCCTGGGCCCAATAGCAGAGGAAGGGTTAAAAAACGTCCTGGTCGTCTCGGATGATAGCCCCATATCCTTTATCTTCAGCCGCTGGATTTCAGACGTTATCATTTTCATGATTGTCGTTGCTCTTTATTATTCCTTCAAACCCAAAGCTTGGGATAAAGCAGTCGAGGAAGGAGAGGCCGCGCTGGCAGCGAGCGAACAGAGGGCGGCAAGCGAAGAGAAAAGAGATTCCTAGCCCTTGAAGCCTTATGGTTTCTTTTTGGAAACCACAAAGCCGAGATAATGCTAAAGTTATTTAATGCGTGAATTCGGCATCGGCCAATCGGTGCCTCGAGTCGAAGACGCCCGACTTCTCACCGGGGGTGGCAACTACACCGATGACCGTCAGGTCCCAGGGGCAGCTTATATGGCCATCCTGCGCTCTCCCCACGCGGCCGCGCGGATCGCCGCGCTCGACACATCGCGGGCGGAAGGCATGCCCGGGGTCATTGCCGTTCTAACATCCCGGGAACTAACGGCCGACGGGATCGGCGGCCTGTCGGTCAACGTGAAACGCAAGCAACGTGACGGCTCTCCGATGGTCGAGCCCCCATATCCGCTTTTGGCCGATGGTGAGGTGCATCTCGTCGGTCAGGCGGTGGCCGCCGTCATCGCCGAAACCTATGCCCAGGGTGTGGATGCCACGGAAGAAATCGACGTCGACTATGAGACCGTCCCCGTCGTCACTGAGACACACCGGGCCCGCCAACCCGGAACCGCGCAAGTCTGGAACGACGTGCCGGAGAATGAGAGTTTCGTGTTCTCGCTCGGGGACCGGGAGGCGACCGATGCCGCCTTCGCAGACGCAGCCCATGTGACGGAGCTGGACTTCACCATCAGTCGGGTCTCCACCAACACGATGGAGGTGCGCGCCGCGATCGGGTTCTACGATCCGCTCGAGGAACGCTACACCTTGTATGCCGGCGTCCAGTCGCCGCACCGGATGCGCGCCGACCTGTGTGCCAATGTCTTCGGCATTCCCCAGGCGAAACTGCGAATCATCTCTCCCGACATGGGAGGCGGGTTCGGCATGCGCGGCAGCACCTTCGCCGAGCACGGGCTCGTCCTGTGGGCCGCCCGGCGCACCGGCCGGCCCGTGCGCTTCACGGCGACACGCAGCGAGGCGCTGGCCAGCGACTACCACGCCCGTGACAACGTCTCACACACAGCACTGGCGCTCGACGCCGATGGCAGATTCCTTGCGTTTCGTATCTCCACCGATGCCGCCCTCGGTGGGTTTCTCAGCAATGCCGGCCCCCATTCGCCGACCAACAATCTCGGTGGCCTGTCCGGGGTCTACACGACACCCCATGTCCACGCCGAGGCCCGCGGGGTCTACACCCACACCAGCCCGACTGCGACCTACCGCGGCGCGGGCCGGCCGGAGGCCTCCTACGCCATCGAGCGCACCATCGACGTCGCCGCTGCCGAGATGGGCATCGACCCTGTCGAGCTGCGGCGGCGAAACATGATCCCACCCGACGCCTTGCCCTGGGACACGGGCTTCGTGTTCACCTATGACAGCGGCGAGTTCGAAGTCTGTCTCGACCGGGCCGTGGAGGCGGCCGACCGGGACGGGTTCGAGGCGCGCTGCGCCGAGGCCGAGAGCCGCGGCAAGCTGCGGGGGATGGGCATTGCCAGCGTTATCGAGATCGCCGGCGGCCCCCTGCCGATCCCGAACGAGGAAAGCGCGGCCGTCCGCTTCGATACCGATGGTGGCATTTCCGTCCTGATGGGCACCCACTCCCACGGCCAGGGCCACGAGACCGCCTTCGCCCAGATCGCGTCCGAAAAGCTCGGCGTGTCGTTCGATTCGATACGGGTCCAGTATGGCGACACCGATCTGGTGCATCACGGCAAGGGCACCTTCGGGTCCCGTTCGATCAGTGTCGGCGGCGCGGCGCTGCTGCGTGCATCGGAAAAGATCATCGACCGGGCCCGGCAGATCGCCGCGCACCTGCTCGAGGCGGCCGAGGCCGATATCAGCTTCGATGACGGCGTGTTCACGGTCGCCGGCACCGACCGCCGGATCACCCTGGTCGAGGTGGGCAAGGCGTCCTACCAGGCGGCCCGGATGCCACGGGAGCTCGAGCTTGGCCTGTCGGAGAGCGCGATCATCCTGCCGCCGGGGCCGACCTATCCCAATGGCTGCCATGTCAGCGAGGTCGAGATCGATCCGGAGACCGGCGTCGTCGAAATGATCAATTACACGGTTGTCGACGATGTGGGCGTGGCGCTAAACCCGATGATGGTGAAGGGCCAGGTTCATGGCGGCGTCGTCCAGGGGGCGGGCCAGGCCTTGCTCGAACAGGTGGTTTACGATCCCGATTCCGGCCAGTTGCTGACCGGGTCCTTCATGGATTACGCGATGCCCCGGGCGGACAATTTTCCGTCATTCGACGTGCTCGAACACAACGTCCCGTCGAAGAACAACCCGATGGGCCTAAAGGGCGCCGGCGAGGCCGGGACGGTGGGCGCCTTGCCAGCCGTGATGAACGCCATTTGCGATGCCCTGCGGCCCCTCGGCGTTCGACATATCGACATGCCCGCGACACCCGAACGGGTATGGCAGACAATTCAGGACGCACGCGCTCGCCAGGGCGCTGGAAAAACGTCAAACTAGGCCCAACAAACAGCGGCTTTTGTACGAGGAGAACAAACAAATGGCAGGCCCCGAAATCCACAACATGACCCTGTTGTCACAGGACACTTTGGTCGGCTTCGGCGGCATGGGCGAAGGCATGTCCATGCAGGTCGCCCCCGACGGCCGACGCATCATGTGGCTCGCCCACGAGTCCGCGCCGAAGAACTTCACCGGCGTCGATGTCTCGGACCCGCGCAACCCCAAGGTGGTGGTCCAGACCGATCTGCCGGTGATGGAGATGCGCTCGAACTCGCTGGAGGTGACCGGTGACATTATGGCCGTCGCCTACCAGACGCCCGGCGTGAACATGGAGAAGGTCGGCGTCGAGCTGTTCGACCTTTCGACGCCGGAAGAGCCGAAGTCGATTTCGTTCTTCGACTGCTCCGGCCCACATTCGCGCGGCGTGCACCAGCTCTGGTTCGCCGACGGCGAGTATGTCCATTTCGCCGGAGGGTCCGACGACTTCGTGCCCACCAACCCGAAGGACGACCAGTTCTACCGCTGCATCGACGTGCGCAACCCGTCGAAGCCCAGCGAGGTCGGACGCTGGTGGTACCCCGGCACCCGCGAGGGCGACAACGCGCCGCCGCCGCCGCGCCATCCCGAGTTCGATTCCGGCTTCCGCGCCCACAACACCAACGTCTACCCGCAGCGGCCCGACCGGATGTACCTCGGCTACCTCGACGGCGGGTCGTTCATCATGGACATCTCCGACAAGTCCGACCCGAAGGTTATCGGCGAGTGGAACCCGCACCCGCCCTATAACGGGTTCGCCCACACGGTGCTGCCACTGTTCAGCAAGGACATCCTGATCATCACGGACGAGAGCGTGCGCGACGACGCCATGGACTGGCCGAAGCTGGCCTGGGTGGTCGACGCGCGCAAGGAAGACAATATGGTTCCGATCGGCACCCTGCCGATGCCGCCGCTGGACGACTTCCGCAATCGCGGCGGACGGTTCGGTGCCCATAACCTGCACGAGAACCGGCCCGGCCCGTCCTTCCAGTCCGACGACCTGATATTCGCGACCTTCTTCAATGGCGGCCTGCGGGTGTTCGACCTGTCCAATCCGCTGCAGCCCAAGGAAGTGGCCCATTTCGTCCCGCCGAAGCCGGACAATTCACCGGTCGCGACAGCCCAGATCAACGACGTGTATGTGGACGAGAACCGGATCGTCTATTGCGTCGACCGCCACGCCGGCGGCCTCTACTGCCTGGAACTCGATACCTAGGCACTAGCCACGCAATCCGGCCAGCGGCCGCCGCACGAAGGGATGGTGCGGGGCCGCGACGCCGGCGAGAAAGTCTAGCAACCGCGGCTCCGGCGCATCGGCAACAACGGGGGAGTAAGGGCCGTCGTCGAGCCAGAACATGACGGGCGCGTCGATCGGGCGCCCCTCAACCACGCAGGACGCCCGGATCAGGGGTCGGTAGGCGGCATAGCACCAGATGCGGTGCCCGTTCTCGACCCCCTCAACACAGACCGGGAGTGGCAGGGTTTCGCGCTGCGCGTCCACCCGGTCGATGACCGCGTCGAAATAGGCGTTCACCCATCGCCGCGCGGCGATGTCGAACACCTCCAGCAGGCTGGTGTGGAGTTCCCGCAGAAATCCCAGGCAATCGTCCGGCGCGGCGACCAACCCCGGTGCCGGCGGCTTGAACAGCGGATAATCGCCGTCGCCCAGACGCAGGGCACGGCCGGGCACGACGTCAATGCCGTGCCGCCCGGCATTGGATATGTGAATCGGGTCCGTCATCTCTGGGTGAACAAAACGCTTTTTTCCCGCTCGCGGAAACCCGAATATGCACCGCGACGGCGCTTCGCACCACGAGGGGGACGACGAATATGCGCAAGATGATAATCAACGTATTTCCGGGAGCCATCAACGTGCCCCTGTGGTCAGGCATCGAACAGGGCTTCTTCGCCAAGCGCGACCTGGAGATGGAGATCGTCTACACGCCGAACTCCGTCGAGCAGCTGACCGGCATCGCGGCGGGCAAGTTCGACATCATGCTGACCTCGATCGACAACATCATCGCCTACAAGGAGGGGCAGGGCGAGGTCCCCGCCGACGGCGACACGGACCTGTTCGCCTTCATGGGCTCCGACGACGCCTTCTTATGCCTCGCCGTCCAGGAGGACATCGAGAGCTTCGCCGACCTGCCGGGCAAGATCCTGACCGCCGACGCGCTGACCACCGGCTTCGCCTTCGTCCTGCGGCGCATGCTCGCGCTGAACGGTGTCGATGAGAACGAGATCGAATGGATGTCCACGGGCGGCGTCCTGCAGCGCTGGCAGGCGATGATGGAACACCCCGAACAGAAGGGCACGCTCCAGGTCACACCGTTCGAGATCATGGGGGCCTCCAGGGGCCACCATGTCCTGGCCCGGGCCTCCGACGTGCTCGATGCCTACCAGGGCATCGTCGGCGGCGCCCGAGTCGCCTGGGCCGAGGAGAACGCCGATGACCTGTCGGGCTTCATCGCCGGCTGGCTGGAATCCGTGAACTGGATGTACGACCCCGGCAACCGGGAGACGGCCCTCGACATCATCTCCGAGAACATGCCCCAGATGCCCCGCGAGGTGGCGACGGGGGCGTGCGACGTGTTCTTCGACGCGAAGACCGGCATGCGCCGCGACGGCGCATTCGACGTTCCCGGGATCGAGACCGTCCTCGACCTGCGCCGCGAGTTCGGGCCAGCGCCCGACGATCTGCACGGGCCCGAGCACTATATCGACACCCGCTACCTTGAGGCCGCGAAGGGCCGCTAGACCAGCAGCAGCAACGCGCCGAGCACCGCGATGTTCGAGAACACGAACGACAGGTGAAGATGCCGGCGCAGCGGGTCGTCCATCGTCCAGAACCGGTGGAAGATGGCGCTCGCCAGGACGGTGAAAACCATCAGGATCACCGCGCCGGTGGCGGTGTGCCAGTCGATCGCGACCATCACGCCGCCGACGGCCTGCATGACAAACCCAGCCCACAGAACCAGGCGGGCCATCGGGACCCCCATCGCCGCCATCCGGTCCACATGCTGGCGCTCCTTGGTCGCCGCGTTGATCACCAGCGTTCCCAGGAACAGGGTCGCGATCATGAGCTGCGCCACGATCTCGAGCGGCGTGTTGTCGGCGTAGAACATGGCCGTTACTTCAGATGGGTCAGCGGCTCGAGGCCCAGCGCGACCCGCCCGTAGGTTGTGGCCGCGACGTCCCAGTTCAAGGCGAAGTGCCCGCTCAGCGCATGGATATCACGGAACTTCCGCTGCAGGGCGTTGTCCAGAAAGATGCCCTGGCCGCCCAGGGTCGTGAACAGTCGGTCCACCGCCACCCGGCACTCGCGCACGAGATAGGCCTGGTCGCGGCGGTTGCGCACCCGCTCCAAGTCACCCAACTCGCGCCCGGCATACATCGCCGCCATCGCCTCACCGGTGTCGCGGGCCATGAGCAAACGTGCCGCGTCGATCTGCGCCGCCGCCTCGGCGATATGCACCTGGAGGGTCTGGTGTTCCGCGACGCACACGCCGCGGGAACTCCGCCCGGCCATCTGCGCGGTCACGGCCTCGAGTAGGCTCTCCGCGATACCGATCGCCGGCACCGCCAGCATGAAGGGCACGCTGGGCGGGTGGGGCAGCCGGTACAAGGCCGGCGCGTCGGCCTGGCCCCGCGCCGCGCCGCCGGCCCCCGCCAACCGGAATGGCAGCGCCCGATAGTCAGGCACGAAGGCATCTTCGACCATTAGGTTCTTGCTGCCGGTGCCGGCGAGACCCATGACATGCCAGTTGTCATCGATGACCGCGACGTCACGCGACACGAGGCAGTAGTTCGGCTCGAGCGCCCCATCCTCGCCGGTCGGCAACAGGTTTCCGAGGATCAGCCAGTCGGCGTGATCGCAGCCGCTCGACCATTCCCAGGTCCCGGAGATGCGCCAGCCGCCTTCAACGGCCTCGTGGTTTCGCCCCGGCGTGAACCCGGCCGAGACCAGCGCGTCGGGATCGTCAGCCCAGACATCGTCGGCGGCCCGGTCGTCGAACATGCCGATGAGGATCTGGTGATCGGTGTAGACGCCCGTAACCCAGCCGGTCGAGCTGCACCCGCGCGCCAGCTCGGCGACGATGTCGCATGCCGCGTCGAGAGGCGTTTCCGCCCCCCCGAAACGGGCCGGTTGGCAAATCCTGTGCAGGCCCGCCGCCTTTAAGTCGGCGATAGTCTCGTCGGGCAGCCGGCGCAGTTCCTCGGTCGCGGACGCGCGTTCGGCGAGGACAGGCACGAGTGCTGTCGCCCGTGCCTTCAGGTCTTGCGTGATCGCCATCGGCGTTACAGATGTATCTGACATGCAGTGCACTTCTCCCCTTGTCACAGTGAAGGGGGCAGCGACGGCGCGGTCAAGCCCATTGGTCAACTTGGCGCCTTCGACTAGACTTTCGTATTCAAAGGGGGGGAACGACCCATGGACGGATCAACAGGCAGGGCGGACGGCGATATCGTCACGGCGCGAGCGCGCTATTACAGCCCGGCGAATATCTTCAAGGTCGAGCGGCCGTCGATCCCTCGCCACGCCTTCGTCGCCGAGCGGGACCGGGCATTGGCGGCCGACATGCCGACAGGCTGGATCGCGCTCGATATCGGCCGGCAGATCGGCCTCGACGAGCAGGCCACGACGCCACTGATGCTCGCCCGCTACGCCCGGATCAGGGCCGGTGATACCCTGGCCGATGCGTTCCGTGCCAGCGGCGAGTTTTACTATGTGATTGCCGGCGACGGCCGGGCCGAGAAGGCGGACGAAGCGTTCGCTTGGCAGGCCGGCGACGTGTTCTCCCTGCCGGGCGGCGGGGAGACACGCCTGACCGCGGGATCGACCGACACCGTCCTGTTGCAGGTGACCAACGAACCCGAGCTGGCATTCCACGGCCTCGACGCGCCGGATCCCCGACGGGCCCCGACCTCGGCCGTGCGCTATCCGATGGCGGAGATCCGCGCGCAGATGGACGCGATGCGCGACGAACAATCGTCGGACCCGGACCGCTCCGGCCGGGCCCTGCACCTGACCAGCGAGCGCACCGGAAACGCCGACGCTGCTCACCCGTCGATCAAGCTGGCGATGAACACCCTCGACCCCCACAGCGTCCAGCGGCCCCACCGGCACAACTCGGTCGCCCTGACACTGCCGATCGCTGCCGAGAGGGTCTACTCCGTGATCGAGGGCAACCGCCTTGACTGGCACCAGTACGCACTCATGATCACCCCGCCGGCTGAGCTGCACGAGCATCGCAACGAAGGCGACACGCCGATGCTCTCCCTGGTGATCCAGGACGGTGGCCTCTACTTTCGCTGCCGCACCATCGGCTTCAGCTTCGACTAAACCCACGCACGCCAGGAACCAAGAACATTTCCATTTCCATGCACACGATCACTGCTCCAGTCTTCCACACGATGTTGACCAATCTCGACTTCGTCCTCGGCCGTGGCGCTGAGTTCGCTTCGGAAACGGGGCTCGACGAAGGCGAGTTCATGCAACGGCGATTTGCACCCGACATGCTGACTCTAGCCGAGCAAATCCGCCAGGCCTGCGCGCATGCCACCGCGGCCATGTCGCGGCTGGCGGACGCAGAGGCACCGGAGGTTAAAATGGATCCGGACACCGATTTCGCCAGCGCGCGTGCGCGGGTCGCCGCGGCGCTCGATCATGTCGACAGCTTTTCGGCCGACCAGCTGGAGGGGGACCCGGAGCGCGAAGTGATCGTCAAGACGCGGCTCGGCGAGCTCACGTTCGGAGCGCTCGATCACGTCCTGCACTTCGCCTACCCGCAGGTCTTCTTCCACGTCACCACAGCCTATGACCTGCTGCGCCACGAGGGTGTGCAGATCGGCAAGATCGACTTTCTCGGCGCGCCCATGAAGAGCAAACTCAAGGACGGCTGACGCGGCAAGCGGGTGGCGCTTTTCTCCCTGCCCGGCGCCTAGCCGGTTCGGCCCCGGAGATCCAAACTTGTGCGGCCCGCGTATCGATAAACACGGTCAAACATGCCTTGGTTCACTGCGAATCGATCATCATGCGCCGGACAATCGGGATGTTCATTTTCGCAATCATCTTCGCCGCCGTGTCGCAGGCAGGTCCGCCCGCCGTCGCCGACGACTATGAGCGCGGCCTGTCCGCCTACAACCGGGCCAAATACGCGGAAGCCTTTCGGGCCTGGCAGGACCTCGCCGCGATCGGCGACAGGAAAGCCCAGTTCGGAACCGGCCTCATGTATGCCCTCGGGCAAGGGGTGGAGCAGGATTACGGCGCCGCGGGATTGATGGCCGTATCCGACACGACACTTGCACCGGAGGCCGGAGTTTCCATGGACAGTTTCCGCTGGCACAACCGGCCGCTGGTAGTGTTTGCACCCGCCCCCCGGAACCCGCTCGTGGCAGCCCAGCGCGAGGTCCTCGATCGACAGGGCTACGCCTTCCGGGAGCGTGACATGATCCTCGTCGAGGTGATCGGCGACCGGGTCTCGATCAATGGCCGGGTGACACGCGGCCTCGACGCCGATGCAATGCGCGCGCGCTACCGCGTCGAAGCCGGAGAGGCCTGCGCCCTCCTGGTCGGCAAGGATGGCGGTGTGAAGCTGCGCTCGGAAAGCGCCTTCTCTGCGGACGAATTGTTCGGCACCATCGACGCCATGCCAATGCGACAGCGGGAAGTGCGAAACCCCTGACGGGTCTCTCAGGCGCGCAAGACCCTGTCATACATCGCGAAGATCCGCTCCCAGTCGCGGCAGGCGGCCTGCGGGTCATACACATCCCGGTCGGCGATGGCATAGCCGTGGGCTGCGCCGGCATGCACGATCTGTTCGTAGTCAGCCAGCTGTCCCGCAAACGCAGCCTCGACCTCGGCGATCACCTCTGGCGGGGTGTAGTGATCGAGCTCCCCGAAGCCGCTGTAATAGTCTCCGCGCACCTTGGGGGCGTCGCGGAAGGGCGCGTCCGGCGCGTCGCCCACCAGGCGGGTGGGATGCAGGCTGGCACTGGCCTGGAAAGTCTCCGGGAAGGCGCCGGCGACGCGGAGGACGTGGCGCCCGCCCATGCAGTAGCCGACGGAGCCCGCCGGGCCGTCCTTAACCGCCTCCTCCCCCGCCAAGAAATCCATCAGGGCGCCAGTGTCGGCAACCACCATCGCGTCGCTGAGATGTGTCCGGTAGTCCTGCAGCTTCTGCTGCTCGGCCTCCGGCAGAGCCTTCAGCGAGGTCGTCGTGCCGTCGGGGTTTCGATAATCGAAACTCTCGCCCCCGATGCGGTAGTAGAGATTCGGCAGGACGGCCACATAGCCGACGCAGCCGATCCGCCGCGCGATGTCGCGCAGCTGGTCGCGGACCCCCCAGATATCCATGTAGACGATCACCGGCGGAAACGGGCCGCCCCTCTCCGGGTGAGTGATGAACGTCTCCATCGCGCCGTCCGCAGTCGGCACATCGATGGTTTTCTCGTGCATGTCTCGCCTCCCCTTTTGCGGCTCGATAATGGCCGCAAACAGGCGCGCGCGACTAGTGGGAGATGATCTCGTCGAGGGCGCCGGGGAAGTTCTGTTCTAGGAAACTGCGCAGCCGCGTCATGGCGCGGGCCTCGAGCTGGCGGACCCGCTCCTTGGTGATACCCAGGTCGGTGGCGATCGCGGAGAGGGTTTCCTTCTCCTCGCCGAGATAACGACGCCGAACGATATCGGCATCCCTGTCCTTGAGGTCCCGCAACGCAAGATCGAGCCACCGGGAACGGGCCGCTGACGTGTTCGCGACCATGGCCGACGCTTCGACGTCTCCGTGCTCGTCGGCGAGCAGGTCGACTAGGGTCAGGTCCCCGTTTTCCCCAGCGGACGCATCGAGCGACGTGTCATGGCCGCCGAGCATCGGCATCAGCGCGCCAACCTCCTTCTCGTCGACCGCGAGCTCCCGGGCCGCCATCTCGACGAAACCAGGACCGTCATCCGGGCGCGACGCGCCCTCGATCGCCTTCATCACCGTTCGCAGCTCGAAGAACAGCTTCTTGCGCCCGTGAGACGTGGCGAACCGGACGATCGACCAGTTGTCGAGCATGTAGCGCTGGATCGCCGCACGCACCCACCAGGTCGCATAGGTGCCGAATCGGAAGCCGCGCTCCGGGTCGAACTTCTCCGCAGCCTGCAGGAGCCCGAAGACGCCTTCCTGAACGAGATCATCCCGAGACAGGCCGTACCGAGCGTATTTTCCCGCCACCGACGCTACCAGCCGCATATACGCCTTGACCAGGGCGTCCAGGGATTCCTGGTTGCCGTTGTCCCGCCAGTCACGCGCAAGCGCTAGCTCCCGGTCGCGGCTCAGAATATCGTCGCGGAAGGCATCGCGGATGATGTTTTCGGTGGTGAAGGATCTTCCGTCCATCGTTCACTCCTGCAAACAGTCTCGTTCACCCTGAATACGTCTGCGACGCGCGGTTGGATCGCTCCTCGGAACCACTGGCCGGACATCAGGCGGGAACCGGCGTCCCGTCCCAATCGAAGACCCCGCCGGTCTCGGCCAACGTCAGGCGATCCAGCACCTCCAGCAGGCACGCGGCCGAATGCGCCGGCGTGAAGAGGTTCCCGGCGGGCACGCCGCGCTGAAACGGCGCCGACAACCGGGTGTCGACGGTACCGGGGTGCAGACCGACGCAGAGCGCGCCGGGGTTCTTACGCGCGAGCTCGATCGACAGGTTGCGAACCATCATGTTGAGGGCGGCCTTCGATGCCCGGTAGGCGTACCAGCCCCCGAGTTCATTGTCAGAAATGCTGCCGACCCGGGCCGAAACGGCGGCGAAGGCAGACTTGCGATCGCGTGCCAGCAGCGGCAATAAATGCTTGGCCACCAGCGCCGGACCGGCCGCGTTCACCCGGAAGGCCCGCTCGAGATTGCCGGGTTCGAGATCGCGCCAGCTCTTCTCCGGGCGCAATCCCTCAGCATCGTGAAGAATACCGGTGGCCACGATCACCGCGTGCAGGCCGTCCACCTGCGATTCGAGGCTTTCGGCGGCGGCCGCGATCGAGGACTCGTCCTCGATATCGACGAACAGCTGATCCTGTGCCGCCTCCGGGGTGCGGCACAGCGCGAACGTCCGGGCCACGTTCGGGGCGGCCGTCATGTGGGCCGCCAGGGCCGCCCCGATGCCGCCCGATGCGCCCAACACGGCTACGTTCAAACCGGCGCCGAAAGACGTCAGCATAAGCGTTCGCACCGTGTCGCCCGGTCCGCCACCAGCCGCTGCAGGCGCGGCCGGACCAGCAGGAAGCCGTCGTACAGGCGATCCAGGCACCAGCGAAAGGGCTGACGCTGCCCGACCCGCCCGAGCCAGCGAAACCCCGGCAGGGCGGCCCAGAGATGAGCAAAGGCCTCGCCGCCATCGACCAGGCGACCGTCCCCGGTCCGCACGTGAAAGCGCCCGAGCGCACGCGCGCGCGTGAGTTCCGGCGCAATCGCGTCGGGATCGCGCTGGCTCACGTCGAACCATTCTATGGCGTCTCCGCCACGCCGCCGCCGGTAGAACGCGATCTCGCGCGCACACAGCGGGCAGGCGCCGTCGAAGAAGACTGTGACGCCGAGATCGCGATCCATCGGGCTCAGGCTCTCGCGTCCGATTTCATGATCTCGATGGCATTGTTCCACGGATCACGGGTGTAGACCGATGCGGTCCCGTCGCGGTGGGGTGTCACGGTGCCATGGGATTCCGCGTCCGCTCGGGTGACGGCAAAGTGCGGCGGGTGCTGGTCGGGCAGCACCAGGGCGAGCGAGATATTCTCGAATCCGAGCAGGGCCCAGCTCTCGTCGACATAGAGCGTCTCGCACGTGAAATGCTCACGGTACCAGTCGAGCGCCGCCGAGATATCCGCCACCGGCAGGGCAATATGGTCAATTCTTTCCATCAAACAAAACCTTCTGGGACCCTCTACGCAGCATCGCGTCCGGCGGATCGCTCCAGGCCATCGAGAAAGTCCCGGGCATCGTCGCGCGTGGCCTGCCGGCGCGTCTCCTCGAAACGGTCCCAGGTGGCATAGGCGCGGCCGAGACGCGGATTATGCTCCAGGCGACTGCGATTGCGGGCCAGGAAGTCCCAGTAAAGATAGTTGAACGGGCAGGCATCGGGGCCCGTCTTGTCCGCCACCTTGTAACGGCAATTGCGGCAATAGTCGGACATCTTGTTGATGTAATTGCCGCTGGCGGCATAAGGCTTGGAGGCCAGGAGCCCGCCGTCGGCGAACTGGCTCATGCCCAGCGTGTTGGGCAGTTCGACCCACTCGAAGGCGTCGGCATATACCGACAGATACCATTCGTGCACCTGGCGGGGATCGATGCCGGCCAGCATGGCGAAGTTGCCCGTCACCATCAAACGCTGGATGTGATGGGCGTAGGCCTCGTCCCGGGTCTGGGTCAAGCAGGCGCGCAGGCAAGCCATGTCGGTGTCGCCGGTCCAGTAGAACTCCGGCAGGGGGCGGGTGTGGCCGAAGAAGTTCTCGTCGACATATTCGGTCCCCTGCAGCCAGTAAATGCCGCGGACATACTCGCGCCAGCCGATAATCTGGCGGATGAAGCCCTCCGCCGCGTTGACGGGGACATCGCCGTCGCGATAGCGCGCCTCGACCCGTTTGCAGACATCGAGCGGGTCCAGCAGCCCGACATTCAGGTAGAGCCCGATGACGGCGTGAAACAGGAACGGCTCATCGGCGACCATGGCGTCCTGATAGTCCCCGAAGCTGGGCAGGCCCTCGTCCAGGAACCGGGAAAAGGCCGCCTCCGCCTTGTCTCGCGTCACGGCGAACCAGAACGGCTCGAGCGTGCCGAAATGGTTGTCGAACCAGTCCGCGACCAGCGTCAGGACCTCCTTCGTAACGTCGTCGGGCCGGGCCCGCCGCGGCGCCGACAGTTCGAGATCCGCGTCGGGGGGCTTGCGGTTCTCGCGATCGTAGTTCCAGCACCCGCCGGCCGGCTCGTCCCCGTCTATGATCAGTCCCGTCTTGCGCCGCATCTCACGATAGAAGTTCTCCATGCGAAGTTGCTTGCGGCCGGACGCCCAGTCGGCGAATGCCTTGCGGGAACACAGGAACCTGTCGTCCGGCAGCAGTTCCACGGTGCCGACGTTCTCGGCTGCGAACGCCTCGAACGCCCGGAGGAGCCGCCACTCGCCGGACTCGGTGATTGTCACGCGATCGCAGTCGTGGCGTTCGAGTGCCCGGGTCACCTCGCCCGTCAGGGAGCCGGTGTTGTCGGGGTCATCCAGCCGGACATAATCGACCGTCCAACCGTCCTCCGCGAGTTCGGACGCAAAGTGGCGCATGGCAGATAGGATGAAGGCGATCTTCTTTTTATGGTGGTGAACGTAACCGGTCTCGTCCGCGACCTCGGCCATTAGCACGACGTCCCGATCGCGGTCCGCCAACGCGAGGGACGAGATATCCGGCGAAAGCTGGTCCCCGAGAACTAGGGTCAGCCGCCGCCCGGGCTTATTCCGGGCTTCCTTCAAGCGCCCCACACGTCGTCGTAACGCGCCGTCCCGTCATGCTTGGGATGATCCCGGTAGGTCGCGCTCCTGGTCCTGGGAGCGCCGCGGAACGTCATCCCGGTGATCACGGCGCCGAGCGCGAAGAGCATGTGCCCGACAACCAGTTCTTCATACCAGAGCCAGGCACCCGCCGCGGTGCAGAAGATCGCCGTCCACATCAGGCTGAGGACCACCATGATCTGGAATTGCTGGGCGCGGGGCAGAACGTTCAGCGGGTTCCGGTCGGAATCCATCACGCTGCGGTAAAGTTCGATCATCGTCTTCTCCTTGCATATTTGACCTTCTCTACGCACCGCTGCGCGCGGCGGATCACAGCGCCGCAGGACACATGCAGGTGCCTGTTGGGGGACATGCAACAGACACACATCCGGATCGGGACGCGGCGCGTAAAGGGTTCAGCACATCATGAAAGGAACCCCTCAATGTTTGAAATACTTTGCCGGATAGGCCAGAAAATCTACGACAGCCGCGCGGCCCACGAGTGGCTTCGGGAAGCCAGTTAAGACCGCGAAAAAGCCCGGCCCTGTCGTTCCGGCCCGGGGATGGATTAGTCACTGTGCGCCAGTACTTGGGCCTGTATCAGAACTGGTCCATGTTCGCGCCCCATCCCGAGATCACCAGCCCGTGGCCGGTGATCCCCGGCATCCTGCGTGACGGCACCCCCGTCGATGTCTACAACCGCACGGAGGGTCTGCCGACACTGAACAAACCGCAGCTGGTCCACCGCGTCTCCAAGAACTAACGCTGGCGGCAGTACATCTCGAATATAGAGGACCGAAGCTACGACGCGAACTCGAACGATTCGAGATCCTTTTCCAGGTCGAGTGGACGAACCCGCCCGGCCAGCCCGAGCGCCTGGACACGAGACGTGTCTGGACTCACAACTGCTTCGGCTAGATCGTCCTGCTCACCCTACTCGTCTGACGCGAGAATCTCCGCCACCGGGACATGCCGGCCCTCGGCCACGGACTTGATGCCCGCCTTGACGACGGCCAGCGAGGTCATGGCGCTCTCGCCCCCCACCTCTGGCACCGCGCCCCCGGCCACCGCATCGGCCCATTCGATAAGCTGTTCGGCGATGGCATCGTTCTTTTCGACCGCGACCGGCTGCTGGTCAGTGTCGCCCTGGTGCAGGCAGCGCAGCCCGTCGAACAGGTTGTAATAGGCGCTCATCTTCTTGCCGTAGATGTTCATCACGTAATATTCCGATGCGGACGCGTAGCTGGTCGACAGGGTCGAGACCGCGCCGTTCTCATGTTGCATCATCAAGGAGCCCACATCAGGGTTGTCGCCCGGCAGGACCAGCTGGGCCGCCATGCCCGAGACCGTCTCGATCGGGCCCAGCAACATGGTCAGCACATCCACATAGTGCAGCCCGATCTGCAGCATGACGCCGCCAGGCATCCCCTCGGCGGTGTAGCGCCAGTGGCCGAGCTCGAACTTGCCGGCTCGGTCACGGCTGATATTCGCCTCGGCCTGCACGAGCACCCCGAACTCGTCGGCCGCGATCCGGTCCTGGATCCAGCGGAACTGGCTCTCGCGGCGGCGCTGGTAGCCCACCGACAGGGTCACACCGGCATCCGCGCACACCTTGGTGATGGCGCGCGCCTCCCCGATGGTGTTGGCCACCGGCTTGTCCAGGAACACGTGCTTTCCGGCCTCTGCCGCCGCAGCTGTGGTTTCGAGATGGACATGGTTCGGCGTCGTATTGATGATTCCATCGATCGAATCGTCCGCCAGAATCTCCTCCAGGCTCGCGGCCGACCCGCAGCCATACTTCTCGGCAAAGGCCTGGCGTTTGTCCTCGGAACGGGTGAAACAGGACACGACCTCGACCCGTCCGTCGGTCCGCGCGGCCGCATCGGCCAGGACGTCCGACCACCAGCCAAGACCGACTGAGGCGACACGCAGGGGTTGGGTGCTCATGGGGAACTCTCCTTGCTGGATGGCGGGTCCGACCTCTGTCGGAGACGGGCAGAGCGTATTGACCAGATGATGGAAAGCGCCGACAGGCCGAGGAAGGTCACGGCAATCGGCGACGAGAAAAAGATCGAGATGTCGCCCTGGGACGATGTGAGGGCGACCCGGAGGTTTTCCTCGAGCGGCACGCCGAGCACGAGGGCCAGCAACAGCGGCACCACCGGCATGTCGAGCCAGCGCATGGCCAGCCCCACAAGCCCGAAGAACAGCATCACATAGACGTCGAAGAAATTGTTCCGCAGCGCGAAGCTGCCGATGACGCACAAAACCGCGACCGTGGGCATGAGCAGCGAGCGCGGGGTCGCCAGCAGCTTGACCAGGACCCTAAGCGCGGTCAGGGCAATGATGAAGTTGAAAATATTGGCCCAGAAGAACGAGAAGATCAGGCCAAAGGCGAAGTCGCCGCGCTCGGTGAACATCAATGGCCCCGGCGCCAGTCCATGGATAATCAGGGCGCCGATTAGGATCGCGGTCACGGGGTCACCGGGTATGCCCAGCGTCATCATTGGTATGAGCGCACCACCGGTCACCGCGTTGTTCGCCGATTCCGGCGCGGCCACGCCTTCGACGGTGCCCTCGCCGAACTTCTCGCGACGCTTCGAGATACGCCGCGTGTAGTCATAGCTGATGAAGGCCGCGATCGGCCCACCGGCACCGGGCAGGATGCCCAGGAAGGCCCCCGTCAGGGACCCGATGGTCACGGGCATACGAATGGCCCGCAGATCGGACATCCGCGGCAGCACGCTTTGCAGCTTCGTCTGGATGCGTTGTGCGCCACCGACTGATTCCACCAAGTTGCTGACCAGTTGCGGAATCGCGAACAGGCCGATCATTGCGGTCAGAAAGTGAATCCCGCCGAGCAGGTTGACCTGGCCGAAGGTGAACCGCTGGGTCCCCATCACCGGGTCCTGGCCAATCGTGACAATCGCCAGGCCGATCACCCCCGACAGCAATCCCTTGACGAGAGACTGGGCGGCGAAGCTACAGATAATCGTGATGCCGAAGAACACGAGCGCAAACATGTCTTCGGTTCGGAAACTCAGCGCGACCTCGGCCAGCAGAGGCGCGATGAACAGCAGGCACAGGAAGCTGACCATGCCGCCGATAAAACTCGAGGTGATGGCGATCCCCAGCGCCCGGCCGGCCTCGCCGCGCGCCGACATGGGATAGCCGTCCAGCGCCGTGGCCGAGGCCGACGGTGTGCCGGGAATGTTCAGGAGGACTGCGGAGAAGCTGCCGCCCGTCATGCCGCCCACATAAAGCCCGAGCAGGAGCGCAATCGAAATGTCGGCCGGCAACACGAACGTGACCGGAAGCAGGACGATGATCCCGGTGCTGATCGTCATCCCGGGGATCATCCCGACCGTCAGGCCGAGGAACACCCCCACGACCGTCGACAGCAGGACGAGGAAGCCCGAGGCCTGGCTGATACCGGCGAGGACGTCCGGGCTCACGGCACGATCCCCTTCAGCAATCCGGTCGGCAGGAAGACGCCGAAGCCGTGCCGAAACAGGAGATAGAGCAGCGCAGTCCCGAGAATCGCACCCGCCGCCACGCGCAACACGCGCCGTTCACCAAACAACACCATCAGTGCGGCGAAGAACGGCGTGGTCGCCAGAAGAAAACCGAGGCCCGGCAAGATCACCAGATAGACGACGAACACACCCAGCGCCCATGTCGCGCGGAGACGGCCTTCGGACCCGGTCGGGACCGGCCCGTTTGCCCCGACGAACCCCTGCACGAACAGTGTCGCGGACAGCGCAAGCAGGACAATGGTGTTGATCCACGGGAAGAAGGGCGGGCCTGGCGTGTCGGGCAGGCTTCGCGTCGGCAGCTGCGACGTCAGGATGCCGTATCCAGCGCCAAGCGCGAGCAGAACGAGGGCGGCAATAATATTTCGGCGGCGCATCGCGTGATGGTGTCCGTTCAAAAGTCGTGTCGGCGGCAAAGCCGCCGACACACATCCTTGGGCAACCGGCCCCGCCCCGCAGAACGCGGGCCGGGGCAGCTACGCGTCTACTTCTTCGACTTGGAGTTCAACAGGCCGGCGCTGGTAAAGACCTTTTTGACCTTCACATCTTCCGATGCCAGCAGCGTCGTGAAGTCCTCGTGGCCGAGCGGCGCGACCGTGAAGCCCTTCTTTTTGGCAAGATCTTGAAACTCGGGCGAGTTCGCGGCCTTTGCCATGGCATCAGCCAGCTTCGCCTTCACATCGTCCGGCGTGTTCGGCGGTACGGACAGACCACGGAACAAATCAAGCGTGACGTCGAATCCTACTTCCTTCGCGGTCGGCACGTCGGGGAAGATGGAGCTACGAGCGTCGGTGGGCATCAGCAGGATCTTCAGCTTGCCCGCCTTGGTCAAGTTCACCGCACCGGTTAGCGGCGCGATCATCGCGTCGGCCTCACCGTTCAGGACCGACTTGTTGCGGCCCTTGATACCCTTGGGCAGGTGGATCACTTCACAGCCGGCCGCATCCATCAGCATGATCGCCGCCGTGTGGGTCGAGCTGCCGGTGCCGGAATTGGCGACCTTCAAGGTTCCCGGCGCGGCCTTACAGTCGGCCACGAATTCGGCGAACGTGTTCCACTTGGCATCGCCCTTGACCGCAAACGGCTGGGGCTGAAACTCAACCCGGCCCACATGGTCCATGGCCTCGTAGCCGAAGTCGGTATTGCCGAGATTGGTCGTCGTCAGCACGGATGTGGAGTTCCAGCCAATCGTGTGGCCGTCGGGCTTGGCATTCTTGATGTAGGTATAGGTGACCGCTCCACCTCCACCGGGTCGATTGACCGGCGTCAGGGGCACTCCCAGGATTTCGCCCATCTTCTTGGCCAGCAGCCGGCCCTCGATATCGGCGCCGCCGCCGGCACCAAAGGGAATGACGAACTCAATTGGCCCGTCGGGAAATGCCTGAGCCGGCGTTGCGGCAACGGCCAGGCCGACCGCAGCGGCTCCGACCATCATTGTGCGAAACATGTTCATTTGGAATCCTCCCAGATTTTTGGTTTGTTTATCAGTTCTCGATGCCGACGGCCGCGAGGGCGGCCTCGGCAATATCTGCGTCCTGCTGCCAGTCCCCGCCGCTAACGCCGATGCCGCCAAGGCATTCACCGTCAACGATGATGGGGTAGCCACCCTCCATGGCCGTCCAGCGTTCGGGGCCCGCCGCCAGTGTTAGGCCGATTGCATGCAGTGTATCGAGATCCTGCCCCTGGGCGCCCTGGGTGGTCGTGATGCGCTTGTTCGACGACGCCGTCACCGCCTTCACCGTCGACGAGTGTACTGTGTGGAACCGGCCCCCGTCCATGCGCTCCAGCACCAGAAGATGGCCGCCGGCATCAACCACCACGACCGTCGCCGCGATGCCAAACTCCTCAGCCTTGGCGATACCCGCCGCGAGCATCTTTTTAGCGCCCTCACTGGTCAGGCGCTTGGTTTCTACAAATGACATTCTATTCGTCCCCCCAGACGACCCGCAAAGACCAGTGGGTGATAATTAGCCGAGACGCGCGGGCGTGTTTTTCTTCTCTCCGCTCGGCACGTTAACCGCCACCGTAAGGCTTTCGCTTGGCCCCCGGCAAGAGTCATAGCTGAGGCGATCATCAATGCTGCAATAGAGGTGCGCGTTTTCATGGACCAAGCCTACAGGCGAAGGCAAAAAGCTGGCAACCGTTTCGCCTCGCAAACGTCCGCTGTTCGTCCATGGGGGGCCTTAAACGACTAGTGACCTCAGCAGGTTTTGGGTAACCCAATGAGGCCACTAGAGAAACTGGAGCGGGAAACGAGATTCGAACTCGCGACCCTCACGTTGGCAACGTGATGCTCTACCACTGAGCTATTCCCGCGTAGCGAAGCGGGACATAACCCCAACCGCGCCCGGATTTCAAGTGCCGATGACGCGGTTTCAACCAATCACAGGCCGCTACCCCCGGACGGCCGAAAACGCTATATCCCCACCATGTCCGGTCCGGAACAGACAGAAGCACCGCTGCTGGCGCGGCTCGCCGAGCTGGCGATCACGGTCGAGATGCATCGCCACCCGCCACTGTACACGGTCGCGGAATCGCGCGAGCTGCGCGGAACGCTGCCCGGCGGGCACATCAAAAACCTGTTCCTGCGCGACAAGAAGCGCAACCAGTGGCTGGTCACCGTTCTGGAGGATGCCGAGGTGGACCTGAAGGCGCTCCGCCATGTGCTGGGCGCGAGCGGAAATCTCAGTTTCGGAAGCGCCGAGTTGCTCGCAGAATCCCTCGGTATCGCGCCGGGATCCGTCACCCCGTTCGCCGTCCTGAACGACCAGGCCGGGCGCGTCACCATGGTCCTCGCCCGCAATGTGCTCGACCACGACCCGGTCAACGCGCACCCGCTGCACAACGAGGCCACGGCGGCGATCGGGCGCGACGACCTGGTTCGTTTTCTCGAAGCCTGCGGTCATCCGCCGCTTCTCGTCGATCTGCCCTGACGACTTCCCCGGTGGCGTCGTGGCACAGGGGGCTTGATAGCTGTGCATCAACGCTCCATCTTCTGCCTCGAACACGCAATCGAAGCGAACAAACAGAGTTTCCACGATGGATCCGATCACACCCGACCTGAACGCCATGCCCGGCGCCGGCGCGCCCGCCGACGGCCTTATCATTGAAGGCGATCAGAATTCCTTCACCCGCGACGTGATCCAGGCTTCACGCGAGTTGCCGGTGATCGTCGATTTCTGGGCCACCTGGTGCGGCCCGTGCAAACAGCTCGGCCCGGCACTGGAGAAGGTCGTGATGGAAGCCGGCGGCGCCGTCCGTCTGGTCAAGATCGACGTGGACAAGAGCCCCGACCTGTCGGCCCAGCTGCGCATCCAGTCCATCCCCACCGTCTATGCCTTCAAGGACGGGCAGCCGATCGATGGTTTCCAGGGTGCCCTGCCCGAGAGCCAGATCAAGGCCTGGGTCGATCAGCTGGTCAAGGTGCATGGCGGCGGCGAGGCGGCCGGGCCGTCCCCCCTGGACCAGGCCCTGGACGCGGCCGACGCCGCCATAGCGGAAAACGATATCAGCACGGCCGGCGCATTCTATGCCCAGGTGCTCAACGAGGACCCCGCAAATGTCCGGGCGCTCGCCGGCATGGCCCGGGCCTACGTCAAGGCCGGGAAAATGGACAAGGCGCGTGAGATAATCGACCAGGCCGACGAGGCGGCCCGCGCGGACGATCTGCTGAAGGGCGTGATCTCGGCGGTCGAGCTGGCCGAAGCCGGGGCCGAGGCCGCCGGCGACATCGACGGATTGCGCGCGAAGGCCGAGGCCGACCCGACCGATCACCAGGCCCGCTTCGACTACGCCGTCGCGGCCTTTGCCGCCGGCAGTCCCGAAGACGCGATCGAGGCGCTGCTCGAGATCATCCGGCGCGATCGCGCCTGGAACGAGGAGGCGGCGCGGACCGAACTCCTCAAGATCTTCGAGGCACTGGGCCCGACCGACGAAATCACGCTAGCTGGGCGCCGCAAACTCTCCTCGATCCTGTTTTCATGAGCACCAGCGTGCCTGACAATATTCTCGGCGCGCTTCCCGCCGAGCTGCCGCTGTTCCCGCTGAACGGCGTGCTCCTGCTGCCCCGCGGCACGCTGCCGCTCAATGTCTTCGAGCCACGCTACCTGGCGATGGTCGATGCCGCGCTGGCGGGTGCTCGCATGATCGGGATCATTCAGCCCGCCGCCGACGGCACCATCGGCCTCAGCGCACCCGACGGCACCAACCTCTACCGCACCGGTTGCGCCGGCCGCATCACCGGGTTCCAGGAAACCGAGGATGGCCGGTACCTTCTGGAGCTCAGGGGCATTTGCCGGTTCGACGCGGCCGAGGAACTGGAACTGCGCGACGGGTATCGGCGCATCCGGCCTGACTTTTCGCCCTACATGGAGGATCTCGCGCCGCCGGACAAGATCTCGATCGAGCGCGAGCGGCTGCTGAACGGGCTGAAGGGGTACTTCGAGGCGCAGAACATTGCCGCCGACTGGGACGCGCTGGTCAAGACGCCGGACGACCGGCTGGTCACCACCCTGTCGATGGTCTGCCCCTTCGACTCGGCCGAGAAACAGGTCCTGCTCGAAGCGGCCGGCGACGCCCAGCGCTGCAAGCTACTCATCGGATTTATCGAATCGACGTTGCGTGCCGACAATGGCAACACTTCGCTGAACTGAGGAGAAATCATGGCTGCGCCCGAAACCGGTTCCGACAGCAGCAAGGTCGACTCGAAACTGCTCGAAATCCTCGTCTGCCCCGTCACCAAGGGGCCGCTGGAATATGATGCCGGCGCGCAGGAGCTCGTAAGCCGACAGGCAGGCCTGGCCTATCCGATCCGCGACGGTATCCCGATCATGCTTGCCGACGAAGCGCGCGCGCTGAACGACGACAAGTCCTGAGCCGGCGTCACGACCAGATCATGGCGGACGATCCCTGGCCGACAGACTTGCGCTACAGCAAGGACGACAAGACTTTGACGGTCTCGTTCGACGATGGCGTGACCCACGTGCTGCCGGCCGAGTACATGCGGGTCTACAGCCCGTCGGCCGAAGTGCGCGGCCACGGTGCCGACGAACGCCAGATCGTGCCCGCCCGGCGCCATGTGGGAATCATTAAGATCGAGCCCGTGGGAAACTACGCGGTGCGGCTGCATTTCGATGACCTGCACGATACCGGCCTGTTCACCTGGGCCTATCTGCGCGAACTGGGCGACAAGCAGGAGGCCTGGTGGGCCCAGTATCTCGCCGACCTGGACGCACGCGGGCTCAGCCGGGGTACTTGAATTTTTTGCAGCCTTGCGAGGGGCAAAGCGCACCGGCACCAACTTCCGAGACCGCTAGAGCGCCTCGCCGCGCACCAGCCGCGGCAGATCACCCACAACCCCCATCGCATGGCGCATGAAGAAGCGGCGCAACGGCGGCGTTGCATTGACCACGGCGAGACCGAGATCGCGGCCGACCCGGACAGGCGTGATGTCGTTCGAGAACAGGCGCGTCAGCCCGTCGGTCACGACCGCCAGCAGCATATTGTCGAAGCGCCGCCAGCGTTCGTAGTCCGCCAGGATGTCCGGGTCGCCGATGTCGCGACCGAGACGGCGAGCGTCGACCACCAGTTCGGCCAGTGCGGCAATGTCGCGAATGCCCATGTTCAGGCCCTGCCCGGCGATCGGGTGGATCGCGTGCGCCGCGTCACCGACAAGCGCCAGGCGCTCGTCGATATACCGGGTGGCATGGCTGAGACCCAGCGGATGCACCCAGCGCGGGCTATCCAGCGCGATCTCGCCCAGGAATCCGCCGACACGCCGGGACAGTTCGGCCATGAACGCTGCGTCGTCGAATTCGCGGATCGCCGGCACCAGGTCATTGGCCTCGCTCCACACGATCGACGCACGATGCGGCAGCCCTGAAGCGGGGTCATCTCTGTCTTGCAGCGGCAGGATTGCGAATGGTCCGCCGGGAAGGAAACGTTCATGGGCAATATTCCCGTGGGCGCGCTCGTGGGCGATGTTGCATACGAAGCTCGACTGGTCGTAGCGCCACTCCGTCACCGGGATGCCGGCCTCCCGGCAGAGGGATGAACCACGACCGTCGCAGGCGAACACCACGCGGGCGCGCACCTGGCGGCCGTCCGCCAACCGGATCGTCACCCCATTCGCACCCCGCTCGACGATCTCGATCTCGGCGGGAGCCAGAAGTTCGACCTGGGCCGCAGCGTCCGCACGCGCCAGGAGCGGACTGCGCAGATCCCGGTTCTCCAAGATGTAGCCCATCGGGTCGTCGCCGATCTCCCGGTGGTCGTAGTGCAGGAACAGCAGCGAATCCCCGTCGCTGACACGAATTTTCTCGATCGGGCATGCGTTCGGCGCGAGATCGGACCACAGGCCGATCCCTTCGAGCACATTCGCACTGCCCTTGGCGATGGCGGTGGTCCGGCCGTCGAAGGCGGCGTCCGTCATGGCGCCGGGGGCGGCACGGTCGACCACCACGACCTCGATGCCCGCGCTCGCAAGCGCATGGGCAAGCATGAGACCGACCAGGCCGGCCCCCACGACCACGGCCTCTGCCGAAATGATCTCTGATGTCCCCGCGCTCATGGGCGCAACTTCCCCTGCCGGTCTGCGGCTGTCACTGCGGCACAATCGCACAACTCATATGCACAAAACTTATGCATCAAATATATATTGCGCAAATTATGTGCACAATTTTCCGCGCCATTTTTCACCGTGTCTTGCATCACGTTGTTTTTAAACAATTTTCATCTTCCTGCCAACTGGCACACCGCTTGAAGTAGAAGCCCCGAGAAACCAGGGCCAGATCTTTGGCCGTGGTCATTAGCTCGCGCAGAAAGGAGCTTTCATGAAACTGGTTATGGCGGTGATCAAGCCGTTCAAACTGGACGAGGTGCGCGAGGCGCTGAACGAACTTGGGGTTCAGGGCCTGACAGCGACCGAGGTCAAGGGATACGGCCGCCAAAAGGGCCAAACCGAAATCTACCGCGGCGCGGAATACGCCGTGAGCTTCCTGCCCAAGGTGAAGGTCGAGGTCATCGTCGATGACGACCAGACGGACGCCGTGGTCGAAGCGATCTCCCGGGAGGCCAACACCGGCCGGATCGGAGACGGGAAAATCTTTGTCGTCGACGTGCTCAGCGCCATGCGAATCCGCACAGGCGAAACCGGCACCGAAGCGCTCTAGGCATAAAGGAGTTATCGATAAAATGTTTCGTCTGACGACCAAGACAGCGGTCGGGATCGGCGCCGCGAGCGCCGCCCTGCTGGCGGCCCCGCCGGCGATGGCGGCGGTTGAGGCCGAGACCGGCTACGTCTTCAACACCTTCTCGTTCCTGTTCTCCGGCGCGCTCGTCATGTGGATGGCAGCCGGTTTCGCGATGCTCGAATCCGGTCTCGTGCGCACCAAAAACACGGCCACGATCTGCCTCAAGAACATCGCGCTCTACTCGATCGCGGGCATCCTCTACTACGTGATCGGCTACAACCTGATGTATGCCGATGTGGGCAGCTTCATGGGCTCGATCTCATTCCTCTACAACCCGAGCGAGGCCGAACTGGCCCTGCTGGGCACCGAGGAAGCCACCGACGCCATGGTCGGCGCGGTGGTCGACAACAGCTACTCCGTTGCGTCCGACTGGTTCTTCCAGATGGTCTTCGTCGCCACCGCGGCCTCGATCGTCTCGGGGACCGTGGCCGAACGCATCAAGCTGTGGCCCTTCCTGATCTTCGTGGTCGTCCTGACCGGCATCATCTACCCGATCCAGGGCTCCTGGACGTGGGGCGGCGGCTGGCTGTCGGAGATGGGCTTCTCGGACTTCGCCGGCTCGACCATCGTGCATTCGGTCGGCGGCTGGGCCGCGCTCACCGGGGCCATCATCCTGGGTGCACGCCGCGGCAAGTACGGACCTGAAGGTCAGGTCCAGCCAATCCCGGGCGCCAACCTGCCCCTGGCCACGCTCGGCACCTTCATCCTTTGGATGGGCTGGTTCGGCTTCAACGGCGGCTCCCAGCTGGCGCTGGGTTCGGCCGTGGACGCGACCTGGATGGCCATCGTGTTCACCAACACCAACCTGGCTGCCGCAGGCGGCGTGGTGGCCGCGATGCTGATGACCCAGGCCATGTACAAGAAGGTCGACCTGACCATCGCGCTGAACGGCGCCATTGCCGGCCTCGTCTCGATCACCGCCGGACCGGATCTGACCAATCACCTGATGTCGATCATCATCGGTGCCATTGGCGGTGTCCTGGTCGTGATCGCGATCCCGATGCTGGACCGGTTCAAGATCGACGATGTGGTCGGGGCGATCTCGGCCCATCTCGTGGCCGGCATCTGGGGAACCCTCGCGGTCGGTATCTTCGGCGGTGGGGATCCGGTCGTCCAGATCATCGGGATCGTCGCGATCGGCGCCTTCGTGGTGGTGACCAGTTCCATCGTCTGGCTGGCCCTCAAGTACACGATCGGTATCCGCGCCACCGAGGAAGATGAGGATCTCGGCCTCGATTCGGCCGAACTCGGCCTCGAGGCCTACCCCAAGTTCGGGCGCGGGTCACAACGCGCCTGATCGAAAACCGTCCAACCCTCCCGAAACTAGGCCCGGCGAGAATCCTCGCCGGGCCCTTTTTTGTGGAAAATCGCGTAAAATCGCCAAAAAACACGCCAAATTCGTGAAAATTGGCTCATTTTTGAGTTATCCAGAGAAAATATAATACTTTAACCAGTCGGATTCATCGCTGATGCGCTTGCCATGAAGGTGTTTTTCTTGTGTTAAACATTAGCTTCTGGATACAAGTGTATGACTCTGGTAGTCTTTTCGTGTCTTCGGTGATTTTGAGGGCCGCAAAAACGCACCTGGCATGCACAACGACGTTCTCGATTCCCTTTCCGACTACCCGTTCGACCGGCTGCGGGCGCTTCTCGGCGACTCCACGCCGCCGGACGGTTGCGCGCCCATTTATATGCAGATCGGCGAGCCCAAGCACGCCCCACCAGAGCTGATTGCGCCCATCGTGACCCAGGATATGTCGGAATGGGGCCGCTACCCGCCGCCCAACGGCCCCGTCGATCTGCGCGCGGCTATCGCCGGGTGGCTGACATCGCGCTACGACCTGCCCGCGGGCATGGTCGATCCGGCACGCCATATCGCCATCGTTTCCGGAACTCGCGAGGCCCTCTTCATGGCCGCCCTGCTCGCCGTCCCGCGCGAGAAACGGGGACAGCAGCCTGCGGTACTGATGCCCAACCCGTTCTACCAGGTCTATGTCGGTGCCGGCGCGCTCGCGCGCGGCGAGGCGATTTACCTGTCTGCGGGCCCGGAAACCTTTTTCCAGCCTGACTTTGGGACCGTCGGCGAAGACACGTTGGCGCGCACCGCTCTCGCCTACCTCAACACCCCGGCCAACCCGCAGGGCTCGGTCGCCAGCCTCGATCGCCTGAAGCAGGCCGTCACGCTCGCCCGGGAGCATGATTTCGTCCTTGCCGTCGACGAGTGCTATTCCGAGATCTATACCGGCACCAAGCCGCCGGGACTGCTGGACGCCTGCCGCGAGCTTGGCGGCGACCATCCATTCGCCAACACGCTTGTGTTCCACAGCCTGAGCAAGCGCTCCAACGTGCCCGGCCTGCGCTCGGGCTTCGTGGCCGGCGACCCGAACCTGATCCGCCTGCTTTTGCGCCTGCGCCAATATGGCGGCGCCCAGGTGCCGTTGCCCCTGATGCACGCCTCGGCCGCCTTGTGGCGAGACGAGGCCCATGTGCAGGAAAGCCGCGAGCTTTACCGGCAGAAGTTCGACCTGGCGCTCGACATGCTGGACGGCGCCTTCGGGGCCGAACGGCCCGGCGGCGGCTTCTATCTCTGGCTCGATGTGGGCGACAGCGAAGCCGCGGCGCGCACGCTCTGGACCGAAGCGGGCCTGCGCGTCCTGCCCGGCGCGTATATGGCCCGCGACAATGCCGACGGCAGCAATCCCGGCGCGGCCTATATCCGCATGGCGCTGGTCCACGACCTCGACACCACGAAGGACGCGATCACGCGGCTTCTGAACACCCTTGCCAACCAGGCACCTGCCTGACACCACGAGAGACGAAGATCATGGCGGCAAAAGCACAAACCGGATCAACCAGCGGCTTCTCGCGCGGACTGGCCCAGCGGCTCACCTTCCTGCCCGAACCCATGCGTATCTTCGCCAAGCGGCGGCTGTTCGAGCTGACGGGCGGCGTGTTCATCGCCGGCGGCGCGGCCTTGGGGATTGCGCTGGGCAGCTACAACAGCCTGGACATCTCGCTGAACAACGCCACCGGCACCGTTCCCGCCAACCTACTGGGCACGACCGGCGCGACCCTGGCCGATCTCGGCCTGCAATCCTTCGGGATCGTCGCCGTCCTGCCGGTTCTGATTCTGCTCGCCTGGGGTTCCCGCCTGCTCCGCCATCAGCCGGTCCACCGGTTCGGCAGGCGGGTCCTGTCGTCGCTTGTTGCGATGTGTGCGCTCGCCTTCGCGCTGCACCGCCTGCCCGCCCTCGACGGCTGGCCCATCCGCGCCGGGCTCGGCGGCATCTTCGGCGATCTCACCTTCCCGACCGCCTCGCTCTGGCTGTCGGGGCTCGGGGTTCCGGCCTTCTATGCTGCCATTGCGGCGGCCGTCGCCGGCGCCATCCTCGTCTTTATCGCCCTCGGCCTGAGCCGCAGCGAGTGGCGCGGCATGGGGCTGGGCGCCGCCATCGGGTTGCGGTTCGGGGCCCGTGGCGCCGGCTGGTCCACCCGCCGCAGCGCCGGTGCCGCCAGGCGCGGTGCCCATGGGGTGAAGCAGTTCATCGCCGAACGCCGCGCCGAGCGACAGGAGCCGCGCCTCGTATCCGGTGACATCCTGCCGCCGATCGCAGCACCTGTGGCCGACGAGCCCGAGGAGGACGACGCGGCCGAAGAAGCCCCGCGCCGGGTCGCACCGCGGGCCAAGAAGCCCAAGCCCGGCAAGCGCGCCGAAGCCGCACGCCAGCGCACCCTCGATCTGCCCTCGCCAGCCGGCGAGTACGAGTTCCCGCCCCTCGACCTGCTCGAGGAGGCCGACGAGAAGGCCCGCGAAGCCGGGCGCGCCAAGGACGATACGCTGGAAGCAAATGCCCGGATGCTCGAATCCGTGCTGCAGGATTTCGGCGTCCATGGCGAGATCGTCCAGGTCCGCCCGGGGCCCGTGGTCACTCTCTACGAACTCGAGCCCGCCCCGGGCACCAAGACGAGCCGGGTCATCGGCCTAGCCGACGATATCGCCCGCTCGATGAGCGCGGTGTCCGTGCGCATCGCCGTCGTCCCGGGACAGAATGTCATCGGCATCGAACTGCCCAACGTCTCACGCGAAATGGTCTACCTGCGTGAACTCCTGGCCTCGCGCCCATTCGAGAAACATTCCGGCGACCTGGCGGTGGCGCTGGGCAAGGATATCGGTGGCGAGCCGGTCATGGTCGACTTGGCGCGTATGCCTCATCTGCTGATCGCGGGCACGACGGGCTCGGGCAAGTCGGTCGGGGTCAACTCAATGATCGCCTCGCTCCTATACCGTCTGCGCCCGGAAGAGTGCCGCTTCATCATGATCGATCCGAAGATGCTGGAACTGTCGGTCTATGACGGCATTCCGCACCTGATGGCTCCGGTCGTGACCGACCCGCAGAAGGCCGTGGTCGCGCTCAAATGGGTGGTTCGCGAGATGGAGAACCGTTACCGCGCCATGTCGAAACTCGGCGTGCGCAACGTCGCGGGCTACAACCAGCGCATCGAACAGGCCCGCAAGAAGGGCGAGATCCTCACGCGCAAGGTACAGACCGGCTTTGACGAGGAGACCGGCAAGCCTGTGTTCGAGGAGGAACCCCTCGACATGGCGCCGCTGCCCTTCATCGTGGTTGTCGTCGACGAGATGGCCGATCTGATGCTGGTCGCCGGTAAGGACGTCGAGGCGGCGACCCAGCGCCTGGCCCAAATGGCGCGCGCAGCGGGTATTCACCTGATCCTGGCAACCCAACGCCCTTCGGTCGATGTCATCACAGGTACCATCAAGGCCAATCTGCCGACCCGAATCTCGTTCCAGGTGACCACCAAGATCGACAGCCGGACGATCCTGGGCGAGCAGGGCGCAGATCAACTCCTCGGCCAGGGCGACATGCTCTACATGGCCGGCGGCGGCCGCATCACCCGCGTGCACGGCCCGTTCCTGGCCGACACCGAGGTCGAGGACCTCGTGGCGTTCCTGAAGACCCAGGCCGAGCCCGAATATATCGACGCCGTGACCGAGGACGGAGGCGCCGCCGACGGTATTCCCGGGTTCGAGCCGAGCGGCGAAGAAGGCAGCTCGGGCGACGATCTTTACGACCAGGCCGTGGCCCTGGTGGCGCGGGAGCAAAAGGCCTCGACCAGCTTCATCCAGCGGCATCTGCAGATCGGCTACAACCGCGCCGCGCGCATCATTGAGCAGATGGAGAAGGAGGGCGTGGTCGGCCAGGCCAACCATGTCGGCAAGCGCGAGGTGCTGGTCAGCGACCATTCGGGCGGGTAACCGCCCATCCAGGGCCCACGGTCTTGCCACAAAATCGTTACTCGCCGCGCCACACGCGGTTGCTTATCTTGAGGGTCATGAAGACGTTTCGACATCTGGCGCTGGCCGCCACCCTGCTGTTCGCAAGCGTACTGCCCGCCACAGCCGCCGCGGCCGTCCCGGCGGCGCTGAGCGAAGCGGACCGTGCTGACATTGCGCGGATCGAGACCTATCTAAACGGCCTGACCACGATGGAAAGCCGGTTCATGCAGTTCTCAAAGGACGGCGTGGCGCAAGGCCGGATCCTGCTCGACCGCCCGGGCCACATGCGCATCGAATATGCAGCGCCGGTTCCGGTCCTGATGGTCGCGAGCAGCCGGCTGCTGATGTACCACGACACCGAGCTCAAGCAGACGACGTTCCTGCCGGTCAGCGAAACCCCGGCGGCGCTGTTGATCGACGATCCCATCGCCCTGTCGGGCGACGTCACCATCACGGCGTTCGAACGCGCGCCCAAGGCCTTCCGGGTCACGCTCGTGCAAACCGACGCGCCGGACAGCGGATCGGTGACCCTGATGTTCGAGGACGCACCCTTGCGTCTCGCCAAATGGCGGATCATCGACGCCCAGGGCACCGAGGTCGAGGTGGCGCTGCTGGAGCCACGCTTCGGTGTGGCATTCGAGGATGCCGACGAGTTGTTCTCGACGGTCGACCCGAACGCCAATATCCAATAGATTTCGGCCCGCAGATTTACCCGGCGTCGCCCCCGCGGCGTCACCCACGCGAGAGTTCCCGATGGTAGGCCCCGACACCATTCGCCCCCTGATCGGCGTCAACGCCGATATCCGCGACGGCCATGGGATGGATTTCCTGGCCAGCGGCCTGAAATACGTGACCGGGGTGATGGAGGGGACGGACGGCATCCCGGTCCTGGTTCCGACCCTGGGCGATGTGGAGAATGGCGGAGACTACCATATCGACGAGCTGATTGACCGGCTCGATGGCCTAGTCCTCACCGGCGGGCGCAGCAATGTCGAACCCCATCACTATGGGGGCGAGCCGTTCCGGCCCGACACGCTGCGCGACCCGATGCGCGATTCAACAACGCTGCCGCTGGCCCGCAAAGCCGTAGCGAAAGGCCTGCCGCTGTTCGGCATCTGCCGCGGCATACAGGAGATCAACGTCGCGCTCGGCGGCAGCCTGCATCCCTATCTCTGGGAGCTGGACGGCGTGAACGATCACCGCATGCCCCAGACCGATGTGGCATCCATCCGTTTCGCGCCGCGCCATCCGGTCCATCTCTTCGAGGGCGGCCTGTTCGCCGAAATCGCCGCTGCTGCCGGTATCGACGGGCTGGAGGTGATGGTGAACTCCCTGCACGGCCAGAGCATCGACCGGGTCGCAGACGGGCTCCAGGTGGAAGCGCTCAGCGACGACGGCGTGATCGAGGGCATTTCCATGCCCGGCGCACCCGGCTTCGTGGCCGGTGTCCAGTGGCACGCGGAGTACCGGGTCGACATCAACCCGTTCAATCGAGCGGTCTTCAAGGCCTTCGGCCATGCCGCGCGACGCCGGGCCGCCGCCCGTGCGGGCGCCGACGTCGCCTGAACGGCCACCGTTTAGCCCATCTCTTTTTCCTGCCGGGGCCGTGACAAGCATCCTCCCGGCGCTCTAAATAGACGCGTCTAACAACAAGCTCTTTGAAAGCGAGGTCAGGGATGGACACCGTCATTCCCGCACCCGAACAGGTCACCGTCGCCGTTGCCGGCCAGACCGCGCGTTTCCCCGTGCGCCGCATCTTCTGTGTCGGCCGGAACTACGTCGCCCATATCCGCGAGATGGGCCATGACGAGCGCGACCCGCCCTTCTATTTCTGCAAGCCCGCCGACGCCATCGTGCCGACCGGCGGCACGATCGACTATCCGCCCCAGACGAGCAATTTCCACTTCGAGATGGAGCTGGTGGCCGCCATCGGTAAGGGTGGCGCCAATATCTCCGAAGCCGACGCGCTGGACCATATCTATGGATACGCAACCGGCCTCGACATGACCCGCCGTGACGTCCAGATCGCGCACCGCGAGAAGGGCCGCCCCTGGGACATGGGCAAGGGCTTTGATCAGTCGGCGCCGTGCGGCGACATTCACCCGGTGGCGGATGTTGGACATTTCCCCAGGGGCCCGATCTGGCTCGAGGTGAACGGCGAACGCCGGCAGGATTCTGATCTCGAGCTGATGATCTGGAACCTGCAGGAGACGATCGCCAACCTGTCGGGTCTCGTGACCCTGGCACCGGGTGACCTGATCTACACCGGCACCCCCGACGGGGTCGGCCCCGTGGTCTCCGGCGACAAGATGCACGGTCATATCGACGGGCTGAGCGACATCGAAATCACTGTCCGCTAGCCGCGATGCGGCTCGCGACCTGGAACATCAACTCGGTGCGTCTGCGCGCGCCGCTTTTCGCACAGCTCGAGAAAGCGGCCGCGCCGGACATCGTCTGCCTGCAGGAAACCAAGGTGGTCGATGAGCTGTTCCCGCACGACGCACTGAGCGAGTTCTATCCCTATCGGCATATGCGCGGGATGAAGGCCTATAACGGTGTCGCGATCCTGTCGAAGGTGCCTTTCACGGCGACCGGCGGGTACGATTGGTGCGGGCGCGAGGATGCGCGCCACGTCTCGGTGAAGATCGCCGGGGGTGTGGAAATCCACAATTTCTATGTCCCTGCCGGTGGCGACGAACCCGACCCCGAGAAGAACGACAAGTTCGCCCACAAGCTCTCCTTCCTCAACGAGGTGACGGGCTGGCTCGAGGACACGGCTAAACCGCGGGCCAAGCGCATCCTTGTGGGAGATCTGAACATCGCGCCCCTGGAATCCGATGTGTGGTCCCACAAGCAGCTGCTCAAGGTGGTCAGCCATACGCCGGTCGAGGTGGAGCGGCTCGAGCGCATGCGCGCCGCCCATGACTGGGTCGATGCGGTGCGCCATATCGCGGGCGACGAGGAAAAACTATACAGCTGGTGGAGCTACCGGTCGAAGGACTGGCGGGCGGGCGACCGCGGCCGGCGCCTGGACCATGTCTGGGTCACACCGGCTCTCAAGAAAAAGCTGCGCGGCTTCGAGATCATCAAGGATGCGCGCGACTGGACTAAGGCGTCCGACCACGTGCCCGTGATCGTCGATATCGACGTCTAGGCCCGACCGGGCGCAGCGGCGTCAGTTCGCCCGATACATGAAGTAGCGCTCGGCGGGCACGCCGTCGGGCAGGGGCAGCGCCTCCCAGTCGGCATCGGGGAAGGGATTGTTCGCCACCAGCACCGCGCCGGGCGCCAGAAGCGGGCCGAGCAACGGGATCAGTGCGGCGGTCAGCGGGGCGTCTTCGGCGGTTCCGATTCCCAGATCGGAATGCACCAGCGCCACGGCACCTACAAACCGGTCCGCCACGGCCGCCAGCTGGTCGACGACCTCGCCGAGGAAAAGGTGATCCGCATCCGGCGTGCTCTTCGGGTTGGCGTTGACCACCCGGTCGAAGACGAACACCTCTCGCGCCGGCAGGGTTTCGCGCAGATGATCGAAGGTGCGGCCGTTGCCAAGGCCTAGGTCGAACACGGCACCGGGTAAATCAGTGATCATCGCGGCGGCGGCATTCAGGCAATCGCGCTGCGCCTGCATGCGTCGGATAAAACTGTCGAGACGGCTCATGATGCGTGCCGGCGTGGGTCAGCCGCTGTTCGCCAGCGCCTCGCGCAGCTTCTGGGTCGTGTGCTCCAGACGCGAGGCCAGCTCGCGCATGATCTCGACCGACATTTCCGGGAATTCGGCGACCAGCCGGAAGAACAGATCCTTGGTGATGCGCAATGTGACCGTCTTCGATGTCGCACGCACCGTGGCGGTGCGGGGCACGTCGCACAGGATAGCGATTTCGCCGACAAAATCGTTGCGCCCGAGTGCGGCCACCTCGATTTCGCCCCCGGCGGTCTCGACCAGGACCTTCGCCTCGCCCTCGACGATGATATAGGCCGCATCGCCCACATCGCCCTGGTGAAACAGCACCTGGTCCGGCTCGTAGGTTATGCGTTCCGACGTAAAGGCCAGCAGCTTGAGCCTCGAAGGCTCCAGCTTCGCGAACAGCGGGATGTTCCGCAGCAGTTCGACTTCTTCGTTCAGGCTCACGTTCTGCTTCTCCCCATCGCCCCGCGCCTGCAATCCTAAGACGATTGCAGCAGTTCGTGCAGGGTTGTCCCCTCTGAGTTCAATTCGTCATAGGTGCCCTGTTCGACCAGCTGGCCGTCGCGGAGCACCGCCACTTTCGAGAACTTGGCCGCCATCGATACCCGGTTGGCGACCCAGATCACACCCTTGCCGTCACGCATCGCGATGATCTTCTCCGCGATACGGTCCTGCGCGGCCGGGTCGAGCGCCGAGGTGGATTCGTTCAGGATCAGCACTTCGGGCCGCTTCAGCAGTGCGCGTGCGATCCCGAGGCGCTGCCGCTGGCCCGACGACAGGCGGCTGCCGCCGACGCCGACCTGGAACTCCAGCCCGGCCTCCAGCACCGCGCCGCGCAGGCCAAGACTGTCGAGCGTCTCGGCGATCAGCGCGCCGATCATCCGGCTGCCCTCGGCCTGCCCATAGACCAGCTTGCCGAACAGGATGTTGTCCTGCAGGGACCCCGCGGCGTTGTACTTCTCGGAATCGAAGAACTCGACCGCCCCCTTCAGCTCATCGGGCAGGTTGGCGGCAAAGATTTCACGGGCCCGAAGGATCTTCACTACCAGTTCATCGGTCACGACGCCCAGGCGATGCTGCGCCGTCACCACCTTGAACGGCAGCGACAGCAGCGCCGCACGGTCCTCGGGGTCCATCTCGTCGAAGCCATGCTTTTCGGTGCGCGAGAGCAGGGTCCGGAACTCGGGCAGGTCATCGGAGCTGATGAACGAATACTGTTCGAAAAACTCGTGACCTGGCGGGAGATCGGCAAAGATCTCGATCATGGTCTCGGCCACGGAGCGGCCGGCGGCAAGCATGTCGTCGATCAACTCGGCATCGTGCAGGACCTTGAGGACATATTCGTTCTCGGCCACGCGGTCATGGTCGAACGCATCGCCCACCGTCGTTCCGAACAGCAGGTTCTCGGCCACACTGGCGTTGCTGTTGAAGCGTTCGCGATCGAACTTCTCGACCAGCCCGCCATATTCGGTTTCTTCGAGCCGGTCAGCCAGCCCTGAACGTGCCTTGAGGGCCGCCTCGGCAATATCGGGACGGTGGTCGGGGTCGATCGTGCCGCGCAGGCCCAGATTATAGATCTCGTCGGACAGCTCGACGATATCGAGAATCTCGATCAGACAATCGAACAATGCATCGGCGCTCTCGACACCGGCCGCTTCCAGGTCGACCCAATCGGCCCAGTAATCATGCTCGATATTTCCGGTCCGCGCCGCCTCGGCAAAGTCCCGTTCGCGCTTGGGTCCTTCCTCGTCATCATAATCGGCGGGTCGCAGCGGCCGGTTCTTCAGGCCGTACAGCAAATTGTCGCGCACGCTGGCCGACTGCATGAAGGGGGCCGTCGCGACATAGGTCAGCCGCCGGCCCGTCACAGATTCCGGCAGCGCGACCAGGTCCTGGCCGGCGACCTTGAGCTGGCCAGTTGTCGGTATCGCGAGGCGCGCCAGCAGCAGGCCGAGATATTCCTTGCCGCTGCTGCCCGAACCGACGACGGCCAGATTGGTATCGAAACCAAGATTGAGAGTGAGGTTAGCCAGACGGCGGACCTCGTCCTCGTCGACCAGGCTGACATTCGCCAGATCGATTTCGCCGTCGAATGTAAGGTTCGGGTCCGGATCGGTGTGCTGCAAGGCATCGTCCAGCATACCGTCGGCCTCGAACTGGCTGACCACCTGGTCGTATTTGACCCGTGCATCGGCCTGTTGCTGATACCAGTTCAGCATTTCCTTCCACGGCGACGACATTTCGCGATGGGCGGCAATGACCGCAACGAGCTGACCGATATCCAGTTTGCCGTCGATCACGAGCAGCCCGCCGAACAGGTAGAAGAGAAACGGCGCCAGCTTGTCGAGGAAGTTGTTCAGCGCCTTGATCATGTACTTGCGCTGAAAAATCTCGAACCGGATGTTGTAGATGTTGCTCAACCGGTCCGTGAAACGGGCGAGCTCCAGGTTCGAGGTGTCGTTGGCATGGATGTCGACGATCCCGCCAACAGTTTCGCCGACGTGATCCGACAGGTGGCGAATTTCCCGCAGCCGGGCCTTGCCGAGCGCGCTGACCTTCTTCTGGAGGCGTGGGACGACATAGATCTGCAGCGGGTAGAACGCGGCGGCGGCGAGGCCGAGCCACGGGTTCTGGACGATGATGAAGCCGATGGCCACAAACAGCAGCCCGCCCTGGAAGATCGGGTCCACGACGGCGCCCACGAAAAAGGCGCCGACGGGTTCCGTCTCCGCCGTGATCATCGAGATGATCTCACCCTGACTGGTGCGTTTGAAGCGAGGGATCGGAAACCGCAGGACTCGCGAGAACAGGCCATAGCGCAGCCGGCGCAGCAGGCGCTCGGCGGTCCGGCCCTTGGTCGTGTTGATGTGGAACTTGAGCGCGTTATTGGCAACAACCAGCGTCAGAAAGATGCAACAGAGAATGATCAGGAAGACGGACTGGGAGACCTGGAGCGGGATCTCCGCAACGCCGAGCACGGCCAGCTGGAAAATATCGGTCTTGGCCTCGAGCGCCCGGTTGATGATCTGCTTGGGCAGATCCAGAAGCATGAAGCCGATGGGCCAGGACAGAACGACAAAGGCGAGAATGTAGAGTTGCTGCCGCCTGCTGTACCGCAGCACAAAGCTGTACATGCTTCGTTCGAGACGTTCGCTCATGCGCTCCTCCCGGGAACCAATTGACCTACGCACATAAGCGGCGACACTAACCCATCCATACAAAAACGGTAAATCATTCGCGACAAGGTCACAGCGTCCTTGCAAATCAATGACTTCCAGGCGATGTGGGGGTTGTGCCATAGTCCGCGCCGAATACGCGCGACGAGCGAGAGTAGGTATGCCCATGCGCAACCGGCGAGTCCTGATCTACAGCCACGACACGTTCGGCCTCGGCCATCTGCGCCGCTGCCGGGCACTGGCGCATGCGCTGGTGCAACACGATCCCGGACTGAGCGTGCTGATCCTGTCGGGATCGCCAATCATCGGGAATTTCGATTTCCGCGAACGGGTGGATTTCGTGCGCATCCCCGGGGTCATCAAGCTGCAGAACGGCGAGTACACGCCGCTGAAGCTGCCCATGGACATTGAGGAAACGGTGGCGCTGCGCGCCAGCATCATCCGCCACACCGCCCTGTCCTACGAACCTGACGTGTTCATCGTCGACAAGGAGCCGCACGGCCTGCGTGGCGAGGTGCTTGAGACGCTCGAGGCGCTCAAGGCGCGCGGAACCCAGCTTGTCCTGGGCCTGCGCGACATTCTCGATGATCCCCAGTTGCTGGCGCCGGAATGGAAATCCAAGAACGTCCTGCCGGCGCTCGAAAGCCTCTACGACGAGATCTGGATCTACGGCCTGCCCCAAGTAAGCGATCCGCTGGCCGGCCTCGGTCTTCCGGACTCGGTGTCACGCAAGGCGATCTATACCGGCTATCTGCGCCGCGCGCTGCGCAACGGGATTTCGGCAGCGCCGGTCGAGCTGCCGTTCGGCGACCGCCCCTATATTCTCGTGACGGCCGGCGGCGGTGGCGACGGCAACATGATGTTCGACTGGGTGCTGCGCGCCTACGAGAACGACCCGGCACAGCCGGTGCCTGCGTTCTTCGTGTTCGGGCCGTTCCTTGACCCCGACCTGCAATCGGTGTTCACGGCGCGTATTGCCCGCCTGCAGAACGTCGAATCGATCACCTTCGACACCCATCCCGAGGCGCTGATTTCCCATTCTGCCGGGATCGTCGCGATGGGCGGCTACAACACGGTTTGTGAAATTCTGTCTTTCGACAAGCCCTCGCTGATCGTGCCGCGCACCCGTCCACGCCTTGAACAATTCCTGCGCGCGTCGCGCATGCAGGAGATGGGCCTGGTGAAGATGCTGGTGCCCGAAACCGCCGACGTGGACAGGATTGCCCAGCCCGACTGGAAGGTCATGGCCACCGCGCTCAGGCATCTGCCGCAACAAAGCCTGCCGTCCGAGGTCGTCGTCCCGGGCCTGCTCGACGGGCTGCGCAACGTGAACCGGCTCGTCGACATCGCCGCCGGACGCCGGCAGGACCGGATGCGAGTCGTCGGCAAAAACACGTCCGGGCAGCAAACAGGCCGCACTTGACCGCCCCGGAACGGCAGGGTGGATTGCGCATTGCCGTGATCGTGAAGGGCTATCCACGCCTTTCCGAGACCTTCATCGCCCAGGAGCTGCACGGGCTCGAGGCCCGCGGTCTCAAGCTGTACATCTATTCCCTGCGGCGGCCTTACGATCCGACTCACCACCCGATCCATGAGGAAATCCGCGCCCCAGTCAAGTATCTGCCGGAATATCTCTGGCGCGAGCCGGGGCGGGTTATCCGTGGCTGGTGGCGAGCGCGCCGCCTGGCCGGATACACCGAGGCCCGGGCCCGGTTCCGTGCCGACCTGAAACGGGACCGTACCCCCAACCGCATTCGCCGTTTCGGCCAGGCCTGCGTGCTGGCCGCCGAACTGACGCCGAACACCCATTTTCTCTATGCCCATTTCCTGCACACCCCGGCCTCGGTCACGCGCTACGCAGCCGGCATGCTCGGCCTGCCATTCGCCGTCTCGGCCCATGCCAAGGACATCTGGACCACGCCCGAATGGGAAAAGCGTGAAAAGATCGCCGACGCCGCGTGGGTGACCACCTGCACCCGCGCCGGTGCAGAGCATCTGCGCGAGATCGCGCGCGCCGGCCCCGACCAGGTCCGGCTGCATTATCACGGGCTCGACTTCGCGCGTTTCGCCGCAGGCGAGCGCCAGGAAAACGAGCGGCCGGACACGGTTCGGCTCGCATCGGTCGGCCGGCTGGTGGCCAAGAAGGGTTACGACGATCTGCTCGACGCGCTTGCCCGCCTGCCCGCAAGCCTCAACTGGCAGTTCGAACATATCGGCGGCGGGGCGCTCGACAAACAGATGCGCGCGCGCGCAGACGAGCTCGGCATCGCCGATCGGATCATCTGGCGCGGGCGCCAGCCCCAGGCAGCGGTGCACGAACTTCTGGCCCGTACGGACATCTTCGTGCTGGCCAGCAAGGTGGCGCCCGACGGCGACCGCGACGGGCTTCCCAATGTCCTGATGGAGGCCCAATCGATGGGCGTGGCCTGCGTCGCGACCAACGCCACCGCGATCCCCGAACTCATCGAGGATGGCGCGACGGGGCGGCTGGTCCCACCGTCCGACCCGGTGCGCCTCTGCGCGGCGATTGCCGAGGTCGCGGCCGACCCGGCCCTGCGGGCCCGGCTCGCCGATGCCGGCACAAGAACCGTCCGCGAGCGCTTCGATATGAACACGGGCCTCGATGCCATCGCGGACGGTCTGCAAATGGCGCCACCCAACCCAGGCAGAGCCGCGGCCTGACATGCGCGTTGCGTTCTACGCCCCCATGAAGCCGCCCGACCATCCGATCCCGTCCGGCGACCGGCACCTAGCGCGCCTGATGATGAAGGCGCTGCAACGGGCCGGACACCATCCCGAGCTGATGTCCCGCTTCGTCAGCCGGGACGGGGCTGGCGACCCCGCACGGCAGGCGCGCCTGCAGGCGCTCGGCGGACGTCTCGCCGACCGGTTGATCCGCCGGCTGGTCGCCCGGCCACCCGAAGAGCGGCCCGGTGCGTGGTTCACCTATCACGTCTATCACAAGGCGCCCGACTGGCTGGGGCCACGGGTCGCGGACGCGCTAGCCATCCCGTACCTGATCGCAGAGGCCTCTTCAGCGCCGAAGCGGGCCGGCGGGCCGTGGGACATCGGCTATCGGGGCGCCAACGCCGCGATAGCCGAGGCCGACGCGATCCTGACCCTCAATAGCGACGACTGGGACTGCCTGCAGCCGGTCGCGACACCGCCCGTCCTGCACCGGCGCATGTTCCCGTTCGTGGACAGCGGGCCGTTTGCCGCCGCGGCGGCGCGCCGCGGCAATCTGCGTGAAGGGCTGGCGGCCACCGGCGGCTGGGGGCCTGGAACGGTCCTGCTGCTCGCCGTCGGAATGATGCGCGCCGGCGCAAAACAGGAATCCTATGCCCGGCTCGCCGAGGCGCTGCCGTCCCTGCGTGACGGAGACTGGCGTCTGCTTGTGGCCGGCGACGGCCCCCGGCGAACGGAGATCGAGGCCCTGCTTGAAGAGGCCGCGCCGGGCCGGGTGCAAATGCTGGGGGCGCTCGAAGCCAATCGACTGGCCGAAATCTACGCCGCCAGCGATGTGCTCGTCTGGCCTGCGGTCGACGAGGCTTTCGGCATCGCCCTTCTGGAAGCCCAGGCGGCCGGGCTGCCCGTGGTCGCAGGCCGGCAGCGCGGTGTCCCAGACATCGTCGCACCGGGCGTGACCGGACTGCTGCCAAAGGCCGGAGACACAGTCGCGTTTGCCGCTGCCGTTCAACGACTGATCAACGAGTCCGAATTGCGTGCACAGCTTGGCGCATCTGCGGCCCGGCGCGTGCAAGAGAAATTCGACCTGCCGACGGCGGCCGCGATGCTCGATTCAACCCTGCAAACCGTCGCGGCGGTGGGACGGGGCGCATGATCGAACTTGTCCTCGTGCGTCACGGGATCACCGATTGGAATGCCGCGCGACGACTTCAGGGGCAACGCGACATTCCGTTGAATGACGAAGGGCGGGCATTGGTCGATGCCTGGCGGTTCTCGCCCCCCTACGACGCGGTCGATCTGTCGGTCAGCCCGCTAGTTCGGTGCCGCGAGACCGCCGACATCATCAAGTCTAACAATCCCGGCCTGGGAGATATCACATACGATGACCGGCTGCTCGAGCGTGACATGGGCATCTGGGCGGGCCGCGACCTGCGCGCGGTCGAGACCGAGTTCGGGGACGCGGCGCATGATGGTGGCTACCGACCCGAGGGCGGTGAAAGCCGGCGTGATATGCTGGTTCGCACACGTGACTTCATCGCCGCAACGGCAACCGGCGGCAGGCCACGCCTGGTGGTGACCCACCGGGGCGTCATCCGGGCGTTCTACGCGATTGCGACGGGCTGGGACCTGACGGGTGAGACGGCCGACGAACTATCACGCCGACGCGCCCAGGTCTTTCGCGCGGCCGCGGACGGGTCGGTCGAGGTCGCGCAGCTTAACCTGCGCCTGACCGCCCCCACGGCGAACTGAGGACGGGCCATGAACGCCAGACCGAAGATCCTCTTCTATGTGCAGCACCTGCTCGGCATCGGTCACCTGATGCGTGCGGGCACGCTTGCCCGCGCACTCGAGGCGGGCGGGTTCGACACCCTGCTGGTATCGGGCGGCACACCGGTGCCCGGGTTCGATGCTAGTCCCGCGCGGTTCGAACAGCTTTCCCCCACGCGGGCCACCGACAAGTTCTTCAAGGTCCTGGTGGATGAAAACGACAACCAGATCGACGATGACTGGAAGGCCGGCCGCCGGGATCGGCTGCTCGATCTCTATGTCCGTGAAACACCCGACATCCTCCTGATCGAGATGTACCCGTTCGGCCGACGACAGATGCGCTTCGAGATCGAGCCGCTGCTGGAAGCCGCGAACAACCAGGGCGGGCGCCGGCCCCTTATCGTGTCCTCCGTCCGCGACATCCTGGTCGAGCCCGACAAGCCCGGACGGGTCGACGAAATGGTGGAGCGGGTTCGCCGCTATTTCGATCTCGTCCTGATCCACGGCGACCCCGAATTCATCGCCTTCGACGAGACGTTTCCCCGCATGTCCGAGATCGCGGATCTATCCAGCTACACCGGCTATGTGGTCGACCCGCCCATGGTCCGAACGACACGCGGCGCGGGCGCTGGAGAGGTCATCGTGTCGACGGGCGGCGGCGCGGTCAGCGACGACATGCTGGAGGCCGCGATCGGCGCGCGGGCCCGTTCACTGCAATCGGAGATCCGCTGGCGGGTGCTGATCGGTCACAACCTTCCCGAAGATGCCTTCGCGGCCTATCGGGACAACGCACCGCACGGCGTTGTCGTGGAACGCTCCCGGCCCGACTTCCGCCAGCTTCTCGCCAATTGTCGGCTGTCGATTTCCCAGGGCGGCTACAACACGGTCATGGAGGTCTTGGCCGCCCGCACACCGGCGGTTTGCATTCCCTATGCGGGCGGGCTGGAGAGCGAACAGACCCTGCGCTGCCGATTGCTGGCCGCAGGTGGCGCGATGGAAATCGTCGAACAGGGCTCGGTCGACGCAGCCCATGTCGCCGCCGCCGTCGATCGTGCGCTGTCTGCTGGGCCGGCGCCCGTCTCAGGTCTCGACCTCGGCGGCGCCGAAAACAGCTGTTCCGTCCTCAAAGCGGCACTGGATCGCCATATTGGCGCCCCGACCGCCGCCGATTCACCTGAAATGCTGGTTAACCCGGACAACCGATCCGGTTAGTCTGGGACACAGGAAGACACGACCGGGTTGGGGGGCCCGGGCGCGCAGGGAGTGTATGTAACCGATGGCCTTGGCAATGCCCGATGGCTCGATCACGCCCGAGACGGCCTGGGCCGCCTTAACACGTGAGCTCGACGCATGGTCGACCGAAGGTCGGACAGCCAGCTTCTGGTGGCGGGACGACGACGCTTCGGAGCCCACGCAGGCGCTCGACGCACTCCTCGAGATTCAGGGCGAAACCGGCGTCCCGCTCGCGCTTGCCGTCGTGCCGGCGACGGCAACGGGTGCGTTGCGCGACAAGCTGTCCAGGAGCGGGGACGTCACGGTGCTGCAGCATGGCTACTCGCACAAGAATTTCGCCTCCGACGGCGCGCGCAAGATCGAGCTCGATGGCAGCCGGCCCGCCGAATATGTGATTGCCGATCTGGCCATGGGCGCCCAGGCGCTGTCCCGGTTCGAGGCCCACCTGCCCGTTCTTGTACCGCCGTGGAATAGAATGGCGCCCCACCTTGTTCCCCTCTTACCGGAGATCGGTTTCCGCGGCCTGAGCACCAACGGCATCCGGGCGCGTGACTTTCCGGTCCGGGGGCTGGTGCAGAACAATGTTCATCTCGATGTCATCGATTGGCGGGGCAGGCGAACGGGCAGTCCGCGTAACTTTCTGGGCGCGGAAAACGTCATATCCGATGCGATTGAACACCTTACGGCCCGGCGCACGGGTGCCGCCGACACGTCCGAGGTCACCGGCCTGATGACCCACCATGCCGACATGGGCGCCGATGCGATCGGGTTTGTTGTTGAATTTGTGACCCGGACCAATGCCCACCCTGCGGTAAGCTGGCTTCCCGCCAACGAGGTATTTTCCGTCTCATGAGCACCCACCGCTATGCCCCCCGCGCACTGAACGCGGATTTGCTGCGCGCCGCGGTGGGAACGGGGTTTTGCCTCGTGCCCCTGGTGTTCGTGGATCTCGGCGCCTGGGGCATCCTGGTTTTCGCGATTCCGGCAGCCATGTTCACGATTTTCGGGCTCCGCACCTGGGCCAATCGTCAAACGGTCGTCGAGATCGATGCGGTGGGCATTTCGCTGACCGGCTGGTCCCCTAGACATATCGCCTGGCGCGACATGAGCGCACTCAAGCTCTCCTATTTTTCGACCCGGCGCGATCGTGAAGCCGGATGGATGCAATTGAGCCTGAAGGATCGCACAACCAAGATCGCCTTGAACCCCTCGCTGGATGGATTCGAGGATGTGTGCCGGGCAGCGTTCAACGCCGCACGGAATGAAGACATAGAGCTTACGGACGCCAGCGCGCGAAACTTCGCCGCGCTCGGCATCGGTGCCGCAATTCCCGAGCGGAACCCGACCCCGGCAAGCATGACAGGATGGGGCAACCCGGCGGATTGGAGGCGATGAACGACCTGCTCAATGTCCGCGACCTGAAGGTCGACTTCACGGTGCATGGCGATCAGCTGCGCGCCGTCGACGGCGTCTCGTTTCGCATCCGCCCCGGCGGCACCACGGCCCTGGTCGGTGAGTCGGGCTCCGGCAAGTCGGTCTGCAGCCAGGCCATCATGGGTATCCTGCCCAACATCGCCAATGTCGCCGGCGGCGAAATCTTGTTCACCGACCCCGACGGCGACGGCACACCGGTCAACCTGACCAAGCTTGACCGTGACGGCAAGCAGATGCGGGCTATTCGCGGCGGCCGGGTCTCGATGATCTTCCAGGAACCGATGACGTCCCTGTCGCCGCTGCACACGGTCGGCGACCAGATTTCCGAGGCGCTGCATCTGCATCGCGAGGTCGACAAGCAAACGGGGAACGAACTAGCCACCGACATGCTGCGGCTGGTCGGGTTTCCCGAACCGCCGCGGGCAATGAAAACCTATCCGTTCGAACTGTCCGGCGGCCTGCGCCAGCGCGCCATGATTGCCATGGCGCTGGTCTGCCGCCCGACGCTGCTCATCGCCGACGAACCGACGACCGCGCTGGACGTCACCATCCAGGCCCAGATCCTGAAGCTGATCAAGGACCTGCAGTCGGAACTCAGCATGGCTGTGTTGATGATCACCCACGATCTGGGTGTGGTGGCGAATGTCGCCGAGGAGGTCGTGGTCATGTTCCGCGGCAAGGTCATGGAAAGCGGCAGCCTGGACGCGATCTACCGCAGCCCGGAGCATCCCTATCTCAAGGCCCTGCTGAACGCCGTGCCGCGGTTTGGACTGGCCGAGGGTGAGCGGCTGGTGCCGCTGCGCGAGGTCAAAGCCGAGACGGGCAACCTGATCAAGCCGGATACGGACCGCGCCGAGACGCGTATGACAGGAACGCCGCTTTTGAAGGTGGACGGGCTTTCCAAGAGCTTCTTGATCCGCAAGGGCAGTTATTTCGGCTCCCAGGAAGCACGCGAGGTGATCGCCGTCGACGATGTCAGCTTCGAGATCGCGCGCGGCGAATGCCTCGGTCTGGTCGGAGAGTCGGGCTGCGGGAAAACTACCACCTCGAAGATGATCATGCGAGCGCTGGAGACCGATGCCGGCGGCGTCACCTTCTTCGACGACGAGGCGCCAACCGACGTGCTGGCGCTGAAGGGCCGCGAACTCAAGGACTTCCGCCGCCGCGTCCAGTTTATCTTCCAGGACCCGTTCGGCTCCCTGAACCCGCGCATGACGGTTTTCGAGATCATCGCCGAGCCCCTCGTGATCCACAATATTGGGGGGCCGGAGAGCCGCGCCGACACGGTCCGCGAGCTGATGCGCCTGGTCGGGCTCGACCCACGCTTCCTCAACCGTTACCCGCACAGTTTCTCCGGCGGCCAGCGCCAGCGAATCGGCATCGCCCGGGCGCTCGCCCTGAAACCCGATCTGCTGATCTGTGACGAGCCGGTCAGCGCGCTCGATGTCTCGATCCAGGCCCAGATCCTGAACCTCCTGAAAGACCTGCAATCCGCGCTCGGCCTGACCTACTTGTTCATCAGCCACAACCTTGCCGTCGTCGACTATATCGCCGACCGAATCGCCGTCATGTGTGCGGGGCGCCTGGTCGAACTGGCGCCGAGCAAGACCCTGTTCCAGAATCCGGCCCACCCCTACACGCGCGCGCTGTTGTCGGCCGTGCCCGAGCCCAATCTTGAAAACCGGCTCGATCTCGGCGGGCTGATGGAAGACCGCGCATCCGATCCGGCGCAATGGCCGGCCCCTTTCACCATCGATTCCCAGTTTCACCCCCGGTTTGTTGAAATCGAGGAGGGACATTTTGTTCGCGCCGACCCGGATCGGGGCGCCATGCCGGAGGTCGCCTGATGCACCTTAAAGGATTATTCGCCGTCTCCGCCCTTGTTGCGGTCACCACGCTGTCGGTCCAAGCGAGCGCGGATTTCAACCAATCCCCGATGCTGGCAAGCGAAGTGGCAGCCGGCAAGCTGCCGCCAGTCGACCAGCGCCTGCCGCAACCGCCGCGGATCATCGAGACGGCGGAGCCCGGCATCTATGGCGGCGACCTGCGGATTGCCATGTCCCGCTCCCGAGACACGCGGCTGATGACGGTCTATGGCTACGCGCGCCTGGTCGGCTACAACCGGTCCTACGAACTCGTGCCCGATATCCTGGAATCCTTCGAATCCGTCGACGACAAGGTCTTCACCCTGAAGCTGCGCACGGGACACAAATGGTCCGACGGCCACCCGTTCACCACCGAGGATTTCCGTTACTGGTGGGAAGACATGGCGAATGATCCCAACCTCTCGCCGCTCGGTTCGCCGGCCCTGATGAAGGTCGAGGGTGAACTGCCGGTGGTCGAGATTCTCGACGAGACGACCATCCGCTACAGCTGGTCGAAGCCCAACCCTTTCTTCCTGCCTGCCCTGGCCGGGCCGCGGCCCCCCTTCATCTACCGGCCCGCACACTATCTGAAACAGTTCCACAAGACCTACGCCGCGGCCGAGGGCCTGGCGGCGCGCATCAAGAAACGGCGCATGCGCGGCTGGGCACCACTGCACAACAGTCAGGATAATCTCTACGACCTGGACAACCCGGCGCTGCCCACCCTGCAGCCCTGGACGAACACGATCCGGCCGCCGGCCCAGCAGTTTGTGTTCACCCGCAACCCGTACTTCCACCGCGTCGACAGCGACGGCAACCAGCTGCCCTATATCGACCGGGTGTTGATGAACATCTCCGACGGCAAGCTGATTCCGGCGAAGGCGAGCGCCGGCGAGGTCGACCTGCAGGCGCGCAGCCTGTTCATGAGCCACTTCACCTTCCTGAAACAGTCGGAAGAGAAGGAGAAGTTCCGCACCCTGCTGTGGGACACCTCACTAGGCGCACGCATCGCGATTTACCCGAACATGCATGTGGCCGACCCGGGCTGGCGCGAACTGTTCCGCAATCGCGACTTCCGTCACGCCCTCAGCCTCGCGATCGACAGGGAAGAGATCAACGAGGTGATCTATTTCGGCCTGGCCGAGCCTTCCAACAACACGGTTCTGCCGCAGAGTCCGCTCTTCCGGGAGGATTTCCAGACCAAGTGGGCCGACTTCGACCCCGAACGGGCCGAGGAACTTCTCGACGGGATCGGACTCGACAAGCGCGACAAGGACGGGGTGCGCCTGCTGCCGGATGGCCGGCGGCTCGAGATCGTCATCGAGACGGCCGGCGAGGAAACCGAACAGACCGACGTGCTGGAGCTGATCCACGACACCTGGCTCGACGTCGGGGTGAAGATCTTCACCCGCCCGTCCCAGCGCGAGGTGTTCCGCAACCGCGTATTCGCCGGTGAAACCATGATGGGTGTGTGGTTCGGCGTGAACAACGGCATCGTCACGGCGAACATGAGCCCGGCCGAATTCGTGCCGACCCAGCAGGTCCAGTACCAGTGGCCGAAATGGGGCCAGTACTACGAGACCGACGGCAAGGCCGGCGACGCCATCGACATGCCGGCCGCCCAGGAGCTGTTCGACCTGTTCCGCCGCTGGCAGACCGCGACGTCCGAGGACCAACGCCGGGACATCTGGGAGCGCATCCTCCAGATCAACGCGGACGAGACCTTCACCATTGGCATCGTGTGCTGTACCAAGCAGCCGGTCGTGGTCGCCAATGCCCTGGCGGGCGTGCCCAGGGAAGCCATCTACGCATGGGACCCGGGCGCGCATTTCGGCATATACCTGCCTGACACCTTCTATTTCACCGGCCCACTAAACTAGGCGCCGCAACCGAGCTAGGCCGACCCCGAAGTGTTCCGCTATATTGTCCATCGCCTGTTATTGATGATCCCGACGCTGCTCGCGGTCAGCGCGATCGTGTTCGTGATCATCCAGTTGCCGCCGGGGGACTATCTCGAAACCCTGATCGCGGAGATGCAGTCGCGCGGCGAAGCCGTCGACCAGAACCAGATCGAGGCCCTGCGCCGCGCCTACGGCCTCGACAAGTCACCCGTCGAACAATATTTCTCCTGGCTCTTCGGGCTGCTTCAGGGAGATTTCGGCTGGTCGTTCGAGCACAACCGGCCGGTGTCCGAGCTGATCGGCCAGCGCATCCTGCTCACCTTCGTTGTCACCTTCTCCACGATCGCGTTCATCTGGATCGTCAGCTTCGTGATCGGCACCTACGTGGCGACCCGCCAGTACAGCGTGTCGGACCATGTGGCGACGCTCATCGGCTATCTCGGCCTGGCGACCCCGAACTTCCTGCTGGCGCTGGTGCTGATGTACCTCGCCAACCAATGGTTCGACACCTCCATCGGCGGTATCATGGATGATGAGTACCGCAACCAGCCCTGGTCGCTGGACAAGATGCTGTCGGTCCTCGAGCATCTCTGGATACCGGTGATCGTGATCGGCACATCGGGCACCGCCGGCATGATCCGGCGCCTGCGCGCCAACCTGCTCGACGAGCTGCACAAACAGTATGTGGTCACCGGCCGGGCCAAGGGTCTGCATCCGCGCAAGCTTCTGTGGAAGTACCCGTTGCGCATGGCCCTGAACCCCTTCATCGCCGATATCGGCTCGATCCTGCCCGAGGTGATTTCCGGTTCCGCCGTCGTCGCCGTCGTGCTCAATCTCGACATTACCGGGCGCATGCTGCTTGACGCGCTGCGCGCCCAGGACATGTACCTGGCCGGCTCGTTCCTGATGTTCCTCGCCCTCCTGGTGGTGATCGGAACCCTGTTGTCGGACCTGGCACTCGCTGCGCTCGACCCGCGCATCCGGCTGAGCGGGGGCACAACGCGATGAGCGGCGATCGCCCCGAGGACGAAACCGGCAGCGGGCCCAACAAACCGGACGCTGTCCCCCATTTCGTGTCCGACGAACCCTTCAACGCCGACGTCGAAGTGGTGCTGACGCCGGAACAGGAAAAATACTACATGGCGTCCCAGTGGCGCCTCATGTGGTGGAAGCTGAAGCGGCACAAAATCGCCGTCGCCGCCGGAATTTTCCTCCTGCTTCTGTATCTGATCGCGGCCTTCGCCGAAGTGGTGGCACCCTATGAGTTGCAGCACCGCGATGCCCGCAACGTGTTCGCGCCGCCGCAGGCCATCCACCTGTTCCACGAGGGCAAGCTCGTGGGCCCCTTTGTCTATGGCTACAATTCCAAGCGCGACCCGGAAACGCTGCAGAAAATCTACACCCCCGACCCGACCAAGGTGCACCGCATCCGGTTCCTGTGTTCGGGCGGCTACAAGGGCTCGGAGTATGAATTCTGGGGCCTGTTCAAGGGCGACTTCCACCTGTTCTGCCCGACGGACCGGCGCTCGCCCGTCTTCCTGCTCGGTACCGACCGGCTCGGCCGGGACATGTTCTCGCGCATCGTTTACGGTTCGCGCATTTCGCTCTCGATCGGCCTGATCGGTATCGTCCTGAGCTTCATGCTGGGCATCGTCATCGGCGGGATGGCCGGATTTTATGGCGGCCTGGTCGACAATCTAGTGCAGCGCCTGATCGAGATCCTGAAATCCTTCCCACGGTTGCCGCTGTGGATGGCGCTGTCAGCCTCGCTGCCGGCCAAATGGTCGCCGCTGCTGATCTATTTCGGCATCACCCTAATCCTCGCGCTACTCGACTGGCCATCGCTTGCGCGCGCCGTGCGCTCGAAGCTGTTGTCTCTGCGCGAGGAGGATTTCGCCGTCGCGGCGAACCTGATGGGGGCCAGCACGAAACGCATCATCGGGCGCCACCTGGTGCCGGGCTTCGCCAGTCATCTGATCGCGTCGGCCAGCCTCGCCATACCGGAGATGATCCTCGGCGAGACCGCGCTCAGCTTCCTCGGGCTCGGCCTGCGGCCCCCGGTGACAAGCTGGGGCGTGCTGCTCAACGAGGCACAGAATATCCAGGTGGTGGTGCTCTACCCCTGGCTGATGGCGCCGATGATCCCGGTGATCCTGACAATCCTGGCGTTCAACTTTTTGGGCGACGGGCTGCGCGACGCCGCCGACCCCTACAAGTAGACCGGCACGTCAAACGAGGCTGCGCTTGCGGCCTAGCGCGACGATGTCGACGAACCCCTCAACCTCCTCGACCGCCCAGCCGTTCCGCTGTTCGCTTTGCTCTCCGGGAGTGAACCCCTGATCCAGCGCCAGGTTATAGACTTCCTTGGTCGCCACCGCGCAGGCATCTTCATGCTTGGTGTGCTTCTCGAGCTTCGCGGCCAGGTTCACCGTGTCGCCGATGACCGTGTATTCGAGCCGGCTCTCGTCACCGACGGCGGCGAAGATAAGATCGCCCGATGCGGCCGCGGCGTTGACGTCCAGGGCAGGCTTGCCCGCCGCGACCAGTGCCCGGTACCATTTGTCGAGCGCCGCGATTGCCGCCTCAATGGAGCGTAGCGCGCATCGAACCGCGGTGCCCGCAGGGCGATGAAGATGAAGACATAGAGCAGCGTGGGGGCCTTCAGATAGAAGGGCGGGGGCTGCTGGTAGGTTCGGTGGAAACTCCAGATCAGGACCATCAGCAACGCCATGTCGGCGATCACCGAGAGGGTCAGGAACCAGCTGGGCAGGCGCATCCGGTAACTCGCAACGTACCTTGCGACCGAAAACACCAGATAGCCTCCCAGCGCCCAAGGTGTCAGTTCGAATGCGATGTCCCGGTCGACCGGCCCCGGCGCGGCAAGGAAAAGCGCGCCAAACAGCAGCACGATGACGATCTGGACGATGGAGATGATCTGTTCGGAGCGGTCCTGCTGGCGGGCAATATCCTCGCGCACGCGCAGCGGCAGCGACGCGCCCGTACCGTCACGCAGGCCGGAGACCAGCCTGGTAATCGGTTTGCGCGAAGAATCGTCGTCGAAGAAGGTCGTGGCTGCGCGGTCCGTACCGGACGCTTCTCGTTGCAATCACAGGTCACGATATGGCGTCGACCCGCAATGGTTCCCCGTCAAAGCCGCGTGATCAAACCGTGTGCCCTGCTAGAGGGTCAGCGTCAGGCCTTCGCGGGCGACAACCGTGTTCTCGAACCGGCCGCGCGCCTCGGCTTCGATCTGCGACATGGCGTCGTCGTCGTGAGACGGGTCGTGATGGAACGGCACGAAGGTTTTCACATTTGCCATTTCGGCGAGCTCTGCGCCCACCTGCCAGGTCGAATGTCCCCAGCCGCGATGGGCCTCATACTCCTCGTCGGTATAGTTTGCATCATAGATAAACACATCTGCGTCCTGGATCAGCGCCAGGATGTGTTCGTCGTGCATCCCCTCGACATGCTCTGTATCGGTGACATAGCAGACGGCCCGACCGTTCTGCTCGACCCGGTAGCCCGTCGCGCCGTTGGGGTGGTTGAGGGGGCAGGTCTTGACCCTCGCACCGCAGGCCAGGTTCAGGGTCTCGCCCGCGTGGAAGTCGCCGAAGCTCTTGTTGGCGGCCATCACGTCCATCGGTATCGGGAACAGCGGGTCCCCCATCATCGCGCCCAGCACCTTCTTGAGCTGATGGTCAGGGCCCAGGTGGCCGGCCCACATGCGCAGATTGCTGTCCTCGCAATAGGCGGGGCCGAAGAACGGCAGTCCGACAATATGGTCGAGATGGGTGTGGCTGAGCAGGATATCAGCATCCACAACTCCGCCAGATTCGACCAGCGCATTGCCCAGCTGGCGGATGCCGGTGCCGGCATCCAGGATGACATGGCTGGCACCGCATTGGATCTCGACGCACGATGTGTTGCCGCCGAACGCGATCGTCTCGGGGCTCGGACACGCGATTGACCCGCGCACACCCCAGAAACGAACTTCCACAGGCTCGGTGCCGTTCATGCGGAGCTTCCAGGGGAGCGAATTGCGGAAAACAGTCTTCTCTCGACTGCGGACACGAACGTCAGCGGCCCCCGCGGCACTCGTCCGTATAACAGAATAGAATACATCGGACAGGAGAGTGCCCGAATTGGCGCCGGTCCGGAATACCGAACCGATATACCCGGGCGCGCAGCCCGGACGGTGGCGAAGGCGGCTTGTATCGCGCACGCGGGCACGACATCATCCCTGCCCTTCCTCACGGCGACCGAGCGCATGTCGAGCCCAGCCACGCAAACATCCGAGACGAACTGGACCGGCGTTTCCTACGGCATCGTCCTGGGCTTCGTCGCCGCCTACTTTCAGTTCAAGGTGCCGCCGGTTCTGCCGGTGATGTTCGAACTGTACGGCTACGAGAAGACATTCGGCAGCGGCTTCATGTCGACCTTTGCCGTCGCGGGCATGCTGATCAGTATGCGGGTCGGCCGTGCGATCCGGCGTGACGGCGCCCAGCGCTATCTGTTCGCCGCCTTCGCCCTGATGCTCGGGGGTACGGCGCTCGGCCTGCTGTGGCCCGAAAGCGCGACCATCATGCTGGTCTCGCGCACCATCGAGGGGCTCGGTGCGGCCGTGCTGGCCGTGTGCATGCCCGCATTTGCAAACATGAGTGCCGGGCCCAATCATCTTCCCATCATCGTGGGCGCCCAGGCCACCTGGATCCCGGTCGGGCAGCTAACCGCGAACCTCGTCGCCCAGCCCTCGGTCGCGATCGATATCTGGCAGCCGGTCTGGTGGTTCGGCGCTTTCGCGACCGTGCTGATCGCCCTGTGGACCTGGTACATCATCCGCGGGAACCGGGTCCCCGGCGTCGTCCACAAACGCGCGGCACCGCCCGACAGCGTCGCGGACACGACCGCCGGAGAGGCTGCGCCCATCACGGCGGCCGAGACGCGCGCACTGTGGCTCGCGGCCGTCCTGTTCTTCCTCTGGCAGGCCCAGTTCATGGGCTACTTCACCTGGCTTCCGGTCTACCTCGTCGAGACCCGGGCCATAGCGGCCGATGGTGCGGTGCTGATCAACCAGATCCCGGTCGTCGTTCTGCTGGTGTTCGCGCTGGTCGGCGGGATGATCCTGAAGACGGGAATTGGCGTCATCCGGCTGCTGACGATCGCGCTCACCCTGCAGGCGGCTGGCTGGCTGATGGGGGCGCTCGCCACGACCCCGGCGATGGGTGTCGCCAGCCTGGTCGTCTGGGGTGTTGCCGCCGGTCTCACGCCGGCCTCGCTGTGGTCGCTGCCATCCACTCTGGTCGGCGGACATCGCGCCGGCACCGATGCGTTCGCCGTCGTCCTGACGGGCCGCTATCTGGGTATTCTCGCGGGGCCTCTGATAGCCTCGGAAGTGTTCCGGGCAACCGGTGACTGGATCGTGGTCGTCTATGCCTTTATCGCCATCGCCGTGGCGACGATCGCGGGAACGCTTTATCTTGGGGTCAGGATGCGCGCGCTGCGCTAAGGCCGCTAGGGCACCAGGCGATAGCCACCGGGTTCCGTCACCAGGATCTGGGCATTCGACGGATCGGCCTCGATCTTCTGGCGCAGGCGATAGACATGGGTCTCCAGCGTGTGCGTGGTCAACCCCACATTGTAGCCCCAGACCTCGCCGAGCAGCGTGTCGCGGCTCACCACCTGGTCACCGGCCCGGTAGAGATATTTCAGGATCGCCGTTTCCTTCTCGGTCAGACGCACCTTCCGTTCGTCGGCATCGACCAGGATCTTCTGCGCCGGCTGGAAGGTGTAGGGACCGATGGTGAAGACCGCGTCCTCGCTCTGCTCATGCTGGCGCAACTGCGCACGCAGGCGTGCCAGCAGCACGTTCAGGCGGAATGGCTTGGCGATATAGTCGTTGGCTCCGGCATCGAGACCCAGGATCTGGTCCGCGTCCGTGTGATGGCCCGTGAGCATGATGATCGGCGACTTGACACCGTTCCGGCGCATCAGCCGGCAGACCTCGCGGCCGTCCATGTCCGGCAGCCCGACGTCGAGCAGAATGGCGTCGAAATACTCGCCCTTCGTCACCTCGAGGGCATCCGCCGCACTCGCGGATTCCGTCGTCGCGAATTCCTCGTGCAGGCGAAGCTGCTCCGACAGGGATTCGCGCAGCGCGTCGTCATCGTCGATGAGCAGGATTTTCTTGCCCATTGTCGCTTTGGTTCCCGCCACGTTGGCCATTGCTTGACTCACCATCGCTATGCACTCACCTGGACGCCGCGCCAGAACGCGACGTGATCGCGAATATTCTCCGCGGCCGGTTTTGGGTCGGGATAATACCACGCCGCGTCCGTGTTGACCGCGCCATTGACGTCGACGGTGTAGTAACGCGCGGTGCCCTTCCAGGGGCAGCGCGTGGTCGTCCTGCTTTCCTGAAAATACTCCCGATTGAGCGATTCCGGCGGGAAGTAGACATTCCCCTCGACGGTCTCGTACGTCTCGCTCTCGGCAAGGACCATGTCGTTCCATGCTGCTTTCGCCATAACGGCCCCCCTTTCCTGGCCATGAAGTAGATACGGAACGTGTCTGCACAAGAGGAAGTCCCCGGATTCGCTGCGTCACGTTCGATCACATTCCGGAGAGCAGACCGCCCCGGCTCGCTTGCCGGCGCTGACCCTTAGGTCCGGGCTGCGGCCATTTGTCCCGTATTGCCGCAGCGGCACGGTTGGCGCATATTCGCGCCTCATCGCGAGCCGGATACGCCATTAATGAGCCAGCTTCCCAATACCCTTCAACCGGTCGAACGGGCCATCGCGGACCTCCGCCGTGGCGCCACCATCGTTTTGCTGGGTGCCGACAGGGCGCTTCTCGTCCATCCGGCCGAGGGGCTGACCGCCAGCGCATTGGCGCGGATTGCCGGCCTGTCGAAGGCGACGCCTTCGCTGCTGCTGACCGCCCGGCGCGCCGCCATCCTGAAACTGACGGACAGTCCTGACGGCGCCGTTCGGATCTCTTTGTCCGGCGGCGTGACCGCCGACACGGTGCGCATGATGGCCGACCCGGCCGGGCCCCAGTCGGACGATCTCGCGCCGGCGGTCTCGATATCCCATATCGATCCGGCCACCAGGCCCGGCGCCAGCGAGATCGGCGCGATCGAGCTGTTGAAACTGGCCTGCCTTCTGCCCGCCGCGGTCGTGGCGCCGGTGCCCGACGAGCGGTTGGAATATCTGTCGGCCTGGGCCGAAACCCAATCCCTCCTGACCATTGAACTGGATCATGTCCGGAACTACCAGGAGATCGAGGCCCGGACCCTGCAGCGGGTCGGTGCGGCCCGGGTGCCGCTGGAGGTGAGCGAGGACGTCGAGATCGTCGCCTTCCGGCCGTCCGATGGCGGCCGTGAGCATTTGGCCATCGTCATCGGCGATCCGCCGACGGACGCACCGGTGCTTGTCCGGCTGCATTCCGAGTGCTTCACGGGCGATCTTCTCGGAAGCCTGCGCTGCGACTGCGGCGATCAGCTGCGCGGCGCCGTTCAGGAAATCGGGGAACAGGGCGGCGGCATCGTGCTGTACCTGGCACAGGAGGGCCGCGGCATCGGACTGATCAACAAGTTGCGAGCCTACACCTTGCAGGATCACGGGCTGGACACGATCGATGCCAACCAGCAGCTCGGTTTCGAGGCCGATGAGCGTCTGTATCGACCGGCGGCGGAAATGCTGCGGCAACTGGGCATCCAGTCGGTGCGCCTGCTGACCAACAATCCCGACAAGGTCTCTGCCCTGCGCGAGTGGCAGATCGACGTGACCGAGCGGGTGTCACACAGCTTTCCGTCGAACCAGCACAACGAGTTCTATCTGGCGACCAAGCAGTCGCGTGCTGGTCATTTGTTCTAGCCACGGGGCAATTCCTGCCGGGTGCGCCGCACCCGCCGCAGAGCCACCGTCGGGTCGTCCCGTCACGCCCTTGATATAGGCAAATTTTCTGCCCGGCGTCGGACAAATGCGCATGGCCTCGGACTTGCACAGAATATCCGTGCGATGACCCTGTTCGATTCCCAGCCCGCCGCAGAACCGTTTCTCGTCTACCCGGACTCCCCCCGAGCCCCGGTTACGACGCCCGGATAGAGTCCGGTGATTTCTTCTCGACCCTGCTCGACATCACCAACCCCCTGCAGCAAATCCCGGTAATTTCAGACCTCTACCGGGGAACCACGGGCGACGAGATCGAACCTGCTGGACGAGTAGTGGGGGGGAGCGATTTTCGGCGGACCGATCGGGTTCGCGTCCGCCTCGGCCAATGTCCTGCTGGAACAAACATCCGGCGACGACGTGATGGGGGGCGCCCTGGCGCTGTTGTCCGACGATCCCGTCGAACCGGCCCCCGCCCGCACGCCAACCGTGCTGCCGCAGGAAGCGGGTGAAGCCGACACGCTGGAACTGGCGCTGGCTGATGTCGTGGCCGAGGATATCGTCTGTGCCGAACCGCGCGTCTTGCCGACCCGGGTTTGAGCGAGCGCCTCGCCCGGCCGTGCTGCCGAAGCTAGACTGCGGCCATGGACCTGCTCGTCACACCATTGGATAGCCATCGCGGTCGCCTGCACGCCTTCGACGCGTCGTTCGCCTGTGCACTCGGCCGCAGCGGTGTTCGGGCCGGCAAGCAGGAGGGCGATGGCGCCACGCCGGCCGGCATCTTTGACTTGCGCGACATATACTTCCGCGAAGACCGGCTGGCATTGCCGCCCGTCGCGCTGCCCGCCCACCCGATCGCCACCGATGATGGCTGGTGCGACGACCCCGAATGCGGCGACTACAACCGGTTGGTCCGCCATCCCCATACAGGATCGGCCGAGCGGCTTTGGCGCGAAGACGGCCTCTACGACATCCTGGTGGTACTGGGCCACAACGACGCGCCGCCGGTACCCGGACATGGCAGCGCTATCTTCCTGCATTGCGCCAGCGAAGACCTTGGGCCAACCGAAGGCTGCGTCGCGCTGCCCAGAGACACGTTGCTGGAGCTGGGACAGAAGTTACGGCCCGGCGACCGGATCGAGATTCGAACGTCCTAGTGTCGTGCTGCGCGCGCGCCGAACACGCCCGTGCCGACCCGGACATGAGTCGCACCGAGCTCCGCGGCGGCCTCATAGTCCGCCGACATACCCATGCTGAGACGGGACAGGCCGTTGCGCGCGGCGATCGCGCCCAGAAGGGCGAAATGGGGCGGCGCGGGCTGGTCGGCGGGCGGGATGCACATCAGCCCCTCGACCGGCAGCTCGAGCCCGCGGCACATTTCGACAAATCCATCGGCCGCATCCGGGGTCACACCGGCCTTCTGAGGCTCCTCGCCCGTGTTGATCTGGACGAAACAGCGCCGGATCAGTCCCGTCCGGTCAAATTCCCGGGCCAGATGCTCGGCCAGTTTCGGGCGGTCCAGGGTCTGGATGACATCGAACAGGCCAACCGCATCCTTGACCTTGTTGGTCTGCAGCGGCCCGACCAGGTGCAATTCGAGATCCCCCGCCTCGTCGCGGCGCGCTTGCCAGTGTGTCTGCGCCTCCTGAACCCGGCTCTCGCCAAACACGCGCTGGCCCGCGGCGAAAGCCGCCGTGATCCGCTCATCGGGCTGAGACTTGCTGATGGCCACCAGCGTAATGTTGGCCGGTGAGCGATCCGCGCGCGTGGCTGCATCGCGCAGGCGCCCGCGCACGACGTCGAGGTTCTGTCGTATCTCTGCTTCGATCATCAGCTCAGTTTCCGCCGTCCGCCCCAACACGGCTCCGCGTGCGGCGATCGATCCAATTCGTTTCCCCGGCACTCACAAGCTACTATAACGAAGCTATGTCAAAGCGAATCAAATCCTTTGCGGACCTGATCGCGCCGATCGGCGAAGACACGTTCTTCGCCGAATACCACGACCGCAAGCCGCTGCACATCAAGGCCCCCGCCGAAGACAAGCTCGATGACGTCATGAACTGGGATACGCTGACCGCGATTCTGAACATGACGGCCATCTGGAGCCCCCACAGCCTCAAGCTCTTCCTGGACACCAATCACATTCCGCCCGAAGAGTATTGCCACCAGGCCGTGGACCGGAACGGGCAGCAAAGCCTGCAGCCAGACGCCAAGATGGTGAAGAAATGGCTGCAACGGGGCGCCTCGATCGTCGCAAACGATATCGACACCCTGACGCCGGGCCTGATTTCCGCCGCCAACGCGCTTGAGCAATGTCTCGGCGGGAAGGTCCAGAGCAACCTCTATTGCTCATGGGATCAGCACCAGGCGTTCCCCACACACTTCGACACCCATGAGGTGTTTGCCCTGCACGTCGCCGGTGAGAAGGTGTGGCGAATCTATGAAGGCCGGATCGAAAACCCGATCGCCAGCGATGCGTTCAAGACGGTGGCAGAGGATTTCCACGAGAAGAACCGCGGCGAGGTGGCCGAAGAGGTGACCCTGCAGCCGGGTGACGTGCTCTACATCCCGCGCGGCCAGTACCATGACGCGTTGGCGTCCAGCGAAGGCTGCATTCACCTGTCCTTCGGCGTGACCCATATTATCGGCTTTGACGTAATGTCCCTGCTGTTTGAACGCGCGATGGCAGATCCCGCGTTCCGCCAAAACATTCCGTTGCCCGAGAAAGGCGATGCCGCACGTCAGGCCTGGCTCGACAATCTCGTGGATAAACTCGCGGAAACCGGGCGAAGTGAGGAGTTCCGGGCCTCGGTAGACCCCATGCGTGAGGCCTTCCAGCATCACCGCGGCGGCCTCGATCTTCCCGGCGACGCACTGGGCAGCAGCGGCGATGACTGGTTCCGGGTCACCGCGAAGGACTTCAAGGTTGCCCGCCAGAACGGCCAGGTGCTGCTCGAAGGCGCAAAGGGAAGCGTACCGATCCCCGAAACAGTGATCGATCCGGTGTCTTGGATCGTCGAACAAGGCGAATTCTCCAGCAGCGACCTCGCCAAGGCCTTTCCGTTGATCAAACCGGCTGTCCACACCAAATTGATTGAGGATCTGGCATCAATGAGCGTTATTGTGCCCATTTAGGCCTAATTATTCTACTGTTTTCAACAGGTTAGGGCGTTTTTGGCAGAGAGTTGCGACCCCGAACGCCCTCTTGTCGGAGTCAGAGAATCGATCCCAACAGAATCTCCGGTTTTCCAGCGACTTAACGACTGTTGTCATTTTGCAACAATATGCGGAATTCGTGGCGGAATAATCACGGAATCCGTTGCAACACCCGGAAATGCAGAGTTTTATCGGTTCAAGGCTTCGCAACAGGAGTCTGGCGTCCGCGAAAGCGCCAGTTGTATCGGAGCTGAAGAGACCCTTTTTTGGGGTCACATCGCGGACGCAAGTCCATGATCATGGAGGTTGGAAAACATGAAAAAGACACTTCTTGCCAGTACAGCTCTGGTTGGTGCAGCCCTGATGGCAGCACCGGCAAGCGCTGGCACGGTCGGTTCGAAGGACGCGCTCAATGTTTCTCTCGGCGGTACCCTTTGGTTCGCTGTTGTGATGAAGGATGAGGACGTCTCTGCGGGTCAGGGCCGTGGTTACCGTTTCACGGTCAACGAAAGCGAAGTACACGTCAAAGCATCGAACACCGCTGACAACGGCATCAAGTACGGCGTCGCCATTGAGTTGAACGGTGGTGGCAATGACGGGACGGCGGCTGACGAGGCACACGCATTCATCTCCAGCAAGAGCTGGGGCCGGATCGAGTTGGGTGACAACGACGATGTCACCAACCGCATGCAGCTCGGTGCATGGAATGCTCATAAGGGCCTTGGCGGACCGTTTGGTGGTCTGGGCATGCTCGTTACGGGTTGGGGCGGCGTCGGTAGCGACACCCTTCAGGCTCGTGCCGACTGGCAGGTCCTGACGACTTCGGATACCACTAAGGTCAGCTACTTCTCGCCGCGTTTCAGTGGCTTCCAGGTTGGTGCCTCGCTGACCCCGGATACCGGTGTGAACTCGGCCTCTCTGGGTGATACCGATAACGATGGCGACGAAGAGAACGTTATTGGTCTCGCTGCCAACTACGTTGGCAAGTTTGACGATGTCAGCATCGGTCTCTCCGCCCAGATGGAGAACGGTACCGGCGAATCCGCTTCGGGTTCGGCTGCCGTCCAGGAAGATCTTTCGGTCTGGGGCGTTGGCGGTAATATCGGGTTCGGTGGCTTTAAAATCGGCGCTCACTATCGTGACCTCGGTGACACCTTCCTGACCACGGCCCTGACGGCCGCGGGTGCGGATTCCGGTAGCCTATGGGCCGTTGCTGTTGGTTATCAGGCCGGCCCTTGGGGCGTCAGCGCCTGGTACCACGAAGGAACCAAGGACAACAGCACCACCGCTTCGGCAGCTGGCGCACTCGAAACCACGGTTGAACGCCTTGGCTTCGGTGCGGGCTACACGGTTGCTCCGGGCTGGTTGTTGCGTGCGGACCTCGAGTTCCTTAATCACGAAAATGCCACGACTGCGGCGGGTACCGGCGCAACGACGGACAATGATGGTACGGCGTTCTTGCTCACCAACATGTTCTTCTTCTAGACTGACTTTCAGTTCGAAGAGAAGCAGGGCGGCAGTTTTCTGCCGCCCTGTTTTTTTGTGCCCGATTCTCTGCTAATGATTTGCTGACTAGATTCGAAAAAACGCTGATTGCCTGAAGCAGCCGAAACCGGATTCGAAACAATGATCACTAAAAGCGCCTTTCGTGTCATCGTCGCCGTCGCCATGCTTGGGCTGACAGCTTGCGCGGGCTTCGAGTCGGAACGCGCCGATGCGGACGGGTTCGACGACAAGCTTAAGAAGAACAGCGGCAAACTGTTCGGCGACATCAATCTTGTCGGCGGACCCGATGATGAGCAGACTAATTCCGGGATCGGCGTGAACGGCTTCCTGTGGCGGGCCTCACTCGACACCCTTTCCTTCCTGCCGCTGTCTTCGGCTGACCCGTTCGGCGGCGTTATCATCACGGACTGGTATGCGCCCCCGGAAAGCCCGGAGGAACGTTTCAAGGTCACGGTCTACATCCTTGGTCGCGAGTTGCGTGCGGACGGTGTCCGGGTCGCAGTATTCCGGCAGAAGCGGGACAACAGGTCTGACTGGGCCGACGCGAATACCGGCGAAGGCACCTCCACCAGCCTCGAAAACGCGATCCTTACACGGGCGCGCGAACTCCGGGTTTCCCGGGGCGACGAATAGGCGGAACCGCTCACGCACCGTAAACACCGGCCGCCCAGACGGTCACCCTGAACGGCCGCGCCTGATTGTCGATGGCGCCGAAAGAGTCTCCGGCCATGTCAGAACGTTACAATTTCCGCGACGCCGAACAGAAATGGCAAGCAACCTGGTCCGAACGCGGCACCTTCGCCGCGCAGACCGATCCGTCACGCGACAAGTACTATGTGCTGGAAATGTTTCCCTATCCCTCCGGGCGCATCCATATGGGACATCTTCGCTGCTACACGCTCGGCGACGTGGTCGCGCGCTACAAGCGCGCCCAGGGTTACAACGTGCTGCACCCGATGGGTTGGGACGCGTTCGGGCTCCCGGCCGAAAACGCCGCCATGGAAAAGGGCGTTCATCCTGCATCCTGGACCTACGAAAACATCGCGACCATGCGCGAGCAGCTGCAGGCAATGGGGCTCTCCATCGACTGGGAGCGCGAGATCGCGACCTGCGACCCCGACTATTACAGGCACGAACAGACGATGTTCGTCGATTTCCTGAAAAAGGATCTGGTCTACCGGCAGGACGGCTGGGTGAACTGGGATCCGGTCGATCAGACCGTGCTGGCCAACGAGCAGGTGATCGATGGCAAGGGCTGGCGCTCGGGCGCACTGATCGAGCGGCGCCGACTGTCGCAATGGTTCTGCCGCATCACCGCGTTCAGCGACGAGTTGCTGAGCGCGCTGGACACGCTGGATCGTTGGCCGCCCAAGGTCCGGGCGATGCAGGAGAACTGGATCTGCCGTTCGGAGGGGGCCTATATCGAGTTCGCGTTCACGGACGGCCGGGAGACACCGCTGCGGGTCTACACGACCCGCCCCGATACGATCTTCGGCGCAAGTTTCTGCGCCATCGCAGCGGACCATCCGCTGGCCGAGGAACTGGCAGCCAGCGACCCCGGGGCGGCGGCCTTCATCGAGGAATGCCGCCAGCTCGGCACCAGCGAGGAAGCGATCCAGACCGCGGATAAGCGCGGCTACGACACCGGCCTGCGGGTCAAAAATCCGTTCGCGGACGGAATCGAACTTCCGGTCTACATCGCCAACTTCGTTCTCATGGGTTACGGCACCGGCGCCATCTTCGGCTGCCCCGCCCACGACCAGCGCGATCTGGATTTTGCGCGAACCTATGACCTGCCGGTTCTGCCGGTCGTCGTTCCCGAGGGGACATCGCCCGACGCGTTCGATATCGGCAACGAAGCCTTCACCGACGACGGCAAACTCGCCAATTCGGACTTCCTCGACGGGTTGGATGTAGACGCCAGCAAACGTGCCGTCATCGATCGCCTCGAGGCGACCGGGCAGGGCGAGGGCGCCATCAATTATCGGCTGCGCGACTGGCTGGTCTCGCGGCAACGCTACTGGGGCTGCCCGATACCAGTCGTGCATTGCGAATCGTGCGGCGGCGTGCCGGTGCCGAAGGATCAGTTGCCGGTCGTCCTGCCGGACGATATCGACTTCGAATCGCCGGGCAACCCGCTCGATCGGCACCCGAGTTGGAAACATGTGGACTGCCCGTCCTGCGGCAAGCCCGCGGTACGTGACACGGACACGTTCGACACGTTCATGGATTCGTCCTGGTATTTCGCCAGGTTCTGTTCGCCCGAATCCGACACGCCGATCGATGACGGTGATGCCCGCTACTGGCTGCCGGTCGACCAGTATATCGGCGGCATCGAGCACGCCATCCTGCACCTGCTGTATTCCCGCTTCTTCATGCGTGCGATGCGCGACACGAACCACCCGACGCCGGACGAGCCCTTCGCGGGCCTGTTCACCCAGGGCATGGTGAACCATGCGACGTTCCGCGACGATGCGGGCGAGTGGCTGGAGCCGCAACGCATCGGGCAGGACGAAAGCGGCGCCCATGTGCGCGCCGACACTGGTGCGCCGGTCACCGTCGGTCGAATCGAGAAGATGTCGAAGTCGAAGAAGAACACGGTCGACCCGACCGATGTGATCGCCGACTACGGTGCGGACACGGCACGCTGGTTCATTCTCTCCGACAGCCCGCCCGACCGTGACATGGAGTGGACGGATGCCGGCGTGCAGGGCGCGTTCCGTTTCGTCAACCGGATCGCCCGCCTGATCCTCGACAATCTCGAGGCACTTCCGGCGCCGGGCGCCGATCCGGCATCGGCGCAAGACGAGCCGTCGGTCGATCTGCGCCGCGAAGTCCACAAGACCGTTTCGGATGTCACAGAGGATCTCGAGCGGTTCCAATTCAACCGCGCCGTGGCCCGGCTGTACGAAGCGACCAACACGATCTCCGCCGCGGTGAAGACGGCGAACGTGTCGGGCGAAGCATTGCGCGAGGCGCTGGAGATCCAGGTTCGGCTGATCGGCCCGATGATGCCGCATTTCGGCGAGGAGATGTGGAAGGCGTTGGGCCGGGAAACCCTGCTCAGCGACGAGCCGTGGCCGGTTGCCGACGAAAGCCTGCTCGTCGCCGATACCGTAACGCTGGCGATCCAGGTAAACGGCAAGCTGCGCGGTACGGTCGACCTGGCCGCCGGTGCTGATCAGCCGAGCGCGGAAGCGGCCGCCCGGGCAGTGCGGAATGTTGCAGATTCCCTCGGTGACAGCGACATCCGGAAGGTGATTTACGTTCCCGACAAGCTGGTGAACTTCGTTGTCTAGGCTACGAGCGGCCGTCGTGATTGCCAGCTTCGGGCTGGCCGCATGCGGGTTCGAGCCGCTGTACGGCGAGCGAGGATCGGAGCCCGCGACCGAAGAGGTGCTTGCCTATGTGCAGGTGCCCCCGATCGCCGACCGGGTCGGCCAGCTTGTGCGCATCGAGCTGATGAACCGCATGACGCCGGCCAATCCGCTCAAGCCGCTCTACGTACTGGAAGTCGGACTGAGCGAAGGTCAGAAGAGCCTGGCGGTTCGCCGGGACGCCAGCACCACGCGGGCCAACCTCATTCTCAGTGCGAGCTTTTCACTGAAACGTGCCGACGACGGCGCGAAGATCATGGGCGGGAGCGCACGCTCGGTGAACGGCTACGATGTCCTGACGTCGGATTTTGCGACCTTCGCCGCCGAAACCGACGCGCGCAAGCGTGGTGCGAAGGATATCGCCGACCGGATCGTCGAGCGGGTGTCGATTTTCCTTTCCCGCCCAGCAAACCGCGTCGTGAGCACTCCCCAGCGATGAAGGTATCGGCCGGACGCGTCGACGGCTTTGTCGCCAATCCCGATCCCGACATCGTCGCCTGCCTGGTCTACGGCCCCAATACCGGCCTCGTACGCGAACGTTGCGACACCCTGGCCGATCACGTCCTCGATGATCCCAAAGATCCGTTTCGCGCGGCCGAGCTGACGATGGCCAGCCTGGGCGACAATCCGGCGCGACTGGCCGACGAGCTTCTGGCGATGACGTTCGACGGCGGCCAGCGGCTGATTGTCCTGCGGGACGCGACCGACAGCCTGACCAAGATACTCGAGGCGGCCCTGGACACCGCCGGTGAAACCCGGATCAATGCGCTCCTGGCGATCGAGGCTGGCAGCCTTTCCGGACGGTCCAGCCTCCGAAAACTGTGCGAGTCGCGGAACGACTGCGCGGCGTTGCCCTGCTACGCCGACGAGGAACAATCGCGCGCCGAGGTATCCAGACGGATGCTCAAAGAGGCCGGCATCGCGATCGAGCCCGACGCGCTGCGCACCCTGACCGGGTATCTGGGAGAGGACCGGCTGTCGAACCGGCGCGAGATCGAAAAACTGATCCTCTTCGTGGGACGCGAGGGAACGGCCACGGAGGTCGATGTTCAGGCCGCAGTGGGTGATATCGGCGTTTCGTCGATGGACGACACCGTTTTTGCGGCGGCCGACGGCGATCTTCGACAACTCGACCATGCCATCGAACGGTTCTGGGCCGAAGGTGGCGAGCCCGTCGGCCTGATCCGGGCCAACCAAAGGCATTTCCAACGCCTGCATCGGGTCGTGGGATCCATGGAAGGGGGTACGCGGTACGAAGAAGCGGCAAAACGGCTCCGACCGCCGGTGTTCTGGAAACATTCGGACCGGTTTCAGGCCCAGGCCCGGGCCTGGTCACGCAGCCAGATTGAGCTCGCACTCGCCCGGCTGAGCGAAGCGGAACTGGTCCTCAAGTCGACCGGCGTCCCCGGCCAGGCGGCCTGCGGACGTACACTGTACGCAGTCGCCAGCATGAGGCGTACGCGCGCGGCCTAAGCATTAATAATTAAACGATCTTTTTGATTTCTGGGACTCCGACCGAATCTTCCGGCGCCGGATCATGCGCGGCCATACCCGAGGGGCCGGCCGGCTGGTTCAGGCGCGTCAGGATATCGTCGAGCTGATCGAAACTCTTGTATTCGATGGCGATGGTGCCGCGGCCGGAACGCTCGTCGCCCTTGGCGTTGATGGCGACCTTGAGTCCGATGGCATCGCTGACGTCGCGTTCAAGCGCCAGTGTATCAGCGCTTTTCTGCGGTTTTATGGGACGCACCGTCTTCGATCCGGATTTCTTGCTCACCCGGTTCTCGATATCGCGCACGGTCATCCCGTCCCGGGCGATTTCGCGGGCCAGCGTGACCGCATCTTCGCGGCCGACGAGCGCTCGGGCATGTCCGGCGGTCAGATCACCGCGATCGACCATTTCGCGCACCTCCTCGGCCAGGCTCAGAAGCCGAAGAAGGTTGGCCACATGGCTGCGGCTCTTGCCCACCGCGTTGGCCAGCGCGTCCTGGGTGTGGGCGAAATGGTCCATCAGGCGCTGATAACCCTCGGCCTCTTCGATCGGCGAGAGGTCTTCGCGCTGGATGTTCTCGATCAGCGCTACTTCAAGGGCCGCGCGATCGTCGAGCTCGCGGATGATCACCGGGACTTCGTGGAGCTGCGCCTTCTGGGCGGCGCGCCAGCGGCGCTCACCGGCGATGATTTCGTATAGATCTTCCTGGACCGGATCCCGGCGCACCAGGATCGGCTGCAGGATTCCCTTGGCCCGGATCGATTCGACCAGCGCGTTCAGCTCGTCTTCGTCGAAACGACTGCGCGGCTGGAAACGGCCCGGATGCAGCTGTTCGATCGGCAATTCCCGGCCGGGCTTGGCTTTTCCCAGTTCCTGGTAGTCATCGGCGTCGTCACCCAAAAGGGCGGACAGGCCCCGGCCGAGCCGCGGCCGGGAAGAGGATTCGCTCATTGGGCCGCCTCGCCGATCGGTCCGGCGCCTTCGCGACGCAGCATTTCGGCCGCCAGGCGCGCATAGGCCTGGGCGCCGGCGCAGGCCAGGTCATAGACCAGGGCCGGCTTGCCGAAGGACGGGGCCTCGGAAAGGCGCACGTTTCGGGGGATCACGGTGCGGTATACCCGGTCGCCGAAATAGGCGCGCACATCGGCCTCGACCGAGCGGCACAGATTGTTGCGGCCGTCATGCATGGTCAGCACGATCCCCTGGATATCTAGGGTTTCGTTGTAAGCCTTGCGGATGAGTTCGATTGACTTCATCAGCCGCGTCAGGCCCTCGAGCGCGAAATACTCGCATTGCAGCGGCACCAGCACCGAATCGGCGGCCACCAAGGAATTGATGGTCAGCAGGCCGAGCGCGGGCGGGCAATCGATCAGCACATAGTCGTATCGCCCCAGCACCGGCGCCAGGGCATCCCGCAGGGCCGATTCTCGGTTTTCCACTTCGATCAGCTCAATCTCCGCGCCAGCCAGGTCGGCCGAGGCCGGCGCCACCTCGAGGCCAGGGATGTCGGTCTTGCAAACCATGGCGCCCAGTTCGGCGCCGCCGATCAGGACATCGTAGACGTCTGTCTCATATTTTGAGACACCGAGGCCCGTGGAAGCGTTGCCCTGGGGGTCGAGGTCGACGAGCAACACGCTCTGCTGACAAGCCGCCAGGCCCGTCGCCAGGTTGATCGCCGTCGTGGTCTTGCCCACCCCGCCCTTCTGGTTGGCGACCGCGATGGTCCGGGTGCCACGCCGCTGCGCCGCAGCCAAGGGCGTCAGGGGCTCAACGGCCGGCGGGGTTGGGTGATGCGGATTCGGTGGATACGAGTGTTCAGACACGATCGAGGTTCCTTATCCTGAGCACCGCGCCGCGCGGGTCGGACACGCTGGGGTGCTGTTCAACGTTCATATTCCAGATTGCCGCCGCGTCGGTCAATTCGTCGACCACCCGCCCGCCCTTGAGAAAAAGGCACGCCCCCTCCGGCGACAGGCGGGGTGCGGCGAGTTCGAGCAACCGGTCCAGCGGCGCAAGCGCCCGCGCCATGGTCAGATCGAACCGTCCGTCGAGCCCCTCGACACGGCCCTCGGCGATGTCGGCGGCCGCATCGGTCAGCCGGCGCACCTCGCGCAGGAACGCGCATTTGCGGGCATCGGATTCCGCCAGCACGACCGGCAGACCGGTGGCGATCGACACCACCAGGCCCGGAAACCCGGCGCCGCTACCCATGTCGAGGATCCGCTGGCCCGGTGCGACCCATTTCGTCAGCTGCAGGGAATCCAGGAAATGCCGGCGCCAGACATCATCCAGGGTCTTGCGCGAGACCAGGTTTATGCGGTCCTGCCACTGGCGCAGCACCGCCGCATAAATCTCCAGGCGGGCGAATGTTTCACGTGAAACATCGCCGGCGCGCTGAAATTCTTCGGCGGTCATGGGGGCCTGGGACATAGCCCCGATTCTATAACAAGGATGGACCAGGCAACCAACCACAATATGTTGTGGATTAAGCGGCGCTCGCGGGGGCGGCCTTCGCCTTTTTGACATACCGCAGGAGGACGACCAGCGCCGCCGGCGTGACACCAGGTATGCGCCCCGCCTGCCCCAGGGTCTCGGGCTGAAGGCGATGGAGCTTCTCGCTGATCTCGTTCGACAGGCCCGGCACCCCGGCGTAGTCGAACCCATCGGGCAACCGGAGATCCTCATCGCGCCGGTAGGCCTCAATGTCGGCGGTCTGGCGCTCGAGATAGCGGGCGTACTTGGCCTCGACCTCGAGGGGCGGCCGAATCGCCGGATCAATCCGGTTTAGCTCTGGCCAGATTTGCGCCGCGGTTTCGAAATCGACGTCGGGAACCGACATCAGATCGAAGGCCGTGCGCCGCACCCCGTCGCGATTGATCTTCACATCGTGCTTCGCCAACGCGTCCGGGGTCGCGTTCAAGGACACCAGCAGGTCCCGGCCGGCCTCGAGCGCCTCGAGCTTGGCCGCGAACACCGCCTGCCGTTCTGCGCCGACACAGCCGAGGCGCGCGCCCAGGGGCGTGAGGCGCTGGTCGGCATTGTCCGCCCGCAGCAGCAGGCGATACTCGGCGCGCGAGGTAAACATCCGGTAGGGCTCGTCGGCCCCGCGGGTCACCAGATCGTCGATCATCACGCCGATATAGGATTGCGCCCGGTCGGGCTCGAACGGGGCCGCGCCGCCCGCGGCCGTGTGCGCAGCGTTGATGCCGGCCACCAGGCCCTGCCCGCCGGCCTCCTCGTAGCCGGTCGTGCCGTTGATCTGACCGGCGAGGAAAAGCCCTGGAATCCGGCGTGTTTCGAGGGTCCGCCGCAGTTCGCGCGGGTCGACGAAATCATACTCGATGGCGTAGCCCGGACGCAGCACGGCGGCGTTCTCGAGCCCCGGAATGGCCTTCAGCATGGCCAGCTGCACGTCTTCGGGCAGCGAGGTCGAAATGCCGTTTGGATAGACCGTGTCGTCGTCCAGGCCTTCGGGCTCGAGGAAGATCTGATGGCGCTGCTTGTCGGCGAACCGCACCACCTTGTCCTCGATCGACGGGCAGTAGCGCGGCCCGCCGCTTTCTATCTGGCCGGTATAGACCGGCGCGCGATCCAGGTTGGCCCGGATGATCTCGTGCGCCTCCGGGCTCGTGTGGGTGATGTGGCAGTCGATCTGCGCGGTGGTGATCGCGTCCGTCAGATAGGAAAACGGCAGCGGCGGATCGTCGCCCGGCTGCCGGTCGAGGCCCTTCCAGTCGATGGTGCGGCCGTCGAGCCGCGGCGGCGTCCCGGTCTTCAGGCGCCCGAGCACAAACCCGGCCCGGTCCAAGGTGTCCGACAATCCCGTCGCCGGCGCCTCGCCGAACCGGCCCGCCGGCGTGCGGGTCTCGCCGATATGGATCTCGCCGCGCAGGAACGTGCCGGTCGTCAGCACCACGGCGCCGGCGGAAACCGCCCGGCCGTCGGCGAGGACGACACCGGCGACCCTGCCCCCATCATCAAGGACGAGATCGTCCACTGAGGCTTCTAGGATCGTCAGGTTTTCCTGTTCGCCGAGCAATTCCTGGATGGCGGCCCGATAGAGCTTCCGGTCGGCTTGGGCGCGCGGTCCCCAGACGGCCGGCCCCTTGGTCTTGTTGAGCATGCGGAACTGGATTCCGCCGCAATCGATGGCGCGCGCCATGATTCCGTCCAGCGCATCGATCTCGCGCACCAGGTGGCCCTTGCCGAGGCCGCCGATCGCCGGATTGCAGGACATCTCGCCGATGGTCACGGCCTTGTGGGTAATCAGCACGGTGTTCGCGCCGACACGCGCCGAAGCCGCAGCGGCCTCGCTGCCGGCGTGGCCGCCGCCGATCACGATCACATCGTATCCGGGCTGTGTGTCTGGGCTCATGGCGGGCGCTATGTAGGCCGTTCCGATGCGGCTGTCAAAACCGAACTCAGGCCGGGCTGCGATACCCCCAACATATGGTGTTTCACGTGAAACATCGGTGCCTGGCCGACCTATTTTCCGATGCAGAAGTCCTGGAACACGGTGTCCAGGACCTCGTCGATATCGACCCGGCCGGTGATCCGCCCGAGCGCCCCCAGGGCCATCCGTACGTCCTCCGCGGCGAGCTCGGGATAGGCTGCCGCCTCGACCCGGGCCAGCGCCTCTGCCGCGGTGTTGAGAGCGTCCTGGTGGCGCTGCCGGGTCGGCAGCGGCCCCTCGGCACCGGAAAGACGTTCACGGACCATGTCCGCCAATCGGGCCATCAGACCCTCGAGCCCGTCCCCGTTCACCGCCGAGACGCCATGCACCTCGCCATCGCCCAGGACCGTCGGCGCCTCATAGGGCCCGGACAGCAAATCCGCCTTGTTGGCCACGATCAGGGTATCGTCGTCGATCAGGGCACGGACCGGCTCCGGCACCTCGGCCGCGCTCGCATCCAGGACGACCAGCTTCAGCGCGGCATCCCGCGCCCGCGCCTCCGCCCGGCGCACCCCTTCGGTCTCGACGGCGTCGGTGGCATCGCGAATACCGGCCGTATCCGTCAGGGTCACGGCGAAACCGCCCAGGTTCATCTGCCCCTCGATGACGTCGCGGGTAGTGCCCGCCGTTTCCGAGACGATGGCCGCGTCACGTTTGGCTAAGCAGTTCAAAAGTGTGGATTTTCCTACGTTCGGCGCGCCCAGGATCACGATCGGAAAGCCGGTCCGGATATGTTCGCCGCGTTCCGAACCTACTACATGTTGTATGATCTCTTTATATACCGCCGCGATATCCCGCCGCGTCCGATCGGACAGGCCGTCCGGCAGCTCCTCGTCCGAGAAGTCGATTTCGACCTCGGTATACCCCATCAGGCCGACCAGGCGCGCCCGCCAGCCCTCGTAGAGGTCGGACAGCGACCCATCGTACTGGCGCAACGCCAGGCGGCGTTGGGCGTCGGTCCGGGCCGCCACGAGGTCACCCAGGCCCTCTGCCGCGGTGAGGTCCAGTTTGCCGTTCTCGAAGGCGCGGCGGGTGAACTCCCCCGGCTCGGCCAAGCGCCCCAGGCCGGTATCGTAGATCGCGGCGAACAGGGCTTCCAGCACGGCCGCGCCGCCATGCACATGCAGCTCCGCGACGTCCTCGCCGGTGAAGCTCCCCGGCGCGGGAAACCGCAACACCAGCGCCTGGTCGATCGGCTCGCCATCGTCCCCCCGACCGATATGTTGCAGTGCAGCATTCCGCGGGTCGGGCAGCGGTGCGACGCCCAGCGCCGACAAAAGCGGGTCCGCGTTCGGCCCGGAGATGCGCACGACCGCGACGCCGGCCAGCCCGGCTCCGCTCGACAGCGCGAATATCGTGTCGCGGGTCATCGTTTGGCCGCCGGGGCGCCTAGGATTTCGGTTTTTCGCCATCAGGGTTCATCGCCGGCCAGAAGCTGTTCTGGAACTGTTCCCAGGCATCTCCGCCCGCCCCCGCCGGCATCCAGGCCTTGAACAGGCTCTGCGGATCTATCGCCGACATCGCGCCCATCGCCTGACGCTGCCATTCCTCGACCACGGCCTCCTGCGCCGCGGAAATATCCGGCAGGCCCATGAACGCCCGGGCCTCCTCCGGCGTGCAGTCAATGTTGATCGTCACCTTCATCTCGCGTTCCCCCGCTGTCCCGTTGCCGGCTCTTGCCTATGCGCGTGGCGAGCCGACGTTGTAGGTTGCGCCAAGTTCCACCGTCACCCCGATCTCTCGAGGCCGTCCCGATGCCACAGAACATGCTGGCGAACGAGACCAGTCCGTATCTTCTGCAACACGCAGACAATCCCGTCCACTGGTATCCCTGGGGCGACGAGGCGCTGGCACGGGCCGAAGCGGAGCAGAAACCGATCATGCTCTCGATCGGCTATGCCGCGTGCCACTGGTGCCATGTCATGGCGCATGAAAGTTTCGAGGACGAGGAGACCGCGAAGGTGATGAACGACCTGTTCATCAACATCAAGGTCGACCGCGAGGAGCGTCCCGATCTCGACGCGATCTACCAGGGTGCGCTGGCGCTGATGGGGGAACAAGGCGGATGGCCCCTGACCATGTTCTGCACGCCCGACGGCAAGCCGTTCTGGGGCGGCACCTATTTTCCGCCGCGCGCGAGGTTCGGCCGGACGGGCTTCCCCGACCTCCTTGTCCATATCGACAAGATCTACCGCCAGGAACAGGAAAAGGTGCAGATGAACACCGCCGCCATCCTGCAGGCGCTCGATGACAGGGCCCGACCGCAGCCCGGCGAGCCACCCGCACCGGGCCAGATCACGGCGCTGGCCAACGACATGGCCGAACAGGTCGACCGCCAGCATGGTGGCTTCGGCTCCGCGCCGAAATTTCCCCAGTGCGGCGTGCTGAAACTGATGTGGGCCCAAGGCGGCACCGCGGCGCGCGAGGCCGTGACCTTCACCCTCGAACGCATGGCCCATGGCGGCATCTACGACCATCTCGGCGGCGGCTTCGCCCGCTACGCCACCGACGCGGCCTGGCTGGTGCCCCATTTCGAGAAGATGCTCTACGACAACGCCCAGCTGGTCGAGCTCTACACCTGGGCCTGGCGCGGCACGGAAAGCCCGCTCCACCGCCAGCGCGTCGAAGAGACGGTTGGCTGGCTGCTGCGCGAGATGACCCATCCCGATGGTGGGTTCTATTCGACACTGGATGCGGATTCCGAGGGCGTGGAAGGCAAGTTCTATGTCTGGAGCGCGGACGAAATCGCCGAGGTGCTGGGCGAGGAGGCCGGATTCTTCGCCGACGCCTACGACGTGCGCACCAACGGCAACTGGGACGGCCACACGATCCTCAACCGGACCCGCGACCCCGAGCTCAAGGACGATGCCGGCGAAGCGCGCCTGGCCGCGGCCCGCGAGAAGCTTTTCGTGGCCCGCACACCGCGCATCCGGCCGGCGCTCGACGACAAGATCCTGACCGACTGGAACGGATTGATGATCGCGGCGCTGGTCGAGGCGGCCATGACCTTCGAGCGCCCCGACTGGCTCGACGCGGCGCGCAACGCCTACGGCTTCGTGCGCGCCAATCTGAGCGAGGCCCTGTCCGACGGGTCGATCGAGCTGCAGCACAGCTGGCGCAACGGGGATGCGCGCCACCGCGCCACACTCGACGACTACGCCGCGCTCGCCGGAGCCGCCCTGGCACTCCACGAGGCCACCGGCGATGCGTCGGTGCTCGACGATGCGCGCGCGCTCTTCAACTATGTCGAGGCCCATTTCGCCGAAGCCGGCGGGGCGTATTTCTTCACCTCCGACCTCGCCACCGACGTCATCTCCCGCACCCGCACCGGCTTCGACAACGCCACCCCGGCCGGCAACGGCCTGCTCGCCGCCGCCCTCGTGCGGCTGTTCTACCTGACCGGTGATGCGGTCTACCGCGACCGGGCGCTGGGCATCCTCCGGGCGTTTTCCGGCGAGCTCGAAAAGAACGCCTTCGACTACGGCACCCTGATGATCGCCGCCGCCGCGCTGGCTGAGGCGACCCAGGTGGCCATCGTCGGGGCCCCGGGGCCGGAGACCGAGGCCCTGCGCGCCGCGGCCTATCGCGGCGCGGCGCCGGACCGGGTGATCTCGGTCGTCGGCCCCGACGCGGCGCTGCCCTACGGCCACCCGGCAGCCGGTAAGACCATGGCCGACGGCGCGGCCACCGCCTATGTCTGCCGCGGGCCCGTCTGCTCCCTGCCGCTCACCGATCCCGACGCGTTGACCGCGGGGCTGTCGGGATGAGCGGTGCGGCGTCTTGCGTTCGGGAATCGCCCGTCGGCCCACGAGCTGCAGGATATCTGCCCCGTCCAGGGAAACCTGGACCCGGCCTACCTGCTGGCCGGCGGCCGGTGCCGGCATTGGCGGCTATTCCGGGCGCGGCGGCATCGACACCAAGCGCGTGCTGCTCGATCGCGAGGGCGCGCGCCTTGAAGCCGATTTGTTCAGCCGATAGGCTCGATCCAACACCGCAAAGCGTTTCTCCAGGGGGAAGACAAGATGGTCCACGCAATCCGATTCCACGAGCCCGGCGGGCCCGAGGTCATGAAGTGGGAAGAGGTCGAGGTCGGCGATCCCGGCCCCGGCGAGATCCGCGTCAAGCACACCGCCGCCGGCCTCAACTTCATCGATATCTACCTGCGCTCCGGCGCGCGCCCGGTGCCGATGCCGAATGGTTTGGGGCTTGAAGGTGCGGGCGAGATCGTCGCGGTAGGCGACGGGGTAAGCGACCTCGCCGTCGGCGACCGGGTCGGCTATGCCGACATGCCGCTCGGCGCCTATTCCGAAGAGCGGGTGATGCCGGCCAAGATCGCGGTGAAGCTGCCCGACGGGATTTCCGACGAGCAGGCCGCGGCGATGATGCTAAAGGGCATGACCGTGCAGTTCCTGATCAAGTCCTGCTTCCCGGTGCAGAAGGGCCATACCGTGCTGTGGCACGCGGCCGCCGGCGGCGTCGGCCTGATCGCGTGCCAGTGGCTCGACCATCTCGGCGTCACGGTGATCGGCACAGTCGGCAGCGACGAGAAGGCCGAACTCGCAAAAGCCCATGGCTGCCGCCACACGATCAACTACCAGGACGAGGATTTCGTCGAGCGGGTGAAAGAGATCACCGACGGCAAGGGCGTCCCGGTCGTCTACGACGCGACGGGCAAGGACACGCTGCGCGGCTCCATGCAGTGCCTGCAACGGCGCGGCTATCTGGTCAGCTTCGGCAACGCGTCGGGCGCGCCCGACCCAATCGAGCTGACGGAGCTTTCGGCCCACGGCTCGATCTACGCCGCCCGGCCGATGCTGTTCGACTTCACGGCCGAGCGCGACGAATTGCTGGCCTGCGCCGGCGACCTGTTCGACGTGGTCTCCTCGGGCGCGGTGAAGATCGAGATCAACCAGCGTTCCCCGCTGTCGGAGACGGTGCAGGCCCATATCGACCTGGCCGGCCGCAAGACGACGGGCTCGACGATCCTGATGGCTTAACAGTGAGCCGGAGATGCGCGGATCAAGTCCGCGCATGACGGCTTTAATCACCCCACCGACGTCACACTACCCTCGTCTTGCCCGGGCTCGACCCGGGCATCCATAATCACAGGCGATTACCCGGCTAGCATCGATAATTATGGACTCCCGCCTTCGCGGAAGTGACGGGATGTAGGGGACGCGTTACCCCCTACTGGTTCATTGTGTCGTAGAAGTCGTCGTTGTTCTTGGTCGACTTCATCTTGCCGAGCAGGAACTCCATCCCGTCGACGACCCCCATGGGGTTGAGGATGCGGCGGAGCACCCACATCTTCGACAGGGCATCCTTGTCGACCAGCAGCTCTTCCTTGCGCGTGCCCGACTTGGTGATGTCGATAGATGGCCAGACGCGCTTGTCGGACAGCTTGCGGTCGAGGACGATTTCCGAGTTACCGGTGCCCTTGAACTCTTCGAAGATGACCTCGTCCATGCGCGAGCCGGTCTCGATCAGCGCGGTCGAGATGATGGTCAGCGAGCCACCCTCCTCGATGTTGCGGGCCGCGCCGAAGAACCGCTTCGGGCGCTGCAGGGCGTTGGCGTCGACGCCGCCGGTCAGCACCTTGCCCGAGGACGGCACCACGGTGTTGTAGGCGCGGGCCAGCCGCGTGATCGAATCCAGCAGGATGACCACATCGCGCTTGTGCTCGACCAGGCGCTTGGCCTTGGCGATCACCATCTCGGCGACCTGCACGTGGCGGGTCGCCGGCTCATCGAAGGTCGAGGAGATGACCTCGCCGCGCACCGTGCGCTGCATGTCGGTCACCTCTTCCGGCCGCTCGTCGATGAGCAGCACGATCAGATAGATCTCCGGGTGGTTCGCCATGATCGCCTTGGCGACGTTCTGCATCATCACCGTCTTTCCGGTGCGCGGCGGCGCCACCAGCAGGGCGCGCTGGCCCATGCCGAGCGGCGCGACCATGTCGATGACGCGCAGCGTTGGGTCCTTGAACTCCGGGTCCTCGATCTCGAGCTTGATCTTCCGCTCCGGATACAGCGGCGTCAGATTGTCGAAGTTGATGCGGTGGCGGGTGTGATCGACATCGTCGAAGTTTACCTTCGCGACCTTCAGCAGGGCGAAGTATCGCTCGCCATCCTTCGGTGCGCGGATCTCGCCATCCACCGTGTCGCCGGTGCGGAGCGCAAACCGGCGCACCTGGCTCGGCGAGACATAGATGTCGTCAGGGCCCGGCAGGTAGTTCGATTCCGGCGAGCGCAGGAAGCCGAAGCCGTCCTGCAGCACCTCGAGCACACCGCCGCCGGAGATGGGCACCTCATCCTCGGCCAGCGCCTTGAGGATCGCGAACATCATGTCCTGGGTGCGCAGGTTCGACGCGCCCTCGATCTCGAGCTCTTCGGCAAAGGCGAGGAGTTCGGCCGGGGTTTTCTGTTTCAATTCCTGGAGATTCATTGCTTCCATCGGGGAAATCGTTCTTGTGTGGTGGACCTTCGAACCGAAGCGGGCACAAACGTTGAAAGTCTGGCGTCGGGAAAGGGTCTGCGGAAGTTCGTGAACGCCGACGTCGGGCGCCGGAAGAAAACGAAATTTGCGGAAGGACGTGCAGACGCGCGTACTCTATTGCGCGAGCCGTTATTACGCACTTAGTGGGCCCGATGCGTCAAGTCAATCCTTGTGGCCGTGTTGTTCGGGACAATCCTGTCTAGAACGGCCGCCCAATGACCATCAACACGATGATAATCAGCAGCAGGGTCGGGATCTCGTTGGCGATCCGGTAGGTTCGGGCGGTGCGGGTGTTGGCGTCGTCGCAGAAATCCTTGAACCACTTGGCGAAGACATGATGGATCACGGTCATGGCCCCCACCGCGGCCAGCTTGACCCAGATCCAGCCCGCGCCCCAGTCGACGACACCGGGCGTGGCCAGCAGCAAACCGCCGAAGATGAAGGCGGCGATCATCGCCGGGTTCATGATCGCGCGTAGCAGGCGGCGCTCCATGACCTTGAAGGTCTCCGACCTGTCCGATCCCGGCTCCGCGTCCGCGTGATAGACGAACAGGCGGGGCAGATAGAGCATGCCGGCCATCCACGCGATGATCGCGATGACATGGATCGACTTGATCCACGGATAGGCCACGCTCAGGAAATCACCCATCGGATATTTTTCTCCGCTTCCCTAGGCCGCGGCGCTGAGCGGGCAGTTCGACCATTCGCTCGGACACACGCGCCCGCCTTCTGCCCCCGGATCGCCACTGCAAATTTCGCACCCGGCCGCCACGTTGCCGCGCACAAGCCGGGCCAGGCCATCGATGAACGCCGGCGCCGTGCCCACGGTAGGGACCCGGACATAGTTCTCGATGCCAGCCGCGTCCGCCAGCTCACGATACTCGATATCCAGCTCGACCAGGGTTTCGGAATGCTCCGACACGAAAGCGATCGGCACCACGACCAGGTCGACACCGTCCGCACCCGCGCGTGTGATTTCATCCTCGGTCGAGGGTCCGATCCATTCCAGCGGCCCGACCCGGCTCTGATAACAGCATAGCCAGTCGAGACCGTCCGCGATCGCCGGATCGAGCGCCGCGACCACGGCCGCGGAGGTTTGCTCCACCTGCCACTGATAGGGATCTCCGGCGGCGACGATCTTCTTCGGCAAACCGTGGGCGGAGAACGCCACACGAAAGGGCCGCGTGCCCGACAGCCGCCCGATCCCGTCGGCGATCAGGCCGGCGACGCTTTGAATGAAGCCTGGATCGGTCGGGTAACAGCACAGGGCCGTCACCGGGATATCTAGATTGCGGCGCGCCGCGGCCATGTTCCAAACCCGCATCACTGAACCCACGGTGGTGGTCGAGAATTGCGGGTAGAGGGGCAGCAGGACGATCCGGTCCGGCTGGCTTTCGATCACCGCGTCCATGGTCTCGTCGACGAACGGGTGCCAATAGCGCATGGCGACATGGCAAACATATTCCTCGCCACCGTCTTCGTTCAGTGTCGCCTCCAGGGCTTCGGCCTGAGCGCAGGTGTTGGCGAGCAGTGGCGAGCCACCGCCAATATTGGCGTAGATCTCGCGCGCGATAGGCGCCCGGCGGCGTGAGATCAGCTGTGCAAGCGCCCAGCGAACCGGGCCCGGCGCGCCGATGATCATGGGATCGTTGAACAGGTTGAACAGGAACGGCCGGACATCCTCGGGCCTGTCCGGACCTCCCAGATTGTAGAGGATGACGGCGGTGGTCATGCCCCGGCTCCCCGATCGCGGATCTGCTCGGCCAGCGCCTCGACATGGGCGAACGGCGTGTCCTTGTGGATACCATGGGCCAGGTTGAACACGAACGGGCCGTCGGCCAGTTGGTCGAGAACTTGGTTTGCCGCAGCTTCCATCGGCGGGCCGCCGGCCAGCAGGTAGGCCGGGTCCAGGTTTCCCTGGACAGGGCAGATATCCTGCAGCTCGCGGGCCTGGTCAAACGTGATCGCGGAATCCAGGCCAACCGCGTCGATGCCGGTCTCGCGAACATAATCGGCCAGTCGCGGCCCGATCCCGCGCGCGAAACCGATAATCGGCACATCGGGCGTCCGCGCCTTCACCCCGTCGACGATCTGCCGGGTCGGAGATATCACCAGGGTTTCGAACGACGATGCTGGCACCGCACTGGCCCAGGTGTCGAACAGCTGCAGCGCCTGGGCACCGGCTTCGACCTGCGCCACCAGATATTCGGTCGTGGCCTCGACCAGCATGCCAAGCATCGCCGCGGCCGCCGACGGTTCGGAAATCACCCAACCCTTCACCTGGTTGAAATCCCGGCTGCTGCCGCCTTCGATCATGTAGGTCGCGACGGTCCAGGGCGCCCCGGCAAAACCGAGCAGCGCGACATCGTCGGGCAGTTCCGCACGTACCAAGCGCACGGTCTCGAACACCGGCGCCAGATGGTCGAGCGTGCGCGCCGGGTCGAGCCTCTCCAGGTCCGCCTGGCTAGTGACCGGGGTGAGGACCGGCCCGAAGCCTTCGGAGAACCCAACCTCCTGTCCCATCGCATCGGGAATGACCAGGATATCGGAGAACAGGATCGCGGCGTCCGGGCGGAACCGGTCGATCGGCTGCAGGGTGACCCGCGCAGCCCGTTCCGGCGTGTAGCACAGGTCCAGGAACCCGTCGGCCTGGGCCCGGATTTCGCGATACTCGGGCAGGTAGCGCCCGGCCTGGCGCATGAACCAGAATGGCGGTCGCGGGCCGGTCTGTCCGGACAGTGCATCGAGAAATAGATTGCTCACGGCGGGAGAAAACTGACGTTCGGGTTGGTGTTCGACAGGCGTGACTATGCCGGTCAGGTTATTCCAGCGCATCCTAAAAATAGGAATTTGAACGAAGTGAAAAGTTAACTGTAGATATAGATATGCGGTGAATCACAGGGATTGGTCGTTGTTCATGATTCTGTTCAGCCCACCACGTGATTGTGGAACCCCAGCGGGCAATTCTGTGGGCATTTTCTTCAAAGCCTTGGACACTCTTATCTAAGCGCCAGCATTGTGTGTGGATGACCCGGCGACAGGTACGGGTGCGTTTTTCGGCCGGCGATATCCATACCGTATCGGGAAAACTTTGTTCGCCTTGGGATGACAGGGGGACGAACGAACGGCATAAGGTTGAAGAAATTTTTGCCAGGGTCGCGCGGACCGGGTTATCCCCGTAGTCCGCACTTTCATACCCAGCCAGAACGGTGCCAAACAATGGCTGAACATGACGATGTCTTTCACCTACACCTCGTATCGGATTCGACCGGCGAGACGATCCGCTCGGTCGCGCGGGCCTGCATGGCCCAGTTCGTGGAGAGTGAGCCCGTGGAGCATTTCTGGCCGATGGCCCGGACGCCCAAGGCCATGGATCTGGTGCTCGAGGAGATTAGCGAGAACCCGGGCCCGGTGATCTTCACCCTGGTTGATGACAGTCTGGGCGAGCAGCTCGTCCGCGGCTGCCGGTTGCGCAAGGTCCCCTGCATCTCGGTACTCGATCCCGTCATGGATGCCTTGGCCAGTTCTCTCGGTCAGCGGCCGACCCATAGGGTCGGCGGCCAGCACGAGCTCGACGCGGCCTATTTCGAGCGGATCGAGGCCATGGATTGGTCCCTGACCCATGATGACGGGCAGCGGACCGAGGAGCTTAATGGCTCCGACATCGTGCTGGTGGGGGTATCGCGTACCTCAAAGACGCCGACCTGCCTGTATCTGGCAAACCGCGGCATCAAGGCGGCCAATGTTCCCTGGGTGCCCGGTGTCCCACTGCCAGCAAGCCTGGAAAAGCTGACCCATCCTCTGGTGATCGGCCTGACCAACGACCACAAACGCCTGGTGGAACTGCGTCGGGCGCGTTTGACGTCCCTGCACCAGAACGAGGAGACCGCCTATGTCGATCCCGACGAGGTGCGGGCCGAGCTGACCGAGGCGCGCCGGTATTTTGCCCGCAACGGCTGGCCCGTGATTGATGTGACCCGGCGCTCGATCGAGGAGACGGCTGCCGCGATCATGACGTTGTATCAGCGTCGTCTGGACGAGCAGGCCGGTGACGGAACGGAAAATGGCTCCGCTTGACGCGATTTGGACGTCCGAAGATGCAACCCTGGTGCTGGCGTCGGGCAGTTCCGTGCGCACCCGCCTGCTGACGGCCGCCGGGGTGCCCCATCAGGTGGAACCAGCGAATATCGACGAGGGTGAAGTTCGCGACCGGCTTCTGGCCGAAGATGCATCTCATGATGTGATCGCCGAAGTATTGGCCGAATTGAAGGCGCAAAAAGTGTCCGAGCGGCACCCGGACGCGATTGTGCTGGGCGCCGACCAAATCCTGTCTTGCAACGGCGATTTGTTTGAGAAACCTGCAGGTCTGGAGGGTGTACGCGCACACCTTAATGCGTTGAGTGGAAAATCCCACACACTTCACACCAGCGTCTGCGCAATCTCCGCAGGGGATGTGATTTGGCACCACAATTCCGGGCCGAAACTTCGTATGCGTACGTTTTCGGACGGGTTTATCGACCGATATGTCGAGGCTGCCGGCCTTGCCGTATGCGAAACCGTCGGCGGCTACCAGATGGAGGGCCTCGGCGTTCACCTGTTCGAAGAGATCGAGGGTGATTTCTACGACATTCTCGGGCTGCCGATGTTGCCGTTGCTGGCTTTCCTGCGGCAGCAATCCATGGTGCTGGCATGAGCGATATTTTGAAGGCCGGGGTCATGGGCTGGCCTATCGCCCATTCCCTTTCGCCCCACCTGCACGGTCACTGGCTGTCGCGCTACGAAATCGCGGGCAGTTATGAAGCGCTTCCCGTCGAGCCGGACGACCTGGCGGCGGTCTTGGGTGCACTGCACAATGACGGTTTTCGCGGCGTCAACCTGACCGTGCCCCACAAGGAAGCGGCGCTCGATATGGTCGACCGCTTGGACGATATGGCCCGCCGGATCGGTGCGGTCAACACCATCGTGGTGGATGATGATGGCGCCTTGTCTGCGACTAACACCGATGCGTTCGGACTGATCGAGAATATCCGGGCGATGGCGCCGGACCGGACGGCGGGGGTGTTTGGGGGCCGCCCGGCGGTGATCCTGGGTGCCGGTGGTGCAGCGCGGGCCGCGGTGGTGGGCCTGGCGGACCTGGGCGTGACGGAACTGCGCGTGATCAACCGGACCGTGGCGCGCGCCGAGGCGTTGGCTGGGATTGCCGGGCCCGCGAGGCTGTCCGCCGTCGGGTGGGACGGTGCGCCCGGCGCGCTCGCGGATGCCGGACTGCTGGTGAACACGTCCACGCTCGGTATGGACGGCCAGCCGCCGCTCGATCTGGACCTGGAGGCTCTGCCCGACGATGCGGTGGTCAACGACATCGTCTACGCACCCCTGGAGACCGGGCTGCTGGTCCGGGCGCGAGCGCGGGGAAATCACGTGGTCGACGGGCTGGGGATGCTCCTGCACCAGGCGCGCGGCGGGTTTCGGGCCTGGTTCGGGGTCGACCCCGAGGTGGATGAGGAGTTGCGCCAGGCCGTCCTGCGGGCGCGCAACGGAGCCGGCGCATGATAATCCTCGGCCTGACGGGCTCGATCGGCATGGGCAAGTCCACGGCGGCGGCGATGCTGCGCCGGATGGGTGTGCCGGTGCACGATTCCGATGCCAGCGTGCACGCCATGCTGGCGGATGATCGCGCCGTGCACGGCGAAATCGAGGCGCGGTTCCCCGGTGTTGTTGGGGCGGAAGGAGTGGACAGGGCGAAACTGGGAGCCGCCGTGTTCGGAGACCCGGCCGCGCGCCGCGACCTGGAGGCGATCCTCCACCCGCGGGTTCGTGCCGCGGCGGAAGCCTTCATCCGGTTCCATCGCCGCCTGCGGCCACCGGTGCTGGTGCTCGACATCCCGCTCCTTTACGAGACCGGCGGCGAGGACCGGGTCGATGCGGTGATCGTCGTCTCCGCGCCTGCGGCCCTGCAGCGCCGCCGTGTCCTGGCGCGGCCGGGCATGGATGTGGCGCGGTTCGAGAACATACTCGCCTCCCAGGTCCCGGACCGGGAGAAGCGCCGCCGGGCGGACTTTGTCGTGGAGACGGGACTGGGCAAATCGTATACTTTCCGGCGACTCAAGCAGATCATCCTGTCGATCCGCACCGCCGTGCAATCTGGTCCGCCCGGCACCACGGACGAACTGTTTCCGGACTGACGGGCACGGTTCGCCGAACCGACGATCACGAGGGCCGCTGTGCGCGAAATCATTCTTGATACCGAGACCACCGGGCTCGATCCCGCGAGCGGGCACCGTGTTGTCGAGATCGGCTGTGTCGAGGCGCATCAGCACATTCCGACCGGCGAGACCTATCATGTCTACGTCAATCCCGAGCGCGACATGCCCGAGGAAGCCTTCAACGTTCACGGGTTGAGCGAGCAGTTCCTGTCGGACAAGCCGGTTTTCGCCGAGATCGTGGGCGATTTCCTCGAATTCATCGGCGATGCCCAGCTGGTCATCCACAATGCCGATTTCGACATGAAGTTCCTCAATGCCGAGCTGAAGCGCACCGGGTTCCCGCCGCTCGGCCGCGACCGGGCAACCGACACCGTGGCGATGGCGCGCCGCAAATTTCCCGGCGCCCAGGCCAGTCTCGATGCCCTGTGCCGCCGGTTCGAGATCGACCTGTCACGGCGCGAAAAACACGGCGCGCTGCTGGATGCCGAGTTGCTGGCGGAAGTGTATCTGCAGTTGCAGGGTGGCCGGCAGCCCGGGCTGGAACTTGCCGGCGCGAAACCCGAGGAGACGGCGGCCGGCCCCGTGCCGGCCCAGCGCCAGGCCAGACCGGCGCGCGCGCATGCGCCTTCTTCCGAGGAGTTGGCCGCGCACGCCCAACTCGTCGAGAGCCTCAACGATCCGGTCTGGTCGGACTGAATTCCCGGTTTTAGGGCCTAGAGCTCGAATTCGAACTTCTGCTTGTCGTCGCCGCCGTTGCCGCCGCCACCATCGCCGCCTTCCGGCGCCTCGCCGGCTTCGGCCTGGGCCTGGGCCACGCGCTGCTGGTACATGGACATGAAATCGACGGGCTGCATGAGGAGCGGCGGGAAGCCGCCGTCGCGCACCGCATCGGCCACGATGGCCCGGGCGAACGGAAACAGCTGGCGCGGCGCCTCGATGTAGAGCAGGGGCGGGACATACTCGTCGGGCACTTCGCCGAGTGAGAAGATGCCGGCATAGGCGATCTCGACGATGAACAGCTGAGACTCACCGGCCGTGCCCTCGGCACGCAGGGTGAGCGAGACCTCGAAGGCCTTGTCCGCCACCTGTTCGGCGTTCACGTCGATCGCGATCTGGACGTTGGGCTCGCCCTGCTGGGAAAGGGATTGTGGAGCGTTCGGATTCTCGAAGGAGAGATCCTTCACATACTGCGCGTTGACCATCATCATCGGCGCGCCACCGGGGCCCTGGGCGGCATCCAGATTAGGATCGGGCTGACCTGCGTTTTCGTCACTCATGGTGTTGTCCGTTTCAATTCGCGCACTGGCGCCGGGAAGATGGCGCCTTGGCTAACACGATGCCCCGCCGCCGACAACCGCGCCGGCGGAGAATCATCGCCGCTCTCGGAGGCGCGGTGGTTGGCCGTCCTCCTCGTCGCGCCGGACGCCGAACTCTTCCCCGTCGATCACCGGTCCGCCGGGCTCCGGCCCGCCACCCGGACGCGGCCCCGAACGGGCCCCGTACACGGAAAAATCAACGTTGCGCGACCGCGCCATGGCGGCCCAGACACCGCGCCCGAGGATGGCGCGCAGAGGTGGAAGCAGGAGCGCGAAGCCGAACGCATCGGTCAGGAAGCCCGGTGTTAGGAGCAGCGCGCCGCCAAAGACAAGGCAGACCCCGTCGAACAGTTCGCGGACCGGGAGCCGCTCCTGGTCAAGCTCCGACTGGGCACGCGCCAGGGTTGCCAGGCCCTGCTGGCGCAGCAGTGTCGTTCCTATGAACGCGGTCAGGACGACCAGCCCGATCGTCGGCCAGACACCGACCCAGCCGCCAACCTGGATAAACAGGTAGATCTCTATCAGCGGGATGCCGATGAACAGGGCCAGAATCAGGATCGGCATTCTTGTTCTTTCATGGAGTTACCCCTATCTAGGTGATAACAGAGACTGGGCCGCCCGGCGACCGGAGCTTGCAACCGCCACTGGTATCGTGTGGAGCAAGAACGTAATGTTGGTACGGTCGATACGGCGAGCAACCCGCTTCGACGCCGCGCCACGCTTTTGCGGGGCAATTTTCGGCGCCGGGGCACCCTTCGGACGGAAAACGGCGTGGCATTTCTAGATATAGTCCTTCTCGCGATGGTGGCGGCCTTCCTGGTGTTTCGCCTGCGCGGCGTTCTGGGCAAGCGGACAGGGCATGAGCGTCCGCCGCAGGACCCCTATTCCGGCCGCGAGTCCGGCCCCGCTGGCCCGCGCGAGGCGCAGGACGACGACAAGGTCGTGGCGCTGCCCGACCGCACGGTCGAGGAAAGCGATATTCCGGACAACAGCCCCGCCGGCGACAGCCTGAAGGATATTCAGCGCGCCGATTCGGGCTTTTCCGTGTCGGATTTCCTGGACGGTGTCCGCGCCGCATTCGAAATGATCGTCACCTCCTTTGCCAATGGTGATCGCGAAACCCTGCGCCCGCTTCTCAGCGACGAGGTCTACGAGAACTTCGCCGGCGCCATTGTCGATCGCGAGGGCAAGGGCGAAACCATGGAGATGACCCTGGTGGGCATTCGCGAGGCCGATGTGCTGGAAGCGAACATGGACGGTCGCGTGGCCTTCGTCACGGTCAAGATCGTGACCGAGCAGATCGAAGTGGTACGCGATGCCGCCGGCGAGCCCGTTTCGGGTGACCCGAGCAAGGTCGCGACCGTGACCGACATCTGGACGTTCGCCCGCAACACCCGTTCGCGCAATCCGAACTGGACCCTTGTCGCGACCGAGGCCCCGAACTGAGCCGGGGCGGCTGCAGGCGGCTGTTGCTGCTGACCGGCATGATTGTGCTGGCGGCCTGCGAATTGACGAAAGAACCCAAACCCGAACCTGAAACCGCGGCGACCTACACACCGGTTGCCGTGGCCTCGCTTCCCGGCTGGGAACAGGACAATCTGGCCGCCGCCTTACCGGCGTGGCGCCAGTCCTGTGACCGGATCGCCGCCCTGCCCGATGATCGGGCCGTCGGACCCGCGGCCGGAACGGCGGCCGACTGGCGCGCCATTTGTACCAATCTTGCCCGGGTACCGGCCGGAGACACGGCGGCCCTGCGCGGGTTCCTCGAGGCGCGGTTTGTCGCGTTGCATGTGTCCGGCGGCGCCGGGGACGGCGGATTGTTCACCGGATACTTCGAACCGATCGTGGACGCCGCGCGGGCGCGGTCGCCCGAATACAACGAGCCGATCTTCGCTCTGCCGCGCGACCATGTGTCGGTCCGCCTCGGGAATTTCGATCCGTCCCTGGACGGCAAAAACATCGTCGGGCGCGTCGAGAACGGACGCCTGGTGCCGTACCGCAAGCGCGGGGAGATCGACCAGGGGGCGCTGGACGAGAGTGCGGACGTGCTTTTCTGGGCGCGCGATCCACTCGACGTTTTCATCCTGCAGGTCCAGGGCTCTGGCATCGTCGCCGAGCCCGACGGCACCCGGACCCGGATCGGGTTCGCCGGCCATAACGGCCACAATTACGGCTCCGTCGGCCGCTGGCTGATCGAGCGAGGCGAACTCAACGCCGGGCGCGCGGGCTGGGAAGATATTCGTAGCTGGTTGCAGGCCAACCCCGAGCTGATGCGCGACACCTTGGCGGTGAACCGGCGGTTTATCTTCTTTCGCGAACTCGATAGCGGCGGCCCGATCGGTGCGGCAGGGGTGACGCTGACGGCCGGCCGTTCGTTGGCGGTCGACCCGTCCTACATGCCCCTCAACGCCCCGGTCTGGCTCGATGCCGAGCACCCGGCCGGCGCCGCGCGGCTGCAACGCCTGATGCTGGCGCAGGATACGGGCAACGCGATCCGCGGCGTGGTGCGGGGCGATTTCTATTGGGGCACGGGCCGCAAGGCCCTCGATATGGCCGGCCGCATGAAGAGCCGGGGCGCCTATTACATCCTGGTGCCGGGAAGCCTCGTGCCGACCGGCTGACGCGGTCTCCGCGAGCCCTTTGATGGGGCCCGGAATGTGCTAAACAGGACACAAATCGGAGGAGAGCGTGATGACCGATGGGCCCCGTGTCGCCCTGTTCGTAACCTGTCTGGTCGATCTGTTTCGGCCGAGCGTAGGTTTCGCCGCGGTGAAGCTGATGCAGGATGCCGGGTGCACCGTCGAGGTGCCCGAGGCCCAGACCTGTTGCGGCCAGCCGGCCTACAATTCCGGCGACCGGAAGGACACGATCGATATCGCCCGGCAGGTGATCGCGGCCTTTGAGGGCTATGACCATGTGGTCGCGCCGTCCGGGTCCTGCGCCGGCATGATCATGAAGCACTATCCTGAACTGCTGGCCGACGATCCCGAATGGTCGGCGCGCGCCGCGGACCTGGCCGGCTGCACCCATGAGCTGGTCTCGTTCCTGACCGATGTGCTCGGTGTGACGTCGGTGGAGGCCGCGTTCGAGGGCACCGTCACCTATCACGACAGCTGCTCGGGCCTGCGCGAGCTCGGTATTCACGCCCAGCCGCGCGGTCTTCTGTCCGGCGTCTCGGGCCTGCACCTGCGCGAACTGGAGGACGCCAATGTGTGCTGCGGGTTCGGCGGCACCTTCTGCGTCAAGTATCCCGACATCTCCAACAACATGGTCTCCAACAAGATGAACCGGATCGTCGAGACCGGCGCCGAGACCCTGCTCGCCGGCGATATGGGCTGTCTCATGAACATGGCCGGCAAGCTGCAGCGCGACGGCGCCAATTTGCGCGTCCGTCACGTGGCCGAGGTGCTGGCGGGGATGGGCGACGAGCCCGCCATCGGAGAGCTTGCAGATGACTGAGCAGCACGCCACTCACCCGGTCACCAGCCGAAACTTCAAGGCCAACGCCCGCGAGCAGCTGGCCAATGCGGATCTGCAGGAAGCGCTCAACAAGGCGCGAGGGCACTTCGTCGAGGGTCGCTCGACGGCGCGCGACAATCTTCCGGAGTTCGATGCGCTGCGCGACCGCGGCCGCGACATCAAGAACCACACGCTCGAACATCTCGATTTCTATCTCGAGGCCTATGAGGAGAGGGTCCGCGCGTCGGGCGGTCATGTGCACTGGGCGCGGACGGCCGCCGATGCCCAGCAGATCGTCCTCGACATCTGCAAGTCGGTCGACGCCAAGACCGTCAACAAGGGCAAGTCGATGATCGGCGAGGAGATCGACATCAACGACGTGCTCGAGGCGAACGGCATCCGACCCGTCGAGACCGACCTGGGCGAATACATCATCCAACTGCGCGGCGAGCGGCCGAGCCACATCATCGCGCCGGCCGTCCACCTGACCAAGGCACAGGTCGAGGCGAGCTTCCGGGAAAACCACACCGAGCTCGATCCGGACCGTGTGCTCGACGAGCCGCCGACGCTGCTCGACGAGGCGCGCACCATCCTGCGCAAGAAGTATTTCGAGGCCGAGGTCGGGATCACCGGCGCGAACCTGCTGATCGCCGAGACCGGCTCGTCGATCATCGTCACCAACGAGGGCAATGGCGATCTGTCCCAGCTGATCCCCAAGGTGCATATCGTGCTGGCGAGCCTGGAGAAGATCGTGCCGACCTTGGAGGATGCCGCGACCATCCTGCGGGTGCTGGCACGTTCGGCCACAGGCCAGGAATTTTCCAGCTACACCACCCTCTCGACCGGCCCGAAGCGCGAGGGCGACCCCGACGGGCCGGAGCAGTACCACGTCGTGCTGCTCGACAATGGTCGCTCGGACATGCTCGGCACCGAGTTCGAGGAGATGCTGCGCTGCATCCGCTGCGGCGCCTGCATGAACCACTGCCCGGTCTATCAATCGGTCGGCGGACACGCCTATGGCTGGGTCTATCCCGGGCCGATGGGCTCGGTCCTGTCGCCCGGCCTGCTGGGGGTCGATGAGGCGGGCCACCTGCCCAACGCCTCCTCCTTCTGCGGGCGCTGCGAAGAGGTGTGCCCGATGCATATCCCGCTGCCCAAGATGATGCGCCATTGGCGCGAGCGGGAGTTCGAGAACCACCTTTCGCCGGGCTCGGCCCGGCTCGGCATCGGCCTGTGGGCGTTCCTCGCCAAGCGGCCGCGGCTGTACCAGTTCCTGACCAATATCGACATGCGCATGCTCGCCTGGATGGGCCGCAAGCGCGGCCGCTTGTCCTCGGTGCCGCTGGCCAAGGGCTGGACCAAGTATCGCGAGCTGCCGGCACCCCAGGGCCGCACCTTCCAGGCGCGCTGGCGCGCCGGGGAGCGACCGGACGCGAGGGCGGGGGCATGAGCGGGCGCGAGGAAATCCTGTCGTCGCTGCGCCGTTCGCTCGGTCGTGACAAGCCGGTCGATGCGGACACTGCCGCGACGTTGCGCGCGCGGATCGACGGCCATGCACGCAACATCGTGCCGGAGCGCACCAATAAAGATCAGGCAAGCCTGGTCGATCTGTTCGAGGAGATGGCCCAGAACGTCTTCGCCACCACCCAGCGCGTGTCGGACATGTCCGAGGTGCCCGAGGCGGTGGCCGAGTATCTGCGTGGCGCGAACCTGCCCTCGGAGGTGGTCATGGCGCCGGATACGGATTTGGATGCTGCGCCCTGGTCCGACAACGAGCTGCTCGAAATCCGCCGCGGAACACCCGTGGAGGCTGACCAGGTCAGCATCACCTCGGCCCCTTCGGCCGTGGCGGAGACGGGAACACTCGCCATGTTCTCCGGCCCGGCGCACCCCTCGACCCTGAACTTCATTCCCGAGACCCATGTGGTCGTCCTCCCGGCGAGCCGGGTCGTCAAATCCTATGAGGACGTGTTCGATGCGGTCCGCGAACAGGCCAACGATCCAGATTCGGGCCGCGCGGGCCTGCCGCCGCGCACGGTGAACTTCGTCACCGGGCCGTCGCGCTCGGGCGATATCGAGCAGACGCTCCTGCTGGGCGCGCACGGGCCGCGGCGGCTGCACATCGTCATCGTCGACGACTGAGGGCGGTTATGACCTCCGGCGCACCCGAGGAGGACGATGCGGAACTGTTCCGCCGCGCCCTCAAGGATGCCGAGCCCCTGAAGAACAAGAAGCCGGTGCCGAAATCGTCTGCGCCGATGACGAAACCCGCGCCGGGCAAACCGGCGAAGAAGGCCCGCGCCAGACCCCCGGTTGCACCGCGCCCGGCCCCGGCGCGTCCCGCGCCGCCGCCCGAGATTGCCGCCGGTGAGTTTGCCGGTGTCGACCGGCGCACGGCCGACCGGTTCCGGCGCGGCAAGCTTCCCATCGACGGCCACCTCGATCTGCATGGCCACTATCAGGACGCGGCCCATGCGGCGTTGACCGATTTCATTGCCTCGAGCGCGGCCTCGGGCCGCCGGATGCTGCTGGTCATCACCGGCCGCGGCTCGCGTGAGGGCTCCGGCGTGCTCCGCGAACGCCTGCCCGGCTGGCTCAACCAGCCGCCGTGCCGCGCCCATGTGCTGGCCTTCACCCGGGCCCAGCCCCAGCATGGCGGCGACGGGGCGTTCTATGTGCTGCTCCGGCGCAAGCGCGATGGCAAGGGGGGCGGCCGGTCATGACCCCGTTCGGCGACAAGGTGCGCGCGCTGCGCGCGGAGCGTGGCCTGACCCTGAAGGCGATGGCAGCGGACCTGGAGCTCTCACCGGCCTACCTGTCGTCGCTGGAACACGGGCATCGCGGCCGGCCGACCGAGGCGCTGGTGGTGCAGATCTGCGAGTACTTCAACCTGATCTGGGACGATTACGAGGAGATGCACCGCCTCGCCCGTGTGTCACACCCGAAGATCACGGTCGACACGTCGGGGCTGACCCCGACCCACACGGAACTTGCCAACACGCTGGCCGAGAAGATCGCGGATATGTCAGAGCAGGACGCCACCGCCATGCTGGCGCGGCTCAGAGGGGACTTATTCTAGGGTCCCTGAGCTCCGTCATGCGCGGACTTGGTCCGCGCATCTCCTGAAAATCAGTCGAACATCATCGCGACGCAGCGGATCCAGCCGCCCGACGCGCCTTTGATCTTCCACGGCATGCAGCTGACCATGAACCCGTGGTCGGGCAGGGTCTCGAGGTTGAGCAGCTTCTCCATGTGGCAGTAGGGCTGCTCGATGCCCGCCCAGTGCCCCTGCCAGACGGCATGGGCGTCCTTGTCGCGGGCATAGGTTTCCTGCTGTAGCGCGAAGGGCGCGTCCCAGCCCCAGGCGTCGATGCCCGTCACCCGCACTCCGTGATCGCGGGTCAGATAGAGCGTCGCATCCTTGCCCATGCCGATGCCGCGGGTCAGGTATTCCTCGGTGCCGTAATACTCCGACGCCCGGGTGTTCACGAGCACGATGTCGAGCGGCTGCAGTTCGTAGTCGATGCGCTTGAGCTCGGCCTCGATGTCGGACGGCTGGACGATGTAGCCGTCATCGAAGTGGCGGAAATCGAACTTCACGGCCGGGCGGTAGAACCAGCTGAGCGGCAGATCGTCGATGGTCTGCATCGGGTTCCCGTCCTTGTCGTGGGAATGATAGTGCCAGGGTGCGTCGATATGAGTGCCGTTGTGGGTCGTCAGGGTGACGATCTCCCAGGCCCAGCCCTCGCCGTCGGGCAGGTCGACCGCCTTCATGCCCGGGAAGAAGCTCGCCATCGCCTCGGCGTTTTCCTCCTGGTTCACGTACTGGATCTTCGGGCGCATGATTTCCGGGTCGACGACGGTGTCGTTGTCCAGTGCCATCGAAAGATCGACGATTTTTGTGGGTATCTGCATGGTGGTCTCTCCCCCTGGAGTATTGGACGGGTGTGCTTGTTGGTTGTCGCCAGTCTACGACGGTGCTGGTCCGGGGGGAAAGCAGGTGCGAAAATGAGATGCGCGGATCAAGTCCGCGCATGACGCGGGGACAGACGCTACAGGATGAACTTCGACAAATCCGCGTTCTTGGTCAGCTCTTCCAGCCGCTCGCGGACCATCGCCTCGTCAATGGTGATCTCCTCGCCGTCCCGGTCGGGGGCGGAAAAGCTGATCTCGTCGAGCAGGCGCTCGAGCACCGTGTGCAGGCGCCGTGCGCCGATATTCTCCACCGACTGATTGATCTCGGCTGACATCTCGGCCAGCGTGTCGATCGCATCTTCGGTGAAGTTCAGGGTCACGCCCTCGGTTTCCATCAGGGCTGTGTACTGGCGGATCAGGCTGTTTTCCGGCTCGCGCAGGATGCGGCCGAAATCCTCGCGAGTTAGCGCCTTGAGCTCGACACGGATCGGCAGTCGGCCCTGCAGCTCTGGTAGCAGGTCCGACGGTTTGGCCAGGTGGAACGCGCCCGAGGCGATGAACAGGATATGGTCGGTCTTCACCGCGCCGTACTTGGTGGCCACGGTGGTGCCCTCGATCAGGGGCAGAAGGTCGCGCTGCACGCCTTCGCGGCTGACATCGGCGCCCTGCCGGTCCGAGCGCGCGGTGATCTTGTCGATCTCGTCGAGGAAGACAATGCCATTGTCCTCGACCGACTTGAGCGCCTCCTGCACCAGCTTGTCCTCGTCCAGCAGCTTGTCGGCCTCGTCGCCGATCAGCACGTCGTAGCTTTCCGCCACGGTCATGCGCCGCGGCTTGGTCTGCTGGCCGAAGGCCTTGCCCAGCATGTCGTTGAGATTGATCATGCCCATCTGGGCGCCGGGCATGCCGGGGATTTCCATGGTCGGCATGCCGCCGCCGGAATCCGCCACATCGATCTCGATCTCCTTGTCGTCGAGCTCGCCGGCGCGCAGTTTCTCGCGGAACGAGGCGCGGGTGGACTCGCTCGCCGTCTCGCCGACTAGCGCGTCGAGGACGCGGGCCTCGGCATTGTATTCGGCCTGGGCGACGACCTCTTTCCGGCGGTTCTCGCGCGTCATCATGATGGCTTGCTCGACCAGGTCGCGGACGATCGATTCCACGTCCCGGCCGACATAGCCGACCTCGGTGAACTTGGTTGCCTCGATCTTGATGAAGGGCGCGTTGGCGAGGCGGGCGAGCCGGCGCGAGATCTCGGTCTTGCCGACGCCGGTCGGGCCGATCATCAGGATGTTCTTGGGCAGCACTTCCTCGCGCAGATCCTCGGGCAGCTGCTGGCGGCGCCAGCGGTTGCGCAGCGCGATGGCGACGGCGCGCTTGGCGTCGTTCTGGCCGACGATGAACCGGTCGAGCTCGGAGACGATCTCACGCGGGGAAAAGTTGGTCATGGGGCTTCAATCAGAGGGTTTCGATGGTCACGTTGGTGTTGGTGTAGACGCAGATACCGGCCGCGATTGCCATCGCCTGTTCGGCGATCTCGAGGGCGCCGAGGTCCTCCCGGCCAACCAGCGCACGCGCCGCGGCGAGCGCGTAATTGCCGCCCGAGCCGATGGCTATGATGCCGTCATCGGGCTCCAGCACATCGCCGGTGCCGGTCAGCACGAGCGAGGTTTCCTTGCTGGCGACGGCCATCATGGCCTCGAGCCGGCGCAGATAGCGGTCGGTCCGCCAGTCCTTCGCCAGCTCGACGCAGGCGCGGGTCAGCTGTCCGGGATGCTGCTCGAGCTTGGCCTCAAGGCGCTCGAACAAGGTCATGGCGTCAGCGGTGGCCCCGGCGAAGCCGGCGATCACGCTGCCGTCGCCCAGCAGCCGGACCTTGCGCGCGCTGGCCTTGATCACGGTCTGGCCGAGGGAGACCTGGCCATCGCCGGCAATCACCACCTGGTCGCCCTTGCGGACCGACAGGATGGTGGTGCCGTGCCAGGTCGGAATGCGGTCGTCGTCATGTGCTGCGATCATGGTCTTGCTGCGTTCGTGGTTGCCGGGCACGGAAGCCCGTGGTCGGGGAGTCCTGCCGTATCCGGCCGCGCGGCGCAATGGCCGAGAGGTTTCATTTGGGGTGCTGCGGGGCCGGATCAAGCCCGCAGGGCGCGCGGGCCGGGGCCGGAAACCCGCCTAGGCCTTTACGTCGATGATGAATCGGAAGGGCGTGTCGTTGCCGCCGGACGCGCTCTGGTTTTCGCCAATGTGAAGCGAGGCGGCGTTGCGCGGCTCCACGCGCCCGGACAGGATGACGAAGCTGAGCTCGGCGTCGGCGCCGGCCTTGAGTAGGATATCTCCGTTGGAAAAGGCACGGGCGCGCCCGGGCAAGGTGTTCATCGTGGACAGGACAGGGCGAAAATCCGGGTTCGCGCATGATGCGCAATTCCGCGCGTTCCGCAATCCACTTCGCAGCGATTGGCTTCCGGGATGGCGCCGGGCGCGGTTCGCTGCTATTTAGGCGCCGCATTCGGCCCAAAACCGGTTTGCAGGAGAAAACGATGAGTGTTCAAGAGCTTCCCGCGCGCAAGGACGGTGAACAACGGACCGCCGAAGTGGTGCGCACGACGAAGGAGACCGACATTTCCGTCGCGGTGAACCTCGACGGAACCGGCGCCTATGACGTGGAAACGGGAATCGGTTTCCTCGATCACATGCTCGAGCAGCTTTCGCGGCACAGCCTGATCGACCTGACCGTGCGCGCGAAGGGTGACCTGCACATCGATTTTCACCACACGACCGAGGACAGCGGCTACGCCGTCGGCGAGGCGATCAGTCTGGCCCTGGGCGACCGGCGCGGCATTCGCCGCTATGGCGACGCCTTGGTGCCGATGGACGAAACCCTGACCCGGGTCGCGCTCGACGCGTCGAACCGGCCCTTCCTGGTCTGGAAGGTGGCCTTCACCCGCCCGAAACTGGGCGACATGGACACCGAGCTGTTCCAGGAATGGTTCCGGGCCTTCGCCCAGTCGGCGGGCCTGACGCTGCATGTCGCGACGCTGTACGGCGAGAACAACCATCACATGGTCGAGTCCTGCTACAAGGGTCTCGCCCGCGCCCTGCGTATCGCCGCGGAGATCGATCCCCGGCGCGCCGACGATGTGCCGTCGACGAAGGGTGTATTGGGCGGCTCGCTGGACTAGACGGCGGGCCGGTTGTTGAACTGACGGCCGAATGGCCGAACGGCAGCGGACGATGAACGAAATCGGGACCCCGACTGGCGGCACTCCGGCCCGCCGATCCGAACACACGCCCGGCGCGGTGCCGACGGCGGTGAGCGCGGCTGCCTACGGCCCGCTGGTGCGGGCCCGGAAATGGATGGTCGACCGGATGGTGGCCCGCCGGGCGCGCCGGGCCGAGGCGATCCTGCGCCGCAACACGACGCTGTGGGACCTGATGACCCGTGCGGCGGCGGGCACGGCCGTCACCGGCGCGTCCTATTCGGATTATCTGACGCTCTACGAGCAGGTCCGGGCCTATCGGCCGCGCGAGATCCTTGAATGCGGCACCGGGATTTCGACGGTCGTGCTGGCGTGTGCGCTTATCGAGAATGCCGCTGAGGATGGCGGCGAGCTGGGCCGGGTCACGTCCATGGAGGACGACCGGGACTGGTTCGAGGTGGCGGGCAAGCGCCTGCCGGACGAGGTGCGCAGCGTGGTCGACCTGATCCACAGCCCCAAGGTGGACGGATTCTACAAGTGTTTCCGCGGGGTCCAGTATGCTGAGCTGCCCGGCCGGCCGTTCGACTTCGTGTTCTCCGACGGGCCCGACCGCCATTCGCCGGTCAATGGCGACAAGCTGTTCAATCTCGACCTGATTCATGTGGTGCGCCGCTCGGAAACGCCGGTGCGCGCCGTCGTCGACAACCACTATCTGACCTTCTACATCCTGCAGAAAATCTTCGGCATTGCGCAGGCCCGCTACAGCGTCAGCCACAAGCTGATGTTCGTGGGGCCGGTGACGAAGCGCGACGTGCGGTTCCTGCGGAAGGAATCCTTCCTGCCTGACTTGCGCATCTTCTCGACGACGGAGCTCAAGCTCCGCATGGCGCGGGAGGACTGAGCGGTGGGTGAGAAGCTTTATACGGTGCACACGCGGGCCTGGTCCGGCGCGGCGGATGGCGATGCGACCTTCGTCAAGGAGGGATTCTGCTGGCCGGCATTCTTCTTCGGCCCGCTCTGGGCCCTGTGGCACGGCATGTGGCGGACGGCGATCGTCCTGCTGGTCCTGTCGGCCGTGGTCAGCGGGCTGGCGATCGGCGCTAGCCTGACCGATGCGGGTGAATTCGCCCTGTCCGGCGTGCTGCAGGTGGCGATCGGCCTGTGGGCCAACGACTGGCGCCGGCGGGTGCTGGCCCGGCGGGATTTCTTCGAGCGCGGCGCGGTCGCGGGGCGGCGCCTGCGCGATGCCGAAATGCGCTACCTGCGTGGTGCGGTCTAGGGCCATGGAAACCGTCGCGATCATCGACTACGGGTCGGGCAATCTGCGCTCGGCCGCCAAGGCGTTCGAGCGTGCGGCCAGCGAGGCCGAGTTCGATCGCGCAATCATCGTGACCGAGGATGCCGACACCGTGGCCGGGGCCGACCGGGTCGTGCTGCCGGGCGTCGGGGCGTTCCGCGATTGCCGCGACGGGCTTGCGGCCCGCGACGGCATGCTGGACGCCTTGCAGGCGGCCGTGATCGACAAGGCGCGGCCGTTCCTCGGGATTTGCGTGGGCATGCAGCTGATGGCGAGCCGCGGCCTGGAGCATGGCGAGACGCCGGGCTTCGACTGGATCTCCGGCGAGGTAGTGCCGATCGCGCCCGACGATCCGGCGCTCAAGATTCCTCACATGGGCTGGAACGAGCTCGACATCCGGGCGGCCGATCACCCGCTGCTGGCGAACTTCGCCGACCCGCGCCCTCACGCCTATTTCGTGCACAGCTATCACCTGGCCGCGCGCGCGCCGGGCAACGTGCTGGCGACGGTCGATTATGGCGGCACGTTTACCGCCGTGGTCGGACGCGACAACATGATCGGAACCCAGTTCCATCCCGAGAAGAGCCAGCACACCGGGCTGGCGCTGATCACGGCCTTCCTGGGGTGGTCGCCATGACCGATATCCTGGTGGAGCGCCTGGCCGAGTTTCGCGGCAACGATCTGGCGGATCTGTGCGATGCGGCAGAGGCGGCGATCGTGGCGGGCGGCGGTTTCGGCTGGCTGACGCCGCCGCGCCGGGACGTCATGGAAGCTTATTGGCGCGGCAACCTGCTGGTGCCGGGCCGCACGGTGTTCGTCGGCCGTCTGGACGGGGTGATCGCCGGTGCGGCGCAGCTCAACCGTCCGCGCGGGAGCGCCGAATCCCAGTCCTTCGCGGTCAACGTCTCGACCTTCTTCCTGTCGCCGTGGGCGCGCGGTCACGGGCTGGCGCCGGCCATCCTGGGTGCTTGCGAGGAACTGGCGCGCCGCGAGGCCTATACCGTGCTCAATCTCGATGTCCGCGCCACCCAGGAGCGGGCCATCCAGCTGTTCGAGGAAAGCGGCTATGTGCGCTGGGGCACCCACCCCAACTACGTGCGCGTGGCTGGTGAGTATATCGAAGGCTATTTTTACACGAAAAACCTCTGAGCGGGCCGGCCATGATCCTGTTTCCAGCCATAGACCTGAAGGACGGCGCCTGTGTTCGCCTGCTGCGCGGCGACATGGACGCCGCGACTGTCTTCAACGACAGCCCGGCCGACCAGGCCCGCGCCTTCGTCGAGGCGGGGGCCGACTGGTTGCACATCGTTGATCTGAACGGCGCCTTCGACGGCCAGTCGGTCAACGGCGATGCGGTGCGCGGCATTCTCGATGTGACGCACGCGGCGGGTGTGCAGGTGCAGCTGGGAGGGGGCATTCGCACTGCCGACCATGTTGCAGGCTGGCTCGCCGACGGTGTCGACCGGGTGATCCTAGGCACCGCGGCGGTGAAGGATCCTGATCTGGTCATCGGTTCCTGCGCTATCCATCCCGGCCGCGTCGCCGTCGGCATCGATGCGCGCGGCGGCCGCGTCGCGGTCGAGGGCTGGGCCGAGACCTCCGACCTGGCGGCCGACGAGCTGGCCCGGCGGTTCGAGGATGCCGGCGTGGCGACCCTGATCTACACGGATATCGACCGGGACGGCGCCATGGAGGGCCCGAACGTGGACGCTACAGTGGCTCTGGCGAAGGCGGTGGACATTCCCGTGATCGCGTCGGGCGGGGTCTCCTCGCTGGCCGACGTGGAGGCGTTTCTGCCGTATGCCGGCGACGGGTCCGATCGCGGCATCGCCGGCGTGATCTCCGGGCGCGCGATCTATGATGGCCGCATCGACCTGGCCGATGCCCTGCGCCGGTTGCGGGAGGCGGGCTGATGCTCAAGGTGCGTATTATTCCCTGCCTCGACGTAAAGGACGGACGCGTGGTGAAGGGCGTCAATTTCGTCGACCTGCGCGATGCCGGCGATCCGGTGGAGCAGGCCCAGATTTACGACCGGGCCGGGGCCGACGAGCTGTGCTTTCTCGACATCCCCGCCAGCCACGAGGACCGGGACATCATCTTCGATGTGGTCGCGCGCGCGGCGGAAGCCTGTTTCATGCCGCTGACGGTGGGCGGCGGGGTGCGCACGGTCGAGGATATCCGCCGTTTGCTCCTGGCCGGGGCCGACAAGGTGTCGATCAACACGGCCGCGGTGAACAATCCGGAGTTCGTGCGCGAAGCCGCCGAGAAGTTCGGCACCCAGTGTATCGTCGTCGCCATTGACGCCAAGGCGGTGCATGATGACGGCGCGCCTGCGAAATGGGAGGTGTTCACCCATGGAGGCCGTAACCCGACGGGCATCGATGCGGTTGAATGGGCGCAGCGCATGGAAGGTTATGGCGCCGGCGAAATCCTGCTGACCTCGATGGACCGCGACGGCACCAAGTCCGGCTTCGATGTCGGACTGACCCGCGCGATCGCCGATGCCGTGTCGATCCCGGTGATCGCCTCGGGCGGCGTGGGCACCCTCGACCATCTTGTCGAAGGCGCGCGCGACGGTCATGCTTCTGCGGTGCTGGCAGCCTCGATCTTCCACTTCGGCGAACATTCGCTGGGCGAGGCGAAGGCACACATGGCCGCCGCGGGTGTCCCCGTGCGGCCGGTTTCGAGCGACGGCGAGACGGAGACTTCATGATGGCCGATAATCCGACAGCCGACATCGTGGATGCGCTTTACGCGGTCATCGAATCGCGACGCGGCGGCGATCCCGACAGTTCCTACACCGCGCAGCTTCTCGCGCGCGGCACCGGCAAGATTGCCGAGAAGGTGGGCGAGGAGGCGGTCGAATCCATCATCGCCGCCCTGAACGAGGGCCCCGATGCGCTGGCGTCGGAGAGCGCGGACCTGATCTACCATCTGTGCGTGCTGTGGGCCGATGCCGGCGTGCGGCCCGAGGATGTGTGGGCGAAACTGGCCGAACGTCGGGGCGTTTCGGGCCTGGACGAGAAGTCGAGCCGGGAGAAATAGATGGCTTATGACAACGAGAATATCTTCGCGAAAATCCTGCGCGGCGAGATTCCCTGCGACAAGGTATATGAGAGCCAACATGCGCTGGCGTTCAACGACATCGCGCCCCAGGCGCCGGTCCACGTGCTGGTGATCCCGAAAGGTCCGTATGTGTCGAGCGACGATTTCTCGGCAAACGCCTCGGAGGCCGAGATCGCCGGCTTCGTCCGGGCGGTCGGCGATGTTGCGCGCGAGCTGGGGCTGGCCGATCCGGGCTACCGGATCCTGGCCAACCACGGCCCGGACAGCGGCCAGGAAGTGTCCCATTTCCACATCCATATCTTCGGCGGCCAGAACCTGGGTCGCATGATCAAACCGCCCGAACAATAGGTGCGCTGGCCAGTTTCGGCTTGTTCCGGGTGCCTGCGTTGTCCACAATATCGCGGGGATCACGGAGAAGAATCATGGCCTATGAAACCATCAACGTCACCGAAATGTCGCCCGCCTGCGGCGCCATCATCGAGGGGATCGACCTCTCGCAGGATTTGACGAACCGCCAGTTCGACGAAATTCACGAGGCCCTGCTCGACCGCACCGTGATCGTGTTTCGTGACCAGGACCTGACACCCGACCAGCAGGTCGCGTTCGCGCGCCGCTTCGGCGAACCCCAACCGGCTGCCGTGTCGGGGTTCGAGAAGAGCAAGGACAATCCCGAGATCGACATCCTCGAATACGATGTCGAAAACCCGCCCCACGTGACCCGGGACCTCTGGCACACGGATTTCGCCGGGACCGAGCGCCCGACCATGGGCACGGTGCTCTACGCCAAGGATATTCCCCCGCGCGGCGGGGACACGGTCCGGGTCAACATGGCGGCCGCCTACGAGGCGCTGTCGGACCGCATGAGGGCCCACCTCGAGGGCCTCGAGGCCTATCACGATTCGAACCAGCCCTACGGCGTGCATGTGCGTCCGGAAATGTACGAGGCCGACAAGGGGACCGATCATCTTCTGGAGGAGCGGAAGCACTATATTCCGGCCCTGCATCCGGTCATCCGCACCCACCCGGTCACCGGCAAGAAGGGGCTCTTCGTCAACGAATCCATGACGGCCTTCATCAAGGACATGGACCGGCGCGAGAGCGATTTCCTGCTGCGCTACCTGTTCGACTACCTGCGGACGCCCGAATTCCAGTACCGCCACAAGTGGAAAACCAACGATCTGGCGGTCTGGGACAACCGGTTGTCGCTGCACTATGCGCTGTTCGACTACACCGACCATCGCCTGATGCACCGCATCGTCATCCAGGGCGCCGTGCCCCACGCCTAGGCGGCAGATTGCCGCACCGCAGCAATTCCTGAAAGGCACAGAAGAAGCGCGTCACGCGCGGCTTGTTGCGTCGCACAATATATTTTATGCCGCAGAAAATGCTGCGCAATATGGGCGCAGCATTGGCCGTCCGGATTAGTCGCGTCCGAGAATGGTGACGCAGGCTACGGCCTCCTCGATGCCGTGGAAACCGCCGCCGTTTTCCGCGATCGCGAACCTTGCGCCGTCGACCTGGCGGCCCTTCGCCTCCCCGCGCAGCTGGGTGGTGAGCTCGTATATCTGTGCCAGGCCGGTCGCGCCGACCGGGTGGCCCTTGGATTCGAGCCCACCCGACGGGTTGACCGGAATCCGCCCGCCCAGGCTGGTGGCGCCCGATTCCGTCAGCGGCCCCCCTTCCCCGAAACCGCAGAAGCTCAGATTCTCGACCTGCTGGATCTCCGCGAAGGCGGTCGCGTCATGCACCTCGGCCACGTCCATGTCCTCAGGGCCAAGTCCGGCGCGCGCATAGGCATCCCTGGCGGCCAGGTGGGTGATGTGACGTTCCACCTCTTCGGGCTTGCGGTCCGAGCCGGAGCGCAATGCCGTGGCGCAGATTTTCACCGCGCGGGCCCGGTCGAAACGGTCGAGCTCTTCTTCCCGGCACAGGATGGCGGCGGCAGCGCCGTCGGAGATCGGCGAGCACATGGGCAGGGTGAGTGGCCAGCTCACCTTGCGGGCCGCCATCACCTCGTCGACGGTCATCGGGTCGCGATACTGGGACAGCGGATTGTGCTGGGAATGCACATGGTTCTTGGCGGCCACCGCGGCGATCTGCGCCTGGGTGGTGCCGAACGACTTCATGTGGAACTTCGCCAGCGCGGCATAGACGTCCATGAACACGCTGCGCTGGCCGGTATCCTCTTCCCCGTCCGGGTCGTCCAGCCCCTGGCCCATCGCCAGCAGCCGATCGGTGGCCGCGTCAACATCGTGCACGTCCCAGCCACCGTCGAAGACGGAGAACATCTTCGCCCGGTCCTCGTGGAACATCTTCTCGGCACCGATGGCCAGGGCAATCCCGCCGCGGCCCGCCTGCAGCCATGTGGCGGCCATGTCCAGCGCGGTCGAGGCACTGGCGCAGGCGTTCTCCACATTGGTGACCGGGATTTCCTGGATTCCCATGTTGCGCAGGGCGATCTCGCCGGGGATCGAGCCCTGGCCTTCCAGGATGGCCTGTGCGGCATTGGAGAACCAGGCCGCCTCGATATCGCCTGTCGACGCGCCCGCATCGGCCAGGGCGTCGGTGATCACGTCCCGGGTCATGTCCTTGATGGGGCGGTCGAGATACCGGCCGAATGGCGTCATGCCGACGCCGACAATATAGATCTCGCTCATGGTGCGGGGTCCCTCGTTCTGCCGCCTTAGACCGATACGGGCATGCTGGTAAGCCCGCGGAACCGGGCACGGCCGCCGCGGCTGACGGGGCCGGTGCGCTCGATCTCCGGGAACGCCGCGACCAGCTTGCCGATGGCGATGGTGCCCTCCATCCGTGCCAGCGGGGCACCGATGCAGGCATGGATGCCGGCGGCAAAGGCCAGGTGCTTGTTGGGTGTGCGGGCGATGTCGAAGACGTCGGGGTTGTCGAAGGCTTCCGGATCGTGGTTTGCCCCGCCGATGCTGGTCAGCACCTGGGTACCGGTCGTCAGGGTGATGCCGCCAACCTCGAAGGGCTCGGCGATGCCCCGATTGCCGATCTGCAGCGGGCTGTCGAAGCGGAGCATTTCCTCGATCGCGCTGCCGATGAGCGAGGGGTCCTGCTGCAGCGCCCGCAACTGGTCGGGGCTGTCGAACATGGCCTTCATGCCGTTGCCCACCAGGTTCGTGGTGGTCTCGTGGCCGCCATTGAGCAGCAGGATGCAATTCTGCACGAGCTCGTCTTCGGTCAGCGGGTCGTCTTCGGAATCCTGGGAATTGATCAGATCTTCCAGGATGTCTCCTGCGCGCACGCCGCGCGCCATGTTCACTCGCTTTTCCGCCAGCAGATCGCGCAGGAACGCGCTGAACTCGGTCACCGCCTGATTGCCTTCCGCCACCATTTCCGGTGTCGCGGTCGGCTCCAGCGGCGTCAGGATCAGTCGCGACCATTCCTGGAGCCGTTCGCGCTCGCTGGTATCGATGCCGAGCATCGAGCAGATCACCTCGACGGGCAGGGGAAACGCGAAATCGAGGACGAGGTCCATCCCGCCCTGTTCGCGGCATCGTTCGATAAGATTGTCGACCAGGTCGACGACCCGGTGCTCGAGCTGTGCAAGCGCGCGCGGCGTGAAGGCGTGGCGCAGAAGGTTCCGGATCCGGGTGTGATAGGGCGGATCGCTGAACAGCATCGACGTGGTGTGCTGTTCCAGCAGCGGGCCCGGTCCGTATTTCTTCGTGAACATCTCGGTCTTGTCGGACGTCATACTCTTGGTCCGGTAAACGCGACGGACATCCTCGTAGCGGGTCAGGTAGTAGGATCCGTCGGCATTCTCGTGCACCGGCTCGCGCTCGCGCAGGGCCCGGTAATAGGGGTAGGGGCTTTCGTAGAAGCCGGGCGGGGGCGCGAATATACTGAACCCGTCGATCAGTTCTTGCTGCGGATCGTGAAGGTCGGCTGAAGTGGACATCTGGTACTCAGCGTATTGTTTGCGTTCCGAGGGTTACTGTAAACAGCGCGCCGGTCTATGACTACATGGCGCTCGCCCGGCCCGGGTCGCGGCGCGAAACAGGGGTTGAAAATCATGAGTCATGTCGGCGGGGGCCTCGAACATCATTTCATTCACCGGATCGGCTGGTTGCGTGCTGCCGTTATGGGGGCGAATGATGGGATCGTTTCGACCGCCAGCCTGATCGTCGGCGTGGCGGCGGCTACAGCGGACCGGGATGCCATCCTGATTGCCGGTGTTGCCGGTCTCGCGGCGGGTGCCATGTCGATGGCGGCGGGCGAGTATGTCTCGGTCAGCTCCCAGTCGGACACCGAGCGGGCGGATTTGGAAACCGAACGCCAGGCCATTGCCGAATCGCCCGAGACCGAGCGCGAGGAGCTGGCTCAGATCTACGTTGCGCGGGGCCTGGAAGAAGACTTGGCCCGGGAGGTCGCGACCCAACTCATGGACCATGACGCGCTGGGCGCCCATGCACGCGATGAGCTCGGCATGTTCGAGATGGCGGCCGCTCGCCCGTTGCAGGCTGCTTGGACCTCGGCCGCGACCTTTGCCGTGGGTGCGGGTTTGCCGCTGGTGGCCGTGGCGCTGGCGCCGGTCGCACAGGCTATTCCCGTCGTCTCGTTGGCTTCGCTGGTCAGCCTGGCGGTGCTCGGGGCCGTGTCTGCGCGGGCGGGTGGGGCACCCCTGTTCCCCGCCGCGGCGCGGGTCACGCTCTGGGGTGCGGCGGCGATGGCGGCGACCGCGGCCATCGGCTCGCTGTTCGGCGCGGTGATCTAGCGCAGTGGGCCTGTTCGTCCGTTAGGTGCAGCACGATCTCTCTCGGCCTCGGATGGCTGCGGTGTTCGAACAGGAAGATACCCTGCCAGTTGCCAAGGGCCATCACGCCGCCGGCGACTGGGGTGTGCAGATCTGTCTGGGTGAGTGCGCCTCACCGGGCCCATCGGCCGCGGCGGCCTCCAGCGGTTCGCCGTCCGCCCCGACTATAGGGCCCCCCACACCGAGAGAAGAACAAACGGCCGGTTTTGGCAGCTAGATAGCAGGGAATCCGAACAGTTCTGCTGGGTTGTCGACGAGGATCTTCTTTCGCACTGCCTCGTCGGGCGCCCATTCGAGCAGCAGGTCGAGCAAGTCGGCATCGTTGGGCATGGTCTCGAAATGGTCTGGATGCGGCCAGTCCGAGCCCCACATGACCCGGTCGGGCGCCCGCTCGATCAGTGCCTTGGCGAAGGGCCAGGTGTCCTCGTAGGGCAGTTCCATGCCGTTGGTGAAGCGCATTGGGCCGGAGATCTTCACCCAGCAGCGCCCGGTGTCGATGCAATCGAGCACGGCCCGGAAGCCCGGCGCGTCGATGCCCAGTTCGGCGGGCTGCCAGCCCATATGGTCGATCACGAAGTTTCCCGGCGAGGCGAGCATGATCTCGCGCCAGGCCGCCGCCTCGTCGGGCCCCCGGAACCAGTATTGCGGGTGCCAGCCGAACTCGTGAGTGCGTGCGATGATGTCGGTATTGATCTCGGGGTTGGCGCGGTAGGCGAACCGGGCCCCGACGACGCCCACATCCGTCAGGATCTGGAGTTCCCGGTCGGTTATATCTGGCGCCGGCAGCGCGATACCTCGGAGCCGCTCGGGCTCGCGCGACAGGGCGTTGATCAGATACTCGTAGGTCTGGCCCTGCACAACGGAATGCACGATTACCCCGCGCTCGATGCCGAGCGCGTTGTGCATCTTGAGCATATCTTCCAGCGTCGAATCCTCGACGATCAGCGGGGCATCTGGGTGATAGGGGAAGCGCTTGCCAGGCCCGTAGAGGTGAAAATGGGTGTCCGTGGCACCCGGTGGGGCTTTCAGCTTGGGCGTTTTGGTGTCGCGCTGCGGCGGCGGCGATTTCTTGCGTTCGGACATGATCCTTCACTCCCCGGACATGCTGCGTTCCGGGCACGATTGAATCTTTTGTCCGTAAGCGCAACAATGCGCGTTCGATGCCTACCGAACAAGGCACTTAGAATCGGGAGATGACGATGAACGCGGTTGCAAAAATGCCGAAGACGGCAAAGGAACGGGGAAAGGTCGCGCCCGCAAAACTGGCGCACGTGGTCCTTCGGACTCCGCCAGAGCGCGCCAAGACGGTGCTCGATTGGTACAAGGTCGTGCTCGAGGGCGAAGCCATGTTCGAGACCGACGCTTTCGGTTTCGTGACCTACGACGATGAGCATCATCGCGTCGCGGTGCTTGGCTTCCCGGGACTGAAGGAACATGTGGACGGCCATGCCGGCATGCATCACATGGCGTTCACCTATGAGAATCTCGGTGACCTGATGCACACCTATGAGCGCCTGCGTGACGAGCACGACATCAAGCCCGAATTCTGCATAAACCACGGCCCGACCACGTCGATGTACTACTTCGACCCGGACAAGAACCAGGTCGAGCTTCAGGTCGACAATATCCCCGTCGAGCAGTTCGCCGAGTATTTTGACAACGGCGAATTCACCGAGAACCCGATCGGCATCAAGTTTGACCCGGACGAGTTGTCGGCGCGCCTGAAGGCGGGCGAGGATGAGAAAAGCCTGCTGCAGCGCCCGGACGGAATCCCGCCGGACCTGTCGGAATTCCCGGCCAACTAGGTTCGTTCAGAGAGGGTCGGAAGGCCCCCTCAGCCATTGGGCCGTCACCCGGCGACGTTGTCGCGCCGGGCCTCGATGGCGTCCCAGATCAGGGCCGACAGGTTGGTGTCTTCGAACCGGTCGATCTCCTGAATGCCCGTCGGTGAGGTGACGTTGATCTCGGTTAGGTAATCGCCGATCACGTCGATGCCGACAAAAATCAGCCCTTGCTCGCGCAATGTCGTCCCGATGGTGGCGCAGATGTCGCGCTCGCGCGGAGTCAGCCCGATCTTCTCCGCCCGGCCGCCGACATGCATATTGGACCGCGCCTCACCCTCGGCGGGCACCCGGTTGATGGCGCCCACCGGCTCACCGTCGACCAGGATGATGCGCTTGTCGCCGGCGCGCACCTCGGGCAGGTAGCGCTGTACGATAATCGGCTCGCGGAACATCTCGGCGAACATCTCCAGCAGGGAGTTCAGGTTTTCGTCTTCGGGCTTGATGTGGAATACCCCGGCCCCGCCATTGCCGTAGAGCGGCTTGACGATGATGTCCTTGTGCTTGTTACGGAAGGCGGTGATTTCCTCGTGAGAGGAGCTGATCAGGGTCGGCGGCATGATCCCGTCGAAATGGGTGACCAACAGCTTTTCCGGCGCGTTACGCACGGAGATGGGGTCGTTCACCACGAGGGTCTGGGGGTGCACATGTTCGAGGATATGGGTGGCGGTGATGTAGGCCATATCGAAGGGCGGGTCCTGGCGCATGAGCACCACGTCGACACCCGCCAGGTCGAGGGTCTCGTGCGCGCCGAAGGTGAAATGATTGCCGGCCTCGCGGCGCACCTGCAGGGGCCGGGCCCGGGCGACGACACGGCCTTCGCGCAGGGATAGGTCTTGGGGCAGATAGTGGAACAGGCCGTGTCCGCGCGACGCGGCCTCGAGGGCCATGGCGAAGGTCGAATCGCCGTCGATGTCGATGTTCTCGATCGGGTCCATCTGGATTGCTACGGCAAAGCTCATGCTGCCCTCCTTGGCGCGCGCTCGGGCGCTTGGAAAACCGGCGGTTAATCTAGGCGTTTTCGCCGGTTTCGCAAACGCGACCGGCGTGTCGTTCGACGGCCCGCGCGGGCCTCAGTTCAGCCGGCTGCTAATTTCCGCGATCAGCTGGTCGACTCGAGCCCGGTCAACCGGGCTCCCGGACAGGTCCCGGCATTGTCCCAGCGCCACCAGGGCGGCCCGCAGATTGCCGAGATGGGCGTTCAGCAACCCCGCTTCGTGCCACAGGGAATCCTCGCCCGGCGCGAACAGCAGCATATCCTCGACGGCCTTCAGCGCGTCGCTGATTTGGTCGGCCTTGATCAGGCGGACCTTCCGGTTGTTCTGCAACCGGATCAGGGTGTCCCGGTTGCTGGCCGGTGCATAGTGAGTGGGGGCCAGTTCGGCGTCCTCACCCAAGGTCGCCTTCAACAGTTTGCGCAGCCGTGCGACGTCGATGACTTCGGCCCCCGCGAACGGATCGAGGATCAGCCGCTCCGGTCCCTCCTCGATGCGGATCAGGAAATGGCCGGGAAAGTTTAGCCCGCAGATGTCCCACCCCAGCTGGCGTCCGCAATGGATGTGCAGGATTCCCAGAGAGATCGGCAGTCCCTTGCGGCGGTCGATGACGCGCATCAGGTTTGCGTTCTGCAGGTCGTCATAGGATTGCTGGTCGCCGGTATAGCCGAATGCGTCGTGGATCACAGATGCCAGGGCGTCGCGCTTTCCGGAGAGGCCGCCCGGCGATGCCGCAAAGGCCGCACCGATGTCATTGGCGAGCTCGGCCAGATGGTCGAGATATCGGCCCGGCTGGACACCGGGAAGCTCGCGCGCGGCCAGCGCGAGTGCTGCTTCGGCCAGCTCGATGCTGGCATCGTCGAGGCTTGCCAGACGCCGTAGCGCGTGCGTGGTGTCCGCCGTGGCCGACATGCCTAGCGGTTGTTCGCCGGGGCGTTCTGGGCCGGTGCCGGTTCGGCGGGTTTGCCCTCGGGATTCGCGATCCGGCGCGGGTCGTCCTTCATGATCACATGGCTGATGACGCGCTTGACGTTGGGTACGTCGCGGGCGATGCGGAAGACCCGATCGAGTTCGTCCCGGTCCTGGGCCACGCCGAGCAGGTAGACGGTGCCGCCGACGGCGCGGGTGGAATAGTTGATCGAGCTCACTTCGCCGTCGAACAGCAGGTCGGCGTCGAGGCGGGCATTGATCAGCGCATCATTGGCGAAATCGTCGAGACCGCCACCCGGGGAAATCTCGACCTCGTTGATGACCTCGCGCACCCCCTCGGGCTGCCAGGCCAGTTGCACGGCCCGGTCGGCCTTTTCCTGGTCGGGCACCGTGCCGGTCAAGAGCACCCGGCCTTCGTAGATCTGCAAGTTCAGGCGATTGAAGGTGTCGAAATCGTAGTTCAGCCATGCCTCGTTGATCTTGACCCGGATCAGGGCGTCGCTGGCCGCGCCACGGAAGCCGCGTTCCTCGGATACCGCGACGCCCGCGCTCGCCGCACCGCCGACGGCGACCCCGGCCGGGGTGCATGCGGTGAGCAGGAGCAGGCCTGCGATCAGTGCGCCGGCCAGATGCCGGCTGCCCACATTCGGTTTCTCGCGATTGGAAGTTGCCATGTCGAACTCCTTGAGGCTGCCGTACAGACTATTCGATTCGCCACGCGTCGGGCACGTGTCGCGTCCATTGCCGGGGTGCGACCAGAATGGCGTCGAACTGGACATCACAGCCGGCATGGCGTTCGGCCCGCCGGCCGCGGCGTTCGGCCTGCTGCCGGGTACCGGTGCCGAATTTCGCCCCGCCCGTCACCCGCCGTCGTCTTCGCCGGAGATTTCGAGCGCGAGCCGGTAGACATCGCGCCGCGCGCGGCCCGTCACGGCGGTGATCTGTGCGACCGCATCCCGCAGGCTGAGGTCTTTCAGGGCGTCCGTCAGGGCGGCCTGGACCGCGTCGTCGCCAACCTCTGCCGCCGGGGGCGGGCCGACGAGCAACACGATCTCGCCACGCGGCGGATCCGATGTGCCGTAACGTTCGGCGAGGTCTGCAAGTGGGCCGCGCACCAACTCCTCGTGAAGCTTGGTGAGTTCGCGCGCCACCGCCGCCGGCCTGTCTCCCAGAACGGCATGGAGATCCTCGAGGCAGGCCGCGAGACGCTGGGGCGATTCGTAGAAAACCAGGCTGCCCGGTACCGCAGCCAGTTCCTGAAACCGCCGTCGCCGTGCGGCGCTGCGTGGCGGCGGGAAGCCGGCGAAGAAAAAACCGTCGGTCGGCAGACCCGACAGGACGAGCCCGGCGATTGTCGCGCTGGGGCCGGGCAGAGTCTGGACCGGGATGTCCCCGGCGATCGCGGCCTCGACAAGGCGGAACCCGGGGTCCGAGATCAGGGGTGTGCCCGCGTCGCTGACCAGCGCCAGAGAATCGCCGCCATTGAGGCGTTCCATGAGCTTCGGCAGGACGCGCCGTGCGTTGTGGTCGTTATAGGCGGTGGTTTTGGTGGCAATTCTGTATCGGGACAGAAGCTTGCGGGTGACACGCGTATCCTCGCACAGGATGGTGTCGACACCGTTCAGGATGTCGAGGGCGCGCACCGTGATATCGCCCAGATTGCCGATTGGCGTGGCCACGATGTGCAGGCCCGGGGCAGCGGTGTCATCCGATACTTGTTCGCGCCTGCCCGCACGGTTAGGTTCGCGCGCATCACGTTCCTGGTGAGCATCTTGAGATGATTGAGGAAGGCGTTCTCGTGCCACGACCGGTTGTCCCGTTGGTCCCGCATGCCGTCACATCCACCGGCACCCGCTTGCGTGCATTGATGGTGGTTGTGGCTCTGTCGTTCGCGGCGTGCGCGGAAGGCAACCTAGCGGGGACGCAAGGCGAAGCGCAAGCGCCGGCCCCACAGGCCGCGGAGCCCCCGCCACCCCCGCCACCCCCGCCACCTGCGCCGCCGCAGACGGTGGTGCCGATACCGGTCACACCCGAGCCGGTCGTGCCGGATGTGACGCGCGCCGCCCTGATCGTGCCGCTCAGTGGCGCGGCGACATCGGTTGGCCGCGACCTAGCCGATGCGGCGCAGCTGGCGCTGTTCGATTTCGGGGTCCCGCATTTCGAGCTCAGAATTTACGATTCCGGCGGCACCGCGGTGTCCGCCCGGGCTGCTGCCGAGCGCGCGCAGGCAGATGGCGCGCGGCTGGTGCTCGGCCCGCTTCTGTCCGAGGCCGTGACCGGGGCGTCCAGTGTGATGCGTCTGGCCGGCGTGCCGGTCTTTGCGTTCTCGAACGACCAGCGAATTGCCGGCGGCGGTGTCTATGCCGCCGGCTTCTCCGCCGAAGCGCAGATCGACAGGGTCGTGGCCTTCGCGGCGCGCCGTGGACTTGTGGAGTATGCCGCGCTCGTCCCCGACGACGGGTTTGGATCGCGAATGTCCGCGATCCTGTCCGAAGCCGTGCTGCGGCGCGGGGGCAATGTTGCGGCCACGGCCTTCTATCCGGCCGACACCGAGGGGCTGAACGGGACGGTACGGGCGCTAGCGCGATATGACGAGCGGGTGAAGGCACTGGAAGAGGAGCGCAAGCTTCTGATCGCGCGTGACGATGCATTCTCCAAACGCGCGCTGGAACGTCTCGAGACCCGCGACACGCTGGGCGAGGTAGGTTTCGAGGCGTTGATGTTGCCCGCCGGCGGCGACGAGGTGCTGCAGGTGTCGCCGCTCCTGGCCTTCTTCGATATCGATCCCCTGGAGGTCAAGCTGCTGGGCACCTGGGTCTGGGACGATCCGGCGCTCGGCAAGGAGCCGACGATGCTCGGCGCCTGGTTTGCCGCGCCGCCACCCGAGGCACGCGCGCGGTTCGTCGAGCGGTTCCAGGAAACCTTCGGGCGGGCGCCCGATCGCTTATCGACCCTGGCCTATGACGGCGTGGCCCTGGCCGCCGTTCTGGCGCGCGGGATTGGCCCCGAGGGCGCGCCCTACACCCGTGAGCGGCTGGAGACCCCGGACGGTTTTGCCGGTGTCGATGGAATTTTCAGGCTGACCGAAACCGGCGCCGTTGAGCGCGGGCTGGCCGTGTTGGAGGTCCGACGCGATGCGCCGCGCGAGATCGACCCGGCCCCGACGAATTTCGCGCCGCCGGTCACGAACTGAGAAGGCTCTCCAGGACGGCGTTGAGGCGCTGGCGACCAGCCGGAGTCGCCGCGAACCCGTCCTCGCTCCATTCCAGGTAATCGCCTGCGACCAAGCGGGCAACGGCATCCGCCGCGAACACCGCACCTGGCCGGGACCCGGTGCGACGTTTGAACTCGGCGGCATCGATTCCGCCGGTCAACCGCAGGCCCATCATCGTGACTTCCTCGACCAGCGTGTCGGGGGCGAGGATATCGTCTTCCTGGGTGGCGTGGCCGTTGGCCAGTACGCGTTCGAGCCAGATTTCCGGTGCGCGATGCTGACGCGTGGCGCGGACACCATCCGGACCGCCGATCCGTCCATGGGCGCCCGGCCCGATCCCAAGATAGTCGCGGTGTTGCCAGTAGGTAAGATTGTGGCGCGATTCCTGGCCGGGTGCGGCATGGTTCGAGACCTCGTAGGCGGGCAGGCCCGCGGCGGCGAGTATCTCCTGGGTCGCCTCGAACATGGCGGCGCCGGCGGCCTCGTCCGGCAGCGTCAGGTCGCCGCGTGCCTGGGCGAGGAAGAAGGGTGTGCCGGCCTCGATGGTCAGTTGATAGGCCGAGATGTGACCGCGGGTGAGCGCAAGCGCGTCTTCGAGCTCGCGCCGCCAGGCATCCGGTGTCTGTCCTGGCCGGCCGTAGATCAGGTCGAACGAGTAACGCTCGAACGTCTCGGCGGCCATGACGATGGCCGCACGCGCCTCGGCCGCCGCGTGGGTACGTCCGAGCATTGACAGCGCACCGTCGTCCAGGGCCTGGACGCCGAGACTGAGCCGGTTGACGCCGGCGTCGGCGAAGTCCTGCAGGACGGCGTGTTCGGCCGAGGTGGGGTTCGCCTCCAGCGTGATCTCGATGGCCGCGTCGGCCTTGAACAGCTCGCGTGCGCGGGCGATCACCGCGCCGGCCGTTTCGGGCGGCATGAGCGAAGGCGTCCCGCCGCCGAAGAAGATACTCGTCAGCCGCCGCCCGGACGTGCGTGCGGCATAGTGTTCCAGCTCACCGATAAGCGTGTCGCGCCAGGCCGCCTGGTCGACGGTGTCGCGGACATGGCTGTTGAAGTCGCAATAAGGGCACAGGGACAGGCAGAACGGCCAGTGCACATAAAGCGCGATGTCGTCGCCGGTATCGGTCATGCGGGGATTATGCGGGCGGATCGAAGCAGGCGTCGATGAGATCGCGGAACGCGATGGCCCGATGGGACATAGTGTGTTTCGCGTCCGGCTCCATCTCCGCGAAGGTCACCTCATGGCCTGTGGGCACGAAGATCGGGTCGTAGCCAAAGCCCATTGTCCCGCGCGGAGGCCAGATCATGCGCCCCTTGACCCGGCCCTCGAATACCTCCACATGGCCATCGGGCCAGGCCAGCGCGAGCGCGCAGGTGAACCAGGCCTGGTCGTCACCGGCATCCGCGCCCGCTTCGTGCAGGCGCTCCATGGCCCAGTCGAAGTCGCGGGCCCCGTCTTCGCGCTCGGCAAAGCGGGCGGCGTGGATGCCAGGCGCGCCGCCCAGCGCCGCCACGGAAAAACCGGAATCGTCGGCCAGTGCCGCCAGTCCGCTGCCCGCAGTCGATGCGCGCGCCTTGAGTATTGCGTTCTCGGCGAACGTCGTGCCCGTCTCCTCCGGCTCGGGTAGGCCCAGATCGCCGGCGCTGTGCACCTCGATCGACCAGGGCGCGAGCAGGTCGGCGATCTCGCGGACCTTGCCGGCATTGTGGCTGGCGATCACCAGCTGTTTGTCCGTGAAGCGTCGGGCCATGCCGGTTCCGCCTATCCGCCCTACTTGATGCCGATGGCCTTGCGCTGAAGCTGGAACAGGTCCCGGGTGCCGCCGCGTGCGAGGTCGAGCAGGCGGATGAACTGAGACCGGGTGAACGGCTTCTCTTCGGCGGTGCCCTGGACCTCGACGATATGCCCCCGCTCGGTCAGGACAAAATTCGAGTCCGCCTGGGCGCTTGAATCTTCCGGATAGTCCAGGTCGAGCACGGCGGTGTCCTGATAGATGCCGCAGGAAATGGCCGCCACGAGTTCGCGCACCGGGTTCGCGGAAATATCCCCCGACTTCACCAGGCCGTCGCAGGCTAGGTACAGAGCGACACAGGCGCCGGTGATGGCGGCGGTTCGTGTGCCGCCATCGGCCTGCAGCACATCGCAGTCGAGACGGATCTGGCGCTCGCCGAGGGCTTCCATGTCGGTCACGGCGCGTAGGGAGCGGCCGATCAGACGCTGAATTTCCTGGGTCCGCCCCGACTGTTTGCCGCGTGCCGCCTCGCGCGTGGATCGCGTATGGGTCGAGCGGGGCAGCATCCCGTATTCGGCGGTGACCCATCCCGAGCCGCCGCCACGCATCCACGGCGGCACCCGGTCCTCGATGCTTGCGGCGCACAGGACATGGGTGTTCCCGAACATCGCTAGGCACGACCCTTCGGCGTATTTCGCGGCACCGGGTTTCAGGCGGACACGGCGCATTTCATCGGGGGCGCGGCGCGAGGGCCGGATGGATTTGGCGGGCATGCTGGTTCCAGTGCAGGCGGGGGTGACTGTGAGCAGGGAACCTAGTCGCTGAAGGTGCGGTGCGTCCAGAACGGGAAATCGGAACGTCCGGCCCCATCTCTCGTTCTTGATTAGGAGCCGGGGTGTGCCTAAGTTCTCCGGGCCGATAGAATTCGACAACTCACGGGCAAACAACGGACAATCACGCCGATGAGTCGCGCGATTCCACAACTCAATTCAAGAAGCTCCGAGATCTTTCGGCAGATCATCGACGCCTATCTTGAGACGGGTGAGCCGGTCGGCTCGCGCACCCTGTCGCGTAATCTGGGCATGGAGCTGTCGCCGGCCACGATCCGCAACGTGATGGCCGATTTGCAGGATTCCGGTTTGCTGTTCTCTACCCATGCCTCGGCCGGGCGTATCCCGACGGAAGCCGGGTTGCGGCTGTTCGTCGACGGGCTGCTCGAGGTGGGCAACCTGACCGATGAGGAGCGCCGTGCCATCGAGGCGCAGGGCGCCGCCGATGGCCGCAGCCTGCAGCAGACCCTGTCGGAGGCGACCCGGGTCCTCTCGGGGCTGAGCAACTGCGCCGGTCTCGTTGTGGCCCCGAAGACCGATTCGCCGCTGCGGCACATCGAGTTCGTTTCGTTGGCGCCTGGACGCGCCATGGTCGTGCTCGTCACCGAGGATGGCAGCGTCGAAAACCGGATCGTCGAGGTGCCCCAGGGCATGCCGGCCTCGGTCATGGTCGAGGCCTCGAATTTCCTGTCCGCGCGCATGGTCGGCAAGACCATCGACGAGGCGCAGCGGCAGATTATGGGAGAACTGGACACCCATCGCCGCGACCTCGACGACCTGACCCGGAAACTCGTCGAGGCTGGCATGGCAACGGCCACCGGTGACGGCTCGGACGCCGCCCTCATCGTCAGCGGCACCGAGCGGCTGCTCGATGATGTCCAGGCGGTCGAGGACTTGGAACGGGTCCGCACCCTGTACGACGCGCTTGAGATGAAGGAATCATGGATCAAGCTGCTCGACATGGCGCGGCTTGGCGAGGGTGTTCAGATTTTCATCGGATCGGAGAACGATCTGTTTTCGCTTGCGGGCTGCTCGGTTGTGGTGGCGCCCTACCGGAACAGCGAGCAGGAAATCGTCGGCGCGGTCGCCGTCATCGGTCCGACCCGGATCAACTATGCACGGATCATTCCCGTGGTGGACTACACGGCCCAGGTCGTCGGTCACCTAGTGAGCTAGACGGCACCGCAAAGGTTGCCCCAGGGAACAGAAGAATGAACGCAAATAAAGCCTCCAAGAAAACGGCAAAGGCCGACAAGGCAGAGGGCCCCGAGGCCGCACCCGAAGCGCCGGTAGACGCCGCGGCCGAAGCCGCGCCCGCGCCAGAGGCCGGTGATCCCGAGCGCGGTGCGGAGTACGCCGCGCGGATCGTCGAGCTCGAACAGGAGGCCGGCGATCTGCGCGATCAGTTGCTTCGCGCCATGGCTGAAACCGAGAACATCCGCAAACGCGGGGAGCGCCAGATCGAAGACGCCCACCGCTATGCAGTGACCGGATTTGCCCGCGACATACTGTCGGTGGCCGACAATCTCGAGCGTGCGCTGGAGTCGGTGCCCGAAGATCAGCGGGGCGAGCATGAATTGCTGCAAACTCTGCTGGACGGGGTTACCGCGGTTCAGAACGATTTCCTCAACGCGCTGTCCGCACACAAGATCGAACGCATCGACCCGACGGGGGAGGCCTTCGATCCCAATCTGCATGAAGCCATGTTCGAGGTGCCCGACAGCGATCTGTCCAACGGCACAATCGCCCAGGTGGTGCAGCCGGGCTACAAGTTGCACGACCGTCTGCTGCGCCCTGCGCGTGTCGGCGTGGCGAAGTCCGCGAACGGCGAGGCCGAGCCGCAGGTCGACACCAAGGTTTGAACGGCGGCTATTTGCGCGCGGTGATCGACGGATCGGCGTCCATCAGGGCGCGGATATAGGCGGTCGCCAGCCCGGGCGCCTTTGCCGCGCCATAGTGCTGCAGCGCCGCCGCGGCCAGGTCGAAGGCGCCATACAGTTCATGTGCCAGGACCGCGACCCGCAGCAACGCTCCCGGGCTCTTGCCCGCCATCTCCGGGAATGACGCGGGATCGCGGAAATAAAGGGCGTTGCTCCAGATGACCTGGGCGAAGCCGCGGTTCGGATTCCCGTCCTTGATCAGCGGCCGAAAGGGCCGCGAGCCCACCCCAACCATGGTGTGAAACGCAAAGCCTTGCGCGCGCAGAAAGGCGTCGACATCGGCGAACAGCGCCTGGTCCCGATAGATCGGTAGGAAGGAGACTTCCGCCTGGACCGCCAGCGTGTCTGCCAGCACCTGCGCTCCCGCTTCGAGCACCATCAGCTCCGCGCCCTGCACGTCGAGCTTGATGAAATCCGCCGGCCGCACCTCCGCGATATCGTCGAGGCGCCGGGTCTCGACACGCTCTTCGCCGGCGGTTTCGCAAAGTTCCCAGAGGCAGTGGAACTGCTTCATCACCGCTTGGTCGGGCGGGAACAGGGACGATGTCATGGGCTCGGTGCCGATATGCAGCGTATGGGCCTGACCGTCGCCCAGCGCGTGGGGCAGGTAGCGGCTGTTGGGCCGTCCAGCGGCGTTCAGCTTGTCGCATTCGGCCTGGTTCGGCTCGAACCCGATCAGCGTGCCGGCTCCGGTCTCCAGCAACCGGGCCCAGGGCTCGACCTCGCCGACATCAAGCGCACCGACATCGATGATCTTGAGCGTCTCTGGGCTGTGCCCCTGGCCGCCAAGAAATTCGAGGATATCGATCGGGCGTTTAGGCTCACTCATGCGTCAATACTCTCTTGCATTCGGGCGCCGGCGAGGCCCGGCGCGTTGAAATCGTGTTCGCGATGCGCGGCCTTGGCCCGATCGGGGTTTGCGACGGCATAGCAGTATACGCAGCCATGCGAGCAGGTTTCATAGGCGCCGATATCGCGTGATTCGGCGCACAGGCATCCGGGCCGGGCGCCCTTGGTGCGCGCCGTCACCGGCGCATGACCGAGATCCCGCGCCACATGGTTCAACCGTTCGGTATCGATGCAGCGCGCCGGTTGCAGCCGATCGCCGGCCAGTTCAGGCTGGGCGCAAACGGTCAAAGAAAGGGATTGGGCTTTGGTGATGTCCCCGAGCCGGGCGAGCAGGTCGCGCTTCTCGTCGCCCGACGAATCGCGCCAGGCATTCCCGGTCTCCTGTTGGGCACGATCGAGATTGCGCCGCGTCTTGCGATAGATCTGGGCGAAGCTGACCACGACCTCGTCGACGGTGCCGGCGAGCTCTGAGGCCAGATGGCCAGTGTTCTCGATATGCCAGGCCGCGGGGGTTGCATCGGTGAGAACCACCGGGTCGTAGCGCCACACCACGGCGCGTTCGCCGAACTGCCGGGAAATCCGGCGAATATCCCCGATCGCCGTGTCGGGCGGCACAACCGAGCGCTCGAGCGCTCGGGGATGGCCGGTGACGGTGTATTGCACGACGAAGGGGCGGGTGTGGCCGGTGCGCGCCAGTTCGGCCTCGAACGGCCGGGCGTTGCGGGTCCCGAACACAAAATCGCTGCAATCCGCGTCTCGCAGGGACACCTGGAACATTTTTCCGTCCCACACGTTACGCGCCTGGCACGACCCAGCTATGCGTCTGGCGCGGAACCAATCTCCGTAAAGCGCCGGAACGTCGGTCTTATAGCTGGCCGATATAATCATGGCGGACCCAAAATCGTCTCGAAATGCCCGAATCATTAAGGATTCCGCCCGAGACTAGCGGTTGCACTCGAGTTTGGCCCTTCCTATATGAGCGTCGAACAACTGGCGGTCACAAGGCGGGCCGCCGTGAACGTTGAAGGGGGCCTGATCCGGCGCCGCACGGGCCGGGCATGTCTGCTCCAAAAGCGAGGAAGTTATGGCGAAAGTTATTGGTATCGATCTCGGCACCACCAACTCCTGCGTTGCCGTCATGGATGGCGGTCAGGGCAAGGTGATCGAGAATTCGGAAGGCGCACGCACGACACCATCGATGACGGCGTTCTCGGAAGATTCCGAGCGTCTGGTTGGCCAGGCCGCGAAGCGACAGGCGGTCACCAATCCGGAAAACACGATTTTTGCGGTCAAGCGTCTGATCGGTCGCCGGTACGACGATCCGCTGACCGAGAAGGACAAGGGCCTGGTGCCGTACGAGATTGTCGCGGGCGACAATGGCGATGCCTGGGTCAGCGCGAACGGCGAGAAGTACAGCCCGTCCGAGATCAGCGCGTTCATCCTTCAGAAGATGAAGGAGACGGCGGAAACCTTCCTCGGCGAGCCGGTCGAGCAGGCGGTCATCACGGTGCCGGCCTACTTCAACGATTCACAGCGCCAGGCCACCAAGGACGCCGGGAAGATTGCCGGTCTCGAGGTGCTGCGCATCATCAACGAGCCCACCGCCGCGGCGCTCGCCTACGGTCTCGACAAGTCGGAGACCGGCACCATTGCGGTCTACGATTTGGGTGGCGGCACCTTCGACGTGTCGGTCCTCGAGATCGGGGACGGCGTGTTCGAGGTGAAGTCAACCAACGGCGATACGTTCCTGGGCGGCGAAGACTTCGACGCGCGGATCATCGAGTACCTCGCCGACGAATTCAAAAAGGAACAGAGCATTGATCTGCGCGAGGACAAGCTCGCGCTGCAGCGGCTTAAGGAGGCCGCGGAGAAGGCCAAGATCGAGCTCTCGTCTGCGACCCAGACCGAGGTCAACCTACCGTTCATCACGGCGGACCAGGCGGGCCCGAAACATCTCAACATCAAGCTGACCCGCGCCAAGCTCGAGGCCCTCGTCGAGGATCTCGTGGAGCGCACCGTCGAGCCGTGCGCGTCCGCGCTCAAGGACGCCGGCCTGAAGCCGAACGAGATCGACGAGGTCATCCTGGTCGGCGGTATGACCCGCATGCCGAAGATCCAGGAGACGGTGAAGAATTTCTTCGGCCGCGACCCCCATCGCGGCGTCAACCCGGATGAGGTCGTGGCCATCGGCGCCGCGATCCAGGCCGGTGTGCTGGCTGGTGACGTCAAGGACGTCCTGCTGCTCGACGTTACCCCGCTGTCGCTGGGCATCGAGACGCTGGGCGGCGTGTTCACCCGCCTGATCGACCGCAACACCACGATCCCGACCAAGAAAAGCCAGGTGTTCTCGACGGCCGAGGACAATCAGCAAGCGGTGACGATCCGCGTGTTCCAGGGTGAACGCGAGATGGCGGCCGACAACAAGGTGCTCGGCCAGTTCGATCTCGTCGGAATCCCGAGCGCGCCGCGTGGCGTGCCGCAGATCGAGGTCACGTTCGACATCGACGCCAACGGCATCGTCAACGTGTCGGCCAAGGACAAGGGCACCGGCAAGGAGCAGCAGATCCGCATCCAGGCCTCCGGCGGCCTGTCCGACGACGATATCGACCGCATGGTCAAGGATGCCGAGGAGCATGCCGCCGAAGACCAGCAGCGGCGTGAGGCCGTCGAGGCCCGCAACCAGGCCGAGGCCCTGATCCATCAGACCGAGAAGGGTCTCGAGGAGCATGGCGACAAGCTGGAGCCGGCCGACAAGGCGACCGTCGAGAATGATCTGGCGGCCCTCAAGGAGGCCGTGGAGGCCGACGACGGGGCGCTGATCCAGACCAAGCTTGAGGCCTTGGCCACGTCAGCGATGAAGCTCGGCGAGGCGATCTACAAGGCCGAGCAGGCATCGGCCGAGGCCGGACCGGGCGATGATGTCGACGACGGCGGCGAGGCCGGAGCCGGCCCCGATGAAACCATCGTCGATGCCGACTTCGAGAAAGTCGACGACGACGAAGATCGCAAGGATCAGTCGTCCGCCTCGTAACCGGGGCATGGCGGCGCGCGCACGGGTTTCGGCACAAATGCCGCAGACACCGTGCGCACATCCCGCCACATTCGGTGAAGGGGTGAGGAACGTCGATGGCCGATAAGGATTTCTACCAGACACTGGGTGTCGATCGCGGTGCGGATGGTGCCGCGATCAAGAATGCCTACCGGAAACTCGCCAAGGAGTTGCATCCCGACCGCAACCCCGACAATGCGGAGGCGGAGCGGCACTTCAAGGAAGTCAATCAGGCCTACGATGTCCTGAAGGATGACGACAAGCGTGCCGCCTATGACCGGTTCGGCCACGAGGCCTTCCAGGCCGGCGCGGCCGGTGGCGGTCCCGGCGGCGGCGCGGGTGGTTTCGATTTCTCGGGCGGCGGATTCGCGGACATCTTCGACGAGATGTTCGGCGAGTTCATGGGCGGCCGCGGCGGTGGACGCCGCCAGGCCAGCACCCGCGGATCGGACCTTCGCTACAATCTCGATGTCGGCCTCGAGGAGGCTTTCTCCGGCAAGCAGACAAAGGTTCGGGTCAACGCCTCCGCGGCGTGTGATTCCTGCCACGGGTCGGGCGCATCGGGCGGCGCGGAACCGGTCGCGTGTCCGTCCTGCCAGGGCGCGGGCAAGGTCCGGGCGCAGCAGGGTTTTTTCACGGTGGAGCGCACCTGTCCGTCATGCCACGGCGCGGGACGGGTGATCGACAATCCGTGCGATGCCTGCGGCGGTGCCGGGCGGACGAACAAGGAAAAGACATTGTCGGTCAACGTACCGGCCGGGATCGAGGATGGCACGCGGATCCGCGTCGCCGGCGAAGGCGAGGCCGGCCTGCGCGGCGGCCCGCCGGGCGATCTGTACATCTTCGTGACGATCCGCCCGCACCGTTTTTTCCGGCGCGACAGTTCGGACATTCACTGCCGGGTGCCGATCCCCATGACCACGGCGGCGCTGGGTGGCTCGATCGAGGTGCCGATCATCGATGGCGCGCGCGCCCGGGTGAACATCCCGGCCGGCACCCAGACCGGACAGCAGTTCCGCCTGCGCGGCAAGGGCATGTCGGTTCTGCGCGCCAGCTCGCACGGCGATATGTATGTGCAGGCCCAGATCGAAACCCCGGTCAACCTGACCAAGGACCAGCGTGATCTGCTGAAGCAGTTCGCCGATGCCGGTGGCGGGTCGACCAAGCACAGCCCCGAATCCGAAGGCTTCTTCACCAAGGTGAAGGAGTTCTGGGACGACCTGAAGGACTAGCGCAACGCTGCGTGTTTGCGAACGCGCACGAAATGCTATGTTCCCCGCAGTTCCGGGCACCTTACCCGTAGGGGTAGTCAAAAATGGCAGATCAGCGAAAGATTGGAATTGTCGGTGCCGGCGGGCGCATGGGCCAGATGCTAGCGCGCATTGTCGCCGAGACGGAGGGCTGCGTGCTGGCCGGCGCCAGCGAGGTTTCCGGCTCGCCGCATATCGGCGCCGACCCCGGCGTGCTGGCCGGGTCGGGCGAGACCGGCGTGGCGATTTCGGACGGTGCGGCGGGCGTGTTCGGCGCGGTCGATGCGGTGATTGATTTCACCGCCCCCGATGCGACCGCGTCTCATGCGGCGCTTGCGGCCGAGGCCGGCTGCGCATTCGTGGCGGGAACCACCGGGCTGGAAGACAGCCATCGCGCGGCACTCGACGCAGCGGCGAAGAGCGTGCCTGTCGTCTGGGCATCGAACATGTCGAGCGGCGTGAACCTGCTGTTCGCCATCACCGAGCAGGTGGCCCGGGCGCTCGATCCCGATTTCGACATCGAAATCGTCGAGATGCATCACAAGCACAAGGTCGACGCCCCGTCGGGCACGGCGCTGAGCCTGGGTGAAGCGGCCGCGCGCGGGCGCGGTGTCGATTTCGATTCCGCGAAAATCCTGTCGCGCGAAGGCATCACCGGTGCACGCGAGCGGGGCGCCATCGGGTTTGCGACCCTGCGCGGCGGCGACGTTGTGGGCGAGCACACCGTCGTGTTTGCCGGGGCCGGAGAGCGCATCGAACTAACCCACCGGGCGACCGATCGCGCCATCTTTGCGCGCGGTGCGGTGCGCGCCGCCATGTGGACGGCCGGCCAGGCGCCGGGTATTTACGCGATGCCGGATGTGTTGGGGCTAGGCGCGGCCTAGGCGCGCGGCACCCACAGCTTTCGCAATGCCGCCCGCAGCGCCTCGGCCAGGTCGCCGCGCTCCTCGGACGTCAGAAACTCGCCGACTTTCACCGACTTTCCGTGGCTGGCGAGCCGCAGCTCGTTGTCGCCGCCCTGGCGCGGGCTGAGCTCGACTGCCAGCCAGTGGGGCGGTGCGAACCGGTGTTCGCTGGGATCACCTGATGGCAGGACGCGCGCGACCGTCATGGCGTCCTCGGTCAGTTGCAGCCGTTCGAACCGCCGGCCGTCTCGGGCGGTGGCCCGGAAGGCCCACCAGAAGAGCAGGATTTCGCACCCGAAGAAGGGCAGGACCGGCCAAGCGCCGGCGATGGCGAAGAACAGTCCGACCAGCATCAGGGTGCCGGCCAGTGCGAACAGCACAATCCGGACGCCGCGCGGGCTCAGGCTGCGGTGCGGATACAGGACCGCGTCGAAGATCGGTTCGGCCGGTGCGTGGTTCATGGCCGGATTTTAGGCCACGTGGCGAAGTGCGGGAAGATGCGCTTTGTCGCACTGTCGGCTTTGTGATCGGCGGCTGCCCAGCGGGCGCGAAACGCGTTAGGTTTGGTGTGTCATGGCACGCATGAAGAAAGACGATATCGACGCGTTCTTCCACCGGCTGTCGGCGGCGGACCCGCACCCGACCACGGAACTGAACTACCGGAATGTCTACACGCTTCTGGTCGCGGTCGTGTTGTCGGCCCAGGCCACCGATGTGGGCGTCAACAAGGCGACGGCCAAACTGTTCAAGACCGTCGAAACGCCGGCCAAGATGGTCGCCCTGGGCGAGGATGCGCTGATCCAGCACATCCGGACCATCGGCCTGTTCCGCAACAAGGCCAAGAACGTGATCGCGCTGAGTGAACGGCTGCTGGCCGAACATGGCGGCAAGGTGCCGGCCGATCGCGCAGCCCTGGAGGCGTTGCCGGGGGTCGGGCGCAAGACGGCGAACGTGGTCCTGAACACGGCCTTCGGCGAGCCGACCATTGCCGTCGACACCCATATCTTCCGTCTCTCGAATCGCACCGGCCTGGCGCCCGGCAAGGATGTGCGCGCGGTCGAGGACGCGCTGCTCAAGCGTGTGCCCGAGGCGTATCGCCGCCACGCCCATCACTGGCTCATCCTGCACGGCCGTTATGTCTGCAGGGCGCGCAAGCCCGATTGCGGGTCGTGCGTGGTAATGGATTTGTGTGGCTACAAGGCCAAGGTCACCGCGTGAGCCGGTGGCCGGTTAGGATGTGAACCGGGCCACGCAGTCATCGGCCTGGTCGCCGTCCAGGCGGCCGGCGCTGGTGCGGGCCTCGGCGTGGGTCGCCTGACGGACACCGTCACGGGAATAGATGAACACGTGCAGCACGCAGCTTGCGTTGTTGTAGATCCGAAACTCGCCATCGCCCTCGATGCGAACCAGGTCGGGTTCGCCAAGCAGGCCGTCGATCCGGGTGGCGGGCTGGCCCAGAAGGTCGGCCATCGCCAGTTTGGGCGCCGCCGGCGGGGCCGGCTGGGTGCGCCGCGCCACGGCCGGTGCGGATTGCGCCGGTGGCGGTGCTGTCGTGGATTGCGGTTGTGCGGGCGGGGGCGTGCGCGCGCCCGCGCCCGCGCACGCTGCCAGCGCCAGTGCGGCGACCAGCGTCAAACCGCCGCGAACGATCACGGGATCAGGCCGAGAAGACGAAAACCGTCATCAGGACGGTGATGCCGGCCCCGGTCAGCAAGGCGAACCGCGAGGGGCTTTCGCCGGTGTGAGCACCGCCGTTTTGAGCCAGCCTATTGATGAATCGTAACATCGCCATGAACTTCTCCGCCGTTTTCGATTTCAAGGCGTCCGTAGGAAACCTTGCCGGTTACTTTTCCTGATGCCGTGATCCAGAGCGCGTGCGCCACGTCGAGCTCGCCGTCAAATCGCCCGCTGATCACGGCTGTCTGGACTTTCGCGCTGCCGAAGAATCGACCGCCGCGGGAAATTTCCAGCGCCCGCGCACTTGCCAGCGTTGCATCGATGCGCCCCTCGACGATGAGTGAATCGCACTCGGTGATATCGCCTTTCAGGGAGATGTCCCGGCCCACGGTCAGGGTTTTGCTGTCCTGCTGCGGGCCCATGCGCGGTTCGCTCTCTTCGGGGTGCTCGCCATGGTTCGAAAGGTTGGGAACGTCCGTTGCCCGATCGGGCTGCCGGTCGAGGAAACTCAGGTCGAGATCCGGCCGGTCTTCGGTGGCTTTGGTGTCCGCGCTCATGTCTGCGCCCCCATTTTTGACCCCAGAATCGCCAATCGGGCGTCGGCACCAAGGCCCACACCCGAGATTATTGACACCCTCAGATGCTTGGATAGCGCATTTAGAGCAAAATATCTATAACGTTTATTAGGCCATTGTTATTGCTGTAATTATGTAGATTCGTGGTCGCGCTTTGCCTCGAAAACGTGCAGCGTCATCGCTGTTCCGAACAGGGGCAGCAGCAGGTTCACGATCGGAATGGTCGCCACGACCGCCAGCGCCAGGCCGGGAAGAAATACCGATCCGCGCTTCGACTTCCGGAAATTCGTGAGTTCCTGGGGGCTCATGCGGCGGAATCCCACCATTTCCAAGTATTCCCGGCCTAACAGATAGCCGTTCACGGCCCAGGCAATGGCCATGTACAGGGGCCCGAGCCAGAACAGGGTCAGCAGCAGAAGATTGGCCGCGACCAGGAAAACCGCGAACTTGAGGCCCGTCATCATCGCTTCGATGATGGTTTGATCACGTGGCGGTGCAAGATGGGGATAGTGCTTCGCCTCGACCGCGCGGCAGATCGCCTCGATATAAAGGCTCGCATAGATGCCCAGGAACGCCGGCAACAGCAGGATCAGCAGCACGACCGCGGCGATTCCACCCAAAAGGTCGACGGCGGTCTCGATCCAGGTGCCGAATATCCAGAACTCGCCGATGAATTCGGTGTGGTTCAGGCCCCAGCGAATGGCGAACCAAAGGATGATCGCCGTTGCCAGGCTGAGGGCGGTGCACTGCAGCAGGATCGAGCGAAATCGCGGGCTACCAAGATCGTTGAGGGCTCTGAAGAATGCGGGAATCATGCCTTTCCTCTTAGTGGTTGGGGGCTTGGAACACCACGGAAAATGCTGAAATTCTGCGGACCTCGCCGATTGCCAGCGCGCCCGGCCTCGCTATACTCGCGCGCGTTATTCAGCCCCAGCCCCCCGGAGTTTTCATGACCGATTCTGCCGCCCCGCAACAGGAGCTCGATGTGGTGTGCATCGGCAACGCGATTGTCGATGTCCTCGCTCAGACCGACGATTCGGTTCTGGATGCCCATGGGATGGTGAAGGGCACCATGGCTCTGATCGACGAGGACCAGGCGAAGATTCTTTATAAAGCCATGCCGCAAGGGATCGAGACATCGGGCGGTTCTGCGGCGAACACCGCGGCCGGGCTCGCCTCCCTGGGCGCGCGGTGCGCGTTCATCGGCAAGGTGCGTGACGACCAGCTTGGCGACATCTTCGTCCACGATATTCGCGCTGTCGGGGCGGAGTTCATCACCCCGGCCGCGACCGCGGGCCCGCCGACGGCGCGATGCTTGGTTATGATCACACCGGATGCACAGCGCACCATGAACACGTTTCTGGGCGCGAGCGTGAACCTCGACCCGGACGACATAGACGGTGATCTCGTGCAGCGCGCGCAGGTGATCTATCTGGAGGGTTATCTGTGGGACCGGGACGAGGCGAAGGCCGCCTTCCTCAAGGCCGCCGCGCTTGCCGCCGCGGCCGGCCGGCTGGTCTCGCTCAGCCTGTCCGACCCGTTCTGTGTCGAGCGTCATCGGGATTCGTTCCGCACCTTCGTCACCGATCATGTCGACGTCCTGTTTGCCAATGAAGACGAGATCACGTCCCTCTATCAGGTCGAAAATTTCGACGATGCCCTCCAGCATGTGCGCGAGGATTGCCGCATCGCGGCCCTGACGCGCTCGGAAAAGGGCGCGGTCGTGGTGGCCGGTGACGAGGTCCACGTGGTCGACGCCAACCCTGTGGAGGCGGTGATCGATACGACCGGAGCCGGCGACCAGTTCGCAGCGGGCTTTCTGCGCGGCCTGACCAGGGGCCGTGATTTCGCGACCTGCGCTCGCCTCGGCGCGATGACCGCGGCGGAAGTCATTGGCCATGTCGGCCCGCGCCCACTGGTCAGCCTATCCGAGCTCGCCGCGCAGAACGGCCTGGCCTGACGGCGGGTGTCCCTTCTCGCGATCAAGCTGATTGCCGTTGCGGCAATCTTCGCCACGGCGATCCTGGGCTGCCTGGCTGCGTTTGGGACGAGCTGGTCGCGGCATGCGGAGCGGTTGTTTGCGCTCGGGTCTCTGTTCGGTGCCGGCGTGTTTCTCGGGCCCGGGCTGATCCACGTCCTGCCGGACTCGGTCGCCATGTTCGGGGCCCTCGTCGCGCTGAGGCTCTAGTGCGCTAGTTCCGTTCGGCGTCGCGGCTCCAGAGCGTCTCGAGCCGCAATCCGTAGACGGGCACGGTCGGGGGTCGTCCGATCCGCGACCAGTAGGCAATCCGCTGTCCGGCATCGTGATAGAGCGGCAGGACATAGTGGTTCCACATCAACACCCGGTCGAGCGCCCGGGCGGCCGCGACGAGCTGTTCGCGCGTCCGCGCGGCCCCCAGCGCCTCGATCAGGCCATCGACTGCCGGGTCGGCGACTCCGGCCCAGTTCCGCCCGCCCGGCTGATCGGCGGTTTGCGAACTCCAGTAGTTCTGCTGTTCGTTGCCAGGTGACAGGGTCACGCCCCAGAAACCGAAGACCATGTCGAAATCGTAACTGTCGATCAGGCCCTGGAACTGTGCGGATTCGACCAGACGCACGGATGTCTGGATTCCCAAGCGCTTCAGGTTGCGCACGAAGGCAAGCGCGATGCGCTGGTTCGAGGGCCGGCGTATGACGATCTCGATGCGCAGGGGCCGGCCGGACGCATCCTTGAGCACCCCGTCCCCGATGGTCCAGCCGGCTTCAGCCAGGAGGGTCGCCGCCCGCTTGAGGTTGGTGCGGGGCCGCCCCGATCCGTCCGTGGCAGGGGGCCGGTAGGGCGGCCCGAAGACGGTGTCGGGCACCGTGCCTCGCAGTGGTTCCAGCAGCGCCAGTTCGTCGCCCTCCGGTGGCCCGGCCGGCGCCATGTCGGAGCCCGAGAACATGCTCGCCGTGCGCACATAACCGCCGTGCAGGAGGGTGCGGTTAATCCACTCGAAGTCGAACGCCAGCGTGATGGCCTCGCGGACGCGCACATCGTGGAACTTGTCGCGCCGAAGGTTGAATGTGAGCGCGCTCAGGCCGGACGGCAGACCGGTCTCGAGGATGTCGAGCTCGACGGCGCCGGAGGCGAGGGCCGGAAACTCGTACTGGGTCGCCCAGCGCGTGGCATCGCCTTCGAACCGGAAATCATAGTCTCCGGACTTGAAGGCCTCGAGGGCGACTGAAGAATCACGGAAATAGTCGAACCGGACTTCATCGAAATTGTACTGCCCGCGGTTCACCGCCAGATCGCGGCCCCAGTATTCAGGATTCCTCTGGTAGATGATGCCGCGCCCGGGATCGACGCCGGCAATGGTGTAGGGGCCACTGGCCAGGGGTGGCTCCAGGGTGGTCGCGTCGAACGCACGGTCGGTCCACCAATCCTTCGACAGGATCGGCAGGAAGCCCGCGACCAGCAGCGGCAATTCCCGGTCCTTGTTGTCCTTGAACGTAAACCGGACGCGGCGTGGACCGGTCTCGGAGACGTCGGCGACGCGTGACCAGGTGGCGCGTGCGTTGGGTCGGCCCCGTGCCTTGAGGGTTTCCCAGCTGAAGATGACATCCGCGACCGTGACTGGAGCCCCGTTTGAGAAACGGGCTTCCGCGCGCAGGGTGAATTCAACCCAGCCGCGGTCATCGGGCATATCGATCGTCTCAGCCAGTAACCCGTAGAGGGAGAAGGGCTCGTCGCGGCTGCGCTTGGCCAGGGTTTCGAAATAGATGCCGAAGCCGTTGTGGACGCCGGCCGCGGGTTTGCCCTTCACGATATAGGGGTTGAGGGAATCGAACGAACCGATGGCGTGGAGGCGGAACGTGCCGCCACGCGGCGCGTCGGGTTCGACATAATCGAAATGGGAAAAACCTTCGGCATATTTGGGTGTGCCGAGCATCGAGATGGCATGCCTGGGCTCGGCTGCCGCCGGCACGGACATGGCGCCGAGGAGGACCAGCGCGGCGGTGAATGTCCGGATGGTATTTGGCGGGCGTCGGAATTCACGCATGGGCAAATCGATCTTTACAGCGGATGGGCGATCGCGACCCCAAATATACTCTGCCCATTGAGTCGATACCGAGGCAGAACACCCGACTCGAAATCGCGGTGTTCGACAGCGTGACCAGGCCGCCTAGACGGCGGCATCTCCATCAACCTCGAGGGCGTATCCGGAAGACCGGACGGTGCGAATCAGGTCGACCGTGCCAGGCAGGTTCATGGCCTTGCGCAGGCGGCGGATGTGCACATCGACCGTGCGCGGCTCGATATAGGTATCGTGCCCCCAGACCGAATCCAGCAACTGTTCGCGCGAGAACACGCGGGCTGGGTGTTCCATCAGGAACCTCAGGAGCCGGAACTCCGTCGGGCCCAGTTCGACCGCCGCATCGGCGCGGGTCACCCGGTGGCTCGAAAGGTCCATCGAGATGTCGGCATAGGTGAGCAGGTCCTTGTCGAAGGCCGGGCGTGTGCGGCGCAGGACGGTGCGGACCCGGGCGATGAGTTCGCTCGGCGAAAACGGTTTTACGACATAGTCGTCGGCGCCCGCGTCGAGCCCGCGGATCCGGTCGTCCTCCTCGCCGCGTGCCGTCAGGATGATGATGGGCAGGTCGCGTGTGTCCGGATTGCGTCGGATGCGGCGGCAAATCTCGATGCCCGAGACATAAGGCAGCATCCAGTCGAGCAGGACCAGGTCCGGCTGTTGTTCCTCAATCGCGAGCATCGCCTCCTCGCCGTCGCGTGCGATGCGTGACTGGAAGCCAGCCTTTTCGAGATTGTAGGAAATGAGTTCGACCAGCGGCGGCTCGTCTTCAACGATCAGGATATTCGGCTCGATGCTGTTCATGGCTGTCAGGCCTCGAGACTCATTCCGGTTCGACAACGGTGATACTAGCTTCGTCCGCCTTCGGGCGGTCTTCGTCGAGGGCCACCCCTTCGACCTGGTAGTGGATAAGTTCGGCGATATTGGTGGCAAGGTCGCCGATGCGTTCGATGTTGCGCGCCACGAAGAGAAGATGGGTGCATGCCGTGATGTTACGCGCATCTTCCATCATGTAGGTCAGAAGTTCGCGGAACAGGCTGTCGTACATATCGTCGACCTCCTTGTCCCGGACCCAGACCTCACGCGCCATGGCAACGTCATTGTTGGCGAAGGCGTCGAGCACATCCTTGATCATGCCGCGGACGAGCCGTCCCATGCGCGGGATGGTGAACAGCGGCTTGACCGGCGGCATCTGGTTCAGCGCGATCGTCCGCTTGGCGACGTTCTTCGAATAGTCGCCGACCCGCTCGACGATGGGAGCGACCTTGAGCGCGGTCACGATGTGGCGCAGGTCGCCGGCCATGGGCTGGCGCAGGGCGAGCAGGCGAATGGCGAGCTCGTCGACCTCGATGTGAAGTTCGTCGATCAGCCGGTCATTGGCGACGGCATCCTCGGCCAGGGACGAATCCCGTTTTTGCAGCGCCTCGATGGCGTTCTCGAGCTGGGATTCGGCGAGGCCGCCCATGCGGCTCAGCAGGGCGCTCAGCCGGCTGAGTTCCTCGTCGAAGGATTTGACGATGTGGTCGGTTGCCATCGTTTCTCTCCGTGATCGGCGTCCGGACTAGCCGAACCGTCCCGTGATGTAGTCCTGGGTCCGCTCGTCCTCGGGGTTGGTGAAGATCGTCTCGGTCGCACCGGATTCGACCAGATAGCCGAGATGAAAGAACGCCGTTTGCTGGCTGACGCGCGCGGCCTGCTGCATGGAATGGGTGACGATCATGATCGTGTAGTTCTGGCGCAGCTCGTCCATGAGCTCCTCGATGCGCGCCGTGGCGATCGGGTCGAGTGCGGAGCAGGGCTCGTCCATCAGGATGACATCGGGATTGACCGCGATGGCGCGCGCGATGCACAGGCGTTGTTGCTGACCGCCCGACAGGCCGGTGCCGGGTTCGCCCAGCCGGTCCTTGACCTCGTTCCATAGACCGGCGCGCTGCAGGCTTTGCTCGACCAGCTCGTCGAGATCGGCCTTGCCGTGGGCCATGCCATGAATGCGCGGGCCATAGGCGACATTCTCATAGATGGATTTCGGGAAGGGATTGGGCTTCTGGAACACCATGCCGATCCGTGCACGCAGCTGCACGACATCGATTTCGCTGGCGTAGATGTCCTGCTCGTTGATCTCGATATTGCCGGTCACGCGGCAGATCGGGATGGTGTCGTTCATCCGGTTGATGCAGCGCAGGAATGTCGATTTGCCGCAACCCGACGGCCCGATCAGCGACGTGACCTGATTTTCCGGCACGCCGAGCGAGACCCCGAACAGCGCCTGCTTGTCCGCATAGAAGACGTCGACATTTTCTGCTCTCACCTTGGTGGGGGCAGCGGCGGAGCGGGTCGACGGGGCGTGCGCCTCAACTGTATTACTCATACCAGTGGTGCCTTCTTCAACGGGCGGCGGTGCGCCCTCGACTTGAACGGCTTCGGTCATTCTACCATCGCCTCTCGAACTTCCGCCGCAGCAGAACGGCGGCGAGATTCATAATGATCAGGAATGCCAGCAGCACGATGATTGCTGCCGACGTTCGTTCCACGAATGCGCGCTCGGGCGCATCGGCCCAAAGAAAGACCTGGACCGGCAGGACGGTTGCGGCGTCGGTGAAGCCGCGCGGGATGTCGACGATGAATGCCACCATGCCGATCATCAGGAGCGGCGCCGTTTCACCCAGGGCGCGCGCCATGCCGATGATCGTACCGGTCAGGATCCCGGGCATGGCCAGTGGCAGGACATGGTGTGAGACGGTCTGCAGCGGAGATGCGCCGACCCCCAGTGCGGCTTCGCGAATCGACCGCGGCACGGATTGCAGTGCGGCCCGGCCGGCGATGATCACGGTCGGCAGGGTCATGAGCGCAAGCACCAGGCCGCCGACCAGCGGTGCAGAGCGGGGCAGGCCGAAGAAGTTAAGGAACACGGCCAGTCCCAGCAGACCGAAGACGATGGAGGGGACGGCGGCCAGGTTGTTGATGTTGACCTCGATCAGGTCGGTCCAGCGGTTCTTCGGTGCGAACTCTTCCAGATAGACCGCCGCCATCACGCCGATGGGGAAGGACAGGACCAGGGTGACGGCGAGCGTCAGCGCGGTGCCCACGACGGCGCCCCAGACGCCTGCCTGCTCGGGCTCGCGGCTGTCCCCAGAGGTGAAGAAGGTTGTGTTGAAGGAGCGCCGGATGCGGCCATCCTCGTCCAGCGTGTCGAACCAGCCGATCTGGGCGTCCTTCACGCGGCGATCCCCCTCCGGCACGTCGCGCGGGATGGCGCCCTTGGCCAGCTGGTCGATATCGGCAGAGGTCTTGAACCAGATGGTCTGGGTGGTCCCGATCAGTTCGGTATTGGCCTCGACGAACTGGCGCAGATCGAAATCGGAGCCGGAGGATATGATCTTGAAAAGACTGCGCTGGTTTCGCCGGCCCGAGACATCGGGGAACTGGGCCCGCATCGCGTCGCGCACGATCTTGCGGTAATTCGCCTTGGCCAGAATGGCCGGGTCGCGCGTTCCGTCGGGATCGATCAGTGCTGCGTCGAGATGAATGTCCAGCGCCATCTCGGTCTGGGTGAAGGCGCTCGATCCCGTCGAGACGATGGAGCCAAGCAGCACGGCGAGCATGGCGAGCGCCGCGAAGATTGCGGCGATCCCGTACATCCTGAACCGCGCCTCGGCGCGATAGCGCCGCCGCAGATGGGCGTCGGAGAAATCCGGCTTCCGGGTGATCGATCGATCGGCTGGGAAATCAGTCATATTCTTCCCTGTATTTCCGCACCACGCGCAGCGCGACCACGTTCAGCGCCAGGGTGACGAGGAACAGCACCAGGCCGAGCGCGAAGGCGGCCAGGGTCTTGGCGCTGTCGAACTCCTGGTCGCCGACCAGCAGGGTGACGATCTGCACCGTGACCGTTGTCACCGCCTCGAGGGGGTTGGCTGTCAGGTTGGCCGACAGGCCGGCGGCCATCACCACGATCATGGTCTCGCCGATGGCGCGGCTGACGGCGAGCAGAATTGCGCCCACGATCCCGTGCAGGGATGCCGGCAGGATGACCTGGCGGATGGTCTCGGACTGGGTGGCGCCGAGGGCGTAGGACCCGTCGCGCAGGGATTGGGGCACGGCGTTGATCACATCGTCCGACAGGGACGAGACGAACGGAATGATCATCACGCCCATGACGAGACCGGCGGCCAACGCGCTTTCGGATGCGACTGGCAGGCCGATCGACTCCCCGACCCCGCGGAACAGTGGCCCGATCGTCAGAGCGGCGAAAAATCCGTAGACCACCGTCGGGATGCCGGCGAGAATTTCGAGCAGAGGCTTGACGATCGAACGGGTCGTGGGGCTGGCGTACTCGGCCATATAGATCGCCGCCATCAATCCGATCGGGACCGCGACGATCATCGCGATCACGGTGATCAACAGGGTGCCGGCGAATATGGGGACGGCGCCGAACGCGCCCGATCCGCCAATCTGATCGGCGCGCAGGGCCGTTTGCGGGCTCCAGTTGAGCCCGAACAGAAACTCGATTGGCGAGACCTGGCCGAAGAAACGGATCGATTCGAACAGCAGCGACAGGACGATACCGATGGTCGTCAGGATCGCGACGATCGATGCGATCAGGAGTATCCAGCGCAAAACATGTTCGACGCGCGGACGCGCCCGCAGGGCGGGCTTGATGGCGCGCTGACCGAGATACAGCCCGCCGACCGCCAGGACGAAGGTGGCACCGGCCATGAGGACAAAGCCCAGCCGCTGCAGGTTGCCGTAGCGCTCGGCGGCGGCCAGCACCGTGGGGTCGGGAGCGCGGCTGGTGATGTCACCGGCGGCGAGATTTCGAATATCACTGAGAAGCAGGCTGATCTGCCCCTCGGACAGGTCGGCCACATGGCCGGCCAGTCCTGCCAGGACCATGCCTTCGACCAGACTGTTCTGGAACATCAGCCAGACCGCGATGACCAGGATCGCCGGGAGGCCGCACCACAGCGCGACATAGGCGCCGTGATAGGACGGCAGGGAATGCAGGCGGCCGACGCTGCCGGCGGCGAACGCCTTGCGGCGACCGTAGTGATAGGCCAACGCGCTCACGGCCAGAAGTGCAACGATCAGGAGCAGGGAGTTCATGGATGTTGCGGTTCTGGCGGCGCGCGGGGTGTGGGGGAAAGAAAAAGCCACCGGCGCGGGGGCGCCGGTGGCAGTGGGGGTAGTTACATGGCCAGGGGCTGAAGGCCCTGTGCCTGTTTGCCCATTGCGGCACGGTCCGCATCGGGCAGGGGGATCAGTCCCTTGTCGATCAGATAGCCGTCGGGGCCCCAGGCGTTCTCGCTCGTGAATTCAAACACGAACTCCTTGATGCCCGGGATGACCCCCACATGCTGCTGTTTCACATAGAAGAACAGGGACCGGGAGACGGGATAGTCACCCGCCGCGATGGCCTCGAACTCCGGCTCGGTGCCGTTCACCGATGCGCCCTTGAGCTTGTCGGCGTTCTGGTCGAGGAAGCTGAAACCGAAGATGCCGTATGCGGCCGGATTTGCTTCGAGCTTCTGGACGATCAGATTGTCGTTCTCACCGGCTTCGATGAAGACGCCGTCTTCGCGAACGGCGTGGCAGGCCTTTTTCTTGAGGCCGAGTTCAGCCGCGCCGGGCAGCGTCTTGCAGCCGCCCTCCATGGCGATCTCGACGAAGGCGTCACGCGTGCCGCTGGTCGGCGGCGGCCCTAGCACCTCGATCTTCTGCTTCGGCAGGGTGGGGTCGATATCCGACCACATCCGGTAGGGGTTTGCGATCAGCTTGCCGTCGCGGGGAATATCCTTGGCCAGCGCCAGGAACAGCTGCTCGAGGCTGAGGTCCAGATCTGCGCCGCCCTTGGCGTTGGCGATCACGATGCCGTCGAAACCGACCTGCACTTCCGTGATGTCGATGCCGTTCTTGGTGCAGGCCTCGAACTCCGACTTCTTCATGCGGCGCGAGGCGTTGGTCATATCTGGATGGTTCTCGCCGACGCCGGCGCAGAACAGCTTCATGCCGCCGCCGGTGCCGGTGCTTTCGACGACCGGGGTCGAGAAGCTCGAGGTCTTGCCGAACTGCTCGGCCACGGCGGTAGAGAATGGGAAGACGGTGGACGATCCGACGATACGGATCTGGTCGCGGGCTTCGGCAGCTCCGGCGATACCCACCGTAAGGGCTGCTGCGAGGGTCAGTGTCTTGATTTTCACGGTTGCCTCTCCTGAGGATGGTCGTGGTTGACGTTCGATTTGCGCGGCCGCACCGGTGATTGGTCCGGTCACGTTCGCAGGCAGGACCCTACGGCCACCTCGGAGATGGATGTATGACACTTATGTTTCAGTTGTGTGACACGGACCCGCGCCGCCGCAGATTGTGACAACTCGCGGCTTCCAGGGTGCCTGTCGGGACGTTGCCGGGTCAGGGCGTGGCGAGCTGTAGGGTCACGGTAAAGGTGCTGCCGACGCCCGGTTGGCTCTGAATTGACAGTTCGCCCCGGTGCCGATTGGCGATGTGCTTGACGATGGCAAGACCGAGACCGGTCCCGCCGAGCTCGCGCGAGCGGGCGGTGTCGACCCTGTAGAAGCGCTCGGTCAGGCGTGGAAGATGTTCGCGCGGAATGCCGTCCCCCTGATCGATGACAGACACGCTCACCGTGTCATCTTGAACCTCGGCCTCGACCCGCACGATGCTGCCGCTGCCGCCATACTTGATGGCGTTTTCGATCAGATTCTGGAACAGCTGGGTCAGTTCATCCGACTGGCCGACGACCGGGCGGTCGAGGTTGCCCATGTCGAGCTGGATGGTTGCGTCGTGGGCCGCTGCCTGGGGTGCCAGCAGATCGGCCACGGTACCGATGGTCTGGCCGAGATCCACCTCGTCGCTGGGCGGCGTGTGCTCGTTCATCTCGATCCGCGACAGGGACAGCAGGTCGTTGACGATCCGGGTCATGCGGGTCGACTGATCCTCCATCAGGTCGAGGAAGCGGGCCTGGGCGTCGGGGTCGTCCCGCGCCGCGCTACGCAATGTTTCGAAGAAACCCACGAGAGAGGTCAACGGTGTGCGCAATTCGTGGCTGACATTGGCGACGAAGTCCGCACGCAACTGCTCACCGCGGCGCAGCGCCGTCACATCGTGCATCAAGATGAGCACGCGCGCCCCGTCCACGCTTTCCGTGTTGGCCTGAATGGGTTCGACCCGTGCTTCCAGGAACTGGTCGACCCGGTCGGCGAAGTTGAATTCTATGGCGCGCGACGGCTTGCCTTCGAGGACCTCGGCGACCGCGTCGTGGATTGCGGGCTGGCGGATCACGGCCGACAGGTTGCGCCCGATCAGGTCTCCGGTCCCGTTGCGCCCCTCCAGCAGCTCGCGCGCCGCCGTGTTCGCATAGACAAGCCGGGACTCGGCATCCAGCGTGATCAGGGGGTCCGGAAGCGCATCGAACAGGATCTGGGCGGCATGCAAATTGTCGCGCAACATCCGACGGTCGCGGCCCCAGTTGCGTTCGAGGCGAAACAGGTTCGCGGCCACGTCCCCGATAGGTCCGAAGTCGTCAGGCGGCAAAATATCGGCTTCCTGATCGGGAGGCTGATCGATCAGGGATTCAAGCCGGGTCGAAATCTCCCGCAGGCGCGCCAGAGGTCGAATGACCAGCGTTGCGCCGGCCGTGACGACAACCACGATGCCGATCACACCTGGGCCGGCCGGAAGAGCGCCGGAGGTGATCAGGATAATCAGCACGACCATCCCAGGCAGGCTGAGAGCCAGGGCGATGGCAAGCAGATGTTTTGTCTTCGGCATCTTCGGTTTTTGCTGCGTCAGGCCGTCGATCGGGCGGGGGCCAGACTAACACGCCGGTCGATGAAGTCGCCGTTCAGCCTTTGGTCTTCTTGCCCGCCGGTTTGCGTGGCCGTTTCGGCTTCGCGTCGGTCTCCCGCCGGATCGATTCGTAGGCGCCGAAGGCCGAGGCGCTGACCAGCTCGTTGACTGTCGCGTTCATGTGCACGATCTCGACCGGCTTCTCCAGGCCCATCAGCATCGGGCCGAGCACGGTGCCGACCTCCAGCGACTGCAGCAGCCGGGATGCGATATGGGCGGAATGCAGGCCCGGCATGATCAGCAGGTTGGCCGGCCCCGAAAGCCGGCTGAACGGATACAGGCGTTCGCGCATATCGGAATCCAGCGCGATGTCCGGGGTCATCTCGCCTTCGTATTCGAAGTCGGCGCCGCCGCGTTCATCGAGCAGCCGGACCGCCTCGCGCGAACGTTCGGTGAGGTCGACGGGCGGGTTGCCGAAGTTCGAATAACTCAGGAACGCGACCCTGGGCTCGCTGCCCATCTGGCGCACCTTGTCGGCGGCCTGGACGGCAATGTCGACCAGAACCTCTGGTTCGGGCCGCGCGTGCACCGATGTGTCCGCGAGGAATAGGGTGCGGTTGCGCAGGACATGCATCGACAGTCCGAAGATCTGCTCGTCGGGATTGGGGTCGAAGACCTGGGTGACGTCGTTGAAACAGGTATAGAAGCGGCGCGACAGGCCCGTCACCATGACGTCGGCGGCCCCGTGCGCGACCATGCAGGCGGCGAAGATATTCCGGTTCTGGTTGACGTCGCGGGCGCAGTCCCGGTGCATCCGGCCCTGACGCTGCTGTCGCTTGTAGAGGAATTCGATATAGGCCTCGCGGTCGTCGGACAGGGCCGCATTGTGGACCCGCAGTTCGTCGATGCCGGTCAGCCCCAGATCCTCGATATGCTGGCGCACGACATTCTCGCGGCCGATCAGGATGGGTTCTCCCAGCCCCGCGTTCCGGAATGCGATGGCGGCCCGAATCACCCGTTCGGATTCGCCCTCCGCGAACACCACCCGGCGCGGGCTCGAACGAACCGCCTCGAACGTCGCCTGGACGACCGAGGAGGTCGGATCGAGGCGCCGCGCCAGGGTCTGCCGGTATTTCTCCATGTCCTCGATCGGCTTGCGCGCGACGCCGGAATCCATCGCCGCCTGGGCGATGCGAGGCGGAACAAACTCGATCAGGCGGGGGTCGAACGGCACCGGGATGATGTAGTCGGGACCGTAGACCAGGTGCTCGCCGGGATAGGCGGCATCGACCTCATCGGGCACATCCTCGCGGGCCAGCTCGGCCAGGGCCTGGGCACAGGCGATCTTCATCTCGTCGTTGATGGTGCGCGCGCGTACGTCCAGCGCACCGCGGAAGATATAGGGAAAGCCCAGGACATTGTTGACCTGTTTGGGATAGTCCGAGCGGCCCGTGGCGACGATGGCATCCTTGCGAACCGCGCGCACGTCTTCCGGCGTGATTTCGGGGTCGGGGTTCGCCATCGCAAAGATGATGGGGCTTTTGGCCATCGACTTGACCATTTTCTTGGTTACCGACCCGGCCACCGAAACGCCGAAAAACATGTCGGCATCGACCATGGCCTCTTCCAGGGTCCGGGCGTCGGTGTTGACGGCGTGGGCCGACTTCCACTGGTTCATGCCGTCCTCGCGGCCCTGGTAGATGACCCCGCGGCTGTCGCACAGGATGGCCTGGTCGTGGGGCAGGCCCATCGCCTTGATCAGCTCGATACAGGCGATGGCCGCCGCGCCGGCGCCGTTCACCACCAGCTTGATGTCCTTGAGTTCGCGCCCGGTCAGGTCGAGGGCGTTGATCAGCCCGGCCAGGGAAACGATAGCCGTCCCGTGCTGGTCGTCATGGAAAATCGGAATGTCCATGATCTCGCGCAGGCGCTGCTCGATGATGAAACATTCGGGCGCCTTGATGTCCTCGAGGTTGATGCCGCCGAAGGTGGGACGCAGAAACCGGACGCAGTTGATGACCTCGTCGACATCCTCGCTGTCGACCTCCAGGTCGATCGCATCGATATCCGCGAAACGCTTGAACAGGACGGACTTGCCTTCCATCACCGGTTTCGAGGCAAGCGCACCGATATTGCCGAGGCCGAGCACGGCGCTGCCGTTTGAGATCACGGCGACCAGGTTGCCGCGCGACGTATAGTCATAGGCTTCGTCGGGATTGGCGTAGATCTCCATGCAGGGCGCCGCGACACCGGGGGAATACGCCAGAGACAGGTCGCGCTGGGTCGTCAGGGGCTTGGTGGCATTGACCTCGATCTTGCCCGGCTTTCCGGTCCTGTGCATGTGCAGGGAATCGATGTCGAGCTGGGACAGTTTCTTCTGATCCCCTTTTGACGTATCGGCCATGAATCTCGCTTCGGCTGGTGAAGGCAACGGTCTACGCACGGTGAGCGTGAACCGTGTTCCGCGAACAGGTCAAGAAAAGCTGCGCGGCACGCACGCAATCTTTTCCCCGATTTTCTCGGACTGCGGGTTTTGCCGGGGTTTTGGCCGGTCGGGCGTGGGCGTATATGATGGGGGTTCGCCATGTCAGGTTCCGCCACCGCCTCCGATACACGCCCATCCAAGCCGGCCGCCGCGTCGCCGATGCTGGCTCAGTGGCACGCGGCGAAAGAGGCCTATCCGGATTGCCTACTGTTCTTCCGCATGGGCGATTTCTACGAACTGTTTTTCGATGATGCGGTCGCGGCTGCGTCGTCGCTCGATATCGCGCTCACCACGCGCGGGCAGCACAAGGGCGAACCGGTTCCCATGGCGGGTGTGCCGGTGCACGCCGCCGAGCAGTACCTGCCGCGCCTGATCCGGGCCGGCCACCGGGTCGCGGTCTGCGAGCAGATGGAAGACCCGGCCGAGGCCAAGAAGCGGGGTTCAAAGTCGATCGTCCGCCGCCAGGTCGTGCGGGTGATCACGCCGGGCACCCTGATCGAGGACACGTTGCTGGATGCGCGCCGGCACAATTATCTGGCGTCGTGCGCGGAGGTGCGTGGCGAGATCGGGCTCGCCTGGCTCGACATGTCGACCGGTGAGGTCTGGATGCAGCCGATCCCGCCCTCGGGCGGTGGCAATCTTCTGGCCGCCGCGCTGGCGCGGATCGCGCCGGGCGAGATCCTGCTGCCCGACCGCATGCTTGAGGAGGACGATCTCGCGGCGCTGTGGGATGACATGCGCGAGGCGCTGACCCCCCTGCCGGCGAGCCGTTTCGATTCCACCAACGCCGAGGCGCGCCTGACCGAAGCCTATGGGGTCCGAACCCTTGATGCGTTCGGCGAACCGGGTCGGGCGGAAGTCACGGCGGCCGGTGCGCTCCTCGACTACCTCGCCCTGACCCAGGTCGACCGGATGCCGCGCTTGGCGCGTCCACGCCGTTTGCCGCCGCCGGGTGCGGCGGGCGCCGTGATGGAGATCGACGCGGCGACCCGGCGCAACCTAGAGCTGGCCCAGACCCTGTCCGGCGAACGCCGGGGGTCGTTGTTGTCGGTGATCGATCGCACCGTCACTGGCCCCGGTGCGCGCCTGCTAGCGGAACGGCTGGCCGCGCCCTTGACCGATGTGTCCGCGATCGACCTACGCCTTGATGCCGTCGAGTTCCTGGTCGATGAGGTTGCCGCGCGCGAGGATATTCGCTCCGGCCTGCGCACCGCACCGGACATGGAACGCGCGCTTTCCCGCCTGGCGCTGGGCCGTGGCGGGCCGCGCGACCTTGCGGTTGTTCGCGCCGGGCTTGAAGCGGCGGCTTCGTTACGCGGGCTCCTCGACGCCACGGCATCGGTGCCCCCGGTGCTTACCGATGCTGCGCTGGCGTTGGGTGAGCATGGCCCGTTGGTTTCCAGATTGACCGCGGCCCTTGCTGATCCCCTGCCGCTTGCCGCGCGCGACGGCGGGTTTATCCGGCCCGAATACTCGTCCGATCTGGATGAACAGACCGCGCTGCGCGATGAAAGCCGGCATCTGATCGCGGGCCTGCAGGCCGATTATGCTGAGCAGACCGGCGTGGCGAACCTGAAGGTGAAGCACAACAATGTGCTGGGCTACTTCGTCGAGGTCGGTGCGACACATGCCGAGCGCCTGATGGAGGGCGGCAAGGAGGCGGCCGCCGAGCGCCACGGGCTCATCCATCGCCAGACGATGGCAAATGCAACCCGGTTCACGACCGTCGAATTGTCCGAGCTGGACGATAAGATTTCGCGCGCCGGCGAACGCGCCTTGGCCATCGAACTAGAAGTGTTCCAGGCGCTTGCGGACGAAACGCTGGCCCAGGCCAATGCGGTTGCATCGGCGGCGCGCGCGCTGGCCGAGCTGGATGTGGCGGCGGCCCTCGCCGAACTCGCGGTCGGCTCGCGATATACCCGGCCCGTTCTGTCGGACAGTCCGGCGTTCCGGATCACCGCCGGCCGTCACCCCGTCGTCGAGGCGATGCTCGAGGATGGATCGTCGGGCTTCGTTGCCAACGACTGTGACCTGTCCGGCGAGACGGAAGCGGCCGGACGACTCTGGCTCGTCACCGGTCCGAACATGGCCGGCAAGTCTACGTTCCTGCGCCAGAACGCGCTGATTGCCATCCTGGCGCAGATCGGATCCTTCGTGCCGGCGGGTGCGGCAGAGATCGGGGTTGTCGACCGGCTGTTCAGTCGCGTGGGTGCCGCCGACGATCTGGCACGCGGCCGCTCGACCTTCATGGTCGAAATGGTCGAGACCGCGGCGATCCTGAACCAGGCGGGCCAGCGATCGCTGGTGATCCTGGACGAGATTGGCCGCGGCACCGCGACCTTCGATGGGCTCTCGATCGCCTGGGCGACGGTGGAACATCTACACGAACAGAACAGCTGCCGGACATTGTTCGCCACCCATTTTCACGAACTGACGCGGCTTGCCGCGCGGCTGCCGGACATGTCGTGCCACACGATGCGGGTCAAGGAGTGGAACGACGACATCGTCTTCCTGCACGAGGTGGGGCCGGGGGCGGCAGACCGGTCCTATGGCATCCATGTGGGCAAGCTGGCCGGCCTGCCCGAGGCCGTTGTCTCACGTGCCGAGGAGGTCCTGCGTCTGCTCGAAGCCGGCGAGCAGGCCGGGGCGCTCACGCGGCTGGTCGATGATCTCCCACTGTTCCAGGCGGTCGCCTCGACGCTGGAGACGCCCCTACAGTCCGATCCGGTGCGCGAGATCCTTACGAGCGTCGTTCCCGACGAGCTGACCCCGCGCACTGCGCTCGAACTTCTCTACAGGCTGAAAGCCGCACTGGATGAATGACCTTCTCCTCCGCGTGCTGGCGCTGGCCGGGTTCGGTGCGGTCGGCGATGTGATGCGCCACCGCAGTTTTCGGATTTACCTTGTCGGGCACATCCCCAATGTCGTGGGCACCTGGGTCGTCCGCATCTCGATCAGCTGGCTCGCCTGGGAGCTGACCCATTCGGGTTTCTGGGTCGGCGCCGTGGCCGCCGCGGATGCCCTGCCCGTGCTTCTGTTCGGCCCGATCGGCGGTGTTATGGCAGACCGGATGGACCGGCGGCAGATCGCCGTGGCGACCCAGGCCATACTGGTCGTGATCTCGGTACTGCTGACGGTCGTGACCTTCGCCGGCCTGATGACCATCTGGCTGCTGCTGGCCATGGCACTCGCGCGCGGCATCACGTTCTCGTTCTGGCAGCCGGTCCGGCTGGCGCTCATGCCGAACCTGGTGCCGCGTTCGGAGATCGCAACCGCGATCGCGCTCAACTCGTCGACGTTCAATGCTGCCCAGTTCGTGGGCCCGGCACTCGCAGCAATTCTCCTGCCGCTGGGCGGGCCGGAGCTTGCCTTCGCGTTCAATATCTTTGCGGGCGGTGCCATGGTCTGGGCGCTGGCGAGCATCCAGGTGCCGCTGCAGACCGACACTAAGTCGGCGAACGGAACGTTCCTCGGTGACGCGCTTGCCGGGATTCGGTACGGGGCATCCCATCCCGGCATCGGGCCCATGCTCCTTCTATTGTTTGCGCTCGGCACAATGATTCGGCCGTTGACGGAACTTTTGTCCGCGCTCGCCGGCTCGGTGTTCCTGCTCGATGTCACGGGCTTCTCCATCATGGCCTCCTCGCTGGGCATTGGGGCCATGACCGGCGCGATCTGGATGCTGCGACGGGGCAACAAGGACGGCATTACCGAATTGGCGCTTCTGTCGGGTCTGGTCGGCGGGACGGCGGCGTTTCTGATCGTCAATGTCACATGGTTGCCGCTTGCCATGGTCTGCCTTGCGGCGCTCGGATTTTCCATGACCAGTGGCGGGATCGCCACGCAGCAGGTCGTCCAGTTCGCCGTACCCGATGCGATGCGGGGGCGTGTGCTGGGTCTGTTCGGGATGATCTTTCGCGCCGGGCCTGCGCTCGGCGCGCTGGCCATGGGCCGGATCGGCGATGCGGTCGGGCTCGGCTGGCCCGTAACGGTGGGTTCCCTGGTGGGCCTGGCTGTCTACATATATGCCTACTCCCGGCGCACCCGCCTGCATGCGGCGCTCGAGGGGGGAGCGGTGCCGGACTAGCGCGATCCGGGCGCGGCGTATTCATTCCGGCGCCGAGAGTGTAAAACAAGGCTGCTATGCCAAGGCGGAAACCGAAACGCGACACGATCGACCGGGCTCGGTTGGAAGACGAGATCGCAAGCGCCTGCGCCGATCTGGGTTCGTTGAGCGACCGTCGGCGCGTCACACTTGAGCATCTCAAGGCCGCCATCGAGGAGGGTCGCACCAAGGTGCAGACCCGTTTCGAGGCTGCCGAGATCGACGGCAACGCCGCCAAGGGCGACCTCGCCTTTCTGTTCGACCAGGTCATCCGTATCGTCCACGACGCGGCCGCGCGGGCATATCCCGCCGCCAATCCGACGGCGTCCGACCGTCTGGCGATCGTGGCCGTGGGGGGATACGGCCGCGGCGAACTGGCGCCCTTCTCGGACATCGATTTGCTGTTTCTTTTCCCGTGGAAGCAGACCCCGCACGGCGAGCAGATCGTCGAGTACATGCTCTACATGTTGTGGGACCTGGGGCTGAAGGTCGGCCACTCGACCCGCTCGATCGAGGATTGCGTCCGCCTGGCGAAGAAGGACCTGACGATCCGCACGGCCCTGCTGGAGGCGCGTTTCCTGTGGGGCGATCAGGATCTGTTCCTCGAATATCGCAAGACGTTCCGCGAACAGGTGATCTCCGGCGCGGCGATGGAGTTCGTCAAGGGCAAGCTCGACGAGCGCGACAGCCGGCACGAGAAGATGGGTGACAGCCGCTACTACGTCGAATCCAATATCAAGGACGGGAAGGGAGGCCTGCGCGACCTGCAGACCCTCTACTGGATCGCGAAATACGCCTACGAAGTCGACAGCGTCGCCGACCTGGTCGATCGCGACGTGCTGACGAAGGCCGAAGCGCGCAATTTCGAGAAGGACCAGAACTTCCTGTGGAGCGTCCGGTTCCACCTGCACTATCTGTCGGAACGGGCCGAAGAGCGCCTGACCTTCGATGTGCAAACACCGATTTCCCAGCGCATGGGCTACGCCGACCGGGCCGGCGCATCCGGTGTCGAGCGGTTCATGAAGCATTACTACATCGTGGCCAAGGATGTGGGCGATCTGACCCGTATCTTCTGCGCCGCGATCGAGGCGGAGAATATGAGCCGCCCCCTGATCCGGCTGCCACGTCTGCGCCGGTCGAGCGACCTGATGGGCTTCGTCATCGACCGAGACCGCCTTACGGTGGCCGATGACGAACAGTTCGAGCGCGACCCGGTCGCGATGATCCGGCTTTTCTATGTGGCGCACAATGCGGGCCTCGATGTGCACCCCGCCGCGCTGCGCCTGGTGACCCAGAATCTGAAACGTATCGACAAGACCGTTCGCGAGGACCCGGAGGCGAACCGGATGTTTGTCGAGATGGCCTCGTCGATCGACTCGCCCGAAGTCGTGCTGACACGCATGAACGAGGCTGGCGTGTTCGGCCGGTTCCTGCGCGATTTCGGGCGCGTCGTCGGCCAGACCCAGCACGACATGTATCACGTCTATACGGTCGATGAGCACACCATCCAGGCGATCGGCCTGCTCGCCCGCATCGAGCGCGGCGAGCTGAAGGACGAACACCCGGTCGCCAGCGAAGTGATCCACAAGATCGGCTCGCGGCGTGCGCTTTATTTGGGCGTTCTGTTTCATGACATTGCCAAGGGGCGCGGCGGCGATCATTCGGTGCAGGGCGCGCGGGTAGCCAAGCGTGTATGCCCGCGCCTGGGTCTCGACGAAGAGGAAAGCGAGACCGTCGAGTGGCTGGTCCGCGAGCATCTGGTAATGAGCGACGTTGCCCAGAAGCGCGACCTCAACGACAGCAAGACGATCATGGACTTCGTCGACCAGGTGCAGTCGCCCGAGCGGTTGCGGCTGTTGCTGTGCCTGACCGTCGTGGACATGCGTGCCACCGGCCCCAATGTCTGGAACAACTGGAAGGCCGAACTGCTGCGTGAGCTCTACAGCGCGGCCGAAGATGTGATGTCCGGCGGCCAGCTTACCAACGCACGCGCCGCCCGGATCGGCGCGGCGCAGGCGGCATTGCGCGAGGCGCTGGCGGATTGGAGCGATGACGATATCGCGGCGCAGCTGGACCGTGGCTACTCCGGATACTGGTTGGCCTTCGACACCGAGACGCTGGCGCACCATGCGCGCATCATGCGCACGGCCGAGCAGGAACAATTGCCATTGTCGATTCGCACGCGCGTGCGCGCCGATATCGATGTCACCGAACTCACGGTCTACACCCAGGATCACCCGGGCCTGTTCTCGCGGATCGCCGGTGCGATTGCCGGGGTCGATGCGAACATTGTCGACGCCAAGGTGTTCACCACGCCCAACGGCATGGCCCTCGACACATTCTGGCTCCAGAACCGCGAGGGCGGCGCGCTGTCTGCATCGGGAACCCTGGCCAAGCTGACGGTCCAGATCGAACGCGCGTTTGCCGGCGAGATGAATCGCAGCGAACCCGAGGCGCAACGGACATTCGTGCCGGCCCGGGTAAAGGTGTTCAAGGTGCCGCCGCGGGTTATTGTCGACAACCAGGCGAGCGCCACCCACACGGTGATCGAGATCAACGGTCGCGATCGTCCGGGCTTCCTGTATCTGGTGACTCGCGCCCTCTACGATTTGTCCTTGCAGGTCTCCTCGGCCAAGATTTCAACCTACGGGGAACGGGCCGTCGACGTGTTCTATGTCAAGGATGGTTTCGGCACGAAGGTCACCCATGAGGCGCGCATCGGCGCGATCCGTGAGCGGCTTCTGGAGGCGATTCGCGAGGACGATTCCGCCCCGGCGCGCACGGCCGCCGAGTAGCGAGCCGGCCTCCTGCATGACGCTCGCGTTGCCCGGTCCGGGCATTCGGTGCCTTTCCTTCGCCTTGGTTTCCCGTTAAGAGCGGCGCATGTCGCTCGTTCGCGCAATCGCCACGGTCGGCGGCTGGACCATGGGCAGCCGCGTGCTCGGTTTCGTGCGCGATATGTTCATTGCCGCGTTCCTGGGCGCCGGACAGGTTAGCGACGCTTTCTTTGTCGCCCTGCAGTTCCCCAATATTTTTCGCCGTCTTTTCGCCGAGGGTGCGTTCAACGCGGCCTTCGTGCCGCTGTTCGCCGGTGAACTGACCGAGAACGGCCGGGCCGCCGCGAAGGAATTCGCCCAGCGTGTGTTCGGCGTCATGCTACTGATCCTGATCGTCCTCAGCGTGCTGGTCGAAATCTTCATGCCGGAAGTGATGTCCGTCGTCGCCGGCGGGTTCGCCGACGAGCCGGAGAAGTTTCAACTCGCCGTCGATTTCGCCCGCCTGACATTTCCCTATCTCCTGTTCGTGTCCCTGTCGGCAATGCTGGGCGGCATCCTCAACACGCTTGAGAAATTTGCCGCTGCCGCGGCCGCGCCGATACTGCTGAACGTGGTGCTAATCGGTGCGCTCATCGGGGTCTCGCAGGGCCTGCTGCCCGATCCGGGCCTGGCCTTGAGCTGGGGTGTGCTGATCGCCGGCATCGGACAGTTTGTCTGGCTGGCTGCGGTGTGCGCGCGCACGGGAGTGATGCCCATCGTGCCGAAGCTGGTCATGGGCCCGCGGGTGCGGCGCCTGTTCGCGCTGATGGGGCCGGGGATCCTCGGCGCCGGGGTATATCAGATCAATGTTCTGATCGGGGTGCGCCTGGCCTCTGAGCTGCCCGAAGGCTCGGTGGCGTTCCTGTATTTCGCCGACCGGGTGAACCAGCTGCCGCTCGGTGTCGTCGGGGCCGCCGTCGGGGTGGCGCTACTGCCACTTCTGTCGCGCCAGCTCAAGGCGGGCGACACGGGCGCGGCCCGCGAAAGCCAGAAACGGGCGATCGAATTCGCAATGCTGCTGACGATCCCGGCGGCCGCGGCGCTCGTGGTGATCGCGGATCCGCTCGTCACGGTCCTGTTCCAGCGCGGCGCGTTCGACGCCGGCGATGCCGCGGCCACGGGGCAGGCACTGGCCGCGTTCGCCCTGGGCCTGCCGGCTTATGTGCTGATCAAGGCGCTGGCGCCCGGCTTCTTCGCCCGTGAGGACACCGCGACCCCGATCAAGATCGCGGCCATCGCGCTGGTGGCGAATGTGGCCCTGGCACTCTCCTTGATGCCTGTGCTGGCGCATGTGGGCATCGCTCTCGCGACTGCGGTGTCGTCCTGGCTGAACGCCGCGCTGCTGGCCGCGCTTCTGTATCGACGCGGCCTGCTCGACCCCGATGCACGTCTCGTCGGGCGGTTGTTGCGAATCCTTGCCGCATCCGCCCTGATGGGGGTTGGATTGTGGTTGGGCGCGGCGCTTATGGCCGGCCAACTCGCACGCAGCGATGTGCCGGGAATAGCCGCGCTGGCGGTTCTGGTGGTGGTCGGTGTCGCGATCTACGGCGCGCTGGCGCAGCTGCTGCGGGCGACCTCGCTGGGCGAGATGCGCGAGATGCTGCGGCGCGGATAGGGTACGACCGCTTGACCTCGGGCGCGGGCGCGGCCATAACGCGCGCCACCCCTGACACCCTCGGGCGTCCAAACCCCCAGGAGCGATTTTGCGATGAACCGCATTTTCTCGGGCGTTCAGCCCACCGGCGATCTTCACCTCGGAAACTATCTCGGTGCGATCCGGAACTTTGTCGGCCTGCAGGCCGATTTCGAATGCATCTACTGCGTGGTCGATATGCATGCGATCACGGTCTGGCAGGACCCCAAGCAGCTGGCGCCGCACACGCGCGAGGTGGCGGCGGCGTTCCTTGCCTCGGGCATCGATCCGGCCAACTCGATCATTTTCAACCAGAGCCAGGTAACTGCCCATGCTGAGCTGGCCTGGGTCTTCAACTGCGTGGCGCGGATGGGCTGGCTCAACCGCATGACCCAGTTCAAGGAGAAGGCCGGCAATCACCGCGAGAATGCAAGTGTTGGGCTGTATGTGTATCCGAACCTGATGGCGGCCGACATTCTGGCCTACAAGGCGACCCACGTGCCCGTCGGCGAGGACCAGAAACAGCATCTGGAACTGACCCGCGATATCGCCATCAAGTTCAACAACGACTTCGAGACGGATTTCTTCCCCGTGGTCGAGCCGCTGATCTTCGGCGAGGCGACGCGGGTGATGAGCCTGCGCGACGGCAGCAAGAAGATGTCGAAGTCGGACCCTTCGGAATATTCCCGGATCAACCTGACCGACGGTGCTGACGACATTGCCGGCAAGATTCGCAAGGCCAAGACCGATCCTGAGGAGCTTCCCGGTCCCGACGCCCTGGCCGAGGACGGCATCCATGTCGACGACGAGGCCGCGAAGGCGCGCCCTGAGGCTTTCAACCTGCTGTCGATCTACGCCGCCCTATCGGGTCAGTCGATCGCCGTGACACTGGATCAGTTTGCGGGCGCCCAGTTCAGCGCGTTCAAGGGCCAGCTGGCGGACCTTTCGGTCGAGAAGCTTGGCCCGATCGGTGCCGAGATGCAGCGGCTGATGGCGGATCCGGGCCATGTCGACGGCATCCTGCACGATGGTGCCGAACGCGCCGCTGCGATCGCCGAACCGGTCATCCGCGACGTGCACGAGATCGTCGGCTTCCTGCGCTAGTCCACGGGCGCGTGAAGTTCCGATGATCCGATATCCAGACCACCGCCTCGATGGTTTCGTTCACGCCCGATAGATCTCGCCGTCGATCACCCGTTCCCCGGCGCTGTGGCCGAGATAGGTGTCCATCAGGTTGCACGCGATCATGCGCATCGCGAGAATTTCCAGCACCAGCGAGAATGCCGGCATGAGTTGCTGGATGCGCGTGATTGCTTCCTCGGGGAAGCCCTCGGGCGCCTGGGGCGACCAGGAACAGGCAAAACTCTGTCCGTCGGAGAACGGGATCGGCAGGATCACATGATCGGTGATTCCCTGGGCGTCCAGGTCATCGAGAATGGGGAAATCGCACGGGTAATCGGGACCGAGGAGGCGTCGGCGGATACCCGGTGAGCCCTCGAAGATCAGGCGGACCGGGCTGCGCTGATAGGCTTCGCTCGACTGGGATTCATGGTCTCCGCGAAACTGGTGCATCCCTCCGGTTCTGCCGTCCCACACGAACCCGGCCGCGGCGATCTGGGGATGCAGGGTTCGAATGACCACGCTGAGGCGCGCCAGCGGCAGGCCAAATTCCTGGAATCGGCGCCCGACCTCGCTGATCAGGACCGGGATTGAATCGACATAGCGCCAGAAATTCTAGGTCCACTCGAACTCCGGACACGCATATTCGGGGCCGGGCAGGTCGGAGACGTCGTCCGGTTGCATGCGATTCTCAGACACAAGTGTTTCACTATCCACAGGGGTGATATCCCGGGCTGGGGCTTTTCAATAGGCCGGTTTGGTACGTAGAACATAGGATGTTCCCGCTGTGTTCGCCAGTTTTCGGCCGATCGTGTTAACCAACAATCGATTTTCGATTAACCCCATTTGGTTCAAATCAGGGGTTGATTATTCCGGAAGTTTTGCCAAGTTCCCGTTCAGTGAAGACCCCGCAAATGCGATTTATTAACGAATCGCCCGGGCAAACGTTAACAAGAGCCATCAAAACGCGCCCGGTGCGATGTTGCGGTGCAGCGAGGTAAGACTCGGTATGTTCATTCAGACCGAAGAAACGCCGAACCCGGCCACTTTGAAATTCCTTCCCGGAAGCGAAGTGCTGGGCACAGGCACGGCCGATTTCCCCAACCGGGACGGCGCCGACAAATCGCCGTTGGCCCAGCGCCTGTTTGGCGTGGCCGAAGTCACTGCCGTGTTCCTGGGCGGCGATTTCATCACCGTGACCAAGTCACCCGATGCGGACTGGCAGGTTCTCAAGCCGGCGGTCCTCGGCGCAATCATGGAACACTTCACCTCGGGCGACCCGGCCCTACGCGAGGCTGCGGGCCCGGTGCACGCAGCCGGTGACGGTGAGAACGAGGAGGTTGTCTCCCAGATCGTGGAATTGCTCGACACCCGGGTGCGCCCCGCCGTTGCGATGGATGGCGGCGATATCGTGTTTCACGGCTTCGAGGACGGCGTCGTGTTTCTGACCATGCAAGGCGCCTGCGCCGGCTGCCCGAGTTCGACGGCCACGTTGAAGATGGGCATCGAGAATCTGCTCCGGCACTACGTGCCGGAAGTGGACGAGGTTCAGGCCGTTTCCTGACGGCCGAAACGCAACGACTTGCCGAATATGTTGAATACGAATAAAAGTCGATACGCCCTTGGCCCGCGGCACAACGCGGGAGCGTGTACGAATGGGGGATATCATTCGTAATTTTGGTGACTATAAGCGTGCGGCACTGGCCGTAACGGCGGTGGGCGTCGTTGCGCTATATGGCGCTGCAATCGCCTATCCGGTTGACCGGCCTGCCCGGGAAGCGCTCGACTGGATCGCGCTGCCGCAAGTGGAGTTCAGCGCGGAATCGGATCGCCCGGCGATTGACGATGGAGACATGGTCCGCGTCGCAACCGCCGATGACCTGCGCGATATGCTCGAGGCGGCGGATTACGATCTGCGCCCGGTGCGCCGCGGCCACACGCGTGTGCCACGCCTGTTCGTGGAGCGGCTGCCTGAAAACTTCGACGAAGAGATGGTCGTCGATGAGCGCAAGCGCGTGTTCATCCGAACAATTCTGCCGCTGGTGCTGAAGGTCAATGAAGAGGTTCGCGCCGAGCGCCGCCGCCTGGTCGCGCTTGAGGAGCAGATTCTTTCGGGCCGCGACATTTCGGACTCGGCCGAAACCTGGCTGAGCAAGCTGGCGGAGAAGTACGACGTCGCGTCGGGCGATTTCGCCGAGCTGCTGCGTCGGGTCGACATGGTCTCCCCGACGCTGGCGCTGGCGCAGGCTATCGAGGAAAGCGGCTGGGGGCGTTCGCGTTTTGCCCGCCATGGCAATGCGCTGTTCGGCCAGCGCGCCTGGAGCCAGGGGGCCGGCTTCGTGCCCGAGGAACGCGCAGAGGGCGCCCAGTTCGAGGTGCGGGCGTTTGCTAGCCTTCTGGACAGCGTGCGCAGTTATGTCGTGAACCTGAACCGGCACTATGCCTATGACGATTACCGGATTGCGCGTGCGAATATGCGTGCCGGTTCTGTCAGCCTGGATGGCCGCGAACTGGCGAAAACGCTTGTCAGCTATTCCGAACGCCGCGAAGCCTATGTCGAGGCGCTGCTGGGCCTGATCCGGACGAACCGTCTCGATCAATTCGAAGTGGCGAAACTCTCGACGGAACCGTTTGACGCCGACGCGGTTCAGCTGGCATCACGCTAGATCCGCTTTGCGCCGCCTATGAGCGCGGCACGTAATACAGCATTCCCAGCCACCGCCAACGTCCGTCGCGGCCCAGTCCGGTGCAGTTGATCCGCGCCCACCCGTTGGAAAAGGCCCGGTCCATCCGCACCTCCACGCGCGGTCCGATGACATCGACCTGGACCTGGCCTTGGTCGGCCGCATAACAGGCCAGCCCGTTGATCTGTTCCGCGTCCGGCGCGCGGGTGAACCCGAAGATGGGCGGATTTTCCGCCAGGGTCGGGTTGATGGGTGTCATATCGCTGTAGGGAATGGGCAGGGAATTCACGACAAGTCGGAACCGCTCCATGTCGCCGAAATTCTCGTTCAGGGCAAACCGCGGCAGGTAGTAAAGGTCGTGGGAGGCTCCGAGCGCGCCCGAATGCTGCCCGAAGGCGACGTCGTAGCCGGCGTCCTGCACGATTCGCTGCACGCGGGTGCTGGCCTCGCCGAACGGGTAGGCAAAAATCTTGGGTATCTCACCGAGCTCTTCCAGATAGCGCGCGTTCGAGCGCGCGATATCAGATTCGTTGCGCGCCGGTGAGTTGGCCGCCATGTGCAGATGGGTCGCCGTATGGCCGCCGATGGTCACGCCCGCGGCCTTGAGTTCGCGGACCTGGTCCCAACTCATGAAGCCGGCGAATTCACGATCGATCGGGTCTGTCGACAGAAACACGGTGAACGGAAACCCGGCGCGGCGCAGACGCGGCCATGCCTCGGTGTAGATCGACAGATAGCCGTCATCGATCGTGATGGCGACGGCGCGGTCCGGGAGCTCGCGGCCCTCGCGGATGGCGGCCACGATGTCCGGCAGGGGCAGCACCGTATAGGGGCCGGAGGAAAGCTCGGCGATGTGGGCGTCGAACTGCTCCAGGCGGATGTTGGTGGACGGAAAGGCGCTTTCGCCGAAGCGGTGGTACATCAGGACGACCGCTGAATCGGCCGCCAGGGACGGCGTCGCGGCTGCAAACCAGAGGGGCAGCGCGGCGAGGACCCCAAGCAACCCTCGGCGCAGCCATGTCGGCGCGTGCATCCAGGACAACTTCAAGCTGTATCCGATCACAGGTTTTACCACACCATCAGTGTTGTCATGAAAACGGATCGACCATTGCCGAAATGTTACCTTTGGCCGGTTTTGCGCCGCAAGGCCCTGCCGATCAAGATTATTCCATCATTGATTTCGACAACTCTCCATCCTCGACCAGCGGGTAGCGCCGGGGATCGAAGAGTTGATAGTGCCACCATTCGTTCATGTAGAAATCCCAGCCTGCCGTCGACATGATGCCCAGGAGCAGATGACGGTTCCGCTGCGCGATCTGCGAAACACCGTCGGATCCGTGGTGGGAATGCGGCGTAAACGCATCGAAATCGGTGCCCATATCGAGCGGCGTTCCGCTTTCGTCGAGGAGTGTCAGATCGACAGCGACGCCGCGGCTGTGGGGCGAGCCCCGCCGTGGATCGCTCAGAAAATCCGGGTCGGGCGTGTGGTTCCACAGGGCCCATTGGGCCTCGCTGGGCCGCAGCGCATCATAGATCAGCATCCGGTGGCCGAGACATCCGGCCAGTTCGACGGCGCGCGCGAGGTGTGCGGCGGCGTCTTCATGCAGGAAACAATGGGCGTGTTTGTAGACCGGTTGCCCGGTGAAATTGTTGTCGGTTGCATAGGTCAGGGAGATGTCGACGCCATATTGCTGTGGGTCGATTTCGACGTAACTCACGGCAGGTTCCTCACGCGGGGCCGCTTGGCCGCGACCGGCACGCGATGCTAGACCCGGTCACTGATTCGCCGGAACGGATGAATATGAACCCGAGCTCCCATCCCAGAATTCTTGCCCTGGACGCCGCCGGGGCGGCGTGCTCGGCCGCCCTGCTGGCCGACACCGAGATTGTCGCGCGGCGTTGGGAGCAGATGGCGCGCGGTCATGCCGAGGCGCTGATGCCGATGGCCACGGAGGTGGTCGGCGAGGCCGGCTTCGATGCGCTGGACCTCCTGGCGGTGACGGTGGGCCCCGGTGCCTATACGGGGCTGCGCATTGCAATCGCGGCTGCGCGCGGGCTCGGCCTGGCGGTCGATGTTCCGGTCTTGGGCGTTGAAAGCTTTGACCTTCACCGGCGGATGGCGCGCGATGCAGGTGTGACCGGGTTGCTTGCGGTGGTGCTGGAGACCAAGCGCAGCGATTTCTATGTCCAGCTGTTTGGCGCCGATGATCAGCGGCTGGGTGATCCATTGGTGGAGACCGGGCCGGCGGTGGAAGCAAATCTGTCCGGTGTGGGTTCGAACTTGGTCCTGGCCGGCGATGCGGCGGCCCGGCTTCTTGATGGCGCACCGGGTCTTGCCGGTGTTGCCGATGCCGTTGTACCGCAACATGGCGATGCCGCGGTCGCGGCGATGCTGGCCGGCGAACGATATGGGGGTGCCGATCTTTCGACACTCGCCCCGCCGCGGCCTCTCTATCTGCGCGCCCCCGACACGACCCCGCCTTCGGCCGACAAGCAGCGTTTGCGTCAGTCGCCGTGAAACGGAGCCGGTGCCATGGTTGATCCGGTGATCGTGCCGGTGGGGCCCGAGGCGGCGGGTGAGTTGTCACGGCTGCATGCGCTGTGCTTCGCCCCCCTGCCCGAAACACCCTGGTCGGAGACGGCCGTTCGGACGATTCTTCACATGCCCGGTGCGGTCGCGCTTACGGCGTGCGGGCCGGGACAGGGCGTCTCGGGCCTGCTTATAGGGCGCAAGATGATGGACGAGGCCGAGGTGCTGACTCTGTGTGTCGCCCCGGACAGCCGAAAGGGTGGGCTGGCGCGCACGCTCCTGCAGGACTTCATATCCCGGATGGGTGATCAGGCACGCATCGCGCTTGAGGTGGCGGTCGAGAACGAACCCGCCATCGCCCTCTACCGGTCTATGGGCTTCTCCGCGGCGGGGCGGCGGCCGGGTTACTACGCGGCCCGGGGACGAAAGATCGACGCTCTTGTCCTCGTGCGAGAGCCGATTTGGGACCCGAATTCCGAGAATCGGGAAAAAAACTTGGACAAATCGTGATCAGGGACTAAATAACGGCCTAGTAACGATACGAATTTCGACATGTAAGGCAGAAATCAATGAACGAACAGGTTAGTTCGGCTGAATTGTTGAAGTTGACGGCAGAAATAGTCGCCGCCCATGTCTCCAACAACAAGCTTCCGGCTAATGATTTGCACCAGTTGATTGCCCAGGTTCATACAAGCCTGACGGATGCTGGCGGGTCCAACGGTGCTCCGCAGCGGCCGTCCCCGGCCGTGCCGATCAAGAAGTCGGTGACGCCGGACCACATCGTTTGTCTTGAGGATGGCAAGAAGCTCAAGATGCTGAAGCGGCATCTCAAAACTTCCTATGACCTGACGCCCGAGCAGTATCGTGAACGCTGGGCGCTTCCGGCCGATTACCCGATGGTTGCCCCCAACTACGCGAAGAAGCGCAGTCAGCTTGCAAAGAAGATCGGACTGGGCAAACGGGGCAAGAAGTAACCCTTGCACCCCCCGTGTCCGTGTTCGCCCTGACTCGGAATTTGTCCTATATTGCGCCGGTGATAACACGTTCGAGACATGCACGATGGTCGGCGGGAGGCGCCTGTGAGTTCTAGCTCCCCTTCGCGTATCGAAAACCTGTGTATCGACCGGGGCCTGAAGCTTACCGAGCAGCGCCGCACAATCGCGCGCGTTTTGTCCGAGGCTGACGACCACCCCGATGTTGACCAGGTGTACCGGCGCGCGACCCGGCTCGATTCCCGTATCTCGATTGCCACCGTCTATCGAACCGTCCGCTTGCTCGAGGAAGCCAATATTCTCGAGAAGCATGATTTCGGCGATGGCCGCGCGCGATATGAAGAGGTGCAGGATGACCACCATGATCATCTGATCGACGTGAAATCCGGCAAGGTGATCGAGTTTTTCAACAAAGAGATCGAGGCGTTGAAGAAGCGGATCGCGCACGAACTCGGCTATGAACTTATCGATCATCGCCTGGAGTTGTTCGCGAAACCCATCAGTTCACCGGACGAAGACGGCGCCGCTTGATCCCGCGCCCTCGACATATGAAGTCGGAAAACAGATGAGCGAGAACACCGAAGCAGGCGCGGCGGTGATGCCGGAAGCTGGTCCGGAAGACCTTGATGAGGCCCTCGCCGGTCTGAGGTTGGGAACGCTCGGGGCCCGCCTTGCGCGCGACGAGGATGACATCGTCGCGGCCCAGGCGCTGCGCTATCGCGTGTTCTACGACGAGATGAGGGCCAAGCCGGATGCCAACATAGCCGAGCTCCGCCGTGACGTAGACCCGTTCGACAATGTTTGCGAACACCTGCTCGTCATCGACACGGACCGGGGTGACGGTCCGGATGCGATCATCGCCACCTACCGGCTTTTTCGCGGCGCGAACGCGCGCGCGTTCGGCCGCTTCTACACGGCCAGCGAGTACGACATCGCGCCGCTGCTCGACTATCCCGGGGAAATCCTGGAGCTGGGGCGCAGCTGTGTCGATGCGGATTATCGCCGGCGTTCCACCATGCAGCTTCTGTGGAGTGCGATCGCGAAGTTTGTGTTTCACCACGACATCTCTTTGATGTTCGGCTGTGCCAGCCTGCACGGCGTGGAGCCCGATGCGCTCGCGTTGCCGCTCAGCTACCTGCATCATTTCCACCTGGCGCCCAAGGAGTTGCGCCCGGTGGCGCTGCCGGACCTGCATGTTCCGATGGACTTCATGGCTGCCGACGCCGTCGACAAGAAGGCAGCGCTGAAAGCGTTGCCGCCCCTGTTGAAAGGGTACTTGCGGCTCGGCGGATTCATTGGCGACGGGGCCGTCGTCGACCACCAGTTCAACACGACCGATGTGTGCATCGTCGTCAAAACCGATCAGGTGACGGGAAAGTACTTCCGCCATTACGGCCGGGACGCACCGGACAGCTGGATACAGAAGCGCGGCAATGCCGGCGATCGGGACGGCGACGCGTGAGCGCGCCGACCATCCATCATTCGCGCCTGACAGCAATCTGCCGGGCTGCGGTCTACGTCGTTTTCACGCTGGCATTGATCCCGGTCCAGGCCGTCGCGCTCTTGCTGCGCCTGCCCCTGTCCAAGCGAATCCCGCTTTGGTACCACCGAATTTGCTGCCGTCTCCTGGGCATTCGGCTGGAGGTCTTCGGTCGTCGCTCGCGCGACCGGCCGACATTGTTTGTTGCCAACCACACGTCCTATCTCGACATCCCGATCTACGGGGCGCTGATCCCGGGGTCCTTCGTGGCCAAGACGGAAGTCGCGAACTGGCCGATGTTCGGATTGCTGGCGAAGCTCCAGCGCTCCGTCTTTGTCGACCGCCGGGTGCGCACGTCGCACATCCAGGCGACCGCGCTGGGCAAGCGCCTGGAGGCGGGCGACAGCATGATCCTGTTTCCAGAGGGGACCAGCGATGACGGGAACCATATCCTGCCGTTCAAAAGTGCGCTCCTGTCCGTGGCCGAGTTCAGTGTCAATGAAAAGCCGCTGACAATTCAGCCGGTGTCGCTCACCTACTCGCGCGTCGACGGGGTGCCGATCGGCCGTCACCTGCGGCCGTACTATGCCTGGTATGGCGACATGGACCTGTTGAACCATGCCGCCGACCTTGTCGGGCTGGGCCGGCTGACCGTGACCGTGTCGTTCCACGAGCCCGTCACCATCGAGCAGTTCGAATCCCGCAAGGCGCTGGCGCAGTATTGCGAGCGCCAGATTGTCGGCAGCCATTCCGACGCCCTGTCGGGCCGGGTCCAGCCGATGGTCGGGACGTCGGGTAAGTGGGACTGGATACGCTGGCGCCTGCGCCCGCGCCTGCGCGACCTCAAGGGGTTGCGGCGGGCGAGAAAGGGCTTCCAGAGCCCGCGCGAGAAGCGCGCGTCGGCGCGGGTTGACTCCAAGGCAGCGAAGGCTTAGGTGTGAGATTGTTTATTAATTACAATATGTTGACGGTGAAACGCCGGGCCGTGTTCCGGTCGGTGTGGATCCTGTCGATGCAGACGGCGTAAGGGCCCTTGGCCAAGAAGCTTTTCATCAAAACCTACGGTTGCCAGATGAACGTCTACGATTCCGCGCGCATGGCGGAAATCCTGGCGCCGCTTGGCTATGCGCCGGGTGAGAATCCCGAGGACGCCGATATGGTGATTCTCAACACCTGCCACATTCGCGAAAAGGCGAGCGAGAAGGTCTATTCCGAGCTGGGCCGCCTGCGCCTGGCCAAGGATCGCCGCGCCGAAGGCGGGGACCGGATGGTGATCGCGGTCGCGGGCTGTGTCGCCCAGGCCGAGGGCTAGGAAATGCTTCGCCGCGCGCCGTTCGTCGATATCGTCCTGGGTCCCCAGACCTATCATCGCCTGCCCGAGATGGTGGCTCGTGCGCACCGTGCCGGGAGCAAGTCGGCCGGCGTCCTCGACACCGATTTTCCCGTCGAGAGCAAGTTCGATCATCTTCCCGATCGCCGCACGGAAACCGGCGTTTCGGCGTTCCTGTCGATCCAGGAGGGTTGCGACAAATTCTGCACCTTCTGTGTGGTGCCCTATACCCGCGGTGCGGAATTCTCGCGGCCGGTCGAACAGGTCCTCGCCGAAGCCGAACAGCTCGTGGCCGGCGGGGTCCGGGAAATCACGTTGTTGGGTCAGAACGTCAATGCTTATCACGGCGCCGCGAACGGCGGAGAGATCAGGCTCAGCGAACTCGTGCGTCGGCTCGCAACGACCGACGGTTTGGCGCGCATTCGCTACACGACCAGCCATCCCCGCGATGTCGATGACGACCTGATTGCCGCGCATGGCGAAGTGCCGGCGTTGATGCCCTATCTGCATCTGCCCGTTCAGTCGGGCAGCGACACTATTCTCGATGCCATGAACCGTGGCCATGATGCCCGGCGCTATCTGGACACGGTCGCCCGGCTGCGCGATGCCCGGCCCGACCTGGCCCTGAGCAGCGACTTTATTGTCGGCTTTCCCGGTGAGAGCGACGACGATTTCGAGGCAACCCTCGATCTCGTGCGCGAGGTCGGCTATGCCCAGGCCTATTCTTTCAAGTTCAGTGCCCGCCCGGGAACACCCGCCGCGGGTCTTCCGCGTCAGGTGCCGGCAGAGGTGAAGGATGAACGCCTGGCGCGGCTGCAAGCGCTCCTCGAGGAACATCAGAGCGCCTTCAATACGGCCTGTGTCGGACAGGGTGTCGAGGTGCTTTTCGAGCAGCCCGGCCGTCATGCGGGTCAACTCGTCGGGCGCAGTCCCTACAATCAGGCGGTGCATGTGTCGGCTGAGGAACTGCAGGTCGGTGATATCGCGGATGTTGTGATTGAGGCCTGCAAGACGCACAGTCTGGAGGGACGGCTTGAGCAGCAGTCCGCCGGTGACATCGGCACGAATATCGAGGAGAGGCTGAGCGCTTGACATCGACTGACGTGACATCCGGGCAACCGGTGCAAATCCAGTTCGACGACAACACGCTTCTCCCGGCATTGTTCGGGGATCACGACGAGCATCTGATGCAGATCGAGAGACTGCTCGACGTCACATTGCGCTATCGTGGCAACCAGCTTGAAATCCAGGGGTCCGAGACATCCCGGGAGATTGCCGACCGGGCGATCGAAAGCCTGTACAGCCAACTCAAGAGCGGCCAGGAGGTGATGCTGGCCGATGTCGACGCCGCCGTTCGCATGGCCGCGAGCAGCAACACCGATGACAGCCGGATTGCCATCCGCACACGCAAGCGCACCATCACGCCGCGCTCTCCGATGCAGGCACGCTATCTCGAGGCGCTGGGCCAGGCCGATCTGACCTTCGGGCTCGGGCCGGCAGGCACGGGCAAGACCTATCTGGCCGTCGCGATGGCGGTCTCGGATCTAATCCAGGGAAAGGTTGACCGGCTGATCCTGTCGCGGCCGGCGGTCGAGGCCGGAGAGCGGCTCGGGTTCCTGCCGGGCGATCTGCAGGAAAAGATCGATCCCTATCTGCGGCCGCTCTACGACGCGCTGTACGACATGCTGCCGGGCGATCAGGTGGCCAAGCGCCTCGCCAGCGGTGAGATCGAGGTCGCGCCCCTGGCGTTCATGCGCGGGCGGACCCTGTCGCGGGCGTTCATCATCCTGGATGAAGCGCAGAACACGTCGGCGATGCAGATGAAGATGTTCCTGACCCGCCTGGGTGAGGGCTCCCGCATGGCGGTCACGGGTGATATGAGCCAGGTCGATCTGCCGCCGGGCACGCGCTCGGGCCTAGCCGATGCGCTCGATGTGCTCGACAATGTTTCGGGAGTCCGCATTGTCCGGTTTGGGGAGGCCGACGTTGTGCGCCACTCGATGGTGACGCGAATTGTCACGGCCTACAACGCCCGCGACAAGGAGAACGGCTCGGGGCAGGACGGCGGCCAATGAGCGATCCCGTTGGCGGACATATGGTGATCGTCGATGTCGCGAGTCTGGCCTGGGACGGGGCCGGATCGCTGGATCTCGAGAGTCTCGCCGTCCAGGCGGTCGTCGCGGCGCTGGCCGGTGCCGCCGTCGAACGGCGCGCAGAGGTCGGTGTGCGTCTGACGGACGATGCCGAGATCAGGTCCTTGAACCGGCAATGGCGCGACCGCGATGCGGCGACGAACGTCCTTTCCTTTCCGCTCGATGACGACAATGCTGGCGGTGACGGGGCTGTTATGCTGGGCGATGTGGTTGTGGCCTACGAGACCGTGGTGGCCGAGGCGTCCCGGGACGGCAAGTCATTGTCCGACCATCTGACCCATCTGGTGGTGCACGGCGTTCTGCATCTGGTCGGGTTCGACCACGAACAGGCGAATAAGGCAGAGGAGATGGAGGCGCTGGAGCGGCGGATACTCGCCGGCCTCGATGTGCCCGATCCCTATGCAGACAGCGAGGCCGCGTGAGCGGTGGCAATGCGAAGATGACCGAGGTTTCACAACAGGACAGTTCCGGCGTGGTCGAGCCTGCGGGCGACGGCGGCTGGCTGACCGGTTTCGGCGGCTGGCTGCGTCGTCTGGTCAGCGGGCGCAACGGCGAAAACTCGGTCCGCGAGACGATCGAGGAACTGATAGAGGATTCCGGCGACGAGGCGACGCCGATCAATCCCGATGAAGGCGCCCTGATCGCCAACATCCTGAAGCTTCACGACCTGACCGCGGAAAACGTGATGGTGCCGCGCGCAGAGATTGTCGGCGCCGACCAGGCCAGCGAACTCGAAACACTGGCGGACCTGATGTTGCGCGAAGCCCATTCGCGGGTGCCCGTCTATCACGAGCAACTCGATGAGGTGGTCGGGTTTGTGCACATCAAGGATGTCTTCGCCGCCATGCGCAGCACGCCGCGCAAGTCGGTGACGGACCTGACCCGGGAAATCCTGTTCGCCGCGCCGTCGATCCGCGTCCTGGATCTGCTTCTGGAGATGCGTGCGCTCCGGACCCATATCGCGATCGTCGTCGATGAGTTCGGTGGGGTCGACGGGCTGGTGACAATTGAGGATCTGGTCGAGGAAATCGTCGGCGAAATCGAGGACGAGCATGACGAGGACGGGCCCGAGATCACGCGCAATCCCGATGGCTCGATCCTGGCGGATGCGCGGGTCGAGATCGAAGAGCTCGAGACCATGATCGGGCCGTTCGTCACGGAAGAGGAGCGCGAAGAGATCGATACGCTGGGGGGCGTCGTCTTCTCTCTGGTCGACCGTGTCCCGCGGCGCAGCGAGGTCGTGACCCACGGATCGGGCATCGAGTTCGTGGTCGTCGACGCGGACGCGCGCCGGATCAAGCGGCTTCAGGTTCGTGACCTGCGGGAGAGCAAGGCTGCGAAGCCGGAATCATGACGGACCGTGATACCCCCCATGATTTCTCGCTTCTCTGACCGGCTCAGGTCGCTTATCGGCTGGCGGCGCGCCCTCGCCGGTCTCGGCCTGGGCGCGGTGTCCGCGCTGGCCCTGGCGCCATTCCATCTCGTTCCCCTGCTGGTTCCGGCCTTCGTCGGCCTGGTCTGGCTGCTCGAGGGTTCTTCGACGGGGCAACGGCGGATACGCCGCGGGATGCTGGACGGGTTCTGGTTCGGGTTCGGACATTTCTTCGTTGGGCTGCATTGGATTGCGGAACCGCTATTGGTCGACCCGGGGCGCACGGCCTGGCTCATCCCGTTTGCCCTGCCGGGGCTCGCGGCGGTCCTGAGTCTTTTCCCGGCGCTGGTTTGTGGCGCGCTGGCGGTATGGCGGCTCGGTGCTTCCCCGGTGGCGCATGTCCTGGCCCTAGCGGGTGCCTGGACAGTGGCGGAGTTTGTCCGCGGCTTCATCTTTACCGGTTTCCCCTGGAACCTGACCGGATATGTCTGGAGCGGATCACCGGCGATGCTCCAGTCGACGGCGGTGATCGGGATACTCGGGCTCAGTGCAGTGACGGTTGTGGCGGCATCGATGCCCGCCGTTCTGGCCGCCCCCGACATGCCCGCGCGGCAACGATGGGTCGTGTCGATCGCAGCGACGATCGTGCTGCCGGCGGTCCTGTGGGCCGGCGGCCAGGCCCGTCTGCAGTCGGCCGAGTCGGCGGCCGTACCGGATGTGCGTCTGCGCATCGTGCAGGCGAACATCGCCCAGCGGGACAAGTGGAACCCGGAGTTGCGCACCCGTCACCTGGAGCGCCACGTCGCGCTGAGCAACGCGCCGGCCGATGCGCCGCCGACCCACGTGATCTGGCCCGAGACCGCGGTGCCGTTCTTTCTGGCGAACGACACGCTCGCCCGAGTTCGCGCCGCCCGGGCGGCGCCCGCGGGGGGGTCGCTTTTGACCGGCTCGGTCCGCGCGGCGTTCCGCGGCGGGGACCGTCAGTTGCACAACGCGATGGTCGTGGTCGACGGTGACGCCGATGTGCAGCGGATCTTCGACAAGTCCCACCTTGTGCCGTTCGGGGAGTATGTGCCGCTGAACGGCGTGCTGCCGATCGACAAGATCGTCCCCGGCCAGGGGGGTTTCGTCGCCGGGCCCGGCCGCCGGCTGATCCGGGTGGACGGTCTGCCGGCGCTGAGCCCGTTGATCTGCTACGAGGCGATCTTTCCCGGCCGCGTGACGCCTGCCGAGGAACGCCCCGGATGGCTGCTCAACCTTACCAACGATGCGTGGTTCGGCAATTTCGCCGGGCCCCAACAGCATTTCGCAATCACCTCGACACGCGCGGTTGAGGAGGGCCTTCCCATGGTGCGGGCCGCGAATACGGGAATCTCCGCCGTGGTCGATCCCTATGGGCGCACGCTCCGGCATCTCGGGATTGGTGTCGAGGGGGTGATCGACAGCCCGCTCCCAGCCGCGCTGGCCCCCACGCCTTATGCACGCTGGGGTGACTGGATTCCCGTAAGTCTTGCCCTCGCCTTGTTGGCGGCGGCGGGCCCCTTGGCGCGGCGTCCGAAATCCGCTTGACGGGCCGGGGCCCGTTCCTGCACAACCGGCCCCCCCGCCGCTGACGGTTTTGTGGGTAACGAGATTTCGACGATCCCAGTCAGACATAACTGTTGGCCAATCAATGGCCGGCGCATCGATTTTAGGGAGGCATCCCCATGTCCACAGGCAATTATCTCTTCACCAGCGAGTCCGTCTCGGAAGGCCATCCCGACAAGGTCTGCGACCGGATTTCCGACGGAGTTGTCGACGCGTTTCTGGCCGCTGATCCGGAAGCCCGGGTGGCGTGCGAGACGCTGACGACAACAAATCGCATTGTGCTGGCGGGTGAGGTGCGCGGCCCCGAACCCCTGGTGGGCAAGGACGGCCATATCGATGCCGCCCGCATGGAAGACATTGCGCGCACGGCGGTGAAGGAAATCGGCTACGAGCAGGACGGCTTCCACTGGAAGGACGCGGATGTGTCCGTCTACCTGCACGCCCAGTCGAGCGATATTGCCCAGGGCGTCGACGCTGCGGGCAACAAGGATGAGGGTGCGGGCGACCAGGGCCTGATGTTCGGTTACGCCTGCCGCGAGACCGACGTGCTGATGCCCGCCCCGATCCACTATTCCCACGCGATCCTTCGTTCCATGGCCGAGGCGCGCCATTCGGGCGCGGACAAGGGCCTGGGGCCGGACTCCAAGAGCCAGGTCACCATGCGCTACGAGAACGGCACGCCGGTCGGCGTGACCTCCGTCTTCGTCTCGACCCAGCATGAAGAGGCGCTTAGCCAGGACGATGTGCGCGAGATCGTGCGCCCCCATGTCCTCAAGATTCTGCCGGACGGCTGGATGTGCCCCGAGGACGAGTTTTATGTGAACCCGACCGGTCGCTTCGTGATCGGCGGACCGGATGGCGATGCGGGCCTGACCGGCCGCAAGATCATTGTCGACACGTATGGCGGTGCCGCCCCGCATGGCGGTGGTGCCTTCTCCGGCAAGGATCCGACCAAGGTCGACCGTTCCGCCGCTTATGCCGCGCGCTATGTGGCAAAGAACGTTGTCGCCGCGGATCTCGCAGACCGTTGCACGATCCAGGTTGCCTACGCGATCGGCGTGTCGAAACCGCTGTCGGTCTATGTCGACACCTACGGCACGGGCAAGTCGAGCGACGAAGTGCTTGCCGAGGCCGTGCAGAAGGCCATGGATTTGAGCCCGCGCGGTATTCGCGAGCATCTGGGTCTCAACAAGCCGATCTATGCACGCACGGCGGCCTACGGTCACTTCGGGCGTGAACCCGAGGCCGATGGCGGCTTTTCGTGGGAGAAGACGGACCTGGTCGACGCGCTTCAGAACGCCCTTTAGAGCTTTGCGGCGAACGACGGGGCGGGCGACGCACCCGCCGAGGGATATGGCAGCCAATCCGGCGGATTCCGATCCGCGTTTCCATGGTCGACGTCGCGGTCGCAAGATGCGGCCCGGCCAGGCACGCCTGCTGGAAACCTATCTGCCCGATATCGCCATTACGCTGCCCGACGATGGCGCGCGTCTGGATCCCTTTTCATGGTTTCCCGACGGCACGCGGGACGTCTGGCTTGAGATCGGATTCGGGGCCGGCGAACATCTCGTCTGTCAGGCAGCCCAGAACCCGGAGGTGGGCTTCCTGGGGGCGGAGCCCTATCTGAACGGTGTGGCCCGGCTCTTGGCCACGACCGCGGACACCAGGCCGGCAAATATCCGGATCTATCCAGACGATGTCCGCCCGCTGCTCGACCGCATGGCCGATGCCACGCTGGGCCGGGCATTTGTGCTGTTTCCCGACCCCTGGCCCAAGGCCCGGCACCACAAGCGCCGGATCATCAACCCGCTGATGCTCGACACGCTGGCCCGGCTGCTGCGTTACGGGGCCGAACTGCGGATCGCCACGGACGATCAGGACTATCTGGTCTGGATTCTGCGCCACATGCAGGCCCATCCGAACTTCGAATGGCTGGCCGCGCGGGCCGCGGATTGGCGGGTGCGGCCGACCGATTGGCCGGACACGCGTTATGAGGACAAGAACCGCAGCGGCGGGCCCGGGCCGACCTTTCTGCGCTATCGCCGCATTCCCCGGTAGACGCTCACCGTTCCGCTTGCGTTTTCCGCGGTTTTCCCTATATTCCCGCTCTACAAGGCCCAACAGTCTGGTGACAGACAGTAAGGGGTGGCCCGGACAACCCGGCGCCGCCTTTTTTGTTACCTTTTTTTCGGTGGGGCCGAACACGGAGTTTGATCGAAGGTTTGAGCCTGATCAGCGAAAATACCCAGACGGACAAGATCGTGTCTGTGATCGAACTGTCGCTTGCCGACCTCGGCTACGAACTGGTGCGCGTCTACTATGGCGGCGCGGGCCGCCCCGTGCTGCAGATCATGATCGACCGAGCCGACGGCGCAGACGTCACGATCGAGGATTGCACGCTGGCCAGCCGGACGGTATCGGCCTTGCTCGATGTCGCGGACCCGATTTCCGCGGCTTACGAGCTTGAGATGAGCTCTCCGGGGATCGACAGGCCGCTGACGCGGCAGAAGGATTTCGACAGCTTTGCCGGCTATGAGGCGAAGGTCGAACTGAAACAGGCCGTCGAGGGCCGCCGCCGGTTTCGCGGTCGGCTGCTCGGTGTGCAGGGCGACACGGTTCGCCTGGCGGATCTGGAGGCGGAGGATGACGAGTATGTCCTGCCGTTCTCCGAGATCGCCAAGGCCAAGCTCGTGCTCACGGATGAACTCATTGCCGCGGCCCAGAAGGGCCGGATGAACGAAGGATAGAGAATTATGGAGTCTGGAGGTCCCAGCCGCATCGAGATGCTTGCCGTCGCCGACGCTGTCGCGCGCGAAAAGGGTATCGAGCGCGAGGAAGTCATCACCGCGATGGAACAAGCCATTCAAAAGGCTGGTCGCAACAAGTACGGCCCCGAGCATGATATCCGCGCGGTCATCGACCGCGATGGCGGTCATATCTCGCTCGCCCGCTACCGCGAGGTGGTCGAGGAGGTTGAGGATGAGAACACCCAGCTGACGGTCGATCAGGCACAGGCGGAAAAGGCCGACGCCAAGGTCGGCGAGTTCCTGGTCGATGATCTGCCGCCGATCGATTTCGGGCGCATTGCCGCCCAGACGGCCAAGCAGGTGATCGTCCAGCGCGTGCGCGATGCCGAACGCGAGCGCCAGTTCGAGGAATACAAGGACCGCGTCGGCGAGGTCGTGAACGGCCTGGTCAAGCGTGTCGAGTATGGCAACGTGACCGTCGATCTTGGCCGCGCCGAGGGCGTCATGCGCCGCGACGAGGCGCTGCCGCGGGAAAACCACCGCCCGGGCGACCGGATCCGAGCCTATATCTATGATGTGCGCCGCGAGCCCCGCGGTCCGCAGATTTTCCTGACGCGCACGCGTCCGGAATTGATGAAGGCCCTGTTCGCCCAGGAAGTGCCCGAAATTTACGATGGCATCATCGAGATTCGCGCCGCGGCCCGTGATCCGGGCAGCCGTGCCAAGATCGCGGTGATCTCCAAGGACACCTCGATCGATCCGGTCGGCGCCTGCGTCGGCATGCGCGGCAGTCGTGTGCAGGCCGTGGTCGGTGAACTGCAGGGCGAGAAGATCGACATCATTCCCTGGTCGACCGACCCCGCGACCTTCGTGGTCAACGCACTGGCCCCGGCCGAGGTGAGCAAGGTCGTGCTCGACGAGGATGCCAACAAGATCGAGGTCGTGGTGCCGGATGAGCAGCTGTCGCTGGCCATCGGGCGGCGTGGGCAGAATGTGCGGCTCGCTTCCATGTTGTCGGGCTGGGATATCGACATCCTGACCGATGAAGAGGAATCCCAGCGTCGCCAGGACGAGTTCAACACCCGCAGCGCCATGTTTATCGAGGCGCTTGATGTGGAAGACGTCATTGCCCATCTGCTGGTGACCGAGGGTTTCGCGACCGTCGAGGAAGTCGCCTTCGTGCCGATCGAGGATTTGACCGTCATCGAGGGATTCGACGAGGAAATCGGCGAAGAGTTGCAGGCGCGTGCCCATGCATGGCTCGAGGAGCGTGATGCGAAACTCGACACCGAGCGCAAGAAGCTCGGCGTCGAGGATGCGATCCTCAACGTGGCTGGCCTGTCGCTGGAGAAGGCGGTCCGCCTCGGCACCCACGCCGTGCGCACGGCGGAGGACCTAGCTGGTCTGATGCCCGACGAGTACCGCTTCATCTTCATGGATGTGGAGACCGAGGTGAAACTCGACGACCTGTTCGACATGGCGGACCACGAGATCAGTCGTCTCGTGCGCCAGAGCCCGGTCTCGACCGAGGATGCGAACACGATCATCATGGCCGCGCGGGTCGCGGTCTATGGCGAGGATGTGATCACGCCGGAACCCGAACCGGAAGCCGACGCTGAGGAGGCCGAAGCGGCGCCCGAGACGTCGCCGGAGCTCGCGACGGCCGAGGCGGTGTTCGCGCCGTCACCCGATCAGCCGGCCGGAGCCGGGGAATAGGGCGGGCGGCGCATGACGTTGATCGCAGCGGAACAGACCTCGACCGGGCCGGCCCCGCGCCGGCGGGATCGCCAGGCGCCCGAACGGCGCTGTCTGGTGACGGGTGAGGTGCGGCCACGCGGTGAACTTATGCGTTTCGTCGTCGGCCCTGACGATACGGTCGTGCCCGACCTCGACCGGCGCCTTCCGGGGCGCGGATTGTGGTTGACCGGACGCAGGGATATAGTCGCGCAAGCCTGCGCCAAGCGTGCATTTGCGCGCGGTGCAAAGCGTCAGGTGACGCCGATGACCGGGCCCGATGGTGAGGGTCTGGACGCCTTCGTGGAGGCGGAACTGTTCCGCCGTGCGGTGGGGGCGTTGACGCTCGCACGCAAGGCGGGTGCGTATATTTCGGGCTTCGAGAAGGTCCGTTCGGCCCTGTCGGGGCTCCAGGAAGAGGGACCGGATCGTGCCGTTCTCCTGTGCGCCAGCGACGCCGGAGACGATGGCCGGGAAAAGGTAACGCGGCTGGCAGACCGGATTGGTGGTGTCGGACGCGTGGATGAATTCGACGCCGCCACGCTGGGTCAGGTGTCGGGCCGTGATCGCACGGTTCATGCGCTGGTGTTGCCCGGCGGTGCCGCTCGCCATGTGGCGGATGCGGTTCGGAAATACACGGACTACCGGGGCGATACGGCGCCGGTAGCCGATGTCGATGTGATGGATTGAGACTATGGCGAATACGACCGAGAACGACGACAAGAAGAAAAAGCCGCTGACGCTGTCCAAGCCGGGCAAGCTCGAGCTGAAGAAGACCGTCGAAGGCGGCCAGGTGCGCCAGAGTTTCAGTCATGGCCGGACCAAGACGGTGACCGTCGAGGTGAAGAAAAAGCGAACCTTCCAGCAGGGTTCGACCGGCGAGATGACGGAGATCAAGGAGGCTGCCGAGGACGCCGCGGCCGAGGCGACGCCCGCGCCCGTCGAGGCCGTGGAGACAACACCGCAGCGCACCCTGACCGAGGCCGAACAGGCCGCGCGCGTGCGCGCGCTCGAAGAGGCGCGCAAGGCCGCCGAAGAGGCGGCCATCGAGAGCGAGAAGGCCAAGGTGGCGCTCGAAGAGGCGCGCCAGGCCGCAGCCGAGGAAGAGGCGGCGGCCGAGGAGACCCCGGAAGAGGCACCGGCGGCCGAGGAAGTCGACACCCGCTCGCGCCGCGAGATCGAGGAAGAGGCGCGTCGCGCGGCCGAGGCGCAGGCCCAACAGATGGCCGAAGAGGCCGCCGCACGCGCGGCCGCGGCGGAACGCCGCTTCGCCGAGCTTGAGGAAGAGGCCGGTGGCAGCAGCGGTAAGGGCAAGGCGGCCCGTGCCGAAGGCCCGTCGCAGAAGGCCAGCCGACCGCGCGGCGAACGCAAGCGGCGCAGCGGCAAGCTCACCATTTCGGAGGCGCTCGACGAGGAGGGCGGCGCACGCCAGCTGTCCGTCGCCGCATTCCGGCGACGCCAAGAGCGCGAGCGCCAGCGCGCGACCCGCGACACCCAGGGCGGGGGCCAGGCGCAGCAGCGCGTGGTGCGCGAGGTCAACATTCCCGACACGATCACGGTGGCCGAGCTTGGCAACCGCATGGCCGAACGTGGTGCGGAGGTCATCAAGACGCTGATGAAGCTCGGTGTGATGGCGACCATCAACCAGACGATTGATCAGGAAACCGCGCAGCTTGTGGTCGAGGAGTTTGGTCACCAGGCGAAACTGACCTCGGCCAGTGACGTGGAGCTCAATCTGGGCGCCGGTGTCGAGGACGAGGAGGGCACCCAGCTGCCGCGACCGCCGGTCGTCACCGTGATGGGCCATGTCGATCACGGCAAGACCTCGCTGCTCGATGCCCTGCGCTCGACCGACGTGGTCAGCCGCGAGGCGGGCGGCATCACCCAGCATATCGGCGCCTATCAGGTCGAACTCGAATCGGGCGATAAGATCAGCTTCATCGACACACCGGGCCATGCCGCGTTCACCGCGATGCGCCAGCGTGGCGCCCATGTCACCGACATCGTCATCCTAGTGGTGGCCGCCGATGACGGCGTGCAGCCCCAGACGGTCGAGGCCATCAACCATGCCCGCGCGGCCGAAGCGCCGATCATTGTGGCTGTGAACAAGATGGACCTTCCCGCCGCGGATGCCTCGCGGGTGAAGAACGAACTTCTGTCCCACGAGATCGTGCCCGAAGAGATGGGCGGCGACACCCAGGTTATCGAGGTCTCGGCCGAGACGCGGGCCGGGCTCGACACGCTGACCGAGGCGATTTCCCTGCAGGCGGAACTGCTGGAACTGACCGCCAACCCCGAGCGCAGCGCCTTTGGCGCGGTGATCGAGGCGCAGCTCGAGCGCGGCCGCGGCGCCGTCGCAACGGTGCTGGTCCAGGGCGGGACGCTGCGCGTCGGCGATATCTTCGTGGCCGGCGCCGAATGGGGCCGTGTGCGTGCCCTGGTCAATGATCGTGGCGAGAATGTCGAGGCGGCAGGCCCGTCCCAGCCGGCCGAGGTGCTTGGTCTCAATGGTGCGCCCCAGGCGGGCGATGAATTCGCCGTGGTCGAGAATGACGGACGGGCGCGCGAGATTGTCGAATACCGGCAGGACGTGCTGCGCGACCAGCGCGCGGCGGCGGGTGCGCGCGGCAGCCTGGACGAGATGTTCCAGCAAATTCAGGCCGGTGAGGCGAGCCAGGTTCCCGTGGTCATCAAGGCAGATGTGCAGGGCTCCGTCGAAGCCATCGTCAGTGCGCTGGAGAATCTGTCGACGGACGAAGTCAAGGCCCAGGTTCTGCATGCCGCGGTTGGCGGCATCACCGAATCCGATGTTTCGCTGGCGACCGTGAACAACGGCCTGATCATCGGCTTCAACGTGCGCGCCATTCCCCAGGCCCGTGACCAGGCCAAGCGCGACAATGTGGAGATTCGCTACTACAACGTGATCTACAACGTCGTCGACGATGTGCGCTCGATGCTCGAGGGCGAGCTTGCCCCGACGCTCGAGGAGAATCTCCTGGGCGCGGCGGAGATCCGCGAACTGTTCAGCGTCTCGCGGGTCGGCAAGGTTGCCGGTTGCATGGTCACCGACGGCATGATCCGCCGCGATTCGAAGGTCCGGCTGCTGCGCGACAGTGTCGTCGTGCACGAAGGCAATCTGGGCACGCTACGCCGGTTCAAGGACGATGTCCGCGAAGTCCAGAACGGCTACGAATGCGGTATCGCACTCGAGAATTACAACGACATCCAGGTGGGTGACATCATCGAGTGCTTCGAGGTGCAGGAGATCGCCCGCCAGCTCGAAGCGAGCTAGGCGGAAGCTGCACACACGCAAAGACGCCGCGCACGGCCGACTGGCCGGTGCGCGCCAGATGGAACTGACGTCAGCAAGACAATGACCGGGCATGGCCAGAATGCAAGCGGCGGCAAGGCGCCGTCCAAGCGCCAGTTGCGCGTGGGAGAAGAGGTTCGCCACGCCCTGTCGGGCGTAATGCTGCGCGCCGGATTCCGCGACCCCGAGCTGATCAACCGGGCGATCACCGTGACCGAGGTCCGAGTCAGCCCGGACCTGAAGAACGCGACCGCTTATGTGCTGCCCCTGGACGGCGAGGCGGAGCCGATGGTCAAGGCGCTTAACCGGGCGTCGGCCTATCTGCGCGGCCAGCTGGGCCAGGCGATCCGGCTGAAATATCTGCCGGCGCTGACCTTCGTCTATGACGCGAGCTTCGACGAGGCCACGCGGATCGAGACGATCATGCACAGCCCGGAAGTGGCCCGCGATCTGGCCCTGGAAGACCGGACGGAAGAGGGCGACAGCTGATGGGCCGGCGCCGCAAGGGATTGTCGGTCAATGGCTGGTTCAACCTGGACAAGCCCGCGGGGATGACGTCGGCGGCCTGCGTCAACGCGGTGCGCCGGGCCACGGGTGCCGCCAAGCTCGGCCATGCCGGCACGCTGGATCCCTCGGCGACCGGGATCCTGCCGATCGCGCTGGGCGAGGCGACCAAGACCATGCCCTATGTCACCGACAGCGCGAAGCGCTACACCTTCACCGTCAACTGGGGTGAGCGGCGGGACACCGACGATGCGGACGGCGCGGTGGTGAAGACCAGCGAGGCCCGCCCGGACCGGGACGCGATTCTGGCCGCCTTGCCGGCATTTATCGGCCGCATCGAGCAGGTGCCGCCGGCCTATTCCGCGATCAAGGTGGATGGCGAGCGCGCCTACTCCAAGGCCCGCGCAGGTGAAGACGTGACGCTGGAGGCGCGCCGGATCGAGATTCACGCCTTCGAGTTGATCGATGTGATCGACGAGGGCCGGGCGCGATTTGCCGTGCAATCGGGCAAGGGAGCCTATATGCGCGCCCTGGCCCGGGATCTGGCGGTCGCGCTGGGTACCTGTGGCCACCTGTCGGAGCTGCGGCGCACGGCCGTTGGGCCGTTCGCAGAAGATGCTGCGATTTCACTGGAAATGCTGCAGGAACTTGGCCATAGTGCCGCCGCCTCAACCCATTTGTTGCCGATTGAGACCGCGCTGGACGGTATCCCGGCGCTGGCCCTGTCGGATAGGGAAGCGGAAAGGCTTCGAAATGGGCAGGCAGTTCCCGTGCTGCGACCGCAGGATCGGGAACGGATCGCGACGGCGGGGGACGATGGAATTGTCCTGGCCCTCGAAGCGGAGACGCCCGTGGCGCTCGTCCGCGTCGACGGCATCCAGGTTCGTCCGGTCCGCGTTTTAAATCTTTGATACCGGGAGCAAGAATGCCATGTCGATTACGGCTGAGCGTAAGACTGAACTCATCAAAGAATTCCAGACCAAGGCTGGCGACACCGGTTCGCCCGAGGTCCAGGTTGCGATCCTGACGGAACGCATCAACAATCTGACCGGGCACCTGCAGACCCATGCCAAGGATCATCATTCCCGACGCGGGCTCCTCCTGATGGTGGGCCAGCGCCGGCGTTTGCTCGACTATGTGCGGCGCAAGGAAGAAGCGCGCTATCGCACGCTGATCGAGCGATTGGGCATTCGCCGCTAGGCGCGGATGTCAGTTGTACCGGCGCGGGCACGGCCCGGCGCCACGAAGACAGGCCCCAAGGACGCAATCCGGCGCCCAAGGCCTGGCCCGCACGGAAGGTCCGTGCACCGGCCGTCGAAACTGAATTGCGTGACGGCGCGAAGACCCCGTTGGCACGGGGCGGACGTCTCGGGATAGGCCCGGACGGACGACGCAGGTTGAGAGATAAGCGATGTTTGACATTGTACGTAAGGAAATCAATTGGGGTGGGCGTCCGCTCATCCTGGAGACCGGGCATATCGCCCGACAGGCCGACGGGGCCGTTCTCGTCACCTATGGCGAATCCTCGGTGCTCTGCACCACGGTCGGCGAACACGCGCCGCGTGAGGGGCTGGATTTCTTCCCGCTCACCGTCCACTACCAGGAAAAGACATACGCCGCCGGCAAGATCCCGGGTGGCTTCTTCAAGCGCGAAGGTCGTCCGACCGAGAAAGAGGTTCTCACCTCGCGCCTGATCGACCGGCCGATCCGGCCGCTCTTCCACAAGAGCTATCGCAACGAAACCCAGGTGATCTGCACCACCGTCAGCCACGATCTGGAGAATGATCCGGACATCGCGGCGCTTGTCGGTGTGTCGGCGGCCCTGACGATTTCGGGCATGCCCTTCATGGGCCCGATCGGCGCCGCGCGCGTCGGTTACATCGACGGCGAGTATGTGCTCAATCCGACGGCCGACCAGCTTGCGAAATCCGAGCTCGACCTGGTCGTCGCGGGCACCAACGAAGGCGTGCTGATGGTCGAATCCCAGGCCAATGAGCTGACCGAGGAGGTCATGCTGGGTGCTGTGATGTTCGGCCACGAGGCCTATCAGGAAGTGATCAACGCGATCATCGATCTGGCCGAGCGGGCGGCGAAGGAGCCGCGCCCGGTCGAAGAGACCCCGCAGGAAATCCTCGACCTCGAGGCGAAGGTGCGCGAGCTCGGCGAGGCCGGCATTCGCGAGGCCTACACCGAGAAGGAAAAGCTGGTTCGTCAGGACAAGGTCTCGGCCGCCAAGAAGGCCGTGATCGAGCAGCTTTCCGAAGAGGAAGCCGCGATCGCCAGCGGTCCGCTCAAGACCCTCGAGAAGGACGTAGTGCGCCGCGATATTCTCGACACGGGCAACCGCATCGACGGCCGCGACACCAAGACGGTGCGTGCCATCGAGAGCGTGATCTCGGTGCTGCCGCGCTCCCATGGCTCGGCGCTGTTCACCCGGGGCGAGACCCAGGCGATGGTCGTCGCCACGCTGGGCACCGGCCAGGATGAGCAGATCATCGACGCGCTCGAGGGCGAGTATCGCGAGCACTTCCTGCTGCACTACAACTTCCCGCCCTACTCCGTCGGTGAGACGGGCCGCATCGGCTTCACCGGCCGGCGCGAGGTGGGTCATGGAAAGCTGGCATGGCGTGCATTGCGTCCGCTTCTACCGACCAAGGAGGATTTCCCCTACACGATCCGCGTGGTCTCCGAGATCACCGAATCGAACGGTTCGTCCTCCATGGCTACGGTGTGCGGCACCTCGCTGGCGATGATGGATGCGGGCGTGCCCCTGAAGGCACCGGTCGCGGGCATCGCCATGGGCCTGATCAAGGAAGATGACGGCTACGCCGTGTTGTCCGACATTCTCGGTGACGAGGATCATCTCGGCGACATGGACTTCAAGGTGGCCGGCACCAATGACGGCATCACCTCGCTGCAGATGGACATCAAGATCACGTCCATCACCAAGGAGATCATGGAGATCGCGCTGGACCAGGCCCGTGACGGCCGGATCCACATCCTGGGCGAGATGGCCAAGTCCATCGATTCGGGTCGCACCGAACTGTCCGAGCATGCGCCGCGCATCACCACGATGCAGATCCCGACCGACAAGATCCGGGAAGTGATAGGCACCGGCGGCAAGGTTATCCGCGAGATTTGCGAGGTGACCGGCTGTAAGGTCGATATCGATGATGAGGGCCTGATCAAGGTCGCGTCCTCAGACGGCGAGGCCGCCCAGAAGGCGATCGACTGGATCACCTCCATCGTGGCCGAGCCGGAAGTCGGCGTGATCTACGATGGCAAGGTCGTGAAGGTCGTCGATTTCGGCGCTTTCGTGAACTTCTTCGGGTCCCGCGACGGCCTGGTCCACATCTCCGAGCTCAAGAACGAGCGCGTCGGCCAGGTGACCGACGTGATCAACGAGGGCGACGAGGTGAAGGTCAAGGTCATCGGCATGGACGACCGGGGCAAGGTCAAGCTGTCGATGCGCGTCGTCGACCAGGAGACCGGCGAGGAGCTCGAGGACACGCGCCCGCCGCGCGAAGAGCGCCCGCGCCGCGACCGGGATGGCGACGGAGACGGGGACGACCGTCCGCGCCGCCGCCGGCCGCGCCGCGACCGCGACGCCGCTGAGTAATCTCGGCCACAAGCCAGAACGAAGACGGCCCCGGAAATTCCGGGGCCGTTTTTTGTTCGGAAGCTGTTGGCTGAGGCTATTCGCCGTTGCCGTTCGGGTCGGGCATGCCGACCGTGTGGAAGCCGCAATCCACATAATGGATCTCGCCGGTGACCGCCTTGGACAGATCCGACAGCAGGTAGAGGCCGGCACCGCCCACATCGTCGAGCACCACGTTGCGGCGGAGCGGCGAGCTCTCCCGGTTGTAGTTGTAGACCTGGCGCGCCGAGCCGACGGCGGAGCCCGCCAGCGTGCGCATGGGCCCGGCCGAGACCGCGTTGACCCGCACCCCGTCGGGGCCGAGGTCGGAGGCCAGGTAGCGCACGGAGGCTTCCAGCGCCGCCTTGGCGACGCCCATCACGTTGTAGTTGGGCATGACGGCCTGGGCGCCGTGATAGGTGAGCGTCAGCAGCGAGCCGCTGCCGTTCATCATCGCCGCGGCGCGCTGGGCGACGGCGGTGAAGGAATAGCAAGACACGTTCATTGTGTGCAGGAAGTTCTCCTGGCTGGTGTTCATGTACCGGCCCTTGAGCTCTTCCTTGTCGGAATACGCGATGGCGTGGACCACGAAGTCGATCCCGTCCCAGGTCTCGCCGATGGCCTCGAAAGCTTTATCGAGACTGTCCACGTCCGACGCGTCGCACTGGACCATGGCGGCCGCGTCGACGGATTCGGCGAGCGGGCCGACCCGCCGCGCGAAGCTGTCCGACTGATAGGTGAAGGCCAGGCTCGCGCCCTGGGCCGCGACGGCCTGGGCGATGCCCCAGGCGATCGAGTGATCGTTGGCGACGCCCATGATCAGGCCTCGCTTTCCGGCCATCAGGTTTCCGGTGGCGGGTTGTCCGTCCATGCTGTCGGCCTGTTTCAGGGTTGCGGGGCGGGGTTCGGCGGAGGGTGCGCGTGCATCAGCCATGGCTCAGCCCCCGTGGCGCTGGAAGGCTAGCGTCGCGTTGGTGCCGCCGAAGCCGAAGCTGTTCGACATCACGATGTTGAGCCCGGCATCGTCGATCCGCTCGGTGACGATGTTGGCATCGCCGGCCTCGGGGTCCAGCGCCTCGACATTGGCCGAGGCGGCCACGAAGTCATGCTCCAGCATCAGCAGCGAGTAGATCGCCTCATGGGCGCCGGTCGCGCCCTGGGAATGACCCGTGAGCGACTTGGTCGAGGCCACTTTCGGGCGGTGGGCGCCGAACACCTCCTGGATCGCCGCCAGCTCGATCATGTCGCCGACCGGCGTCGAGGTGCCGTGGGCGTTGATATAGTCGACGGTCTGGTTGCCGAGCCCGGCGGTCGCTATGCGCATGCAGCGCACCGCGCCTTCGCCCGACGGGGCGACCATGTCGACCCCGTCCGATGTGGCGCCGTAGCCGACCACCTCGGCGTAGATCTGGGCGCCGCGCGCCTTGGCCCGCTCCATCTCCTCGAGGACGACCACGCCGGAGCCGCCGGCAATGACGAACCCGTCGCGGCTGGCGTCATAGGGTCGCGAGGCGCGTTCGGGCGTGTCGTTGTACTTCGATGACAGCGCCCCCATGGCGTCGAACAGCACGGTCAGGGTCCAGTGCAGCTCTTCCGCGCCGCCGGCGAAGACCACATCCTGCTTGCCCATCTGGATCAGCTCGGTGCCGTTGCCGATGCAGTGCGCGCTGGTCGAGCAGGCGGAGCTGATCGAATAGCTGAGACCACGCATCTTGAACGCCGTCGACATGTTCGCCGACAGGGTCGAGCACATGGCCTTGGGCACGGCATAGGGGCCGACCCGCTTGGGGCCCTTCTCGCGGGCAATGTCGACCGCCTCGACCTGGGCCGAGGTGGACGGGCCTCCCGAACCCATGACGAGGCCGGTGCGTTCGTCGTGTATGTCGGCGTCGTCCAAGCCGGCATCGGCGATCGCCTCGCTCATGGCGATGTAATTGTAGGCCGCGCCGTCGCCCATGAAGCGGCGCAGCTTGCGGTCGATGAAATTGTCGAAGTCGACATCCGGCGCGCCGTGCACATGGGAGCGGAATCCCATCTCGGCATAGGTGTCGCAATGGACGATGCCCGAGCGGCCGGCCTTGAGGCTTTCGGTCACCTCGACGGTATTGGCGCCGATCGGCGAGACGATGCCTAGGCCGGTGACGGCGACCCGGCGCAAACCGTTTGTGCTCATCACTTGCTCCCTTCGCGCGGCGGAAACAGGCCGACGCGCAGGCCGGTGGTGGTATAGACCGTCTCGCCGTCGAGCTCGGCGATCCCGTCGGCGACCGCCACGGCGAAGCCGCGCTTGATCACCTTCTGCACATCGATCCGGTAGCGCAGAAGCATGCCCTCGGGCTTCACCTCGCCGGCGAACTTCACCTCGCCGACACCCAGCGCGCGCCCTGGCCCGGGCAGGCCCTGCCAGCCGAGGAAGAAGCCGAGCATCTGCCACAGGGCATCCAGTCCCAGGCAGCCCGGCATGATGGGGTCGCCCTCGAAATGGCAGCCGTAGAACCAGAGGTCGTCCTTGATGTCGAACTCGGCGACGATCAGGCCGTTGCCATGCTCACCGCCATCGACGGAGATCTCGGTGATACGGTCGAACATCAGCATCGGCGGCAGCGGCAGTTGCGCGTTGCCGGGGCCGAAAAGCTCGCCGTGGCCGCATTTGATCAGGTCTTCGTAGCTAAAACTGAATTTCTGAGTGAGACCGTCCATGCCCGCTTCGCTCGTAAATCTATGTGCCAGAAGTGACTAAAGCCGTTCTAACAGGAGTTTTGGGGACTGTCCGCAATTTGCGGACGGTTTGTTCGAAATTTCGCTCAGCGTGACACTGCACCGGGTGTTCGTAAAGGGTCTCGGGGCATTCCGGCCCTGTGGGCACTGTCGTTCGCTGTTGATAAAGTTTCATCAAGTGTAATGGGTTATCGCATTGTTTCGAAAGATTCCTCTTTACATGTCCGTCGAATGACCCATATTGGACCCATGGACAAAAACAGCGATCTCCAGCGGCAGCGGCCCTTCGCAGGAACCCTCGCGCGCCTCAAAAGTGCGGGCCTGCGCCCGACCCGGCAGCGTCTCGCCCTGGGCAAGCTGCTGTTCGATGCGGGCGACCGCCATGTCACGGCCGAGCAGCTGCACGGCGAGGCGGACGCGCAGGGCATCAAGGTGTCCCTGGCGACGGTCTACAACACGCTGAACCAGTTCAGCACCTCGGGCCTGCTGCGCGAGGTGGTGGTGGCGCCGGGCCGGTCGTACTTCGACACAAATGTCGACGATCACCATCATTTCTTTTACGAAGACGACGCCACGCTGCAGGACATCCCCGGCGATCAGATTGCGCTGGCGGCCCTGCCGGATGCGCCGGCGGATGCCGAAGTCGCACGCGTCGACGTGATTGTCCGGCTGCGCCGCACGGACGAGAATCGTTCTTAATTAACCCCGCTTATTACAGTTAGATATTTTTCTGTTTGGAATTGTTCTAAACTATTGACTCGCGCTGCCCGTGCAATCATATTGGTAGGGCAGGCAGTTTCCGGGGCGGCGGTTTGTTCATTGACCGGCCGGCCCGCGACCGCAAAACGCCCGGTTGGGGGTGGAACTGAAGACGAAACGACAAACCGATTAGGAGGCGTGTGATGGCGCTCAAGGGTTCCAAGACCGAAGACAATCTCAAGGAAGCGTTTGCCGGCGAAAGCCAGGCCAACCGCCGTTATCTCTACTTCGCCCAGAAGGCGGATGTGGAAGGCTACAACGATGTCGCCGCAGTGTTTCGCTCGACCGCCGAGGGCGAGACGGGCCATGCCCATGGCCATCTCGAATTCCTCGAGGAGGTCGGTGATCCGGCCACCGGCGAGCCGATCGGCGCGACGTCTGACAACCTCAAGGCCGCGGTTGCCGGTGAGACCCACGAGTACACCGACATGTATCCCGGCATGGCGCGCACCGCGCGCGATGAAGGTTTCGAGGAAATCGCCGACTGGTTCGAGACACTTGCCAAGGCTGAGAAGAGCCACGCGGGTCGTTTCCAGAAGGCGCTCGACGACCTCGACTGATTTTACCCGGGGCCGCGCGCCTGACGCCGGCCCCGGTTCCAGTACTTGCCCGATCGAGATCAGGCCGGTGCCGAGGGGCAGACGGTCGGAGGGATAGTTGCGCCCGTGAAGGCCCGAAGGCCGTGAAGAAAGGGAGCGAAGAATGAGCGATGCAGACGGTGGCGCCACGCCGCGCGAGGGAAGCCTTGATGCACCCACCCGGCACCCGATCGACTGGCTGGATTCGGACTTCTATGACGAGGAAAAGCTCGACGAGGAGCTGCGCCGGGTCTTCGATATCTGTCATGGCTGCCGGCGCTGCTTCAATCTCTGCGATTCCTTCCCCCGCCTGTTCGACCTGATCGACGAGGCCGAGACCGGCGAACTCGACAGTGTCGACAGCGCCGATTTCAAACCGGTCGTGGATGCCTGCACCCTGTGTGACATGTGCTTCATGACTAAGTGCCCCTATGTGCCGCCGCACGAATTCAATCTCGACTTTCCCCATCTGATGCTGCGCTATCGCGCGGTCGAGGCGAAGAAAGACGGGGTGGGCTGGAACGAGCGCCAGCTGACCCAGACCGACCGGAATGGCCGGCTGGCCGGCAAGGTCGCCGGGCTGGCCAATTGGGGTTCGGACCGGGGCAACAAGCTGACCCGCCCCGTCATCGAGGCGGTCGCGGGCGTGCACCGCGAAGCCTACCTGCCGAAATATGCGCCGACATCGAAGAGCTTTGTGCGCCAGGCCGAGACATCGCCGCCGGCGATCAACACCAGCGCGCCGGCCCACGGCCGCGAGGCGATCCTGTATGCGACCTGTTTCGTCAACTACAACAAGCCCGACACCGGCGTGCTGGCCCAGCGCATCCTCGCGCAGAACGGCGTCAAGACGAGCGCGCTCCACCCGGCCTGTTGCGGCATGCCGCAGCTGGAGCAGGGCGAGATCGGCCAGGTGGCCGATCTCGCGACGACCGTCGCCGCGGCCTTCCGGCCCCATGTCGATGCGGGCAAGGACATCATCGCGCTGACCCCGTCCTGTGCCCTGATGCTCAAGTTCGAATGGCCCCTGATTGTGCCCGACGACGAAGACGTAAAGGCCCTGTCGGCCGCGACCCGCGATATCACCGAATACATCGTCGATATCGCGAAGAACGAGGGCCTGGCCGACGGGCTGTCGGCGCTGCCCGACCCGGTCGCGCTGCACCTGGCGTGTCATGCTCGGGCCCAGAACATGGGCCAGAAGGCGGCCGAGATGCTGCGCCTGATCCCCGAGGTCGACCTCAAAGTGATCGAACGCTGCTCGGGCCATGGCGGCTCGTGGGGCATCATGAAGGAGAACTTCGACACCGCGATCAAGGTCGGGCGGCCGGTCGCCCGCCAGGCGAAGGAAAGCCGCTTTATCGTGTCGGAATGTCCGCTGGCGGCCGACCACATCCTGCAGGGTGTCGAGAAGCAGCTCGACGAGGGTGAGCCCGCCCCGTCGCGCACCTATCACCCGGTGGAAATGTTCGCGCTCGCCTACGGGCTGGCACCGGAACTGAGTTCCTAAAGACGGAGAAGAATAGATGGCCGCACCACGCGAGATCACGCGCGAAGACATTATCGGCATGGACGAATACGGCCGCACCCGCAAGGACCGGCGTGCCGCCCTGGTCGCCCGCAAGAAGAACCGGCGGGTTGCGATCGGTCCCTACGCGACGGCCTATTTCGAGTGCTACGAGACCATGTGGCACCAGGTCCACGAGATGCTGTTCATCGAGCGCGGCGGCGAGGAACAGATCGCCGACGAGTTGAGTGCCTACAACCCGCTGATCCCCAATGGGCGCGAGCTAGTGGCGACGGTGATGTTCGAGATCGACGACGAGGTGCGCCGCAAGATGGTGCTTTCGAAGCTCGGCGGGGTCGAGGAAACCGCCTTCCTCAAATTCGCCGGCGAGACGGTGGCGGGCGTGCCGGAAGAAGATGTCGACCGGACCAATGCGGCGGGCAAGGCGAGCTCGGTCCAGTTCATCCATTTCCCGTTCACTGACGAGCAGGCCGCGGTATTCGCGACGACCGGCACCGAGGTGACCCTGGGTTTCACCCACCCCGACTATGCGCATATGACGATCTTGACCGATGACGTCCGCGGCGAACTAGCCGGCGACTTCGACGCCTGATCCGGCTCAGCGGCCGACGGTTTCACCCGCGTAGACACCCCACAGGGCCTCGCGGGGCAGCCAGCCGTCAACATTATGGCTATTGACCGCGACCCGGCACCAGGCCTGGTTGCATTCATCGAGCTTCACGATCACGCCTTCACCGATGAACGCCGCGACCAGCGCCCGGGAGTCCGGCTGCTGCCGGACGCGAACCTCGGCTTCGGTCACGACGGCCATCCGTTTGCCAGACAGCATGGATTTGTGGACCCAGCCGACGGTGCCGTCGGGCATCCGGACCTGGCGCCAGTTCTCGAACTCCGCCACCACCTCCGCCGGCAGGTTCCGCCGCTGCAGCACCCAGTCGATGGGATAGCGCGCCCCAGGCCCGGTGCGCATGTTCGCTTCCTTGGCGCGGATGCTGACCCAGCGCGGGATCGTCAGCCCGGACGGGTTGCGGATCTGCTGCGATGCCGTCTCGTTCTGCTGAGCTGTGGCGGGCCCATCCGCGAGGACAGTGAAGGATGCTACCACAAGCGCGCCGAGCAGGGCGGGAAACGGCCGAAAAACCATGTCTAGCCGTCTATCGAACGGTGTTGCGCCGGTCAAGCGCGGGAAATGCAGGGCCGCGCTTGCGCCGAGCGGGGCTTCCGCGATAATCGGGGCGGAATACGGCACAAGAGGGGGACATGCCGGACACCAGACCCACCGTCATCGTGACGCGCAAGCTTCCCGAGGTCACCGAGACCCGGATGAAGGAGCTGTTCGACACGCGCCTCAATGATGACGACACGCCGATGAGTGAGGCGGCGCTGGTGGCGGCCATGCAGGAGGCCGACGTGCTGGTGCCGACGGTCACCGACCAGATCGATGCGAAGCTCATCGGCCAGGCCGGCGAGAATCTCAAGCTGATCGCGAACTACGGAAACGGCGTCGACAATATCGACCTGCCGGCCGCCCGCGAGCGGGGCATCACGGTCACCAACACGCCCGGTGTCCTGACCGAGGACACGGCCGATATGACCATGGCGCTGATCCTCGCCGTGCCACGGCGCCTGAACGAGGGCCAGCGGCTGGTGCGCGGCGGAGACTGGCCCGGGTGGATATCGTGTCGATCAACTGCCCGCGTACGCCCGCGACCTATCACCTGCTGTCGCGCCGGCGCCTCGCGCTGCTGCAGCCCCACGCCTATATCGTCAACACCTCGCGCGGCGAGGTGATCGACGAACGTGCCCTGGGCGACATGATCGAAGCTGGACAGATTGCGGGTGCGGGGCTCGACGTGTTCGAACACGAACCCGCCGTCAATCCGCGCCTGATGGCGTCGGACAATGTGGTGCTGCTGCCCCGTATGGGTTCGGCCACGATCGAGGGCCGCCAGGAGATGGACGACAAGGTGGTGATCAACATCCGAACCTTCGTCGACGGGCACACGCCGCACGACCGGGTGCTGGAGACCATGTTCTAGGGCTTCAGGCGGCGGCGAATCTCGCCCGCCTCGTCGGTCTTCCCGTTAGTTTGCAGGACGGCGGCGAAATTCCGGTAGATTTCGGCCGTGACCGGGCCGGCGGGTTGCTCGCTGTCGGCGTAGAGCTCGAGATACCGGCGGAATGCGTCCTCGGCCTCGATAAAGCGGGGCCCGTCCACGAAGATATAGGCCTGTGCCAGCTGGACGCCGGCGCGCTCGTAATTGTCGAACCAGTGAAACGGGCCGAGCTCGGTCTCCATCCGGTCCAGCACCGCGATCGCCCGGTCATACTCTCCCGCACCCCGCCAGAACTCCGCGACGTCCATGTAGATTTCCCACAGGATCGTCTGGTGACCGCCTCAGACCTCGCTGATGCGCTCGCCAAGTTCCCAGGTCAGGGTGATGGCGGCCCGTGTGTCGCCTCGGCGCACCGCATGTTTCCTGAAAAACTCGAGCCTGTCGGCCTTCCGGTCGCTGAAGATCATCATGTGACCGGGGGCGGATACTCCCGTGCCGCCGTCTGGGTCTGGGCCACCGCGTGGAACGCGCCCAGCGCCGTCAGCACTAGCAGAAGGGCGGCAAGCCTCGGTCTCAAGATCAGGCCTCCATGGCGCCCGTGGGGCTTCCGGCATTGCGTGCCGTGATGGTCGGTGAACTGCCACACAGGGCGCAGTCCTTGTTGTGGGGCACGGTGATGGTGTGGAACCCCGTGTTCAACGCATCGTAGATCAGCATACGCCCGGCCAGGGATTCGCCCAGACCGAGCAATTCCTTGAGCACCTCGGTGGTCTGCAGGGAGCCCATCACCCCGGCCAGCGCGCCCAGGATGCCTGCCTCCTCGCAGCGCGGCACCAGATCGGCCGGCGGTGCTTCGGGAAAGATGCAGCGATAGCACGCCGTTGGCGCGCCGTCGTTGCGACCGAACGTGAAGAGCTGGCCTTCGAAGCGAAGAATCGCGGCGGCAACGAGAGGAATTCCAGACAGATAGCAGGCGTCGTTGAGAAGATACCGTGTCTCGAAATTGTCCGAGCCGTCGGCGACCAGGTTATAGCCGGCGATGATGTCGGCGGCGTTTTCATCGTTGAGTCGAAAGTCATGGGTGACAACATTGATTCCCGGATTGAGGGACGCCAGCGTATCCTTCGCAGACTCGGTCTTTTTCCTTCCGACCGAGCCCGTCGCGTGGACGACCTGGCGTTGTAGATTGGTCAGGTCGACCTCATCGTCGTCGACGATGCCGAGCGTGCCGACCCCGGCGGCGGCCAGGTACATCAGCAGCGGTGCGCCGAGCCCGCCGGCGCCGACCACCAGGACCTTCGAGGCGAGCAGCTTCTCCTGTCCCTCCTCGCCGACCTCGTCGAGGATCAGGTGGCGGGCATAGCGGTGAAACTGCTCGTCGTTGAGTTCCATGGCGTCTTCTAGAGACCCTCGAACAGGGCCGTTGAGAGATAGCGTTCGGCGAAGGATGGCAGGATCACGACCATCAGCTTGCCGGCCATTTCGTCCCGCGCGCCCACTTCGAACGCCGCAGCCAGCGCGGCCCCGGACGAAATTCCCACCGGGATGCCTTCGATCCGCGCCAGCTTGCGCGCGGTCACGAACGAGGTCTCGTTGGCGATCGGCAGAATCTCGTCATAGACCTGGGTGTTCAGGGTGTCCGGCACGAAACCGGTGCCGATCCCCTGGATCATGTGCGGCCCGGCCGGCCCGCCGGACAGGACGGCGCTGTCTTCGGGTTCGATGGCGACCACATGCAGGTCGGGCTTGCGCGCCTTCAGCACCTCCGCGGTGCCCGTGATGGTGCCGCCGGTGCCGATGCCGGCCACCAGCACGTCGATCTCGCCATTGGTGTCGGCCCAGATTTCCTCCGCCGTGGTGTGCCGGTGCGCCTCCGGGTTTGCCGGGTTCTGGAACTGCTGCAGCATGATCGTGCCCTTGGTCGAATCGACGATCTCTCGGGCCTTCTGGATGGCGCCCGGCATTCGGTCTGCCGCCGGTGTCAGAACAAGTTCGGCGCCGAGCAGCGCCAGCATCTTGCGCCGTTCCTGGGACATGGAATCGGGCATCACCAGGATGCAGCGATAGCCGCGGGCGGCGCAGACGAAGGCGAGTGCGATACCGGTGTTGCCCGAGGTGGGCTCGACGATGATCGAGCCCGGGCCGATCCGGCCCTCGGCCTCGGCGGCCGAGATCATGGCGTCGCCGATCCGGTCCTTGACCGAGGCCAGCGGGTTGAAGAATTCGAGCTTGGCGACGAGGTCCGCCTTGCAGCCTTCTTCTGCGGCGATGCGCGGGATGCGGACCAGGGGCGTGGCGCCGATGGTTTCGACGATCGAATCGTATATTTTCCCCCGGAATTCAGCAGATTTTTCTCGGTTTTCGTCGTCGGCTTCGGCCATGTGTCGAAATCCAGTCTGGTCAGGGTTCAAATCGTGTAATCGAGGCGGTCGGCGTCTTCGCTCTCGATGCCGGCATCCCGGGCCCGGTCGCACAGGTCCTGGATCGTGATGCCCGACAACTGCTGCATACACTCGTCGGAAATTTCGCGCCACAGCGGGCGAACGACCTTGACCCCCAGCGACGAGCCGTCGAGGGCATCAGAGGGATCGTCGCGCGCCTCCGTATCCAGGATCACCTGGACGATGTCGGCCAGCGTGATGCGGCGGCGTTCACGGGCCAGCCGGTAGCCGCCGCGCGGGCCGCGCACGCCCGTCAGGACGCCCGCCCGGACAAGGTTCTGCAGGACCTGCTCCAGATATCGCCGCGGAATTTCCTGCCGCCGCGTGATCTCGCGGCTTTGCACCGGCGCCGGGCCGGCGTGATAGGCGATGTCGAGGACCGCCTCGATGGCGAACAATGTTTTTCGTGAAAGACGGAACATGACCTAACCCTGTCCGGTTTCGGTATTGCCGGCGGTGCCCGTCGAGCCGAAGCCGCCCGCACCGCGCTCGGTCTCGGGCAGGCTGTCGGTCTCGGTCCAGACGGCCCGGGTGACCGGGGCGAAGACCATCTGCGCGATGCGCATGCCGCGCGTGACGACCAGCGGTTCGTCCCCGTGATTGATCAGGATGACGCCGACTTCACCGCGATAGTCCGCATCGATGGTGCCCGGTGTGTTGACCAGCGAGATGCCGTTGCGCAGCGCGAGCCCCGAACGGGGCCGGATCTGGGCCTCGTAGCCCGGCGGCAATGCGATCGCGAGCCCGGTCGGGATCAGGGTTTGCTCGCCGGGCTGTACCGTGACGTCGGCCTCCACTGCGGCACGCAAATCCATGCCGGCTGCATCGGCGGTCTCGTAGGACGGCAGCTCAAGGTCGGCGCCGTGGGCGAGACGGGTCACGGCGACGTCGATATGTCCGCTCATTCCGGGGTCTCCAGTGCGATGGCCGCGCGTTCGGCCAGGCGTTCGGCCACGTCGGACTTGGACATGCGCGGCCAATTCTCGACGCCGTCGGCCGTCACCAGATGAACGGTGTTGTCCTCGCCGCCGAAGGTGCCGGTCTCCGGCGAGACGTCGTTGGCCAGGATCCAGTCGCAACCCTTGCGTTCCCGCTTGGCCTGGGCGTGGGCGACCACCTGCTCGGTTTCCGCCGCGAAGCCGACCACGAGCCGAGGGCGGGTGTTCGCCGCTGCGGCCAGGGTCGCAAGGATATCCGGATTCTCGGCCATCTCGAGGGTCGGCGGGCCGCCCCCGTTCTTCTTCAGCTTCTCGTCGGCGGCCTGGGCGACGCGCCAGTCGGCGACGGCGGCGGCGCACACCGCGATGTCGGCCGGCAGAGATTTCTCGCACGCCGCCAGCATGTCGCGCGCGCTTTCCACATGGATGACGTTCACGCCGGCAGGGTCGGGCAGGTTCGTGGGCCCGGAGACCAGGGTAGTGGCCGCGCCGCGGCGCGCCAGCGCCGAGGCGATGGCGTGGCCCTGGCGCCCGGACGAGCGGTTGGCGATATAGCGGACAGGGTCGATGGGTTCGTGGGTCGGGCCGCTGGTGACGAGCGCTCGCCGGCCCGAAAGCGGAGCGCTAGCTTGAAAAAAATCCGTAATCGCGTCGGCAATCTCTTCCGGCTCGGCCATGCGGCCAAGCCCGTATTCGCCGCATGCCATGTCGCCTTCATTGGGGCCGACGATATGCACACCGCGCGACTGCAGGGTTTGCAGGTTGGCCTGGGTCGCGGGGTGCTCCCACATCCGCACGTTCATGGCCGGGACCGCCATCACATCCTTGTCGGTGGCCAGAAACACCGTGGAGGCGAGGTCGTCGGCCAGACCCTGGGTCATTTTGGCGAGGATATCGGCCGTGGCCGGTGCGACGACCAGCAGGTCGGCGTCGCGCGAGAGCTGGATATGGCCCATCTCGGCCTCGTCGGTCAGGGAAAACAGGTCGGTGTAGACCTTGTCCTCGCTCAGCGCCGAAAGCGACAGGGGCGTCACGAACTGGGCGCCGCCACGCGTGAGCACGCAGCGCACGGCCGCGCCGCGTTCGCGCAGGCGCCGCACGAGCTCGAGGCTCTTGTAGGCAGCAATTCCACCGCTGACGATCAGTAGGATTCGTTTGCCGTGCAACATCGGGGATCTCTCCGTAATCGGGTCCGCCGCAGGTGTGAGCGGCTAATCTACGAAAATTATTTGTAGATAGATAGGTCTCTGGGCCGGCCGGGGCAATGGCGGCGGAATTGCGCGGTTTTCAGGTCAGCAGCGCCGCCAGAGCCAACGCCGTAACAGCGACGATTCCGGTCCAAATCGGCCATTGCGGCGCACCGGCGCGGCCGAAATCGAGGCGCAACTCGCCATCGGCGATGCTGGTCGCGGCCCGTTCCAAAGCTTCCACGGCCTGCGGCAGCCTTCCGGCGGCGTGGATGACGTCGGCGGTGATCTCGGCCAGCCGGGCTTCGGGGCCGCGATGCTCGCGCATCCACTCCTCTACCAGGGGCAGCGCCAGTTGCCACATGTTGAGTTCGGGCGCCAGGCGGCGGCCGACACCCTCGGCGATCAGCATGGTTTTCTGGAGAAGCAGCAGCTCGGGCCGAACCTCCATATCGAAGCGCTCGGAGACCTGGAACAGCTGGGCCAGCAGCCGGGCGATCGAGATTTCGCTCGGCGGGCGGTCGAAGATCGGCTCGCCGATCGCCCGGATGGCCTGGTGGAACACCTGCCGGTCGGTGCCCGCCGGGACGTAATTGGCCTGGAAGTGAACATCGGCCACCCGGCCATAATCGCGGGTGACGAAACCAAGCAGCATATCGGCCAGGAAATAGCGCGAGCCCCGGTCGATGCGGCCCATGATGCCGAAATCGACCACGCACAGCGCACCATCGTCGCGGACGAAGGCGTTGCCGGGGTGCATGTCGGCGTGGAAGAAGCCGTCGCGAAAGACCTGCAGGAAAAAGGATTCCGCGGCCTTGTGGACGATCGCCTCGAGATCGTGCCCGGCCGCCACCAGATCGTCGACATCGTGGACCGGCAGGCCGGTGATCCATTCGGTGGTCAGGATCCGCCGGCCGGTCCGCTCCCAGTCGACCTCGGGGACCACATACATAGGGTCGTCGGAGAAGTTGCCTTGCAACTCCGAGGCCGCTGCGCCCTCCATCCGCAGGTCCATTTCCCAGCGCAGGCTTTCGGCGAAGGTCTCCACGGCCATCACGGGCTTCAGGCGGCGCAGCCGCGGTTGTGTCCGCTCTGCGATACCGGCGATCCAGCGAAACAGGTCGAGATCACGTTCGATCGCCCGTTCAATGCCCGGCCGCAGCACCTTGACCGCGACGTCGCGCGCGGGCGCACCTTTGCCGTCAGCTGGTGGGCCAGCCGAAGGATCGTCTGGATCGGCGGCGACCCGGGCGAAATGAACCTGGGCGATCGAGGCGGCTGCGATGGGCGTGTCCTCGAAATGCTCGAACAGCTCGTCGACCGGGCGCTCGAACTCCGTCTCGATGGCGTTGCGCGCCTCGTCGCTGGAAAACGGCGGCAAACGGTCCTGCAGGGCTGACAGGTCGTTGGCGATGGTCTCTCCGACCAGGTCGGGCCGGGTCGAGAGCATCTGGCCGAACTTGATGAAGCTCGGCCCCAGGGCCTGGAGTGCGCGGGCCAGGCGTTCTCCCGGGCGCAGGTCGCGGATGCCCGGTGCCGTGCGGAATCCCGAGAGAATCCGCGCCGCGAACACAAGCCCGCCGGTCGCCGGCAGCCAGTCGGCCGGAAACAGGGCATCGTAGCGCGCCAGAGTGCGTGCAATGCCGATCAGCCGGAAGAGGTTTCGCAATCCGCGCAGCATGGCGTCCCCGACTAGATCCGCCGGGCCGTGTGGATGGCCGCGATGCCGCCGGACAGGTTGCGGACGCGGACCTGTTCCAGTCCCGCGGCCTGGATCATCCCGGCATAAGTGTCCTGATCGGGGAACTTGCGGATGCTTTCGGCGAGATAGCGGTACGCCGCCTCGTCGCGCGCCACGTTCCGGCCAAGCCAGGGCAGGACGGAGAAGGAGTACCGGTCATAGATATCGTCGAGGACCGGCAGGACGACACTGCTGAACTCCAGGCATAGGAACTGTCCGCCCGGGCGCAGCACACGTCGGGCCTCGGCCAGGGCAGCGGGAATATCGGTCACGTTGCGCATGCCGAACGCGATTGTGTAGGCGTCGAAGGACGAATCCTCGGCCGGCAGGGCCTCGGCGTCTCCGCAAATCCAGCGCAGCCCGTCTGCGCCGCCCAGAATGCCGCGGTCGACGGCCCGGCCGCGGCCCACCCGCAGCATGTCCGGGTTGATATCGCAGACGCTGATCCCTGTACCCGGGCGTGCCTTCTCGCGGATGCGAAAGGCGATATCGCCGGTGCCGCCCGCCACGTCGAGAATCCGCATTTCCGCGCGCAGGGTGAGCGCGCCCACGAACACCGCCTTCCAGGCCCGGTGAACCCCCAGGCTCATCAGGTCGTTCATCAGGTCGTAGCGGCCCGCGACGGAAGTGAACACGTCGTGCACGCGCGCGCTTTTCTCCGAGACGGGAACGTCTTCGAAGCCGAAATGTGTCGTGTCGTGCGGCGATGTCTGGCCAGGTTCGCGCATAGCGGGGGGACCATATCGGAGGAGGGGTGCGAGCGGCAAAAGAAAAGCCACCGCGCGAGGGTCTGCATGATAAGACTGGGGCGGTTTCTGTTCGCTGCCGGACGCGGAAAATGCCCGAATTGCCTGAAGTCGAGACCGTGGTCCAAGGCCTGCGTCCGGCGCTGGAGGGAAAGCGTCTGGAACGGGTCGAGTTGCGCCGCCCGGATCTTCGGTTCCCGTTTCCCGACAACTTCGAGGCACGGCTGACCGGTCGCACCGTCACCGAGGTGGTGCGGCGGGCGAAATACATCCTGATCCGCCTCGACACGGGCGAGACTTGGCTGGCGCATCTGGGCATGTCCGGCCGGTTTACCGTCAACCCCGGTGCGACGGCCAGTTCGGGCCAGGCCGGCCACAATTCGGGCTGGGCCATGGTCGAGAAACACGACCATGTGCTGGTCGAGGTCGCGGATGGCGGCAGGGTGGTGTTCAACGACACAAGGCGGTTCGGGTTCATGGACCTGATTGCGGCCGGCGCAGAGGATGCAAATGTCCACCTGGCGGCACTTGGGCCGGAGCCCCTGTCGGACGGGTTCGACGCGGCCTATCTGGCGGCCGCGCTCAAGGGCAAGCGCACGCCCATCAAATCGGCGCTTCTCGACCAGCATGTGGTGGCCGGGATCGGCAATATCTACGCCTGCGAGGCCCTGTGGCGCGCCGGCATCAGCCCACGGCGCAACGCCCACACCGTCGCCGGCGGCCGTGCGCAGAAGCTGGTGGCGGCCGTGAAATCCGTGCTCGGCGAGGCGATCGAGGCCGGCGGTTCATCGTTGCGCGATTATGTCCAGACCGATGGCGAGCTCGGATATTTCCAGCATCGCTGGGCGGTCTATGACCGCGAGGGAGAGGCCTGCCGGAAATGTCTCGACGCCGGCATCGAGGATTGCCGGATCGGGCGGATTGTTCAGTCCGGCAGGTCCACTTTCTATTGCTCTCGACAGCAGCGGTGAGCTAAGAGCGACGTTATGTTGCTTTGCACAAAAAGTGCGTCGCGGATTGCCACGCTTGTGATTGCGGGACTGTTCCTGCTTTTCGCACCCGCGATGGCGCAGGGGCCGGCCTATCTTGAAGACGTGGACGATCTGCCGCTGGCACCCGGGCTGGTCGAGGACCCGGCGGCCAGGGTCGCCTTCGACAAGCCGGAAGGCAGGATCGTGCAGGCCGCCGCATCCGGACGCACCGATGCAGCCGACGTGCACGCTTTCTACGCCCAGTCCCTGCCGGCCCTGGGCTGGCAACCGGGCGCCGACCGGACCTGGGTCCGCGACAAGGAGTTGCTTCGGGTGCGAGTCGAGGCAAAGGGCGAGACCGTCATCGTCCGTTACACGATCGCGCCGAACGCGCCGTAACGGCCCCAAACCCATCGAGAACACAAACCGAATATCAGACCGAGGAGGGCCGTGATGGCCTATGGGAACATTGAAATCGAAACCAAGGGCCCCGTCGGCATCGTCCGGCTCAATCGCCCGAAGGCCCTCAACGCCCTGTGCGATGCACTGATTGCCGAGCTGGGCCAGGCGCTGGATGAACTTGAGGCCGATGCGAAGATCGGGTGCATCGTGCTGACCGGGTCCGACAAGGCATTCGCGGCCGGCGCCGATATCAAGGAAATGGCCGGGAAGTCCTACATGGACACCTATATGGCCGATTTCATCACCGACGGCTGGGAGCGGGTTGCGGCCTGCCGCAAGCCGGTGATTGCGGCGGTGGCCGGCTACGCGCTGGGCGGTGGCTGCGAGATGGCCATGATGTGCGACTTCATCATCGCTGCGGACAACGCCAGGTTCGGACAGCCCGAGATCACCATCGGCACCATCCCCGGTGCCGGTGGCACCCAGCGCCTGACCCGTTTTGTCGGCAAGTCCAAGGCCATGGAAATGGTTCTGACCGGGCGGATGATGGATGCCGAGGAGGCCGAGCGTTCGGGCCTGGTCAGCCGCGTGGTGCCGCTGGATGATCTGATGGACGAGGCGATGAAGGCCGCCGAGACCATTTGCGGCCTGTCACAGCCGTCGATCCTGATGGCCAAGGAGGCGGTCAACCGCGCCTATGAGACCACGCTGGCCGAGGGTGTCCGGTTCGAGCGGCGGATGTTCCATTCCACCTTTGCCACCGAGGATCAGAAGGAAGGCATGGGGGCCTTTGTCGAAAAGCGCAAGCCGGACTTCAAGCATCGCTAAGGCGGGGGCGCCGGGTCGTCCGGCGCGTCGCCGAATTCCTTCGGATTTCAGCCGCTTGTGGCCTTGACGGGCCGCTGGCTCACGACTATACACCGCGCTCGAACGCGAAACGATTTTGAGATTTCAAATGGCCAATCATCATTCGGCAAAGGTGCGCATCCGGCGCAACGAACGCCGCGCCACGATCAACCGCAATCGGATCGGGCGTATCCGCACCCATGTGAAGCTGGTGGAAACTGCCATCGAGGCGGGCGACAAGTCGGCCGCCGAAGCAGCTTTTCGGGCCGCGCAGCCGGAAATGCAGCGCGGTGCTCAGAAGGGCGTGATTCACATGAACACGGTGTCGCGGAAGCTGTCGCGCTTGTCGGCGCGCATCAAGGCGATGTCGTAACCAACGACCCTGTTTGAATTTTTGTCGGCCGCGCCCTTTGGGCGCGGTTTTCGTTTGCCCGCGCGCCGGAGGTGCGGCCGGATGTCGGCCCGCGAAATTTTCGTGTTTTTTTACAGATTCGACCTTTTGACCAGTTGCTAGTCCCAGCCTCTCACGCTATGTTCGCCCTTGCCTACCGGGACTGAGTAAGCAGTAAAAAAAAGTACTCGGCCGTCGGAATATCGGACAAATACAGAAGAGGATTTCAGAAGACTAAGTTGAAACAAATACAACTAAGTCTTTTGGGGAAGATGCGCGTCTGGGAAAAGTTTAAGTCGGTTTTTTCGAAATAAACACAAGTAAAACCGAATTCTAATAAGCAGCGAAGCGTTCAGAAGTAAGCTGCGATTTCTTCCCCGATCCTGGCGTCAATTTGACGTTTCTGCCGGTTCCTGCGGTGACAATTTCGGAGGCTGGGGTGGGCAGTGGCGTGTCCTTCGGGTGTTTCGCCCGCGACATTGGATTGTCCGTCAAGTTGCCGAGCGTGGTGTTGCGCGGCTCGGGAAGATTTAGGCGTCGTGCGACCGAACCTGGCAGGGGACGTGCGTCGAGGATTTGAACGGTCGTACTTGCGGAGAGTTTCGCCTGATGGGTGAGCAATGGGGGCAGACAGACGGATCGTTGGCTGAGCAGTGGACTCGGGTGCGGGCGAAACTGCGTTCGGATGTCGGTGATGCCGCGTTCAACAGCTGGCTGAAGCCGCTGACGATGGGTGATTTCAATGCCGGACGCCTGCGTGTCGCCGTGCCGACGCGATTCATGCGCGATTGGATCGACCAGAATTATGGCGCCCGGCTCAACGAGCTGTGGGCGGACGAGAACGAGAACGTCAAGTCGGTCGAGATTATCGTGGAGCCGTCCCAGACGCTGATCCAGCCCGCCGGTGCGCCGCCCCAGCAGCCGCTGGCGCAGCGGATCGAATCCGAGGCCGCCCCGCATGACGCCGAGGGCGTGGCGCCATCGGGCGCCGGGGGCGGCGAAATCGGCATCGAAGATGTGCGCGCGATCATCGATCAGCGCTTCAAGTTCGGGAATTTCGTTGTCGGTCGGTCGAACGAGCTGGCCCATGCGGCGGCACGACGCGTTGCCGAAGCCAAGTCGGTCCCGTTCAACCCGTTGTTTCTTTATGGCGGCGTGGGCCTGGGCAAGACCCACCTGATGCACGCGATTGCGTGGCATATCACCGAGCGCGAGCCGCGCCGGCGGGTGCTGTACATGTCGGCCGAGAAGTTCATGTATCAGTTCATCCGCGCCTTGCGGTACCGCACGATCATGGATTTCAAGGAGCAGTTTCGCTCCGTCGATGTGCTGATGATCGACGATATCCAGTTCATCGCAGGCAAGGATTCGACCCAGGAAGAGTTCTTCCACACCTTCAACGCCCTGGTGGACCAGAACCGCCAGATCATCGTGTCGGCCGACAAGTCCCCGTCGGACCTGGAGGGTATGGAGGAACGGCTGAAATCCCGGCTCGGATGCGGTCTGGTGGCCGATATCCACCCCACCGACTATGAGCTGCGCCTGGGTGTTCTGCAGGCCAAAGCCGAGCAGATGGGGGCCGAGATCCCCGACAAGGTGATGGAGTTCCTGTCCCACAAGATCACGTCGAACGTGCGTGAACTCGAAGGCGCGCTCAACCGCATTGTCGCCCATGCGACCCTGGTGGACCGGCCGGTGACCCTGGAGACGACCCAGGACGTCCTGCACGACCTGCTGCGGGCCAACGACCGCCGGGTGACGATCGAGGAAATCCAGAAACGCGTGGCCGAGCATTTCAACATTCGCCTGGCCGATATGCATTCGGCCCGCCGGGCGCGTGCGGTGGCCCGTCCGCGCCAGGTGGCGATGTATCTGGCCAAGCAGCTGACCTCGCGCTCACTGCCGGAGATCGGCCGGAAATTCGGCGGTCGCGACCACACCACGGTGATGCACGCCGTGCGCAAGGTCGAGGAATTGCGCTCGACGGACTCCGGTTTCAACGAAGATGTCGAGCTGCTGCGGCGGATGCTCGAAATCTAATCGCTCCGGCCTGGGCGGCTGAAGCGTAATAGTTTGTAATTAAACGCATAATTGGCGCACGACTGTTGCTGTGCGTTGCTTGATTTGCCTGTCGAATCAGCCTGATTTTGCTATACTCACCATGTATCTAAATATGTCCAGATTCCCCGGATTTCCGGGCGCTGTCGGCGGACAGAGCAAATCCTGTCGCAGCGCGGGGGTCGGCCACCCCACGAAGCGGCAATCGGGGACAAGAAGGATCGAAAAACAATGAAGCTGACAATCGAGCGGGCGACGTTTCTGAAGGCGTTGGCACATGTCCAGAGCGTCGTTGAACGGCGAAATACGATCCCCATTCTCGCCAATGTCCTGTTGGATGGGCAGAGCGGCGCATTGACCCTAAGTGCGACCGATATGGACCTGGCGATCAACGAAACCGTGCCGGCGGACGTGGCCCAGGAAGGCGCCACCACGGCGCCGGCCCATACGCTCTACGACATTGTCCGCAAGCTGCCGGACGGCGCCCAGGTCGAGATCGAGACCGACGCCTCGGCAGGCCAACTTCTGATCCGCGCCGGCCGGTCGAAGTTCAACCTGGCGACCCTGCCGGTGGAAGATTTCCCGACTATGAGCGGTGGCGACATGCCCCAAACCTTCACGCTGGAGGCGGAGGATCTGCGCACGCTCATCGACCGGACACGGTTTGCGGTCTCGACCGAGGAAACCCGCTACTACCTGAACGGAATCTTCCTGCACGCTGCCGATCAGGACGGTGCAGAGGTGCTGCGGGCCGTGGCGACTGACGGTCACCGTCTGGCCCGGGTGCAATTGCCCATGCCCGATGGCGGGGACGGCCTTCCGGGTGTCATCGTGCCGCGCAAGGCGATCGGCGAATTGCGCAAGCTGATCGAGGAAACCACCGATCCTATCGAGATTGCGCTGTCCGAAACACGTATTCGCACGACGTTCGACGATGCGGTGCTGACCTCGAAGCTCATCGACGGCACGTTCCCCGACTATGAACGCGTCATCCCGAAGGACAATGACAAGGTCCTGTCGGTCGACCGCGGCGCCTTTGCCCAGGCCGTCGACCGGGTCTCGACCATCTCTTCGGAAAAGAGCCGGGCCATCAAGCTGGCGGTCGCCCCGGGCCAGCTGACCCTGTCGGCCACCAGCGTGGAAAACGGCAGTGCCATCGAGGAGCTCGAGGTTTCCTACGACGAAACCGAAATCGAGATCGGCTTCAACTCACGCTATCTGCTGGATATCACAGCCCAGATCGAAAGCGCCGTGGCCGAATTCATCCTGGCGGATGCCTCTTCGCCGACCATCGTTCGCGACGGTGGCGACGAAAGTGCGCTCTACGTTCTCATGCCGATGCGCGTATAGGCGCGCGTGGCCGGAATGAAGCTCGACGACACGACGATCACAGGTTTGGCGCACACACCGTCGCCGGATGAACCCGGCGCCCGGCTAGCCACGCATGTGTCCCGTCTGGATCTGACAAATTTCCGCAGCTATCCGGCGCTGCGCCTCGATGTGGGCCCGCAACCGGTGTTGCTTACGGGGATCAATGGCGTGGGCAAGACCAACCTGCTCGAGGCCCTGTCGTTTCTCGCCCCCGGACGCGGTCTGCGCCGAGCGGCATTGCCCGATATTGCACGTCTGCACGACGGTACCGCCGCGGCATCCTGGGCCGTGGCCGCCCGGATCGATGGCCGCGACGGGTCGGTATCGCTCGGCACCGGGATGGAAGCCAACCCGAACGGCGGCCCGGCGCGCCGGGCCGTGCGGATCGACGGTGAGCCGGCGCGCGGTCAGGCCACCTTTGCCGAGCGCGTGAGCATGATCTGGCTGACCCCGGATATGGACCGGCTTTTCATGGAGGGCGGCAGTGCCCGCCGGCGTTTCCTCGATCGCATGGTCTATGGCTTCGACCCGGAACATGCCCGCCGGATCGCGGTCTATGAACAAGCCATGCGCGGGCGCCAGAAATTGCTGCGCGACGGGTCGGGTGACGGGGCCTGGCTCGCCTCGGAAGAGGAAACCATGGCCACGAACGGGATTGCGATCGCGGCCGCGCGGCGCGAGGTGGTGCTGCGTCTCGATACCGCCATCGCGGCCGAGGACGGATTGGCGGATCGGCCGTTCCCGCGCGCGGCCCTGGCCCTGGAGGGCGAAGTCGAGGACTGGCTGGCCGAGGGCCCGGCACTCGAGGCCGAGGACCGTTTGCGCGACGTGCTGGCTGCGGCGCGCTCGCGCGATGCCGATGCCGGCCGTGCCCTGCGCGGGCCGCACAGAAGCGATCTGGCGGTGCGCCACCGCGACAAGGATATGGCCGCCGCATTGTGTTCGACCGGGGAGCAGAAGGCCCTGCTCATCGCGATTATCCTGGCCCATGCGCGACTGCTGGGCTTGGCGCGCGGGGCCGCGCCGATCCTGCTGCTGGACGAAGTGGCGGCCCATCTCGACCAGGAACGCCGTGCGGCCCTCGCCGAAAGGATCCTCTCGCTGGGCGCCCAGGCCTGGTTGACCGGGACCGACCGGCGGTTGTTCGAGGCCTTCGGCGAAAATGCACAGAGTTTTGATGTCAGCGCCGGCGCGGTGTCGCCGGCCACGGGAGATTCGCCATGAGCGATGCACCAGAAGACAACGAAATCATCGATCCCGACGATGCCGAGTACGGCGCCGATTCGATCAAGGTCCTGCGCGGCCTGGATGCGGTGCGCAAGCGGCCCGGCATGTATATCGGAGATACCGATGACGGATCGGGCCTGCACCACATGGTCTACGAGGTGGTCGACAACGCGATCGACGAGGCGCTGGCCGGCCATTGCGACACCGTCGATGTGACCCTGAACCCGGACGGATCGGTCACCGTGGTCGATAACGGCCGCGGCATTCCGGTGGATATCCACGAGGAAGAGGGCGTGTCGGCCGCCCAGGTGATCATGACCCAGCTGCACGCGGGCGGGAAATTCGACCAGAACTCCTACAAGGTCTCCGGCGGCCTGCACGGCGTCGGCGTGTCCGTGGTGAACGCGCTGTCCGAATGGCTCGAGATGCGCATCTGGCGCGACGGCAAGGAACACAAGCTCCGGTTCGTGCACGGTGAGCCGGAGGGCGATCTGGAGGTGAGCGGCGATGCACCGGTCGTCGACGGAGAGGTGAAAACCGGCACAGAGATCATGTTTATGCCGTCGCCCGAGACCTTCACCATGGTCGATTTCGATCGTGACACGCTGGAGCACAGGTTGCGCGAGCTCGCCTTCCTGAACTCTGGGGTCACCCTGAATCTCACCGATGCACGCGGTGTCGAGCCGGTTCTCACCGAACTTTTCTACGAAGGCGGGCTCAAGGCCTTCGTGGATTATCTCGACCGGAACAAGCAGGGGCTGGCCGGCGAGATCATCCACATCGCTGGCGAGAAGGATGGCGTGGTCGCGGAAATCGCGCTGCAGTGGAACGACAGCTATCACGAGACGATGCTGTGCTTTACCAACAACATTCCCCAGCGGGACGGCGGCACCCACCTGGCCGGATTCCGCGGCGCCCTGACACGCACGATCAACAACTATGCCAACGAAAGCGGTCTGGCCAAGAAGGCGAAGATCGCCATCTCGGGCGATGATGCGCGCGAAGGCCTGAGCTGTGTACTCTCGGTCAAGGTGCCGGATCCCAAATTCTCCTCCCAGACCAAGGACAAGCTGGTCTCCTCGGAGGTGCGCCCGATTGTTGAATCGATCGTCGGCGACCGTCTCGGCCAGTGGTTCGAGGAGCACCCCAACGAAGCCCGCATGGTGATCGAGAAGATCATCGATGCCGCCGCGGCACGCGAGGCTGCCCGCAAGGCGCGGGAACTCACACGGCGGAAAGGCGCGCTCGACATCGCCTCCCTGCCGGGCAAGCTCGCCGATTGTCAGGAGCGGGACCCGGAGAAGGCCGAACTGTTCATCGTCGAGGGCGACAGCGCCGGCGGGTCGGCCAAGCAGGGCCGTGACCGCCGGTTCCAGGCGGTGCTGCCCCTGCGCGGCAAGATCCTGAACGTGGAGCGGGCGCGCTTCGACAAGATGTTGTCCTCGGCGGAAATCGGCACGCTCATCACCGCGCTGGGCACCGGTATCCGCGATGATTTCGATATCGAGAAACTGCGCTATCACAAGATCATCATCATGACCGATGCGGACGTGGACGGTTCGCACATCCGCACCCTGCTGCTGACCTTCTTCTATCGCCAGATGCGCGAGATCGTCGAGAACGGCCACCTCTACATCGCCCAGCCGCCGCTCTATCGCGTCCAGCGGGGCAATTCCGCGGTCTACCTCAAGGACGACAAGGCGCTGGAGGACTACCTGATCGAGACCGGCCTGGGCGATGCCGTGCTGCACATGTCGGACGGAACCCAGCGCTCGGGCGCGGATCTGCGCTCACTGGTGGAAACCGCGGTCACGGCACGCCGCCTGATCACGCCGTTGACGGTCCACTTGCCCAATTCCTCCGTGGTCGAACAGGCCGCGATTGCCGGTGCGCTCAACCCGGAACTGGTGGCCGACACGGATCGCGCCGGTGAGGCGGTACAGGCCATTGCCTGGATGCTCGACCGACTGTCCGATCGCCTGGAACGGGGCTGGCAGGGCTCCCAGCGCGACGATGGTGCGCTGGTGTTTGCCCGGACCCTGCGCGGTGTGACGGAGACCCTAGCGATCGACGACCGGATCATCAACTCCTCCGAGGCGCGCCGTTTGAACGAGCTCTGGCAGGATTTGCGTGACACCTATCTGGAGCACTCCAAGCTGGCGGCGAAGGATATCGAGCATCAGATCACCGGTCCGATGTCGCTCCTGCAGGCGGTGTTCGAGGCCGGCCGCAAGGGCATCTCGATCCAGCGCTACAAGGGCCTGGGAGAGATGAATCCCGACCAGCTCTGGGAGACGACCCTGGACAAGGAGGTGCGCGCGCTGCTTCAGGTGCGTGTGGCCCAGGCCGGAGAGGCGGACGACATCTTCGCGACCCTGATGGGCGACGAGGTGGAGCCGCGCCGGAACTTCATCCAGGACAACGCGCTCAAGGTCGCGAATCTGGACGTTTAGGCCACCGTACCCCGTTCGCCACAATTCGGCCTCGCCCGTGCGCCAGTCTGTCCGCCCATGAGCAAAACCAAGCAATCCCGTGCGTCTGCCAAGGCGTCGAAACCGCGCGGGAAACCGAAGGCCGCCGCCGCTCCGGCGAAACCGTCGAGTCTCGCCTGGCGGGTGACCAAATGGTCGCTCGTCCTGGCGATCTGGGGTGGGCTTGCGCTGGGCGGCGTGCTGGTCTGGTTTGCCTGGGACCTGCCATCGGTCGACGGCCTGGGCCCGGCCACGGACAGAGACCGGCGGCCCGGGGTGACGATCGTCGCCGCGGACGGCTCGCTGGTCGGCGGGTATGGCGATCTGTACGGCGAGCGCCTGACGGTCAATGAATTGCCGCCCCAGCTCGTCCAGGCGGTGGTCGCGATCGAGGACCGGCGTTTCTTCGAGCATCCCGGTGTCGATTTTCGCGGCCTGCTGCGGGCAACCGTGGCGAACCTGCGCGCCGGTGGGATCGTCCAGGGCGGATCGACCCTGACCCAGCAACTGGCCAAGAACCTTTTCCTGACCCCCGAGCGGTCATTCGACCGGAAGATCCGCGAGCTGATTCTGGCGCTCGAGCTGGAACGGCGGTTCCGCAAGAACGAGCTTCTCACGATCTATCTGAACCGGGTCTATCTCGGTGCCGGCACCTACGGCGTCGAGGCAGCCTCCCAGCGCTACTTCGGCACTTCGGCGCGCCACATCGACACCTATCAGGCCGCGCTGCTTGCCGGGCTTCTGCGCGCGCCCTCGCGCCTCAACCCGGATAACAGCGAGACCAATGCACATCGGCGTACCCTGACCGTGCTGCAGGCCATGGCGGATGCCGGGTTCCTGCGCCCGGAAGAAGCCAGGCGGGTCGGGCAGACACGGCGCCCCGGGCGCGGTGAGGCGGCCTTGCCGCGGCCGCGGGTGGAGGGACAGACGCGACGCTACTTCGCCGACTGGGTGCTCGAGCGCGCGTCCGGATATGCCGGGGTGGCCGGTGTGGACCTGGCGGTCGAGACCACTCTCGACCCGCGATTGCAGAAACTGGCCGAGGAGGCGGTGGCGAAGGCGGACACCAGGGGCTCACAGGTCGCCCTGGCCGCCATGCGCGACGACGGGGCCGTGCTCGCGATGGTCGGGGGACGCAGCTATGCCAAGAGCCAGTTCAACCGCGTGACCCGCGCGCTTCGCCAGCCCGGCTCCGTGTTCAAGCCGATCGTCTATCTGCCGGCGCTGGAGGCCGGCATGTCCCCGGACAGCAAGGTGCGCGATGCCCCGATCACGGTCGATGGCTGGACGCCCCGGAACTTCTCGGGCCGCTTTCGCGGTGAGGTGACGCTGCGCGAAGCGGTCGCACGCTCACTCAACACCGTGGCGGTGCGGGTGGCCGAGGATATCGGCCGGGACCGCGTGATCCAGTCGGCCCGCCGGCTGGGGATCACCGCGCCGCTGACACCGCACCCCTCCGTCGCACTAGGCGCCGGAGAGGTCTCGCCACTGGAGCTGACGGCGGCCTATGCCACCTTCTCCAATGGCGGGTTCGCCGTTGAACCCTACGGGATCAACGAGGTCCGCCAGGCCGGCGATGTTGTCTTCCGGCGCGCCACACGCGCACCGCGCCGGGTCGTCGCTGGGGCGGCCGTGGAACAGATGACGGACATGCTGCGCGCGGTGGTTGCCTGGGGAACCGGCAAATCGGCGGCCTTCGGGCGGCCGGCGGCCGGCAAGTCGGGCACCAGCCAGGATTTCCGGGATGCCTGGTTCGTCGGGTTCGCCGACGGCCTGGTCGCAGCGGTCTGGGTCGGCAACGACGACAATTCCCCGACAGCCCGGGTGACGGGATCGAGCATCCCGGCGGCGATCTGGAAGGATTTCATGGCCGCCGCGACGACCCGGGAGCTTGCACGGCCGGCCCCGGCGAAACCGGCGGTAAAGCGGCCTGATCGCACCCGGCTGGAACCATCCTTGTTCGAGCAGTTGCCCGATTGAGCCCGGTCGTTACGTGCCGCGCTTCAGCGGCAGCCAGATCATCACCGTGAACACCGTGAATGCGAACACGCCCGAGATCCCCATCACGGTGGCGAGGAGCAGCGTCGGGTCGAAGGCAAACAGGCCGAGCAACGCGAACAAGACGCCGCCGGAGCTGTACTGGGCAAGGCCCAGCAGCGAGGCCGCGGCCCCAGCCATGTGAGGAAAGGGCGAGATCGCGCCGGCCTGGATGTTGGGCTGCGACAGGCCCATCCCGATGAAGTAGATCACCGTCGGGATGATGATCGACCAGATGGTCACCACATCGGACCAGATCAGCGCGAAGACCAGCATGCCGCCGGCTGCCGCGCAGAAGGTACCCATCATGCACATCTGCTCGATCCCCACGCGCCGCACAACCCGGCTGCCCAGGAAGGCGCCCGACATGAACCCGACCGAAGCGCCGCCAAAGGACAGGCCGAAGGCCGTGGGCGACATGCCGAGCCGATCGACGAGCACAAAGGAGGCTCCGAGCAGATAGGCGAACAGGCCGCTGAAATTGCCCATGACCGTCAGCACATAGCCGCGATAGGCCCGGCTCGAGAGCATTGTTGTGAAGTTGGCCAGCATCCGGCCGACTCGTGTGGCGGTTGGATCCAGGGCCTTATTCGTCTCCGGCAGCAGCAGCAGGACGAGCAGCATGCCGTTGACGCCGAAGCCGGTCAGGAGCCAGAAGTTCGCGCGCCAGCCGAGCCATTCCACGATGAATCCGCCGAGCACCGGGGCGATCACGGGGGCGATCGCCACCACGGTGGTCACCACCGAATACATGCGCGCGGCCTCCTCGCGCGTGAACAGGTCGCGCACGACCGCGCGCGCCACGACCGGTGCCGCGGCGGCGCCGACCGACTGGAACAGGCGGAACGCGATGAGCTGCTCGATGCTGGTTGCCAGTGCGCAGGCGACGCTGGCCACCAGATAGAGAGACGTGCCCGCGAGGATTGTCGGCCGCCGGCCGAACCGATCCGAGATCGGACCGAAGAAGGTCTGCGAGATGGCGAAGCCCACCATGTAGACGCTGAGCGTGAGCTGCATCGATTCCGCGTCGGTCATGAGATCGCGGGTCATCAGCGGCAGCGCCGGCACGTAGAGGTCGATCGTCATCGGCGCGAACGAGACGAGCAGGCCGAGCAGAAGCGTCATGGCCAGTGGGCCGGGGACGGTCGGTCCGGTGCGCGATTGTGCGGTCAAAGCAGTTCCACCACGGCACCGCCGGCGGCCTCGGCGTCGGCCGGGTCATGGGTAACAAGCAGCGTGGGGATGCCGTTGGCCCATGCATGCTCGAACACGAAATCACGAATGCGTGCGCGCAGTTCAACATCGAGCTTGGAAAATGGCTCGTCGAGCAGAAGCGCACGGGGGCCGGACAGCAGGGTACGCATCAATGCGACACGGGCGCGCTGGCCGCCCGACAGGGTTGCCGGGTCGCGGTCCGTCATGCCCGCCAGCCCGGCTTCGTCGAGCGCGGCCTCGATCCGTTCACGGCGCTGCTCCCGGCCCTTGACCTCGGGCGGCAGGCCGAAGGCGAGATTGTCGCCGACGGAAAGGTGGGGAAACAGCAGGTCGTCCTGAAACAGGATGCCGATATGCCGCTGTTCAGGCAGCAGACCGTTGAGCGGCGCGCCGCCGAGCCGCACATCGCCATCGGCGGTGAAGACCGGCGGCAAGGTGCCGCAGATATATGCCAGCAGGGAGGATTTGCCGCACCCGCTGGGGCCCATCACCGTGGCGGCCTCGCCGGACCGGACGGTCAGTGCGAGCGGCGCGAACAGCGGCTCATCTGCGAGCGCGAGCGATACATTCTGCAGTTCGAGCACGTTGTCTGCGGCAGGGGACATCGAACTTCGACCGGTTGGAGCGGAATTGGCAGAACCCCCAGGATACCGGCGAATTCCCGGCAGTACAGCCATCTTGTATGCATTGCGGGCATGCCTGTGGTGTGAACCGCGGCTTTACGCCCACCCCGCACACCGGATAAGAGGGTTGGATGCCGGGGCCGGATTTGTCTCTGGGGCATGTGGAGGGGCACCAATGCAGAGTTCGGATTCGACCGGTGGCGGGATCAAATGGCTGCCGTTGATATTGCTGTTGGTCCTGGGGGCGATCTGGGGTGGCAACCCGTCTTTCTCCAAGGCACTGGTCACCAATGGCATCTCGCCGGCTTCCGTCGTGTTCTGGCAGACCTTGAGCGCCGGCATCCTGTTGTCGATCGTGTGCGCGGCGCGCCGGACGCCGATCCCGGTGGGCAAGCGCGCCATTGTCTACTACGCCGTCATCGGCGTGATCGGGATCGACGTGGCCTACATCATGCTCGTCTTCTCGGTGCAGCATCTGACCGTCGGATATGTCTCGGTGCTGGTGCTGTTCTCGCCATTGCTGACCTACGTCTTCGCTATCATGCTGCGCATCGAAGGCCTCAATTTCCTGCGCGGCGTGGGCATCCTGGTCGGTTTCGCCGGCGCGGGCGTGCTGGTGTTTCCCGAAGGCAGTCTGCCGTCGCCCGAGCTTCTGCCCTTCGCGCTGCTCGCCTTCATCGTGCCGGCCGGATACGCGATGGCGAACGTCTATGCCCAGTGGGGCCGTCCGGACAGCGGTGACAATGTGGCCCTGGCGGCGGGCACCATGTATGCAGCGGCGACCGGCGCGCTGATCTTTTCCGTGTTCGACGGCAGCTTTCACCCGTTGTGGGTCGAATTCGCAGAACGCGAAACCATCCTGTTCGGGTTCGGCCTGGCAACGGCTGTGGCGTTCCTCATCTTCTATTTGATCATCGCCCTGGCTGGTGCCGTCTATCTCGGCCAGGTGGGCTACATCGTGACCCTGACCGGCGTCGGCTGGGGTGTTTTATTTTTCCGGGAAACGACAACGATCCTGCTCTGGGTCGCGGTTGCGATTGTCGGCGTAGGTGTCGGAATGGTGAATCTCGGAAAACCGAAGATCCCGGAGGAATCGGCCTAGGGCCGCGGGTTCCAGTTCATGTCCGACACGACGACCCGCACTCCGAGCATTCGCATGCTCCCGCTGCTGCTGCTGCTGACCCTGAGCGTGCTTTGGGGCCTCGGCCCCTCGATCGTGAAGTTCGTGGCCCAGGACGGCGTGCCGCCGCTGGGCATGGTGGTCTGGCAAACCGGGCTGGCCGGGCTCGTGCTCCTGGGAATCTGCGTCATCCGCCGGGTTTCGATCGCCTTCGATCGCCGGCATATGCGCTATTACCTGGCAATGGGCTGGGTCGGGCTGGCGCTGCCCAACACGAACATGGTCTTCGTCATGCGGGACCTGCCGGTCGGCCTGATGGGCGTCATCATCATCACCGCGCCGGTGATCACCTATGTGGTGGCCCTGTTCATCCGCCTGGAGCCGTTTGCGCCGATGCGCGCGGCCGGGGTCGTGCTCGGGTTCGCCGGGGCTGCCGTCCTGGTGCTGCCCAGCGGCAGCCTGCCATCGCCCGAGCTGCTTCCCATCGCGCTGCTCGCCTTTGTCACGCCCGCGCTGTGGGCCATCAGCAACGTCATCGCGGAGGTCTGGCGCCCGAAGGACGGCGACACCTTCGCGCTGGCCATGGGAACCATGTTTGCCGCCTCGTCCGGTGCGCTGGTTGTGTCGCTGGGGACGGGGACATTCCACCCGATCTGGGATGATTTCGGGCTCAGCGATTGGGTGATCGTCGCCTATGCCGGGACCACCGTGTGCGCGTTCGCCCTGTTCTACACGATCGTCAAACTGGCCGGCGCGGTCTACCTCGCCCAGGTCGGTTACCTGGTGCCGATCATGGGCGTGGGCTGGGGGGCCTGGTTCTATAACGAGGAGCCGACGATCTGGCTGTTGCTGGCGATGGTGCTCGTGTTCGCCGGCGTTGCCCTGGTCAATCTCGGCAAGAAACCCGCAAAGGCCGCAGTCGACTAGGCGTCGGCTAGGCGGCCAGCTTGAAGTTGGCCGCAGCCAGGCGCTCGCTCGCCGTCGCCAGGTCGGACTCGCTCCCGCGCGTGAAGGGCGGGCGAATATTCGCCAGGGCAGGATCGGTGCGCTCGCGCGCGTGATAGGCCTTCATCACAGGAATGGCCGGCAATCCCTGGAACGCCATGCGCAACTCCGTCAGGTGTGCCTGCAGCGCGTCGGCCTCCTCGCTTTGCCAGTTGGCGTAGACCTGCTGTGCCTCCGGCGCGTTGATGTTCACGGTTGCCGAGATGCAGCCGGCGCCGCCCTGGCGCATGCCGGCGAGCAGGAATTCCTCGGAACCAGGGAACAGGCGGAAGCCAGGCAATTCCTTCAAGGTGCGCTCCATTCGCGGCCAGTCGCCGGAGGAATCTTTGGAGCCGACGACCGTGTCGGGATAGGCCTCGACGAGGCGTGCGATCAGCGACAAGGGAATCTCGAAGCCCACCTGCTGGGGGAAATTGTACAGATAGATCTGCAGCGCGGGATCGCCGACACGCTCGATCACCTCGGCATAGGCGGCGAACAGCCCGTCCTCCGACGGTGCCTTGTAGTAGAACGGCGGCAGCATCAGAACGCCGCCCGCGCCGTTGGCCAGGGCCCGCTTGGTCAGGGTGATCGTGTCGGGGATGGCGGTGCAACCGACCCCGGCGATCATCTGCGCGCCGGTGATGCAGGCATCGGCCAGCGCGTCGAGCACGGCCAGGCGTTCGTCGACGGACAGGGAGTTTGCCTCACCGGTGGTCCCGAGCGGCGCCACGCCGTCGCAGCCGTTGGCCAGCAGCCACTGATTGTGGGCCACCGCGCGCGGCACATCGACCGCCAGGTCGTCGGTCATGGGTGTCAGCGAGGCGGCGAACACGCCCGCGGGTTTGGAATTCGAAGCCATCGTCACTCTCCTCTGTCCTGATCTTCGTTCTACAGGGTCAGGCCCCCTGGTGCATTATCGGTTGTGTGTCAGTCGCGTTTCGGGGGCCGGGCGGGCCCGCCCAGCGGCGGCATGCCGTCTCGCATGTTCCGGTTCAGCTGTTCGACGACATGATCTTCCAGGTCGTCGACAATATCCTCGTTGACGGCCTTGCCGCGCACCGAAGCGCCGGCGGCGTGCACGCTTTCGGGATCACCGGAGACCAGCGGGTGCCAGTCGAACAACTCCTTGCCTTCGGCGAGCAGCCGGTAGGCGCAGGTGGCGGGCATCCAGCGCAGTGCTGCGATATTGCCGGGCTCGACCTTGACGCAGTCGGGCACGTTGCGCCGCCGGTTTGCATAGTCGGTGCAGCGACAGGTGTCATGGTCCAGATAACGGCAGGCGATGTCGGTCAGGGCATACTCGCCGGTGTCGGCATCCTCGAGCTTGAACAGGCAACACTGGCCGCAGCCGTCGCAAAGGGATTCCCATTCCGCCTCGTCCATCTCGTCCAGGCGCTTGGATTTCCAGAACGGATCGGTGTCGCTCATGCTGCCGCCCGGTCAATCAGGTGGATAAAGGATCCGCAGACGGATCCGGCGATGGCGCCGGTCTGCCCTAGGGGCTCACCGCGAGCGTTCTCGGCGGTGAACAAAGGCGTCCGGGTGTCTTCGCCGGCAATGGCGGCATAGTGAAATTCGTGACCGCGATAGGTGGTGCCGGCCGGGCCCAGGGGGCCGTCCTGCGCCACGGTCGCCGTGCGGTACCCCAGGTGCAGGCGGCGTGCGGCAAAACTGGTCTCGACCGGCAGCAGATCTGCCATTTCATGGCGTGCGCCGGTCTCGTCGATCAGGCCGCGACCGAGCACCATGTAGCCGCCGCACTCGCCGAAGATCTTGGTGCTTCGTGCCGCCGCGGCACGAAGCCCGCCGAGGAACACATCCGCCCCCGCCAACTGTCCGGCGTGGAGTTCCGGATAGCCGCCGGGAAGGTAGATCGCATCGGCGGCCGGGTCGGGGGCGTCGTCGGCCAGGGGCGAGAACGTCCTGATTTCGGCGCCGGCCTGCTGCCACGCTGCGAGAATCGCGGGATAGGCGAATGCGAAGGCCGCGTCCCGGGCGACGGCAATCACCTGGCCGATGGGTGGCAATGGTGGGGGCGTTTCGGTGCCACCAATCCCCTGATAGGGCACGGCGAGGCCGCGTAGCGTGTCGAGATCGATTTGGGCCGTGACGGCCTCTGCGGCCGCGGCTATGAACCGCTCCAGATCGCCGTGCTCGCCTGCCTGGACCAGGCCGAGATGGCGCTCGGGCAGAGCCAGGGCCGGGTCCCGATACACCGCACCCAGGACTGGGATTTCGGGTGTCGCGGATGTGACGGCGCTGCGCAGGACGGCCTCGTGGGATTCGCTGGCGACCCGGTTGAAGATCACGCCGGCGATGCGGACGTCGTGCCGATGACCGGCGAAGCCGCGCACGATGGCGGCGGCACTCGCGGCCTGTTTGCCGGCATCGACCACCAGGATCACCGGCCAGCCTGTCAGCGCGGCCAGGTCTGCCGTGGAACCGGCATCCGGGCGGTCGGGTAGATGCGCCCCGTCGAACAGCCCCATCACCCCTTCGACCAGCAGCAGGTCCGCCGGCTGCGCGGCGATCAGCCCGGCGAGGGTCTCCGGTCGCATCGCCCAAGGGTCGAGATTGAAGGCCGGCCGATCGGTCGCGGCGGTATGAAAGGCGGGGTCGATATAGTCCGGCCCGGCCTTGGCGCCGGCAATAGCGAGGCCGCGGTCGCGTAACGCCCGCAGCAGACCGAGCGTCAGGACGGTTTTGCCGCTGCCGGATGCCGGCGCGGCGACGATCAGGCCAGGTGTCGCGTTCATGACGTGATGAGCGCCGCAATCCCGGCCGCCATCACCGGCCAGGCTACGACAGGGCCGGCAAAGGCCTTCATGTGGCGTTGCTGCGGGACAACGCCCAGCATGTGGATGATCCCGGCAAGCGCGCCCAGGCCGATAATGCCGGCGTTGAGGCGCAGTTCCAGTTCCATGGGCCGGTCGGTGATGGCCGGGAACGCGAAGACCGCGATCGCCGATGCCAGCACCAGAAGGGCAGACACGACACGTGGCACCAGGCTCGGGGCTTCGGGGTCCTGGTGAAGCTGGTCAGACCGCATCGCGGACCTCCGACAGACCCAGGGGATCAGAGTCGAGAACCCGCCCCGAGATCGCGCCGAGCCAGTCGAGGCCGGAACGCAGGCGGACCACCTCGCCGACGACGAACAGGGCCGGCGGGCTGATGCCGGCGGCCGCGTGTGGGGCATCGGCGAGCCGGGTCTCCACGATCTGCTGCGACAACGTCGTGGCATGGGCGACCAGCGCGGCGGGCGTGTCCGGGTCCCGTCCGGCATCCATCAGCCGGGTGACGATCTCGTCGATATGCTTGAGCGCCATATAGAAGACCAGGACCTGCGCACTCCCGGCGAGCGCCTGCCAGTCCAGATCGTCGGGCACGTCGCCGGATAGGTTGTGGCCGGTCACGAACGTCACGGCGGTTGCGGTGGCGCGGTGTGTCATCGGAATGCCGGCATAGGCAAGCCCACCCACTGCGGCGGTCACGCCGGGGACGATGCGGAACGGGATCGCGGCGGCGACGAGCGCCAGGGCTTCCTCACCGCCGCGGCCGAACAGGAACGGATCGCCGCCCTTCAGCCGCAGCACGCGTTTTCCCTCGCGAGCTAGGGAAATCAGGCGCGCGGAAATATCCGGTTGTTTGGGGGACGGTTTTCCGCCGCGCTTGCCGGCATAGATCAACTCCACGCCCGGCCGTGCGAGTGCGAGAATCCGCTCATCGACCAACGCATCATGGACGACCGCATCCGTCCCCTGCAGCGCGTGCAGGGCGCCGACGGTGAGCAAGGCCGGGTCGCCCGGGCCGGCACCCACCAGCCAGACCCAGCCGGGTTCGAAGGCGGGCAGCGCAAGGTCGTTGAGATTCATGCAAAGAAGCTAACTCCGGACCGCTAGCCCGGCAACCTTGTGCGGGGTTACGATATGCCGATGAACGAGCCGATCGAAACCGACACCGACGACGCCCGCCCGGCCTCCGGCACGCTGCGCCGCGGCTGGACCACCGGTGCCTGTGCGACGGCGGCGGCGAAGGCGGCTTTCGAGGCGCTGATAACCGGGCATTTCCCGGATCCCGTGGCGATTAGGCTGCCGCGCGGCATGCGTGCCACCTTCGACTTGGCGGAAGCCCGATTGGGGACCGACGAGGCGTTTGCCGCGGTGGTCAAGGATGCGGGCGACGACCCCGATGTGACCCACGCTGCGCGCATCTGCTGCACGGTCACGCCTGGCGAGGTGGGATCGGGCGTTCGGTTCGCCGCCGGCGAGGGGGTGGGCACTGTGACGCTGCCGGGCCTGCCCGTCCCGCCGGGCGAGCCTGCCATAAATCCGAAACCTCGTGAGATGATCACCGAGGCCTTGTACGAAGTGGCGGGTGATTGTGACGCTCAGGCCGACATTCTTGTTACGGTTTCGATTCCGGGAGGCGCCGAACTGGCGGCGCAGACGGCCAATCCGCGGCTTGGCATTGTCGGCGGGCTCAGTGTTCTGGGGACGACCGGGGTCGTCATCCCCTATTCCTGTGCATCCTGGGTGCACTCGATCCATCGCGCGGTGGATGTGGCGCGTGCGACGGGCCTGCGGCATGTGGCGGGCGCGACCGGTCGCACGTCGGAAAACTCCGTCAGGCAACATCACGCGCTGCCGGACCGCGCGGTTATCGACATGGGTGATTTTGCCGGTGCGTTGCTGAAATATACCCGCGATCACCCGATCGACCGGCTGACCGTCGCGGGTGGGTTCGGCAAATTGTCAAAGCTGGCGGACGGTCATATGGATCTGCATTCCAGCCGGTCCGCAGTCGATATCGGTAAGCTGGTCCTGCGCCTCGCCGATGCCGGAGGGCCGGAATCTCTTGTCGCGGAAGCCCGCAGGGCGGCATCGGCGGGTGCTGTCCTGGCGCTGGCGGCGGGGGCAGGGCTGGAACAACCACTCGCTGAAAATGTTGCGCGGGGCGCGCGCGAAGTCTGCCGTGCGGCACTCGCCGGTGCCGCCGATGTAGATGTGCTTGTCGTGGCCCGCGATGGCCGGGTGCTTGCTCATGTCGAGCCTTGACCGCCCGACGGTTCTGATTCTCGGCGGCACGGCTGAAGCGGTGGCGCTTGCCGAGAAGCTGGTGGGGCGCTGGGGCGATGCTTTCGAGATCGTCACATCCCTGGCGGGTCGCACATCCGCCCCTGTTGCAGTTCGTGGCGCCGTGCGCACGGGCGGCTTCGGCGGTGCGGCACCCATGACGACGTATCTGCGTGACCATCGGGTTTGCGCCGTGCTGGATGCGACGCATCCGTTTGCCGTTGGCATTTCCGAGAATGCAAGGATTGCGGCCGAGGCTGCGAACGTACCGCGCATTGCCCTCGTGAGACCGAACTGGACGCCCGAACCCGGTGAGCGGTGGCACATGGTTCCCGACATCACCGCGGCCGCCCGGGCATTGCCGCACTACGGGCGCCGCGCCTTCCTGACGACCGGGCGGACGGAGCTCGATGCGTTTTCCACCTGTTCCGGCGTCTGGTTCCTGGTGCGCCTCATCGAACGGCCGGACGCGCCGCTTCCCCTTGCCGACCATAAAATCGTTTTGGGGCGCGGGCCGTTCACCGTGGCCCAAGAGCAAGACGTGATGGAGAATCACAAAATTGACGTACTCGTTTGCAAGGCTTCCGGGGGTGAAGCAACACGTGCGAAGCTCTCCGCGGCAAAGCTATGCGATATACCGGTTGTGATGATCGAGCGGCCAGTACCCTCGGCGGGAGAGCAGACCCAAAGCGTTGAGGGTGTCGCAGAATGGTTCGCCGCAAAGTTTGGTTGACCCGCGCACCGCGGAGCGCGAAATAGGACGTACTATGAGATTGAAACGTGCAGCAACATTGATCTGGTTTGCCGGATTGGTCGCCCTTGGCGGGCCAGCGGCCGCACAGACCAATGTCCTTGCCGACGACCCATTGATAGTGGCTGTTTATGAAAATCGTGTGGAACGGGTGCGGGAGCTCCTGGTTCGCAACCATCCGAAAGCGCGCTCGGATTCCGACGGTCGAACAGCACTGATCTGGGGCGCGATCCAGGGTAGCTATGATGCGCTTGAGCTGATGCTCGAGGACAAGGCGGGCGTCAATCTGGTCGATGATGTCGGAAACGGCGCGCTGTACCACGCCGCGGAAAACGGTCATGTCGGGGTGGTCGAGCTTCTGCTGTCCTATGATGCGCCGGTGAATCAGGAAAACCGCGATGGACGAACCCCGATCATGGCCGCCGCCCGGGCCGGGCATGCGCAGATAGTTCAGGTGCTGATTGACGCCGGCGCGGATGTTTCGATCTCGGATTTTACCGGACGCAACGTGATGGACATCGCACGGGATGGCCGGTCGCGCCGGGTGGTCCAGATCCTGCAGAAAGTGGGTGCGCGCTAACCCTCGTCCACGGCCTTGCGGCGGGGGCGCAGTACGTGATGATGCGACGGTGCATAGAGCTGGCTGTCTTCGAAGCTCTCGGCCCCTGACAGGTCTTCCGCCAGCACAGGCCCTACCAGGATCAATGCCGTCCGGGTGATTCCCGATCCTTTCACCAATTCGCGAATGGTGCCGATGGTTCCGCGGATGAACTGTTCGTCGGGCCAACTCACCCGATAGGCAACCACCACCGGGCAATCCGCGCCATAGTGCGGGGTCAGGGCGCGCGCCACATTGGCCAGGTTGTTGATCGACAGGTGGATGGCCAGCGTGGCGCCCGCGCGGGCCAGTTCGTCCAGCTCTTCGCCGGCGGGCATGTCGCTGGCCCGCACCGACGTTCGTGTCAGGATCACTGTCTGGCTGACGGCGGGCAGTGTCAATTCACGCGCGAGGGCGGCCGAGGCGGCGGCGAAGGCAGGCACGCCGGGGATGACTTCATAGGGAATTCCCAGACCGTCGAGCCGCCGCATCTGTTCGCCGATGGCGCCGTACAGGGAAG
>PBWR01000008.1 GCA_002727315.1 Alphaproteobacteria bacterium
CCGTCTGGCGATTCGCGAGCGGCCGACCGGACTCGACGCCCTTCAAGCATGTTAGCCTCTCGCTCGCGGCGCTGGGGCCGACATCAGCGAGGACTAGGTGACCCGCTCCTGAGCAGCCCGGCCATTGATGTCTGTTTGCTTTCCCGATCCGGATAGAAATTTTCTCGAAGTTGCCACCGCCGACGCCTAAATAAACGCGTTCACAATCAAGAAATGGAAACGCCATGGAACAGAACCGATTCGACGTTAGCAATCGCATCGTAGTTATCACGGGCGCCGGCCAGGGCCTTGGCCGGGAATACGCTCATGCCTTCGCCAAGGAGGGTGCGACGCCAGTGCTGGCCGATATCAATGGCGAGAACGTAAAAAAGGTCGCCGGCGAGATCGAGGCCGCCGGCGGACAGGCGCTCGCGGTCGAGACGGACGTCACCGATGCCGCTTCCGTCGATGCGATGGTCGCGTCTACCCTCGATTCCCACGGGCGGATCGATGTACTGATCAACAATGCCGCCATCTTCGCCACGCTGCCCCAACGGCCGTTCGACGAGATCCCCGTGGATGAATGGGAGCAGGTCATCCGTGTGAACATCACGGGTTCCTACCTGTGTGCCCGCGCCGTCGCGCCGAGCATGCGCGCGGCGAACCAGGGGCGGATCATCAACATTTCATCGGGCACCGTTCCCCAAGGCGTCCCGGGCTTCATGCACTACGTCACCTCCAAGTCCGCGATCATCGGCATGACACGCGTGCTGGCGCGCGAACTGAGCGACCACAACATCAACGTCAACACGCTGATGCCTGGCTACACGACGACGGAGGTCGAACATGCGAGCATGGACGACGACCTGCACCAGTTCATCCAGGGCAAGAGGTTGGTGAAGCGGCCCGGCGTGCCCGACGACCTTATCGGCGCGGTGATCTTCCTGTCCTCGCCCGCCAGCTCGTTCATCTCCGGCCAGACCCTCGCCGTGTGCGGCGGAGAGGTCATGATCTAGTCCTCGCGCGGCCGCGCCGGGACGAGTTTTTCAGAAAGAAGGAATTGCGTAATGGGAGAAGTCCTGCGGGCCGACTGGTTCGACCTGGCCGACGACAGGCGTGACAAGCATTGGGCGTGGCTACACGCCGAGTTCCTGCCGGCGCTCCAGGCTGCATCGGGTGTCGCCTGGGTCGGACACTACGAGATTATCGCCCACCCCGATCGCCCCTATATCGAAGGGGCGCCGACCAGAAAGGAGACAACCGACCGCACGGTCAACACCGGCTGGCAGAACGTTGTCCTGACGGCCGGGCTTTCCACCAACACCTTCCTCGGTCCGGACAATGACGTCGATGCGCTGCGCGCGGCCCATGCGGACGCGCTCGGGGCCTGGATGAACCATCGCAGCTGCACATTCATCGAGGAAAAGGTGGTGAACGGTCCCGAGGAACGCGCCGTGCCATATGGCATGGGCCCGCCGCCGGCCATGCAGATCGGTTCGTTCAACGCCGACACGGCCGAGCACAATGATCTGCTGGCCCGCTGGTACCGCGCCGAGCGATTTCCTCGTATTGCCGTCTCGCGCGGCATCATCCGCGGCCGCAAGATGCTGTCGGTGACCGGCTGGGCCCAGCACGGCGTCCTGTGGGAAGGCACCGAACTGGGCGCGGACGATTATTCGTTCGAATCCCGTTTCATCGAGGCCGACCGCGACGAGAACTGGCCGGGACCGCATGTTCTGGAATATGTCATCCACGCCCCCGGCAGCCCCCATGCGGGCCGCCGCGTCTGGCCAAAGGTCTAGGCCCAAACCATAAGAGGAATTCACATGGCCCGGGTAAACCTGATCGACGCGACCAACGCGCCCGATCATCTGAAATCAGATATCGAGACCAACTACGCCGCCAACGACATTCTGTTCGGCGAACGCGCCTCGACGATCAACTCGCTAAAGCTGATCTCCCATGTGCCGCTGGTCGCGCGCTGGCTCGCGCCTTTGATCGCGGCGATGCAGCGCAACGGTGCCGGCAGCATCCTGCCCGCCAAACTAAAGACCCTGGTCGACATCAAGACCAGCACGCTGAACGACTGCTTCTACTGAACCCACCACAATGTGTCGCTCGGTCGAGTGGCGGGGGTAACGGACGAAGAGCTCGAGGTCATTCAGGGGAACGAATACATGAATTCCGATCTGCTGACCGCGCGCGAAAAGGCGACGCTGCTGTGGACGGAGCATGTGACGCTGAACACCGCAAAGAACCGCGAGGACGTCTTCAATGAGGTCTCAGCCGTGTTCAGCGAGCCCGAGATCGTCGAACTGACGACCGTCTGCGCGTTCCGCAACATGCGGAACCGGATGCACGATTCCCTACATCTGGACCCCGATCCGGCCGCAGGGGCGGAAGCCGTGGGCGCCGGCTCACAGGTCAGCCCGGACGCACTGAAGGCCTATCTGCAACACCTGCTGGAGAACTGGCCGGACGAATTCCCGACCGCACCGTCGGAATAACGGGCCTCTATTCGAAGTCCATATCCTGGGTGTAGCCACCCCGCTCCCACTGCAGGAAGTTGACCATCTCGTAGGCCGCCGCCGCGTCCAGCGTCTGGTTGTGCTGGGCGGCGATATAGCGGTTCACCGAACGCTTGGTCCAGGCCAGGGTCAAAGGCGGTTTCTCCAGAAGTTTGGCGACGATCCCGTCGATCTTGGCGTCGAGCTCCGCCATCGGGACGGCATAGTTGATGATGTGCATATCCGCCATCTCGCGCGCAGAATATTCCTTGGCAAGCATCAGATATTCCTTGGCCAGCGCCGGCGACATATACAGCGGGATCAGCGAAGCGCCGCCGTCGCCGGGCACCAGCGCGAATGGGGGCCCATAGGGCGCCACATCGCCCATACCCATATGGATATCGGCAATCCGGGCATCCTCGCGCGCGATGATCATGTCGCAGCCGAACATTAGGCTCTGCCCGAACCCCGCCGCATCGCCGTTCACCCGTGCGATAACCGGCTTCTCCATCTCGGTCAGGGTGTTGTGGGCCCGAATGATGCCGTTGAAGATCTTCCAGGACCCCTTCGGCTCATTGTGCCCCGCCAGCGCCCCTGGATCCTCGTAATGGGGCGTGCGCGGCGAGACCATGAACTCGCCGTCTTTCACCCCGGTCAGAATGACGACACGCACATCTTGATCGTCACGCAGCTCGCCCAGCGCCATCGCGATCTCCCAGTGGAAGTCGAGCTTGCGCCCCGCCACGATGCCGTCGGTCAAATTGTACATGTGAACGGTCGCGACGCTGCCGACCCGTTCGATATGCAGTGTTCCATATTCGTTGTCTGCCACTCCTCCATCCTCCCCTAGAGATACTTGCCGAACCACGCGACCGCTTCCGTCATGCCGATCTCGTGCATCTCCGGATTGCAGAAGTAGTAGCTCTCATAGTGTTGCGCGCCCGGAAGCTTGACAAGCTTCTTGGGCTCACCGAGCTGTTCGTAGCAGCCGAACTGCTCCTCCGGCGGCACCGTGCAGTCGTCCTCCGCATAGACCACGAGCACCGGGCGCGGCGAAATCAGATGCGCCACCGCCTCGGGCTTGAAGCGCATGCAGGTCTCCGCGCTTTCCAGGTCGTAATCCGACACATAGTGACCATGCTTCTGGTGGTGCTGCTGGATCACGTCGAGCGTGTGCGGATCCGTCAGCATGATGTCGAGGAGCGGCCAGTATGTGTGCTCGCCGGTGGTGACACGCTTGCGCGCCGCCTCGGCAACCTGCTCCTTGAAATCCAGCCACTCGTGGGGCCGCCGCGCCTGCTTCATCCAGCGTCCGCCGTCGGACACACCGACCGAATTCACGATGACCTTGATGCGTTCGTCGAAGGCCGCACACCAGATGACCGATGCCCCACCCCAGCTGGTGCCGTAGCAGCCCATGCGCTCGCGATCGACCCCTTTGACGGTTTCCATGTAGGTGAAGGCGTCATACACGTCCTGGACCTGTTCCAGCGGCCGGTGCCGGCCGCGATCGCCACCGCTTTCGCCGAAACCGCGATGGTCCGGCGCGAGCACGAAATACCCCTCTTCCCAGAGGCGGCGCGGCACATCCATGCCGTAGACTTCTTTCATGCCGGAGTAGCCGTGCAGGCAGACGATGGCCGGACGCGCCGGATCGCCGGGCTTCCAGTCCCTGGGCGTGTACAGGTGAGACGCGATCTTGACCCCGTCACTGTAGTAGGTGATGTCCTCCCAGACCTTTTCGCGTTCGACCATGTCGGTTCCCCCCGTTATTGTTCGAAACTGAAGTCTGGCAAACAATCCGGGCCGCGACAATCAGGGGGGATACGCACGATGAAATCGATAGAGGTCACACCGGAAGAAATGGCGCGCCGCGCCGCGAAATTCGACGATCTGGTGCCCTACAAGCAGCAGCACGATGAATCGAGCGGAATCCCGACGAAGGTCGTGGAGAAACTGACCGCGCACAATGTTTATCCGATCATGGTGCCCGAGGCCTATACCGGCCGCAGCGCGATGGCGCCCATCAAGGCCGGCGAAAATGTGGTGCTGGCCATCGCCGAGTGCCCGCCAGGCGACGGGCCGGGGCTGCACAATCACGAAATCACCATCGAGAGTTTCCTGTGCCTGCAGGGCCGTTTCGAAATTACCTGGGGCGATGACGGCGAACACAGCATGGAACTCGGACCGCTCGATTTCGTCTCGGTCCCACCGGCCGTGAGCCGTGCGTTCCGCAATATTTCAGACGAAACCGCGCGCCTGCTCGCCGTGATCGAGCTTGCCGATCCGACCAGCAACGACCGCGTGGCCTATGCGCCTTCGGTCGCCGACGAGGTGGAACGCGACTTCGGCGCCGACACACTGACCAGGCTCAAGGAAATCGGTTTCAAGTTCAACGCCGGCCTCGACGACGAGTAAGCCGGGGATGAAAGTCGTCCGCTTCCACACGTACGGGGGGCCTGAGGTCCTGACGGTCGAAGACGTGCCGGAACCGTCGCCCGGACCGGGTGAGATTCGGATCCGCGCAGAGGCGATCGGCGTCGGCGTGCCCGACATCCTGATGCGCCGGGGCACCTATGACTGGATCCCGGCATTCCCCGTGGTTCCCGGCAACGAGCTGGCCGGAACGGTCGATGTGGTGGGCGAAGGCGTCGACGGTTTCACGGTGGGCGACCGGGCCTATGTGAATTCACGGGAACTGCCCGAGCGCGGCGGCGGCTACGCCGAGGCGTTGATCGTCCCGGCGGAAGCCGCTTTCGCCATGCCCGACACGGTGGACGCCGCCCAGGCCGTGGCCCTCGGCAACTATCAGCTCGCCTGGTTGTTGCTCAATTACGCATGCAACCCGAAACCGGGCGATAGCATCCTGATCCACGCGGCCGCCGGCGGGGTCGGCGGTGCGCTGATCCAGACGGCCAAGCGCCAGGGATTGACGGTCTTGGGTATCGCCGGCTCGCCGGAGAAAGCGCGCTACGTCACCGAACTCGGCGCCGACGCGGCGATCGACCGCAACGCCGAGGATATCGGCGAGCGTGTCGGCGATCTGACATCGGGCGGCGGCGTGAACGTGGTCTACGATTCCGTTGCCGGGCCGGGCCTGTCGGACGACTTCGCGATGCTGGCGCCGATGGGTATGGTCGTTATGTTCGGCTATCTGGGCGGGGACCCAGACCCGGACCTGTTTGAGCCCATGCGCGCAAAATTCGGCGACAGCGTCGGGTTTCGCCTGTTCTCCATCCACGTCCTCGACGACAAGCCCGACATTCGCCGCAAGGCCATGAATGCCGCGATGGACGCGCTTGCCGCGGGTGACGTTTCACCGCGCATTCACGCGACCATGAAACTGGAAGAGGCCGAAGAGGCACAGCGGCTGCTGGAAAGCGGAACGGTAACCGGTAAGCTGGTACTGAGGCCGTAGGGGCCGGAACGGGAGGCAGCGATGAACAGTATCGATCTGGGTGGACGGCACGCGATCGTCACCGGCGGCGCAAAGGGAATTGGTCGGGCCATTGTCGCGCGCTGCCTGGCCTCGGGCGCCCGCGTCACGATCTGGGATATTGATGTCGGCCGCACCGACCAGACGATCAAGGAACTCGGCGCCGGCAACAATCTGCGCGGCGATATGGTCGACGTGACCGATCCGGATGAGATCGCCCGCGGCCTGGACGAAGCCACCGCAGCGTTCAGCAAGATCGATATCCTGATCAACAATGCCGGCTCTGTGGGAACCATCGCAAAGCTCTGGGAACAACCCGTCGAGAACTGGCAGCGCATGCTGACCCTCAACCTGACCAGTAGTTTCCTGTGCTGCCGCGCCGTGGCACCACAGATGATGGAGGCCGGCTACGGACGGATCGTCAACATCGCATCGAACGCCGGCAAGATGGCAACCATGAACAACGCCCCCTATGCCGCGGCCAAGGCGGGCGTCATCAGCATCACCAAGACCCTGGCCAAGGAAGTGGCGACCACCGGTGTGCTAGTCAATGCGGTCGCGCCGGGCGGCACCAACACAGAGCTGTTCGACGACCTGGCGCCCGAATATGCCAGCCAGATCGCATCGGCCATGCCGCTCAACCGGTTGATCGAACCCGACGAGGTGGCCGCGATCGCGGTATGGGCCGCATCGGAGGATTGCTCGGGGACGACCGGCGCCGTGTTCGATATTTCAGGCGGGCGCTCCGACTATTAGACGGTTTGTGCACACCCGGCCGGATTGTTCGCCGCCGCACTGCTTGCTATACCTCCCGGGCACGCCGCTTCGCGCGGACGCGCCCCAACACCTGCGGATTTTCCGAGCATGACGCGACGCAGAAAAATCTACGAAGGCAAGGCGAAGGTCCTTTTCGAGGGCCCCGAGCCCGGCACGCTGGTCCAGTATTTCAAGGACGATGCGACCGCCTTCAACAACGAGAAGAAAGGCGTCATCACCGGCAAGGGGGTCCTGAACAACCGGATTTCCGAGTATCTGATGACCCGCCTGTCCGAGGCCGGAATTCCGAACCATTTCGTGCGCCGGCTCAACATGCGCGAGCAGCTGGTCCGCGAGGTTGAGATCGTCCCGGTCGAAGTGGTCGTCCGCAACATCGCAGCGGGTTCGATCTGCAAGCGCTTCAATATCGAGGAAGGCACGCCGCTGCCGCGCTCGATCGTCGAGTATTATTACAAGTCCGACGAACTGGGCGATCCGCTGATCTCGGAAGAGCACATCACGGCCTTCGGCTGGGCCGCGCCGCCCGAGATCGACGACATGCTGTCGCTCAGTCTGCGGATCAACGATTTCCTGTCGGGCCTGTTCCTCGGCATCGGCCTGAAGCTCGTCGACTTCAAGCTCGAGTTCGGGCGCCTGTATGACGAGAACGACCAGATGCGCATCGTGGTGGCCGACGAGATTTCGCCCGACGGGTGCCGCCTGTGGGACGTCGAGACCAACGAGAAGATGGACAAGGACCGCTTCCGCCGGGACCTCGGCGGCGTCGAGGAGGCCTACCAGGAGGTCGCCCGCCGCCTCGGCATCTTGCCCGAATCCGATCAACAGGACATCAAGGGTACGACAACCCTTCAATAACCCGAACCGAGCGGCAATCCGTTGAAAGCGCGCGTCCACATCACCCTCAAGAACGGCGTCCTCGACCCCCAGGGCAAGGCGATCCACCATTCCCTCGAAGGGCTGGGATTCGACGGTGTCGACGATGTCCGCCAGGGCAAGTTCATCGAGATCGAACTGTCCGGCAACGACCCCGACGCCGCCAGGGCGAGCGTCTCGGAGATGTGCGAAAAGCTCCTCGCCAACACGGTGATCGAGAACTACGCGGTCGAAATCGACGACTGAAACCCCGTGGCACCGGCCTGCCACGAACGATCCACAACGACCATTCTTTGCGACTCGCGGGCGTGACTGATAGCAGGGATGGATTAAACTCGAAGGCCGGCCAGGGCGCATGTCAGCTGCCGTAATTGTCTTTCCCGGATCGAACTGTGACCGCGACATCGCCGTCGCGCTGGAGGCCGCGCTCGGCACGGCCCCGCTGATGGTCTGGCACGGCGACAGCGCCCTGCCCGGCGTCGACCTGATCGCCGTTCCCGGCGGTTTTTCCTATGGCGATTATCTGCGTTCCGGCGCCATGGCGGCGAACAGCCCGATCATGCGCGAGGTCGTTTCCCATGCCGGCCGCGGCGTGCCGGTGCTGGGCATCTGCAACGGCTTCCAGGTGCTGACCGAGTGTGGCCTCCTGCCCGGTGTGCTGATGCGCAACGCAAGCCTCAAATTCGTCTGCCGGGACGTGGATTTGCGCGTCGAGCGCGGTAATACAGCCTTCACCGGTGGCTACAAGGTCGGCGACGTGATCCGCATTCCTGTCGCCCATCATGACGGCAACTACTTCACCGATCCCGACACCCTGAAGTCGATCGAGGACAACGACCAGGTCGCATTCCGCTATTGCGAGCCGGATGGCACGGTCTCCGATGCCGCCAACCCGAACGGATCGCTGGCAAATATCGCCGGCGTGCTGAACGGGAATGGTAACGTGCTGGGCATGATGCCTCATCCTGAGCGGCTGATCGATCCGCTGCTGGGCGGCACCGGTGGCACACCGATGTTCACGGCCCTGGCCGAAGCGGTGGCGGCATGAGCAGCCCGGCGACCCGCCCCGAAGACCTGATGGGCCTGACCAAGGGTGAGTACGACACCATCCTCGATATTCTCGGCCGCGAACCGAACCTCACCGAGCTCGGCATCTTCTCGGTGATGTGGTCGGAGCACTGTTCCTACAAATCCTCGAAGCTGTGGCTCAAGACGCTTCCCACCGAAGGCCCGCAGGTGATCCAGGGCCCGGGCGAGAATGCCGGCGTCATCGACATCGGCGACGGGCTGGCCGCGATCTTCAAGATCGAGAGCCACAACCATCCGAGCTTCATCGAGCCTTACCAGGGCGCCGCGACCGGGGTCGGCGGCATCCTGCGCGACGTCTTCACCATGGGCGCCCGGCCGGTCGCGAACATGAACGCCCTGCGCTTCGGGTCGCCCGACCATCCCAAGACACGGCATCTGGTCGACGGCGTCGTCGCCGGGATCGGCGGCTACGGCAACTGCATCGGCGTGCCCACCGTGGGCGGCGAGGTGAATTTCGACCCGGCCTATAACGGCAACATCCTGGTCAACGCCATGACCGTCGGAATCGCCAGCACCGACAAGATCTTCTATTCCGCGGCCGCCGGTGTCGGCCTGCCGGTGGTCTATGTCGGTTCCAAGACCGGCCGGGACGGAATCCACGGCGCCACGATGGCCTCGGCCGAGTTCGACGACGATTCCGACGAGAAACGCCCGACCGTCCAGGTCGGCGACCCGTTCACCGAGAAACTCCTGCTCGAAGCCTGTCTCGAGCTGATGGCGACGGATGCGATCGTCGCCATCCAGGATATGGGGGCTGCGGGCCTGACCTCCTCTTCGGTCGAGATGGCCAGCAAGGGCAATGTCGGCATCACCCTGAGCCTCGACGATGTGCCCCAACGCGAAGAAAACATGACCCCCTATGAGCTGATGCTGTCGGAGAGCCAGGAGCGCATGCTCATGGTCCTGAAGCCGGGCCGGGAGGATGAAGCGCGCGCGATCTTCGAGAAGTGGGAGCTCGATCTGTCGGTCATCGGCGAGACCAATGACAGCCAGCGTCTGGTCCTGATGTGGAAGGGTGAAATCGACGCCGATATCCCCATCCCGCCGCTGGTCGAGGCCGCCCCCGAATATGACCGCCCCTGGACTGCAACTCCGCCGCGCGCGGTACGCGAGCCGTCCGAGGTTGCCGAGCCCACGGATATCTCCGAAGCGCTGCTGACACTGATCGGCAGCTCCGATCTATGCTCGCGCCGCTGGGTCTGGGAGCAATACGACCATATGGTCATGGGCGACACGGTGGGCCGACCGGGCGGCGATGCGGCCATGGTCCGTGTCCACGGCACCAAGAAGGCGCTGGCCATCAGCACCGACTGCACGCCGCGCTATGTCGAGGGAAACCCGGTCGAGGGCGGCAAGCAGGCCGTCGCGGAAGCCTGGCGCAATGTCCCCTCCGTCGGCGCGAAGCCGCTGGCTGTGACCAACAACCTGAATTTCGGCAATCCCGAGCGCGACGAGATCATGGCCCAGCTGGTCGGCGCCGTGCAGGGCATGGGCGCGGCCTGCGAAGCCCTCGATGCCCCTGTCGTCTCGGGCAATGTCTCGCTCTACAACGAGACCAACGGCCAGGCGATCCTGCCGACCCCTGTGATTGGCTGTGTCGGGCTGATCGACGATGCGGCATCCGCCGTCGGCAACGGCTTCACGGCAGAGGGGCAGACGATCATCATCGTCGGCCAGACCGCCGGATGGCTCGGTTGCTCGATCTACCAGCGTGATCTGGCCGGCGGCAGCAACGGCGCCCCGCCGCCCGTAGACCTCGTAACCGAGCGGCGGAACGGCGATTTCGTGCGCACCGCCATCCTCGACGGGCTTGTTTCCGCCTGCCATGACGTCAGCGACGGCGGGCTGGCCGTGGCGTTAGCAGAAATGGCCATTGCCGGTGGTATCGGCGCGGAAATCGACGCAACGCCGGACATCCCGACCCATGCCTGGGCCTTCGGCGAAGACCAGGCGCGCTATGTCGTCACCTGCTCCGATCCCGATGATTTTCTGCACAGGGCCGCGGCGGCCGGGGTGCCTGCCGAGGCCACCGGGACCACCGGTGGGCCTGCGTTGACACTCCCCGGAGCGAAGCCTATATCCGTCGCGAACCTGCGCGAGACACATGCGCGCTGGTTCCCCGAGTACATGGCGTCGCGCTAAAGTGACACCCAACCCCGCGGAGCACCTGCAATGCCGATGGCCGCCAGCGAAATCGAGACCCTGATCAAGGCCGCATTGCCGGACGCGGAAGTCCGGATCGACGATCTGCGCGGCGACGGTGATCATTATCTCGCTTACGTCGTGTCATCGGAATTCGAGGGGAAGAACCGGGTCCAGCAACATCAAATGGTTTATGACGCCCTCCAGGGCCGCATGGGCGGCGAGCTGCACGCGCTCGCGCTCCAGACCGCGGTGCCCGAGGGCAGCTGACCAACATCGAACGGAGTTCGACATGAGCGACAATCCTGTGCACGAGCGTATCAAGGGCGATATCGACCAGAACGAGGTCATGCTCTTCATGAAGGGAACGCCCGTCTTTCCCCAGTGCGGCTTTTCCGCCGCGGTGGTTCAGATCCTGAACCAAATGGGCGTGAAATTCGGCAGTGCCGACGTGCTGATCGACCCAGAAATCCGGCAGGGCATCAAGGAATTCACGAACTGGCCGACCGTGCCCCAGCTCTACATCAAGGGCGAGTTCGTTGGCGGTGCCGATATCATTCGCGAGATGTTCGAGACCGGCGAACTCGAGCAGATGTTCGAGGACAAGGGCATCGCGCGCGAAGCTGCCTGACGCATGCGCATTCGGTATTGTGAGCGGGCCGCGGTCTTCGCGGCCCGTTTTCGTTTGCGCGGAGAACCCCGCTGTCTGAACCCCACATGACCCCGCGCCGACGTTTCACGGGCGAAGAAAGCGCCGGCCTGCTCTATGGCCTCGGCGCATTCGGCATCTGGAGCGTCACGCCATTCTATTTCGATGCGATCGAGCGCCTGCGGGTCGACGAGATCGTCGCCCACCGTTTCATCTGGTGCCTGATCTTCATGCTGATCGTGCTGTCGATCGGGCGGCAATGGACCGATGTGGGGCGCGCCGTCCGCAACCCGCGCGTGCTCATCACCCTCTTCCTCACCGCCGTGCTGATAAGCGTCAACTGGGGCACATTCATCTTCTCGGTGCTATCCGACCAACTGCTGGCGTCCAGCCTGGGCTACTTTTTGAGCCCGCTGGTCAATGTGTTCCTGGGGTTTGCCGTCCTGCGCGAACGCCTGTCGCCTGGTCAGCAGGTGGCTGTTGCCCTCGCCGCCATCGGTGTGACGATCCAGATCGTCGCCTTCGGACAGGTGCCGTGGATCGCCCTCACCGTCGCATTTTCCTTCGGCACCTATGGTCTGTTGCGCAAAACCGTCGATGCGGGCGCATCTGCCGGGCTGTTCGTCGAGTGCAGCCTCATCACACCTTTCGCAGTGGTCGGCCTGTTATGGCTGGAGTGGCAGGGGGTCGGCGCGTTTGGCCGGCACGGGGTTGGTTTCGATGGCCTGATCATCTTCTCCGGCGTGGTCACGGGATTACCGCTGCTCCTGTTCACCGCCGCCGCCCGCCGGGTCCGCCTGGCGACCATCGGTCTGATGCAGTACATCGCGCCGTCGACCTACCTGGTGATGGCACTGACGGTCTTCCCGCAACCCTTTGGGATCGCGGAGGTGGTGACGTTCGCGTTCATCTGGGCCGCGTTAATCATCTATACAGCGGAAATCTGGCGGACCCGCGTCGTGTAACGCGCTGCCGCGTTGAATCCGTCCTCTTGTCGGCGCAATATTCCGACCAACGCACAACCGAAAGCGAGATATCACGATGGCAATGTACTGGCTCGACCACGTCAACATTCGCACCAGCCGGCTCGATGAGATGTCGGCGTTTTACGAGGATGTCCTGGGCCTGAAGCGCGGCAGGCGCCCGGCATTCCAGTTCGGTGGTGCCTGGCACTATTGCGGCACCCAGGCGATCGTCCACCTGGTGGAATCCGCGAAAAGTATCAAGACTGGTGAGGCCCAGGTCGAACATTTCGCCCTGCGCGCCGGCGGCAGCATGAGGAGCTTCCAGCGCAAGCTGCGCGAGCATGATGCGCCATACGAAGTTATCGATCTGCTCGATATCAACATGCGCCAGGTCAACGTATTTGATCCGGACGGCAACAAGATCGAGGTCCAGTTTGCCGCGTCCGACAATGACGATCGCGAGCCGTTCCCTGGCAAGAGCGCCGGGGCGAAACGGCGTTTCCGGAAAGGCGCGGACCTGAACACCACGCCGCCCATGACCCTCAAGAACTCGAAAGCGAAGGTCTCGAAGACGAACCGGAAGCTGGGCACCCCGAAACCCATCACCGCCCCGAAGCGGCGCGCGCGCAACGCCTGACATTTCTCATCAAACACCGGGAATAATCCAGCATCCATGGTGTTTAATGTAGTGCGTTCGATCACGGAGAGTTTTCGATGAAGGGCCCAGTTTTCCTGAAAACCATGCTGGCCAAAGGATTGGGGATTGCGGCAGTGGCCGGAGCGCTGGTCCTGCACGCCCCGAATCCAGCCTCGGCGCAAGGCGCCGATGCGGCCGAGGTCGGCAAGGTCATCCCGCATTCGCTGGAAGTGCCCGACCAAAACAACCAGGAGCAGAATTTCCAGGGCCTGAGCCGCAAGAAGGGCCTGATCCTGATCTTCTCCCGCTCCCTGTCATGGTGACCCTATTGCATTGTCCAGGCGGTCGCCTGGAACGAGAGGATCGACGAAGTTCACAAGCTCGGCTACAAGGTCGCGACGGCCACCTATGACGATGTGGGCAAGCTAAAGCGCCTGGCCCGCCGCCAGAAAATGGACATTCCGCTGCTGTCGGACGAGGGTTCGGAGATCATCCAGGCCTTCGGACTGCTCACGGGCTATCCGCAGGGCACGTTCTATTACGGTGTGCCGCACCCCGCGATCGTCGTGCTGGGTACCGACGGCGCGGTCGCCCACTGCTTCACCGCGCGGCATTACTCCCAGCGGCCCGAGATCGATGACGTGCTGGCGGTGCTGCGCAAGGACGCCACGAGCTAAACTGCACGACATCGTCTTAACGAAAAAGGCCACCCCTGGGGCGGCCTTTCCGTATGCCTTCGACGGGATCGCATGGTCAGAGCGAGTAATACTCGACGACCAGGTTCGGCTCCATCGTCACCGGGTAGGGCACATCGGCCAGCTTCGGCCCGCGTACGTAGGTGCCCTTGAGGTTGTTCAGGTCGACATCGAGATATTCCGGCAGGTCACGCTCGGTCGAGGCGATCGCCTCGAGCACCAGCGGCAGCTCGCGGGACTTGTCCTTGACCTCGATCACGTCGCCATCCTTCACCTGATAGGACGGGATGTTGACCTTCTTGCCGTTCACACGGATATGGCCGTGATTGACGAACTGGCGGGCCGCAAAAATCGTCGGCACAAACTTCATGCGATAGACGACCGCGTCCAGGCGCCGCTCGAGCAGCTCGATCAGGTTCTCGCCCGTATCACCGCGACGGCGCACGGCTTCGTCGTAGTAGCGACGGAACTGGCGCTCGCCGACGTCACCGTAATACTTGCGGAGTTTCTGCTTGGCGATCAGGTGGAGGCCGTAATCCGAGGGCTTCTTGCGCCGGCGGCCATGTTCGCCGGGGCCGTGCTCACGGCGGTTCACCGGGCTTTTCGGCCGGCCCCAGAGGTTTTCGCCGAGACGGCGATCAATCTTGTACTTCGCGGAATGCCGCTTTGACATGTTTCAGATCCGTTGTTGTCTTTGTTGTCCCGATCAGCACCGCGCTATAAGGCTCGCAGTACGGGATTCGGTCGTTGCCGGTCCACATACACGGGAGTGGCGCGCACTATAGGCATCGACGGTGCGATGTCAAACCCGTATGGCGTGTTCGAACGCCCCAATTCAGCGCTTTCCAGGTGAGCGAACACATGACGGCCCAGCCCCGATCTAGCAACCATCTCAAAGGGATAGCGATCACCGCCACGGGTGTGCTGATCCTCAGCCCCGACGGCCTGCTGACCTCGCTGGTCGAGGCCGACCCCCGCACATCGCTGATCTGGCGCGGTCTGTTCATGGGCCTCGCGCTGTCCGTGTTCATCCTGCTTCGCTATCGGGCCGGCGCGGGTGCGGCGTTCGGCAACCTGCGGCGGATGCCCTACCTGGCCGTCGGCGTTCTGTTCGCGATCTCGTCGATCGGCTGGGTCACGGCGATCGTGACCACAAGCGTCGCCAACACGCTGTTCATCGTCGCCTGTGCACCCCTTTTCTCCGCGATCTTCGCATGGGTCTTCCTGGGCGAACGGGTGCCGCCGCGCACCATCATCACCATCCTGATCGCCATCGCCGCCATGGGTGTCATCTTCGCCGAAGGCCTGGGACGCGGCGATCTTGTCGGCAATCTTGCCGCCGTCATGACCGCGCTTGCCTGGGCAGGTCTGGTGGTGATTCTGGGCCATGCGCGGATCGAGGACCCCGCCCCGTCGCTGGCATTGGGTGCGTTTCTCGTCGCAATCGTCGCCTTCGCCGCCGCACCCGCCGTCGCGGTCGCGGGCAACGACTGGCTCTGGCTCGCCATACTCGGGTTCGTGGTGCTGCCGGCTTCGTTTTTCCTGATCGGGCTCGGCCCGCGGTACATCCCCGCGCCCGAGGTCAGCCTGATCATGCTGCTGGAGGCTGTTCTCGGCCCGCTCTGGGCCTGGCTGGTGATCACACAATCACCGTCACCCACCACCCTTGTCGGCGGCGCGGTGATCCTCGGTACCCTTGCGGTCCACTTCGCGATCGGGCTGCGGCAACAGACCCGCGGCTAGTCTAGCGGCTTTCAGCTTCGGGCAATGTGAAGGCTTCGAGCTCGTCTGCGACGCCCGCACCTTGTGGGCACCCAGTCCAACCAGGTTTTCTTCCGTGGCGTCCGCGAACTTTGCAGACGCGACAACGGGCACGCCGAGTGTTTTGGTCAGCCCCTCGAGACGAGCCGCCTCATTGACCGCCGTACCGATCACCGTGAAATCGAGCCGCCGGTCGGTCCCGACATTGCCTTAGACCACCTCACCCGCATGCAGCGAGATACCGAATTTCAGCGGCGGCAGATCATGCGGAGAGGTATTCATGACGGGTTGCACACCCAAAACTGACGGAACTCTATCACGCAGGGGCGCATGCGACAGTGATCGGCCGAATCTATTCTTCGTCGTCCCATTCGCCGCGCCGCCGCTTGGCGTTCTGGGTCTGCTGCCAGCTTCGTGTCAATGCGCTGATCATGCCGTGGAAGGTTCTCACCTCCTGGTCGGTCAGCTGGCCGCGCTGAAGCATCGCGCGCATGTTGCGGATGACACTCGGCCGGAGATCCTCGGCCCGGAAAAAACCGCCGGCATTCAACTCGCGCTCCAGGCGTTCGAACAGCTCCAGCATCTCGTGCTTCTCCGCCAGCCGCGTCCCTGAAAGGGCAAGCTCCTGGGGCGGCGTCTCATCACCGGCCGTGAACCACTCATAGGCAACCACCAGCACCGCCTGCGCCAGGTTGAGCGACGAATAGGCCGGGTTGAGCGGGACCGAGATGACCGTGTCCGCGAGCACGATGTGATCGTTCGTCAGGCCCGACCGTTCCGGGCCGAACAGCACGCCCACCTCATCGCCGGCCTCGAATGCCGCGCGCATTTCCAACGCGGCCTGACGCGGCGTGACAACCCGGGCCGACAATTCGCGGGGCCGCGCGGTCGTTGCATAGACACGTGTGAGGCCCGCCATGGCCTCCTCGGCGCTGGCAAACAGCTCGGCCTTGTCGAGGACCTCGGTCGCGCCCGATGCCATTGTGACGGCCCGCTGGTTCGGCCAGCCCTCTCGCGGATTGACTAGGGACATCCGGTCGATTCCGCAGTTGAGCATGGCCCGCGCCACGGCGCCCACATTCTCACCGAGCTGGGGCTCGATGAGAATGATGCGCGGTCCCCCGACAATCGACGCCTGTGTTCGGTCCGTTCCAGACATCAGAAAGACCCTTTTTCCGTCGATTCCAACATGACTTCCATCGTGCCATTCACCGGCAGCGAAGATGGTGCAACAATTCAGCCGACAGGTTTATCGCGCGCAGCGCGCGCGGGGAAGCAGGCGAGCACCGGATGAACGACAGCACAACATCGGCAGGACGGACGGTCGAGCGTGGGCTCGATGTCCTCGAATGCCTGCGCGAGGCTGGCACGCCGCTCTCATTAACGGAAATCTGCCAAACGACAAACCTGCACCCGGCAACCACGCACCGAATTCTTGCCGTCCTGGAGCGTCGAAACTACGTCTATCGCAACGCCCGATCTCGGCGCTATGAGCTTGGCTTCCGCGCCTATTATCTGGGTCAAACCAGTGACGCCATGCTCGTAACCGCCGAGCGCGTCCGGCCGGCATTGCAGCAGCTGGCGACTGAATTTGGTGTCACCGCCTCGTTCGGCGCACGCGAAGGCACCCGCGTCATCCTGCTGGCCCAGGCGCAGCCGGCGGACATGGACCATCCCCTCGCCGGCCTAGAGCGGTATGTCGACGCTCACGCGTCCGCTATCGGCAAGGTCCTGCTGACCGGGCTCGACGACCAAGACATTCGGGGTCTGTACCGCGATGTTCCGCTCAACCGCTACACACGGCGCACCATCGGAAGCATCGATCGGCTGGTGAAAGAGGTGGCGCTGACCCGAGAACAGGGACACGCAACAGACGTTGGCGAACTGCGGGAAAACTTGTTTGGCATGGCAGTCCCGCTGGTCAACCAGGTGGGAGAGATCAACCTGGCCTTCTGGCTGGTCTTCAGCGGTGCCACCACGGCCCCGCGCAACCTGCGTGTCGCGCTGAACCGCACCAGGGTACTCAGCGAGCAAATCAGCGAATATCGGACCGTTGGGTGAGTCAAATTTTCATTGAATGAAAATATCTGTGGCTTCAAGTTGGCCCCGTATGCGCACCAACGCATGATCTGGCCGGACTGGGGGACATTCATCGATGGCCGAAGCCATGAAAAAGTCGTTCACCGCCGTGTTCGACTGTGAAGCCCGCGCCGTGGGCAAGATGCGTTCAGAAATGACCGTGCACTGGCGCGAGCCCAAGCAGAAGAGCTGGGAGATGGCGTCGGACGAGACCGCCTTCCAGGGCGGCGACGGCACGGCGCCGGTGCCGATGGCCTATTTCATGGCCGGGCTGACCAGCTGCCTGATGACCCAGATCCGAGCCTTTGCCAAGAAGATGCGGATCGACGTCCGCAACGCGGTGGTCAATTGCCATGCCGAATGGGAAGCGACCGTCGAGGGACGTGATCCTTATGTCGCAGTACCGAAGGGTGTCCGCATGGACATCGAATTCGATAGCGAGGCCTCGGTCGAAGACCGGCTGCGGCTGATCGAAGCCGCGAAAAAGGGATGCTTCATTGAAGAAATCGTGCGGGTACCCAACGAGGTTTCGCACCGACTGAAAACGGAGGACGGCTGGATCGACACCTGATCCAACCGACAACAGGACAAGGGAAGGGGAACCGACCATGGCGTTACCGAAGGTTATCGTTCAGCTGTATCCGATGATCCCGGCGGACGGCGAAGAGGACCGCAAGGCCCGCCGGCCGCTGGGTGCGGACACCGACGCCTATTACAAGGCGGTCCACGAGTGGACGGACATCATCAAGGCGGCCGACGAGATGGGCGTCTGGGGCATGTCCACCATCGAGCATCACCTGCATTCCGAGGGTTACGAGGTCGGGCCCAATCCCGGCGTGCTCAACGCCCACTGGGCCGCCCACACCAAGAACCTGCATGTCGGCGCGCTCGGCTATGTGCTCGCGACCCAGGACCCGATCCGTGTTGCCGAGGAAACGGCGATCATCGATCACTTGACCCACGGAAAGTATTTCGTCGGGTTTGCCCGCGGATATCAGTCACGCTGGACCAACATCCTGGGCCAGGCCAGCGGCGCCAAGGCGTCCACATCGGACGGCAGCGACGTGGACAAGCAGAACCGTGAAATCTTCGAGGAACGCCTGCAGATGGTCCTCGATTGCTGGACCCAGGATTCGGTCGAGCTGAACGGCGCGCACTACCAGGCGCCCTTCCCGATCGAGACCGGCGTCGAGGGCTACCAGGGCGTCGACATCGCGCGCGAGGCTGGCACCGAGGGCGAGATCGACGAGGACGGCGCGGTGCGCCGAATCTGCGTCGTGCCGAAACCCCTGCAGAAACCTCATCCGCCTGTCTTCCTGGGCGTCCACAAGAGCCCCGAGACGATCGAGTACTGCGCCAAGCACGGGTTCCACCCCTGCTACTTCAACCCGACGGATGTCGTGGTCGACCTGGCAAAGGACTATCACCGCATCGCCAACGAACACGGCCACAATTTCCGGCTCGGCGAGCGTCAGAACATCGTCCGCCAGACCCGCATCGCGCCGAACCATGACGAGCTGAAGCACCGGGTGATGAAGTACGACGTTGATATCTTCAAGAACTTCTACAGCACCTTCGCCAACCACAATGTGGACAAGGCGGATTCCAGCGACGAGGCGGCCTTCGAGGCCATGAAGAACACGAGCTTTCTGACCGGCGGCACTGTCGACGACGCGATCGAATACTGGACGGGGATCTTCGAACAGGCCCCGTTCGAGTACATCACGCTCATCTGGCACTTCGCCCAGCAGCCTAAGGACCTGGTGCTCGAGGAGATGCAGCTGTTCATGGAGAAGGTGCTGCCGGAGCTGGAAGTGCCTGACTACGCGGCCGCCGCGGAGTAGCGGACACGCCTACTGGTGCAGCGTGCCATCTGGTTTGAAGTCGTTGAAGGCGAAGGCAAAAGTCATGTCGTGGGCCGCATCCAGCATGCCCGCCGGCGTCTTGCGCTGCACCGTCACATAGCCGATGTCGCGGTTCTCCTTGATGTAGGCGCCATCGAGAACGGACAGCTGGCCGGGCTCCCAGGTGAGGACCAGGTCGCCGACCTCAACACGTTTCTTTTCGCGCAGCAGGTCGATGGCCCAGGCCTGATCACCCACCGCGACGACATAGGCCATCGGGGCGACGCCTTCGGGCAGCGGGATTCCGGGAAACAGGGGTGTCGCGCCGGTGTCGTAACTGTCATCGGCGTTCACGCCGTAATTGCGCGGAAATCCCGGCGGGCGTTGCAATATGTCGGCGTCGGGAAACGCCGCGGCAAACACGCCGAACGGCTCGACTCGGCTGGGAATGATGGTCAGCCGGGCCTCGCTGAACGCGCCCACGATCCCCTCACCGGTAAATTGCTGCCACCAGCTGTCGGTCTGGCGGTCATACATCACCAGATCGGAGAAACGGAGGTTTCCGGTGGTCCCGAAATCCAGGACCCGGTCGTCGACGCGACGATCGAAGACGATCGCGGTGTTGCACAGCGGGCAGTAGGTGACGGCGATGGGCACGCCGCCGAGCTCGTCGTTGACGATCTCGTGCCAGATCAGCACCGACAGGGGATAGCCGCGGGTTTTGCCGTTCACGGTGACGCGAATCACGGGTTCGCGGTCAGCGTGGGTCTCTCGCCCCGCCGCGATGGACCCGATGGTCGGCGAGTCCATGGCGCGAATCAAGTCCTTGCAGATCCCACCCGAGAAGATTTCGGCCAGGTCGACACTGTGTTTCGAGAAGTCGGTGTTCGGCCAGTCGCGTTCCCAACGGTCGATATCCGCGAACGCCACCGGCCCGGCAAACGCCATCGCGGCAATCGCGAACACGAACCTGAGGGTTGTGTCTCTCAAATGGACTGGCAGACGAGTGATCATCGTCGGAGCTCCGTCATTGTGCCAACAAACTAGCGCGCGAAACCGCTGCGGCCCCACGACAAGGGCTTCAAATGGGTGTGATCGCCGGGTCTAGGCCCGTGCGCGAAGCAGCTTGTAGACGATGGCGTCGCCTAGCGCCTCATAGGCTGCATCAATGATGTTGGGCGAGATGCCCACCGTGCCCCAGCGGTGCCCGGTCTCGTCGGTGGATTCGATCATCACCCGCGTGACGGCTGCCGTCGCCTGCTGCGGCGTCAGGATGCGGACCTTGAAATCGACCAGGCGCATGGTCTCGAGCTCGGGATATTTCGGCAGCAGGGATTTCCGCATCGCCTCGTCCAGCGCGTTGACCGGACCGTTGCCCTCGGCAACCTGAATGGTCGGCTCCCCGTCGATTGCCATCTTCACCACGGCCTGGCTGATGGTGGTCACCTCGCCCCGGGCGTTGAAACGGCGTTCGACCTCGGATCGAAAACTCTCGACCTTGTAGAAGGACGGCACCTCGCCCAGCGCACGGCACGCCAGAAGCTCGAAGCTCGCCTCTGCACCGTCATAGGTGTAGCCCTCGAACTCGCGGCTCTTCACATCCTCGACCAGCCGAGAAAGACGTTTGTCCTTGCTGTCGACATCGATATTCGCATCGGCAAGACGCGACAGGATATTCGAGCGCCCGGCCTGATCGGACACCACGATATGGCGGGCATTGCCGACGCTGTCCGGGTCGACATGCTCATAGGTCACCGGATCCTTCTGGACCGCAGAGACGTGCAGCCCACCCTTGTGGGTGAAGGCCGCCTCACCGACATAGGGTGCCGTGCGGTCGGGCGCGCGGTTCAGCAACTCATCAAGCAGGCGCGAGACATGGGTCAGCTGACGCAGTTCGTCGGGCCCGAGACCGGTCTCGTACGCGCCGTCATACTTCAGCATCAGGTTCGGCAAGACCGTCACGAGGTTGGCATTGCCGCAGCGCTCGCCGAGCCCGTTCAGGGTCCCCTGGACGTGCCGCACTCCCGCCTCGACCGCCGCCAGCGTATTGGCAACGGCATTGCCCGTATCGTCATGGGTGTGAATTCCCACATGGTCGCCGGGAATATGCTCCAGCACCTCCGACACGATGCGGGTAACCTCATGGGGTAGCGCGCCGCCATTGGTGTCGCACAGCACCACCCAGCGCGCGCCGGCCTCGTGCGCAGCCTTCAGGCAGGACAGCGCGTAGTCCGGGTTGGCCTTGTAGCCGTCGAAGAAATGTTCGGCATCGAACAACACCTCATCCTTCTTCGAGCCGGCATAGGCGACACTCTCGACGATCATTGCCAGGTTGTCCTCGCGCGGGATGCCAAAGGCGACATCGACATGGAAATCCCATGTCTTGCCCACCATGCAGATGGAATCCGCCGCGGTGGAGATCAGCGCATTGATGCCCGGGTCGTTGGCCGCGGAATGATCGGGCCGGCGGGTCATGCCGAAGGCGGTGAAACGCGCATACGACAGGCCGGGCGAGGCCTGGAAGAAGGCGTCGTCGACCGGGTTCGCGCCCGGCCAGCCGCCCTCGATATAGTCGATCTTGATCTCGTCCAGCGCCCGGGCGATGGCGCGCTTGTCGTCGACGGAGAAGTCGACGCCGCGGGTCTGGGCCCCGTCGCGCAGCGTGGTGTCGAAGATATGGATCCGCTCGGCCATGCGCCTATCCCTCGCGCCGCCAGGTTGTGCCGCCGGGCCCGTCCTCGAGCACAATCCCGTCGGCGGCAAGCTGGTCGCGAATCTCGTCGGCACGGGCGAAATCCTTGGCATCGCGGGCTGCGATGCGCTCGGCGATCAACGCATCGATCGCGGCATCACCGTCGCCCTGGAACCAGACCTCCGGGTCCTGCTGCAACAACCCCAGCAGCTCTCCCGCTGCCTTCAGAGCGCCCGTGGCCGCCGCCACGTCTTCCGGGGTCTCGGCCGCAAACGCCGCATCGGCAGCAGCATGCAGCCCGGAAAGCGCCAGCGGCGTGTTGAGATCGTCATACACCGCATCGGAGACATCGTTCGGCACCGCATGGGCCTCGCCATCCGACACGCCCGTCTCATGCAGCGCCAGCGCCCGGTAGAACCGGTTCAATTCCTGCCGCGCCTCGCGGACACCGTCCCTGGTGAAGTCGAGCGGTTGGCGATAATGGGTCTTGAGAAGCGCCAGCCGCAGCGCCTCGCCGGGAAACTCAACGAGCAAATCGGTGACCGTGTAGAAGTTACCCAACGACTTGGACATCTTCTCACCCTCGCTCATTAGATAACCGTTGTGCACCCAGGTGCGCGCGAAACTGTCGTCGGGATGGGCGCACAGGGACTGGGCGATCTCGTTTTCGTGGTGGGGAAACACCAGATCGACACCGCCCCCATGAATATCGAAGGACGCGCCCAGATGTTCCTCGCTCATGGCGGAACATTCTAGGTGCCAGCCGGGCCGGCCCCGGCCCCATGGGCTGTCCCAGCCGGGCTGATCGTCGGCGGACGGTTTCCAGAGAACGAAATCGGCAGGGTCGCGCTTGTAGGGCGCCACCTCGACCCGCGCACCGGCGATCATCTCGTCGCGGTTGCGGCCCGAGAGTTTCCCGTATTCGGGCATCGAGGGGACATCGAACAGCACATGGCCCTGCTCGGCATAGGCATGCTGCTTGCCGATCAAATGCTCGATCAGCGCAATCATCTGGGGGATATGGTCGGTCGCGCGCGGCTCGACATCCGGCGGCAGACAGCCCAGCGCGGCAGCGGCGGCATGGAAGTTCTCCGTCGTCCGGACGGTCAAGGCCTCGATCTCCTCGCCGTTCTCGGCGGCCCGCTCGATGATCTTGTCATCGACGTCGGTGATGTTGCGGGCATAGGTGACGTTGCCGTCGCCGTAGGCATCGCGCAGGACCCGCGCCAGCACATCGAAGATCACCAGCGGGCGGGCATTGCCGATATGGATATCGTCATAGACGGTCGGGCCGCAGACATACATGCGCACATTGCCCGGATCGATGGGCCGAAACGCCTCTTTCTGGCGCGTGTAGGTGTTGTGAAGATTCAAGGTCATCGGGGGTTCCCGGGGTTCGATTCCGCAATGCACACGGCGTCACCGCGCGCTGACAGGGCGTGTCAGCCGGTAATTCGCCTGCCGGGGCAGCAACATCGATGGGAACGAATGTTCATCACGGGGCGCTATATACGCCTCCGTGGAAAGTAAAGCAAATCAAAGGGTTGCCGCGTATGCTCCCGGAACAGAGCTCGTCATGCCCGGGCTTGACCCGGGCATCTCGGCACCGTCCCGGATGAGATACGCGGATAAAGTCCGTGTATCACGATCATAGAAAGTAGAACGCGTTGCTAAGCCTTGCCCCGGAATGCGTTGGTGATCGGGTAGCGCCGGTCGCGGCCGAAGGCGCGACTGGTCAGCTTCACGCCCGGCGGCGCCTGGCGGCGCTTGTACTCCGACAGTTCCAGCAATCGCCAGATGCGCTGCACCGTCTCCGGCTCGAACCCCTTGGCTTCCAGCTCGGCGCCGCCGAGATCTTCCTCGATCAAGCCGTGCAGGATGGCGTCGAGCACGTCATAGGGCGGCAGGGAATCCTCGTCCTTCTGGTCGGGACGCAATTCCGCGGACGGCGGTTTCGTGATCATCCGCTCCGGGATCACATCGCCGGCCGGGCCGAGCACACCGTCGGGATAATGCTCGTTGCGCCAGTGACAGAGCCGGAACACGTCGGTCTTGTAGACATCCTTGATGACCGAGTAGCCGCCATTCATGTCGCCGTAGATGGTCGCATAGCCGACCGACATCTCCGACTTGTTGCCGGTGGTGACCAGCATCGCGCCCGTGGTGTTCGACACCGCCATCAGCAGCATGCCGCGCGCACGACTCTGGATATTCTCGGCCGCGACATTGGCGGCCGGTTCGTTGAAAGCCTCGGTCAGCATCTCGTCGAAGGCCGTCATGGCCGGGCCGATCCCGACCGTGTCGTAGCGCACCTCCAGCCGGTCGGCGAGTTCGCGCGCATCTTCGAGAGAATTCTCGCTGGTATAGGGCGAGGGCATCATCACGCAGTGCACCCGGTCGCGACCCAGCGCATCCACGGCCACCACCGCGGTAATGCCGGAATCGATACCGCCCGACAGGCCCAGCACCACGCCGGGAAACCCGTTCTTGTTCACATAGTCACGCAGGCCCAGGACCATCGCCTGATAGATGCGCTCGCTGCCCTCGATCCACTCGGCCACGTCTTCGGTGGCGCAACTCCAGCCGTCTCCGATCCGGGTCCATTCGGTCATTGTCAGGTCCTGGACAAACTGTTTGGACGCCGCGACGATGCGCCGGTCGGCGTCGAGCACGAACGAGCCGCCATCGAACACGAGCTCGTCCTGGCCGCCCACCTGGTTCACATAGATCAGCGGCAGGCCGGTCTCGGTCACCCGGGCAACGGCATAGTTCATGCGCACATCGACCTTGTCGCGCTCATAGGGGCTGCCATTGGTGATCACCAGGATCTCGGCGCCCGATTCCATGAGGGTCTCGCACACATCCGGCGTCCACATGTCTTCGCACACGGCCAAGCCCAGCCGGACGCCGCGGAAATTCACCGGCCCCGGCAGTTCACCGGCCTGGAAGATACGCTTCTCGTCGAACACGCCGTAGTTGGGCAGATCCCACTTGAACCGGACGGTCTGCACCTTGCCGTCGTCGAGCACTGCTGCCGCGTTGTAACGATTGCCGGCATCATCGAACCACGGCGTGCCAACGATCACCCCGGGTCCGCCGTCCGCGGTCTCGGCGGCCAGTTCCTCGACCGCCGCCATGGCCGCACGCACGAAGGCGTTCTTCAGGATCAGGTCTTCGGGCGGATAGCCGGTGATGCACAACTCGGTGCCGATCACCAGGTCCGCCCCAGCACCTGCTGCGGCCAGACGCGCGGCGCGTATCTTGGCGACATTGCCCTCGATGTCGCCGACGACCGGGTTCAACTGTGCAAGCGTGATTTTGAGCGTGTCGGTCATGGACAAAAACCGTGCCGGGGTGGATCGCGGCGGACGGTAGGCACCGCGCCGCAGGGTGTCAACGCAGGGGCCCTCGGGCTATTTCTGCAACAGGAACTCGCGGCCGACCTTGACCCGCTTGGTGCCGCCATACTCCACGATATCGGACGTCGCATAGGTCTCCTGCCAGTCGCCGGGCAGGAAGGAACCGGTGCCGATAGCATCGATCGGCACATCGGCCGCCGCCATCACCCGGCATTTCTTGGGTCCGAAACCGGAAGACGCCACAATCTTCGCCTTCTCGAACCCGCCTTCGTCGAGGCGCTCGCGCAGATGCCAGAGCGCGGCGGCCGAAACACCGCCACCGATCAGATGGCGCAACTCGCCCTCGGTGCGATAACCGCGGATCGCATCTGGCGCATGGCGTTCGAGGACGGCATAGCTCTGCGAGGGGTCCAAGCCTTCGATATATCGCCCACCCGGCGTATCGAGGCGGAGGGAGAGCTTGCCGTCGGCTACCAGGTCCGGGAACCGTCGGCACACTTCCAGGCTGTCGGTGACCTCGCGTCCGAAAAAGTCGACCAGCACCGTGAGCGCCTCACCGGGATGGGTCTCTTGGAACATTTCCGCGGCGCGCACCGTGGACCCGGCATAGCCGATGAGCGCATGGGGCATGGTCCCAAGCCCACCGGCCTGATCGAAGAAATGGGACGTGGCGTCGGTCGCATTGCCGACAAAGCCGATGGCGGAGACCTTGCGCTTGGCGCGGGCCGAACCCACGGATGCGGCATAGGCCATCAGCTCGGCCATGTCTGGACCGGCGCAATGACGCGCATCGAAGGCCATAAAGGCAACGTTCGGCAGATCGACGCACATGGCCGCCGCGTTGTAGGCCGCAACACAGGCCGCACCGAGTTTCTGCAGATACAGTGTCTCGAGGTCGACCAGCTCGTGAAAGGAACCGGAGATGTAGAGAAGTGGCTCACCGGCGCCAACCCACCGGCCTTCGTCGAACTGCAGGTCGATATCGAATGTGACGCCGCGCGCCTCGGCGACGGCTTCGAGCCAATCCAGCGCCAGCCGCGGCGCCGAAATCACCGGGCGGCGCATGAACACCGCATAGGTGACTCGGGTATCGCCGAACTTGCCGACGATCTCACGCGTCTTGTTGAAATAGGTGTCGGTCAGGGCCGGGATGTCTTCGATACGCGGATGGATGTCATCCGAACCCGCGCGCGTTTCATCCGGCGACGATGCGCCCTTAGATTTCACGGTGCCCATATTGCCCCCGCTGATGGCCAACACGGCCGCCGTAGATCAAGGTTGCAGTTTGACTTGCCTCGCGTCCCGGCGAAACCCCGGTTTTGGGGTCTAGCCGGCTACCGCCACGCGCTCACCATTCTCGGCCGCGCTCAGATCACGCTGACGTTTCAGCCGTTCGGCGATCTGGAACGCAAGTTCGATCGACTGGCTGGCATTGAGACGCGGGTCGCAATGGGTGTGATAGCGATCGCTCAGGCCTTCCTCGGTAATCTCCTGGGCGCCGCCGATACATTCGGTCACGTCCTGGCCAGTCATCTCGAAATGCACGCCGCCGGCATGGGTCCCCTCGGCCCGGTGCACATCGAAGAAGGTGTCCACCTCCGACAGGATCGCATCGAAGGCGCGTGTCTTGTAGCCGCTGGACGACGACACGGTATTCCCGTGCATCGGGTCGCAGGACCACACGACGTTCTTGCCTTCGCTGGCGACAGCGCGCACCAGGCCCGGCAGATGCTCTTCCGCCTTATCGGCGCCCATCCGGCAGATCAGGGTCAGCCGGCCGGCCTCGTTGTCCGGGTTCAGGATATCGGTGAGGCGCAGCAAGTCGTCGATGTCGATCGACGGGCCGCATTTCAGACCGAGCGGGTTCTCGACGCCGCTGAGATACTCCACATGGGCGCCGTCGGGCTGGCGCGTCCGGTCGCCGATCCACAGCATGTGCGCCGAGGTGTCGTACCACTTGCCGGTCAAGCTGTCCTGGCGGGTCAGCGCCTGCTCATAGACGAGCAACAGCGCCTCGTGGCTGGTGTAGAAATCGGTCTCGGCCATCTGTGGCACGTTGGCGCTGGTCAGGCCGCACGCCGCCATGAACGCGAGGGTCTCGTCGATGCGCGCGCCGAGTTCCTCGAACTTCGCGCCCTGGGGGCTCGACTTCACGAAGTCGAGGTTCCAGCGATGCACCTGGTTGAGATCCGCGAAGCCGCCCTGGGCGAAGGCCCGCAGGAGGTTCAGGGTCGCCGCCGCCTGGTTGTAGGCGCGCAGCATACGCTCGGGATCGGGCTCGCGCGATTCCGGGCTGAAGACCATGTCGTTGATGATGTCGCCGCGATAGCTCGGCAGGGTGACGCCATCGACCTCCTCGGTGGCCGACGAGCGCGGCTTGGCGAACTGGCCGGCCAGCCGGCCGACCTTCACCACCGGGCAGGCAGCGCCATAGGTCAGCACGATGGCCATCTGCAGTAGCACCTTGAAGGTGTCGCGGATATTGTCGGCATGGAATTCGGCGAAGCTTTCCGCACAGTCGCCACCCTGAAGCAGAAATGCCTGCCCCTCGGCGACCTTCGCCAGCTGCTCGCGCAGGGCGCGCGCCTCGCCGGCAAACACCAGCGGCGGCTGCTTGCGAAGTGTGTCTTCGACGTTCGCCAGCGCATCCGCATCCCCATACTCGGGAACCTGCAGGATATCGTGGCTACGCCAGCTGTCGGGCTGCCAGTTCTTCGACATCTGAATACCCGGACCTGCGTTCGAGAAAACGCCCGATCCGTCCGTCTGTTTGTTTCACCAGGTCGCGCTATCGCGCGGGGCCATGCCTATAGGCCCTCAGGCCCACGATGGCCAGTAAAAATCGCACGAATTCAACGGGCTATCAACCAACAGCCCCCTATTCCGCGGCTTCGGGCACCTCTTCGGGGACAGAATCGCGCATGGTCACGAACTCCTCGGCCGCGGTCGGGTGGATGCCGATCGTGGAATCGAACACCGCTTTCGTGGCCCCGGCCTTCAGGGCAATCGCGATCCCCTGGATGATCTCGCCCGCATCCGGGCCGATCATATGGACGCCAACGACCCGGTCGGTTTTCTTGTCCACGATCATCTTCATCAGGGTCTGTTCGTCGCGTCCGGAGATGGTGTTCTTGAGCGCCCGGAAGCTGCTCTTGAACACCAGAACCTCGCCGAACTCCTCGCGCGCCTCCGCCTCACTCAGTCCGACGGTGCCGATCGGCGGCTGGCTGAAAACCGCGGTCGCGATATTCTCGTAATCCACCGTGGTCGGCGTGTCGTTGTAGAGGGTCTTGGCGAGTGCCGTGCCTTCGGCCAGCGCCACCGGGGTCAGCTGGAACCGGTCGATGATATCGCCGATGGCATAGATCGACGGCACCGAGGTCTGGAAGTGGTCGTCGACGACCACCGCGCCATTATCCTTGAGTTCGACCCCGGCCTCCTCGAGGCCCAGCCCGGTGACCTTGGGCCGCCGCCCGATCGCCGACATGACGCAATCGGTGTCGACCGCGCTGCCGTCGGACAGATGTACGCGATATCCGTCATCGGTCTTCTCGACGCACTCGAAAGTGGTCTCGAATTTCAAGTTGATGCCCTGCTTTTCCATCTCCCCGGCAAGATGCGCGCGGATATCGTCGTCGAACCCGCGCATGAACATCGGGCCGCGATAGACCAGCGTGACCCCCGCGCCCAGGCCGTTGAAGATGCCGGCGAACTCGACAGCGATGTAACCGCCGCCCTCGATCACCACATGCTGGGGGAAATCATCGAGATAGAACGCCTCGTTCGAGGTGATGACATGCTCGCCGCCCTCATAGGACAGGTCGGTCGGCCAGCTTCCCGCCGCCACCAAGATGCGTTCGGCCGTGTAGGTCTTGTCACCCACCGCGACGGTGTGCGCATCGACGACCGTGGCGCGGCCGTCGATGACCTCACAACCAGAATTCTCGAGCAGGCGCTGGTAGATGCCATTCAGCCGCGAGATTTCCTTGTCCTTGTTCTCGATCAGCGTGCGCCAGTTGTGGGCGCGCGGGCCGACGGACCAGCCGAAACCGGCCGCATCCTCGAAATCCTCGTGATAGTGTGCGGCATAGACGAAGAGCTTCTTCGGAATGCAGCCCACATTTACACATGTGCCGCCCATATGGCGGTCCTCCGCGACCGCAACGCTGGCCCCGAAACCCGCAGAAAACCGGGCGGCCCGGACACCACCGGAACCGGCCCCAATGACAAAAAGATCGTAATCGTATTCGGCCACGGCTGATCTCTCTCTTCGATGATCGTTGCGGAGCCTCCCGCCCCGGCGTATTGCTCAAGCGTTACTTAGCGTGCAAGCCGGCAAAAGCAAACGTCCGACACGGAATAGAACCTTGCCGAACTGGATCATATGCACCGCCCTATCCGCGGCCTTCATGCTGTCCGGGATCGCCGCATCCCACGGGCAGGAGAAGACGTCGCCGATCCTGACCGGCCCGATCCAGGACATGGGGGAGTTGCGCAAGCTGCAGCCCCTGCCGAGCGCCCAGATCGACCCCGAGACCGCCGCGCCCGACGCCACGCCCGCCGAACGGCCCATGCGGCCCTTCAGTGGCTGGGTCGGCCCGGGCGGCTGCACATATGTCTATGACGGTCAGATGTGGGGCCGGGTGCAGGACAACCGGATCAGCGGCATGGCCGCCGAGGGGCACAATTTCGACTTTCCACTGGCCGATGACGGCTCCTTCGCCGGGCGCCTACCCCTGAAGCGCCATGAGGAAACAGGTGCAGAGATCCTGCAGACGATCACGGGGCAGATCGACGGCAACCGGCTGGTCATGGACATCGAGTTCGGCGCACCCAGCCACCCGGACACGTTCTGCATGGCCGAGGGCGTGACCCTGCCGCTGGGGGGCTGATCTCCCCGGGGTTAGCGGCTATCCGGCGGACGTATCGCTACTCGCGCCCGCCAGAGGATCGGGACCGAAACGATTGTCGCCATCCGTCCCGACGCGAACTTCCCATATAATCAGGATAATCCAGCCGATAATCGGTATGATCACCAGCAACTGCCACCAGCCGAACTTGTCGATATCGTGTAGACGACGCGCGGTCACTGCGATGCCAGGCAGCAGCACCGCCAGACTGAATACGGTGCTCAACGGGCTCCACAGAATTTGCGGGAACACGGCCGAGTCCAGAACCGACAGGCAGACCTATACGATCGCCATAAACAACATCCAGTACCAGAATGCCGAGCGCTGAGCCCGTCCTGTGAAGCTGACGTAGTTCTGAAACCCCGACGAGATGGCTTGTTCAAAGTTCATGATTTTCCCCAATTCACCACTCAACCGGGAAAAGCCTATACCCACGGCGCCCATGAAGAGGAGCCGCGGGTTTGTTTGCCGGCAGACTGAACAGGGCCGCTTCGCTTGACCGACATCATCGTCATATATCTTGCCGCCGGCGTGTTCTCGGGTTTCGTGTCGGGCCTGTTCGGGGTCGGCGGGGCCTTCGCGCTGGCCCCGGCCCTGATCATCACGCTCTCGCTCCAGGGCGTGGCCGATGTGCACATCATGCACCTGACCATTGCGACGTCACTGGCCACCCAGGTGATCACGGCGATCCTGACGACCCTCCTGCGCTACCGGGCGGGCGACCTGCTGGTCCCGCTGGTCGGGCGGCTCGCGCCCTTCGTGGCCGTCGGCGCCATCATCGGTGCCGCGATCGGCGACGCGTTGCCGGGGATCGTGCTGCAGGTCATGTTCATCTGTTTCGTCGGTTTCTCGATTGCGCGGGCATTGCTGATGCAAGCAAGACACATCACCAGCGGTTCCGGCGCGCACCCGTCGGCGGCCCGCGGTCCCGTTGTCTGGTTCTTCGCGACCCTGTCCGGCGCATCTGGCGGGGTTCTCGGTCCGGGCCCGGCCATCCTGCTCGCACCACAGCTGCGCCGCCTCGATTTCGCGATGCCCATCATCGCAGCGACCAACGCGTCCCTGGCGGGTCTGGTCGGCATTGTCGCAGCCGGCGGTTATATCGTCGGCGGCTTCAACGAGACGGGCCTTCCCGAATACAGCCTCGGATATCTGTATCTGCCCGGCTTCTTCGCCTTGACCCTCGGCGCACTCGCTGGATCGCCACTGGGAATCCGTTTTTCACGCCGGGTGCGTGACCGCCTACAGGCCTGGATGTTCATAAGCTACCTGACGGCTGTCCTGATTATCATGGTCGCCCATACGATTTGAGAATAGCCGCGGCATTGCCACCGACCGCGGGGCCAGATATGGGAATTCCAGCGGGGGGACGCGTGCTCTACGAAATTGTACTGATCTATCTTGCCACCGGCGCGCTGGCCGGGTTCGTTTCCGGGATGTTCGGTGTCGGCGGTGCCTTCACCATGGCACCGGTCCTGATCATCGGCCTGCCGCTGCAGGGGGTGCAGGACCAGCATGTCATGCATCTTTCGGTCGGGACCTCGCTGGCGGTGATGTTCAGTACATCCGCCTATGTCACGATCCTGCGCTACCGGGTCGGGGACCTGCAGATCCCGCCCACCCTGCGCTTCGTTCCCTACATCATCGTCGGTGCGGTCGCAGGGTCCCTGTTCGGCGACTTCCTGCCGGGTGATATCCTGAAGGCGATTTTCATCGGTTTCCTGATGCTCACCATCATCCGCGGCATTTTCTACAAGGGCCACGAGGCCGTGGCGGAGGGCGGTGACCTGCACGATATGCGCGGGCCGAGCCTGTGGGGTCACGGGGTGCTGACGGGCATTACCGGGTCGCTGTTGGGCCCAGGGCCGGCGATCATCATCGGCCCCTATCTGCGCAAACGCCGCTATTCAATGGTCATGGTTGCGGCCAGCGCGTCCGCGCTCGCCGGCCTGCTCGGCCTGTCGGCGGCCGGCGGCTATGTCTATGGCGGGTTCGGTAAGGCGGGCCTGCCCGAATTCTCGCTCGGCTATCTCTACGTCCCAGCCGCGGTGGGCCTCGCCGCCGGCGCGCTGGTCGGTTCACCGCTCGGCATCCGTGCATCTCACCGGATTCCTGACCTGCTGGTCCACCGGATGTTCACCGGCTATGTCGCCCTCATCCTGGTCGTGATGCTGGTCTGGGGGCGATAGGCCCCATCGTCCACATCGTTGTCATGTCGGTCAGCACCCACACCCCATTCTCTTTACCCATTCCGAATATTATCTGTCAGACTTTCTGTATGAGAAAGCTGACCGCCACACTCTGCCTGACGATTGCCGTGCTTCTTAGAAGTGCGGGAGTGAGTTGGAGCGCTGATACGATTTATCCATCAGGAGCGCCGGAAATCGGCTCAGAGTTTGGCAGTTATATTGGCATTAATGGTAGGGACCGAGAAGACGCTCATCAGGGAATAGATATTACGGGAAAAGAGGGTCAGGAGATTTTAGCGGTTGCCGATGGCACGGTTTTAGAAGCAACAGTGGAAAAGTGTTGGGGTCCAACAATAGCGGTGGATCATGGCAACGGGATAGATGGCAACAAAATTATAGCGCTCTACGGTCACGTCGGTGAAATGTTGGTTGCTGAGGGTGACGTAGTAGAGCGTGGTCAAATTATCGCTCGTTTAGGCAACAATCAGTATAATTTCGAATGCATTTGGGGAGTGCGCCATCTTCATTTTCAGATAGGTCAAAAATACCGAGATCGCTTTAATAAAGGAACTTATTGGGGACATTCGTATTTTCTGGAAGATGGGGGAGAGGGGATAAACCCGCACTTGTATTGGGCAGACGGACCGAACAAGGTAACTTGCTTTGAATCGAGTAAAAAATACAAAAGGGGTACTATTACTTATCCTGTACCATGCCGATGATTTTGCCCGTGAATGTGTCCGTAAGAAACACAAAGGGTGTTGAGAGAAGTACCCCACAAACCCTCTGAATAGACATTCTGTAAGGGTAAAACACCCTTATGTATCAATGACTTACTCGACAGTCACGCTCTTGGCGAGATTTCGCGGCTGGTCCACATCCGTGCCCTTTACCACCGCCGTGTGGTACGCGAGCAGCTGGATTGGGATCGCGTATAGGAGCGGCGCGACGAACGGCTCGACAGCAGGCATCTCAATCCGCGCCAGGGCCTTGTCCGACACCGTTGCCACGCCGTCGCGATCGGACATGAAGATCACCTTTCCGCCACGCGCGATGACCTCTTCGACGTTCGACAGGGTCTTGTCGAACAGCTCGTCATTGGGCGCCAGCACGATCACCGGCACACCTTCATCGATCAGGGCGATGGGGCCGTGTTTCATCTCGCCGGCGGCATAGCCCTCGGCGTGGATGTAGGAAATTTCCTTGAGCTTGAGCGCACCTTCAAGCGCGATGGGATAGGCCGTGCCGCGGCCGAGATAGAGCACGTCGCGGGCCTTGGCGATGTCGCGTGCAATCTCGCGCAGCGCCTCGTCGTGGTTCAGAACCTCGGTCATGCGCGAGGGCACCTCGGTCAGCGCACCGGCGAGCGCAGCCGCCCCGGCGTCGTCCACCGCACCGCGTGCGCGTGCCGCCGCGATGGCGAAACAGGCCAGCACGGCCAGCTGGGTGGTGAAAGCCTTGGTCGATGCGACGCCAATCTCGGGCCCGGCGAGCGTCGGCAGGACCAGGTCGGATTCCCGCGCGACGGAGCTCTCGCTCACATTCACCACTGAGACGATGGACTGCCCCTGCTCGCGGCAGTGGTGCAGCGCAGCCAGCGTATCCGCGGTCTCGCCCGACTGGCTGACGAATAGCGCCACGCCACCTTGGGGCATGGGTGCCTCGCGGTAGCGAAATTCCGATGCAATATCGATCTCGACCGGTATGCGCGCGACCTTTTCCAACCAGTATTTAGCCACCCAGCCGGCATAGCAGGCCGTGCCGCAGGCCACGACCGTGATACGCGGAACGGTGGTCAAGTCAAAGGGCAGATCGGGCAGGCTGATTTCGCGGGTCGCGGCGTTGATGAAGGATTGCAGAGTGTCTCCGACTACGGCGGGCTGCTCGAAGATTTCCTTCTGCATGAAATGGTCGTAATTGCCCTTGCCGATCAACGCCCCGGACAGTTCGGTCTCGCGGATCGGACGCGACGCCTCCTTGCCCTCCTCATCGAAGACCGTCGCGCCAGTGCGGGTGATCACCGCCCAGTCGCCTTCCTGCAGATAACTGATGCGTTTAGTGAGAGGCGCCAGCGCCAGCGCGTCGGAGCCGATGAACATCTCGCCGTCACCATAGCCGATCGCCAGCGGACTGCCGCGCCGCGCGCCGACCATAAGGTCGTGCTCGCCGGCGAACACGATGGCCAGCGCGAAGGCACCATGCAGGCGCGGCAGGGTCTCGGCGACGGCCTCGCGCGGTGACGACCCGGCCTCAAGGCGCTGGGTCAGCATGGCGGCAATCGCCTCGGTGTCGGTGTCGCTTTCGAAATTGTGCCCGGCGTCCGCAAGCTCGGCCCGCAACTCCTGGAAATTCTCGATGATGCCGTTGTGCACGACGGCCACGCGCGACGTCGCATGGGGATGAGCGTTATTTTCGTTCGGCACGCCGTGGGTCGCCCAGCGCGTGTGGCCGATTCCCGCATCGCCCTCGAGCGGATCGTCCTCGAGGATTGCGGCCAGGTTAGCGAGCTTGCCCTCGGCCCGCCGCCGGTGGATGGAGCCGTTGACTAGGGTCGCGATCCCGGCGGAATCGTAGCCGCGATATTCCAGCCGCTGCAGCCCCTCGAGCAGCCGCGGCGTGGCATCGTCCGCGCCCAGAATGCCGATGATCCCGCACATGGGGGCTAACCCTTCTTCTTCGACTTGAGCTTGCGGAAGGCGGCCGCCCAGCCGTGCTTGGCAACCTGCTCGGAGCGTTCGATCGCCAGCGCATCGACCTCGACATCCGACGAGATGGTGCTGCCGGCGGCGACTATCGCGCCGTCGCCGATAGTCACCGGCGCGACCAGCGCGGAATTGGAGCCGATGAAGGCACCGTCGCCAATGTCAGTCTCGTACTTGCCAAAGCCGTCATAGTTGCAGGTGATCGTGCCAGCGCCGATGTTGGCGCCCGCGCCCACCCGGGCGTCGCCGACATAGCTCAGATGGTTGGCCTTGGCGCCCGCGCCCAGATCCGCATTCTTGACCTCGACGAAGTTGCCGACCCGCGCACCCGCACCTATCCTCGCGCCGGGCCGCAGCCGTGCATAGGGTCCGATGACGGCACCAGCCTCGACCGAAGTGCCTTCCAGGTGGCTGAAGGCCCTAATTTGCACATCGTCGGCAACGGTGACGCCGGGACCGAAGACCACGTTGGGATGCACGACCACGTCGCGACCCAGTACCGTGTCGTGCTGGAACCAGACCGTCCCCGGATCGACCAGGGTCGCGCCGCCCGCCATCGCCCGGGCGCGCAGATTGTTCTGCACGACCGCCTCGGCAAGCGCGAGGTCGGCGCGGGAATTCACACCGAGCAGTTCGTCTTCCTCACCCTCCACCACCGCGGCGGCGTGCCCGTCTGCGCGTGCAAGCGCGACCGTCTCGGTGAGGTAGTACTCGTTCTTGGCGTTGTTCGTGTCGAGGCGTTCGAGCAGCCCGATCAGGTGCCGGCCGTCGAACGCCATAACACCGGAGTTGCAGAGATTGACCGCAAGCTGCTCCGGCGAGGCGTCTTTGGCCTCGATGATGGTCTCCAGCCCGCCATCATCGTTGGTGATGAGACGGCCATACTGGTGGATATGGGTCGGCCGGAATCCGAGCACCGTCACCGCCACGTCGCCGCAGCAGGCCTCGACGGCCCGACGCATGGTCTCGGCACTGACCAGCGGTGTGTCGCCATAGAGCACGAGCACCGTGCCGGCGAAGTCCGCCAGCTCATCGCGCGCGGCCTTGACCGCGCCGCCGGTACCGTCCCGCTCGGCCTGGATACATGTGGGATGGGGCGCCACCGTCTCGCCGACAATTTCCATATCGGGGCCAACCACGAACACCATCTTCTCCGGCGCCAGCTCACCCGCCGTCGCCAAGAGGTGACTGATCATTGGCCGGCCGGCGAGCGGGTGCATCACCTTGGGCAGGTCGGAACGCATTCGCGTCCCCTTCCCGGCGGCAAGCACGACAATAGCAAGAGAGGTATCGGTCATCGCGTCACGCGCCATTATGCGGCGCGGCTGGGTTGGTCGAATTGGGCATACGGGTTCCGCAGGAAACCGGCGCGAACGTGCCACATCGGCGTGAATCGCACCAAGTCACGATTTGTTCCCGATTGTTTCGGACGGCGCGAACTACTCGTCGTCCGCCTCGCCGAAGACGAGCGTGCCGTCGGGTGTGCGGGCGCGCACCAGATGGGCAAAACCGTCGCCCCACGGCGTGGACAGTTCGAGACGCACGGGCATGCGCCCGGACGCGACCCCGATATCGGCAAGCCAGATCGCGACCTCGAGATCCTGCATCCGCTTGCGGTCGGGCTTGAAACCGGCAATGCGCTCGAATGTCAGGCGGCACCCCTCTGCCCGCCCGGCGAACGGCGCGGCGGAACTGGGTTTGAGTTCCCTCGGCTCAAGCACGGACATGTTCGCGTCATAGCGTCGGCGACCGTCATAGACCGGCGTGCGCGCGCGGCACGCCCCCGCGACGGCGCTAGTCAGCACCAGCGCCGTGACCGCGGTTGTCGGATCGACGGCACCGGAGATCATCTCGGGCGCGACCCGCTTCAGGTCGTCCGCGCCATAGGGCGGCTCGGCGGTGACCGTGTCGGCGATTCCCGCATCGTATTCGATCGCGACCTGGCGCTGGCGCCCGCGCCAAACATTCGCCGAGCGATACTGGCGCGGCACGATGATGCCGTCCTGCCAGTCGCCCTCGCTCGACGCCTCGAGGCTCCACTTGAACAGGGCGCCGACGATGCCGGATGTCTCAAGCCGAATGCGGGTTTTATATCCCGGGTCGCCAAGATCGACCCCGAAATCGAAACGGATGGCGCGCAGGCCGCCGGTATAGACGTCATAGGTCAGCGCGAAACCGTCCGGCGCGGCGGTACCGGTGTCCGGTACCACCATTGCCTGATCGTCGGCGTTCACAGCCGCGGGTACGAGCCCCATGGCGGCCGCCAGGCCTGCGGCCAACGCATAGCGTCGAAAGGTTCCGTCGATCGAATTTCCGATCGTCATGTCTTCATCTACGCTCAGGACTTTGGCGATTTCAAGGAATTGCAGGCCCGCTTGACTTGGCCGAACCGTACGCCCTATAGCTCCGCGGTCCCGATCTGGCGGGCGCGTAGCTCAGCGGGAGAGCACTGCCTTCACACGGCAGGGGTCGCTGGTTCAATCCCAGCCGCGCCCACCATTCCCAAGCCCTTGCCCAGCAAGGCGAAGGGGATGCCGGCGCCCACACCACCGAAACCAACGCAACTCGAGCTGTCACAACTGTGTCACAGCAGAGAGGCGAATTCAGGTGGCTACAATCCGAAAACGATGCACACGTCCCGGCGCATCCGGCTACGGGCGGTGCAGACCGCAAAGCTTGTTGCCATAGGGGTCCAGCAGATAGGCGAGATAGATCTGGTCGCCCGCTGCGCTCTCGCGCCAGCCGGGCGGATCCTCGATGCTGGTCCCGCCATTCGCCACACCGGCGGCGTGCCACGCATCGGTCATTTCGGGGCTGGCGCAGGTGAAACCGATGGTGCCGCCATTGGCGCCGGTCGCCGGTTCGCCGTCGATCGGGATCGACACGCCGAACGCACCGGTGTCCGTGCGGTACCAGATCCGCCGCTTGGGATCGATCTTGCCCTCGGGCACGCCGATGGCCGCGAACATCGCATCGTAGAACTTCCTGGAGACGTCGATATCGTCCGTCCCGATCATGACATGTGAGAACATGGTTTCTCCTCCCCACTTCGTGGTGCGTGATTGGGGGTAGATCCCCGAAAGGCTGCTTAGTTTACACGCGAGCGATCTGGCAAACCACGCTGCCAAACTCTAGTCTTCGCATCCTAAAAAAGGACGTAGATCATGGGTGAGTTTTCCATCGGGCAGTCGCCGACCCGGCTTGAGGACGGTCGGCTTCTGACCGGCCAGGGTCGTTATCTGGCCGACATCAATGCCGATCGCCAGCTCTGGGCAGTGATCCTCCGATCACCACACGCCCATGCGGAAATCCTTTCCATCGACACCGCCGCCGCCGCAAAGGCACCAGGCGTGCACACGGTACTGACGGGCGCGGACTACCGGGCCGACGGTCTGGGCGTGGTGCCCTGCATGGGGGCATATAAACAGCGCGACGGCTCGCACATGTACGTCCCCGACCGGCCGGCGCTGGCCGTCGACCGGGTCATGCATATCGGCTACCCGGTGGCCCTGGTCGTCGCCGACACCGAG
>PBWR01000009.1 GCA_002727315.1 Alphaproteobacteria bacterium
AAATCATTGGTCGGGACGGCAGGATTCGAACCTGCGACCCCCACACCCCCAGTGTGATGCGCTACCAGACTGCGCTACGTCCCGACCGGCGCGTCGGACTATAGAACCTTCCGGATCGGGATTGAAGCCCGACGGGCCGTCTAATCGAGAAGTTTGCGCAGGGCCTCGAGCTCGCCAAGGATCGACTTTAGCTCGGACCGCTCCTCGGCCGTCGTGCCGGCGGGGGCCGGAGCCGGCGCAGGTTTTGCCGGAGGTGCCGCAGACGCCGGAGCCGCTTCTGCCGCGGCCGGCTTCAGCTCGCCCTCGCGCAGCAGTTTCTGCACCCCCTTGATCGTGTAGCCGTCGTCGTAAAGCAGGGAGCGGATCGACCGCAGCAGGTCTACGTCCTCAGGACGGTAGTAGCGCCGCCCCCCGCCCCGCTTCATGGGACGTACCTGGTTGAACTTGGTTTCCCAGAACCGCAGCACGTGCTGGGGAACGTCGAGGTCCGTCGCGACCTCGCTGATGGTCCGAAAAGCCCCGGCGGACTTACCGCCACGGGGCGAGGACAGGTTTCCCGTGTCGCTCATGCCACCGGCTTAGTAAGAAGAATCAGTGTCCAGCGCCGCTGGTGCAGGCGAATACGCTGGCGACGCAACCACTTCCGGTTCTCCGCCGGGATTCTCGTTGATACGCTTTTTAAGAACATGACTAGGACGAAACACCAGCACCCGGCGTGGCAGGATCGGTACCTCCTCGCCGGTTTTCGGGTTGCGCCCCATCCGCTGGCCCTTGTTGCGAACCTGGAAACTGCCGAACGACGAGAGTTTGACCATCTCTCCCCGGATCAAGGCATCGGACATTTCCACCAGGACCGATTCAACCAGATCGGCTGACTCGTTCCGCGATAGACCGACTTCTTGATACACAGCCTCAGTCAACTGCGCACGCGTAATGGTCTCACTCACCGCCTACTCTCCCAAGCCTTTTTAAGTTTTGCTGACGGTAACTCGGCAGAGGAAAAGCGTCAATATCAAAGGATTGCCGTGATTGGTTAATCTAAAACTTTTGGATTTTCCGAATCCCGAGCGGTTACCAGCGGATTATACCCGATCCCCAAGTCAGTCCGCCGCCCATCGCCTCCAGGAGAACCAGGTTGCCCTGCTGGATGCGCTCATCGTCCACGGCGACCGACAGAGCCAGCGGGATCGAGGCCGCAGAGGTGTTGGCGTGCTGGTCGATGGTCACCACCACACGCTCACCGGTAATGCCGAGCTTACGCGCCGTGCCGTCGATGATCCGCCGATTGGCTTGATGCGGCACAAACCAGTCGATTTCATCGGCATCGAGGCCGTTGGCCTCCAGCGCTTCGACCGTCACCTCGGACATCTTGGTCACCGCATGCTTGAAGACCTCGCGGCCTTCCATGCGCAGGAGCCCAACTTCTCCCGTCGATGACGGCCCGCCATCAACATACAGCAGGTCGTGCAGACGTCCGTCGGAATGCAGATGGGTCGACAGCACACCGCGGTCATCGCTCGAACCCTTGCCGTCGCCCGCCTTAAGTAGGACCGCACCGGCCCCGTCTCCGAATAGCACGCAGGTGGTACGGTCCTCCCAGTCAAGGATGCGCGAGAAGGTCTCGGCGCCGAGCACCAGCGCCGTGTCGACCTGTCCGGCCTTGAGGAAATTGTCCGCCGTGGCGAGCGCGTAGACGAAGCCCGAGCAAACCGCCTGCACATCGAAACCCATGGAGCCGTTGGAACAGCCAAGCTTCGACTGAACCACGGTCGCGGTCGCCGGGAAGGTCTCGTCCGGCGTCGAGGTCGCGAGAACGATAATCCCGACATCGTCGGCACCCATGCCCGCGGCCGCGAGCGCCTTCTCCGCAGCTCGGGTCGCAAGATCGGATGTCATCTCCCCATCGCCGGCGATGTGGCGTTGATGGATACCGCTGCGTTCGCGAATCCACTCGTCGGATGTATCGATGCGCCTGGCGAGCTCGGCGTTGGTCACGATCCGCTCGGGCAGGCAGGCCCCAACACCGGCAACGATGGACCGGCGCACCATTAGGATGCCACCGCTGCGGATTGCGGGCTCAGAATCCCGGGCTCGAGACTTTCCACCGTCGTCTTCAACGAGGCGTTGCCGCCATACTTCACCATATCAATTGCCACTCCGATGGCGGTCGCAAACCCGACGGCATCCGTGCCGCCATGACTTTTCACACACACGCCGTCGAGCCCCAGGAACATGGCGCCATTGTAGCGGCGCGGATCGCTGCGGCTGCGAAGCTTGTCGAACGAGCGTTTGGCGAAGATGTAGCCGATCTTGGCCCAGAACGAATTGCGGAATGTCTCGCGCACGAACGCATTGATCAGCTTGGCGGTTCCCTCCGCGGTCTTGAGCGCGACATTCCCCGTGAACCCATCGGTCACCACAACATCCACCGCGCCCGCGGGGATATCATTGCCCTCGACGAAGCCGACGAACTCACCGGGCAGATCGATGTCGCGCAGCAGCTGGGCTGCATCCTTCAGCGCGTCGTTGCCCTTGGTTTGCTCTTCGCCGATGTTCAGGAGCCCGATCGTCGGGTTCTCGATACCCAGGACTGTGCGAGCAAACACCTCGCCCATGATCGCGTACTCCACCAGGTTGCGTTCGGTGCAGCGCAGGTTCGCCCCCAGATCGAGCATCACGGTTTCGCCGCGTAGGGTCGGGAAGAACGATGCGATCGCCGGGCGGTCTATGCCCTCGAGTCGTTTCAGCACCAGCATCGCGATCGCCAGCAGCGCGCCAGTGTTGCCGGCCGAAACCACGGCGTCGGCACGTCCGTCCTTCACCGTTTTGATGGAGCGCCACATGGAGGTTTCCTGGCCTCCACGTACAATCTTCGACGGCTTGTCTTCCGGCCCCACAATGTCAGGCGCATGGACGACCTCCACGAACTCATCGAGCCCGCGCTGGCGCGCCACCCGTGCGGTGATGTCCTCGGCGTCGCCACACAGCAGAAACCGCACATCGGGATGACGCCGACGCGCGATGTTCGCGCCAGCGACCACGATGTGCGGCGCGTCGTCGCCACCCATTGCGTCCAGGGCGATTGTGATCTTATCGCTCAACGGGTCCGCTCCCCAGCCGGACGCCGAGTCCGGGTCGGCCTCTAGATCTTCTCCTTAACCTCGATGACCTGGCGGCCCTTGTAGTAGCCCGTCTTCATGTCGATGTGATGCGGACGGTGAAATTCACCGGTCGTTTCATCCTCAACATAAGTCGGCTGTTTCAACGAGTCGTGGGAACGCCGCATGTTCCGTCGGGATTTCGAGACTTTTTTCTTTGGTACAGCCATCAGATTCCCTTTCGCGGGAAGTAAGAAATTTCAGCGCATGCCGGAGTGCGGCTGCTAATTATCCAAAAATGCACCGCTGGGCAAGCGAATCGCAAGCATTGTGAGCGAAAACCTTGCATCGGCTCATGCCTCATCGTCCTTGATTTGCAGCTCCGCAAGCGCCGCAAAGGGCCCGCTGGGTTTTCCCGCATCGTCGTCCACCACCTCGAATTCCGCTTCCGGCGACCGCGGATAGGGGTCGAGCGCCAGCGCCAGGTTCTGGACCATCAGGTCCCCGATCTCTATTTCACCCTCGACAATCGGCTCGATCGGGTCTTCCGCCTCGGCCTCCGGTTCGTCGGCACGCGCCGAGTAGCGCTGAAATATGTCGGTGTCGATCTCCTCGATGACCGGCTCCAGGGTCACCACGCAGGCTTGCACGACCTTGGCCTGAATACGGCCAGTCACGATCACGTCACCCGTCAGGTCGCGCAGGATGCCGAGTTTCGCAGACAGGGTGCCCACGGACAGCACGTTGAGGCGATCGGCGATGGCCGCGCGTTCGGCTTCATCCGCCTCCAGGGCTTCGGCACTGCGATCCCCCGCCGCCAGCTCGGCGATGGAAATGCGGCGTTCGAACTCGTGATCGTCCTCATCGCTCATGACCGCGCCTCCCCCGAATGTGCGCGCCGCCGGAGACGGGATCGGGGAACGGCGGCCTCACAGCGAGGATCAACGCCAGGTCCGCACCATCGATGACATTGCGGGCGTCACGGATATAAGCGGTCATGGCCGACACTTGGGCATCGGTGGGCTCGACACTCGCGTAGAGATTACGCCGCAACGCCGCGGCCATATCTTCGTCTCCCGCCGCCAGGCCCTGCTCGTAGGCCGAAATACGGCCGTGGAGATTGTAGGCCAGCTTCTTGATCCGCTTGCCGATCCCCATATCGCCGACGCCGACTTCCCGCAGGGCGACATCGAAGTCATCGAAAATCACATTGTGCAGGGTCTGCGCGAGCGCACGACCCGCGACACCCTCGCCCTTCAGGCGACGCAGCAACAGGTAGGCGTGCAGGCACACCATTTCATACCGCCCGAGCATCGTATCGGGCACACCCAGATCACGATAAAAGTCCGGCTGTCGGGATTGTTCAATCAACGCTTCTCTCAGCCTGATGGCCGTTTCCTTGCGCTGCCGGCGTTCGCGAATCCAGTTCAGCATGTCAGTTTGTAGCCCTGTCCGGCTCGGGGTGCGGGCCTGTTGACACGGTGAAACGGCGGGTGCCATCGTCCTGCCCGGAACTGTTCCAGACAACCGGAAAACCAATCGAAACTGCCCAATGAAACTGTTTATCCGCCACGGTCGAGTTCTCGTCCTTATCGCTGCGCTCAGCGCGTGTGCGCCCACAATCAACATTCGCGGCCAGCAGCCCGATCCCGAGGCGCTTGCGGCCATCGAACCGGGTGAGACGAGCCGCCGGCAGGTCGAGCAAGCGCTCGGCAGCCCGTCCACCGAAGGCGTCTTCCGCGAAAACGTCTGGTACTACATGTCGGAGCGAACAGAAACCTTCGCGTTTCTGGCCCCGGAACTCCTGGAACGCAAAATCGTGGCCATCGTGTTCGATGATGGCGGTGTCGTCGAGGACATCTTCACCTACACCGAAAATGATCGCCGCGAGGTCGAACTGGTGAGCCGCGTCACACCGACGGCGGGCAATGAGCTGTCGCTGATCCAGCAATTGTTCGGCAATGTCGGCCGTTTCTCCGACGCCCAGTAATACCCGCAGCGCGACCACCGAAGATCCGTTAAGGCAAAGAAAAACCCCGGGGCCAGATCGGCCCCGGGGTTTGTCGTTGTTGGGCCGCGTGCCTAGAGGTTCGCAAGAACCGCAAGGATGAGCAGTGCCACGATATTCGTAATCTTGATCATCGGGTTCACCGCCGGGCCGGCCGTATCCTTGTAGGGATCGCCCACCGTGTCGCCGGTCACCGCCGCATGATGCGCATCGGATCCCTTGCCACCGTGGTTGCCGTCCTCGATGTACTTCTTGGCATTGTCCCAAGCCCCGCCACCCGCGGTCATCGAGATCGCGACGAACAGGCCGGTCACGATCACGCCGAGGAGCATCGCACCCAGCGAGGAGAAGGCCGCCGACTTGTCCGCGATCAGCAGAATGATCACGAACAGGACGATCGGTGAAAGCACCGGCAGCATCGAGGGGATGATCATCTCCTTTATGGCTGCACGCGTCAGCATGTCGACGCAACGTCCGTATTCGGGCTTGCCCGTGCCTTCCATGATGCCCGGGATTTCCTTGAACTGACGCCGCACCTCGACGACGACCGAACCGGCCGCGCGGCCGACCGCGGTCATGCCCAGCGCACCAAACAGGAACGGCAGCATGCCACCGACGAACAGGCCGACAACAACGTAGGGGTTGGTTAGCGAGAAATCGAGCTCGACCCCGGCGAAGTAGGCATGTTCACCCGGCGTCGAAATGAAGAAGTTCAAATCCGAGGTGTAGGCTGCAAACAACACCAGCGCGCCGAGGCCCGCCGATCCGATCGCATAACCCTTGGTCACCGCCTTGGTGGTGTTGCCGACGGCGTCGAGGGCGTCCGTCGTCTTGCGAACCTCCTCGTCCAACTCCGCCATCTCGGCGATGCCGCCGGCATTGTCGGTCACCGGACCATAGGCATCGAGCGCCACGACCATGCCCGCCAGCGCCAGCATCGCCGTCACCGCGATGGCAATGCCCAGCAGGCCCGCCAGCAGGAACGAGATGATGATCGCCGCGCAGATGATGAGCGCCGGGATCGCCGTCGCCTCCATCGAAATCGCGAGACCCTGGATAACGTTGGTGCCATGACCGGTGGTCGACGCCTGAGCGATGGAACGCACGGGGCGATACTCGGTGCTGGTGTAGTATTCGGTCACCCAGATGAGCAGCCCGGTCACGACAAGACCGACGACCGCGCACAGGAAGATATCCATTCCGGAGAAGGACACATCGCCGACGTTGATCTGGGCGTCGAACCCGATGACCCAGTTTGTCACGCCGGCCACGCCAACCAGCGACAGGACCGCCGATGCCACGAAACCCTTGTAGAGCGCGCCCATGATGTTCTGGCTGGCGCCCAGGCGCGTGAAGAAGGTACCGATGATCGAAGCGATAATGCACACACCGCCGATCGCCAGCGGATATACCATCATACTGGGCAGCTGCGGGTCGCCCGCCAGGAAGATCGAGATCAGGACCATCGTCGCCACGATCGTGACCGCATAGGTCTCGAACAGGTCAGCCGCCATGCCGGCACAGTCACCGACATTGTCACCGACATTGTCCGCGATCACCGCCGGGTTGCGGGGGTCATCTTCGGGGATGCCAGCCTCGACCTTGCCGACTAGGTCGGCGCCAACGTCCGCACCCTTGGTGAAGATACCACCGCCCAGGCGCGCGAAGATGGAAATCAGCGACGCGCCGAAGCCGAGCGCCACGAGCGCATCGATCAGCTCGCGGCCCGAGGCCTGTCCCTGCTGCTGCAGCCAGACCATGAAGCCGAAATACCCGGCAACAGCCAACAGCGCGAGACCGGCGACCAGCATGCCGGTGACGGCACCGGACCGGAACGCAACCGACAGGCCTTCTGCCAGGCTGCTGCGTGCGGCTTCGGTGGTACGCACGTTGGCGCGCACCGAGATGTGCATCCCGATATAACCGGTGGCACCCGAGAGCACCGCACCGATGATGAAGCCGAGCGCCACAGTCCATCCGAGAAGGAAGAACAGGATCACGGCAATCACGATGCCGACCATGCCAATGGCACGGTATTGCCGGTTGAGATAAGCCGCCGCGCCCTCCTGGACGGCGCCGGAAATTTCCTGCATCCGTTCGGTGCCGGCACTGGACGCGAGAACAGAGCGCGAAGCCCAGATTCCGTACAGCACGGCCAAACCGCCGCATGCGATGGCGAACCAGATGATTGGAGCCATTGTTATGTCCTTTGGTTTCTGTGTTGTCAGACCGCGTTGCCGATCCCGGCGAATGCCGTTGAGCGGTGCCGAATCGGCCGGGCCCTGAAAAGCGGCGGGAACATGCCAAAAAGGCGGCGGCATGGCAACCGGCCGCGCATATTAGACGGGTACGACTTTAGAGGGTCAGGCCGGAACAAACCCGCGACGCGACCGCAGCCAGAAGACGGCCAGCACAACCAGCACCAGAAGCGGGGCCGAAGCAAGGTTGACGGCAATGAACCCGAACGTTTGGTAGACCACGCCAGCCGCCAGCGAACACACGGCCACAGTTCCGAAGACGAACAGATCGTTGATGCCCTGCACCTTCGCTTTCTCGGCCGGCGTATAAGTGGTCAGGAGCAGTGTGGTACCGGCTGTGAACATGAAGTTCCAGCCGACCCCGACAAGCGCCATGCCGACGCGCAGATGCACGATCGAGTCGCCGTTCAGATTGACAACAAGGCAGACAACCGAAATCACCGCGCCCGCCAGGATGATGTTCAGATCGCCGAACTTCTTGATCAGCCAACCGGTGACGAAACCGGGCGCAAACATGCCCAGGATGTGCCACATGATCACATTGTTGATCTCGAGTTGGCCAAATGGGTGCGTCGGGTGCAGATGCATGAAGATCGGCGTCGACAACATGACGAAGTTCATGACGCCGTAACCGATCATCGCGCTCAACACGGCCACGATGAACGCCGGTTGCGCGGCAATTTCGCGCATCGGGCGCATTTCGCCGGTGCGTTCCTGCTCGCTCGGCGGCTGAATATCCGTGAACAGCAGCAGCACAATCATCATCGCCTGAAGAATCAGGATGATCGCAAACACACCGCCATAAAGGATGGGCCGGATCATGTCATAGCCGAGCGAGGACAGGCTCGGCCCGGCAAGGCCCGCAAATACGCCGCCGGCCAGAACCAGGCTGACAGCCAGGCTCTTGAAACTCTTATCGGCGGCATCGACAGCGGCAAACCGGAACTGCTGGTTGGCACCCGCGGAACTGCCGAACAGCGCCGAGCCGGCGCAAAACATGAAGAAGTTGCTGTCCACCAGGGCATAGATCATCAGTGCTGCACCCGATGATCCGATGATCAGAAACACGATAAAGCCCCAGGCCCGGCCGATGCGCTTCATCAGCAATGCCGCGGGCACCGTGGACATCGTCATAAAGACGAACTGGAACGTGATAGGCACCGTTGCCCATGCGGGATTGGGTGCGATCGTCGCTCCGATGATCGAAGACACGGAGAAGATGAGGATCATCTGTGTCTGGCCGAGAGCCTGGCAGACCGAAAGAAGACCCACATTTGCGGAACTGCGCGAGAGAATCATGCCCGGGAACATCTGGCATGCATCTCTAAAACACAAGCCTTTGCTGTGAATAGCTGCGTTGCGCTAACCATCCTTCTGCAACTGGTCCTTGCGCAGGACATTTTCGACGAACAAATCGACCACGACATCGGCCCCCAATCCACGGATCGCCGTCGTGCGCATGGCACGGATGTCCGCCTCTATCTCAGCGCGCGTTTTCTTCTTCGAAGTGCCTGAATCCGCCAACGCCCACCTCGACTGGGTTCCCCGAACCGTCCAGCACGACGACCTCCGGCGCCCCGGAGGTCTTTTCCGTCATGATTCCGATCCGACTGATCGCTACGTCGGTCTCCGACGAAATCAATTCGATCGAATCGCGCGCAGAAACCGGGGCGGTGAAGACGATTTCATAGTCGTCACCACCGGTGAGCAGGTTAATTCGCAATGGTTGATCGTCCGTTACCGTGCCACGCGCAGTTTCGGACAGAGGAACGGCCTCCAGATCGACCCGGGCGGCGAGATTCGAGGCGCTGCAGATATGCCCCAGATCGGCGACCAGGCCGTCGGAAACATCCGCGGCGGCGCTGGCCACACCCACAAGCGCAGGACCGGTCGTCACGCGTGGGTCGGGCCGCAGGAACCGGCGCTCAAGAAACGCTCTGTCGTCGCCATTCTCGACGGTCAAATCACCCTTCAAGACGGCCAGTCCGAGCATGGCATCACCGATTGAACCGGACACATAAACGTCTTCACCGGCGCTCGCGCCCGATCTGGTTATCATTGAATTTTCTGATATTTCTCCGAATATATTGATGTTTATTGTTAGTGGTCCCGGCGTCCCTGTCGTATCCCCGCCGAGCAATGTCACACCGAATTCACGCTGCTCGTCGCCCAACGATGCGGCGAACGCCTCGACCCAGTCCAAACCGACAGTCTGCGGCAACACCAGCGACAGCGTATAAGCCCGCGGACGGGCCCCCTTCGCGGCAATATCCGACAGGTTCACCCGAAGGGCACGCCGGGCGATGTCCGCAGGATCGATCGTGTCGGGAAAATGGACGCCGGCGACGATCGCGTCGGCCGAAACTACCAGTTCCATCCCCGCTTCCGGCCGCAACCAGGCCGCATCGTCGCGCAAATCGAGCGCGCCGGGCTCTCCGCTCGACAGGCGCGCGAAACAGCTCCGGATCAGGTCGAATTCGTCAATGCCCGTCGCCATCTTCGGCCCTGTCGGGGGTCCCGGTTTCATCTGTGCGAAGAATCTTGGCCAGTCGGTCGAGAACGGCGTTCACAAGGCCGGGTTCCTTGCCATCGAAAAACGCGTCGGTCAGATGCACATACTCGCTGATAGAAACGCGCGCGGGAATGTCCGTCCGCGACCTGAGTTCATAGGCGCCCGCACCCATGATGGCCCGCAAGAGGGGTTCGAGCCGCTCCATCGTGCTGCCCCCGTCCAGGCAGCCGTTCAAAACCGCGTCGATCTCGCTGCGGTCGCGCGCAACCCCGCGCACCAGATCGGCAAACAGCGCCTTGTCGGCATCCCGCGGACCGGCCATATCTTCTTCGGTGTCGGCCTCTTCCGAGCGGTGTTGGATGAATTCAAGCACCGTGGCTTCGGCCGAACCGCGACGTATATCCATCTGGTACAGCGCCTGGACCGCCATCAAGCGCGCGGCACCGCGCGCCGAAGCGCCGGTCTTGCGGCCGGATTTCTCCTGAACCTCGCCGCCGCCGGGCATCAGCGGGGAAACATTCGGAAGAAACGCTTGAACTCCACCATGCGCAGGCAGGCGTTGGCCGCATCCGCGCCCTTGTTGCCCTGGTCGACGGCTGCGCGCGCCATGGCCTGTTCCCGGTTCTCGGTGGTCAGAATGCCGAAGCCGAGCGCCAGGCAGTGGCGAACCGCAAGATCCTGCAGCCCCCGCGCCGCTTCGCTGCAGACATAGTCGTAATGGGTGGTCTCTCCCCGGATCACGCAACCGAGCGCGATATAGCCGTCGAACCGCCGGCGGCCGCCGGAAAACTCGGGCGAACGCATGGCCGTGGCGATGGCAGCCGGAATCTCGAATGCCCCGGGAATTTCAAACATTTCGTGGGTTGCCCCGGCGTCATCGAGAACCTGGGTGGCACCGCGCAGGAGCTGTTCGGCAATGTCGTCGTAGTAACGCGACACCGCGATCATGACATGTGGCTGATCCGACAAGAGCGCCCCCTTCTAACCGATCGGAACAGGACGTGTTTCGATCAGTCTCAGGCCGAACCCTTCGAGACCGACGATCGAGCGCTGCGAATTCGACAGCAGAATCATATCACGCACGCCGAGATCGGCGAGGATCTGGGCACCCACGCCGTAATTGCGCAACTCGTTCACAGGTGTCGTCGGTGCGCTGCTGAATTGCCGGATACGGTCGGACAGCGCGGTGGGCGATGTGTCACGAATCAGCACGATCACCCCGCTGCCTTCTTCGCCGATAATATCCATCGATCGCTGCAAGACGCCGGAATCCGGCGCATCTAGGCTGCCCAGCGCGTCGGCGCCCAGGCTGAAGGAGTGCATCCGCACCAGCACGGGCTTGTCCGGATCGATCTCACCTTTCACCAGCGCCGTATGCTCCGCGTATTCCACGGTGTTGTAGTAGATGTGCCATTTGTAATTGCCGCCATGCCTGGAGTTGAAATCATGCTCCATGAGCCGCTCGACGATACGGTCATTGCGCCGGCGATAGGCAATCAGATCCGCGATCGCGCCGATCTTCAGGCCGTGATACTGCGCAAAACCGATGAGATCGGGCAGCCGGGACATGGTCCCGTCTTCGTTCATGATTTCACAGATCACCGAGGAGGGGTTGAGACCGGCCAACCGCGCGATGTCGACGCCCGCCTCCGTATGGCCGGCCCTGACCAACACCCCGCCATCACGCGCCGCCAGCGGGAAAACATGCCCCGGGGTCACGATATCGGCTTCGGTCGAACGCGGATCGATCGCGACCGTCACCGTGCGTGCACGATCGGGGGCGGAAATACCCGTCGTGACGCCATTGGCTGCCTCTATCGAGACCGTAAAGTTCGTGGCCAGCCGCTGACCGTGTGTTTGCGGCATCATGGACAGGCCGAGCTGCTGGATTCGTTCGCGGGTCATCGCCAGGCAGATCAGACCGCGCCCGTAGGTCGCCATGAAGTTGATGGCGTCCGGTGTCGCCATCTGGGCCGGGATCACCAAGTCGCCCTCATTCTCCCGGTCTTCGTCATCAATCAGAATGAACATCTTGCCGTTACGGGCATCCTCGATGATGTCCTCAATCGGCGACAGGATCTGCGCGTCCTCCATCGAACGCGCAATATCCTGCTTCGAAACGCTCCGCAGGTCTTCGGTTTTGTCAGCCACACTCAATCCTGTTCCAAAAGACGCGCGACATAACGCGCTATTACATCGACCTCGATGTTGACACGCGAACCCACCCCGACACCAGCCAGCGAGGTGTTGTCCCATGTATGCGGGATGATGTTCACCCCGAAAACGGGGCCATCCACATCGTTCACGGTCAGGGATATTCCATCGACCGTAATCGAGCCCTTCGAGGCAACGTAGCCCTTCAGCTCATCAGGCACCCCGATGCGGACCCGGTGGTTCTCGCCCTCGGGGTCGAGCCCGACGATGGTGCCAACCCCATCCACATGTCCAAGCACGAGATGTCCGCCCAACTCATCGGCGGCGCGCAATGCGCGTTCCAGGTTGATATCGCTGCCGACGGTCCACTGCCCGACCGTGGTCTTGTCCAGGGTCTCACCCGAGACGTCGACCGCAAATGAGCCCGGCGACTTCTCGACCACCGTCAGACACGCACCACTGCACGCGATCGAAGCGCCGATCTCGATTTCGGAGGTGTCATAGGCGGTTTCGATCGTCAGGCGCCGCCCCACATCCAGTGGGTCGATCGCCGACACGCGGCCTACATCGCTGACGATTCCAGTAAACATCCCGCTTCGTTAAGGCACGCGGCCAAAAATTTCCAGCGTGTCGTCACCCACCGGCGTTCGCGACAGCGGTTTGAAGACCGGCATTTCGGCCACATCCGCAACCCCCAGATCGCCAAACGGCGGCAAGCCGTCACCGCCAATCAGTGACGGCGCGCGGAACCACAGTAATCGATCGACCAGCCCCGCGCGCAACAGCCGCGTTGACAATCGGGCACCGCCTTCGACCATCAACCGGGAGATGCCCATCGCGCCCAGTGCACGCAATGCCGCGCCGGGTTCCGGCTGACCGTCCACCACATCCTCCACCGGCACGACCATCACGCACTTGTCCTCTAGCGCCATCCGCAGATCGCGATCCGCCTTGGCAGCGGACAATATCCATGTCGGCACCTCTGCAGCGGTCTGCACGAGGGTTGAGTCCATCGCTGTCCGTAATTGGGAATCGAACACAACGCGCACCGGCGAACGCCCAGCAAGACCGGGCAGCCGGCAGGTCAGGCTCGGATTGTCCGCGTCCACGGTCCCGATCCCGACAGCGATCGCGTCATGGCGTGCGCGCAATAGGTGCGCATGCTGGCGCGCCGCAGCACCGGTGATCCATTGCGAATCCCCGGTGCGGGTCGCGATGCGGCCGTCCGACGTGGTCGCGGTCTTGAGAGACACCATCGGGCGACCCTCCCGCACCCGCATGAGAAATCCCGCATTGATCTCCTCAGCTTCGGACCGGCAGACATCCGTCTCCACGTCGATCCCGGCCTGCCTGAGCTTGGCGATGCCGTCGCCCGCGACGCGCGGATCAGGGTCACCACAGCCGATGACGACCCGCCCGACCCCGGCGGCGATCAGCGCCTCGGCGCAAGGCGGAGTCCGGCCGAGATGACTGCACGGCTCGAGTGTCACGAACACCTCGGCACCGGCGAGCGCGTCGGCGCCGAAACGGGTCCGGGCCTGATCCAGCGCCACGGTTTCCGCATGGGGCCGGCCACCGGGCTGAGTCCAGCCGCGCCCGAGAGTCCGGCGTCCCTCGCCGGCCGCGACAATCACGCAGCCTACGGCCGGGTTCGGCCAGACATTTCCCAACCCGCGCCGTGCCAGGCGCAAGGCCGTTGCCATGAAATCCTGATCGTTCTGCATGAGCCTACGGTCGGGCGAATGCCCCGACCGATCAATCGTTTTCGACCATCTCGTCTTCGCCCGCGAGACGCTCGTTGCCGATGAAGTCCTCGAAATCCCGGACTTCACGGAAATTCTTGTAGACCGAAGCGAACCGCACATAAGCGATGGAATCCAGGTTGGCGAGCGCGTCCATCACGGCTTCACCGATCGCGTCGGAGGGAATATCGGTCTCTCCCGACGATTCCAGACGCCTTACGATGCCGCTGATCACGCGCTCGACCCGCTCGGCATCGACGGGGCGCTTGCGCAAGGAAATCCGCATTGAACTTTCAAGCTTGTCCCGATCGAAGGGAACGCGCTGGCCATTCTTCTTGACGACGATCAGGTCGCGCAGATGCACGCGTTCGAAGGTCGTCCAACGCGCCCCGCAATCCGGGCAGGCGCGCCGGCGGCGGATTGCCGTGTTGTCCTCGGTCGGACGCGAATCCTTCACATGCGTGTCGGAGTGGCCACAGAACGGACAGCGCATCTTTTTTCCTCTCGCGTCTCTTTGTCTTCTTGTCTTCGCGGTTGCCGGTCAGCCGGCAGGATAGATCGGGAACCGGGCGCAAAGCTCTTCGACATGCTCCCGCACTGATTGCTCGACCTGGGCATTGCCGTCGGGATTTCCGCCGAGACTGTCAAGCACCTCGACAATCAGTTCGCCCACCAGGCGGAATTCGGCAGTACCGAACCCGCGTGTCGTGCCGGCCGGCGTCCCCAGCCGAATGCCCGACGTCACCATCGGTTTTTCCGGATCGAACGGAATGCCGTTCTTGTTGCAGGTCAGGCTAGCCCGCTCGAGTGCCATTTCGGTGACGTCGCCCGTCAGGGATTTGGGTCGCAGATCGACCAGCATCAGATGTGTGTCGGTTCCGTCGGAGACGATGTCGAGCCCGCCCTCCGAAAGGGTCGCAGCCAGGGTCCGGGCGTTCTCGACCACCTGCTGGGCGTAGGTCTTGAACGAAGGCTGCAGCGCTTCGCCGAACGCCACCGCCTTGGCCGCGATGATGTGCATCAGCGGACCGCCCTGCAGGCCGGGGAAAACGGCAGAATTGATTTTCTTACCCAGATCCTCGTCATCGGACAGGATCATGCCGCCGCGCGGACCGCGCAGAGTCTTGTGGGTCGTGGTGGTCACGACATGTGCGTGCGGGAACGGGCTTGGATGGGCACCGCCGGCCACGAGGCCTGAAAAATGCGCCATGTCGACCATCAGGTACGCACCGACCGAATCCGCGATCTCGCGGAACCTCGCGAAGTCGATGATGCGTGGATATGCCGACCCGCCGGCAATTATCAGGGACGGCTTGTGCTCGGCGGCCAGAGCCGCAACCTCGTCCATGTCGATCCGCGCGTTTTCGCGGCGGACCCCGTACTGCACGGCGTTGAACCATTTGCCCGAAAGGTTCGGAGCGGCCCCGTGGGTCAGATGTCCACCGGCGGCCAGCGACATGCCGAGCAATGTGTCACCCGGTTCGCACAGCGCCAGGAACACGGCCTGGTTGGCCTGTGCACCCGAATGGGGCTGCACGTTCGCGAAGGCACAGCTGAATAAGCGCCGGGCCCGGTCGATGGCGATGGTTTCGGCTTCGTCGACGAACTCGCAGCCGCCGTAATATCGTCGGCCTGGATATCCCTCGGCGTACTTGTTGGTCAGCACGGAACCCATGGCCTCGACCACGGCGCGCGAGACGATGTTCTCGGACGCAATCAGTTCCACCTGGCTTTGCTGACGCCCCAGTTCGCGGGTCATACCGCCGAAAACCTCGGGATCCGCTTCCGCCAGTCCGCAGCTGAAAAATCCGTCCATCACGCTTCCCGATTCCGGGGCCTCACTGGTAATCGACATTCAAGTCCTCGTCTCTATTCGCTACTCGCCGAACACACGGCCCAATGCCGTCGTGTCCGGTATCTCAACCGAGTTTTCCAATCCGCCGCTCGTGGCGCTCACCGCCGGGAAAGGGCGTGTCCAGAAATGCGCTGACGCAATCGCGCACGACTTCGGGTCCTAGCAGGCGCGCACCGAGTGCCAGGACGTTTGCGTCATTGTGTTCTCGTGCCAGTCGCGCGGAAGTCGCGTCGAGGCACAGTGCCGCGCGAACGCCGGCGACACGATTGGCGGCGATCGATATACCGATCCCTGTGCCACAGACGACGATACCGCGGCCCGCCTTCCCGGCGGCGACGGCTTCGCCGACCGCACGGCCGAAATCCGGATAGTCGACCGACGCGTCGCTGTCGGTGCCCAAATCAAGGACCGTGATGCCACGCTCATCGAGTTGCGCCTTCAATTCCTCTTTCAACGCAAATCCGGCGTGGTCAGCGGCGAGCGCGACCGTCTCTTCGCTCATGCATAAAATCCATTCTCGGGACGCCGATACGACTTCATCGGACTACCTCCGAATTACCACATCTCGTTTGTCCCCGCCAGCGATACACTAGGGCTCGCGGTGGAATCGTGTGGACAACGGACTTTCGATCCATTGCGCGCTGCACAATCCAGGCACCAGTGAAGGGCCAGTGGCGGCGAACAAGAACTGAGTTAAAACCCGTTGGTTGCGCGCCTGGTCTGGTACCTTTACCAGCCTTTCATTTTGCTTTTTCGGAATAGTACTGATGAATATTCGAAAGGCGTATTGACTGCCCCCAAACGCCATGCGATCACAACTGCCGACGACGCGGGTAAACACGCGAGACCTTGGGGGCGAAGAATGACCGATAACAATCCTGACAACTTGTCTCGGTACGAACTTCTCAGAATGACAACCCAGGTCGTGGCGGCATATGTCGGGAACAACCCGGTCCCCGAAGCGCAGATTTCAGATGTCATTCAATCCGTCTACGGCAGCCTCGAAGGGCTGGGCGGCGACACCAACGGTCAAACCAAGCAAAAGCCCGCCGTGCCGATCAAGCGGTCGATCACGCCCGACCACATCATCTGCCTGGAAGACGGCAAGAAGCTGAAAATGCTGAAGCGCTATCTGCGCACCGCTTACGGCATGAGCCCGGAAGAGTATCGGACCAAGTGGGGCCTACCGGCCGACTATCCGATGGTCGCACCGAACTACGCCAAGCAGCGCTCGGCCTTTGCCAAGCAAATCGGCCTCGGCAAGCGCAAGCGGTAACGCTCAGGCGACGACGCCGCGGCGATCGAGCGGTTTCGGCCGCTTTTTATTCAGCATATCGCGAAGTTTCGACACAGCCGTGCGGCGGAGAGCCTCCTCGCCCGCCGTCACCGGACGGACGATCGACACCTCCAGGCCAGACCGCGCATCGACGGCGCAGACCTTCATCGCGTTCCCAACAGGCGAGAATTCGAAGATGACGTTTTCCGGCATCGCATGCTGTGCGGTTTGTCGATGGCGTGCCATTGCAGTGTCTCCGGCCATGCATGGTCAGCATCTTCGCGCCAACCTATAATCCCTGCCCCGCCGATACAACATGGGAGCAGCAGAACCATGAAACAGGGCAAACACAAATTTATCGTTAAGCATGCCGGCGACGCCAAATGGAAAACCGGCCTGCGTGAGGACTTCGAATACAACGATCTGGGCATTCACGAGGCCACCAACGGTGAATTCAGCGCCCATGTCATCCGGATTGCCGACCCCGATGCCGACCACCACACCGGCAAGCACGCCCATGTCACCGATTTCCAGATGATCTACGTCCTCCAGGGCGAGGCGCGATTCTGGATCGAGGGCGAAGGCGAAGTCAGCGTTGCCAAGGGCGATTGCTTCTATCAACCCGACGGGCTTGTGCATGACGCGCTGTGGATGTCGGCGGATTGCGAACTGCTGGAAATCACATCGCCGGGCGAATTCGAGACGGTGAAGGACTAGGCACGTCATCTCAACAGTTGCGACAGATGCACAAGCCGCGTAGACCGGCGGCCTTGTGCATCGCAGCATGAAAACCGAACAACCGGAGTGATCAGTATGAGCCTCGCGTCCCACAGCGCACGACCGACCGCAAAGAGCGATTCCAAGCCGCGGTTCCAATGGGAAGACCCGCTTCTGCTGGATGATGCGCTGAGCGAGGATGAGCGCATGGTGCAGGACGCGGCGCGCGCCTACTGCCAGGACAAGCTGATGCCCCGCATCCTGACCGCCAACCGCGAGGAGCGCTTCGACCAGGAAATCATGAACGAGTTCGGCGAGCTTGGGTTCCTTGGCTCGACCCTGCCCGAGGAGTATGGCTGCGCCGGGGTCAACAATGTGTGCTACGGCCTGATCGCGCGCGAGGTGGAGCGGGTCGATTCCGGCTACCGCTCGGCGCTGTCGGTCCAGTCCTCGCTGGTGATGTGGCCGATCTACGCCTACGGCTCTGAGGACCAGCGCAAGACCTATCTGCCGAAGCTCGCCACGGGCGAATGGGTCGGCGCCTTCGGCCTGACCGAGCCGGATCACGGCTCCGATCCGGGCAGCATGGTGACCCGCGCCAAGTCCGTAGACGGAGGCTACAGCCTGTCCGGTGCCAAGATGTGGATTTCGAACGCCCCGATCGCCGATGTGTTCGTCGTCTGGGCCAAGGATGATGAGGGCATCATTCGCGGCTTCATCCTGGAACGCGGCATGGACGGGCTGTCGACACCCAAGATCGAGGGTAAAATGTCCCTGCGCGCCTCATCGACCGGCGAGGTCGTGATGGACGAGGTCTTCGTACCCGAGGAGAACAAGCTGCCAAACGCCCGCGGGCTGGGCGGGCCGTTCGGTTGTCTCAACAAGGCCCGCTACGGCATTTCCTGGGGTGCGTTGGGCGCGGCGGAGTTCTGCTGGCACGCCGCGCGGGAATATACGCTCGAGCGCAAGCAGTTCGGCCGGCCGCTGGCCGCCAACCAGCTCATCCAGAAGAAACTTGCCGACATGCAGACCGAGATCACCCTGGGTTTACATTCCTGCCTGCGGCTGGGGCGGCTGATGGACGAGGACCAGGCAACGCCGGAGATGATCTCGCTGCTCAAACGCAACAATGCCGGCAAGGCGCTCGATATCGCGCGGGTCGCGCGCGACATGCACGGCGGCAACGGCATCTCGGACGAGTTCAACGTGATCCGGCACCTTGTGAACCTGGAAACGGTGAACACCTACGAGGGCACCCACGATATCCATGCGCTCATCCTTGGCCGTGCGCAGACCGGATTGCAGGCCTTCACGGGCGCCTGACGGCACAATATTCTATTGTCAGGAGCGTTCGGTCTCGGGAGAGAAATTGACGCAGAACCGCTTGGCGTCTTCGCAGCTGAGTTCCGCGCTTTTGAGCCCGCAGATCATGTTTCCCGTGTCGCTCGGGCCGGCGAAGTGGCCACACTCATGACAGATGCCGAGATCCTGACCGCCGAAGCGTGACTGCATACCGTTGCACAGCTGGGCGAGACCTGCGGCCATGGTGTCCGCGACGCTGGACGGCAGATTGTCGATCGCCCTGTCCAGACAGTTGAGCGGATCCTTCGACAGCAGGTTAGCACCCAGATTGGTCAATTCGATGTGCCGGACCCGCTTATCATCGGGATCCGCGACCCGAGTCAGGTAGCCCTTTTTCTCCAGCGCCTTGAGTGTCTGGCTGGCCGTTCCCTTGGTCGTGCCGAGGAAGGCAGCCAGGGCTCCGGGGGTGCGCGAGAAGCGATTCGCCTGGCCTATGAAGCGCAAACAGTCCCATTGGGCAGGGTTCAAACCATGACAATACTGCAACCCACGTGCCATCCTGCCGATACGGTCCAGCAGGCGCGTAAGCTCCTCTTTCTCAATATTATCAGTGGCTTGCGTGCTCATTTTACCTGTTCTAATCGCTCGCAAATCAATTTGAAATCACATTGATCTTATATCAAACGGATATTATCGAGTCGATAACATCTTGTGCCAGCCGTGATCCGTGCGTATATTCTTTTCGTATCGATTTGTAACCAAACATTTATTTCGTTGACGGGGATATAGCCCCGCGACGTGATTTGTCAAAGGACTGATATATCATGGCAGCTTTCGCATCACAGGCTATCGAGCGCGGCAACCGGCGGTACGCAAACGCAGTCATGAAGGCGCCCATTCTCGAACGCGAGCATGAATTCGATCTGGCGCGCCGCTGGCGTGACGACAAGGACGAAGACGCCCTGCATGAGCTGATCGAGGCCTATGCCCGCTTCGTGCTTCGGATGGCATGGAAATTCCGCGGCTACGGCCTACCGGTCGGCGATCTGGTCCAGGAAGGCAATATCGGTCTTATGGAGGCGGCTCAGCGCTTCGACCCCGAGCACAATGCCCGGTTCTCGACCTATGCGTCCTGGTGGATCATGGCCGCCATTCAGGACCATATCCTGCGCAACACATCGATCGTGCGGGTCGCGACGACGCCGGCGCAGCGCCGCCTGTTCTTCAATTTGCGCAAGGTGCGCGCGAAGCTGGCCACCGGGCCCGACGGTGAACTCACCGATGCGGACCGCGAACGGGTCGCCGAGCGCCTGCAGGTGAAAACCGAGGACGTCGTCCGCATGGAGGCCCATCTGGGCGGTCCCGACAATTCCCTGAATGCGAGCTATGGCGACGAAGACGATTTCGAGTTTCAGGACATCCTGCCCGACGAGGGTCCGAACCCGGAGGACATCACCGCCTGGCACCATGACGGCAAGGTCCGCTCGGCCTGGCTCGAGGATGCCCTGGACACGCTGGGCGACCGGGAACGCCAGATCATCGTCCGTCGGTTCCTATCGGAAGACAAGAACACGCTGGCCGAGATCGGCGAGAGTTTCGGTGTCAGCAAGGAACGGATCCGGCAGATCGAGGCCAAGGCGCTCGGGAAACTGAAGAACGTCCTGAGCGAACACGGACAGGATGCCAAAGCACTGCTGAACAACGACCTGCAGGCCTGATCATCACACCGACAAGACACGAAAAAAGGCGGCTGCCGTGGCAGCCGCCTTTTCCGTTTCATGATAACCGTTGGATCTAGGGCCCCATCTCGACCCGGAGAAATGCCGCAACCCGGGGGCCAAATCCCAATTGCTGGAGCCAGAACCGCTCCACGTCCCGCAGGCTTTCATTGGCCGCTTCAAGTTTTTCCTCGTCGATCGAATCTGCGACTGCCTCGACATGGCGTTCGAACATCTGTTCGAGAAAACGGCTGAACTCAAGGCCCTTTTCCGTCAGTTTCACGCGTGAAACTGACGGAATACTTGCCCTGGGTGACATGGTCCATCACGGCCATTTCTTCGGCCATGCGGATCGGATCGCGGGTCGCCGCGACATAGCCGATGGTGCCTACCCGCGCGTTCTTCACATGCTGTGACCACATGGCGTTCACGATCCCCGGACTGGGCGCCAGTTCATAGCCTTCCGAATGCATGTGATGTTCGATGGTGCTGACGCCCCAGAACCCCAGGTCGTCGGCGGCCTTCACGATATCGACCATCTCGTGCAGCATGGTGTTGTAGATTTCGGAATTGCGTCCGAGGGGCCGCTTGGCCGCGCGATCTTCCTCGCCGTCGGCCGGCAGTAACGGATACATGTTCGCTATGACCTTTGGCTTCGCCATCTCCCGTCCCCCCTGTCGGTTCGTTTCTCCGCGCTCGGGCTATCAATCCATGACGTCCCGAACCCGCACGAAATTATCAGTCGGACTCATGGTCCCGGGAAAGCATGACGACCCTTGGTCCCTGGCCCGGTTGCGGCTATGTTTCCGGCCCTTTCATATCCTCGATCAGGAGCCGTCATGCCCCGCGGACCTTCGACACCGGTCGGCGTCTTCCCGCAAACCCGCATGCGCCGAAACCGGCGCTGGGACTGGTCGCGGCGGATGGTGCGCGAAAACACGCTGTCCCCGGACGATTTCATCTGGCCGGTCTTCGTGTGCGACGGCAAGGATCGGACCGAGGATATCCCGACCATGCCCGGCGTTATCCGCTACTCGCCCGATCGCCTGCCCGCGGCAGTGGCCGCGGCCAAGGCTTTCGGTATTCCCTCGGTCGCGCTTTTTCCCGCAACGCCGGCCGAACTGAAAACGCCTGACGGTCGGGAGGCCTGGAACCCGAACAATCTGGTCTGCCAGGCCATTCGGGCCATTAAGGATGCGCATCCCGACATCGGCGTGATGTGCGATGTCGCGCTCGACCCGTTCAATTCCGACGGTCATGACGGGATCGTGCGCGCCGGCCATGTTGTAAACGACGAGACGATCGAAGCGTTGTGCCGCCAGGCCATCGTCCAGGTGGAAGCCGGCTGCGACATTATTGCGCCGTCGGATATGATGGATGGCCGCATCGGGGCACTCCGGCAATCCCTCGACGAAAACGGTTATGACCGCACCCTGCTGATGTCCTATGCCGCGAAATACTCTTCCGGGTTCTACGGACCGTTCCGCGACGCGATCGAAAGCGCCGGTTTTCTGAAAGGTGAGACCAAGGACACATACCAGATGGATCCGGCCAACACCGACGAGGCGCTGCGGGAAGTCGCGCTGGATATCGAGGAAGGCGCGGACATGATCATGGTAAAGCCGGGTCTGCCCTATCTGGATATTATCCAGCGGGTGAAGGACCGGTTCGGGGTCCCCACATTCGCCTACAATGTGAGCGGTGAGTACGCCATGCTCCGCTTCGCCGCAGACAATGGCGCGCTCGACTATGACCGAGTGATGATGGAAACCCTGATGGCGTTCAAACGGGCCGGGTGCAACGGCATCCTCACCTACTTCTCCATCGACGCCGCGCGTATCCTGAATGACAGCTGACGACGAGAACACACCAGGCGGAATATCGGTACCGCCCGAACCGCTTGTGGTCCGCCACAGCCAACAGATGCAGGGCCTGCGGGCGCTGGCGATTCTCGCGATTGCCGCATTGTGTCTGTTGATTCCTTTCGCCGCCGCCGAGAAGGGCCCCGATGCGTGGCGGATCGCCGGCGTTCTGATTGCCGCCTCCCTGATCTGGGCCGGGTTCACAATCCGGAAGGTCATCAATCGCGACCCGCAGGTCGTGGTCGATGAGAATGGTGTCTATTTTCGCGAGTGGATGGTCGGGACCGTCCCCTGGGACAATATCGACTTCATCGCCCATTCCAGTTCGGTCCGCCGGGGCATCATTGCGTCCATCACGCGGACCAAGCGCAAACCCTATCTGCTGTTCCGGTTCGTCGAACTGCCAAAGGTGATCACCACCGCGCCGCCCCCCTTTTCGTGGGTGCAGTTCATACGCGCCGAGTTTGGAATACAGGAGCCGATCATGCAGCAGTACGGGCTGGATACGCCTGTCTCGGACATCCTCGCGTCAATTCAGGCACATATCGCGCACCGGCAGTCGCAGCAGCCAGAGACCTACCAGGTCGACATCTAGGCGGCGCCGTGAGGGCAATCCACATCATCGCCGCGGGGCTGGCCGGGCTCGTCCCGGCGGCACTCGGGCTGATAGTGCTCGCCGCATGTGCCGTTGTGCTGATTTTCGCGACGGCGCAGACCGACACCGGCGGCCACGGGCACATTCATGGGCTCAGCAACGACGTCACGGTCGTGCGCGATGCACACGCGGTGCCCCATATATTCGCCGACAGCCGGACGGACGCCTATCGCGCGCTTGGCTTCGTGCACGCCCAGGACCGTTTCTTTCAGATGGAGTTCATGCGCCGCACTGCACAGGGGCGCCTGTCGGAGGTGATCGGCCCAATGGGCCTGCGCACCGACAGGTTCATGCGCACCCTCGGGGTGTATGCGCTGGCCAAGGCCTCGGTCGCCGGCATGTCGGCAGATGCCCGCAAGGCCGTCGACGCTTATGCCGAGGGTGTGAACGCCTGGATGAACGCAGCCGGCACCCGCCGCCCACCCGAGATGATTGTCCTCGGCATCGGATTCGAACCCTGGCGGCCGGCCGACAGCGCGGCCTGGGTACGTTTGATGGCGCTGTTCCTGTCCGGTGACTTCCGCGACGAACTTCTGCGCGCCGATATGCAGGACGTGCTCACGCCCGCGCAGATCGAGGACCTCTGGCCCGGCGAACCCGGCGATGCGCCCACGACCCTTGCTGCCATCAACCCTCTTCGCACCCTCGCATCGGCAATCCCGGACCTGTTTCCCGCCGCCAGCGCGTCCAACGAATGGGTTGTCGCAGGCAGCCGCAGCGCGTCCGGCAAACCGCTGCTGGCCAACGATCCCCATCTGGGGTTTGGCGCCCCCGGCATGTGGCACCTGGCCCGGATCGTGACGCCCGATTTCACCGCATCCGGCGCAGCCTTGCCCGGCCAACCATTTTTCATGATTGGCCAAAACGGTCATCTGGCTTGGGGGCTGACCACAACTCATGCCGATACCCAGGACCTGTTCATCGAGAATCTGCACCCCGACGACCCAGCGCAGTACCTCACGACAGAGGGAAGCTTAGCCTTCGAAGAACGGGAAGAGACGATCCGGGTGCGCGGCCGCGCGGCACCGGAACGCCTGCTTGTTCGAAGGACCCGGCATGGTCCGGTCCTGCCGGATATCACGACAAGCCCGAACGGCAACACACCGGACAGCGTCGTCGCGCTGGCGTTCGTCGCACTGCGTGAAGATGATCGAACCAGCGATGCGGCCTACGGCATCAACACCGCGCGCACCGTGCCCGAGTTCCTGGCAGCACTCCGCAATTTCCACGCGCCGATGCAAAACATCGTCTACGCCCATCGCGACGGTGCTTTCGGATTTGTCGCAGCCGGGCGCTTGCCCATTCGCCACGGCGGCGCCGGAACGCTTCCCCTACCCGGCTGGTCTGGGGAACATGACTGGCAAGGCTTTGTGCCCTTCGATGACCTGCCCCAGCGCCACAGCCCGGCAGCGGGCATCATCGTCAACGCCAACAATCGGGTGGCCCCGGACACCTATCCCCATTTCATCAGCAACGACTGGCCGGAGGGATTTCGCGCCCGCCGCATCGAAGATTTGCTGGCAGCGAAAGCGACCCACACGCCGGACACCTTCGCAGCGATTCAGACCGATATTCTGTCTCTCGGCGCTAGCGCACTCCTGGAGGTGATGATCGCCGCATTGCCCGACGACCTCCTTAGCGATCCCATAGTGGAAAAGATGGCAGCCTGGGATGGCACCATGTCCCGGGACCGGCCCGAACCGCTGATCTTTGCCGCATGGTCCCGCCACCTCCGAGACGCGTTGATCGACGACGAACTGGGAGCGCTCGCCGGCCGGTATCGCGGCCTGCGTCCGCGGGTGCTGGTCGGCATTCTGACCGGACAGGCTAGCTGGTGCGACAACAGCCAGACCGATGCCGAGGAATCCTGCCGCGAGATTGTCGCGGCGGCGTTCGCCGACGCACGCGGCGCGCTTGAGCGCGCTTATGGTGGTGACCCTGCCAGCTGGCTTTGGGAACGGGCCCACCAGGCGACGTTCGGGCATCCCCTCTTCCGCTTCGTGCCGGGACTCGACGACGTCCTGGCGCCGCGCGTCGCCACTGGCGGCGGCGACTTCACGATCAATCGCGGCACCTACCGGCCGTCCGACGATGCACGCTTTCCCCACGTCCATGGGGCGGGCCTGAGGGTGATTTTCGATATGGCCGACCCAGATGGGGCCCGCTACATGATCGCACCGGGCCAATCGGGCCACATCGGCTCACTCCATTACGACGATCTGGCTGCGCAATGGCGGGACGGCCGCTACATCGTGCTAAACAAGTCCATCGAGGACCTTCGACGCAACGCAACCGCCGAACTGACACTTTCGCCATGACCGTCAGGATCTCCGATATCGAAGCCGCCGCCAAGGCGATCGCAGGCGACGTTATTCGTATACCCACCGTCGCCTCGCCGGCGCTGTCACGCGAGGCGGGATGCGAACTCACGCTCGAGCTCGAGAGCCTGCAGCTGACCGGCTCGTTTAAGGCGCGCGGCGACGGATCCGCTGCTTCCCGACGATCCCCAGAGCGAACGCAACCGGCGCATCAGCATCGTCCTGCCGCGCGAGAATGCCGTTCCCATGGATCTCAACGAAGAGTCGATCGAGAACGAATTCGGTTCCAATGAGACAGATGAAAACCCTGCCGACGGGCCGGCCCGTTAGACCGAAATCGACGACGGTCGTTCGCCGGGTTGATTTCGGGTGTGGCTTTACGCTGCCGGCACAGAGTGGATAAAGTCTGCGCCGATTCCTGATTTTCTGTTCCGGATCGGACCATGACCAGCCAGGCACCGAAGCCGCCCCTCGTGTTTTACCGCACCGGACCGATGCCCTGTCCGTATCTCGACGGGCGCATCGAGCGAAATCTGTTTACCGAATTGCGCGGCACTCAGGCGCAGGATATGCACGACCAGCTTGCCCTGGCCGGGTTCCGCCGCTCACACCAAATCGTCTATCGTCCCGCATGTCCCGGCTGCAACGGCTGCGTGCCGGTTCGCATCCTGGTTACCGACTTCCAGACTTCGCGCTCGCAGCAGCGTGTCTGGAACAAGAATCTGGACCTTGCGGTCAGCATCGACCGGCCGTTTGCAACCGACGAACACTACGAACTGTTCTCCCGTTATCAGCAAGCCCGCCACGGCGGCGGCGAGATGGCGGCCATGTCGTTTTCGGATTTCCGGGCCATGATCGAGGATTCGGTGGTCGATACGGACCTGGTGTCGATCCGTGACGCGGACGGCAAACTGGTGGGGGCCTGCCTGACCGACCGACTGAGCAGTGGCCTGTCGGCGGTCTACAGCTATTTCGATCCCGACGAGGAGCGACGCAGCCTGGGAACCTTCAGTATCCTCTGGCTCGTCCGTCAGGCACAGCAACGCGGCCTCGACTACATGTATCTCGGTTACTGGATCGAGGGGTGCGCCAAAATGACCTACAAGAGCCGTTTCCAGCCGGTCGAGTTTCTGGGCTCCAAAGGCTGGCAAACAGGGTCGTTGCCGGGGTCTGGATCACCACAATAACGTGATCGTCATACTTTCGTATGGCGTGCATGCCATTGCGCCCCTAAACCGGCTGTCATAATGTCCTATCAACTGCTTACGGCTGCCCGTCGCAGCCGTGACGAGCCGCATATTCCCGGCCGCCCTTGCGTGCTTCCTTCTGGCCGGGACAACAAACACGAACACGCATCCAAGGGAGCAATTCATGGAAAGACGTAAATTCATCAAGGCAGCGGGTCTCGCCGGTGTCACCGGTGCCGCCGCGACCGCTTCGGTGTTCCCGAAACCCGCGATTGCGCAGGACCGTATCGAGTTCGCCATGGTTTCGACCTGGCCGCGCGATTTCCCGGGTCTCGGCACGGGCGCACAGCGCTTCGCCGAACGGCTCGCGACCATCAGTGAAGGCCGGATTCAGGTCCAGTACTTCTCCGCCGGTGAGCGCGTTGGCGCGTTCGACTCGTTCGACGAGGTCGCCTCGGGCAACGCCCAGGGCTATCACGCCGCCGAGTATTACTGGAAAGGCAAGCATCCGGGCTGGGCGTTCTTCACCGCTGTTCCGTTCGGACTGACCTACACCGAGATGAACGGCTGGATCCGCTGGGGCGGTGGTCAGGAGCTCTGGGACGAGCTGGCTGGCCAGTTCGGCCTGAAGGGCCTCATGTGCGGTAACACCGGCGTCCAGATGGGCGGCTGGTTCCGCAAGGAAATCAACTCGGCCGACGACCTCAAGGGTCTGAAGATGCGTATCCCGGGCCTCGGCGGCGACGTCATGGCCAAGCTGGGCGCTTCTCCGGTCTCGCTCCCGGGCGGTCAGATTTACGAAAATCTGGTTTCCGGCGCGATCGACGCCACCGAGTGGGTCGGCCCTTGGAACGACGGCTTCATGAAGTTCTATGAGGCTGCCAAGTTCTACTACTATCCGGGTATGCACGAGCCAGGCTCCATGCTGGCCGTCGGCCTCAACGCAGACTTCTGGGGCAAGCTGTCCAAGGCCGATCAGATGCTGATCGAAGCCGCGGCGGCGGCCGAGAATGACTGGATGATGGCCGAATACAACGCCAAGTCCGGTGCCGCGCTGAAGGGCCTGATCGCCGATCAGGGCGTGCAGCTGCGTCAGTTCTCCGACGACATCTACGACAGCTTCGGCGAGGCCGCCGAAGAGGTGTTCGAGGAAGTGCGTGCACACAGCGACCTCGCAAGCCGCATCTACGACAGCTTCGCGCAGGCGCGTACGGACATCGGAGCCTGGACCAACATTTCGGACCAGGCTTACGTGTCTCAGCGCAATCGCGTGCTCGGACTGTAGTTCGAAACCATCTGACCGAACATGGAGCGGAGCCCTCGGGCTCCGCTCTCCATGTTGCCCTGTGAAAACGCGTCCTCCGTCCCGCCGTTGCCGGGCCGGACACAAGGTTCAGCAGGCCACATGACGGACACAATGGCAGCCTCCCTAGCAGCCCCCGGCGGTTCAACGCCCGCCCTGCTGCGTATGTTTGCTCTGTCTGTGGTGGGTCTGAGCTTCCTGTTCGTCCTCAACAACTATCTCATCTTCTGGCTCGGCTGGCCGGGCCTCCAGAATTTCTACGCCCACCAGGGCTGGTTCGGCGCCGAGCCGCTGCGCACCCCCCTTTCGGGCAACGCCGTCACCCTTGGCTGGCTCCAACTCGCGAGCTATGTCCTGGTGGTTCTGGCCGTCATCGGATTCGTCCTGGCCACGCCCCAACGCCTGATGCATGTGGAGGCCGCCCGCCTCGGCGCCGTTGCCGCCTACATCGTCCGCGCGGCGTTCTGGGCCATCTTCATCGTCGGCCTGGGCGACGCCATCATCTCGTTCCTGCGGGTCGAGGGTCTGCTCGGCAGCATCGTGGGCGCCGATCTCGCGAAACAGCTGGGTATTTCCCGCATTCGTGGCGCCTTCGTGCACATGCCGCTGATCGGGTTAGCTTGCATCATCGCCTATTCCGTGCGCTCCCTCGGCTTCACCTGGCTTGCGTTGCTGGTCGTCGTCGCCGAACTCCAGATCGTCATCGCCCGCTTCGTATTCTCCTACGAGCAGGCCTTCATGGGCGATCTTGTGCGCTTCTGGTACGCCGGCCTGTTCCTGTTCGCCAGCGCCTACGCGCTCGTCGAGGAAGGCCATGTGCGTGTCGACGTCCTCTATGCGGGCTTTGGCAAACGCGGCAAGGCCTGGGCCAACCTCCTCGGATCGCTGTTGCTGGGTGCGCCACTGTGCTGGGTCATAATCAGCCTCGGCATGTGGTCGAAGGCCGCCGTGATCAACAGTCCTATCCTCGCCTTCGAGGTCACCCAGGCCGGGTTCGGGATGTTCGTGAAATACCTGATGGCCGGTTTCCTCGCGGTGTTTGCCGTGTCCATGCTGATCCAGTTCATGAACTATTTCCTGGCCAACGCCGCCGAACTGCGCGGCGAACCGGGACGGCCCGAACGGCCGGGCGGCCTCAACGACGAACCGGCGGAGGCGGCCTAGATGGAACTGTTTTTCGTCGCGGTCCTCGTCCTTATCATGGCCGGTGCGCTGGCGATGGGCTTCCCTGTTGCCTTCGCCCTGCCCGGTTCGGCGATCCTGACCATTGCCCTGGCCTCGCTGACCGGGGTGGTGTTTGCCGGCGACGTGGGCGCCTATTTCGCCCAGGACGGACCGATCCAGTGGCTGACGGCCGGGGTGACAAATTTTAGAGGGGTCTACTGGGAGGTCGAACGCGACACCCTGATCGCGGTGCCCCTGTTCGTGTTCATGGGCATTATGCTCCAGCGCTCGAAGATCGCGGAGGACCTGCTGGTCACCATGGCGCAGCTGTTCGGCCCCGTGCCGGGCGGACTGGGCATTTCGGTCGTGTTTGTGGGCGCGCTGCTTGCCGCAACCACCGGCATCGTGGGCGCAACCGTCGTCGCGATGGGTCTGATCTCGCTGCCGGCGATGCTGCGCAACAACTACTCGAAGCCGCTGGCAACGGGAACCATCGCGGCGTCCGGCACGCTGGGCCAGATCATCCCACCGTCCATCGTGCTGATCATCCTGGCCGACCAATTGTCCAATGCCACCGATCAGGCGAGCACGGCACGCAAGACCGAGTTCAAGTTCGGCACCGGCGAATCCTTCATGCCGACCGAGTTCGACATCACGTCGACCAGCGCCGGCGATATGTTCCTGGGCGCCCTTCTGCCCGGTATCGTCCTGGTCGGTCTGTACGCGCTCTACATCCTGGTTTTTGCCTTCCTGAAGAAGGGTTCGGCCCCGCCGGTGCCCTATGAAGGTCGCTATGACTTGCGGTTCGCCGGACGCGTGGTGCTGGCCCTGGTGCCGCCCCTGACCCTGATCCTGGCCGTTCTCGGCTCGATCATCATGGGCATCGCGACGGTGAACCAGGCCGGCGCCATCGGTGCCGTCGGCGCCATGATCATGGCCGGCTACCGCCTCAAGCGGGGCAGCCGCAACGCCTTCTATCCGGCGATCCTGGCCATCGTGTCGATCGCGGCCATCCTGTTCCTCATCGATCGGTTCGATCTGAACGTGAAGTCGATCGACAACGGCCACGACGCACTCGGCATCACCCTCGCCACCATCGCCGTCGTCGGCCTTCTCGTCGGCGTGGTCTGGAGCGCCTGGCGTGCCCTGAAAATCGACGATACGCTGCGCGGGGTGATGATCGAAACCGCGAAGACCACATCGATGGTCTTCATCATCCTCCTTGGCGCGGCGATGCTGACGGCGGCCTTCCGCGCCTTCGGCGGCGAAGATCTGGTCCGCGAATTCCTGGGCGGTCTGCCTGGCGGCTTCTGGGCCCAGTTCATCGTGGTGATGGCCGTGATCTTCATCCTCGGCTTCTTCCTCGACTTCATCGAGATCGCGGTGGTCGTGGTCCCGATCATCGCACCGATCCTGCTGGCCGATACAACGGCGAACATCACCGCCGTCTGGCTGGGCGTCATGATCGGCGTCAACATGCAGACGTCTTTCCTGACACCGCCATTCGGGTTTGCCCTGTTCTATTTACGTGGCGTCGCGCCGCCAGAGGTAAAGACCACCGACATGTACAAGGGCGTGACCGTGTTCATCGCCCTGCAGCTTGTCGGGCTGGCCATCGTCGGTACCTTCCCCGGTCTCGTGAACTTCCTGCCCAACAAATCGTTCCTGACCGCCGAAACCGCCCCACCGCCTCAAAACCCGCGCCTGCAAGCCTGTATCGAAGAGCACCTGTTCGTGTTCTACGACGCCAACGGCAACCGGATTCAGGGCGCAATCAACGATGCGCGCGCCCTGGATCTCTCCGTATTGCCCGACAAGCATGCGACGGCCCTGCGCGGAAGTTTCGACAAGGCCGACAATGTCTTTGCCCTCGTCGCGTCGGTCCGAGCTGCAGCTTCGGGCGTCGGGGCTTACACCGCGGAATACGAACCACAGCATCGACTGGTCCGGAGACTGGAATCCCAAGCCCGAAAGGATGGCGTGAAGATCGAAGAGATCAAACGCGAAATATTCCAGTACAAGCGCGACGGCGATCAGGACGCGATCGACGAAGCCAATCACGAGATCCAGGAACTCGAGACCGAACAGGCCGAACTCCTCGCCCAAATTCCGGCTACCTGGAAAGACGCCCGCAAGCAGTTCGTCGACCTGACCGGGGCCGAACGGAAGGCGCGCCAGACCTACCGACGCACCGTCGACGAAGCCTATACACCGATCAAGGAACTGCGGGCGATCCTGGCTGATACCCAGGCTCTGGCCGATATCGGACCGCAACTGAGGACGCTTCGCGATACGGTCCGTAGTGCGTCACCCGAGGACGCCACGGCCGCGATCAAGGCCTTTAACAGCGTACTGTCGGACATCGAGCAGGCCTTTGCGATCCGCGGCCCCTTGTCCAAGGCCCGCCGGGCCCTGAGCCCACGTCGTCTCAACCGGGATACAGCCAACTCACAACTCGACGACGCCATCGCGGCCTATGAGGACGAACTGGCCTGGCGCCAGCGTGCGGACGAGGCTCTGTCGGCGGGCCTGTCACGCTATAACGAGCATATTCGGGATTCGATCGGTCTGCGTCTCCAGGAGCGGTTGCCCGACGAAATCACCAGCAATATCGCAAGCTGCCTTGCCGTTCACCGGGACATCTCGTTGAACTTCTAGTTCCTGTCGCGACCCGGAAAAGAAAAACGGCCGCCCCTCGTCATGAGATGGGCGGCCGTTTCTTTTGGCAATTCGTCGGGGTCTAGTACGCATCCTTGCGCCGTAACGCCAGCTTCCAGACCAGCGGCAGGACAGCCGCGGCAAGCGCGATCTTGACGAGCGCGCCAACGATGAACGGGGTCAATCCATTGGCCAAGGCCGCAGGAACATTGCCCAGGAACACCGATAGCCAGGCGACACCGAGGACAAAGATCACCAGTGTGCCAGCGACCATGGCAAGGAAGGTCATCGGGACGCTGCGGTCCCAGCCGCGCTCTCCCAGATGCCCCACCAGCACGGCTGCGACAAGAAAACCGATGAGATAACCCGTAGTCGGGCCGGCGAAATAGGCAATTCCGCCCCCGCTGGCGAAGACCGGCAATCCGACAGCGCCTTCGGCGAGGTAGAGCAACAGGGTCGCACCGGCGAGACGGGCGCCATATGCCATCCCGATGACCAGCACCGCAAAGGTTTGCATGGTCATGGGCACCGGCCACATCGGAACCTGGGTCTTTGCCGACAACGCCATCAGGATACTTCCTGCAACGGCCAGCAGCGCCAGCCGGATCATGCCGCCGGTTTCGCGTGGCCAAAGCGCGTTGATCAATGTGGGCGATGCGCCCGCTACTATCTGCATTTCATGCCTCCGTAGAACGGATAGTTATCTGATCGACTGTTATCAGCTTCCCCGGGTGTCGACAACATGCCGCAAACCAAACCTACGTAAACCGCGGCGCCGAAGGGAAGCCGCGTGGCACCTTGCGCCCAGCCTGGGCGCGCTTGCCAACCCAGTCCTTGAGTTCTTCCGCCGTAAAGGTTCGGTGCCGGTCGCCCGTGCGGGTTGTCAGGCCCTCGGACATGGCGAACGTGGCCACATCGGCGAGCGAATCATTGCTGTAACTCTGCAGCTTCACGCCCCGGCCCCGCGACATCGCGGGAAGCTCCGACAGCGGGAACACCACCATCTTCCGCTTCTTGCCCAGCACGGCAATATGATCGCCAACCGCCCGGGCGCAGGCGACCGCTTCGATATCGCCCTTCACGTTCAGCACCTGCTTGCCGCCCTTCGTCTGGGCCACGACTTCGTCTTCGGGCACGACGAAGCCCCGGCCATCACCGGAGGCCACGACAAGTTTGGCGCCCGGCTTGTAGACCTGGAGCGCCACGATATCGGCGTCGTTGCCGAGGTCGAACATCAGGCTGAGCGGCTCGCCATGCCCGCGGCCGCCCGGCAACCGGTCGACGCCGACCGTGTAGAAGCGCCCGTTTGTGGCAAACACCAGAAGCTTGTCCGTGGTTTCGGCCCGGAGCACGAATTTGCCGCGATCGCCCTCTTTGAACTTCAGCTCCTTGGGCTCGACCGACTGTCCCTTGATGGTGCGCACCCAGCCCTTCTCGGAACACACGATAGTCACGGACTCGCGCTCGATCATGGCGTCGACGGGCACGGCGACGGGTTCGGGCGCATCGGCAATATCGGTGCGGCGGCGGCCGATCTCCGTCTTGGGGCCGAAGCGCTTCTTCAGGTCCACGATCTCTTCCATCAGCGCCTTCTGCCGTTTCTTGTTATCGCGCAGCAGTCCCTTCAGGGATTTTTGCTCGCCCTCCAGCGCATCGATCTCCTCGCGGATCGCGATCTCCTCGAGACGGCGTAAAGAACGCAGACGCATATTCAGGATCGCATCGACCTGGGCGTCGTTCAGCTTCCACTTCTTCTTCATCACCGCGCGCGGATCGTCCTCCTCGCGGATCACGGCGATCACCTCGTCGAGGTTGAGAAACACCACCATGTAGCCGCACAGGACGTCGAGTCGATCGGCAATCTTCTCCAGCCGGAACTTGGTGCGCCGGACCAGCACGTCGTGGCGATGATCGAGATAGGCCTGCAGGACCTCGCGCAGGCTCATGACCCGCGGCACGTTCTCCGCATCCAGGACGTTCATATTGAGCCCGACCCGGGATTCCATATCGGTGTTCCGGAACAGGCTCTCCATCAGCATTTCGGGCGTGACATTGCGGTTCTTCGGATCAAGCACGAGGCGAATGTCATCCGCGGATTCGTCCCGGATATCGCCCAGCAGCGGCAGCTTGCGGGCATGCATTAGTTCCGCGATCCGCTCGACCAGGCGCGACTTCTGAACCTGGTAGGGAATCTCCGTCACCACCACCTGGTACTGGCCTCGGCCGAGAGACTCCTCCTCCCAGCGTGTGCGAATCCGGAAACTGCCGCGCCCGCTCCCGTATGCCTCCACGATCGTCTCGCGGCCCTCGACGAGCACTCCGCCGGTCGGGAAATCCGGCCCCGGCATCAAGCTGACCAGCTTGGCGATGGTCGCATTGGGCGTCTTCAGGAGATGGGACAGGGCGTCGCAGATTTCCCCCACATTGTGCGGCGGGATACTAGTGGCCATGCCGACGGCGATTCCCGTGGCGCCGTTGGCCAGCAGGTTGGGAAAATTCGACGGCAGCACGACCGGCTCGTCGCCTTCACCGTCATAGGTATCGCGGAAGTCGACGGCGTCTTCGTCGATGCCGTCGAGCAGCGTCAGGGCGACATCGGTCATGCGCGCTTCGGTGTAGCGCATGGCCGCTGCGTTATCGCCGTCGATGTTGCCGAAATTGCCCTGTCCGTCGACCAGCGGATAGCGGACGGCAAACTCCTGCGCGAGCCGCACCAGCGCGTCGTAGATCGCCTGGTCGCCATGGGGGTGATACTTACCCATGACATCGCCGACAACGCGGGCACATTTCTTGTAACCCTGATCGGGATCGAGACGCAGTTGCCGCATCGCATGCAGCAACCGGCGGTGCACGGGCTTCAGCCCGTCGCGCACATCCGGCAGGGACCGTGCCATGATTGTCGAGAGCGCATAACTCAGATAGCGCTCGCTCAGGGCATCCTTGAACGCCTCTTGGCGAATTTCACCTCCGATAACCGTCATACTCAAAGCTCCGTTACGCCGAGTGTCCTTTTAAGACCCGGACGTGAGTCACCTCAAGAATCAGGCTGCGAGTTTTCCGGATTGTCAGACTGCCGCTCGACAAGGGTTTCCAGCCGCTCGCGCGCCGGTGGCAGCGGCCGGTCGAGCGGGTCGAAAGCATGGCGTTGCAGGAAAAACCCAGTCAGGCGCAAGCCGTCGGCGAAATCGACCGCATCGGCCCCCGTGCCGCGCCCGTCGGGTCGCAAGAATCGTGGCAGCGCGAACATCCGGTCCTTGTACGACTCACCGGCATCGCGCGAGACGGCGCGCCCTGTTCGCGGGCTGACATAGAGCAGGTTCTCGACATCACCGGTCGCCGCACAGCAGGTCAGGTCCAGCCCGAACCCCAGTTCGCGCAGCAGGCCCATCTCCCATTGGATATAGACGGCGGGCCAGATGTCCCCCTCACCCTGGGCGAGAGAATCGAACAAGGCGCCGGTCGCCTCGAAAAGGCCGGGATGCGGCTCGCGCTCGGGGATGACCGCTTCGGTGACGGCACAGGCCGCCGACAGAGCCGCGAGGCGCGGCGGATCGTCCATGAACTGGGCGGCATAGTGGCGCGCGGGCTCGATCGTGAAGCGGCCCAGATGTTCGGCCAGCCGTGCCCGCCAAACCGCGTCGACGAGATTCCCGGGCTCGACAGTCGCACGTTTCGCGCGCGACGCACCGCCATGCACCAGGCCTGCGTGGCGGCCATGCTCACGCGTCAGCAGCTGCACCACCGCGGCCCCCTCGCCATGGGGCCGGGCGGCCAGCACGAAGCCTTCGTCACGCCACTCCATCGCTATCCGTTATCTGCGGCCCCGGCGCGCTAAGCATCGAAACGCAGGCCCCATTCGCGGAAATGACCGGGATCGTCGGCCCATTTCTCGCGCACCCGCACCCGGACAAACAGGTGCACCGGGCAATCCAGAATCTCCGCCAGGTCGGCCTGGGCGTCGGCCCGGATCCGCTTGATCATCTTTCCCCCCTTGCCCAACACGATTCCCTTATGGGAATCCCGGGAGATGGTGATCATCTGTTCGATCCGGACACTGCCATTGTCGAAATCCTCCCAACTCTCGGTATCCACCGCGAGCCCGTAGGGAAGTTCCTGGTGAAGCTGGATGAATGCCTTCTCCCGGGTGACCTCGGCAGCAAATAGGCGCTGCGGCAGATCGGAAATCTCATCCTCGGGAAACAGCCACGGCCCCGTCGGCATTCGCGCCAGAAAATAGGCCTCGATATCGTCGACGCCGCTGCCATTCAAAGCCGAAATCATGAACGTCGCATCGAACCCAGATCGCTCGTTCAGTGTCTCGGCAAGCTCAAGCAGCACTTCCCGCTTTAGGCCATCAACCTTGTTCAGCACCAGCACGGCATTGTCCTGGTACATCTCCAGCCCTTCGATGATGCGTTCGACATCCGCGTCGACCCCACGCTTGGCATCAACCAGCACGGCGATGACGTCCGCATCGGACGCGCCGCCCCAGGCGGCATCGACCATGGCGCGGTCGAGGCGGCGCTTCGGCGCAAACACACCGGGCGTGTCTGTGTAGATGACCTGGGTCTCGTCCTTGACCGCGATCCCCCGGACTCGGGTCCGGGTGGTCTGAACCTTCGGGCTGACGATCGACACCTTGGCGCCCACCAGCCGATTGACCAGGGTCGACTTTCCGGCATTGGGCGCGCCCAGCACAGAGACGATGCCGCAACGGATACTTGGTTCAACCATGGGATTCGGGATCCAGCATGGACAGCATTATAGCGGCGGCATCGCGTTCGGCCGCACGCTTGCTGGCGCCCGTCGCCTGCACCGGCTCGGCGCCGTCGACGTGCACCTCGACCGTGAAGCGGGGCGCGTGATCGGGCCCTTCCCGGCCGATATCGTGATAGCTGGGCAGACCGCGCGCGCGCGCCTGGGACCATTCCTGGAGCGCGGTCTTCGGATCCTGTGGCGGAGCCGTCACCGCGTCGATCCGCAGCTCCCAGTGTCGGCGCACAAACTCCGCCGCAACGTCCATTCCCGCATCTTCGAAGATGGCTGCGATCAGCGCTTCCACCACATCGGCCAGAATGCTGTCATTGACGACGCCGCTCGCCGCACGCACATGGTCCGCCAACCCAAGCTGGCCTCCGATCTCCGACAGGGTGTCAGCCTGAACCAGCGCAGAGAAGCGGCGTCCGATCTCACCCTCATCCTCATCGGGAAACCGGGCCAACAAGAGGCCGGCCACCACGAGCCCCAACACCCGGTCGCCGAGAAATTCCAGCCGTTCGTAAGAGTAACCGGCCTCGGCGCTCGCGTGGGTCAGCCCCTGTTCCAGGAGCGTCCGGTCGGAGAACCGGTGGCCCAGCGCCTGCTCCACAAGTTCGAGGCCGGACGCGTCGGCCATCAGTCCACGGAATCGAACAGGCGGTCGAATCGGGTCGCCTGAATCCAGCGCCACGGCTCCAGCCAACCCGCCGTGCCATCGGTCGAGTAGAACAGGATTTCCGCACGCCCGATCAGATTGTCCGCCGGCACGAAACCCCAGCTGCGGCTGTCGTTGCTATCATCCCGGTTGTCGCCCATGGCAAAGTAATTGCCCGGCGGCACGACGAATTCGCGCGTGTTGTCCGCGGGCCCGCGATCTCCGAAGCCTTCACGAATGATATAGCTACGCCCGTTCGGCAGCGTCTCGACATACTGCGGCACCCGGCGGACGCTGCCACGGTGATCGCGCGACAGATGATCCTCGATCCGCTTGCGATCGACGGGGTTGCCGTTGAGATACATCTGGCCGGCGATCATCTGCAGCCGGTCACCCGGCAGCCCGACGATCCGCTTTATGAAGTCGTCGCGATTGGTGGGCGGATGGCGGAAGACGGCCACGTCACCGCGTTCGGGCACGCTGCCGAAGATCCGGCCGGAGAAAAACCCGAGCCCGAAGGGAAGCGAGTAGCGGCTGTAGCCGTAGGAAAACTTCGATACGAACAGATAGTCGCCGATCAAGAGGGTCGGGATCATGGAGCCCGAGGGAATGTTGAACGGCTGGAAGGCAAATGTCCGCACCACGCCGGCGATCAGGAGCGCATAGATGATCGTGCGCGCGGTCTCCCAGGTGCCACCGGGTTTCTTGCTGCGGTCTTTCGCCATGTCTGCCCGTTTCCGAAAATCTCTAAAAACTGTCCACCGCGCATTGCGGTGACGCGGGTTCTAGCGGTACCGCGCCCATTTCACCAGTCACGAATAGGGCAATCCACGTGCGATTCGCGCGCCTAGTCGGGAATGTCGGGAATTGCGGAGATGATCACAATGGCCTGTGCGATCGGCGGTTCGTCGCTCAGGGACAGTTCGATCAGCGGCTTCATGCCCGGCGGCGTGATCTCGGCAAGCCGCGCCGCCGCACCGTTGGTCAACGCCATGGTAGGTTTCCCCGACGGCAGATTGACCACCCCCATATCGCGCCAGAACACACCTTTGCGGAAGCCGGTTCCCAGCGCCTTCGAACACGCCTCCTTGGCGGCATATCGTTTGGCATAGCTGTCGGCGCGGTTGGCCCGGCGATCCGACTTCGCCCGCTCGGTTTCGGTGAAGCAGCGTTCGACGAACCGGTCGCCGAAACGTTCGAGCGTTCGCTCGATACGCGTGATGTCGATCAGGTCGCTGCCGAGCCCGATGATCATCGAGTACATGGGAACGGACTGTCCAACGGGCGCGTCGTCGCTCACGCGCTCACCTCTCCACGGGCCTGGGCGCGTGCATTGTCCATCAGCGAGCGCATGCGCTTGATGGAGCTATCGAGCCCGCCGAAGATTGCCTCGCCGATCAGGAAATGTCCGATATTGAGCTCGACGATCTCGGGGATCGCGGCGATCGGTCCGACCGTGTCGAACGTGATGCCGTGACCGCCATGTATCTGAAGGCCGATGCTCGCACCATAAGAGGCCGCGTCGACAATCCGCGCCAGGTGTTCGTCGGCCGCATCCTGTTCGTCGGCGATCAGCGCATCGCAATAGGCCCCGACGTGAATTTCCACTGCCGGTGCGCCGATCGAAAGCGATGCGTCGAGCTGATCGCGGTCGGGCTCGATGAACATCGACACGACGGCCTTGTTGGCGCCCAACTGGTCCGCGAACCGCTTCAGGTGGTTGTGCCCGGCCGCAACATCCAGCCCGCCCTCGGTCGTCCGCTCCTGCCGCCGTTCCGGCACGATACAAACGGCATAGGGGGTATGACGGAGCGCGATGTCGAGCATCTCGTCAGTCGCGGCCATCTCCAGGGTTAGGGGGATGTCGATACTTTCCATCAGCCCCGTGAGATCCTCGTCGGAGATGTGACGGCGGTCTTCACGCAGATGCGCCACGATGCTGTCGGCGCCCGCCTCGGACGCAGCACGCGCCGCGCGTACAGGATCCGGGTGGCCGCCACCGCGGGCATTCCGGATGGTCGCGACATGGTCCACATTGACGCCAAGGCGAAGATCAGAAGCCATTGGAGAACCTTATCATTCTGGATTCAGGTCTAGAATTGGCGTTCCGTGGCGCAAGGTCAACCCGGGCCCGGCTGCCGGCGGTTAGCTGCGCGCCCGCTCGACCGTGCTCACGGTCCGTCGGCCGCGCAGTGACGTGACGATGGCATTGAGATGCTTGGCATCCTCGACCTCGATATCCACCACCATGTCGAAGAAATCGGCGGTCCGATTGGTGAATTTCAGGTTCGAGATGTTGCCGCGCGCACCGGCAATGGTTTCCGCCAGTTCGGCCAGGCTGCCGGGCTCGTTCATCAAGGTGACATTCAGCCGGCTGACCTGTGCGCCGCCATCCTCGGAATCCCGGTCCCATGCCACATCGATCCAGCGCTCGGGGCTATCGGCAAATGCCTCGAGCGTCATGCAGTCGATGGTATGGATCGTGGCGCCCTTGCCGGTCGTCATGATGCCGACGATCCGGTCGCCGGGCAGCGGATAGCAGCACTTGGCCATGTGCACGGCGATCCCCGGGGTCAGTCCGTTGATCGGGACCGCGTGTTCTGCGCCATTCTTCGCCGGCTTGCGCCTGCGCAACGAGAATATGGAGCTGCTGGCCTTTTTCGTGTCCTTCCCTTCGACCCGGTCCGGCAACACGCTGCGCACGACATCGCGACCTGTGTAGATGCCCTGCCCCACCATCGCGAACAGGTCGTCGTCTGATTCCGCGTGCAGATCCGACAGGGCGTTGTCGAGAGAGACATCCTCCAGGGTTTCGTCGAAACGCCCGAATGCCTTCTCGACAATGCTGCGCCCCAGATCGGCATACTGGCGTGTCTGGGCTTCGCGCAGCACCCGGCGGATGCGCGCGCGCGCCTTGCCGGTGACGACGAACTTTTCCCAGTCGGGCGACGGGGTCTGGTTCGTCGATGTCAGGATCTCGACCTGATCGCCGTTCTGCAATCCGGTGCGCAGGGGCATGTTGCGCCCGTTGATCTTGGCGCCCACGCACCGGTCACCGATCTCGGTGTGGACCGCATAGGCGAAGTCGATGGGTGTTGATCCGCGCGGCAGCGAGAACACATCCCCGCGCGGGGAGAAACAGAACACCTGGTCTGAGAACATCTCCAGCCGGGTGTGGGCGAGGAAATCCTCAGGTGCGGCCGCATTCTCCAGGATCTCCAACAACTCCTGAAGCCAGCGATACTGCCGGCTTTCGGCACGAATGGCGCTCGTCGCCGGGCCCGAGCCCACTTCCTTGTAGGACCAGTGCGCCGCCACACCCCGTTCGGCGATGTCGTGCATCTGGTTGGTGCGGATCTGAATCTCGACCCGGTGGTCCGCCAGCCCCAGCACGCTCGTGTGCAGGGACCGGTAGCCATTCGGCTTCGGTGTCGAGATGTAATCCTTGAAGCGGCCGGGTACGACCGGGTAGCGGCTGTGGACGACACCCAGCGCCTGGTAACACTCCGGCACCGACGCGACGATGACGCGGAACGCGATGATGTCCGACACTTGTTCCAGCGAGGTCTGCTGACGTTGCATCTTGCGCCAAATGGAATAAGGCGATTTCTCGCGCCCGGCGATATCGGCCTCAATCCCCACCTCGGCGAACACCTCGCCCAGTTCGCGCACAACACCCTCGACGATGCCCTCACCCTCGGAGCGCAGGAAGCCCAGTCGGCGGGCGATGGAATCGCGCGCATCCGGGTTCAGGACCCGAAAGGCCCGGTCCTCGAGTTCGTCCTTGATGTCGTGCATGCCGATGCGTTCGGCGAGCGGCGCGTAGATGTCCATGGTCTCGCGCGCGATGCGCACGCGGCTGTCTTCCTTCCCAACATGCTCGAGCGTGCGCATATTATGCAGCCGGTCGGCCAGCTTCACGAGCAGTACCCTGATGTCACGGCTCATGGCCAGGAGCAGCTTGCGGAAATTCTCGGCCTGCTTTGCCCGGTTCGACTGCAGTTCCAGCTGGGTCAGCTTCGTGACACCGTCCACCAGCTGCGCCACCTCGTCACCGAACAATTCCGAAATCTGTTCCGAGGTGGCATCGGTGTCCTCGATCGTATCGTGCAGGAGGGCGGTGATGATCGAGGCCGTGTCGAGGTGATAATTGGTCAGGATCCCCGCCACCTCGAGCGGGTGGATGAAATAGGGGTCGCCCGATGCGCGCGTTTGGGAGCTGTGCGCCTCCATCGAGAAGACATAGGCGCGATTGAGCGCATCCTCGTCCACGCTCGGATCGTAGGCCCGGACCCGCTCGATCAGTTCTGCTTGCTGCATCATGGAACCATCATAACCACGAAGTGCCGGGCACGAAAAAGCCCGGGCGCACCTGTGTGCATCCGGGCCTGTTCAAAACGAGGGACCATGCGATCCGAACTGGGCGCGACACGCGCCGGGAAACGACCAGTCAGCTGGCGTCCTCCTGGCTCTCGTCGACGGCATCCTCGAACCGCATCTGCGGCATCTCGGGCTCGGCGCCCGGCTCCGCATCGGCCTCGGGCAGCTCCTGTTCGACGCCCGCGACATTGGATTCCGATACCAGAAGCTCGATGACTTCATCCTCTTCCGGAAGGTCGAATTCAACATGCTTCTGCTGGCTCACAACGAGCGATTCCTGGAGGTTTTCCAGTTCCACGGTTTCATCCGCGATCTCACGCAGCGCAATCACCGGGTTCTTGTCATTGTCGCGTTCGACGGTGATCGGGGCACCGGCCGAAACCTCACGCGCGCGCTGGGCGGCAAGCATGACAAGATCGAACCGGTTGGAAACTTTTTCAATACAATCTTCGACCGTGACACGGGCCATTCAGATATCTCCGGACAGTATGAAATTCGCCGACGTATATAGGGACAAAGTGCCGAAAAGCCAACAACTTATGCTCAGGAACCCTCTTTCCCGGCGCCGACCGGCCGGATGTCCGCGCGATCTCGTGCGCCCGCCAGAAGGGTATCCACGCCCTCATCCGTGAGAGGATGGCGCCATTCCGGGCAAACATCGCGCAACGGGCGCAAAACGAAGGCCCGTTCGGCGAGGCGCGGATGGGGCAAAACCGGCCAGTTTTCCTGCACCAGCCCATCATGATCGAGCAAATCGATATCGATCATCCGGGCCGCGTTGCGTTCGGACCGCTCGCGCCCGAACTCGCGCTCGATATCATGCAACAACTGCAACAAGGGCCCGGGTTCCAATTTCGTTTCCAGCACCGCAACGGCATTCACGTAGCGCGGCTGCGAAGACGCGGGAACCGGCGCGCTGGAATACCAATCCGACAACGCCACCACGTGAACATCCGAGCGCGCGATTTGTTCCAGCGCCGCCGACAGGGTCTTGCGCGGGGTCCCATGCACCGGGCTTGGCAGGTTCGCGCCGAGGCCGATCAGGATCATCGCCGCGCCTCCCGGCACCCGGACCGGGCGACGGCTGGACAGTCTGATGAGCGCAAGCTATCTAGGCCACCGTCCATATAAGCCCCATACATTTGCGGCGAACCGGCATCAACGGCCCGATTTCAACGCCACCATCCGATATTTCATGTAAGGCCTTCGCAAACATGTTCAGTACCAGTGAAAAGACCGTCGTCTTTATCGACGGCGCCAATCTCTATGCCACGGCGCGCGGCATGGATTTCGATATCGACTACAAGAAGCTGCTCGCGCTGTTCCGCGAAAAGACCAACCTGCTTCGTGCCTACTACTATACGGTCCTGATCGAGGATCAGGAATATTCGCCAATCCGCCCGCTTGTCGACTGGCTCGACTACAACGGCTACACGCTGGTCACCAAGCCGGCGAAAGACTTTACGGACTCCAAGGGCCGGCGGCGTAGCCGAAACTCGATCAGCGTTGATCTGGCGGTCGACATGCTGGAAATTGCCGACAGGGTCGACCATGTCGTCCTGATTTCGGGCGACAGCGGATATCGTCGTGCGATCGAGGCCGTCCAGGCGCGCGGTGCAAGAGTCAGCGTTATCAGTGCAGTCTCGAATGCCTCTGTGGCGGTGGCCGACGAGCTGCGGCGCCAGGCGGACCGGTTCATCGACCTGGCCGAATTGCGCGCGGAAATCGCGCGCGACCGGTCAGGCCGGCCGGCACAACAGGAAGCATTCGACAACGAAGACGATTACGAAGACTACGAAGATTATGACGACGATCAGGCCGTCGCATTCGGAGACCAGTAACGCCATGGACGCACCTGCCCATGATTGCCCATTGTGCCCGCGCCTGGTCACCTTTCGCGAGGACAACCAGGCCAAGTTTCCCGACTTTCACAATGGCCCGGTGCCCAGTTTCGGCAGCACCAGTTCACGTCTCTTGATTGTCGGCCTCGCACCCGGCCTGAAGGGAGCCAACCGGACAGCGCGCCCCTTCACCGGCGACTATGCCGGTGACCTGCTTTATCCGACACTGAAGAAATTCGGCTTCGCCCGCGGTAACTATGACGCGCACCCGGACGACGGTGTCGCGCTGGACGATTGCCGGATCACCAACGCGGTCCGCTGCGTGCCCCCCCAGAACAAGCCGGTGGGAGCCGAAGTGGTTGCATGCCGCCCGTTCTTTGCCTCGGAACTTGCCGCCATGACGAACCTGAAGGTCGTGCTGGCCCTGGGCGGGCTTGCCCACAAGGCGACCCTCGCGACGCTGGGCTACACCCAGTCGGCGTTCAAGTTCGGTCACGGTGCCATGCACAGCGTTGAACGGGACGGTGCCCATCTCCTGCTCGCCAACAGTTATCACTGCTCGCGCTACAACACGAATACGGGCCGCCTGACGACACAGATGTTCGAGGATGTCTTCACGGCCGTGCGCACCCATCTCGACACGGCAGATTAACGCAGCCCCGAGTGCGGTGGCCTAGCTCTCGCTTAGAACCCCGCGGCGGATCTGGTTGCGATTGACCCCAATCGGATCGATATTTATTTTAGTTTCATATGTAACTAGTTCAAGGTATGTCCATGGCTAAGGCAAAACACGGTTCCGCGACCGCATCGCCCCATCTGGCGCTTGAACACTTCCTGCCCTACCGCTTGTCGATCCTGTCAAACACGGTCAGCAATGCGATCGCACGGGACTATCAGGAGAAGTTCGGCCTGACGGTCCCCGAGTGGCGGGTTATGGCCGTGCTCGGTCGGTTCGGTCCCGCCACCGCGACCGGCATCGGTGCCCGCACGGCAATGGACAAGGTGACCGTTAGCCGCGCCACCAACCGATTGATCGAGCGCGGCCAGGTACTGCGCTCCACGGACACGGACGATCGCCGGCGCGCCATCCTGGAGCTCACCCAAAAGGGGCAGAACATCCACGACCGGATCGTGCCGGTCGCACTCGCCCATGAGCGTGGTCTGCTCGAAGCGCTCAACAAGAAAGAAAAAGAAACCCTCGACGCCCTGCTTGCGAAGCTGCAATCCCACACCGACCGTGACGGGCCGAACTAGGGAAAACAGGGCGCCGCGCGATGGCCGAATGTTCAATCAAAAATGCCGAAAATCGGCCGCGATTGGCCGCCGCAATCCGGTGCGTTCAATTGCCCTGAATCGCGGCCTGTGTTAACCGGCGGGCATCCTTACCGCTTTCGGACGAAACCTTTGGCAAAACGCGGTTCTCTCTGGGTTCTGAATGGACCGAACCTCAACCTGCTCGGCGAGCGGGAACCCGGCATCTATGGCGGGGACTCCCTGGCGGATATCGAGAAGCTATGCGCCGAGGCGGCCGAAACGGCCGGGTTCGATCTGACGTTCCGACAGACCAACCATGAGGGGGAAATGGTTGCGTGGATCCAGGACGCCCGAACCGAAGCATCCGGCGTGGCGATCAATGCCGGCGCCTATACGCATACATCGGTGGCAGTGCACGACGCGCTCCGGCTGCTGGATATCCCGATCGTCGAAGTCCACCTTTCGAACATCTTCGCCCGCGAGGAGTTCCGGCATAAATCCTATGTCAGCGCAGCGGCGACAGGTGTCGTCTGCGGCTTCGGCACCCACAGTTACATCCTGGCAATCACAGCGCTCGCCGCGCGTATGGACCTTTAGCGAATGAGCGAACCTTTCGATATCGATTCCGATCTTGTCCGCAAGCTGGCGGACCTGATCGCGGAAACCGGCCTGGCCGAAATCGAGTATGAAGACAATGGCCGGTGTGTGCGCGTGGCCGCCCCGAACACTTCCATGGCAGCTTCGGTTGCTGCGGCACCAGCGGCAGCGCCGGCGCCCACCCCAGCTGTAACCCCCGCCGCAGCGCCGGCTGGCGATTCCGCCGCCCACCCCGGCGCCGTGACATCTCCGATGGTCGGCACGGTCTACCTGGCCCAAGCGCCGGAAGACCCGCCCTTCGTCAAGGCGGGTGACACGGTCAGCGAGGGGCAGACCCTGATGCTGATTGAGGCCATGAAGACCTTCAACGAGGTCAAGGCACCGCGCGCAGGAACGCTTCAGAGCATCGCCGTGGCAACGGGCCAGCCGGTCGAGTTCGGCGAAGTCCTCGCCATCATCGAATAGCCTTCGGGTCGGCGCGCGCATGTTCGACAAGGTCCTGATCGCCAATCGAGGCGAAATCGCGCTGCGGATCCACCGCGCCTGCAAGGAAATGGGCATCTCGACGGTTGCGGTTCACTCGACAGCCGATTCCTATGCCATGCATGTTCGCCTCGCCGATGAAAGCGTCTGCATCGGGCCACCGCCGGCGACCGAAAGCTATCTGAACATTCCCGCCATCCTCTCGGCCGCCACGGTAACGGATGCTGATGCCATCCACCCGGGCTACGGCTTCCTCTCCGAGAACGCCAACTTCGCGCGCATCGTGGAAGAGCACGGGATCACCTTCATCGGCCCAAGCTCGGAGATGATCGCGACCATGGGCGACAAGGTCGCCGCGAAAGACGCCATGAAGGCCGCAGGCGTGCCCGTCGTCCCGGGGTCGGACGGTGCGGTGAAAAACGTCGAAGAGGCCGCAGCCATTGCAAACGAGATTGGCTTCCCGGTGATCGTGAAGGCCGCAGCCGGCGGCGGCGGTCGCGGAATGAAGGTCGTCGGCTCACCCGCCGACATCGAGACCGCCTTTACGATGGCACGCACCGAAGCCAAGTCGAGCTTCGGCGACGACACGGTCTATATCGAGAAATATCTCGGCACACCGCGGCACGTCGAGGTGCAGGTGATCGCCGACGGCAAGGGCAATGCGGTACATCTTTTCGAACGGGACTGTTCGCTCCAGCGCAAACACCAGAAGGTACTAGAGGAGGCGCCCTGCCCGGTTCTCGACAACCCCACCCGCCAGCGCATCGGCAAGGTCTGCGCCGAAGCCGCGGCCAAGCTCGGCTATCGCAGCGCAGGCACGTTCGAGTTTCTTTACGAGAATGGCGAGTTCTACTTCATCGAGATGAACACGCGGGTCCAGGTCGAACACCCGATCACGGAAATGATCTGCGATGTGGATATCGTCGCGGAAATGATCCGCATCGCTGCGGGCAAACCCATGTCCATCCGTCAGGAGGATTTGCGGATCGACGGCCACGCGATCGAATGCCGGATCAATGCAGAGGATCCGGTAACCTTCGCACCGTCACCGGGCCGGGTGGAAGAATTTCATGCGCCCGGCGGCCTGGGGGTGCGTGTCGATTCCGCGCTCTATGCCGGCTACAGCATTCCGCCCTTTTACGACAGCCTGGTCGCGAAGCTGATCGTCCAAGGGCGCACACGCGACGAAGCGCTGATGCGGTTGCGCCGCGCGCTCGATGAAATGGTGGTCTCGGGCGTCTTGACGACGATCCCGTTGCATCAGCAACTCGCGACCAACCCCTCCTTTGTCGAGGGTGACTATGATATTCACTGGCTCGAAGGCTTCGTCTCCGGTTCATAGGTCGCGACGATGACAGGACTGACCCCGCAGTTGCTTCTGGGTGCCTACGCCAGCGGAATTTTCCCGATGGCCGAGAGTCGGCACGACCCGGACCTCTACTGGATCGACCCGGACGTACGCGGGATCATCCCACTCGAGAAGTTTCATATCCCCCGCCGGTTGCGCAAAACCCTGCGCGCCTCGCCGTTCGAAATTCGCTGCGACAGCGATTTCATCGAGACCGTTCGTGGTTGTGCCGAACCCCAGGGGGACCGGCCTGAAACCTGGATCAACGACGAGATCGAGCGGCTCTACAACACGCTCCACGAGATGGGCTTCGCCCACTCGGTCGAGTGCTGGCAGGACGGGCACCTGGTGGGGGGCCTCTACGGGGTCAGCCTGGGCGGTGCGTTCTTCGGTGAAAGCATGTTCTCGCGTGAACGCGACGCCAGCAAGATCGCGCTCTGTCACCTGGCGGCCCGGCTGCGGAACGCAGGCTTTGCCCTGCTCGACAGCCAGTTCGTGACCGATCATCTCACGCAGTTCGGCGCCGAGGAGATCGACCGGGCGGACTACAAACAGCGGCTGGCGGCCGCGCTGAAGATCGATGCGGGTTTTCAGCCCGAACTGTCGGACGCGGAATTCGAAGCTTTCATACAGTCTACGACCCAGACATCGTAGACCGGGTGTTCGAGCGCGGAGACGGCCGGGCTCGAAGCGAACATCCATCCCACGAACAGATCCCGGGGCACATTGGTTTCGAACGTCTCCTCGATCTCGAGGAACGCGGTGCTTTCGGGGGCTTCGGTGGGCGGCGCCTTGTGACAGGCCCGGACCTGAATCTCCAGCGACCCGAAACGCACAGGCGTGTCGAAAGGCGCATCGAAGGTGGAAATCCGGGCCGTCACCTTGTCCAGCCCCTGCAGGACAGCCCCGGCCGTCGGCGGCCCGGCCGGCTGGCCGCGATCACGCGCCGATTGGCCATCAGCCACATGAGGGGCGGCCAAGACAAAGGCGCTCACCAGAGTTGCGGAGACGAAAAGGCGTCGCATCAGGTGCACGTTCCGATGAATGCGAGGCTCACTTCGGTTCGGTCGCCAGGAACATGATTTCCGAGACCGTGTCCTCGAGCGCCTGGAAATCGCGTGTCTGGACGATTTCTCCGCCCGGCGCGATTGTCTCGGAATCGTCGCCCGGGAACAGGCGCAGATACTTGCCGCCCAGAAGCCCCTCCCCGGTGACGCCGGCCTCGCTGTCAACGGGCAGGCGAATATCGTCGCGCACCGAGAATGTCACCACGGCCTCGAAATTCTCTGTATCGAGGGTACGGTCGATCACCGTGCCGACCTTCACACCGGAAATTCGCACGTCGCTGCCGCGAACCAGGCCACCGACCTTGAGGAAACGGGCCGTCAGCTCATACCCGCTGTCGCCCTGGACATTGATGGCGCGACCGGCAAGCACCATAAAACCGATGGCGACGATCAGCACCACGGCGCCCAGGATCGTCTCGACTGCACCACGTCTCATTGTTCCGTCTCCGTCTCGCGCGCCGAGCGTGCCCGGGCAATAATCAAGCTCAGCAAATCGTCTAGAACGATCGAATCCTCGGTGAAATTTATCCGACCACCGTCGCCGATAAAGCTGTCGCCCGCGCCGATATCGATACGCACGAGTTTTCCGCCAAACACGCCGTCCGTCACGATCGCCGCGGTGGCATCGGTATCCAGCTCGACAGCCCCATCGATACGCAACGTCGCCATCACCCGGAAGTCATCTACGAGCGTCAGGTCTGCAACCTCTCCGACATTCACACCGGCTGCCTGGACCGAGCTGCCGACCGTAATTCCGTCGGTACTGCCGAACACTGCCCGCACGTCGATCGTCGAGCCGCCGACCCGGGTCGGGCCGAACACCGTGAAGAGAACGAGCGCGATCGCCACGCACGCGCCCAAGCCAACCATGACATTGCGAAGTTCGCGCTGCGCGGCCTTGTCCATCGGCGCGTCGTCTACTGCGGCGTCCAGGGTTCGTAGTCGCCGGTCCCGCGCCTGCGTTCGCCGTCGCGCAAGACACTTCCCGGCGGGCGATATGCCGCACGGGTGCCGGTCAGGTTGGGCACATGTTCCTGCTGCCAGTCATGGCGCTGGTCCTCGTCCAAGGGTGCCTCCGTCATGTGATGCAGCCAGCTGTGCCACTCCGGCGGCACCTTGCTCGCCTCCGGCCGGCCCTTGTAGACCACCCAGCGCCGTTCACGGCTGTCGCCACCGCGCGCACGGCCCTTGTAGTACCGGTTTTCATACTTGTCGGTGCCGACAAGCTGGCCGGAAATCATGGTTTTGAGAAGCGTACCCAACGTTGCCATGGAGCGTCCGAATCCCTCGATGCGCAGGCGTTCGGACGGACTATGGCACCGGCCAAAGGGTTTGGCCAGAGTCATGATGCCCCAAGGTTCACGCCGCCAATCCGCCCCGAAACACACCTTGGATAGATGAAACGCCGCCCTCAGACACAAAATATGGTTGCGGCGCAAATATCTTGTGGTTTACCGTCGTAAATTGCCGATATTTAGTGTTTTTTGTGATGTCTGTCACACAAACGACTTAGACTCGGCGGGGGCTGCCCACGGCGAATGTTTTGGCAAAAACGGCGCAGCCACCCTGGCTCAATTTGTTCCGACGCGCACAGCATGCGTCGGTTTTGGGAGGATAAATGCGGATCGAACGCCGCTTTACGAGTGAAGGCGAAAATCCATACGCCGAGGTCGAGTTTCGGACGACGTCGAGTGAAATCCGAAACCCAGACGGATCGGTGGTGTTTTCCGCCGACGATATCGTCGTGCCCGCGGCCTGGACCCAGGTCGCCTGCGATATCCTGGCGCAGAAATATTTCCGCAAGGCCGGCGTGCCGACACGCCTCAAGGCCGTCGAGGAAGAGGACGTCCCCGAGTTTCTCTGGCGCCACGAGCCCGATGAATCGAAGCTGAAGCGGCTGGGCGCAGACAAGCGCACGAGCGGTGAGACGGATGCACGGCAGGTGTTCGACCGGTTGGCCGGTACCTGGGCCTATTGGGGCTGGAAAGGCGGCTATTTCGACAGCGCCGAGGATGCCAGCGCCTACTACGATGAAATGCGTTATATGCTGGCCTGCCAGATGGCAGCGCCGAACAGCCCGCAATGGTTCAACACGGGCCTGCACTGGGCCTATGGCATCGACGGCCCCGGCCAGGGGCACCACTATGTGGACTACCAGACGGGCCGCCTGACGAAATCGAAAAGCGCCTATGAGCACCCCCAGCCCCACGCCTGTTTCATCCAGTCCGTCTCCGACGACCTGGTGAACGATGGCGGCATCATGGATCTCTGGATCCGTGAAGCGCGTTTGTTCAAGTACGGCTCGGGCACGGGGTCCAACTTCTCCCATATTCGCGGAGAGAATGAGCCGCTGTCGGGCGGCGGACGCTCGTCGGGCCTGATGAGCTTTCTCAAGATCGGCGACCGTGCGGCGGGCGCCATCAAGTCCGGCGGCACCACCCGGCGCGCCGCCAAGATGGTCGTGGTCGATGTCGATCATCCCGACATCGAGGCCTATATCGACTGGAAGGTCATCGAGGAGCAGAAGGTCGCGGCTCTGGTGACCGGCTCGATCACCTGCCAGACCCACCTCACCGCCATCATGGCCGCCTGCCATGACACCGATACGCCCGATAGCGACGAGCGGTTCGAACCGGCGGAGAATCCGGCGCTGAAGAAGGCGATCCGGGCCGCCCGGAAAGCCATGGTCCCCGACAATTACGCCCAGCGCGTGATTCAGTTCGCGCGCCAGGGAATCAAGGAAATCACTTTCCCGACCTACGACACGGACTGGGATTCCGAGGCCTATCGGACCGTCTCGGGCCAAAATTCGAACAACTCGGTGCGCGTCACGGACGACTTCCTGAAGGCGGTCGAGGATGGCGGCAGCTGGGATCTGCGGCAGCGGATCGACGGCGGGGTCGCCAAGACCGTCGATGCGGGGGAATTGTGGCACAAGATTTCTCACGCCGCCTGGTCGTGCGCCGACCCTGGCATCCAGTACGACACCACCATCAACGATTGGCACACCTGTCCGGAGTCGGGTCGAATCAACGCTTCGAACCCGTGTTCGGAATACATGTTCCTGGACGACACCGCGTGCAATCTGGCGTCGCTCAACCTGATGACGTTCCGGGAGCGCGATGGCGCGTTCGATGTCGACGGGTTCGAACATGCGGTGCGCCTTTGGACGGTGACGCTGGAAATCTCGGTCCTGATGGCCCAGTTCCCGTCCAAGGAGATCGCGCGCCTCAGCTACGAGTTCCGCACCCTCGGTCTCGGCTACGCCAATATCGGCGGCCTGCTGATGGCCTCGGGCCTGTCCTACGACAGCGATGAGGGGCGCGCACTGTGCGCCTCAATCACCGCCCTGATGACCGGTACCTGCTATGCAACCTCGGCCGAGATGGCCGAACAGCTCGGCGCGTTTCCCGGTTACAAAAAGAACGCCAACGCGATGCTGCGGGTGATCCGCAACCATCGCCGCGCCGCCCACGGCAAAGCCAGCAGCTACGAAGATTTGTCGACCCTCCCGGTGCCGCTGGATGCAGCGAACTGCCCGGAATCGGCGATTGTCGACGCCGCGCAGCGGGCCTGGGACCGCGCGCTGGAACTGGGCGAGGCCCATGGCTATCGCAACGCCCAGGTTTCGGTCATCGCGCCCACGGGCACGATCGGCCTGGTGATGGACTGCGACACCACGGGCATCGAACCCGACTTCGCACTGGTCAAATTCAAGAAGCTCGCCGGCGGCGGTTACTTCAAGATCATCAACCGGATGGTGCCGGAGGCCCTGCAGGGCCTGGGCTACACGCCGAAGCAGATCGACGAGATAGCCGGTTATGCCGTGGGTCACGGTTCGCTGGCCGATGCGCCGTTCATCAATCACGCGAGCCTGGCCGAGAAGGGCTTCGGCGACGACCAGATCGCGCTGGTAGAGGAAGGCCTGGGCACGGCCTTCGATATCCGCTTCGCGTTCAACAAATGGACCCTGGGCGAAGCCTTCTGCACCGAGACGCTGGGGCTGGATGCCGAACAGCTCGATGATCTGTCCTTCGACATGCTGACCGCGCTCGGCTTCACCGAGGGGCAGATCGCCGAGGCCAACAATCATGCCTGCGGCACCATGACGCTCGAAGGTGCACCGCATCTAAAGGACGAACATCTGCCGGTCTTCGACTGCGCCAACCCGTGCGGCAAGATCGGCAAGCGCTTCCTGTCGGTCGACAGTCATATTCGCATGATGGCCGCAGCCCAGCCGTTCATCTCGGGTGCGATCTCGAAGACCATCAACATGCCGAACACGGCCAATATCGGCGATTGCGCCGACGCCTACATGCTGTCCTGGAAACTGGGCATCAAGGCCAATGCGCTCTACCGCGACGGCTCGAAGCTCAGCCAGCCGCTGCAGTCGCAGCTTCTGGCCGATGACGGCGATGAGGCCGAAGACGCGCTCGACGAACTGCTCGAGGCGCCGAATGGCCGGCGCGCGGAAATCGTCGCGGAACGCATTGTCGAACGGGTCATCGAGCGCGAAGCCGCAGCGCGCCAGAAACTGCCTCACCGGCGCAAGGGCTATACTCAGAAAGCCATCGTCGGCGGCCACAAGGTCTATATCCGCACCGGCGAATATGACGACGGGTCCATCGGCGAGGTCTTCCTCGACATGCACAAGGAAGGCGCGGCCTTCCGTTCGCTGATGAACAACTTCGCGATCGCTGTCTCGATCGGGCTGCAGTATGGCGTGCCGCTCGAGGAATTCGTCGATGCCTATACCTTCACCCGTTTCGAGCCGTCGGGCCCGGTCGAGGGGAACGAGACCATCAAGATGGCGAGTTCGATCCTCGATTACATCTTCCGGGAACTGGCGATCAGCTATCTGGGCCGCAACGATCTCGCCCATGTTGAGATCGACGATCTGGAGCCCGACACGATGGGCCGCGGTGAATCCGACGACAGTCTGCCGCCGACCACCGCGTCGGGCGGATCGGTGGTGAGCACGGGCTATGTGCGCAAAAGCACCCTGTCGGTGATCGAGGGTGGACGCCAGGAGCTGGAGACCGTCGAGCCGGCACCCGAGGCGAGCACCGAGGCGACGGGCACCGACGGTCTGGCCGAGGCGGTGGTCACCCCGATGGCCACGCCGGGCGGCCACCAACTCGATCTGGAATACGTGGTCCAGGAAGAGCGCTCGATGCGCATCCGCCAGGCACGGCTGCAAGGCTATGAAGGCGATGCGTGCACCGAGTGCGGCAATTTCACTCTCGTGAGGAACGGAACATGTCTTAAATGCGACACCTGCGGCGGTACCAGCGGGTGTAGCTAAGGAATTCGGGCCGGGCCGGACCCCTATGGCCCGAATGGTCGACCCCACGTCAGTCCGCTTGACGACGGGTCACACTCTCCTCCCTGACCTCCGGGGTGTGCAAAGGTAGGCGCACCCCGGTTTTTTTATCTGAATTAGGGCCTATTTCTTAATCCGTGGCCGCCGCAACGTTATGGTGTGGCGCACGCCAGAGTTTTCGCACACGGACATGACAGGAGCATGAAACCATGGCCGGCACCATCGACGCGCGCCTCGCCGAGCTCGGGATCGAAATCCCTCCCGCCAACGTTCCCGCCGGAAACTACGTTCCCTACGTCCAGACCGGCGATCTGCTGTTCATTTCCGGGCAGATCCCCATGGTCGACGGAAAGCCGGGTTTCGTCGGCCGGCTCGGGGACGAGTTCAGCGCCGAGGAAGGCGCCGAAGCAACCCGCGTGTGTGCGCTGGCCATCCTCGCCCAGGCCCGCGAAGCGCTCGGTGGTGATCTCGACCGGATCACGCGTGTCGTGAAACTCACCGGCTTCGTGGCCTCCACGCCCGAGTTCACGGGGCAACCGACCGTCGTCAACGGAGCGTCCGACCTGTTCGGAGAGATCTTCGGCGAGGCCGGCCGTCATGCCCGCGCTGCGGTCGGAATGGCGTCCCTGCCGGCCGGTGTCGCAGTCGAAGTCGAGGCGATCCTCGAAATCCGCTAGGCCCGGTTCAATCGGCGTTCATCACTCCCACGGCCCGCGCCCGCCCGACACGCCGGGCGGCGACCGTCGGCTCGCAGTCGCGATCGCCGTCAATGTCCTGCTGACGGTGGCACAGATCGTGGGCGGCGTGTTCTCGGGATCGCTGGCCCTGATCGCGGACGCCATTCACAACCTGTCCGACGCCGCGGCGCTGGCCATCACCCTGATCGCGCGGCGGATTGCGCGCCAGCCCGCCGATTCAAACCACACCTACGGCCACGGACGGGCCGAAATGATCGGCGCGTTCTTCAATCTCTCCTGGTTGATCTTCATCGGCTTGTTCCTGATCGTCGAGGCGGTCGACCGGCTGCTCGACCCGCAACTGGTGAAAGGCTGGACCGTCGTGATCATCGGCGGTATCGCGCTGGCGGTGGACGTGGTGACCGCGATGCTGACCTTCGCCATGGCGCGCCATTCCATGAACATTCGCGCCGCGTTCATCCACAACCTGTCGGACGCGCTAGCCTCGGTGGGCGTGATTGTCGGCGGCACCCTGATCATCCTCAAGGGCTGGCTGTTCGTCGATGCGATCGTCACCCTCGTCATCGCGGGATACATCCTGGTCCATGCCGGGTTCGAGATACCCAGGGCCGTGCACATCCTGATGCAGGGCGTGCCCGAGGATATCGAGCTGGCCGATGTTACCGACGCCATGCTGGCCGTCCCAGGCGTCCACGACATTCATCACGTGCATATCTGGCATATCGACGAACACCGGCGCTCACTCGAATCCCATGTGGTTGTCGACCCGGTCGATATGGACCGGATGGAGGAGATCAAGGCGGCGATCAAGAAATTGCTCGCCGAACGGTTCGCGATCGGCCACTCGACCCTGGAGTTCGAGTATCCCGGACGCGGCGAGGGGCTTGGTGCCGCCGCACGCGAGGATTAGACTGACGCCATGCCCGACGGAGACACAGCACTTTCCGCCCGCGTCTTCGAGAATATCTCGAACATTCCGCCCGACACTTGGGAGACCCTGGCCGGACCGGACAATCCGTTTGTCGGCTATCCGTTCCTGCTAGCTCTAGAGGAGACCGGCTGCGCGTCCAACGAAACCGGCTGGCTGCCCCAGCATGTCGTGGTCGAGGAAGCCAACGGCAATATAATCGCCGTCGCGCCCTGTTACCTGAAGAGTCATTCCCAAGGCGAATACGTGTTCGACCATGGCTGGGCCCATGCCTGGGAGCGCGCGGGCGGACGCTACTATCCGAAAATGCAGGTGGCCGCTCCCTTCTCGCCGGTCGGCGGCCCGCGCCTGCTGGCTGGCAGTGGGCCGAACAGCGACGATGCGCGCCTGACCCTGCTGCGCGCGCTCGAGACCATCTGCCAGAAGCTGGAACTGTCCTCGGTGCATGTCACCTTCGCGACCGAGCGCGACTACGACATCATGAGCCTGGCCGGCTGGATCCAGCGGGTCGGCCGTCAATTCCACTGGCACAATCGCGACTACGAGACCTTCGAGGATTTCCTGGCCGCGCTGACCAGCCGCAAGCGCAAGATGATCCGCAAGGAACGCCGCCAGGTCGACGAACAGGGCATCACGGTGCACGCCCTGTCGGGCGACGACATCAAATCCCACCACTGGGATGCGTTCTATCAATTCTACGTCGACACTTATGACCGCAAGTGGGGCTACCCCTACCTAACCCGCGAATTCTTCGAAGCAGCCCAGGACCGGATGGGCGAGCGGATCGTGCTCGTGATGGCGGACATGGACGGCCTGCCCGTCGCCGGTGCCCTGAACCTGCGCGGCACGAGTGCGCTCTACGGGCGCAACTGGGGCTGCCTCGGCGACTTTCGGTTCCTGCACTTCGAGGCCTGCTACTACAAGGCCATCGAGTTCGCGATCGACAACGGCCTTTCGACAGTCGAGGCGGGCACGCAAGGCCCCCACAAGATCCAGCGTGGCTACGAGCCAGTGCAGACTTACTCCGGCCACTTTATCCCGAACGAAGGCTTCCGCGACGCGGTCGAGCGCTTCTGCCGCGAGGAAGAGCGCGAAGTGGAGTGGGAAATGGAGAATTACGCCGAGCACCTGCCCTACCGGCAGGAGGACTGAAACCTACTTCTCGACGAGCGCAGGCTCCTTGCCGCTGTCCGCACCGCCATCGTCGGAATCGTCCTTCGTCGGCTTCTTGCGTGACTTGCCCGACCCGCCGCCCTTGCGACCCTTCTTGGATGACGCCTTGTCCTCCTCGAACGAGAGGCTCAACTCACCCTTCGTGACACCGACACTCACCGTGCCACCCTTGGTCAGCTTGCCGAACAGGAGTTCCTCGGCGAGCGGTTGCTTGAGGTGTTCCTGGATGACACGAGTCAGCGGCCGGGCGCCGAACAACGGGTCGTAGCCCTTCTTCGACAACCATGTGCGGGCCGCATCGTTGAGCACGATGGTCACATCACGGTCGCCGAGCTGGGCCTCAAGCTGCATCACGAACTTGTCGACCACTCGGCCTATGACATCGGGCGACAGGTTGTTGAACCCGATCACGGCGTCGAGACGATTTCGGAACTCCGGCGTGAACATCCGATTGATGGCTTCCTCGTCATCGCCTTCGCGCACGCCTGAGCCGAAGCCCATGGCCGGCTTGGCCATGTCGGCCGCGCCCGCATTTGTGGTCATGATCAGGATGACGTTGCGGAAGTCCACATTCTTGCCGTTGTGGTCTGTCAGCTTCCCGTAGTCCATCACCTGCAACAGGATGTTGAACAGGTCGGGATGGGCCTTCTCGATCTCGTCGAGCAGCAGCACCGAATGGGGGTTCTGGTCCACGGCGTCGGTCAACAGGCCGCCCTGGTCGAACCCGACATAGCCAGGCGGCGCACCGATCAGGCGAGAGACCGAATGGCGCTCCATGTATTCCGACATATCGAAACGGGTAAGCTCGATCCCGAGAGACCGGGCCAGTTGGCGCGCGGCCTCGGTCTTGCCGACGCCGGTCGGGCCCGAGAACAAATAGGCACCGATGGGCTTCTCGGGTTCGCGCAGGCCCGCACGCGCCAGCTTGATGGCACTCGACAGGGCAGTGATCGCCTTGTCCTGGCCGAACACCATGGTCTTGAGGTCGCGTTCGAGATTTTCCAGGGCCGTCTTGTCGTCGCGGCTGACGGATTTCGGGGGGATGCGCGCGATCTTGGCGACCACGGCTTCCACATCCTTCACGCCGACGGTCTTCTTGCGTTTCGACGGCGACAGAAGCGACTGGGCCGCGCCCGTCTCGTCGATCACATCAATGGCGCTGTCCGGCAGCTTGCGGTCGCCGACATAGCGCGCCGACAGCTCGACCGCGGTGCGGATCGCCTGCTCGGTGTACCGGATATCGTGATGCTTCTCGTAATAGGGCTTCAGGCCGCGCAAAATCTTGACCGTGTCCTCGACCGACGGCTCGTACACGTCAATCTTCTGGAACCGGCGCACCAGTGCACGGTCCTTCTCGAAATAGTTGCGGTATTCCTTGTAGGTGGTCGAGCCGATGCAACGCAGCTTGCCGCTGGCGAGCGCCGGCTTCAGCAGGTTGGACGCATCCATGGCGCCGCCCGATGTGGCGCCGGCGCCGATCACGGTGTGGATCTCGTCGATGAACAGAACCGCACCCTCGGTCTCCTCAAGCTCGGTAATCACCGCCTTGAGGCGTTCCTCGAAGTCGCCGCGATAGCGCGTGCCCGCCAGCAGCGCGCCCATATCGAGCGCAAAGATCGTCGCGTCGGCAAGAACCTCGGGCACTTCGCCTTCGACGATGCGCTTGGCGAGGCCCTCGGCGATGGCCGTCTTGCCAACGCCCGGATCGCCCACATAAAGCGGGTTGTTCTTCGTCCGCCGGGCCAGAATCTGGATCGTCCGCTCAACCTCGAGTTCGCGCCCGATCAGCGGATCGATATCGCCGTCCTCGGCCTTCTGGTTGAGGTCGACGCAGTAGGCGCCCAGCGCCTCCTGACCCTTCTTGATGACGGGCTCGCCATCGATATCTTCTTCCTCGGCGCCGCGCACCGCACGGTTGCCTTCCTGGCCCGGCACCTTGGCGATGCCGTGGGAGATGTAGTTGACCGCATCCAGGCGCGTCATCTCCTGCTGCTGCAGGAAGTAGACGGCGTGGCTTTCACGTTCGGAGAAGATCGCGACCAGCACGTTGGCACCCGTGACTTCTTCCCGACCGGACGACTGCACATGGATGGCAGCGCGCTGCAGCACCCGCTGGAACCCGGCCGTCGGCTTCGATTCCTCGGTCCTGCTGGTGATCAGGCTCGACAGTTCCTCATCGATATACTGGGACAGATCCCGGCGCAGATGGTCGATATCGACCCCGCAGGCCCGCAACACGGCCACCGCGTCCTGATCCTCGGTGAGTGACAGAAGCAGATGCTCGAGCGTCGCATACTCGTGGTGCCGCTCGTTTGCGAGCGCCAACGCACGGTGCAGAGATTGTTCCAGGTTCTGGGACAGCATTTGTGAACGGTACCTTTCCCGTCAGGGCTTCGTCACTCGGTTACATCATCAAATAGTCGCGCGTTATTCCTTTTCGAGGGTGCATTGCAGCGGATGCTGGTGCTTGCGCGCAAAATCCATCACCTGCGTGACCTTGGTTTCTGCCACTTCGTAGGTAAACACACCGCAAACGCCGACACCTTTCTGGTGAACGTGCAGCATGATCTTGATCGCTTCTTCGTGCTGTTTCTCGAAAAACCGTTCGAGGACCATCACCACGAATTCCATCGGCGTATAGTCGTCGTTCAGCATCAGGACCTTGTACATGGACGGCTTTTTCGTCTTTGCACGGGTCTTGGTCGCAATCCCGGTGTTGCTGTCATTGCCGCCACCGATCGCATCGTCCGAATCGTCGTCGGACGCACGCGGCGAATGCCCAGCATATTCATGCAACCCGTTGAGACTGCTTAACATCCTACGTCTCGATATCCTTTGAACCTCGGGTTCATTGTAGCCGAGCCCGGTGCGTTCGTGAATTCGTGGTGTGGAAGGCTTCGCCCTTATAATTGGGAGCCTGACGGGCGAAGACAAGGCTCCGAAAAGCAGACGGCCCGACCGCAAATCCCGGGCCGGGCCGTCAAACCGCTACGTAAAGGGAGGAGAGTTACGCGGCGATAGACTTTGAAAAGGTCTCAACAGCCTTGTTGATGCGGTCGTTCAGAGGCTGCGCGGCTTCGTTGGAAACCTTGGTAGACATGTCCTGCAGCTTGCTCGATTCGGCGATGAAATCGTCGAACACGGCCTTTACGAGCTCGGCCTGGAGGTCCAGGAACTCCTGCGGGTTCTTGACCGCGCTGAGCTTCTGGGCCGCTTCGATGTTGGCCTCGGCCGCCTTCTGGGCATAGGCAGAAAATTCCTTGCCGACCACTTCGGCGCCCTTGGCGACGATGTTGCCCGAAACGATCAGCGCCTCGGCGTTTTCACGGTTGAAATCGGTGATCTGGTCCATGTTCTCGAACGCGGACTTCTGGGCCTTGTCCAGCTGCTCACGCGCCTGGTTGTAGAACTGCTCGTAACTCTTGGCGAAAGCAGCGGTGCCGTTCTTTTTCGCGGTAGCCATCTCTGACCTTCCTTTCGATATCATGCGTTGCGTCGCACAAATTCCTATGGGTCGGCAGAACATGATGTCCAACCCCTTGTTATAATACATATGCTGCACTGCGTTATGACGCGAATATGGGGAAGGACCGGCCTAGTGTCAATGATTTTTTGTGCACTGCACTATTTTTATTCGCACTCGCGGTATCAGCGGGTCTCCGCGGGGTTCATGTGTGACAGAACCGCCGCCGTCGGCAGCGGACTCAGCTTTTCCGGTGCGAAATTCGCGGGTCGGTCAGTGTTCGGCGATCCACGCCACGGCACGGCGCGACCATTCTCCACCAGGGTCGGCCCCGTCACCCAGGACGGTGAAATGGGTCTTGCCGGCGATCTCGAGTGACTCGACGTCACCGCCACCATCGGCCAATGCCTGCACCAGGTCCTTCGCCTGGGGAATCAGGAACGTATAATCGTCACTGCCCCAGGTGACCAGGAATGGCGGCGGTGTTTCGGCGATCCGGTGGATCGGGCTCTTCTCACGGCCGTCATCGCCCTCGGCCAGACAGGGCGGCGGCCAATCCTCGAATGCGCCTTCCGAGACGTCATAGACCCCCGATATCGGCAGGCACCCCTTGACCACGTCACGGACCAAACCGTGCCTGGCCTGCCAGTCGCGGGTCAGCGCCAGTTGCGCAGCATAATGACCGCCCGATGAATGCCCGCCGATATAGATGTGCTGAGCGTCACCGCCAAATCGGTCGACGTTGGCCGACAAACAGGCCAGGCCGTTGCAAAGGTCGGAAAACCCGTCGTCGTATAGGTTCGGCGCCAAGCGATGCCCGAGGCTGGCAAACGTGATCCCGGCGGCATGGAAGCCTGGTGCCATGAACGCCATGGCCTCCTTGTGACCGCTCGACCAGCGCCCGCCATGAATGAAGGCAAACACGACACCGGACGGGTCGGGCGCAGGATAGACCGCGATCCGCTGATAGATATCGTCGCCCCAGGCCGTATCGACACCTTCCACATCGCGGCTGCGGTCCCACAGCTCGGCCTGAAATTCCAGGACCGGTTCCGGCCGCGGCACCTGCGGCGGATAGTCCTCACGCCTCAGCAACGCCATTGCAAACACTCCCCCGGTTGTCGGACCCACTAGAAGCGACCGGTGATCCCGTCGCCGCAAGCATTGATCCTGATTTCAAAGGCATTGTCCGCGAATCCCTCGACCCGTTCAACGTCGAAGAAACCGATCCCAGTCTCATCGTGGGCCAGGAACGGTCCGCGGAACGGGAGCGACTTCAGATCGACCTTGTCCTGTTCGAACGCCAAAAGGCGAAACTGTCCATCACGGCAGGCCGCAACGGCCCAGTAGAACTCGTTGCTGCGCAGTCTCTGACCGGCCGATGGCGGCGATGAACTCTCATCATCGGCCAACGCGTTCGATATCTCGCGTGCCTGGGCGTCTATCAGCAGCGTCTCGGAACGCTGAAGTTCCCATGGCCCGAGCGGATTGTCGGCACTCTCCGTGAAGGTTGTACAGGCGGCAACTCCGAACAGCACGGCAGCCGGGGTGATGAGGCGTCTGGCGATCCCTATTCGCATGTGGTCCATCTTGGTTAGTGATCAGTTAATTGCATCATGGTATTTACATGAATACAAACAGTTCACTAGAATCACATTGATTCAATTGAAAGAATCGTCCGGGGGTTTGTGTCGATGGGCATTGTATCGGGTTTTGGCCGGGTTTGGCGGGCGGCGACGTGTGGCGTCGCGTCCGCGTCCAGACGGCCTGTTCGGATGCTTGCCATGGCTGTATTCGCGCTTTCCGCGATCGTCATGTCGACACACGCACAAGCCGGTTACGCGTCCTTCGTCATGGATGCGAATACCGGTCAGGTCTATTACGCGCGCAATGCGGATACCCGCAATTTCCCCGCCTCCCTGACGAAGATCATGACGCTGTTCATGGTGTTCGAGGCGCTCGACACCGGAAAACTCGCGCTCGATCAGAAACTGCCCGTGTCCCGCCGCGCAGCCGGTCAGACCCCATCCAAGCTGGGACTGAAGGTCGGCGAGACGATCACCGTTGAAAAGGCGATCCGGGCGCTGTCGGTCAAATCGGCGAACGACGTGGCGACAATTGTGGCGGAAGCGATCGGTGGTACCGAAATCAAGTTTGCCCAGATGATGACGCGGCGCGCCCGCGAACTGGGCATGCGCCGGACCACGTTCAAGAATGCTTCCGGTTTGCCGAACCGTCGCCAGCTCAGCACCGCACGCGACATGGCCATTCTCGGCAAGGCGATGCTCAATCGTTTCCCGACGCGGTACGCGTATTTCTCCGACTTGACCTTCAATTATGCGGACAGGACCTACAGCAACCATAACAATCTGCTGAAAACCTACGAGGGCATGGACGGCATCAAGACCGGTTACATCCGTGCATCCGGATTCAATCTCGTCGCGTCGGCCGAACGCAATGGCGTTCGCCTGATCGGGGTCGTGTTCGGCGGGAAAACGGGCAAGTCACGCGACACCCACATGGCTTCGCTGCTGAACCGGGCCTGGGCTCGGGCGCAACAGAACTCGACCCTCGCCGCACTGCCCCGTCCCAAACCAATCGTGCCGGGGATTGCACCGGGGTCCTCACGAACACCTGCACGCCTTGCCCTGGCACAGCTGGCCAACTCGCTCGACTGGGGCGTCCAGGTCGGGGCCTTCAAGGGTTTCAACCGAGCGCGGGTTGCGGCCGGACAGGCCGCCCAGCAGCTGCGCAGCCTGCCGGTCACAGCCTCGATCGAGGTGCTGCCGCTGGTCGACGGCAAGGACACGCTCTATCGCGCCCGCATCGTCGGCATGGAACAGGACAATGCCCGCGATATATGCCGCCAGCTGAGACGGACCGCGCTTCCCTGCGCCACGGTAACCCCGAGCGGTGACATTCAAATCGCCGACGCCGCGCGCCGATATCCGACGGTGCGCATACCGCGGCAATGGATATCCTACACCTGGAAGATTTCTCGCCGGGCCAGAGCTTCGAGCTCGGCTCTCACGTCTTCTCGAAGGATGAAATCGTCGCCTTCGCGACGCAGTACGATCCGCAAGCCTTCCACCTGACCGATGACGCTGCCGGGCCCTATGGAGGGCTTATCGCGAGTGGCTGGCACACCGGCTCTGTCTATATGCGCCTTCTGGTCGACGGGCTTTTGGCGCGATGTGCCTCCCTTGGCTCACCCGGGATCGACAAGATGCGCTGGCTCGCCCCCGTGCGCCCGGGCGACACGCTGACGGCAAAGCTCATCGTCGAAGAGGTGCGGCCATCGAAAAGCCGGCCGGACCGGGGCATTGTCTTCGCGCGCGCCGAGGTGACGAACCAGGACGGCGATATGGTGTTCGGGTTGCACGCGCCCTTCATGATCCGGCGCCGGGAAAACGGCTAGTCCCTACTCCGCCACATCCGACTGTCCGATCGCGGCGTTGACCCGCGGCATGACCTCCTCGGCCATCAGCTGCATCGAGCGGCGCGCCAGTTTTTCATCGGCCCAGTCGATCCCGGCATAGACCAACTCGCCGAAATCCCCCGTGACTTCGCGGAACGCCAAAATCTGATCCACGACATCGTTTACGGTGCCACAGATGACGAAATCGTCGAGAACCCGCTCCAGGGTCACCGCCTCGTCCGGCTCATCGCGATCGTGTTTGAATACGGCGTGGCGGTTCGACCTCTTCAGTTTGGTGAAAATCTGGCTGTAGTAGAAACGGTAGGGGCTGGAGGCATCCTCGCGCCCATACCGTTTCGCCGTCGCATCGTCGTCCGACACGAAGACCGCGCGCGCGACCCGCCAGTCGGCCGGATCGGCCTCGAGGCCAACCTCTTCCTTGCCCTGCCGATAGTTCTCCCAATGGCTGGTCACCCATTTCCCCAGCAGGAAGTGCGCCGACAGGGGATGAAAGTCACGGCGCCCCATCGCGATCACCCCCTTCGAGAACGGCGCGACCACGGTGCCAACGATCTCAGGCCTGGGTTGCTGATAGGGCTTCGGCATGATGCCGACACCAATTTCCTCGAACAGGGTCTCCCTGGTCGTCACCTTGAACCGGTTGTCCGGCAGATCGATATCGTAGGGCGGGTCACGCTCCCATATTTCAAGGATCACGTCGATCGCTTCGGCGAACAGTTGGTTACGGTCCTCACCCATGATCCCGAGCGCCTCGGCATCGGAACGCAAGGCCCCGGGGCTGACACCGAGGATGAAACGCCCCCGCGCTAAATGGTCAAGCATCGCGGCATGGGTCGCGACCAGCACGGGATGCGTGTGGGACAAGTTGGTGGTGCCGGTTGCCAGCTTGATCTGCTTTGTCGAGTGGATCAGCGTCGCCTGAAAGATCATCGAATTGGTGATGCTCTCGGCCTTGTCCGTGAGATGCTCACCGATGAAAGCATCGTGGAAACCGAGCTCGTCACACAGGATGACCGTCTGACGGTCCTCTTCCAGTGTCTCGGTATAGTTGCGGTGCAGCGGGTGCACCGGCATCGCGAAATATCCAAGTTTCATTGCGTGATTCACGGGTTGTGAAAGACCCGACAAGCGTAGGGGCTCCGCCAACCCGCAGCGAACCTATTCTCGGCCTGTGTCTTGATGCATGAGAAACACCGGTCAGTCCGGTGACAGGCAGAATTGCCCGATAATCAAAGCCCTTCGGGTGCCTCGATACCGCTTTGGGTCAGTTGCTCGGATAAATCTTGTTTCAGCCGGGCAAGGCCGGATTCGTAATGACTCTCGCATCGCGCAACCAGCACGTCCTGGGTGTTGGAGGCCCGTAACAGCCACCAGCCATCCGCGGTGTTCACGCGCACGCCGTCGATTCCCGAGACATCGGCGCTCGCATCCGATAGGCGCGCCTCGACCTCGGTAATGACCTGTAACTTGCGGTCCTCGGAACACGAGAAGCGCAACTCCGGCGTATTGCAAACGGCCGGCAACCGATCGCGCATCTGCGCCAGGGTCATGCCCTGCCGCTCCAACAGGGAAAGCAGACGGACGGCCGCGTACAATCCATCGTCAAACCCGAAATAGCGGTCGCCGAAGAAGATGTGCCCGCTCATCTCACCCGCCAGCGGCGAGCCGGTCTCCGCCATCTTCGCCTTGATCAGGGAGTGGCCCGTCTTCCACATGGTAGGCACCCCGCCCATGCGTGCGATTTCATCGAACAGGATTTGGCTCGACTTCACGTCGGCAATGATCGTCGCACCGGGATCGTCCTGCAGCACATCTTGCGCGAACAAAACCATCAACTGGTCGGCCCAGAGGATTCGGCCCTGCCCGTCAACCACACTCACCCGGTCGCCGTCGCCGTCAAAGGCGATGCCGAGCTCGCATTCGTTCTCGCGCACATGGTTCTGCAGATCGACCAGATTTTCCGCCACGGTCGGGTCCGGGTGATGGCCGGGAAAGGTTCCGTCCACGATCCCGTTCACGACATAGTGGTGGCCGGGCATGCGCGCGCACAGCATCTTCAGGACTTCCCCGGCCGCGCCGTTGCCCGGGTCCCAGGCCACGCGCGCCATGCGCAGCGGCTGGTGCTCTTGTGCCAGCACGGCCACGTAATCCTCGCGCACGTCGATATCCTCGACGCTGCCGGTCCCGTCAGCGTATTGCGCGGCTTCGGTGATCTTGCCCAGTTTCTGGATGTCCTCGCCGAAGAACGGTTTGCCCGCCAGGGTAATCTTGAAGCCGTTATAGTCCGACGGGTTGTGGCTACCCGTGACCATGATGCCAGACCCGGTATCCAAATGACGGATCGCGAAGGACAACATCGGGGTCGGCCCCATATTGATGCGCTTTACGTTGAGGCCGCAGGCCATCAACCCTTCGAGGACAGCCTCGGCCAGGTCTGGCGACGTCAGGCGACCGTCAAAACCGAGCGCTACCTGATCCCCGCCTCCATTGACGACGCAGGTCCCGAAGCCGCGGCCCACCGCATAGGCGTCATCCCTGGTCAGGGTATCATCCACCACGCCACGAATGTCGTACTCGCGCAGGATCGTGGGATCGAAACTATGAGGTTTTGTCATGCGGATCCCTGGCCTGCCACCGGGACCGTGCCGCGGCCCACGGACACATACTCGAATCCGGCTTCCTGCATTTCGTCGGGCCGGTAGATATTTCGCAGATCGACCATCACGGGTTGGGTCATGGAGGTTTTCAGGCGGGACAGATCGAGGGCGCGGAACTCGTTCCACTCGGTCAGGATTGCCACCACGTCTGCGCCTTGCGCCGCGTCATAGGCATCCTCGCACCAGACCGGCCCTTCGATCAGCTTCTTCGCCTCTTCCATTCCCACGGGATCGAACGCGCGCACCGTTGCGCCGGCCTCGACCAAACGGGGCACAATCACCAGGCTCGGCGAATCCCGCATATCGTCGGTATTCGGCTTGAATGTCAGGCCGAGGACCGCAACCGTCTTGCCCTGCACGTCTCCACCGCACGCATCGATGATCTTGCGGGCCATCGCCTCCTTACGGTTCGCGTTGATCTCGATCACCTGCTCGACGATGGAAATTGGTGCACCGGCGTCCTGGGCCGAACGCACTAGGGCCTCGGTATCCTTCGGGAAACAAGATCCGCCATAGCCGGGGCCGGCGTGCAGAAACTTGCTGCCGATCCGGCCATCCAGACCAATACCCTTGGCCACGTCCTGAACATCGGCGCCGACCTTTTCGCATAGGTCGGCAAACTCGTTGATGAACGTGATCTTGGTCGCCAGGAACGTATTGGCCGCGTACTTGATCAGTTCGGCCGTCTCAAGGCTTGTATGGATGATCGGCGTGTCCCGCAAAAACAGCGGCCGGTACAGCACGCTGACCGCTTCGCGGGCGCGTTCCGAGTCCGCGCCGATCACGACTCGGTCCGGCCGCATGAAATCTTCGATCGCAGATCCTTCACGCAGGAACTCGGGGTTCGACGCGATGTCAATTTCCGCGTCCGGCCGCACCGCCTGGATCCGGCGCATCACCGCACGGCCCGTTCCCACAGGTACCGTCGATTTGGTCACCACCACCGTGTAGCCATCGGCATAGCGCGTGATGTCCTCGGCGGCCTGGAACACATAGCTCAAATCGGCATGGCCGCCGCCACGGCGGGACGGTGTGCCAACCGCGATGAACACCGCCACGGCACCGGAGACAGCCGATTCTAGGTCTGTCGTGAAACTCAGCCGGCCGCCTTCGACGTTGCGCGCCACCAGGTCGTCGAGACGCGGTTCGTAGATGGGCATTTCGCCCGCTTCCAGCATGTTGATCTTACCGGCGTTGTTATCGACGCAAACAACGTCCCAGCCGAACTCGGAAAAGCACGCGCCGGAGACAAGCCCCACATAGCCGGTTCCGACCATCGCGATCTTCATGGCGAAACGTCTCCGATCCGCTCCAGCATGTCCCGGGCGCCCGGGCCAAGATCGTCGCGCGCCAATGCAAACTCCACATTGGCTTCCAGGAACCCGAGCTTGTCACCGCAATCGAACCGGCGGCCATCAAAGGCAAACCCGTGGAACGGCTGATGTCCGATCAGCCGTGCCATGGCGTCGGTGAGCTGGATTTCACCGCCCGCACCTGTCTCCCGGCGCTCAAGCTCTGCAAATACTTCGGGCATCAGAATGTAGCGGCCAATGACCGCCAGGTTCGAAGGCGCGGTTCCCTGGGCGGGCTTCTCAACCAGTCCCTCCACGGGCTGCACCCGTCCGTCGGCGCCACCGCAATCGATAATGCCGTATCGCGACGTGTGTTCGTCCGGCACTTCCATCGCGGCAATGACGTTTCCGCCCGTTTCCGCGTGTACGTCGGCCATCTGCCGCAAACAGGGCACATCGGCCTGGATCAAGTCGTCGGCCAGCAACACCGCGAAGGGTTCGTCACCGACCAGATGACGGGCGCACCAGACGGCATGGCCGAGGCCCAGCGGCTCCTGCTGGCGCACATACGCGATGTTGCCGGGCTCCAGGACGGATTCACGCAGATCGAACAGTTCCGAAGACTTGCCGCACTCCTCAAGCGAGGCTTCCAACTCGATACTACGGTCGAAATGGTCCTCGATGGCGCTCTTGCCGCGGCCCGTCACGAATATGAACTGCTCGATACCGGCCGCCCGCGCCTCGTCGACGGCATACTGGATGAGCGGCCGGTCCACGACCGGCAGCATCTCCTTGGGCATTGCCTTGGTGGCGGGCAGGAACCGTGTGCCCATGCCACCGACAGGGAAAATCGCCTTGCGTACGCGACTGGTCATCGGATGTGTTCGGAAGTCCGTTTTCGGTGTGCCGATCGGCAAGTGCCGACTTTTGCCATAGCGGGCGGATACCGCGCAAGCGTACGTGATTACCGCTTCAGGAGCACATCCTTCGCCTGGTTCACTTTCGCAGCCATCCAGTCGGAGCCACCCTGGTCGGGATGGGCGCGCTTCATTTCCGTGCGATAGGCAGCCTCGATCTCTTCGTCGCTCGCGTTCGTGGACACGCCAAGGATTTCTCGGGCTTCGTCGGCGCTCATCCCGGACTGGGTCCAGGGGCTTTGACCGCCGCTGCTTTCGCTCCCCGCCTGCCCGGCCCCGGTCACATCTCGCCAATCGGGGTGGTTTCGGTCGAGATAGCTCTCAAGCACCGCCCGGGAGCGATCCTCCTCGCCCGCGCAAACGCGCCATAGCTCGATCAGCTCACCCAGCTTGAGTGCCGACAGCATCTTGCCCGCATGGGGGCCTTCCTGCACCTCGCCGTCCATGTCGCCGGAATCATGGTCTAGGGTCATCCGCAGAAACCGGGTCTCGACCTGGCTCGTCTGACCCGCACGGGGGCCCTGGGCATTCTTTCGCATTGTGTTCAGGGCACGCAGGCGGAAGAACCACGGCAAGGCTGGAAACAGGAGCGCCCAGATCATGTTCCAGCGGCCCGACAGGGCAATCGCGATCAGTCCGACAACCAGAATGATCGCACCCGTCCAACGCAGCGCGCGCAGAATATCTGCCGGTTGCGCGCTGACGAACCAGCGCCCGACGAGATAAAGACCCGTGAGGACGAAGATCGCGAAAATCAGCCAGGGCAACATGGCACCATCCTAGCGTTGGCCGCGCATCTGGTCAGCAATCTGCAATACCCGGCCACCCTTCTGCGCGCCCATATCCTCCAGCGCCCTGCGCCCACCGGCCGAGAACACCGCCACGGCCGCCAGAAGATCGCGCAACTGCCGGGCGCTGCCCGTATCGAAACTGCAATAGGCACCGCCGGACAGTTTGGCGATCTGCTCGAAGGCGCGGCGCGATATCGGCTCGCCGCCCTCGTGAAAAATGAACACCGGCGTGCCTTCCAGGCCGAGCTTCCCGGCGAGATGTCCGAGCTCGTCGATGTCTTCCTCAACCACATCACCGACAAACACCAGCGCATCGACCTTTGACCGTCCCGTTTCCTTGAGCGCGTGGCGAAGCAGTTTGCGAATCTGGGTGCGCCCGGCCAGGCAACGCACCTTAACCATGCGGCGCACCAGTTCGTCGGCAGAATCCAGCCAACTCGTGACCTTCATCTCGCCGAAGCCCCGATAGAATGCGAGCTGGACTTCCAGGCCGCCGATATCGTCGGTCGATACGAACATTTCCGACTGAATCTGGCAGGCCATGTCCCAGGTCGGCTCGCGACTGGCCGTCGCATCGATGGCAAAGAGCAAGCGCCCGCGCCGGCCTGCAGGACGCGTCTGGGGTGTCGCGGCCACCTTTTGCAGGAAGGCGTCGATTTCCGTCCGCGACGAGCGGCCGGCCGGGACGTTGGTATTGTCCTCGTCGCCTGACATCAAACCTGCATCTCCTGTCGCGCCGTCGCAAGTTCGTCCGCCGCCTCGGGAACCCCGATCGTCTGCAGGAGGTTCCGGACTTCCTGCAGTGCGGCAAGGTGGGACATGGTCAATGTGACATCGGCCCCCTCCTCGCGAATATCAAGGAGTGTCAGGCCCTTCAGAAACAGTTCCCGGAAGATCACCCGTTCGCTGAACCCGTGCGCGAGCCGAAACCCCAGCCGCCCGGCCAGTACTTCAAGCGCCACATCCATGTTGCGCTTGTTACGCGAATCCAGCGCCGCGAGGCGGTTGCGCATGACGATCCAATCGATCGACCCGCCGTCGCGCAGGGCCCGGGCCTTCTTCTGTTCCCAGACCATTTCCGCATAGGTGCTGAGTGACAGCACTTCGTTGGTTTCCGGATCGATACGGCCAAGCAGATCGAGGTCGAGGAAGCTGTCATTGATCGGGGTGATCAGGATATCGGCATGGGAATGCCCAGCGCGCGAAAGCGGATTGTCGCTGCCCGGCGTGTCGATCACAACGACATCGCAGGTCGCGGACAATTCCGTGAGCACAGTTTCCAGCCGTCCCTGCTCTTCTTGCTCTGCCGCAAAGCGGTCGCGCAGTTCGCTTCGGCCGACGGCGCGATATGTCGGGTGTGGCAAGTGGATGCCCATCTTGGCCGCATAGATCCGCCGATTGTCGAAGTAGCGGGACAGGCTGCCCTGGCGCGCGTCGAGATCGATGGCACCGACCGTGTACCCCTCCCGAAGAAGCCCGACGATGAGATGCATCGCCGAGGTTGATTTCCCGGTCCCGCCCTTCTCGTTGCCGAGCACGACCACCGTCGCACGGGGTTGGCGGTCATCGCCGCTTTTTGGCGCTGATGTGAAAGCGGAGTTCATGCTCACGCGGGACGCATCCAGACCGCCGTGTCATGGAACACGGCACCGCCGTTCGGGCGGCCCGGATCGGCACTGACCAAAAGGTTGATGCCGATCCTCTCGACAAAGGCCCGGTTGGGCCAGACACTCTCAACCACGACCGTGCCATGCCGCAGCCCGTCCGTCGGGCGCACATGCACCACGACGGAGCCCAGATCGTTTCCGATCCGCACCGGATCGCCGGCAGACAGGCCGAGCTCGGCGCACACGTCGGGATGAATCTGTGCCTCGGGCCGGCCCTCGCGAAGGCGGCTGCTCGCGGTTTCGGTGAAGCTCGTGTTCAGATAGTTCCGCGACGGGGCAGTCACCAGACGGAACGGGTGATCGCTGTCGGGTTCATCGATGACCGTGTCGTGATCGGGCAATTTCGGCATGCCCTGATGATTGCCGCCGATCTTCGACCAGTCGGGCGAAAACTGGAACTTGCCGTCCGCGCACCCGAAACCGTCAAGGAAGTGAGACTTCTCAAAGGACAGTGCGCGATCATCCCAGTGTCCGCCCCAGATCGTCTCCGCATCCGCATACCCCGACAGCTTCAACGTCTCATCCATCAAGGTCCAGGCATCCATCTCGAAGCCGGGATGCTTGGCGCCCAGTCGCGCGGCGAGAGCACAGATGACCGCATGGTTCGAACGCGCCTGGCCGACCGGCTCGATGACGGCACGGGTAACCTGCAGGTGGGTGTGACCACCGGCAACGTAGAAATCATCATGCTCCAGGAACGTCGTCGCCGGCAGAACGATGTCTGCCATCTCGGCCGTCTCGGTGAGAAACTGTTCGTGCACAGACACGAACAGGTCTTCGCGTTGGAAGCCTTCGCGGACCTTGCCGAGCTCGGGCGCGACGTTCATCGGATTAGTGTTCTGGATGAACAGCGCCGTCACCGGTGGCCCGTCACCCAGGTCCTGTGGGTCATCAGTCAGGATCGGCCCGATACGCGATTGGTCCAGAATCCGGGTCCTGGGGTCACACAGATCGAGCCCCTCGATCAGTGTCTTGTCGATCCCGTACAGGCCGCCATGGGCATAGAGCGCCCCGCCGCCCGGATATTGCCAGGCCCCGGTGACCGCCGGCAGGCAGCTCGCCGAGAACATCTGCACCGCGCCGTTTCGCGACCGTGAGAAGCCGAACCCAAGGCGCAGGTAGCTGCGCTGGGTCTGCCCGTAGAGACGGGCGAAAGCTTCGATTTCCTCGACCGGGATCGATGTGATCTCCGATGCCCAGGCCGGCGTACGTGATTGCAGATGGCTTTCCAGCGCTGCATGACCTGCGGTGTAACTCTCCAGATACTCGCGATCGGCGTAACCGTCGCGGAACAGGACATGCATCACCGCGCAGGCGAGCGCTCCGTCGGTACCGGGATCGGGCATCAGGTGGATATCCGCCTGTTTCGCGGTTTCGGTCGCATAGGGGTCGACCACGACGATCTTTGCACCGCGACCTTTGCGTGCCCGGGTTGCATGGGTCATCACGTTGACCTGGGTGCTGGCCGGATTGCAGCCCCAGATAACGATCAGGTCGGATTCGGCCATTTCCCGAGCATCCACACCCCATTTCGAGCCCACACCGGCGAACCAGCCGGCATCCGACAGCGCGTTGCAGATTGTCGAGTGCTGGCGCGAATAGCCCATTGCATGACGCAATCGCTCGATGCCGTCGCGCTGCACCAGTCCCATGGTGCCGGCATAGAAATACGGCCAGACGGTCTCGGGACCGTGTTTGTCCGCCGCGCGGATCAGGTTTTCGGCGACCATATCCAGGGCCTCGTCCCAGGTGATCTCCTCGAACGCGTCGCGCCCGATGCCCTTGTCGCCGACCCGGCGCAGCGGGACCGTCAATCGCTCCGGGTGGTGCACCCGCTCGGCATACCGCGCAACCTTGGCGCAGATGACGCCCGACGTGTACGGATTGGCGCTCGCACCGCGCACCCGGCCGATGGTTTGCGGGTCCAGGCGATCGACCTCCAGCGCGCAGGTGCTGGGGCAATCATGCGGGCACGCAGAATGGAAAACCTGGACACCGGTCCCGGCCCCTGGGGTCGATTTCGTGCGGGTCTGGTCGAGCGGCATCGCAAGCGTCTCCAGAGCGGCACTATATCCGAGACGCCCGGAATCGTCGAATTACCGGCGGCTTTAGACGGTTCAAAACACGATATCTCCATCCGGCCGGAACGTCAGGTGCGCAAATGCGAACGTAACGTCACAAGGCACGTCACTGAGCGCGCCGTCGGGCTGCCGCATCTGGACCACGACATTGCCCATGTAGCGTCCGGCGGGGATCCGGGCTTCGTCACGAATGGAGTTCTGGCCCGGATGCCAAGTCAGGACCAGGGCGCCTGCCTGCTTTGCAGCTAGGACACGCCCCATCGCTGTCACCGCAGGCTGGTGATCGAGTATCTAGAGGAACGCTGGGGAACATCCCTTGACGTGACCCATCTGCAGCGGCGCGATCTGGCCGCCCCGGCGGCCAGATGCTAGTTTGCGACGTCTGCCAGACCCGCATCGGAGTTCAGCCATGTCCGTTCAGGACGAGAGCGTGCAAGCATCGGCGAAGATCGATCCGAACGAAATTTCGGTCATCGATATCGGCCCGGTTCTGGCCGGCGCGCCACGCGCGGTCGAACAGGCCGCATCGCAATTCCACGCCGCCTGCACGGGCATGGGCTTTCTGTTCCTGGTCAATCACGGGATCGATCCCGAGATCGTCGCCCGCACCTTCGAGGTCTCGCGCCGGTTCTTCGCCCTGCCACCCGAGGAGAAGCTCAAGGTCCGGATGAACCGGCACCAGTGCGGTTACATGCCGCCCAACGTTTCGGTTCACCGCGACACTTTTGAAGCACGCGAAACGGCCAAAACACCCCAGGCCAGCGAAGCCTTCAAATTCACCTTCGACCTAACGCCGGACGATCCCGACTATGGCAAGGGTCGGCGCTTCCGGGGACACAACAAATGGCCGGACGAGACGACCGTTCCGGGCCTGCGCACGGCCTTCATCGATTTCCACGTCACATTCGAGGCCTTCGCCCGGAAATTGCTGGCGCCATTGTCGGTCTCGCTGGACCTGCCGCCCGCTCATTTCGATCCACATTTCGAGCGTTCGAGCTCCATGACGCGGATCGCCTGCTATCCCCGTGTGGCCGAGGAGACCGAGGTGATCTCTCTTCCCGGCCATCTGGATCTGTCCTTCCTGTCATTGATACCGCCGGCAACGAAGCCCGGACTGGAAATCCTGACGCCATCGGGCGAATGGATCGAACAACCCGTCGTGCCCGAGGGACTGCTGTTCAACACCGGCATCACTCTTCGCAACTGGTCGAACCATGTCTACAAGGCGACACCCCATCGGGTTCGCAAGGACACCGAAGGCGACCGGCACTCGAACATCTTCTTCCTGTACCCGAACGTCGATGCACGCATGGAGTGCCTGCCGACCTGCGTTGGCCCGGACAATCCTGCGCAGTACGCGCCGATCACATTTGGTGAGTTTCACGCCGACTATGCGGCGCGCAATTTCAGCTATGCCGAGGACTGGGACTGAGGCTCCATTCGGACGTCAGCACAAACGGTGCTTCTGATCCATGCGCAATGCGTCCAGGTCCTTCTCCCAGTCTTCATCGCCAGGCTCCTGGTGAATGCCGAGGGTCGCCTTGTGATAATCGAAATTGTCTTCGCCTTCGACCGGCTTCGCATCCCAGCTATCCTTTGTAACGAGCGCAGACCATGTCCCCAGCACCACACATACGACGATGGCGGCGAGAATGACGATCAGCTCGATACTCATGGCGCGCTCCTGAAAACTGCGATCCAGATAGTTTCGTTATCCGCAAAGTGGCACAAATGACTCGAGATTGGGAATTCAACTGATAGCGAGCGTTGGCGTCTTGGTGTGGGAGACGTAGTATCCGGCGCGAACCCGAACGGAGTCGTGATTATGCCGGAAGGCCCCATCCGGAGTGCCGAAGATGCCGCCGCGCGCGTGCGTGATTCCAGGCACGACTTCGTCAAGGTCGCCCTCACCGATATGGACGGCCTGCTGCGCGGAAAGTTCATGCACCGCGACAAGTTTCTCAACGCCATCGAAACCGGTTTCGGGTTCTGTGATGTGGTGCTCGGCTGGGACATCAACGACCAGCTCTATGACAATATTTCCCTCACCGGCTGGCACACCGGATTTCCCGATGCACAGGTGCGGATCATCCCCGAAACCGGGCGTCAGATCCCGTTCGAAGACGATTGCTGGCTGTTTCTCGCAGCGTTCGAGGATAAGTCATCCCAGGTATGTCCACGCGGTGTGTTGACCAAGGTGCTCGAGCGGGCCTCGGAGATGGGTTTTGAAACCCTTGGTGGCTTTGAGTTTGAGTTCTTTGTGTTCGAAGAAACAACCGAGACCGCCCGCGCCAAGAACTACCAAAACATGACCCCGTTAGCCCCGGGAAATACCGGGTATTCCCTTCTACGCCAAACCACCTTAAGTGCCTTGTATACTGACATTTTTCAGTCTTTGGCTCGTATGCAGGTAGGGCTGGAGGGCATACACGAGGAAATGGGGCCGGGGGTCATCGAAGCGTCCATTCAGGCGGCTGACGGACTGGCTGCGGCGGAAAAGGCCAGCCTCTTCAAGACCTACACCAAAGCCATCGTCCAGAACCGGGATTTGCTGGCCACGTTTATGGCGAAATGGAGCGCCAAGGAGGCGGGGCAGTCGGGTCACTTCCACCTCTCCCTGACCCGTGACGGCGGCACGGCGAACGCGTTCCACGACCCGGCCGGCGAACACCGGATCAGCGCCACCATGCGCCACTTCATCGCCGGCCAACAGTCGCTCATGCCAGAGCTGACGGCGATAGTCGCCCCGACCGTGAATTCGTACCGCCGGCTGGTGCCCGGCCTGTGGGCCCCGACAGACGCAACTTGGGGTATCGACAACCGGACGTGTGCCATCCGGGTGCTCCCTGGCAGTCCGAAATCCCACCGGCTCGAGTACCGGGTCCCAGGCGCGGATGCGAACCCCTACCTGGTCGCCGCCGCCGCCATCGCATCGGGCCTGTACGGGGTCGAAAACAACCTGGAGCCGACAGACGCCGTTTCGGGCAATGCCTATGCCCTGACACATCCCGAGAATCTCGCCCTGCCGCGCAATCTGCCCGATGCCGCCAGCCGGTTTGCGGGTTCGGCGGCGGCGCGCGACTGGTTCGGAGATGCGTTTGTCGATCATTTCGCCGCGACGCGCGACTGGGAGGCACGCCAGCTTCCGATGGAGGCCGAGATCAGTACGGCCGAGCTGGATCGCTATTTCGAGCTGATATGATACTCGGCCCCTAGACCGGTCGAGATCGAACAGAACCAATACCGGTATCGCGGATACCCTGGAGGCTCATATGAACACCACCGCCGACAATCTCCGGGGCGCCTGGAGCTTCCCGACGACGGTCTGGTTCGGTGCCGGCAAAATTTCGATGCTGGCACGGGCCTGCAAGGCCCTTGGCATTGCCAGGCCGATGTTGGTTACCGACCCCGGTCTCGCCGGTCTCGACATGGTCACGCAGACGATCGATGCAGCAGGCACTGAAGAGGTCCCCGTCACGCTTTTCTCGGACATCAAACCCAACCCGGTCTATTCGAACATCACGGCGGGTGTGTCGGCCCTGCGCACAGCCGGTTGCGACGGGATCATCGCATTCGGTGGGGGGTCATCGCTGGATGCCGGCAAGGCAATTGCGCTGAAAGCGGCCCAACCGGACGACGGCATCGATTTCTGGAACTTCGAGGAAGGGCGGCGCGACTGGCAACAGGCGGTAAGCCCTCTCCCCATCCTCGCCATCCCCACCACGGCCGGAACCGGATCGGAAACCGGCCGCTCGTCGGTCGTCCTGGACGAGGCGACAGACCGGAAGGTCATCATCACACATCCCGGCATGATGCCGGGTATCGTCATCGCCGACCCGGAACTGACCCTGAACCTGCCGGCGCACATCACCGCCGCCACCGGCATGGATGCGCTGGCCCACTGTCTGGAAGCCTATTGCTCACCGTTCCACAACCCGTTGTGCGACGGCGTCGCGGTGGAAGGCATGCGTCTGGTGCGCGAGAACCTGACGGTTGCGGTGAAGGATGGCGGCAATCTGGCGGCCCGGGCCAACATGCTGGCCGCCGCTGCAATGGGATCCACGGCATTCCAGAAGGGCCTCGGTGCCATTCACGCCATGAGCCACCCGATTGGCGCCCTGTACGACACGCATCACGGCCTCACCAATGCAGTCGTAATGCCCTATGTCCTGACCCGGAACCGGGATGCGATCTCGGAAAAGCTGGCCCGGATCTCGGCCTATATCGGCCTGACGGAGGATGCAGCCGACACCACAGCGGGGTTCAAGGCCTTCGTGGCGTGGACGCTGGACCTTCGTCAGCAGTTCGACATGCCGCACACGCTGGCGGCACTGGGCGTCCCGGACGACCGCTTCGACGAACTCGCGGACATGGCGGCCGCCGACCCGACCGCGCTGGCCAATCCGGTCGCGCTGACCACCGATGATTTCCGCGGTTTGTTCGAGGCGGCCCACGCCGGGACCCTCGGATAGGCTTCAGCCCTTTTTGTAGGGATTTGCGAGTTTCTCCACCATGTCGTGCAGAACCTCGCGGAATTGCTTTTCGGACACATCCATCAGCACGGCATCTTCGAGTGCCTCCTGACAGATATCCTCGATCTCGATCAGGTTCTCGCGGAGTACAAGAATCGATTCTTCGCAGCTAATCGGATCGCCATCCGGCTGCAGCCATTTCTGCGGTTCTGCCTTGGCGGGTTGTTTGGTGTCCGGCATCTGCTCCACTTTCGCACCCGCGCAAACGGGCATCGAATCGATCGCTGTTGGATTGAAATATTATTGTACGCATCCGTTACAAGGCATCATGTTTTAGCGCTCGGCGGCTAGTGAGCCGACCGTTTCTTTCGGAATCCAAACAAGTCACTGATATTTTTGGTACTTAATGGCCGAACCGCAAGGTTAACGGCCATGATTCATGCTCCATGCGGGCTTGGCACGGCATCCGGAATACGCCATGACCGCATACTCGGCCCCTGCCTTCGACGAGAGCGAAAACATCGTTTTCGGCCACGACCCTGAAATCGGGCTCCGTGCAATCATTGCCATTCTCAACGCCAATCTCGGTACCGCCGTCGGCGGATGCCACATGTGGCCGTACCCGAACAAGGCGGCAGCGATCGAAGACGCGCTGAGCGAAGTCTTTCAGAGACCGGACACCGAGGGAACCGACAAGAATGTCGTGCCCGATCACATTGCCGAGTAACCCCTGCACGCCGCTTGAGCAAAACGGCTGGTCGGATCAAAAAAATTGGAAATCCGGTGAAAATTGATCTGAAGCAATGCTGGCAAACTTGCAACTAAGAATTACTTGCAACATGGTTTCAGACGCAGTAGGTTGAGCCTACATGTTAATGGTTCTCATTCGCAGATAAGTCCTTAGGAAGTTCGCTATGTTAAACCGATCCTGTTTTCTTGCCGCGGCCGGCCTGGCAGCCCTCACCCTTGGGGCCACTGCCATTGCCAACGAGCAGGCCGCGGTGAACCCCGGAGAGGTCAATGTCTATTCCTATCGCCAGCCGTTCCTGATCCAGCCGATGTTCGATGCCTTCACTCGCGAGACCGGCGTGAAGGTGAACGTCGTATTCGCCAAGAAGGGATTGGTGGAACGCCTGAAACAGGAAGGCCGCAACAGCCCGGCAGACCTGATCTTTACCGTCGATATCGGGCGGTTAAATGACGCCTATGAAAGCGGCGTCACTGATGCCGTCGAGACGGATCATCTGACCAGCGCCATTCCGGCGGCATTCCGCCAGACCGATGGGCACTGGTACGGCCTCACAAAGCGCGCGCGCATCGTATACGCCTCGAAAGATCGGGTGGCACCGGAAGATGCACCAAAGGCCTATGAAGAGCTGGCCGATCCGAAATGGGCCGGGCGAATTTGCACCCGCGCGGGCAACCACGTGTATCAGATCGCCCTGACCGCAGCCATGATCGCCCATCATGGCGAGGCCAAGGCCGAAGAATGGCTGCGCGGCATCAAATCCAATCTCGCGCGCAAACCCCAAGGCAATGACCGGGCCCAGGTGAAGGCGATCAACGAGGGCGAGTGCGACATCTCCCTGGGCAACAATTACTACTTCGGCAAGATGCTACAGAACGAGGAGCAGTTTGCCTGGGCCCAGTCCGTCTACCCCGTGTTTCCCTCCATCGGAGGGAAGGGCACCCATGTCAATATATCTGGCATGGCGCTGACCAAGGCGTCCCCCAACCGGGACAATGGGATAAGACTGATGGAGTTCCTGACGGGCGATCTGGCCCAGCAGATGTACTCCGAGCAGAACTTCGAGTACCCGATCGTGGCCGGTGTTCCCCAGGCCGGGCTGCTGCGCTCCATGGGTGACATGCACCCTGACGACCTGCCGCTCGACCGGATTGCCGCCTATCGAGCCGACGCCTTCAAGCTCGTCGACAAAGTAGGCTACAACGACTAGACGAACGGGCAAAGACACCGGGATGATCGCAACAACCGCCAGCGCGCGCATGCCTACGCGCCCCACTTCGGGGCGCGTATGGATTCTGGGAGGATTGATTGTTGCAGCCATCGCCGCGACCCCGATCGGCGCGATTGTCTTGGTCGCGTTGTTCCCGACGGAGAACATCTGGCCGCACCTGGCCTCGACCGTGCTGCCGCGCCACAGCTGGAACACGCTACTGCTGATGATAGGAAACGGGATCGGCGTGTTCCTGATCGGCACGACCACAGCTTGGTTGGTCAGCACCTGCGATTTCACCGGCCGCAAGATCTTCGAATGGGCCCTACTCCTGCCACTGGCGGTCCCTGCTTACATCGTCGCGTTCGTCTACACCGACATCCTGGAGTTCGCGGGCCCAGTCCAGGGGCTGCTACGCGATATCTTCGGCTGGCAATCCTCGCGCGACTATTGGTTCCCGGAAATCCGCACCATGGGCGGCGCGATTTTCGTCATGTCGTTCGTGCTCTATCCGTATGTCTATCTGCTCACCCGGGCCTCGTTCCAAGAACAGTCGGCCAGCGTGCTCGAGGTCAGCCGAACGCTTGGGCGCGGGCCGTGGCAAACATTCTTCACGGTCGCACTGCCGCTCGCCCGTCCGGCCATCGTGGTCGGGATTGCGCTGGCCATGATGGAAACACTTGCCGATTTCGGGACCGTCGACTATTTCGCGGTCAACACCCTAACGGTGGCCGTCTTCAATGTCTGGCTCGGCATGGGCAATGCCGGAGGCGCCGCACAAATCGCGCTTGTGATGCTGGGCTTCGTCATTCTCCTCATCACCCTTGAACGGATCGGACGCCGTGGCCGGCAATACCATCATACCTCGTCGCGTTATCAGGCACCGCCCCGCTACGCGCTGCGCGGACATCGCCATGTCGGCGCAATCGTGGCCTGTACACTTCCGATTGTGATCGGGTTTCTGATCCCGGCCGGCGTGCTAACGCGCCACGCCATCGTGTTCTTCGATCAGTCCTGGAACCTCGCCTTCTTCGCGCTCGCGCGCAACAGCCTAACCCTGTCTGCCGTGGCCGCGTTCGCCGCCGTCTCGATCGCCGTGTTCCTCGCCTACGGCCGGCGGCTGTCGGGAAAGGGGTTCGGTGTGCTGTCCCGGGTCGCGCTCCTGGGTTATGCCGTGCCCGGCGCCGTGCTGGCGGTCGGCGTGCTGATTCCCTTCGCCCGGCTCGACAATGCCGTCGACGCCCTGGCGCGTGAGTGGTTCGGGGTTTCCACCGGGCTGATCCTCAGTGGCACCATCTTCGCGTTGGTCTTCGCTTACGTCGTGCGGTTTCTCGCCGTCGGGTTCGGTGCAGTCGAGGCAAGCCTGGGCAAAATCAGACCGTCGATGGACATGGCCGCCCGCAGCCTGGGGGCCGGGCCGGCGCGCACGCTCTGGCGCATTCACATGCCCCTGGTGCGCGGTAGTATGGTAGCGGCGGCAACCATTGTCTTCGTCGACAGTATGAAGGAATTGCCCGCGACCCTGATCCTGCGGCCGTTCAACTTCGACACGCTGGCGACCCATGTCTACCAGTTCGCGTCGGACGAACTGCTCGAACAAAGCGCATTGTCGGCCCTGTCGATCGTCCTCGCCGGTGTCCTGCCGGTGATCATTCTCAGCCGGGCCATTCGTTACACCGGGCCCGGCACGCGCGTCGGCGTTTTGTCCGATGTCACAACGGGCACCACACGGCCCTAGGGCACAGCGCTCAGATCAGCCCCAGCTCCCGGAGCTCGGCGGCCATTTCCGGCGGCGGCTCGCGCTCCGCCTTGGCACCTGACGGCAGGTCCGCCGGAGCGTTTTCCGGTTCCAGGTAACGCCAGCCCTGAAACGGACGCGAGCGCTTCGATTGCACGCGCACGAGCTTCCGATCCAGGTGAATGGCACATCGCGGTGTCCCGTCCTTCCCGGTCGCCGGCTCTATCGCGGTGATCCGCTGCCGCACCAGAATCCGCCCACGAATTACCCAATAGAGCGACCCGCCATTTTCCAAGATCTCATCGCCGCGGCGCGGTGTGTTGCGCGTGAGAATACGAAGGACCGGCCCGTCCCCGGCGGCCTTGCGTTCGGCGATGCGCTGTTTCTGGCGCTCGCGCAAATGATCGATGGATTCAATGCTAACGGCGAGCTTTACGAGATGAACGGACATGGCCGCACAATAGCAGCGGCCTGCAGGACGGTGAACTGGCGCCTGTGGTTAACCCGCCATCCGATCCACAAGAACGACAAGAGATTCGACGAGATCGCTTCCGACCTTGCCACCCTTGCCCTCGCCCTTGTTCTTGATGATCGCGCGAGTTGCACCCGCTCCTCGTCGGAATAGGCGGAAATCATGATGATCGGGATGTAGGGATTGGGACTCTGGTGCGATGTCCGGATCATGTCGACCAAGTCGAGGCCGCTGATCGGCTCCATTTGATAATCGGTGAACACCAGATCGTAGTCGAGACGGCAAAGGGAATCGAAGCCCGAGACTACCTCCTCGGCCAAACCGATGGCGCGGATGCCGACAGCATAGAGAATCGTGCGCAACAACTGCCGGATATGGGCGTAGTCGTCGACGATCAGGATCCGCAAACTCTCAAGCTGGTAACTCAAACCCGCTACCCTCTATGGCCACAACGACGGGCGCGGCAAGCATTTGCCGACGCATCGGCAAGCCTAGGGATTAATGGTTTCCTAAAGGTTTACGGCGAAACGCCGATTTTCCGCGATCTATCCGGCATTTGCCTGGATTGCCTGGGCCGCCTTGGAGGTCGGCTCCCGTCCCAGGGCTTCACAGATAAACCGCCCCGCATCCACAAGGGCTGTCATATCGACACCGGTCTCGATATCCATGCCGTCAAGCATGTAGACCACATCCTCGGTGGCGACATTGCCGGATGCGCCGGGCGCATACGGACAGCCGCCCAGGCCGGCAACAGCACAATCCAGTGTGGCGACCCCGGCATCCAGGCACGCCAGGATATTCGCCAATGCCTGCCCGTAAGTGTCATGGAAATGCAACGCGAGACGGTCAACCGGCACCACCTCGGACACCGCATCGATCATAGCCCGTGCGCGGGCCGGGGTGCCCACGCCGATGGTATCCCCCAAGCTGATCTCGTAGCAGGACATGGCGTCAAGCTCGCGCGCAACCCGCACCACATTTTCCATCGGTACTTCGCCCTCGTACGGACAGCCCAGCACGCAGGAAATATAGCCGCGAACCCGCATGCCGGCAGCCAGCGCAGCCTCCGCGACGGCGCAAAACCGTTCCAGGCTCTCCTCGATCGAACAGTTAATGTTCTTTTGGGAAAAGGTCTCAGAGGCAGCGCCGAAGATCGCGATCTCCTCGACCCGCGATGTGATTGCGCCCTCCAGACCCCGGGCGTTCGGCACCAGAACCGGATATCGTGTCCCTGGCCGGCGCTGGATGCCCGCCAGCACGTCGGCCGTATCGGCCATTTGCGGTACCCATTTGGGAGACACGAAGGCGCCCGCCTCCACCGCCGGCAATCCCGCCGCGGAGAGACGGTCTATCAGCTCGATCTTGTCGGCCGTCGACACTTTCCCCGGTTCGGCCTGCAACCCGTCACGGGGGGCCACATCCACGATTTCAACTCGACTGGGTCGGCTCATATCATCCGTCCAATGGTTCGAGGCGCAGCAATTCCGCGCCCTCGTCAACCTGGTCTCCCTCGGCGTGGAACAGTTCGCCGACGATGCCTACACCCGGCGCCGTGATCGCGTGCTCCATCTTCATCGCCTCAAGCACCATCAGCGCCTGGCCCTGCTGCACCTGATCGCCCGCCTCAACCATCACCCGGACGACCTTCCCGGGCATGGGCGCGTTCAATCCGCCGGCCGCACCCGAGCGCGATTCGGCCTCTTCCACCGGGACGATCCGGTCGAGGCGCACCTGGGTACCGGCCTGCACGGCATACAATGTGTGTCCGTGCTGGAATGTACGCCACGGCGTCGGTGCGGCCGGAAGTCCGGCGTCTGTCCCGTCGGGAAGCACGAGATTTGTCACAGTACCGCTCCGCAACACGCCGACGGCAAGTTCCTCGTCACCATCGCGGAAACGCAGTTCTTCACGCGAGCGCAAGTTGGCGCGCCACCCATCCGCAGCCGCCCACGGTGAATTCGCCTCCCCACGTGCTGCCGCCCGCCGTCGCTCATCCTCGCCGCGGACAGCCAGAATATGGGCCGCGATGGACGTGAGTGCCTCCCGGGCCTGTTCCGGGGCGGTTCCGATCAGGTCGTCGCCGTGGCGGTCGATGAACCCGGTGTCGATCTCCGCGGCGACGAATGCCGGATGGGTCACCGCGCGGCGCAGGAACGCCTGGTTGGTTGTCGGCCCGGCGCACACCAGGTCGGCCAGGGCGCTGTCGAGCGCCGCGATCGCCGCATCGCGATCATCACCATGGGCGATGACCTTGGCGATCATGGGGTCGTAGGCGACGGCAATATCGTCGCCGGACGCGACACCGGTATCGACGCGGACGGATGCGCCACCACCCGGGTGTTCGAATGCCACGACATGGCCCGGGGCAGGCAGGAAATCCCGCTGCGGGTCTTCGGCATAAAGACGCGCTTCGATTGCATGCCCCTTGAGCTCGATCTGGTCCTGGGACAAGGGGAGCGACTCCCCATCGGCCACCCGCAACTGCCATTCAACCAGGTCCAGCCCGGTGATCATCTCGGTCACCGGGTGCTCGACCTGGAGTCGCGTGTTCATTTCCATGAAATAGAAAGCGCCATTAGCGCCGCCGTCCGCCGCATCGACGATGAACTCGACCGTCCCGGCCCCCGAATAATCGATCGCCTGTGCGGCCGCGACCGCCACGGCGCCGATCTCGGCCCTCCGTTCCGCGCTCATGCCCGGTGCCGGCGCTTCCTCGACCACCTTCTGGTAGCGCCGCTGCAGCGAACAATCGCGCTCGAATAGATGCACCACATGGCCATGATCGTCGCCGAACACCTGCACCTCGATGTGCCGTGGTGTCGTCAGATACTTCTCGATCAGCATCTTGTCGTTGCCGAAGGCGCCTTGTGCTTCCCGCTGGGCCGAGGCGAGCGCATCGGCGAAATCATCCGCGCTGTCGACGATCCGCATGCCGTGTCCGCCGCCGCCCGCCGACGCCTTGATCAGCACCGGATAACCGATCTCCCCGGCCTGGGCCGCCAGATGGTCGGGGTCCTGTTCATCGCCATGATATCCGGGCACCAGCGGTACGCCGGCCTTGCCCATGACCTCTTTCGACGCCGCCTTGTCCCCCATCGCGCGCATGGCCGCGGCGCTAGGACCCACCAAGCGGATGCCGGCCTGGGCGCACGCCTCGGCGAAGAGCGCATTCTCCGACAGGAACCCGTAGCCGGGGTGAATGGCGTCGGCATTGGTCTGCCGCGCAGCCGCAATGACGGCCTCGATGTTGAGATAGCTCTCCGAGGCCGCCTCCGGGCCGATATGGACGGCCTCGTCAGCCGCGGCGACATGCATGGCGGCGTCATCGGTGTCGGAATAGACCGCGATCACATGAACTCCGATGCGGCGCGCCGTTCGCGCGACCCGGACCGCGATCTCGCCGCGGTTGGCGATGAGCAATCGTTTGATCATTGGTCAGTACCTCGCCGGTCGTCGGATTCACCCACATAACGCATAATTTCGGCGAGGCCGAACAGGAACAACAGGATGCCCAGCATGACGATCGTCAGCATACCGAAGTAGTCGGTCACGCCGATCGCGACCAGCAGCACGATGACCGCCGAGAAAGCCACCGCCCCCAGCCAACTCCGATGGCTGATTCCCACGCTTACGACTTTGTCGTCATCCGCCACGACGGCTCCCGTTTTTCAAGAAAGGCACGAACACCCTCGCGCCCCTCCTCTGTGGCACGAATGTCGGCGATCCGGCGCGCGGTGTCCTCGGTCATGGCGTCATCCACCGGCCCCGAAGCGACCCGTCGGATCAGGCCCTTCGATGCGGCCATCGCATTGGGGCCGTTGGCCAGCAGCAGTTCCACGAGCTCGTCGATCCGGTGGTCAAGCCGCTCGCGCGGCACGACCTCGTGCACCAGTCCGAGGATATGGGCTTCGTCGGCGTCGAACCGTTCGGCCGTCTGGAAATAGCGGCGCGCGGCCCGCGCGCCGATCGCCTCGACCACAAAGGGGCTGATCACCGACGGGATCAATCCGAGGCGGGCCTCCGACAGGCAAAAACTGGCCGCCTGGGATGCCAGCGCGATGTCGCACGCCGCGACAAGACCCACGCCGCCGCCGAACGCCGCGCCCTGCACCCGCGCGATGGTCGGTTTCGGCAATTCGTTGAGACTGCGCACCATCGCGGCAAGCTTGCGTGCATCCGCCAGGTTCTCCACTTCCGAATAGTCCGCCATGCGCTGCATCCAGCCGAGATCGGCCCCGGCGGAGAAACTCTTTCCCTCGCCCTGGAGAATGACGACCCGGACGGAATCGTCCGCGCCCGTCGCCTCGAACATCTCGCTCAGGTCCGAGATCAGGAAATCGTCGAAGGCATTGTGCTTCTCCGGCCGCGCCATGGTGATGCGCGCCACACCGCCATCCTGTTCCAGTTTGATCGCTTCGCTGGCCATAGCGCTACATCCTGAACACGCCGAAGCGCGTTTCCTCTATCGGGGCGTTCAGCGCCGCAGACAACCCAAGCCCGAGTACGCGCCGCGTGTCGACCGGGTCGATGATCCCGTCGTCCCACAATCTGGCGCTGGCGTAATAGGGATGCCCCTGGTGTTCATACTGGTCTTCGATCGGTTGCTTGAACGCCGCCTCGTCGTCCTCGCTCCAGGTCTCGCCGCGGCCTTCGATATTGTCGCGGCGCACTTGGGCCAGGACATTGGCAGCCTGCGGACCGCCCATGACCGAAATGCGCGCGTTCGGCCACATCCACAGGAAGCGGGGGCTGTAGGCGCGGCCACACATACCGTAATTGCCCGCTCCGAAGCTGCCGCCGATGATCACCGTGAACTTGGGTACGTTGGCACAGGCCACGGCGGTGACCATCTTGGCGCCATCTTTGGCGATGCCGCCGGTCTCGTATTTCTGGCCGACCATGAAGCCGGAAATATTCTGCAGGAACACCAGCGGGATGCCGCGCTGGCTACACAGTTCGATGAAATGGGCGCCCTTGAGCGCGGATTCCGAAAACAGGATGCCGTTGTTCGCCACGATCCCGACCGGATAGCCGTGGATTCGTGTGACGCCGGTGACCAGCGTATCGCCATAGCACGCCTTGAACTCATCGAATTCACTGCCGTCGACGATCCGCGCGATTACCTCGCGCACGTCATAGGGCTTGCGGATATCGGCGTTCACGAGCCCGTAAAGCTCTTCCGCCGAATACAGCGGATCGCGCGGCTCACCCATCTCCACGCCGACCTGCTTGGGCCGGTTCAGATTAGCGACGATCCGGCGCACGATCGACAGGGCGTGGGTGTCATCGTCGGCCATGTGGTCCGCCACGCCGCTGATCCGCGTGTGCACATCCGCCCCGCCCAGATCCTCGGCCGAGACGATCTCGCCGGTCGCCGCCTTCACAAGCGGCGGGCCGGCCAGGAATATCGTGCCCTGATCCTTGACGATGATCGCCTCGTCGGACATCGCGGGAACATAGGCGCCGCCGGCCGTGCACGAACCCATCACCGCCGCAATCTGGGGAATCCCCTCCGACGACATGGTCGCCTGGTTGTAGAAGATGCGCCCGAAGTGGTCCCGGTCGGGGAACACATCGTCCTGCTGCGGCAGGTTCGCACCGCCAGAATCGACCAGGTAGATGCATGGCAGGTTGTTCTGGCGCGCAATCTCCTGGGCGCGCAGGTGCTTCTTCACCGTGACCGGGTAATAGGTGCCACCCTTTACCGTGGCGTCATTGACGACGATGACGCATTCCCGGCCCGACACACGGCCGATCCCGGTCAGGATGCCGCCGGCGGGAATGACATCCTCGTACATCTCCCAGCCCGCGAACTGGGAGAATTCGAGAAAGGGTGCGCCCTCGTCCAGCAGCGTGTCGATGCGGTCGCGCGGCAACAGCTTGCCCCGCCCGAGATGGCGTTCGCGGGCACGCTCGCCGCCACCCTGTTCGATCTGCCTGGCCTTGTCGCGCAGATCGTCGACCACGGCCTGCATCGCAGCGGTGTTCTCGGTGAACAGTTCCGAGCGGGGATCGAGGCTAGATTTGAGGACGGTCATCGTGAAATGCTCCGTAAAGCTGGCTTCCGGCCCTCGCCGGCTGTGCTAAAAGCGCACTCATGACGCAGCTGCCGACCAGAACCGAGATCGAAACCGCGGCCGAAACGGTCTACGCGGCCATGTCGCCGACCCCGCAATATGCGTGGCCCCTGCTCGCCGAGGCGAGCGGTGTAAATGTCTGGGTCAAGCATGAGAACCACACGCCCATCGGCGCGTTCAAGGTGCGCGGCGGACTGGTCTATATGGACCGGCTGCGCCGCGAAAAGCCCGATGTCCGCGGCGCCATCGCGGCCACCCGCGGCAACCACGGACAGTCTATCGCCTTCGCCGCGCGCGCCAGCGGCATCCACGCCGTCATCGTAGTGCCCGAGGGAAACTCGACCGAGAAGAACGACGCCATGCGCGCCTTTGGCGCGGAGTTGCTGGTGCACGGCCACGACTTCCAGGCCGCGCTGGAATACGCCGAGGGACAGGCCGTCGAGCGCAACCTCGAGATGGTGCCGTCTTTTGCCGTCGAGCTGGCCCACGGGATTGCAACCTATGGTATGGAGCTTTTCACGGCCGCGCCCGACCTGGACACGCTGTATGTCCCCATCGGTCTCGGCTCCGGCCTGACCGGCTGTGTCACCGCCCGCGAGGCGCTGGGTCTCAAGACCGAAATTGTCGGTGTCGTCTCGGAAAACGCGCCGGCGTATGCCCTGTCCTTCGCCAAGGGCGAGGCCGTGTCCACCAACAGTGCGGGCACCTTCGCCGACGGGCTTGCCTGCCGAGTGCCGGCCGCCGATGCCGTACCGATCGTCTGCAAACACGCGGCCCGGGTCATCACCGTCAGCGAGGACGAAATCAAGGCCGCCATCCGCCTTTACTATCGCACCACCCACAATCTGGCGGAAGGCGCTGGGGCGGCGGCGTTGGCCGCGCTGATGCAGGAGCGCGACGCCATGGCCGGACGCACGGCCGGGGTCGTCCTGTCCGGTGGCAATATCGATCGCGCGCTCTATCAAGAGATCATCTCCGCCGATTGATCGCGCTACCAGCCGCCGGTCTGAAGCCAGCGGTCGACCATGTCGAGCCGGTCGACACCCCAGAAGGCCTCGCCGTCGACGATGATGAAGGGCGAGCCGAAGATTTCCCGCTCGATCGCCGCGTCGGTTTCCGTTTTCAGCTGTTCCTTGATCGCCGGGGCCTGCAGCCCTTCGAGCAGTGCATCGCGGTCGAAGCCGGCGGCCGCGGCCGCATCTGCTACGGCGTCGGGGCCTGCGATGTCCTTTCCTTCGCCGAGCGCTGCGTTGTACAGCGCGAGCGTCATGTCGCGGGCCTTTCCCACCTCCTGCGCCTTGGCCCAGTAGACGGCCCGGGACGCCGCCACCGGCGAGAACGGAAAATCCGCAGGTGGGTTGTAGGTCACGTCGTGAAAACGGGCAGACCGGGCGAAGTCGTGCCGGGCATAGTCGCCCTTCATGGGCACATGGGGCAGAGGGACGGCGCCGGTGACCTTGAAGACTGCACCCAGCAGGAACGGTTTCCAGTCGACAGCACGGCCGTGTTTTGCCGCGACATCGTCGATCAGGTGTGCGGCGATGTAGCCGTACGGGCTGTTGAAGTCAAAAAAGAACTCTAACGGTGCATCGGACATGGTTTCCCCCCGGTGTTTCGTTCAATCGGCCGCAATATCACGGCCGATGATCAGTCGCTGGATGTCGCTGGTGCCTTCATAGATCTTCGTCACCCGCACGTCGCGGTAGATCCGCTCGACCGGAAACCCCTGCAGGTATCCGTAGCCGCCGAATATCTGAATCGCATCGGAGCAGACCTCCTCGGCCATCTCCGAGGCGTAGAGCTTGGCCATCGCCGCCTCGCTGAGGCACGGCGCGCCCGCATCGCGCAACCGCGCTGCATTGTGAGTGACCTGGCGTGCCGCCTCGATCTTGGTGCGCATGTCCGCAAGGCGAAAGATCACCGCCTGGTGCTCGATGATCGCCTTGCCGAAAGTCTCGCGTTCCTTGGCGTAGGCGACGGCGTGCTCGTAGGCCGACCGCGCCATGCCGATCGCCTGGGCCGCGATGCCGATGCGCCCGCCTTCAAGGTTCGATAGCGCGATGCGGTAACCCTCACCCTCCTCGCCCAGCAGCAGGTCGGGGGTGAGTTCCATATCGTCGAACACCAGCTGGCAGGTGTCTGACGCGCGCTGACCCAGCTTCTGCTCCACCGAGGTGACGCGATAACCGGGCGTGTCCGTCGGCACGATGAAGGCACTCATGCCCTTGCCGCCCGCTTCGGGATCGGTCTTGGCAAAGACGATCACCACGTCGGCGTTCTTACCCGAGGTGATGAACTGCTTGGTGCCGTTGAGTACATACTTGTTTCCGGCCTTCTCGGCGCGGGTCTGGATGGCGCCGGCATCCGAGCCGGCGACCGGCTCGGTCAGGGCAAACGCCCCCAGGGTTTCGCCCGTTGCCAACGGCCGCAGGAAACGTTCTTTCTGATCGTCACTGCCGAAATTCAGCACCGGCAGGCAGGCGACCGAATTGTGCACGGCCATAATGGTCGAGCACGAGCCGTCACCGGCAGCGATCTCCTCCAGGGCCAACGCGTGCGTCAGCGTGTCGGCGCCCGACCCGCCCCATTCTTCCGGCACGACCATGCCCAGTAGACCCAGATCGGCCATCCCCCGAACGGCTTCTTCGGGGAATCGGGACTCACGATCCCAGTCGGGTGCGTTCGGCGCGAGCTGTTCGGCCGCGAATGCACCCGCCATGTCGCGGATCATGACCTGTTCGTCAGTCAGCGACATTGTCCGGGATTTCTCCTGCAACGAGTTGGGTTAGGCCATCGCCATCCGGATTGATGTCGCAAAGGCGCCCGGCCAGCAGATCGACCCACCAGCCGTGCAAATGCAGGTCACCGGCCTCGACCTTCTCGGCAATCCACGGAAACGTCATGAGGTTCCGCAAGGACATCCGGATGCCGGCATGCTCCACCGCTTCCTGTTCCGGCACGTTACCATCGGCATCGCAGGGGCATGCATCCGCGGCGTTCTGGATCCAAGGGCCTATGAAGTCGCGCGGCAGATCTTCTCCCGCCATTGTCGCGCGCAGCGCCTTGATGCCGCCGCAGGCCGAATGCCCGAGAATGACAATATGCTGCACGCCGAGATCACGAACCGCGAACTCCATCGCCGCGCAGGTGGCGTCGGGATTTTCGCCGGGGCCGTAGGGCGGCACCAGGTTCGCCACATTGCGCACCACGAACAATTCTCCCGGCTCGCTGTCGAACAACAGGGCCGGATCGATACGGGAATCGGCACACGCGATGAACAGGACATCGGGCGACTGCCCGTGGACCGCCAAATCGTGCATGCGTTCCGGGCACTGTTCGTAGTAGCGCGCCCGAAAACCGCGATACCCCGTTATCAGCCGTTGCTCTGCCTCTACCACGCTACCTCCTTACCGCGATAATCGAGAAAATATCCGGCGTCTGCGGCGCTGAGGCCGGCCATGACCCTGCGAATGCCGGTCACGCTTTCCGCCGGTGTGATGGCTGCATAGGCGCCCGTCATGTCGGTCTGCACATAGCCGGGGTGTAGAGCGATCGCGACGACACCCCGGTCGCGCCACTGGGGCTCGATGTCGCGAAACCGCTTGTTCAGCTCGCCCTTCGAATCTCCGTAAAGGTCGGGACTGCCGGCGCGTGGGCGGCCGGACCCCTGGACGCTCGACATCACCGCGACCTTCTTCTGGTCGCTCGCCGCGACGCTGTCCAGCAACGCCGAAACGGTGACGATCGGCGCCTCGGCATTGATGCGCAAGACTTCGGCCGTTGTATCCGGGTCCGCCTTGCCGTGGCCCGGATTCACGCCGGCATTGTGAATCAAGATATCGATCGCGACCTTCGAAAGGGCATCGGCCAACCGCGCCACATGGGTGTCGCTGGTCACATCCAGATGGTGCAGGCGCACATCCCCCTTCAACGCGCCCAGGGCGCCCGGACGGTCCGGGGTCCGCATCGTCGCGTAGACCCGGCATCCGTCAGCGGCGTATTGCCGGGCCAGCTCGAGGCCGATGCCCCGGCTCGCGCCGATGATCGCGACATTCGTCATGATGTCACCCGACCGGTCACCATGGGTGTTCCGTTCCCTTCCAGGTCAGGAAATGGCCGCTATCGTCCTGGGTCATCTCGTTAATGACCCGCCGCATGCCGCTGACGCTCTCGGTCACGGAGACCGGCGCGCCATGGCCGCCCATATTCGTTGCCACCCAGCCGGGGTGAAAGACGACCGACGTGATGTCCTTCGCCCGCCACGCGGGTTCGATCTCGCGAAAACGGTCGTTCAGCAGGCATTTCGATTCACCGTAGAGGGATGTCGGCGTGCCGCCGCCATGACGCGCACCCATCTGGCTGGTCAGGATCGCGATCTTTTTACCCGCGCCCCGCTCGACCGCCGGCAAAAGCGCACCAACCACATTGAAGGGCGCATCGGCATTGACCGCGATCATCTCCTCGCGCTCGACACCTCTCAGCACACCTGCGCTGTGAATCAGCAAGTCGAGGCCGCGCCCGTCCAAGGCCTGGGCCAGGGCCGCGATCTGATCGGCGTTGCGCACATCCAGCCCATACAGAGAAACATCACCAGTGATATCGGCCAGGTCGCCGGGCCGGTCGATGGCGCGGGTGGTGGCGTGCACCTTCCATCCGTCCGCGGCATAGGTTTCGGCGAAGCTGAGGCCTATACCTCGGCTCGCCCCGATGATCGCGACCGATGGCATCAGCCTTCTCCCTGCGGATTGGCGCCATTGCGCCGCCTTGCCGTTGCCTCGATCTCGACCTTGATCCGCGGATCGATGAGTTGCGCGATCACTGCCGTGGCGGCGGGTGGATTGGGGCCGAGATACTGCTTGAACACGGGCGCCAGCGTTTCGAAGTCGGCTGCATCGGCGATGTAGTAACGGACCCGCACCAGGTCGGCGAACGAGCATCGTGCAGCCGCCAGCGTCCGGGCAATGTTGGCGAAGACCTGATGCGCCTGTTCGGTCACATCGTCGGAGATGGTTATGGTCTCATAGTCGAAACCGGTGGTGCCGGAGACATGGACGTAATCCTCGTCGACCACGGCGCGGGAATAGCCGACGGCCTTCTCGAATTCGGAGTTGGTGGAAATCCGGCGCATCGCCTGTCCCTATTGTCCCGAAAGCCAGTCGCCGGATTCAACTCGCGCACTGTAGCTGCGCTTGAAGACGCCCTTGGTGCGCCAAATCAGTTCATCGCTGTCGCGCAGCACCTGGTAGCACGCCTCACCGGAGCCCTGCCACCAGGAGCAGTACTCGGTCTCGGTCGCCCACCAGCGCCTCAGCTCCAACCGTGCGCCGTCGGCGCCATAGGCCGAAATGCCGTCGGTCCGGAAGAACAGCCGGTAGTGGGATCCCGCCCAGGTGCCATCGATCGTGTTGCCGTTGATCCAGGCCCGGATCTCCGCACCCGTCAGGACCTTCTCCATCGCCGTGGCCGGGGTCGCCGCCGCAACGGCGACCAGCATGGCGAACGGCAGCAGGAAGCGGCGCATCAGGCGGTTTCCTCGAACAGTTCTCGGCCGATCAGCATGCGCCGGATTTCCGACGTTCCGGCGCCGATTTCATAGAGCTTGGCGTCGCGCAGGAGGCGGCCCGTCGCATACTCGTTCACATAGCCGTTGCCGCCGAGGGTCTGGATTGCCTCAAGCGCCATCCACGTCGCCTTTTCTCCGGCGTAAAGGATTGCGCCGGCAGCGTCCTTGCGGGTGGTCTCCCCTCGGTCGCAGGCCTGGGCGACGGCATACACATAGGCCTTGCACGCATTCATGGTGACGTACATGTCGGCGATCTTGCCCTGCATCAGCTGGAACGTGCCGATCGGCTTGCCGAACTGTTCACGTTCATGGACGTAGGGCACGACGATATCCATGCAGGCCTGCATGATCCCGAGTGGACCGGCGGCGAGCACCGCGCGCTCATAGTCCAGCCCCGACATCAGGACGTTCACGCCCTTGCCGACCTCGCCCAGCACATTCTCCTCGGGCACCTCGCAATCCTCGAAGACCAGCTCGCAGGTGTCCGAACCTCGCATGCCCAGCTTGTCGAGCTTCTGGGCCTGGCTGAAACCCTTGAACCCGCGCTCCACCAGGAACGCTGTGATGCCGCGCGGCCCGGCGTCGAGGTCGGTCTTGGCATAGATCACATAGGTCTCGGAGACGGGGCCATTGGTGATCCACATCTTGTTGCCGTTAAGGACGTAGCGGTCGCCCTTCTTCTCGGCACGGGTGCGCATGCCCACCACATCTGAGCCCGCGCCCGGCTCGCTCATGGCCAGCGCACCCACGTCCTTGCCGGAAATCAGGCCCGGCAGGTAGCGCTGCTTCTGTTCCTCGGTGCCGTTGCGCCGGATCTGGTTGACGCACAGGTTCGAGTGGGCGCCGTAGGACAGGCCGACTGAGGCCGAGGCGCGGCTCACTTCCTCCATGGCAATGCAATGCTCGAGGTAACCGAGCCCCGAGCCGCCATATTCTTCCTCGACCGTAATGCCGTGGAGGCCCAGCTCGCCCATCTCGGGCCAAAGGTCGATGGGAAATTCATTGTCACGGTCGATCTGCTCGGCCCGCGGCGCGATTTTGTCGGACGCGAAGCTTCGGACGGAATCGCGCAACATGTCGGCGGTATCACCGAGATCAAAGTTCAGGGTGGGGTGCTCGTTGGGGATCATTTTCCTCTCCTGGCCGGCGCATCCATGATCGTCCGCAAGCCGTTTGCACACAAGGGTTCTGCCCTTCTATTCAGCGGCTTCCGCGTTGACGTCTTCGAGATCACGCAGCCTTTCGCGGCAGCGTTCCGCGTAGCGGTCCATGTTAGATATCGCCGCGTCGAGATCCCGGCGTTTGTCTTCCAGCAATGCACGCTTCGCATCCAGCTTGTCGAGCAATGTGCGCAACTGGAAGGCCTCGCCCTGGGGCGCGGAGTAGAGATCGATGATCTCCTTCGCCTCGGCGAGTGAAAAGCCGAGGCGCTTACCCCGCAGGACGAGCGAAAGGCGCGCCCGGTCGCGGGCGGTGTAGATCCGCCGCTGGCCGTCGCGGGACGGCGAAATCAGCCCTTCCGCCTCGTAATAGCGGATCGTTCGCGGGGTGACATCGAACTCCCGGGCGAGGTCCGAGATGGTGTAGGTCTGATTCATGTCACTAGTTTACGTTAACGTAAACGTCAAATAAAAGCCGAAATTTGACACCCCCTAAATATTACAATTTTCCAGATATTTGCTTACCCGTGATCGCGCAGAAGGCGTGCCTTCTGGCGGTCCCAGTCGCGTTGCTTCTCGGCCTGGCGCTTGTCGTACTTCTTCTTGCCTGTGGCCACACCGAGGTCGACCTTGGCGATCCCGCGATCATTGAAATAGATCGACAAGGGAACCAGCGTGACGCCTTCGCGCTGGATGGCGCCGATCAGACGGTCGAACTCGCGCTTGTGCACCAGCAGCTTGCGCGGCCGCCGTTCCTCGTGCGGAAAATTCTTCGCCGGGGCATATTTGGGGATGTAGCAATTGAACATCCACAACTCGCCGTCGCGCTCGCCCGCCCAGGCATCCACAAGGCTTCCCTTGCCTTCGCGCAGGGATTTGACCTCCGGCCCGGTCAGCACCAGGCCAGTCTCGAGATTGTCCTCGATCGTGTAATCGTGGCGCGCCTTCCGGTTTTGCGCGGCGATCTTGCGTGGCGGCGCCTTTTTCTTGGCCATCGGACCGGTGTCGTCTCCGGCCGGCTAGTTCAGCAGACCGGCAGAAACCATCGCATCGCGCACCTGCTTTTGCGTGTTCTCATTCGCCGGAGTCAGCGGAAGACGCACATCCATGGTACATTTTTTGAGCAGCGACGCCGCGTACTTCACGGGCACCGGGTTCGGCTCCACGAACAGGGCCGTGTGCAACGGGAACAGCCGTGCATTGATGGCCATGGCATCGGCGGTCTTGCCAGCATGCCAGGCATCATGCATCTCGGCGCACGCGCACGGCGCGGCGTTCGAAGTCACGGAAATGCAGCCATCGCCACCATTCGCCATGAACGACATCACCGTCGCGTCCTCGCCTGAGAGCATGCAGAAATCCTCGCCGATTTCCTGGCGCATCGACAGCGGCCGCGTCAGATCCGCGGTCGCGTCCTTGACGCCGATGATGTTCGGGCAGTCCTTAACCAGCCGCGCCATGGTGGCGGTCGACATGTCGATCACGGAACGCGGCGGGATGTTGTAGATGATGATCGGGAGATCGACCGCGTCGGCCACCGTCTTGTAATGGGCATAGAGCCCGTCCTGAGACGGCTTGTTGTAGTAAGGCGTCACGATCAGCGCCGCGTCGGCGCCGGCCGACTTGGCGTGCTGGGTCAGCCGGACGCATTCCTCGGTCGAGTTCGATCCCGTCCCCGCGATGACCGGGATCCGGCCGCCGGCGGACTCGATGCACATCTCGACCACGCGCTCGTGCTCGTCATGGCTCAGGGTTGGCGACTCCCCGGTGGTTCCGCACGGAATGACTCCGTCGGTTCCCTCGTCGATCTGCCACTCGACGAGCCCCTGATATGCTTTTTCGTCGACCTCGCCGTCACGAAACGGCGTAATCAGTGCGGTCAGCGATCCCTTGAACATATCGGTCCTCCTGCCCTTGAATTCCGGGCCATGTGCGTAATTTCGCGGACGATAACGGCTCGGATGAGCCCGAACAAGCCGCAAGCGTGCAAACCCTTGCGTAATACCCATGTGTTACTGGTCATGAGAGTGTCGCGTCCCTACACTCCCCGACCGGAGGCCCAACCTGGTCATGCACCCGATTTTCCGCCCATTTCCGCGCTTTCTGCTCGAAATATGCATCGCCGGCGCGGGTATTTGGGCGATCACCGCTCCCGACGCCATCGCTGACAAAAGGGCGAACGAAAAGAACGGGCGCGACCTGGTGGCCGCGGCCGAGCGCGAAAACTGGACGGCCGTGCGTCTCTACCGGAACCGGGGCGTGGAACCCCTGGTCGACAAGTACGCATTGTGGCTCGACTACCAGCGACGCGGCACAAAGGGCTCCTTCGGCGAAATCACCGCGTTCCTCGAAGCTAACCCCGACTGGCCGCGCCAGCGCGAACTGCAGCGCAACGCCGAGGCAGCAATCGACGAAACGGTTGCGAACGATGTCCTGCGCGCTTGGTTCGACGCCAACCCGCCGATCTCGGGTCCTGGCGCCCTGGCGCATCTCGACGCCCTGCGCGCGAACGGCGCGACGGCACAGCGTGCCGAACTCGCGCCGCATTACTGGACCACGCTCAATATCGACCGGCAAACCGGAAGCGCGATCTTGCGCCGTCATGGAAGCCTGATCTCCCGGTCCGATCATGAAGCACGGCTCGACTGGCTGATCTGGAACCAGAACCATGGCGCCGCGCGCCGGATGCTCGAGCGCGTCGGGCCGAACAGCTCGGCCCTAGCCAACGCCCGGATCGCCCTTCTTCGCCGGACACCAGGTGTCGACGGTGCCATATCACGGGTCCCGGAAAACCTGCGTGACGCTCCGGAACTCTGGTACGAACGCCTGCGCTGGCGCCGCCGCAAGGGCAAGGATGACAGCGCTCGCGATATTCTGTACGAGCTGGTCGGCATCCGCCCCCGCCCGGAAAAATGGGCGACCGAGGGACGGATTCTGGCCCGCCGCGCGCTGGCCGACGGCCATTACACCGACGCCGTCCGGCTGGTCTCCGAACACGGCCTGACCCAGGGCTTCGAGTTCGCCGAATCCGAATTCCTGGCCGGCTGGATACGCCTGTCCTTCCTGGCCGAACCCAATGCGGCGGAAACCCACTTCGCCAATCTCTACGACGGGGTCCGATATCCCATCAGCCGCGCCCGCGGCGCCTTCTGGAAAGGGCGCGCGGCAGCCGCGCGCGGCAATGAAGCCCTCGCCCGGGACTGGTGGCAACGCGCCGCGGCACACCCGGCAACCTTCTATGGCCAGGAGGCCCTTCGCGCCCTGGGCACGCCTGCACCGCAGTTCAAATTTGCCTTGCCGTCCGATCCGGAGGTACGCGCACAATTCCTCGAGCATGAGCTGGTCGGGCTGGTCCAGCGCCTGTACAGCCTTGGCGCGGATGCCAGCCTGAGCACGTTCCTTCTGCAGCTGGCGGGATTGGCCGACAGCGCGGAAGAACGCCTGCTCGTCGCACAGCTCGCGCGCGAGACCGACCGGCCACGCGAGGCCGTCCGGGCCGCAAAACGCGCCAATCAGCTGAACAATGTTATCGGCGCAGCCGGTTACCCGCTTTGGCCGCTGCCCGAGATCAAGGAGAATGGCCCTCTCGAACACGCGCTCGTCCTCTCTGTCATCCGCCAGGAAAGTGGCTTCGACCGGCGCGCCATCAGCAGCGCGGGCGCACGCGGCATGATGCAACTGATGCCAGCAACAGCCCAACGTGTGGCCAAGGACCTGTCCCTGTCCCACAGCCGGGCCAAGCTCATCACGGACCCGGCCTACAATATTCGGCTTGGCGGAAGCTATCTTGAGCGGATGCTGAAACGTTTCGAGCAATCAGCGCCTCTTGCACTCGCGGCCTATAATGCCGGACCCCATCGCGTCACCCGCTGGATCCGCGAGTATGGCGATCCGCGAAAGGACGATATCGATATGCTCGACTGGATCGAGACCATTCCGTTCAGTGAAACCCGCAACTACGTGCAGCGGGTGATGGAAGCTGTTCCGGTCTACCGCCATCTTCTGAGCGACACCCAGCTGGCTGCGATCGGTACCACCCCGCTTACCCGTGGAGCAGTGAACCCATGACCGAAGCCAGAATCGAAGGGACCGAGGCCTGCGTCTTCGACGCCTATGGCACGCTGCTCGATTTCAACTCGGCCGTCATGCACTGCCGCGAAGAGACCGGCGATAGCGCGGAACGCCTTTCCAAAATCTGGCGCCAGAAGCAGTTGCAATACACCTGGTTGCGAAGCCTGATGGGCGATCATGCGGATTTCTGGCAGGTCACCGGCGAAGCACTCGATTTCTCGCTTGCCGCGGTCGGCATCGACAATCCGAAATTGCGCGAAACCCTGATGGCGCTCTATCGCGAGCTCGATACGTTCCCGGATGTCAGCGACGCACTCACCCGCCTGAAGGATGCGGGCATGCGCACGGCCATTCTTTCGAACGGAGCGCCGGACATGCTCAACGCCGCCGCCGCGGCATCGGGTATCGACCGTTTGCTCGATGAGATCCTGAGCGTCGAGGATGTGGGCGTCTTCAAGCCCGATCCGAAGGTCTACCAGCTCGCGGTCGACCGGCTGGGAGTGGCGGCCGACAGAATCTGTTTCATGTCCTCGAACGGCTGGGACGCCGCCGGTGCGGCCGGGTTCGGGTTCAAGGTCGCGTGGATAAACCGCTACGGCCAACCTGTCGAACATCTGCCCGCGCGCCCCGATGTCGAACTCGACAGCCTCGCCGCATTGCCGGCTATCCTTGGTCTAGAGAACACATGACGGACCTTGCCGTACCCGGTGTCGCGGATATCGAAGCGGCCGCCCAGCGGCTGTCCGCTGAAGCGATTTACACACCGCTCATCGAGAATCCCACTCTGAACGAACTGACCGGCGGGCGGGTCCTGCTGAAGGCCGAGACCCTGCAGCGCACCGGTTCGTTCAAGTTTCGCGGGGCATTCAATTTTATTTCCAGCATTCCGGCCGACGCGCGCGCCAGTGGCGTGGTTACCTATTCCTCGGGCAATCACGCACAAGGGGTAGCAGCCGCAGCCGGGATTTTCGACATTCCCGCGACGATCGTGATGCCGACCGACGCACCACGCGCAAAGATCGACAATACACAGGGATACGGCGCCGAAATCGTCTCCTACGACCGGAACACTGAGATCCGCGAGGATATCGCAGCCGAGATTTCGAAGCGGACGGGTGCGACACTGGTTCCGCCTTACGATCACTCCTGGACGATCTGCGGCCAGGGCACGGTCGGATTAGAAATCGCGGCCCAAACCGAAGCTCTCGGGATTCAACCCGACTTGATGCTGGTGTGCTGCGGCGGCGGCGGATTGAGCGCCGGGGTGGCCATCGCATTGGCCGACAGGCTTCCCGGCACCAAAATTAAAACGGTCGAACCGGTCGGGTTTGACGACACCCGGCGGTCACTCGAAACCGGCGCGCGCGTGGCGAACGACGCGGGCGCCAGTTCCATCTGTGACGCGCTGCTGGCGCCGACGCCGGGCGAAATCACGTTCGAAATCATACGAAATCTTGGCGTCACGGGCGTCGCAGTCGACGATGCTGCGGTCCGCAGGGCCGTTGCCTTTGCGTGGCGGTCGCTCAAGCTCGTGATCGAGCCCGGCGGCGCGGTCGCCTTGGCGGCCGTGCTCGAAGGTCTTGCCGATGTCAGGAACCGGACGGTCGTTGTCGTCCTGTCAGGTGCGAATGTGGATGCGGATATGTTCCGCGACTGTCTGGAAGGCGCCTAGCTGTTCTCGTTTGCAACCAGGTTCAGCCGGGACTGCTGTGCGTCACG